>NZ_RPFN01000012.1:0-5285 GCF_003813845.1 Luteimonas sp. 100069
GCGGGCTGCTCTTCGGGGCGGCGAACCGGGCGGGGCGGGACGGGAAACACGCTTTCACACGGTGTTGACAGACTCGAAAGTCGCGGTAATATGTGCGGCTCGCTTCAACGAAACGCCTTCGGGCCGGACGCTGAAGCCGCTGAAAAGTCACCCTCAACGAGGTGTTGACGGCAGCGAAAACCGCGCTACAATGGGCGGCTCGCTTCGGAGGAAACTTCGAAGCACTGGGAAGCAGGCGCTGAGGCCACTTCCGAAGATCTTTGACAGTGTGCGCAGGATACTTATGCGGACGTCTGGCTGGTGGTGTGAGTCCATTAGCAGGCGTTCTAGAAAGAGCAAGAAAGATTCAAAAGCATGCAAATGCTGGTGAGTAGTTCGAAGCTCAGGAAAGACATCTGCACTCGAAGCATTAGATGCGACTTCGGTCGTATCGAAAATTTTAAGTGAAGAGTTTGATCCTGGCTCAGAGTGAACGCTGGCGGCAGGCCTAACACATGCAAGTCGAACGGCAGCACAGAGGAGCTTGCTCCTTGGGTGGCGAGTGGCGGACGGGTGAGGAATACATCGGAATCTGCCTATTTGTGGGGGATAACGTAGGGAAACTTACGCTAATACCGCATACGACCTACGGGTGAAAGCCGGGGACCTTCGGGCCTGGCGCAGATAGATGAGCCGATGTCGGATTAGCTAGTTGGCGGGGTAAAGGCCCACCAAGGCGACGATCCGTAGCTGGTCTGAGAGGATGATCAGCCACACTGGAACTGAGACACGGTCCAGACTCCTACGGGAGGCAGCAGTGGGGAATATTGGACAATGGGCGCAAGCCTGATCCAGCCATGCCGCGTGGGTGAAGAAGGCCTTCGGGTTGTAAAGCCCTTTTGTTGGGAAAGAAAAGCAGTCGGTTAATACCCGATTGTTCTGACGGTACCCAAAGAATAAGCACCGGCTAACTTCGTGCCAGCAGCCGCGGTAATACGAAGGGTGCAAGCGTTACTCGGAATTACTGGGCGTAAAGCGTGCGTAGGTGGTTTGTTAAGTCTGATGTGAAAGCCCTGGGCTCAACCTGGGAATTGCATTGGATACTGGCAGGCTAGAGTGCGGTAGAGGGTAGTGGAATTCCCGGTGTAGCAGTGAAATGCGTAGAGATCGGGAGGAACATCCGTGGCGAAGGCGACTACCTGGACCAGCACTGACACTGAGGCACGAAAGCGTGGGGAGCAAACAGGATTAGATACCCTGGTAGTCCACGCCCTAAACGATGCGAACTGGATGTTGGGTTCAATTAGGAACTCAGTATCGAAGCTAACGCGTTAAGTTCGCCGCCTGGGGAGTACGGTCGCAAGACTGAAACTCAAAGGAATTGACGGGGGCCCGCACAAGCGGTGGAGTATGTGGTTTAATTCGATGCAACGCGAAGAACCTTACCTGGCCTTGACATGTCGAGAACTTTCCAGAGATGGATTGGTGCCTTCGGGAACTCGAACACAGGTGCTGCATGGCTGTCGTCAGCTCGTGTCGTGAGATGTTGGGTTAAGTCCCGCAACGAGCGCAACCCTTGTCCTTAGTTGCCAGCACGTAATGGTGGGAACTCTAAGGAGACCGCCGGTGACAAACCGGAGGAAGGTGGGGATGACGTCAAGTCATCATGGCCCTTACGGCCAGGGCTACACACGTACTACAATGGGAAGGACAGAGGGCTGCAAACCCGCGAGGGCAAGCCAATCCCAGAAACCTTCTCTCAGTCCGGATCGGAGTCTGCAACTCGACTCCGTGAAGTCGGAATCGCTAGTAATCGCAGATCAGCATTGCTGCGGTGAATACGTTCCCGGGCCTTGTACACACCGCCCGTCACACCATGGGAGTTTGTTGCACCAGAAGCAGGTAGCTTAACCTTCGGGAGGGCGCTTGCCACGGTGTGGCCGATGACTGGGGTGAAGTCGTAACAAGGTAGCCGTATCGGAAGGTGCGGCTGGATCACCTCCTTTAGAGACAAGACCACATTACTTGTCCAGGCGTCCTCATAAGTAACCTGCACGATTGGTAATCAAGAGCGAGACTGGGTCTGTAGCTCAGGTGGTTAGAGCGCACCCCTGATAAGGGTGAGGCCGGTGGTTCGAGTCCTCCCAGACCCACCACTTTGGGGCCTTAGCTCAGCTGGGAGAGCACCTGCTTTGCAAGCAGGGGGTCGTCGGTTCGATCCCGACAGGCTCCACCACTCTTGTTTTGAATACCGATCGCTGCGCACACACAAGATTTGAATGTCGCCAGGCACTGTGGCCTGACGATGGTTCTTTGAAAAATAGGGAAGTAGCGAGCGTCTGAGACAAGAACTCAAACGTGTCGTGAGGCTAAGGCGGGGACCTCGAGTCCCTAGTAAATTGAGTCGTTGTATTTCGCGTCGGTGCTTTGTACCCACCGACAGAAATATGACCCTGAGGCGACTTGGGGTTATATGGTCAAGCGAATAAGCGCACACGGTGGATGCCTTGGCGGTCAGAGGCGATGAAGGACGTGGTAGCCTGCGAAAAGTATCGGGGAGCTGGCAACAAGCTTTGATCCGGTAATGTCCGAATGGGGAAACCCACCTCTTAGGAGGTATCGTGCAGTGAATACATAGCTGTACGAGGCGAACGCGGTGAACTGAAATATCTAAGTAACCGTAGGAAAAGAAATCAACCGAGATTCCCTGAGTAGTGACGAGCGAACGGGGAACAGCCCAAAAGTCGATTTGGTTCTAGCAAAACGGTCCTGGAAAGACCGGCCATAGAAGGTGACAGCCCTGTATGCGAAAGGGCCATTTCGATGAAATTGAGTAGGGCGGGGCACGAGAAACCCTGTCTGAACATGGGGGGACCATCCTCCAAGGCTAAATACTCCTGACCGACCGATAGTGAACCAGTACCGTGAGGGAAAGGCGAAAAGAACCCCGGAGAGGGGAGTGAAATAGATCCTGAAACCGTGTGCGTACAAGCAGTAGGAGCTCCGCAAGGAGTGACTGCGTACCTTTTGTATAATGGGTCAGCGACTTATTGTTCGTGGCAAGCTTAACCGTATAGGGGAGGCGAAGGGAAACCGAGTCTGATAAGGGCGCATAGTCGCGGGCAATAGACCCGAAACCGGGTGATCTAGTCATGCCCAGGGTGAAGGTTGAGTAACATCAACTGGAGGCCCGAACCCACTCCCGTTGCAAAGGTAGGGGATGAGGTGTGATTAGGAGTGAAAAGCTAATCGAACCCGGAGATAGCTGGTTCTCCTCGAAAGCTATTTAGGTAGCGCCTCATGTGAATCTTCTTGGGGGTAGAGCACTGTTATGGCTAGGGGGTCATTGCGACTTACCAAACCATTGCAAACTCCGAATACCAAGACAGACTGCATGGGAGACACACGGCGGGTGCTAACGTCCGTCGTGAAAAGGGAAACAACCCAGACCCACAGCTAAGGTCCCAAATTATCACTAAGTGGGAAACGATGTGGAAAGGCACAGACAGCCAGGAGGTTGGCTTAGAAGCAGCCATCCTTTAAAGAAAGCGTAATAGCTCACTGGTCGAGTCGGTCTGCGCGGAAGATTTAACGGGGCTAAGTGATAAACCGAAGCTTGGGGTGCATATATTTATATATGCGCGGTAGAGGAGCGTTCCGTAAGCCGTTGAAGGTGGATTGAGAAGTCTGCTGGAGGTATCGGAAGTGCGAATGCTGACATGAGTAACGATAATGCGGGTGAAAAGCCCGCACGCCGAAAGCCCAAGGTTTCCTTGCGCAACGTTAATCGACGCAGGGTGAGTCGGCCCCTAAGGCGAGGCAGAAATGCGTAGTCGATGGGAAGCTGGTTAATATTCCAGCACCTCGCATAAGTGCGATGGGGGGACGGAGAAGGTTAGGTCTACCAGGCGTTGGTTGTCCTGGGGAAAGGCGGTAGGAGTGGGTCTTAGGCAAATCCGGGACCCTTCAACTCCGAGCACCGAGACGAGCTCATTAGAGCGAAGTGACTGATACCACGCTTCCAGGAAAAGCCCCTAAGCTTCAGCTTATGCAGACCGTACCGTAAACCGACACAGGTGGGTAGGAAGAGAATTCTAAGGCGCTTGAGAGAACTCGGGTGAAGGAACTAGGCAACATAGCACCGTAACTTCGGGAGAAGGTGCGCCCTTGATCGTGGCCCATGCGGGCTACAGCGATCGGGGGCCGCAGTGACCAGGCCGCTGCGACTGTTTATCAAAAACACAGGACTCTGCAAACACGAAAGTGGACGTATAGGGTCTGACGCCTGCCCGGTGCCGGAAGGTTAATTGATGGGGTCAGCCGCAAGGCGAAGCTCTTGATCGAAGCCCCGGTAAACGGCGGCCGTAACTATAACGGTCCTAAGGTAGCGAAATTCCTTGTCGGGTAAGTTCCGACCTGCACGAATGGCGTAACGATGGCGGCGCTGTCTCCACCCGAGACTCAGTGAAATTGAAATCGCTGTGAAGATGCAGCGTTCCCGTGGCAAGACGGAAAGACCCCGTGAACCTTTACTATAGCTTTACATTGAACGTTGAGTTCGTCTGTGTAGGATAGGTGGGAGGCTTTGAAACCATGGCGCTAGCTGTGGTGGAGCCAACCTTGAAATACCACCCTGTCGTGCTTGACGTTCTAACCTAGGTCCGTTATCCGGATCGGGGACCATGTATGGTGGGTAGTTTGACTGGGGCGGTCTCCTCCCAAAGAGTAACGGAGGAGCTCGAAGGTACGCTCAGCGCGGTCGGACATCGCGCACTGTGTGCAAAGGCATAAGCGTGCTTGACTGCGAGATCGACGGATCAAGCAGGTAGGAAACTAGGACTTAGTGATCCGGTGGTTCTGTATGGAAGGGCCATCGCTCAACGGATAAAAGGTACTCCGGGGATAACAGGCTGATACCGCCCAAGAGTTCATATCGACGGCGGTGTTTGGCACCTCGATGTCGGCTCATCACATCCTGGGGCTGTAGTCGGTCCCAAGGGTATGGCTGTTCGCCATTTAAAGTGGTACGCGAGCTGGGTTCAGAACGTCGTGAGACAGTTCGGTCCCTATCTGCCATGGGCGTTGGAGATTTGAGAGGGGCTGCTCCTAGTACGAGAGGACCGGAGTGGACGAACCTCTGGTGTTCCGGTTGTCACGCCAGTGGCACTGCCGGGTAGCTATGTTCGGAAGCGATAACCGCTGAAAGCATCTAAGCGGGAAGCGCGCCTCAAGATGAGATCTCCCGGGAGCTTGACTCCCCTGAAGGAACCATCAAGACCAGGTGGTTGATAGGCTGGGTGTGTAAG
>NZ_RPFN01000013.1:0-4363 GCF_003813845.1 Luteimonas sp. 100069
CCCCTCTCCCCCCGGGAGAGGGGTTGGGGTGAGGGCCACCGCCCACCGATCCCAAGCCCGCGCACCCCCGACAACACAGCCCGCCCGAGCCGCCGCTCCGCGCTCAAAGCCCCTCTCCCCCCGGGAGAGGGGTTGGGGTGAGGGCCGACGCCCGCGCCAATCCCAGCCCGCGCAGCCCCGACAACACACAGCCCGCCCGAGCCTCCGATCCGCGCTCAAAGCCCCTCTCCCCCCTGGGAGAGGGGTTGGGGTGAGGGCCGACGCCCACTGGCGCTCCCGATCGGCTAGCGTGACCGCATCGTCCACCGGAGGCGCGAATGCCCCACGCCATCGCCCACCACGCCGTCCTCGATGCGCGCATGGTCGCGGCCACTCGCGGGCTGCGGCTGCTGAGTCTGGCGAGCTGGCCGGCGCAGACCCAGCAGGCGTTCCTGGGCGCGCTCGCCGCCGGGCGGCGGGCGATGCCGGTGGTGCGCTACCCCGCGCTCGACTTCTCCGATGCCCGGCGCGAGCTGGACGCCATTGCCGCGGCCGCCGATCGCGACCACCCGCTGGGCGCCTACATCGCCGAATCGGCGCAGGTCTGGACCATCACCGCGCAGCTGCTCGAATCGCTGGGCACCGATGCGGCTTGTGGCCATGCGATCGCCCTGTACGGCCGCCCGGACGTGGACCTGCCCGGGAGCACGCTGACCACCCGCGACGCGGCGGGCCACTTCATCCGGATCGCCAACGAGCTCGACCCCCGCCTGCTCGCCGCCGCCGAGCGGCCGACCCTCGATGCGTCCACCCTGCAGGCGCAGCTGCAGAACGATCTCGACGCCTATTTCGGCGGGCGCGTCATCACGGTCGAACTCGACCCGGAAATGATCGCCAAGGCCGCGGCCGGCGCCTACCGGCTGCGGCTGCGCAGCGACGCACGCTATTCGATCCACGACCGCGAGCAACTGCTGCAGCACGAAGCGTTCGTGCATTCGCTGACCGCGCTCAACGGCCGCGAACAGTCAGTGCTGCCGAGCATGGCGATGTCGTCGCCGCGCACCACCTGCACCCAGGAAGGCCTGGCGGTGTTCGCCGAGCAGATCACCGGCAGCATCGACATCGACCGCATGAAGCGCGTGAGCCTGCGCATCGAGGCGATCGCGCTCGCGCTGAGGGGCGCCGATTTCCTGCAGGTGTTCGATTATTTCCGCGACGAAGGCCAGGCGACGAACGAGAGCTTCGCATCCGCGCAGCGCGTGTTCCGCGGGGTGCCGCTGACCGGCGGCCATGCCTTCACCAAGGACGCGGTCTATCTGCGCGGCCTGATCGAGGTGCATACCTTCTTCCGCCAGTCGCTGGCGCAGCGGAAGTTGCCGCTGTGCCGGCAGTTGTTCGCCGGCAAGATGACCCTCGACGATGTCGTCCGGCTGTCGCCGCTGTTCGAGGCCGGCACGCTGGCGCCGCCGCGCTGGCTGCCACCGTGGCTCGAGCGCGCCGGTGGCCTGGCCGGGATGCTGGCTTTCTCGCTGTTCGCCAACCGGATCCGGCTCGACAAGCTGTAGCCGGCACCGCGCGACTGCCTGCGAGGGCGTCGCAATACGCGCTGCGATGCACACGGTCGCCGGCCTGCATAGGACGCCGGCGGCAAGGGACCCGCGCGCGAGAAGGTTAGAATCGCCTTCGCATTCTTCTTTCCGAGCAGACCCAAGCCGATGTCCAACGACGAGTTTCGCCAGGCCGCCCTCGACTACCATCGCTCGTCGCCGCCGGGGAAGATCACCGTCAGCGCGACCAAGCCGATGCTGACCCAGCGCGACCTGGCGCTCGCCTATTCGCCCGGTGTGGCCTTCGCCTGCGAGGAGATCGTCAAGGATCCCAACGCCGCCAGCGAGCTCACCGCGCGCGGCAACCTGGTCGCGGTGATCTCCAACGGCACCGCGGTGCTGGGCCTGGGCGACATCGGCGCGCTGGCCGGCAAGCCGGTCATGGAAGGCAAGGGCGTGCTGTTCAAGAAGTTCGCCGGCATCGACGTGTTCGACATCGAGATCGACGAGCGCGATCCCGACAAGCTCGTCGAGATCATCGCCTCGCTCGAACCGACCTTCGGCGGCATCAACCTCGAGGACATCAAGGCGCCCGAGTGCTTCATCGTCGAGCGCAAGCTGCGCGAGCGGATGAAGATTCCGGTGTTCCACGACGACCAGCACGGCACCGCGATCATCGTCGGCGCGGCGATCGTCAACGCGCTGGAGATCGCCGGCAAGAAGATCGAGGAGGTCAAGCTCGCGACCACCGGCGCCGGCGCCGCGGGCATCGCCTGCCTCGACATGCTGGTCGCGCTGGGTCTGCGCCCGGAGAACATCCTCGCCTTCGACCGCGACGGCGTGATCCACACCGGCCGCCCCGACCTCGATCCCGACAAGGCCCGCTACGCCCGCGACACACCCGCGCGCACGCTGGCCGAGATCGTCGACGGCGCCGACGTGTTCCTCGGCCTGTCGGCCGGCGGCATCCTCAAGCCGGAAATGGTCGCCACCATGGCGCCGCGTCCGGTGATCCTGGCGCTGGCCAATCCCTATCCGGAGATCATGCCCGAGGACGCCAGGCGCATCCGCCCCGACGCGATCATCGCCACCGGCCGCTCGGACTTCCCCAACCAGGTCAACAACGCGGTCTGTTTCCCGTACATCTTCCGCGGCGCGCTCGATGTCGGCGCCACCGGCATCAACGAGGCGATGAAGCTCGCCTGCGTGCACGCGATCGCGCAGCTGGCCAAGGAAGAAGCCAGCGACCTGGGCAGCGCCTATGGCGAGGAAATCCCCAGCTTCGGCGCGGAGTACATCATTCCCCGTCCGTTCGACGCGCGACTGCTGACCATCGTCGCGCCGGCCGTGGCCCAGGCGGCAATGGACTCGGGCATCGCGCTGCGTCCGATCGAGGATCTGCGTGCGTATCGCGAGAAGCTCGGCCAGTTCATCCATCGCACGGGCCTGGTGATGAAGCCGATCTACGATCGCGCCCGCAGCGACCGCCAGCGCATCGTCTACGCCGAGGGCGAGGAGGAAGTGGTGCTGCGCGCGGTGCAGACCGTCGTCGACGAAGGCCTGGCCACGCCGGTGCTGATCGGCCGCCCCGACGTGATCGAGATGCGTATCCAGCGACTCGGCCTGCGCCTGGTCGCAGGCCGCGATTTCGAACTGACCAACATCAACGACGACCCGCGCTTCAACGACTACTGGCAGCACTATCACGCCATGACCGCGCGCCGTGGCGTCACGCCGGAGTCGGCCAAGAACCTGCTGCGCTCGCGTCCCTCGCTGATCGCCGCGATCATGGTCGACCGTGGCGAGGCCGACGCGATGATCACCGGCATCGTCGGCCGCTTCCACAAGAAGCTCGGCTACGTGCGCAGCGTGCTGGGCCTGGACCCCGGCCTGCAGAGCACCTCGGCGATGACCGGCGTGGTCAACGACCAGGGGCTGTGGTTCTTCGTCGACACCCACGTGCAGCCCGACCCGACCGCCGAGCAGATCGCCGAGAGCACCATCCAGGCCGCCTACCGGCTGAAGCTGTTCGGCATCGAGCCGAAGATCGCGCTGCTGTCGCACTCCAACTTCGGCAGCCACGACGACCCGAGCGCACGCAAGATGCGCGCCGTGCGGGAGATCCTCGTGCGCCGCGCGCCGAAGCTCGAGTTCGACGGCGAGATGATGGGCGACACCGCCTGGGACGAATCCCTGCGCCGGCGCATGCTGCCCGACACCACGCTCAGCGGCCGCGCCAACCTGTTCGTGTTCCCGAACATCGACGCCGCCAACATCACCTACAACATGATCCGCATGATGACCGGCGGCGTCGCGCTCGGTCCGATCCTGATGGGCGTCAACAAGCCCGCACACATCCTCACCCCGTCGGCCACTCCGCGCCGGGTGATCAACATGACCGCCATCGCCGCGGTGGACGCGCAGATCCGCAAGGCGCAGCTGCTGGAAGGCTGAGCGGCCTTGGCCGCGCCATGAGTGTTCTGGCGCGGTGACTCGCACGTTCTGGTGGCCGAGCAGCAGCCCGCGCGAGTCGGCATCGCCTCGGCGGCTGCCCTCACCCCCACCCCTCTCCCAAAGGGAGAGGGGCTCGGCGCGGCGCGCGGCGCGGGTGGCTCAGCGACACGGACTTGAAGCCCATCGCCTCTCGCCCCGCGTCCGGCCCCCCCGATTCTCAAGCCCCTATCCCCCGGGAGAGGGGTGAGGGGTGAGGGCACCCGCCCACGCAGCGTCCGGCCCCCGCAACTCTCAAGCCCCTCTCCCCCCGGGAGAGGGGTTGGGGTGAGGGCAGCCCCCGGCGCAGCGTCCGGTCCCTCGCGAATCTCAAGCCCCTCTCCCCC
>NZ_RPFN01000014.1:0-1095 GCF_003813845.1 Luteimonas sp. 100069
CCTTGACCGGCAAACCGGCCTCGGCCTCACGCAGGAAGCCGATGATCTGTTCTTCGCTGAAACGCTTCTTCACGTCCAATCTCCTTCTCGTTGGGGATTGGACTCCAAAGCAGTTCGCTACTCAATTACGGGGGGACGTCGAGACACCCGCCGAGGCGTATGCCTTAGCGGCCTGACCTGTGCAGCAGGTGCTGGGTCATTACACACGCGCATTCCACGCTCTCCATCTCCTGTATCGCCGACACGGGGACTACTAGCGCGGACTTCATGCTGGTGGGCCCACCAGGACTCGAACCTGGAACCAAAGGATTATGAGTCCTCTGCTCTAACCATTGAGCTATAGGCCCGAAGCCTGCAATCGTATCAATTCGTTCGAGGCCTGCGAACGCGAGGTTCGCTCCTGCAACGAAACTCTGGCGCTGCTCTGCGCAGGCAAAAGCGGGTGCATCTCGAGCGTGGCATGAGTAGAACGAGGGGACTGTTCTGCACCGGCGATCTGGAGCACTGGGCATCCCGGCCGCTCCTTGGCGTCCAAGTTGTGCACGCTCAGACTAAATCCGTCTGCCGCGTGACGCCGCGGGTGTCTCCATGTCCGTTCGGGCAGCTCGAAACTCCAGACAAAGAAAAACCCCCGCCGGAATACCGGCGGGGGTTTTGGGTAAAAACCCTGGCGATGACCTACTCTCGCATGCTAGATGCACACTACCATCGGCGCATGTACGTTTCACTTCCGAGTTCGGAATGGGATCGGGTGGTTCCATACAGCTATAGTCACCAGGGAGAGGGTGGAGGGTCGCAAGTCGGTCCGATCATCGACGCAGGTATGCGATCGAAAGAGGGACTGACAGCGCTCACGCTCTCAGAGGTTGGGAAGTAGCGAACATTTTGGGACGAACTCTTACGTATCGCGGGCCAAGGATGCTTCGATTAGAAGCAACTTGAGGTTATATGGTCAAGCCACACGGATCATTAGTACTGGTTAGCTCAACACATTGCTGTGCTTACACACCCAGCCTATCAACCACCTGGTCTTGATGGTTCCTTCAGGGGAGTCAAGCTCCCGGGAGATCTCATCTTGAGGCGCGCTTCCCGCTT
>NZ_RPFN01000015.1:0-960 GCF_003813845.1 Luteimonas sp. 100069
CGGTAGTTCCTTCGCTTTAGTGGACACCCTGACCTAACTGTCAGGAGCGCCCCATGGCAACACCAGGCCCCAGAACAACCTACCGTTACACCGACCAGTTCAAAGCCACAGCAGTGCGCCTGAGCGAGCTTCCCGGCGTCTCCGTCGCCGACGTTGCCGAGTCGCTTTACATCCACCCTTTCATGTTGTCTCGTTGGCGCAGGTTGGCCCGCGAGGGAGTGATCGTGACCAAGGGTACGGAGCTGGACAGGACAGTGGCCGCAGAGCTCAAGGCGCTGCGCGAAGTGAAGCGGAAGTACGAACGGCTACAGGTCGAGCATGACCTTTTAAAAAAAGCCATCGCGTTCACTTCGGCTCGAAAGCCGACGTCTTCGCCTTTATCGCGCACCACCAGGAAGCCTGCCCGGTGAGAACGATGTGCCGGCTCTACGGCGTCAGCGCATCCGGCTTCTATGCGTGGCAGCAGCGACCGCCAAGTCAGCGCGCTCAAGACGACGCGGTTCTGGTCGACCGGATCCGCGCTGTCCATGCACAGAGCCGCGAGACCTATGGCAGCCCACGCGTGCATGCAGCCCTGCGCCAGTCGGGCGAGTCAGTCGGCCGGCGCCGGATCGAGCGATTGATGCGGGAAACAGGCGTTCGCGCCTGCTCCGCACGCCAGTACCGCCGACGGCCGGGGCTTGCCCGTTTTCTCGCCAGCATCGAGAGCCGTGCGCACGCGGTGGATGCCAGCGCCATCGACAAGGTCTGGGTGGCCGACGTCACCTATCTCAAGGTGCGCGGCGAGTGGCGCTACCTCGCCACGATCATGGATCGCCACTCGCGGCGGCTGCTTGGCTGGGCGTTGGGCAAGGATCGAACGACGACGCTGACCTGCCGCGCACTTGCTGCGGCTCTGCGCACGCGTAAGCCCGCGCAGGGCACATTGTTCCATAGCGATCGCGGCATCGAGTTCATCGC
>NZ_RPFN01000016.1:0-524 GCF_003813845.1 Luteimonas sp. 100069
TCGTCCTTCGACAGCACATAGACTTCGGCTTCGAAATCGGTGTGCGGCTTGATCGAACCCGGCTTGGCCAGCACCTGGCCACGCTCGACGTCGTCACGCTTGGTGCCGCGCAGCAGCAGACCGGCGTTGTCGCCTGCCTGACCCTGGTCGAGCAGCTTGCGGAACATTTCGACGCCGGTAACCGTGGTCTTCTGCACCGGACGGATGCCGACGATCTCGATTTCCTCGCCCACCTTGATCACGCCGCGCTCGATGCGGCCGGTCACGACGGTGCCGCGGCCCGAGATCGAGAACACGTCTTCGACCGGCATCAGGAACGCCTTGTCGACGTCGCGCTCCGGCTCCGGGATCCAGGTGTCCAGCGCCTCGACCAGCTTCAGGATCGCCGGCACGCCGATCTCGCTCTGGTCGCCTTCCAGCGCCAGGCGGGCCGAACCGTGGATGATCGGGGTGTCGTCGCCCGGGAAGTCGTACTTGCTCAGCAGCTCGCGCACTTCCATCTCGACCAGCTCGAGCAGCTCGGC
>NZ_RPFN01000001.1:0-1457378 GCF_003813845.1 Luteimonas sp. 100069
AGTCCTCGAGAATGAGGTGATCAAGGACGTGCTGCGAAAAAAATGGTGAGCGCACCGGCCCGTCGCGAGCAGGTGCGCTACATGGCAGGTAAAGGCCTCAGCGAGCGGCGCGCTTTGCGCGTGGTGGGCATGAGCGCCAGCGCACTGCGCTATACACCTCGTCCGGATCGCAATGTCGAACTGCGAGAGCAGATCCAGGCATTGGCGCATCGGCACAGGCGCTACGGCGTGGGCATGATCTATCTCAAGCTGCGGCAAGGCGGCCATGCCGTGAATTACAAACGCGTGGAGCGGCTGTATCAGCAGGCCAAGCTGCAGGTGCGGCGACGCAAGCGCAAGAAGGTGCCGGTGGGCGAGCGGCAACCGCTGATCCGTCCGGTTGCGGCCAATGAAGTGTGGTCGATGGACTTCATCTTCGACCGCACAGCCGACGGCCGCGTCATCAAGTGCCTGGTGATCGTGGACGACGCGAGCCACGAAGCTGTGGCGATCGAAGTCGAACGCGCGATTTCCGGGCACGGGGTCAGTCGTGTGCTCGACCGCCTGGCAGTCAGCCGTGGCCTGCCGAAGATAGTCCGAACGGACAACGGCAAGGAGTTCTGCGGCAAGGCGATGGTGGCCTGGGCGCACGAGCAGGGCGTGATGCTGCGCTTGATCCAGCCGGGTAAGCCGAATCAGAACGCATACGTCGAGTCCTTCAACGGGCGCCTACGCGATGAATGCCTCAACGAACACTGGTTCCCGACGCTGCTGCATGCCCGAAGCGAGATCGAGCGCTGGCGGCAGGAATACAACGAGGAACGACCAAAGAAATCACTCGGCGGGCTGACGCCCGCCGCCCACGCAAAACAACTGGCAGAAGCTCAGCTACAGTAACCCCGGGCTCCAAACGGTCCCGCTACTGAAAGCGGGGGGACGTCGGTCAGCGTGTAGCTGATCTGCTGCCCGATTATCACCGTGCTGCCACTAGCAGGAAACGCAGCCTTGCTGCTGCTGACCACGCTGGCCAGTGGCGTGGTGACAGTGGACGTATTATTCGACGGGTTGCTGTCTATGACGCCAGAAGGCGGCGTGATCACCGTGGTGTTGGCGACCTGGGCCTGGGCGGGGCTGGAAAGCCCGAGGCCGAGCGTGGCGGCCAACAGGCCCCGCAGCGCGACCGCAGTAAGTAGGGAAGCACGCACGGGTGACCTCGTCCTGAGTAGCAGTACGGCTATTCCGGCTCTCCGCGTGGCGGATCTGCCGGCGCTGGGCACCCAAAAACTGAACGTTCGCCAACAACTGCGCGCCGAGTGTGCTCGCCGAAAGTGTCGTGTTCGCGTGAAGAAACGCCGCTATTCCGCTTGCCGTCGGGATTATCTGTTTTAGACGTTTTTGGTTACGCCCGCCTCCTTAAGGTTTTGTTAGTGATTAACAAAACTGACCGTATCGCGCGAATACAGGGGCCCGCTAACCGGCACCGTTGCGCTTCTGATGCGGCGCAGGAAGCGGACGAAGTCGCTAGCTTCGAATGTATGGAGGGCGCCCTTGCGGTCGGTGTGACCCAAGGCCTCGAGCCTGGCGTGCTTGATATGGAAGCCATCCATTGGCACCAGCGCGGCGCGGGCAGGATCATCGTGATTTAGCATGGCGACCAGTTCCGCGGCAAGGGTCGACTTGCCTGATCCTGGTCCGCCGGCGAGTCCGATCGCAACGCGGCCCTGGGCCTTGCTTTCCAACTCGAGGACGAATGGCGCCAGGCGCACAAGCGCCGCCTGGGGCGTGAGGCGCAGGTGTGCGTCCGCCGTGCGCGCCCCGGGCTGGACCATGGGATCAGCCACGGGTGACCCCCAGCGCCGTCCTTGCGCATGTGGCGATCGACGCTGGTTGCCATCGCGCCGCCACGCCCAAGCGCGCGCGGCGGCATTCCGCGCCAGGTCGGCCAGAGAGCCCAGGTGGCACCGGCCGAAGCCACGTGCCGCATGAAGTGGCTCGGTCGACTGCTGGACAACCGCTCCGGCGGGAAGTGTCGTCAGTCGCGCTGGCTCGAACAGTCACTGTGGGCTCCCCTTGTGGCCCGGACAGCGTAAGGCTTGGGGGTGCTCCATGCAGGCACCCTCGCACATTTCGCCGAGCGTGCCTGGGCCGGAATTGCTACCTCAGGGTTGCCGGACTGCGCCCCCTCGCAAGCGTCCCGTCCGGCGGACGCCGCCGAAGCAGAGCCCGGCACGTAGCGCGGTTCCCGGGACGCATCTGCTCGCGGCGTGCGTGGCGAGATCTTCGGAGGGACGCGGGCCGCCACGTCTCCCCTGGCTCTGGTTAAAGCGGGTCGATCGCCTTGGACCAGAACGCTGATCGGCTGGATCGACCGGATGGCATCAGCTCGAGTGACGGCTTCCGGGCCCCCACGCGGTCGCCCCGGCGTCTTCGCCTGCCTGAATCAGAACACGCACTCCTGCTGCGACCTGGAATTTCGCAAATTCTTACACCGACGCGGCTACATTGCCGCGACCTGAATACGACATGGTGGGCCCTCGGTGCGAAGACGCGACTTTCTGACGACGGCGATGGCCGTGCCGTTGTTGGGTGGGCTGTGGCCCGCGCTTGCAGCTGCGGCAGAGGGCGCCCCTTCGGAGGCGTTCGATGCAGACACCGTGTGGAAGCTGGCGCGCGAGCTTGCGGCCCGCCCGTACGCGCCGCCGGACGAGACCCTGCCGGCCGTGCTGGCGGCGGCCGATTACGACCGCTATCGCGACTTCCGATATCGCCCGGACAAGGCGCTCTGGCGCGATCTACCCGGCAGCAGGTTCCAGGCCCAGTTCTTTCATCGGGGCTTCCTGTTCAAGCCACCCGTGGACATCCACGTCGTGGCAGACGGTCGCGCCCAGCAGGTGCCGTTCTCGACCAGCCTCTTCGACTACGGCCCCAACCCCACCCCGGCCCTGCAGCCGGAACTGGGATTTGCGGGCTTCCGTCTGCACGCGCCGTTGAACAACCCCGGGTATTTCGACGAGCTTTGCGTGTTCCTCGGCGCCAGTTATTTCCGGGCCGTGGCGAAGGGGCTGGGCTACGGTCTTTCGGCGCGCGGTATCGCGTTGGGGAGTGGCGACCCGGGGCCCGAAGAGTTTCCGGCGTTCCGTGCGTTCTGGCTGCATCGCCCCGAGCCAGGCGCGGACACGATCACCCTGGACGCTCTGCTCGACGGGCCGAGCGTTGTGGGTGCATTCCGGTTTCGCATCCACCCGGGGGAGGAGACCATATTCGAGGTCGATGCACGCCTGTTCCCGCGCGTAGACCTGCCGCATGTGGGTATTGCGCCGCTGACGAGCATGTTCCAGTTCGACGCCTCGGACCGGGGCGGCGTCGACGACTATCGCCCTGCGGTGCACGATTCCGACGGACTGGCCCTGTGGACCGGTACCGATGAGCAGGTCTGGCGGCCGTTGCGCAATCCCGCCGCGATCCAGCACAGCGGCTTCCAGGACCGCTCCCCCAGGCGATTCGGCCTGATGCAGCGCAAGCGCACGTTCTCCGACTTCCAGGATGCGGAGGCCGGTTACGAAGACCGGCCCTCGGCCTGGGTCGAGCCGCTCGACGACTGGGGGCCGGGCGAGGTGCACCTGGTCGAGATTCCGACGGGAGACGAGTACCAGGACAACATCGTCGCGTTCTGGCGACCGCAGGCGCCGCTCGAAGCAGGCAGTGAGAGCCGGTGGCGCTACCGGCTGCACTGGACGGCGTCGCCCCGGTGGAAGCCGGGGCTGGCAGCTGTCGAGGCCACCCGCATCGGCGCACGTCCGGGCAAGGACCGCAGCGTCCGCCTGATCGTCGTCGACTTCGACGGCGATGCGGGCGAGGCGGGCGCTGCGATTCCGGAGATCGAGGTGTCCGCCAGTCGTGGCACCGTCACCCATCCCGTCGTGCATGCCCGACCCGGCGGCGGCTGGCGGGCGGCCTTCGAGTTCGCGCCCGATGGCGACGCCGCAAGCGAGCTGCGTATGCGCCTGCATCGCGGCGGTCGGGCCATCTCGGAAACCTGGACCTACCGGTGGAGCGCGTGACCGTAATCGAAACCCTGACGATGCCCGAGGCATCGCCGCTGCAGATGCCGGTGCAGTCCTTGCACGAAGGCCGCCTCGCCCGGCGCCCGCTTCCCAGCGCGCCCCGTGGCATGGCCTGGCGGCGGGCGTTCATCGTGACGATGTCCGCGATCCTGACACTCTTTGCGACCTACCAGATCTGGTGGCTGCTGCGCGTCGGCGGCATCGATCTGCTCGAAGGTCTGCTGTTGCTGGTATTCGTGCCCCTGTTTGCCTGGATCGTGCAGTCCTTCGCCAGTTCGCTCGCGGGGTTCGCGCTGGTGCTGATGCGACGGCCCGCACGGCTGGGCATCGATCCGGCTGCGCCGCTGCCGGCATTGCGCGAGCGGACCGCGCTACTGATGCCCACCTACAACGAGGATCCCGAACGCCTGTTCGCGGGGCTCCAGGCGATCCAGGAATCCCTGGAGGCCACGGGGCGCAGCGGACATTTCGAACTGTTCGTCCTTAGCGACACGCGCGACGAGGCCATCCACCGGCGCGAAGTCCTCGCGTTCGAGCGGTTGCGCAGCACATTCCCGCAGGCCCGGCTGTACTACCGGCGCCGCGAGGACAACCGCGAGCGCAAGGCGGGCAACATCGCCGACTGGGTGCGTCGCTGGGGCGGGGCGTATCCGCAGTTCCTGATCCTCGACGCCGACAGCCTGATGACCGGTGACACGCTGGTCCGTCTGGCCGCGGCGATGGAAGGCAACGCCGATGTCGCCCTGGTGCAGACGCTGCCGGTGATCGTCAATGGATCGACGGTGTTCGCGCGCATGCAGCAGTTCTCCGGCCGCATGTACGGCCCGGTGATCGCGCACGGCGTGGCGTGGTGGCACGGCGCCGAGAGCAACTACTGGGGCCACAATGCGCTGATCCGCACTGCCGCTTTCGCCGCGCACGGGGGTCTGCCCGAACTGCAGGGCACCACGCCCTTCCGCGGCGCGGTGCTGAGTCATGATTTCGTCGAGGCGGCACTGATCCGGCGGGGCGGCTGGGCGCTGCACATGGTGCCGACGCTCGAAGGCAGTTACGAGGAAGGGCCGCCGACGCTGACCGACATGCTGGTGCGCGACCGCCGCTGGTGCCAGGGCAACCTGCAGCACGGGGGCGTACTGCCCGCGCGCGGCCTGCACTGGGTCAGCCGCTGGCACCTGCTGATCGGCATCGGCCATTACCTCACCGCGCCACTGTGGGCGATGCTGGTCCTGATCGGTCTGGCGATCCCGCTCCAGCACGGCGTCCTGGGCGACGGCGTCTCGCCGGCGCAGTACTGGATGGCGATCGACGACGGCCGTTTCCTCGGCGTCTTCGTCCTGACGATGGCACTGCTGTTCGCGCCCAAGGTGTTCGGATACATCGCCACGCTGGCCGATCCGCGCATGCGCCACGGCAGCGGCGGGGCGGTGCGCGGCTTTGTCAGCCTGCTGATCGAGAACGTGTTTGCAGCGCTGATGGCACCGGTGACGATGTACGTGCAGTCGCGCGGCGTGGCAGAAGTGCTGGCCGGGCGCGATTCCGGGTGGGATGCGCAGCGGCGCGACGATGGCCGTCAGACCTGGGGCGACTTGTGGCGCAACTACTACGGCACGACGGCTTTGGGCCTCGTGATGGGAGTCGGCGCCTGGTGGCTTTCGCCGGTGCTGGTGCTGTGGATGTCGCCGATGATCATCGGACTCGCGGGTTCGATTCCGATCGTGCGGTTCACCTCCTCGCGCACGATCGGTATGGCGATGCGTCGTGCCGGTCTGTTCGCGACGCCCGAAGAACAGTCACCGCCCGAGGTCCTCGTGCGCGCGGCCGCGCTGCGCGCCGAGGCACAGACGCAGGCGACCGCGGGAGCGCCGCGCGCGACCCACGCCTAGGCGGCCGGCGGCGAGCGCTTACACTGGCGCACCGTCAGCCGGCACCCATGTATGGATTCCACGACACCCGCATTGCTCGACTGCATCGAACACCAGACCGGTCCCGCCCCTGAGTGGAGCGTGATCTGGCTGCATGGTCTGGGGGCCGACGGCAACGACTTCGTCCCGCTGGTGCCCGAGCTGGTGCGTGCGCATTGGCCAGCCCTGCGTTTCGTGTTCCCCAATGCGCCGGTACGCCCGGTCACGATCAACAATGGCGTGCGCATGCGCGCGTGGTACGACATCGTCGATTTCGATCTGGCCAGCCGAGCCGACGAGACCGGCGTGCTCGAGTCGGTGGCACAGGTCGATGCCCTGATCGAACGCGAGGCGGAGCGCGGCATACCCGCGTCGCGGGTAATCCTGGCCGGATTCTCCCAGGGCGGCGCAGTGACACTGGCTGCCGGGCTGCGTCGGCGCGCCCCCTTGGCCGGCCTCATCGGCCTGTCCACCTATCTGCCCGCGCCGCGTACCGCCGACGCCGCACTGGCCGAGGGCGCCTCGCGCCAACCGGTGTTCATGGCGCATGGCCGGCAGGATCCGGTGGTGCCGCTGGCTGCCGGAGAACAGAGCGCCGGCTGGTTGCGCAATGCCGGTTTCGATGTTGATTGGCATGTCTATCCGATGCCGCATTCGGTCTGCGCCGAGGAAATCGTCGCCATCGGCGACTGGTTCGAACGCCGGCTCGCGGCCGGCTGAGCATGGCCACGCCGGCGCCCGACGGCCTCTGGTTGCCGGACCTGTGCAGGTTGCCGCGCCTGCTGGCGATGCTGGGCCTGGCCCAGCTCACCGTGCTCGTCGTGCTGCTGGTGCCGCATCCTGCAGCGTCCTGGGACCTGCGGGCGTTCGTGTCGGCAAGCGGCTATGCGCTGTGGCTCGCGCTCTCGGTCACGGTGTTGCTGTGCGCGTGCCGGCGCCCGCTGTCCCGGCTGCCGTTGCGCGTCGGCGCGATGGCCGCGGTGGTGCTGGCAATGGCGATCGCGCTCATCGCATCGGCCATCGTGCACGGGCTCTTCGCGAGCGTCGGGAATGGGGAAGGCCTGCCCGGCTTCGGTCGTTTCGTCGGGGGCAGCGGGGCGGTGGTCGCCTTGCTGACGGCGATCGCGCTTCGCTATTTCTACGTGATCGACCGGTGGCAGTCGCAGGTGGCGGCGCATGCGCGTGCCGAAGCGGACGCACTGCAGGCGCGGATCCGCCCGCATTTCCTGTTCAACAGCATGAACATGATCGCCACACTGCTGCGGCGCGATCCCATCGTGGCCGAGCGCGCGGTGCTGGATCTGTCGGATCTGTTCCGCGCTGCGCTCGGCGCCGGCGGCGCGTCGACGCTGGCCGATGAGGTGTCCCTGGCCGAACGCTATCTGTCGATCGAGCAGTTGCGCCTCGGTGACCGCTTGCGTGTCGAGTGGGACCGCCGGGGCGAACTCCCGTGGACACTGCAGATGCCGCGCCTGACGCTGCAGCCCATTCTCGAGAACGCCGTGCTGCACGGCATCTCGCGCTTGCCTGAGGGCGGCACGATCGAGGTGCGGCTGGCGATCGAGGACGGGGTGCTCGAGATCGGCGTTGCGAATCCGTCCCTGCCGCCCGACAGCGCCCCGGCGCAGGGTGCCGGCCATGCCCAGGGCAGCATCGCCCACCGGCTCGGCTTCGCGTTCGGTCCTCGCGCACGCATGCGCTACGGGTGGAACGAAGGCCGTTATGCGTGCACCATTCAGGTGCCGGTGCCGATGGACGGCGCCGCGAAGGTCCGGGGGGGCCACACGCCATGAGGGTCGTGATTGCCGACGACGAGCCGCTCGCGCGCGAGCGCCTGCGCATGCTGCTCGCACAGCACGCGGGCGTTGTCGTGGTCGCCGAGGCCGGCGACGGCCGCACCGCGCTGGAAGCCTGCGCCGCGCACGATCCGGCGCTGGTGCTGCTGGACATCGCGATGCCGGGCATCGACGGGCTCGAGGTCGCGCGGCATCTCAGCGCCTTCGAGCCGCGCCCGGCAGTGGTGTTCTGTACCGCCTACGATGCGCACGCGCTCATGGCCTTCGAAGCGGCTGCGGTCGATTATCTGGTCAAGCCGGTACGACCCGAGCGGCTGCAGGCGGCGATCGAACGCGCGCGGACGTTCACCGCGGGGCGCGCAACACCCGACGCCGACAGCGGCGCCGAGAAGCGTCGCACTCATCTGTGCGCGCGGCTGCGCGGCAGCCTGCGGCTGATTCCGGTCGAGGAAATCCGCTACCTGCAGGCGGAGGAGAAATACGTCGTCGTGCATCATGCGCGCGGCGAGGATCTGGTCGAAGAGTCACTGAAATCCCTCGAAGACGAATTCGGCGAGCGGTTCCTGCGCATCCATCGCAATTGCCTGGTCGCACGCCACGAGCTGGTCGAACTGCGGCGCGATCTCGACGGACACGTGCACGCGGTCCTGCGCCACTGCGACCGGCCGCTCGAGGTCAGCCGGCGCTGCGTCTCGCAGTTGCGAGAAGCCGTCCGCCAGCTCTGAACCGGCGGCAGACGCGGCCGGCGGTGATCGCCGATAATGCCGGCATGGATCGTCTGCGTATCGCCACCCGCAAGAGCCCGCTTGCGTTGTGGCAGAGCGAGCACGTGGCCGCTGGCCTGCGTGCCCGCCATCCCGGGCTCGAGGTCGTCCTGGTGCCGCTGAGCACGCGCGGCGACGAGGTGCTGGACCGTTCGCTCGCCGCGATCGGCGGCAAGGGCCTGTTCCTCAAGGAACTCGAGATCGCCATGCAGGCCGGAGACGCCGACTGCGCGGTCCACTCGCTCAAGGACGTGCCGATGGAGCTGGAGCCGGGCTTCGCCCTGGCCGCCATCCTCGCCCGCGCCGATCATGCCGATGCCTTCGTCAGCAATGCCTTCGACAGCGTCGAGGCGCTGCCGCCAGGCGCGCGCGTGGGGACCTCGTCGCTGCGTCGGCAGGCGCAGTTACGCGCAGTTCGGCCGGATCTGGAGTTGCGCGACCTGCGCGGCAACGTCAATACGCGCCTGGCAAAGCTCGATGCCGGCGAGTACGACGCGATCGTGCTGGCCTGCGCGGGGCTGCAGCGGCTCGGGCTGGAAGCACGCATCCGCGCGCGGCTGGACGCCCCCGACTGGCTGCCGGCCCCGGCGCAGGGCGCGATCGCGATCGAATGCCGGGACGATGCCCCGCAGCTGCGGGACCTGCTCGCCACGCTCGACGATGCGCGCACGCGGCGCTGCGTCGAGGCGGAGCGCGCGATGAATCGCGCCCTGCACGGCAGCTGTCATGTGCCCGTGGCCGCCTACGCCTGGCTGGAAGGCGATCGCCTGCGGCTCGAAGGCCTGGTGGGCTCGGCGATTGATGGACGCGCGGTGCGCGCGGGCGGCGAATCGGCCCCGGCCGAGGGCGAGGCCCTGGGCGCGCGGGTCGCGGCGTTGCTGCTGGAAGCGGGCGCCGGGGCATTTCTGCCGGGTTGAGCTGAGCCTCGGACGTCCGGGGAAGCGTGTGCCCGAAGCAGTGCGCCACCTTCGCGGTCGAACTCAGAAGACCCGGCGAAGCTTGAGCGAGCCTTCGGTATCGGTACTTCCGCGGCCGCCGTTGCCGAGCGTGTCGTGGCGCAGTTCGAAGTCCGAACGCAGGGTCCACTGCGGGAACAGTTCGTAATCGAACGCCAGTGTCTGGCGCAGGAAGGTGTTCTCGCGTCCGGTCTCCACCTGGACCTGCTGGGTGAACGAGGCGTGCCTGCCGAGTTCCTGCGACAGCTGCAGCTGCCCGCGGGCGACTGGTCCCATCGCCGCGGTGCCGTAGTCGGTATAGGGCTCGATGCGGAAGCCAGTGCCGAACTCGACGCGCAACAGGGTTTCGGGACTGCGGATCGCCTCGAGCCCGTAGCTGGCGTCCCAGCGCACGTGGTTGCCGCCGGCGCGGGTCCACTCGCGGCTCGAGAAGGGCGAGTGCAGGGAAACGAAGCGACGATCAGGAAGTTTGACCAGCGGCTGGGCGACCGTGCGCGGTTGAACCCCAGGCGCTTTCGGCGACCAGATCCGCGGCCGCGCAGCGCCAGCCACCCATTCCACGTCCCGGCATGAGAGCCGATAGCAGGGGCGACGCAGCGGCACCTGCCGTGAGAACACGGCAGTGACGGCGGGTTGCTCCGGCGCAGCCGGGAGCGGGTGGGTATAGATCGGAAGGCCCGCGACGGCCAACCACCAGCCTGCAAGCATGTCATCCAGTCATGGAAGCGGTTACAGGTGAAGTATGCCGGGGCAGCGGTCGATGGGCCATCAAGCCGCCCGGACGATCGAAGCGGGCTTCAGGAAACGTGACCGGCTGCGCGCGCGGGCGTCGCACCTTCGCCGAGGAACAGCCGGTGTTCGAGCACCGCGGCAGCACATACGCCCGATGCCGCCATGACCAGCAGCGCGGTCGCCGGCACCGTGCCGGACGGCGCCAGCAGCCACGCCGCGAACGGCACACCCGCGGCGAGCGCAAGTACCACGACGCGCGGGGCGTGAAACGTATGGGCGCGCGAAGCGGCGGTCGCCAACCGGTCGATCGCACGCCAGTACACCACTTTGAACAGCGCCAGGCAGATGCCGAGGCCGGCGAGTGTCCCGAGCATGGTGCGACCATCGCTGCCCGAGACGAGCAACCGGTCCATCAGCAGGTAGAGCAGGGCGAGCCCGGTGCTCATCGCAAGCAGCAGGTGCACCGGCAGCACCAGCGGTTGTTGCCAGGCGGGCGGTGACGGCGGCCGTGCATGGTCGCTCGCCATCGCCGCCACGGCACCGAACGCCACGAGCATCTGGACGACACCCAGGACCGCCAGCCACACGCCCCCGCGCATCCACGCGCCCGAGATCAGCAGGGCGCACAGGAATACGGAGATCCCGAGCGTGGTCCAGACCAGCAGCCGGGTGCGTCGACCGGGCGGCGCGGTGGGCAGACGGGGCGCGGGCGCGAAGCGCCGGACCAGCATGCCGCAGACCAGGAGCGCACTCCCCATCAGCATGCCGATCAGCTGCAGCTGGTGCAGCGCGGCCGACCCCGGGGGGCGCAGCTGCAGCAGCGCGGTGGTCATGCCGCTCCACATCAGCAGGCCCAGCCCGGCTGCCGACAGGGGCAACGCGGCGATCATCAGCACCTGGCGCATCCGTACTTTCCCCGTCAGACCGTCGCGCAGGGTGCCACGCCCCCTGGCCGCCGAACAGTCAGAACGGGAAGAAGCGCGGGATCAGCAGCGTGGCGGTGACCAGGAAGATGATGTTCAGCGGCATGCCGATCTTGACGAAATCGCTGAAGCGGTAATTGCCGGCGGTGTAGACCATGGTGTTGGTCTGGTAGCTGATCGGCGTGGCGAAGCTGGTCGACGCGGCGAATGCGACCGCGATCAGGAAGGGCTTTGGATCCACGCCCAGCGAGTCGGCGGTCGCCAATGCGATCGGCACCAGCAGCACGGCCGAGGCGTTGTTGCTCATGAACTCGGTCAGCGTCGAGGTCATCAGGTACACCGCGGCCAGCGTGGCCGTGGGCCCGTAATGGCCGACGAGATTGATCAGCTGGTTGGCCGCGAGCGCTGCGCCGCCGGTCTTCTGCAGCGCAATGCCGAGCGGGATGATCCCGGCCAGCAGCAGGATCACGCGCCAGTCGATGGCCTCGTAGGCCTCGTCGGGATCGATCAGGCGCAGCACCACCAGGGCGATGCAGCCCAGCAGCGCCGAAGCGACGATCGACATCCAGCCCAGCGCAGCGGCGGCGATCGCGGCGGCCATGACGACTGCCGACAGCGTGGCCTTTGTCGTGTCCACCTTGCGCTGCGCGCGTGAGCCCATGACGATCAGGCCGCGGTCGCCACGCAGGTCGGCGATGGCCGTGATCGGCGCATCCAGCAGCAGTACGTCGCCAACGGTCAGCGGAACCTGGTCCAGCGGCCGGTGCACGCCCAGCTGGCGTCGATGCAGGCCGTGCACGCGGGCGCGATAGGTGTGGCCGAAGCGCATCCCCGACAGCGTATGGCCGATCAGGTGCGAGCCCGGCGCGACCATCACCTCGACATGCAGGCGCTCGGCCTTGACGTCGCCGTCGAGATCGCGCGCGACATGGTCGAACCTGAGCTTGAGCGACTTGCGCGCAGTGTCGATGTCCTGCCACAGCCCGCGCAGCAGCAGACGGTCCCCGGCCTCGACGCGCGCATCGGCGCCGCGCACCGCGCGGCCGTCGCGCAGCAGCTCCAGGACTTCGACCTCGTCATGGCCCTCGGGCAGGATCTCGCCGCGCGCGCGGCCGATCACCGTCGCCCCATCGGGGACCAGCAGCTCGGCGACGTAGCGCCCGATCGTGTCGGCCGAACCGCTGCCGGGCACGCCGCGGTCGGGCAGCAGCAGGCGGCCGACCGTCGTCAGGTACAGCATCGAAATGCCGACGAACACGATGCCCAGCGGCGCGAACTCGAACAGGGTGAAGCCGACGCCGGCGCTCTCGCGCGCCATCGAGTCGACCAGCAGGTTGGTCGAAGTGCCGATCAGGGTGCAGACGCCTGCGGTCTGCGACATGTACGACAGCGGGATCAGGAACTTCGATGGCGCCCAGCGGTTGGCGGTGGTGGCCGCGAGCACCAGCGGCAGGAACACCGCGACCGTCGCGGTGTTGTTGACGAATGCGGCGACGCACGTCACCAGCACCATCATCACCAGCCCGAACAGCCAGGGCCTGCGGATGCGCGCCAGCAGGTCGCCGATCGCAACCACGGCGCCATTGCGCTGCAGCGCGCCGCTGAGCACGAACATGGCGGCGACCATCACCGTGGCCTGGTTGCTGAAGCCCGACAGCGCCTCGGGCAGGGTGACCACGCCGAGCACCAGCAGGGCGGTCGCGACGAGCAGCGCCACCACGTCCACGCGCAGCTTCTCGGTCACGAACAGGAATATCGCGCCGGACATCACCGCCAGCGTCAACCACAGTTCCACGCAACCTCCATCGTCTTCGAGCCGGTACCCCGCGAGACGCGCCGTCCCATGCGCCGGCACGCGGCCGGCGGCGGCCATGGTACGGGGCGGATGGGATACTAAGCGTCCTTAGTCTCTCCAGGCCTCACCATGTCCGCAGCCGCGCCCGATCCCGCCCCCCATGCAAGCGTCGATGTGCTGGTCATCGGCGGCGGTGCCTGCGGGGCGCTCGTGGCGCTGCACCTGCTGGACACCCCGGGGCTGCGGATCGCCCTGGCCGAGCCGCGGCCGCTGCCGGCGCGTGGCGCAGCCTATTCCACCCCCCGCGGGGAACACGTGCTCAACGTCAATGCCGCCCGCATGAGCGCCTTCGATGCGGCGCCGGGCGACTTCGTCGACTTCCTGCGCACGCAGCCGGAATCTGCGGGTCTCGATGAGGCCGCGTTGGCGGCCTGGTTCTCGCCGCGACAGCTCTACGGCCGCTATCTGCAGGCGCGGTTGGACGCGCACCCGGCGCGTGCAGAGCTGGCCATGCTCGCGGACACCGCAGTCGATGTCGCACAGGAGGGCGAGGGGTTCGCCGTCACGTTCGCCTCGGGCCGGCAAGTGCGCGCGGGTAATGTCGTGCTCGCGATCGGCAATCTGCCCGCGGCCTTGCCGGGCGGTGGCGATGTGCCTGGCCTCGTCGAGGCGTGGGACTACGCGGCGGTGGCGGCCGTGCCCGTGGACGCGGACGTCTGCATCGTCGGTGCGGGGCTCAGCATGGTCGACGTTCTCCTGACGCTGGAGGCCAATGGCCATCGTGGACGCATCCGCGCGCTGTCGCGCAACGGACTGATGCCGCTTGCGCACGCGCCGGGCACCGTGCCGCAGCCTGGCGGCATCGATGAGCTGCTGCCGCTCGGGGTACGCGCGCGCATGCGCCTGCTGCGGCGCTGGGCCGCCGAATCGGTTGAAGAGGGACGGCCCTGGCAGGACACGCTCGAGCGGCTGCGCCCGCATGTGCGCGCGCTGTGGCAGGCCTGGCCCGAGGCCGAGCAACGCCGTTTCCTGCGGCACGCGGTCCGGCAGTGGGACATCCATCGCCATCGCATCGCACCCGGCGTCGCGGCAACGGTCGATGCCATGTCCAAGAGTGGACAGTTCTCGCTGCAGGCAGGGCGACTCACTGCCATCGCCGCGCGCGATGGTCGCCTGCACGTGGACTGGACGCCGCGGCGCGGTGCGCCCAGGTCGATGTCCGCTGACGTAGTGATCAACGCGACGGGCATGGAAAAGCGCGCCGCGCGTGCCCCCGGCGCCCTCCTGCCCGCCATGCTTTCGCGCGGCCTGATTGCTGCCGGTCCGCTCGGCATGGGCATTGCGACCCGCGGCGAGGGCCAGGTGCTGGGCGCCGATGGCGCGCCGGTCGAGGGGCTGTGGACGCTGGGTGCGCTGCGCATCGGCGATCTGTGGGAGACGATCGCGATGCCCGAACTGCGCGGCCAGGCCGAGCGGGTGGCTGCCGGGATCAGTCGCGGGCTCGGAAGCGACGCCGCCGCTTAGAGGCAGAACTGGCGAAGCCGGCGGATTTCCTCGCTGGCGAGTTCGGTGTCGCCGCCGGTGCCGAGGTTGGCGATGTTGCGCCGGATCTGCGGGCAGGGATCCTGCGTATACCCGGCGCCGCCGAACAACTGGCCGATGCCTTTGGCGATGTCCTCGGGCGTGATGGGGCCGCGCATCGCAAAGCGGCCATCCGCGGCGGGCGGCGGCCGTCGCTGCAGCGGGTCGTGGGTGAAAGCCGGCTGCGGCGACTGCGTCCGTGCCCAGTCGCGGGCCTGGTCGAGCAGCGCGGCCGCGTCCGGCGATGACGGCTCGCTGGGGCTCGCAGCGGCGGGAACGTCGACCGACTGGAGCGGGCGCGGCTGGGCCGACGTCGAGACCCGCCGTGTGCGCGTCGTCGTGGCAGGAGCCGGACGTTCCGGCAAGGCGGGCAGCGATGGCGTCGCGGGCCGGTCGATCCAGGCCACCTGGAGCGCGATCGTGCTGTCGACCGGCGGCGCTTCGCGTAGCCCGAGCAGCCACCAGGCGATACCGGCATGGACCAGCACCGTCGCACCCAGCGCGATGCGCACGCCGGGGTTTCGCATTCCTTGCGTCATGTCGTGTTGTCGGATTCCGATGGCGGAGTGTGACGTCAGCGAGCGCCCGGCTGCGTTAACCGGCAGTTATCCACATCCGGTCACGCCGTGGCGGCGCACTGGCGCCATAATCGCGCCATGGACCGATACGAACGTATTCTCTCGCTGCATCGCATCCTCAAGACCTCGCGCTATCCGGTGACCGTGGCCAAGTTGCGCGACGAGCTTGAATGCTCGCGGGCGACGGTCTATCGCGATCTCGCCTTCCTGCGCGATGCCCTGATGGCCCCGATCGTCGGGGACGGCGATGCCGGCTTCCGCTACGACAGCGACGAGGGCGGTCGCTTCGAACTGCCCGGGTTGTGGCTCAACTCCGAAGAGCTGCATGCCTTGCTGGCGGCGCAGCAGCTGATGTCGCGCAGCAGCGGGGGCGTGCTGTCGACAGCGCTGGCGCCGTTGCAGTCGCGTATCGAGAAGCTGCTCGACGAGCATTCGGCCGGCAAGCAGTGGCCGGTGCAGCGCGTGCGGGTCATCCCGCATCGCGGCCGGCGCATGGACGAACACGCCTTCCGCAATGTCTGTTCGGCGGTGCTGCAGCGCAAGCAGCTGGCGTTCGAGTATCGCGCGCGTTCGACCGACGAGAAGACCCGGCGCACGGTCTCGCCGCAACGCATCACCCATTACCGCGACAACTGGTACCTCGATGCCTGGGACCACGATCGCGACGCGCTGCGCAGCTTCTCGGTCGACCGCATCGCCACCGCCCGGGTGCTCGATGCGGTCGCGCGCGACATCGAGGACGACGAACTCGACCGGCATCTGGCCGGCAGCTACGGCATCTTCTCCGGCCCGCCGAAGGGCATCGCGACGATCGTCTTCAGCGCCAAGGCCGCGCGCTGGGTCGCCGATGAGCACTGGCACTCGCAGCAGCAGGGCCGGTTCCTGCCGGACGGGCGCTTCGAGCTCAAGGTGCCCTACAGCGGTGCCCGCGAACTGCTCATGGACGTGCTGCATTACGGCGCCGATGCCGAAGTCGTCGAGCCGGTGGCGTTGCGCGAACAGGCGCGCTCGCTGCTGATGATGGCGCTGGACAAGTACGAGCGCTGAGGCGGCTCGACTGCAGCGCAGAGGCAGGGCGCGGCCGCAGTCGCGCACTGCCTTGAGCGCGCCGGGGAACAGACGCGGCACATGCGTCAAGTGCCGCAGCGGGCTGACCCGGGCGGGCGCCCGGGCGCGAGCGCCGCATGAGCTGGCACGACATCCACCTGCGCCCTGCCGACCTGTCGCACATGCTTGGCCCGGCCGGTCCAGACAAGGATCAGCAGCGCTACGTCCGCCTTGGCCTTGGGTCCCGCGAGGCGTCGGCTGGACAGCAGGCCATGCTCCGGGTCGTCCTGGCCCGGAACGGAATCCTCGACACGAGCATCGGATAGCGCTCGCGCGTGGCCCCTGCGGGCATGCCGCAATCGAGCCACGACCCGCAAAGGTCGCAGCCCGTGAGATGGCCGCTCTACAGACTGTGCGCCTGCCCAGCCGGGCGATCGCGTTCACAGGAGCTGTCGAGATGTCCCGTATCGCCGCAACGCCATTTGTCCGATCCGACGCCACCCTGCCGGCCGCCCTCCTGGGCACGTTGTTCCTCGGTGCCATCGCCCTGCTGTCGTTTCCCGGCCTGCGCACAGGAACAAGCGCGGTCGGCTGGGCACCGATGTGGTTGCTCGGCATGCCGGCCCTGGCCTGGTGCACCCTGGCGCTCCGGCACCTGACGCGCCGGCGGAAACCGGCCTCGTCAGCGGTCCTGCGGCGGCGTCGGCCCGGTCTCGCGCAGGCCCGCCGGCGACCGGCGCCGCGCCGGGGGCAACGGATTTCGATCCGCGCCGCGCTGGTGGCGGCGGGGCTGCTGCCGGGATTGCGCTGACCCTGCGCCTCGCCGTTGGGGGTGGACTTTGGTCATGCGGTCCGCCTTGGCGCTGCGTGCTAGCGTTGCCGGCTATCCGTCCGTGTCACCGGAGTCCCCATGTCCCACGTGTCCAAGCTCTGCCTCGCCGCGGCCGTCGCCGTCGGCCTGTCGATGGGCGCCGCATCCGCCCAGGAGGCCACCATGTCAGATCCGCGCCAGTGGCTCGAAGCCGTCACCGACGAGAAGGCGCTCGACTGGGTCCGCGCGCAGAACGCCAAGGCCGAGGCCGAACTCGCGGCCACGCCCGAGTTCAAGCAGCTCGAAGCCGATCTGCTGGGCATCTACGATTCCGACGACAAGATCCCCGCCGTCTACAAGCAGGGCGACTGGTACTACAACTTCTGGCGCGACCGGAACCATGAGCGCGGTATCTGGCGGCGAACGACGCTGGAGGAATACCGCAAGCCGCAGCCGAAGTGGGAAACCGTGCTCGACCTCGACGCCTTGAACAAGGCCGAAGGCGAGAACTGGGTGTGGCATGGGGCAAGCTGCCTGCGGCCGGCCTATACCCGCTGCCTGATCGCGCTGTCGCGCGGCGGCGCCGATGCGGACGTGACGCGAGAGTTCGACGTCGCGTCGAAGTCCTGGGTCGACGGCGGCTTCTTCCGCGAGGAAGCCAAGGGTGCGCTGGGCTGGATCGACCAGGACAACGTCTACGTCTACACCGACTTCGGCGACGGCTCCCTGACCTCGTCGGGCTACCCGCGCATCGTCAAGCAGCTGGCCCGCGGCCAGTCGATGGACCAGGCGAAGCTGGTCTACGAAGGCAAGCCGGACGATATGTACATCGCCGCGATCCATGACGACACGCCGGGCTTCGAGCGCGACTTCGTCAGCCGCACGCTGGCCTTCTACAACGACGAGCTGTATCTGCGTGGCGCCGATGGCCAGCTGACCAGGATCGATGCGCCCAATTCTGCGAACAAGTCGGTGCACCGCGACTGGTTGATGCTGGAACTGCGCGAACCCTGGGATGTCGGGGGCCGCACGTATCCGGCGGGCTCGTTGCTGGCGACCAATTTCGATGCCTTCATGGGCGGCAAGCGCGAGTTCGACGTGCTGTTCGAACCCACCGAGACGACCTCGCTGGCTGGCGCGACGTGGACCAGGAACCACCTCGTCCTCAACGTGCTCGAGGACGTCAAGAACAAGCTCACCGTGCTGACGCCGGGCGCCAACGGCTGGGCGCGCAGCGAACTGGCCGGCGTGCCTGAACTCGGTACCGTCGCGGTCAGCGCCGTCGACAGTGACGAGTCCGACGCGGTGTGGATGACGGTCACCGACTACCTGACGCCGAGCACGCTGATGCTGGCCGAGGTGGGCGGCAATGCCGCGCCGGAAACGCTCAAGACCATGCCGGCCTTCTTCGACGCCAGCACGCATGAGGTCGAGCAGCACTTCGCCACGTCCAAGGACGGCACGCGCGTGCCGTACTTCATCGTGCGTCCGAAGGACATGAAGCTCGACGGCAGCAATCCGACGCTGCTCTACGGCTACGGCGGCTTCGAGATCTCGCTGACGCCCGGCTACTCCGGCGGCGTCGGCAAGGGCTGGCTGGAGAAGGGCGGCGTGTATGCGGTCGCCAACATCCGCGGCGGCGGCGAGTACGGCCCGCGTTGGCACCAGGCTGCGCTCAAGGCCAACCGTCACAAGGCCTACGAGGATTTCGCCGCGGTCGCGCAGGACATGATCGATCGCAAGATCACCTCGCCCGCGCATCTGGGCATCCGCGGCGGCAGCAACGGCGGCCTGCTGACCGGCAACATGCTCACCCAGTATCCGCAGCTGTTCGGTGCGGTCGTGATCCAGGTGCCGCTGCTCGACATGCAGCGCTACCACAAGCTGCTCGCCGGTGCCTCGTGGATGGCCGAGTACGGCAATCCGGACAAGCCGGAGGAATGGGAATTCATCCGCACCTTCTCCCCGTACCACCTGTTCGATCCGGCAAAGGATTATCCGCCGACGCTGATCCTCACCTCGACCCGGGACGACCGCGTCCATCCCGGCCACGCGCGCAAGATGCACGCGCTGATGTCGGAAGCCGGCAAGGACGTGCGCTACTACGAGAACATCGAGGGCGGTCACGGCGGCGCTGCGAACAACCGGCAGCAGGCGCACATGGATGCGCTCTACCTGACGTTCCTGTGGCAGCAACTGGGCAAGTGATTCCATCCAGCACCGGCCGCTCTCGCGGCCGGTGTTCTTTTCGGCGTTGCATCCGCAGCGAATGGACCCACCTATGAAGACCTCTTTCCCGCGCGCGGCGGCCCTGCTTGCTGCGCCGATCCTGACGAGCCTGAGCCTGATGAGCGTTCCAACCACGACCCACGCCGCCGCGCCGGTGCCGCCCGACGCCGAGCAGCGCCCGCACACCGTCAAGGCGCCGCACGGCGCCACGCGTGAGGATGCCTACTACTGGCTGCGCGACGACAAGCGCCAGGACCCTGCGGTGCTGGCGTATCTCAACGCCGAAAACGCCTATGCCGACGCGATGCTTGCACCGCTCAAGCCGGTCGAGAACACGCTCTACGACGAAATCGTCGGCCGCATCCAGCAGGACGACAGCTCGGTGCCGTACCGCGATCGCGGCTACTGGTACTACTCGCGCTACGAGACCGGCAAGGACTATCCGGTGCATGCGCGCCGCGCCGATGGCGTCGGCATCGATGCGCTGTCGATCCAGGCAGCGAACGCACGCGGCGACTTCAGCGGCGAGCAGGTCCTGCTCGATGTCAACGCGCTTGCCGAGGGCAAGGACTATTACGCGGTCGGCGACTGGGACGTGAGTCGCGACAATCGCATTCTCGCCTACGCCGACGACACCAATGGGCGTCGCCAGTACACGGTGCGATTCAAGAACCTCGAGACGGGCGAGGTCTATCCGGACGTCATCACCGGCGTGTCGGCAAACCTGGTCTGGGCCGATGACAACAGGACGCTGTTCTATGTCGAGAACGATCCGGAAACGCTGTTGACCGTGCGGGTGAAGAAGCACGTCCTCGGCACGCCGGCCACCGACGACGTGCTGGTGTACGAGGAGAAGGACGACAGCTTCTACCTGGGCATAGACCGCACGCGTGACGATCGCTACATCGTCATCGGCATCGGCAGCACCGTGTCGAGCGAAACGCGCTACGCGCCGGCGGACAATCCCGAAACCTTCGCCGTGCTCGCGCCGCGAGCGCGCGATGTCGAATACGACGCCGACCATTACAGCGGCCGCTGGGTGATCCGCACCAACGCCCCCGCTGCCGATGGTGTGCCGGCGACCAACTTCAAGCTCGTCACCGCGCCGAGTGGTGCAACATCGCGCCGGCAGTGGACCGACCTCGTGCCGCACCGCGACGATGTCTACATCGAAGGTTTCGAGCTGTTCGACGGCTTCACCGCGATCGAGGAGCGCGCCGAAGCGTTGACCCGCGTGCGCGTGCTCAAAAGTGACGGCAGCGACGAATTCGTGCAGGCCGACGAGCCGGCGTATGCGATGGGACTGGCGGTGAACTCCGAGCCCGACACCGCGTGGCTGCGCTACGGCTACACCTCGCTGACCACGCCGGCCACCACCTTCGAGGTCAACACGAAGACCGGCGAGCGTCGCCAGCTAAAGCAGCAGGCGGTGATCGGCTACGAACCGTCGAACTACGTCACCGAGCGCGTGTGGACCACGGCGCGCGACGGCAAGCGTATCCCCGTGTCGCTGGTCTATCGCAAGGGCTTCCAGAAGGACGGCACCGCGGCGCTGCTGCAGTATGGCTACGGCAGCTACGGAGCATCCATGGATCCCGGCTTTTCGGTCACCAACGTCAGCCTGCTCGACCGCGGCATGGTGTACGCGATCGCGCATATCCGCGGTGGCGAGGAGATGGGCCGGGCCTGGTACGACGACGGCAAGCTGCTCAACAAGATCAATACGTTTACCGACTTCATCGACGTCACCGACGATCTGGTCCGCCGGGGCTATGCCGCGCCGGATCGGGTCGCCGCCTACGGCGGCAGCGCGGGCGGCCTGCTGATGGGCGCGATCTCGAACATGGCCCCCGAGAAGTACCGCGTGATCCTGTCGCAGGTGCCTTTCGTCGACGTGGTCACAACGATGCTCGACCCGAGCATTCCGCTGACGACCAACGAATACGACGAGTGGGGCAACCCGGAGGACAAGCGCTACTACGACTACATCCTGGGCTACTCGCCCTACGACAATCTCGAAGCCAAGGCCTATCCGGCGATGTTCGTCGGCACCGGCCTGTGGGATTCGCAGGTCCAGTACTGGGAGCCGGCGAAGTACGTGGCGAAGCTGCGCGATCTCGACACCGGTACGCATCCGGTGGTGTTCCGCACCAACATGGAAGCCGGTCACGGTGGCAAGTCGGGCCGCTTCCGCCGCTATCGCGAATCGGCCGAGATGTACGCGTTCATGCTCGACCAGCTTGGCCTGGGCACGGCGCAACCGGCCAGGTGACCTCCCGGCCGCCAACGCGCACGGACGATTGACGTAGCGGCGGAGGCTGGGGCAGAATGCGCGGCTCGTTGCGGAGCTCCGCGCGGGCCGATGGCTATGTAGCTCAGCTGGTTAGAGCACAGCACTCATAATGCTGGGGTCGGTGGTTCGAGTCCACCCATAGCCACCACTAGATCCACACATCAAACCCCATGATTCTCATGGGGTTTTTTGTTTTCCGCTCTTCTTTCTTCAAGGCTGAACCGATGTTCCAACGGTTCCTGTGACACTTTCTGTGACACTTTCGGATGTCACAGGACACCCCGGACCTCCAGTTTGACCCCAGTTCGTTGTGACAGCTCATGGCTCACGCCGACGCTCGGCCCATGGATCGGCCAATAATTCCGCCTGTTCGATCACTCTTACGGGTGCTTGTGGCCGCCGGTCGGTTGGGTAGCGGTAGCGCGCAAGCAGGATCTTCACCATAGCGATGCGTGCGCGAGTCCTTGCGGTTTTGCCAGTCGATTGAGGCCGACTTACGCAGCTTGTTGGTCAGCTCTTGGGCCAGCGCCCCCCAGCGTTGGGTGGCCGAGCTCGCGTACGGCAGATTCGTTCTCCGCCAGCGCCTGGTATAGACGAGCTCCTCCCCGCTATGCCGTCAGGCGGGCGCGCCTCGTTGAGCTCCTTCGCCAGCCGGATTAGCTCCTCGATGACCTCAACCGTGGTCAAGCGACGGTTTCGGTAGCGGGGGTACCGCTTCTTCCAAGCGCTCGGCGAACTCCTTGCCCTGCAGTGCGCTCTTCTGCCCGCGCTGGCGGATCTGGTCGGCGAGCAGGCGTTCCAGCAGCTCGGCCGCCAAGTTCTGCGTCGGCATCCCGCGGATCTGGGCCAGGAAGTCCTCGTCCAGCAGGCTGATGTGCGGCTTGTCCAGGCCAAGCGTGCTGTAGATGTCATTCACGCCCTCCACTAGCAAGCAGTGGCGACGAGTTGGCGCAGCGCGGTCTTCTTAAAAGGTCTTGTCGGCGGCGAACTGCGCGGCCAGCGCGTCGCGGCTGTCCTCGTTCTCGATGTAGTACTCGGCCTGCGGATTCCGCCAAGCGCTTTCGGATGCGCTTGGCTTGGGCATCGAACATGTCCGACACGTACTTCAAAAACACCAGGCCCAGAGCTGGGTACTTGTAGGTAGCCGCCGCGACAGAGCCGCGCAGCTTGTCGGCCGCTCCCCAAGGGTGCGCTTGAATTCTTCGTTGGTCATTTCATTCCCTGGTGATCACAGCGATCGTCGCGGATTGCGTCTCAGGTACTGATTGGGATCGGTCAAACCGATCCAGTGCTTCCTTCTACGTACGTCAGCAAGTCGCCTGGCTGGCACCCGAAGTACTTGCATAGCTTGTCGATGATGTCCGTCCCGATGTTTGCACCGGGTTGGTTGGCGATCTTCGAAAGCGTGGCCCGATGGATGCCTGTGGCATCAGCCACCTCCGTCAGCGGCACGACGCGTCGCTCTTTGAACGCCTTGTCGGCAATAAGCTCGGCGAGACGAAACCTGATCATGAATAAAACCTTACTGGTGTCGCTTATTGGCGACATATGTTGTTGACACGCGGCATCCGCTGTCTATTATCGTCACCGAGCGTCGCTTATACGCGACACCTGTTGATTAAGCACGACACGGAGAAACACCTTGCAAACTTACATCACCACGGACGAGTTAGCTACGCGGATCCACTACGACGCGCGGACGATACGCACGCGTCTCAAAGATGCAGTGCTGCTTGAGGGTGTGCATTACATCCGACCGTTCGGCGGCAGGAAGCTTCTTTTCATCTGGGAAGCGATCCAGCGAGACATCGGCAAGTTTTCGGCCGGACGGGCGCCGAACGCAGCGGTGGCGCGTGGCGCAGGCATCCCGATGGCCAGTGGCGGTCTGATCCATGGCTAAGGTCCGCGCGCGACCCGAAACGGGGATGCTCTACCTCGACTTTTTCTACCGAGGTGTCCGCTGCCGCGAACAGACCGCCTTGCAGGACACGGCGGAGAATCGCCGGCGTGTGCAGGCGCTGATGAATCGCATCTCCAGGGAGATCAAGCAGGGTCGTTTTGACTACGCGGCGACGTTTCCGGGAAGTCCGAGAGCATTGCAGTTCAGCGCGCCACCGGACGACACCATGGGAAATGCGGCGACGAAGATGTCTTGCAGTACCACCGCTCCGGCGGTCGACCCGGCTCCGGTCACTCCGAGTTTCGCGGAGTTCTCCGTGACCTGGCGAAACGAAATGGCACCCCAGTGGCGACGACAGCACAGGGAAAGTGTCGATGCAGTGTTCGATGCCCATCTTCTGACCGAATTCGGTAACCGGCCGGTCGGCTCTATCACCAAGGCAGATGTGCTTACGTTCCGCGCGAAGCTCGCCGCAATGCCCGGACGCTCGAACAAGAAGTTGGCCGCGGCCACCGTCAACAAAATCATGGGGCTCCTTCGCCAGTGCGTGGAGGAAGCGAGCGAGCGGTTCGAAACGACGAGTGCATTCAAGGGCGTCAAACGCCTGAAGGGTAGGCGCCCTGACGTGAAGCCATTCTCGCTGGAAGAGGTGGAGAGGATTCGTGCCACCATCCGGCCGGACTTCCGTAACTACGTCACCTGCAGATTCTTCACTGGCATGCGCACTGGCGAGATCAACGGACTCAAGTGGAAGTACGTCGATTTCGAAAACGAACTGATCAAGGTCCGCGAGGTCTTCTCCGGCGGCGAAGCGGAAGAGAACGCCAAGACCGAAAGTTCTCTCCGCGATATTCCGATGCTACCGATGGTCAGGGAGGCGCTGCGGCAGCAATGGAAAGAGCGTGATCCCGATGCCGAGTACGTGTTCTGCAGTCGGACTGGCAATCCGATCGATGCGCACAACTTCGCCAACCGAACCTGGTATCCGCTGCTGCGCTACCTCGAGCTTGAAAAGCGCCGGCCGTACCAGACACGGCACACAGCGGCGACCCTGATGCTGGCATCCGGCGAGAACCCCGAGTGGATCGCCCGGCTCATGGGCCACACGAACACCCAGATGCTCTTCACTGTCTATTCTCGGTACGTGCCCAATCTCACCCGCCAGGATGGGCTTGCCTTCACCGGGCTCGTCAGCGGGACGAGCGCACTCCGCACACAGTCCGTCACGGCTGATCAGATAGACGCTTTGGATGCGGCCACACTGCGACGGCTCCTCAAACGTCACCTCTCCACTGCGAGTGCCGCGTAGCTCCGTCTCGGAGCTGGACGACGCGATCGGGGCAACACGTCACACTCGCGGCCGCACTTTTCAAACGGGCTGTCGATAGCCAATTCACGTCGGGAGCGCGTCGCCCGACCTCGGTCAGTCCGCCGATTCCTGCTCCGGGCAGGTGAATGCTGATCGGCCAGGTGATCCATAGGGAAGCTGTGGTCCTCCCCGGACGATAGCGGGCCGCGCCCCTAGCGAGCAAAGCATCGCAGCCCATGCGCTTGCACCCCGGAAGCCCGAAAGAGCCCTCCCCACTGGCCCATTTCCCACTGTGGGAATCTGAGCAAAAATGCGCGCAAGTAATTGAATTTAAAGAATTTCAATCCGATTTAATTTCGAAAATAATTCGGATTTTCCGAAGCGGCATCCCTACTACGAGCCGATTACGACATGAGCTCTCAGTCTCCAGCTCGTGCAGACTGCTGTTCGATCGCGGCACCTCGCCAAGCTGGTACGGCAAGCAGCTCCCGGCGACCTCTGCACCTCCAGTCCGCCATCGGACTGAGCAAGCGCATGGGCTCCAGCACGCATGACCGCTCAGCCAGCGATGAGCTGAATTGCATGCGAGCCCGGTGGGATGGTGTTTGAGCCACATGCGGCCCCGCGCCAAACCTGAGCCGGCCGCGGGGACAACTCATTTTCATTAAGCTGCCAAGAAGGCCTCACAGTATGTGGGCCGGCCTGCGGCGGTTGCGGCGCCACCATGGTCGACCCGCGGTGTTGAGGGGCGATGCGTTTTTTGCGCGCTTCTCAATGTCCCCGCGGGAAGCCTCCTGGTCCCGGCGAGCAGCGCAAACCGATGATGGCGTACCCAAAGCGCGCGGCGCGGTTCTCATTTCTGAACGAGGCGCTCAGCACACGGGTTTTCACAATGTCGCCATGGGCATTGTGAGCCGTACGACTCAACAGCGTCCAATCGCGGGAGAAGGGCTGAAGCGGGACCCAGTCCGGACTGGGGCAGCATCAAACTGTGACGTGCGTCAATTATGCGCAATTAGGCATCGATGCCTAATTGAGCATAATTTTCCCCGACGGCTGCGGGTGTTTGCGCCCGAGCCTCCATTTCATGACGTCCCCTGCCCAAGCCGCAGGCCGGAAGTAGAACTTCCGGAGTGGATTAAACGGTAGTCCTCCGGTGTCCCTTCCCCGACCGCGCAGTGGGAGCAGGCCTCGGGCCACTCGAGCATCTGCCTGTACGCGGTGCAGCGGATCTAATCCGGATCGGTGCGTTGAGCGGGTCCGGGACGTCTTCCCGGAAGGTGAATTCTCCTGAGCTCGTTGGCGCGCGCGCATGTCGATGGGGCTGCGATTCCGAGACGTCTGGACGCTGTGGGAGCACAGGCCAGGCGTGTTGGAAAAGGACATATTTCCGTTACCGTCCGGTAATCTGATACATATATGTAGCAAGTACCATTAGACCGCTGCCATATATTTATGGCACAAAGACCCACATGACTACGACCCGTTCGATTCGGCAGCTTGCCAGGAAGGCGCTGGATGCGCGCTTTGCCGGCTTCCGTTCCCGACCCGCCGACATGTTCGCCACGCCGCGCGGCGGGTGGATCCGATCGATCCGTGAGGCGCTAGGTATGCCCCGCCACGAGTTGGGCCGGCGCATGGGCGTGGGCGAGCAGCGCGTCGCTCAGCTTGAGCGCGGCGAGGTCGAGGGGAAGCTTACGATGGACGCGTTGAAGCGCGCCGCCGACGCCTTGGACTGCGAGCTCCTGGTTGCCCTCCTGCCACGGCGCCCTCTGGAACAGACCCTCACTGACCGGCGCGCGCAGCTGGCCAGCGAGTGGCTGCGCAGCAACAGCCTTCACACGATGGCGTTGGAGAACCAGGCCGTGTCGGTAGACGCTCTACCCAGCCAGCTCCTGCGCGAGATCGAGGACCGGTTCCCGGACACGCGACTTTGGGATCGGCCGTGACCGTGCCGCCCAACGCCTTTGTCCTCGCGGTGGCCCTTCTTGCCGGCGGGGCAACATGCCCTGCAACCGCGCGCACCATCGTCGGGACGGCGTCCGTGGTGGACGGCGATACGGTTCGTATCCACGACACCTCGGTCCGGCTGCACGGCATTGACGCGCCTGAAAGCAATCAGCTCTGCTCGAGGCTGGATGGCAGCCGCTGGCGATGCGGGCAGCAGGCTGCCCTGGCGCTCGATGCCCATATCGCGCGCCGACCGCTCTCCTGCGAGCCGCGCGACACCGACCGGTATGGGCGGGTGGCTGCCCCAGCGGCTCCGAGAAGCCGTGCTTTTTTTCAAAAGCACCACACGGCTGGCCTCGAGCTCGTCTCCTCGGCGAAGCTGAAAGAAGAGAGCGGGATCAATGCCCACTATTTGGTCGTTAAGGACGCGGCCGGCTTGATGGAACTCGTGCAGTTCAACGCGCTGGAATTCCATCCTTGGGGCTCGCATGCCGATCGCCCCGACATGGCGGATCGGGTCGTATTCGATCTGGATCCGGGGCCGGACGTGCCGTTCGCCGAGGTCAAGAAGGCCACGACAGATATTCAAAAATTGCTTGCGCAGCTCGAACTCGAATCCTTCTGCGCGTGTCCGGCGGCAACGGTCTCCATGTCGTTGTGCCATTGAACCCTGGTGCGAGTGGGGCCTGACCAAGCGCTTTGCCAAGGGCTTCGCTGAAGCGCTGGCGCAGTCGGAGCCGACCCGGTTCCTGGCTACGTCGACCAAGGCGCTCCGGAACAAGCGCATCTTTGTGGACTACCTACGAAACGGCCGCGGCGCGACGGCGGTAGCCTCATATTCCCTGCGCGCCCGTCCAGGCGCCCCGGTAGCCATGCCACTGTCCTGGAACGATCTGGCGAAGCTCAAACGGGCGGACAGCTTCACCATGCGAGACGTGCCCGCGATGCTCAAACGTCGACGCAAGGATTCGTGGGAAGGCATCAACGGGATCGAGCAGAACCTGGCCCGATGGGAGCAGGACGACTGATCATCGCCTAGGCCACCGCTCAGCCCGAACTAGATTGGATATCTATGGTGCTAGGCTCTGGTGATGCATGCCAACCAGATCTACCTTGAGCAACTCCGCTTCCTACTGATGGCCGGGCACATCAGGGGCGCGCTTGAATTCCTCAACATCCAGTCTGGATATCGGTTTACCGCCATCTATCGGCTGGGCCCGACGCACGCTGAGAACTTCATGCTCATCGATCGGGAGAACGAACCAGACACGATGTTCGCGGCTGATATCCCCCGCGATGATACTTACTGCCACATCGTCCATTCGCTAGCGACAACGCTAGTCATCGAAGATGCAGCGGTAGATCCGCGGTTGGCTGCTAATCCTTACAGAAATCATGTTCGCGCCTATTGCAGTGTTCCTTTGCAGGCTGACAGCACTATTTTCGGAACGCTTTGCCACTTCGACACCGACCCAAGAGAGTCGTCCGAAGAAACCCTTTTGCTGATGCAGGAGATGGGGCTCTTACTGAGCGTCGAAGACGTATCAAAGTCGCGCCGCCGCGCCGAGATGGAGTTACGCGTAGACCGACTGTCTGACATGAAGCAAGCGATTACCGACGCGTCTCTCGACGTCCAGAGCGCTCGATCAGCATTCGATGAGTATGCGGTGCCACTTCTTGAAGAAGCTCGGCAACGCCTTCCTGTGACCGCGGCGCGGGAAATAGAAGCTCGGATCACTGCGATCTGGCGGGCTCTTGTGGAAGAACAGGCAACACGCGTTGAGAGTGCCGCCACTTAGCTCAGGTCGCAAGGGGGCGCAACCCTACTAATGATGTCAGAACAAACCTAGCCGGATTGCGGGTATGTATGACACGCAAGGCTATGGCGTCAACGTAGGCTCGACGTGCACACAGAGGAGGTGGCGCATGGTCGAGGTCAGGGAGCTGGAAAACGGACGCTTTGAGGTCTTTGCCGAGGGACTCCATCAAGAAGCATTTGAGGGACGGCTAGGAGCGCAACTCGCCTCACAGGCGATCGGAATGCAACTGGCCAATGAGCTAGGCGTTTCTGTCGCGATCCACACGCCTTGGGGCCCGTCCTATGTTCCAAGCAAGTCGGCAACGCAGCCAGAAGTACGCTCTAAGCCGGATCAATCCGCAGCTTCGCCCGATCTGGTGAAGGCATGAGGACTGGATCAAGTCGCATTGCGTTTGCGCTCATGGGCGCTCTCATTCCTTTTGCCATGGCGCCTGCCGCTGCGCAGACCGCTGACAGCAAGGCATCGGCTTGGCTCGGCCGCGACGCTGGTGAACTACTTATTCAACTGCGGGTTGACGGTGGGCGCGTCCAGATTGAAGAGGCTGACGGCGAGACTCACTACACGTGGACCTCGATCAACAAGGCGTGGAACGAGCAGGTCGTCGTCGCTTCCAGCAGCTTGTTTGGTCTGGTGCCGACAACAGTAGTGTCCCAGAACATCCAACATCCTGAGCAGCATCGTTGCCAGATCACTTATGTGGCCGATCGCGAAGGAAAGATCAGACGGTATCGCTACGCGGGTCCGATGTGTCGTCAGGACATCGTGGCGCCTAAGTGAGCGCGAGACAATTTTCTAAGACGCAGGCCAAGGAGTAGGTGATGAGTATCAGAACATGTCTGAAAGGCGGCTTCTTTTTGTTTCTGATCGCGATGCTTGTGATCGGCAGCGATGCATTTGCTAAGGAAAGGCGCGGCAGCATCGAAGAGCTTGTCCCAATTGAGAACAGGGGAGACGATCGTACTGAGGAGACAAAGCGCGCCCGCCGAATGGGTGAGAAGCTTGGCCGAATTGGTGGCGTCGCCGCGGCGTTCGGAATCGGCAAGGCATCGCCAGAGGCTGGACTGTTTGCCGGGCAACTCGCCATCAATCAAGGCGACGCGATCGGCGGTGCGATCGCCGAGCGCGCTGTTGGAACAGGACCTGCTGCACGCTACATGGTGAAGGTTCGCGTGGACGATGGCAGCGTTCTGGCCATCACGCAGCCACGCGAGCGGATTGAAGGCCTAGGTATTGGTAGCCGCGTCGTCGTGGAAGGAACGGGTGATGACGCTTGGCTCTCTGCCGAGTGAGTTGATCGAACCGTCATCCACATCCCGCTTCCCAGAGAAGCGGGGTCATATATCGGCGGCCCCAACAAGGCCTGCCTAGCGGTGGGTAGGGGATCTCTGACGCCCAATCGGTCAGGCGGCCGATCCCACAGACATCCGCCGCTGTATAACCTCATGCGCGCTTCTAGCCCTCGCCAGAGCAGCAGGCATCAGCCCAATTTGCGGACCTAGATGAGCATCAAGAAAACAGCTTGGAGCATCGCAAGCTTCTTTCTCGCGCTATTCAACGGAGACGAGGCGATGCGCTCGAGTAGGCCAAGGTCTAGCGATCGGACCTAGATCGCACTCACTCGCGCTGCTTGAACACAGATCGTTGACCCACCTTGGAATCGTTGGCGTAGGCCTGGCAAGTCCAGGGATCAGGAAATCTACGGCGCTCTGGCAACGCTTCACCTTCTCAGTCAGCCAGCGCGGCATGCTCCCGCGGCCAGACCACGTGCGCCTTTTGTTGTCCGGATCTCGATACTTCGCGGCAACCTTGCCGGTCTTCTCAGTCTTCCGTTTGGAAGCTCGCTTTGCGGGAGCGGGGCGCGTGGATGATTGGTCGCCGACGATCTCCTCGATCGAGTAGCCGCTACTGGTGCGAACGCGATCAGCTCAGCACGGACGACTGAGACTGGGCGACGCTTGGATAACTGAGTCTGCCGCCGCTCGGCAGCAGCCAACAGGACGTCCAGCTCACGCGGGCTAAGCGCGTCGATTTCGATTTTCATGCGCAAAGCGTCGGGCGCCCCTGGTGACTGTCAAGCCTGCCACCGAGGCCCTTAGGAACCGAATCTCGGACGCATTGTGAATGCAATAGGAGCCTCACGTTGTAGGCGATGAGGCAACGCTGGGGGCGGGATGCGGTGCTAAGAGCAGCGGTAGCGTGCGCGTGCAAATTGAGGGCAGGCAGACGGGAGCGAAGATGCGGTTCGAAGACGGCGCGAAGTGCCCTCACTCAAGGTCGTCTGTGGCGACGTCAGCTTGGCCAGAGGCATCGTCAGCAGGACAGCGGCGATAGATTAGGAAGCGTTATCGAGGGTAGGGCACCGGAAGCATCATTCGATGCCAAGCTCCCGGCGCACGCGGGAAACATGGGCGCGGCCCACAGGCAGTTCCTTCCCATTCGCCATGACCAGCCAGTAGCGGCTGCCGGAGCCGGCATGCAGGGAGCGGACATGGCGCAGATTGACCAGGCAGGAGCGGTGGCAGCGCACGAAATCGGGCGGCAATACGGCAGCCAACGAGGTCAGGGACTTGTCGTGCAGTTCACTGCGGCCATCGAGCAAGCGTACCTCGCTGTAGTCACCGTCTGCACGGATCCAGAGCACGTCGGCCAACTCGACCAGTGCCGTGCCCTGTGGCCGCCAGATGCCGAGATAGCGCGCGAGTCCCGGGCGATAGCGGGCGGCGTCGAGCAGGCGATTGAGGCCCTGGCCGAGGCGTTCGCGCGTGAACGGCTTGGGGACGAAATCCAGCACTCCGTGTTCGAATGCTTGCAAGGCGCGCTCGCGATGGGCCGATACCACCACGCACTGGTAGCGCCCGGCCACCGCCTGTTGCAGCAGCTCGAAGCCGTCCTCGCCGCCGAGGTTCAGGTCCAACAGCAAACCGTCGTAAAGGCTGCGCTGCAGTCGGTCTCCAGCCAGGTCGAGGTCCGCGACGGCGTCGAAACGCGCTCGTCCGCCCCCCAGTTCGCTGCACATGCGCAGCAGGCGCTCACGAATGAGCGGTTCGTCCTCGACGATCAGGATGCGCATGCCAGCTCGATCCGACCGCACCAGTCCGCATCGTCCGGGCCCTGGGTAAAGCGCCAGCCGCCGGGGAAGGCGGCGGCGAGGCTGGCCTCGATGTAGCGCGTGCCGGTGCCTTGTCCGCAATGCCCCGCGGTCCCACAGGGGCTGCGCAGCTCGAGCACCCGGCGCCCGTTCTCGCGCTGCACGCGCAACCGGAAGGGGTGCTGCGTGCAGGCGCTGGCGCCGGCATGGGTGAGTGCGTTTTCGACCTGGGCGTGTAGCACCCCGGGTGGCAGCAGGAGATCGGTGTCGTCGGCGTCCACCTCAAAGCCGATCGGCTGGCCCAGCGCCAAGCCTACGATGTCTAGATGGTTGCGGCACAGGGCCAGTTCGTCCCCCAACGGAACCAGCGAGTGGCGACTGCTCTCGCGCAGGCGGTCGAACTGCTCAGCCAGCGACTCGACGAGACGGCTGGCGCGTGGAGGTACCTGCTCGATCAGTTCCTGCAGGCAGGTCAGCGTGTTCATGAGCCAGTGCGGCTGGATGCCACGCTGCAACAGCTGCAGCGAGAGCCGGGCGCGCTCCTCGCGCAGCCGCGCATTGTGCCGGTCCAGCGTGCGCAGCCGCTCCGCGTGGCGCAGCAGCAGGAAGCCCATCAGGACCGCCAGCAGCAGGAAATAGGGCCCGTCGAGGAATGCGCCACCGGCGACCGGCATCGACAGCGCACCGGCCAGCATCAAGACCAGGACCGGTCGGCGTTCTTCGTGTTCGCCTTGTGCATGCAGCAGCAGCCATGCGGAGGCCAGCAGGCTCAGCAGCAGAACAGCCGCTCCGCGCCCATCGAAACTGGGCAGGAAAGCCACGACGCCTGCCAGCGTTGCCAGATAGACAATGCGAGCAGGCCCCGGCACGTCAACGTCGAAGCGGCGCGCAAGGTAGACCGGCAACAGCACCGCTGCCGCCGCATGCAGCGCCAGCAGCGCGAACATACGCAGGCCGTGCCATGGATAGGGATATCCGAACAGCGGGCGCCAGGCTTCGACTACTGGCAGCGCCAAGCCGACGGCGCCCAGCGCGAGCAGCAACGGAGCGCCGTGCGCACGTGGCTGCCCGCGTTGAACCGCCAGAAAGTACAGGCAGGCGGCTCCGAGCGCGCCTGCGGCAAAGGCCACGATCAACCATGGTCCGAGAGGATGGAGGGGAGGCCCCCCGATCGGTACGATCTGCAGGCCGGCATCGGTCGTGCCCATGCGCAGCCACTGATGGTGCCTCGACGCCAGAACGATCAGCTCATCGGCTCCGGTACCTCCAGATGGCGGTAGCACGCGGACGATATCGATCAACCCCGGTTGTTCCTCATCCTTGCTGCGTCCGACGATGCCGTTGGCGGCCAGCGGCTGTCCGTTCCAATAAGGTTGGCTGGCGGCACGCAGCGACAGGTGCAGCAGGCGGCCGGCATCGTCCGCCGGGGCGGCCAGGCGCCAACGCAGCCAATGGGGATCCTGCCACCCGGCCAGCACGCCGGGATCAAGCGGTTGCCAGTCCAGATCGTCCGGAGGCCGTTCCGGCATGCGGCCCGACATTGGTACCGGGGCGGGCGCCATCTCGGCGGACAGCACCTGCACGGCCACTGGAGCGTGCGATGCCGCCAGCAGCCAGGCGGCGACCACCAGCACCAGTACGGCAGGGGCGGCCAGTACCTTTGTGATCGTCATGCGCCATATCGTACTGGCCGCACGGAGACATTCGTCCCCCTAATGGAGTCGTTGGGCGGAGTGAGGCGCCCTAATCTTCGGAGCAGCGTGGATGCTGCTGGAACGCCCTTGCATCCTGCCGGCCGGAACCCGTCATGCCCCATTCCCTGCGCGTAATTTCCAAATCAAGCCCCCGACCGTTGATGCTGCCCCTTAGCTGGATGGCGGTCTGCATGCTGTTCGTGGGGATGCTGCCGATGCATGCGACCCGTGCCGATACGTCGCTGGAGTTCGCGCCTTACGCGTTCGAGACCGAGCGACACGGCACGATCGACGCGCAGGTCGCGTTCCTGGACGTGCCGCGTCGGCGCGACAACCCGGACGGCCCGCGCATGCGGCTGCGCGTAGTGCGCCTGCCGGCCGCCGGTGGCGACGGCAGCGCCTCACCGGTGGTCTACCTGGCCGGTGGCCCAGGCGGCTCCAGTGTCGGAACGGCACGCGGGCCGCGCTGGCCGGTGTTCGAACAGGTTCAGCGCGAAACCGACGTCTTGCTGCTCGACCAGCGAGGTACCGGCCTGTCGGAGCCCCCGCCGCCGTGCCCCTACATCCACCGCTTCGACGATGCCACGCCCCTGGACCGCGAAGTCGCGTTGGCGGCGCTGAGCCGCACAGCCACCCGATGCATCGCCCATTGGCGGGAGGAGGAGGTCGACCTCGCGGCCTATACCACTGCCGAGAGTGCCGCCGACCTCGAGGACCTGCGGCGTGCGCTCGGCGTGCCGCGGATCAGCCTGTGGGGCATGAGCTACGGTACCCACCTGGCCTTGGCAAGCCTCCGCCTGAACAGTGCGGGCGTCGAGCGCGTCGTGTTGATCGGCGTCGAAGGCCCGGACGACACCCTGAAACTTCCGCGGGCGGCAGACGCGCTGCTCGCGGACCTGGCCGATATCGCCCGGGAGCAGGGTTTCGAGGACTTGACCGGTATGACCCGACGCGTATTGGCCAAGCTGCGTCGGGAGCCCGCCCAAGGCCGCAGCCTCATGCACCGGGGCAGGCAAGTGACCATGGGCGCTTACGATGCGCAGCTGGCAATCGCAGTCTCGCTCGGCCGGCGGTCCACCCAGCAGATGTTGCCATTGGCGTTACGCGACGCCGAAGAGGGGGACTACGACCTGCTGGCGACCCTTGTGCTTGCGGTGCGCGAGCAGCTCGGCGAGTTCCGGGCCATGCCGCTGGCGATGGAGGTGGCGTCCGGGCACAGTCCAGATCGGCGCGCCATGGCCGAGACGCAGGCAAACGACAGTCTGTTCGGCGATGCGCTGAACTTTCCTTTCCCGATGATCGGCGATGGCCTGGGGCTCATGGATCTCGGTGAGGCGTTCCGTGCGCCTCTGCAGAGCGACCTTCCGGCACTGTTTGTCAGCGGTACGCTCGATGGCCGCACACCGCCGGCAAACGCCGAGGCGCTGCTGTCCGGATTCAGTGACGCCGTTCACTTGCGCGTACGCGGTGCCAGTCATGACGACGAGTTGTGGCTGGGCAACCCGAAAATAGCCGCGCATGTCGCCGGATTCCTTGCAGGCCGGCCGGTGATCGATGCGGAGCTGGAAGTGTCGCCTCCGGCGATGGCGCAAGGAAAATTTGGCTTGCTGATGCAAGTATTGGGGGTCGGCCCAGGAACGGTGCTGGCCGCACTTGGGATGCTGGTGGCACTTGTCCTGGTCGTAGTAGCGCTACTACGGCGGAGGAGTCATAGCTCTGGGATCCGGAACTCTCAGCGGGCCGCAGTGAGGGTTAGGGCTGGTTATCAAGGGTAGTAAACATGTCCGCTCCCGACGCAAGGCGGTTATCAATAACGACGGCGTCGCAGCGTTGCCGGGCGGCCGGTCGGGACTGGCGGGCGAGGAAAATGCTGGGAGTAGCGCATGATGAGAAGCCCAGCGATTGCGTGCCCGTCGTCCCGCGTCCGGCGAAACGTCGCCTAGGATGGCCGGCAGAATCGCTAGTGCGTTGCCTTGATGAATCAGGCGCTTCATGTGTGGCCGTTTGCGCAACAAGCAGGCGAGCGTAAGTGCTTCGATCAGTATTCGGCGCGCTTCGCGCCCGGAGCGGTAGACGGAGGCTGCAAAAGCTTCCTCGTACAGCGCAAGACTGGACTTGAAGTCGCGCCGCCATGCGGCGAGTCGCGCCTCGCACCATTTCACCATCCATTCCACCGCCCAGGGGGCATCCAGAGCCTGCGCCTGTGACCGGAACTGCTGGAGCAGGTGCTCGGCGCTCTCTAGATCGTGTTGGGATTTAGGGCTGGAGAAATCTAGTGCATGCGCCGTTTGCAGGCCGATGAGTGAAAGGCCCATCGGATTGCCGCGTCGTCGGGCTGATGCACGAGGGAAGGCTCGTGCTACAGGCGCCGATCGAGGAGCTGCGGCGACGCAACCGCAGTGCGATCGAGGTGGACACCGCGCAACCGGACAAAGCCGCCGCGATCTTGCGACAGGCTGGAATGGTGGTGCGCACCGATGGCATGCGGCTGGTCGTTCCGTGTCGCGAAGGTGCGCCGGAGGCCGCGGACCTCAACGCGCTTCTGGTCCGCCACGGCATCCCGGTGCACGGACTGGGCCCTGGCACGCTTCGCCTCGAAGCTCTCTTTCACGACGCCACCGGAGATCGCGACGATTTGTCCGCCGCCGCCTGAGCACACCCTGTCGCGCTGCCTGCGCGCCGAATTCACCAAGCTGCGTGGCTCGCTGGCGCTGCTGTTGTGCCTCGTCGCGCCGGTTGTCGTCGCCGTTCTGATGGCACTGATCTTCAACCGGCATGGCGGCGGCGATACGCCCTGGCGGATGTACCTGATGGGGAACGCCGCCACGTGGGCATTCTTCATGTTGCCTATGACCGTCACGGCCCTGACCGTGCTGGTCGCGCAGATGGAGCATGGGCCGCGGATGTGGAATCACCTGCTCGCGCTGCCGATACCGCGCAGGCACGTTTTCTTCGCGAAGGCGAGCGTGGTGATGCTGCTGTGCGCGGGCATGACCATCGTACTGGCACTGCTGGCGCCGCTGCTGGGGTTCGTCAGTGATGCCATCACGCCCGACCGCGGGCTGACCGGCCCCCTAGGAGCGGGGTTCTCAATGCGTGCAGAGGAGAGAGCAGCGCCCCGCGCCAGTTGGCTAGGGTATCCGTAAGCCACGAAGCCCATGCCAAGCAGAGCCGACTGTTCGCTATAGTCGCTTGACAAGCGCCAGCCGTTCTACGGGCGGTCAAGGAAGCGGCCTCACGGCCCGATCCACGAGGAACCCGCAGGGAGCGGGCATGATCAGAACAATCTCGATCCATCGCCACAAGAGCTTTCATCCGACCAACGAGCATTCTGTCCAGATCCCTAACAAGACCGCGACGTATGTCTACGGCCTCAATGGAGCAGGAAAGTCCGCCATAGGTGAAGTCGTCGACGGTCTGGCGCGCAACGATGCTGCGTTCGCCCACTGCCGGATCGATACGACCGACAACGCTCGTTATCGGTACTTGGTCTACAACCACCACTACGTGGAGCGCCTGATTGGTCAGCCGATCCAAGGCATCTTCACCGTTGGCGAAGTCGATACCGTCCGCCAGCAACGCATCCAAGACATCGAGACCCGCATTGGCGATCTGGAGGGCCTGATCGCAGGCGCCACCGCAAGCGTCAGCACAGCCGAGGGCAACATTGCCAAGGAGTTCGTGCGGGCCAAGGACGACATCTGGAAGGCCCACGAGTGGGGCAAGAAGACGGCGCTGGCGCCTTTGCTTGAAGGCTACGGCCGGAACAAGGAAAAGTTCTTCACCGACCTGCGCACGCATGTCCTGCCCGAGGACGGGCAGCTGGACTCGATCGAACGACTGGAAAAGCGCTGGGGCGATGTCTCAGGCACAGAAAGCGAGCGCGCATCGGTGTCCCTGGATACCACTGCGCTGAGCAGGATCGAGAACGACCCCATCTGGGGCGAGGTCGTCGAGGTGTCGACCACAAGTCGCCTAGCACCGCTCGTTGCCGAACTGGGCAACGCGGACTGGGTCGCACGTGGTCAGGCGTACACGCACAAAGACCAGTGCCCGTTCTGCCAGCAGGGGTTGCCTCACGATTTCCGAGAAGAGTTGGCGCGGCTCCTGGAAGGCGAGCGCAAGGCGAAGGTCGACAGGATCGCGCTGCTGGTTCAGAACTACGCCGCCCAGCTCGACGCGTTGGAGCTGCGTGCCCGGACCATTTTGACCGAGCCCGACGCAAAAGAAGCAGGGGTGGAGCTTGCCTGGTCCCAGACTCGCGGGGCGTTCCACGACACATTGACGGAATTGCGCCGGAAAGAGGCGCAGCCGGGGGAGGCAGTCTCCATCGTCCCCGTCAATGTGGACGCACTGGTCGAGGCATTGGTCAAGCTCAACGCCCTGATCGCTGACTTCAACGCACGCATCCGGGATCGTAGAGGCGAGCGTGAGCGGATCAAGGCCATGCTCTTCCAGGTCATGCATGCCGAGCGCATGGACGCCTACGCGCACCATGGCGCGTTGCTCGGACCGCTGCAGGAAGCTGAAACGCAGGCAAACGCAGATCTGCAAGCGAAGCGACAGGAGCGAGACGGCCTCAACACCGAATTGCGTGATCTGCGCCGGCTTCAAAAGGGCGTCGACGCTTCAATCGATGCGATCAACGATCGACTCCGCAGCTTGGGGATCACGGCATTTAGCATCGATCGAAAGACAGGCGAGGATCGCGTGTACTGCTTGGTTCGCCCAGGGGTAGCCAGCAGCGAGACGAAGTCATTGAGCGAGGGTGAGAAGACGCTGATCGCGTTTCTCTACTTCATGGAGTCGCTCAAGGGATCGCACGACGAACACGAAACTGTGGACGCACGGCGCACGATCGCCGTCATTGACGATCCGATCTCCAGCTTGTCCCAGAACTACGTGTATGACATTGCCATGATGATCCACCGCGAGCTGGCCAAGCCAGATGGTCGACCCCAGCTCGTCAAGCAGGTGATTGTTCTGACGCACAATCTGTTCTTCTTCCATGAGCTGATCCGTCAGCACAAGACGAGTCTGCCCAAGGCACACAACCATTGCGGACTGCTGCGCGTGGTCAAGAATGCGCATTCGGAAGTCGAGACGCTGGATCCAACTAAGCTATTGAACGATTACGACGTGTGGTGGCAGATCCTTAGGGATGCCAAGGATGGGAAGATCCCCACCCAGATCGTGCCCAACGCCATGCGCAACATCCTGGAGCAGTTCTTCACCTTCACCACCGGGTCTTCTGACTTCCCCGTGGCGGTCCAGCATTTGGCTGACGCAGATACATCCAGCAAATACGCGGCACTGGATCGCTTCGTCGATCGAGGTTCCCACCGAGACGCGATCAATGGTCCGCCAATCGACTGGACCGATTACGACGTGCCCTACCTATTGGGCAAGTTCCGCGCGATGTTCAATGCCATTGGGCAGGAACCGCACTACCTCATGAAGATGGGCGAGGACGCCCCGGAGCCCGCACATGATTGATCCACGACTCGTCCAACTGTCCGAGTACCTGACGACCACGGATCACAGCATCACCCACACCGAATTCTTGGCTGGGCGGGACCGTATCGCAGAAGATCTGGTCGACCAAATGTGGTCAGACTATGCGGATCCTCACCTGCGAGAGCACTTAGCTGATCTGCTGGCGTCGGCCGATGACGCGGGATGGGCCGTGCCAGACGAGCAGATGCAGCAGTGAGGGACCACAACCTCACGCCACCCAAAAAAGAAGCTCCCACCCCTCGTCAAAGTGAAGCTGGCCGCGTTCGCATTGGTTGCGGTGCTGGCCGATCGTATGTCTGAAAAAGGTGCGGGGCGCTTACTGCGCAAGGCCACGGGCACGCAGTGTTCGCTACTGACCTGCATGCAGTATCTGTCTGGCAAGGAAGCGCTGGGGGCGATTGCGGCGTTGCCGGAAGACTGGGCCGAGGACGGGATGACCAAGCAGGTGCTGGAACATTCAACGAAGGTGGCCGCATTCGCGGTGGCCAATGCGCACCCCAAGGGCGCGCCGCTGTGTGCCAGCGAACTGGCCAAGCAGTTCCGCGGGCAAGAGTCGCTTCCGTGATCACACTCACGGATGACGAGAAGCCGAAGTTCGAGCGCATGGTGGAAGACGCCATGCGTGCGTTCGGCTACTCCCGAGCGAAAGCAGAAACCATGGCCGGGAAGATGGTTGAGCGGTTTCGGAAGCTCGGCTACTTCCCAGGGGATACGAAACCGGGGGCACCCGCAGCTCAAAAGCGCGTGGCCGTGGCGCGTCCCCTGCAGGCCAAGAGGGCGGAAATAGAGCGCCAGAAGAGCAGGGCTCTCGCCCCCGCAGCAGTACCGAAGCGAGCAGCCACGAAGGCAACGCCGCAACCAGCCCAGACCCAGCCCGCCCACAGGCCGATGAACGCGACCGAGAAGGCGTACTACGACCGCCTGGTCATCGACGGCGTGAAGCGTCGCCACTGTCGATCGAAGGCAGAGAAGTTGGCGCGGGCGGCAGTGAAGCGCTACCGCAAGACTGGGGTGATGGCGGAACCGAAGGCCATCATCCCCAAGAAGCCCCGCACCCCAGTCAAGCTGACCCGTGCGGAGATTGCCAAGCTCCCGCCGGCCGTCCCGCCCAGGCCTCCCCCGCGCAACGCTAAGGAGCGTATGGAGCGTGCCTTGGGCCCCGATGCGGGCGAACGCAGGCGCCGGGGCGGCAGTCCTGTTCTCCAAGGTGGCAGCCCGGGACTGGGGAAGCGCAGCTAGGCCCAGTCTGCCACCTGCGTGGCAATATGATCCCAAGGAGCCGGGGCCACGGGACTGGGTTTGGGGATATGGAGTTTCTGATCGTCATTGGGCTGCTCTGGCTCATTGGGACCATTTTTGGCAACAAAACCCCGAAGGCACCGCCCACGCCACCGGTCGATCCGAAGGTGGCCGAAGAGGCTCGAGCGAATGCGGCCCGCTGGCAGGCCACGTTCGACGCGGCGTACCGCGAGTGGATCGACGCCGCCACGCGATACGCCGGCACAGGCTCTGTGCGATGGATCCCCAAGGGCACAGCCAGCCGCTTCCTGGCGTCCAACCCCGCGCCCAAGCACCAAACAAAAAGCTGGAAACAGGCGGTAGGCGATGACTCGCCACTGACGACACTGCGCACCCAGTTCGACAAGGCGAATACGCAGCACGCCATTCTGGTGAGGCTCAAGCGTGCCGACTTCTTCGCGAAGGTCGAGAAGAACCCGCTGACCGACGAACAGATTCATGCGTGTATCTGCATGGACGACGCCGTGATGGTGGTGGCCGCGGCAGGCTCCGGCAAAACGTCGACGATGGTGGCCAAGACGGGCTACGCGCTCCACCAAGGTCTGGCCACGCCCGATCAAATTCTGCTGCTGGCATTCAACAAGGCCACGGCCGAAGAAGTCGGACAGCGGATCGCCGAGCAGTTAAAGGGTGTGCCCCAGGTCGAGAAGGTGCGATCGAACACCTTCCATGCGTTCGGCACGGATGTCATCGCCAAGGCTACCGGTAAGAAGCCGGCGCTCGCGCCCTGGGTGGATCCCAGCAATCCGGGTGGGGATGTCCGGGAGGTCGGCGACATCATTCGGACACTTTCCGAGCAGGACAAAGCATTCAAGCGAGACTGGGATCTGTTCCGCGTGGTCTACGCGCGCGATGTCGGGAGGTGGAATGAGCCAGACGTGCCTGATGCCTACGGAAACGGCGTTCGTGGCTTTCGGACGGCGCGCGGCGAAGTGGTCAAAAGCAAGGAAGAGCGCACGATTGCTGACTGGTTGTTCTACAACGGTGTGAACTATGTGTACGAGCAACCCTACGAACACGACACCGCAACCACTCATCATCGGCAGTACTTCCCAGATTTCTACTACCCCGATGGCAAGCTCTATCACGAGCATTTCGCACTGAACGACAAAGGGCAGGCCCCCAAGCATTTCGGGAACTACCTGGAGGGCGTGAAGTGGAAGCGGAAGATCCACAAAGAGAAGGGAACAGCGCTTTTCGAGACCACCTCGCACGGGTTGATGACCGGCGAGGCGATCCCGGCGCTGGAGCAAGCGCTGATCAAGGCCGGCATCCAGCCGGTTTTCGATCCGAACAAGGAGGCCACGGGTCTAGCGCCTGTCCACGAGCAAGATCTGGCCCGATCGTTTCGTGTGTTTCAGCAGCACGTGAAGAATAACGGACTGACCCACCGGAACCTGGTCGACGCACTCGCCGAACAATCAGAAGACGGGTTCGGCGCACGCCTGCGGATGTACCTGGCTATCTACGAGCGCATAGCCGCGGAATGGGAAAAGCGCCTCAAGAGCGGTGGCTTTATCGACTTCGAGGACATGTTGATCCTCGCGGCCGGCCACGTGGAGTCCGGGGCCTACAAGAGCCACTACACCTTGATCCTGGCCGACGAGTTCCAGGACAGCTCGCGGGCTCGCATCCGCCTGTTGAAAGCGCTGTCGGGCCAGACCAGCCCGCCTGCGCACTTGTGTGTGGTGGGCGACGACTGGCAGGGCATCAATCGGTTTGCCGGCTCGGATATCACCGTGATGACCGAATTCGAGAAGACATTCGACCACGCCACGCGCCTCTCGCTCACCACAACCTTCCGGTGTCCGAAAAGCCTGTGCGACGTGTCCAGTCAGTTCGTTCAAGCCAACCCAGCCCAGATCAAGAAGAAGGTCAAAACGACCAATCCGCTGACCAAGACACCCTTGCTGGCCTATGGGTTTGCGGATCAAGCGAACATCGCGCCCTACGTCGAAAAGCAGCTGGCCCACATGCACCAACTGCTAGTGGACGGCAAGCTCACGCCCGCCAAGGGCACGCGCATGAGCGTGATGCTGCTGGGGCGCTATCGCAACGACGAGCCTTCCGCCTTGAAGGCGTGGCAACGCCAGTTTGCTGAGCGCCTGTCGATCGAGTATCGGACCGCGCACGGATCCAAGGGCCTTGAAGCCGAGTACGTGTTCGTTCTCAACGTTGTACAAGGGACGATGGGCTTTCCTAGCCAGATCCAGGACGACCCGGCGCTGCAGCTGGCCATGCCCGTGCCCGACCCGTATCCCTTCGCCGAAGAGCGCCGGCTGTTCTACGTGGCCATGACGCGCGCGCGCAAGCAGGTGCGCTTCTACACGGTGCTGGGCCAGCCCTCGCAATTCCTGGTCGAGCTAGGCAAGAAGAATGGGCTGGAGATTCAGCCCATCGACGGAGAGGCACTGGAAGCCTGCCCGAAATGTAGCGCTGGCGTTCTGACGCAACGGGATGGGAGATACGGACCCTTTCTGTCCTGCAGCCGCTTCCCGGCCTGCGACTACAAACGCAACATTGAGGATGGGGCTACACGGCGAACCCAGCCCGCCACATCCCAACGCATCACCACGCCAGTGTCGGCAGGTGATCGGTGCCCCATCTGTAAAAAGGGCAACCTCCAGCAGCGAAATGGGTCGAATGGTCCGTTTCTCGGCTGTTCGCGCTACCGTGATGGATGCCGCGCCACCGCGAACCTGACGGTTCGACATTGATGATCAGCCTGAGGCTATGACCATGAATTTCGCACTTGAGCACTTTTCCCTGGCTGAGCTGAAGCAGCTGATCAAAACCGCCGAACAGCGATTGAAAGTAGTCAGCAAGCGCCGGCCCATCGCTGATGTCCGGCCCGACCTCACACGTTTCGCAGCGTCGCAGGGCTACGCGATCGATGATCTGCTGGGCACTGCGCCTGAGCCGGCCAGCCCAAAGAAGCGCGCCGCACGCAAGTTGCCGAAGGTGGCTGCGAAGTACCGCGACCCCGAGAACCGCCGCAACGCCTGGTCGGGTCGGGGCAGCCAACCCCGATGGCTGGCAGCGAAGGTGAAACGCGGCCACCAGGCGGCCGACTTCCTCATCCCAGGTCTGGCCAAACCCACGGCCAAGAAGCAGGCCGCCGTGGGAAAGCGCACCGTCTACAAGGCGGGCGCTGCCTAAGTCCTTTCCCAGTACATGCGCTTTGCCCCACCTGTGAACTTTTGGGGCTTATGCGGGTCCTGCCAACGTTCAAGCTTTCCTTGCCCCATGTGGGGCTCACAAGGAGACGAGCATGGCAAAGGGTAATGGCGGATCGGCTGGCAAGGCCGGTGGTGGATCGAAGGGCGGCTCGACTGCCGGTGGTGCTCGGGGTCAGGGGAATGCGGGGGGCTGGCCGTCGACCAAGGCCGGCGTGCCATCGGGCGGCAACCGCAGCAACGGACCTGCGAAGCGCTGACTACGGATCGATCAGCCAGGCCGGGGGCTCAGTCAGCCGAAGATGCCGTGCTCTATGCGGCCCAATTCTTCTTTTACTGCGAGTATCCCCTCGGGGGTAGCCAGCAGCTCCAACGGAGTCCGGCCCAGGATCAGGTGTGTCGTAGACAACCATCGCTTTGCCCTAGCAGAACTACCAAACACTTGTGTCGCCGCCCCTTCCACGCATCGGACGATGGCTTGATCGAGAGGCGGGACGTGGCTCATTTGAGATCCGATGATCTGGGTGGATAACGATAGCAACAATGGCATTGTTGAAGCATTTCGTCGGATATTCTTGGGGATCATTCCTCCCGTCTCCCGAGTCGCGTGTGGAACGAGAGTTGCGGGCGAGCCGAAGCCAAGCCGCATAGGGGAGTTCGTCCTCGCACCGCGATTCATCGCGTCGCGCAGGTGGATCGACGCCACGGCCATGTCGATTTGTCGCGGATAGCCTGCCGGCCTGCCGAGGCATCGATCCGGTGGCCCAGATGCAGCGCTATAGGCACTGGGCCGAGGCCGGGACACCGGTCCAAGCGACCGCATGCTTTGGGCCTTGGGAAAACGGTTGCCGGAGCGCTGATGCGCTTCCGTCGAGTCGGGGACCCGCTAGCCGGCGCGTCTGATCCGTCCACAGCAGGCAATGGATCCTTGATGCGACTCGCACCGATAGCGATGTTGTTTGCTGACGGCCAACTCGCAGGCACTACATGACGGTGCGCGACATCGCAACGCGCTGCATGCAGATCGACGAGGCTGGCTAGGTGTGATCTCTCAGTAGGTTGTTCATCCGGGGTAATCCCGGAAGACTGGAGGTGCGACCCAACCAGTACCCCAGGAGCCCCGGATGAACCTGCATAAACATGCCCGATTGACCCCGCGTGGTCGAGCCCTTCTCGTGCACAGAGTCCTCGACGAGGGGCTGCGGGTTGAGGAGGCCGCCCACGCAGCTGGCGTCAGCGTGCGAACGGCCTACAAGTGGTTGCGCCGGTTCCGCGAGGAAGGTGAGCGCGGGCTGTGGGATCGCTCCTCGCGCCCGCACCGCTGTCCGCATGCCACCTCACCGGTGCTGGTGGCGCAGGTCATCGCGGCGCGATGCGAACGCCGCACCTACCGTCAGATCGCCCAGAGCCTGCCAATCGGGATGAGCACCATCGCGCGCCTGGCGCGCCGCGCGGGGCTGCACCGGCTGGCCGAACTCGAGCCGGCGCGTCCACACAACCGCTACGAGTACGCACAGCCGGGCGACCTGCTGCACCTGGACATCAAGAAGCTGGGGCGCTTCTGGCGGCCCGGCCACCGCGTGACCGGCGATCGCCAAGGCGCCTCGGACGGCGCCGGCTGGGAATACGTCCACATCGCGATCGACGATCACTCCCGCGTGGCCTTCAGCACCGTCCACCCGAACGAGCGCGGCATCAGCGCATGCCACGCCCTGCTGCAGGCGCTGCGTTACTACCGCGGGCTCGGCGTGCGCTTCACCCGGGTCATGACCGACAACGGCGCCTGCTACAAATCCGGCGCCTTCCGCCGCCTGTTGCGCCGCCTCGGGCTGCGACACCTGCGCACCCGACCCTACACGCCGCGCACGAACGGAAAGGCCGAACGCTTCATCCAGACCGCACTGCGGGAATGGGCCTACGCCCGTTCCTACGACCACTCCGACCAGCGTGCCCACGCACTGTCGCCTTGGCTGCACCAGTACAACTGGCATCGACCTCACGCCAGCCTCGGCTACCAGCCCCCGATCAGCCGCCTTCTACTGAACAACGTGATGGCTTTACACAGCTAGGCCGCCTGACGCAGGGGCCGGGTTTCCTCACTGCCGCCGTCCACAGCGGACGCTTGCCGCCATCACCCTGCTGCAGCGCCTGTACAACACTGGCTTGGTCAACTCATGCCGGGACGCCTGCAACTTTCAAGATATATGTCGAACACGCCATTCGACCGCAGCCATGCATTTATGGCCAGAGCCCCATATGACTACGACACGTTCGATGATGCGGCAGCTCGCCAGGATGGCGCTGGATGCGCGCCTTGCCGGCCTGCGTTCCCGAGCTACCGACTTGTTCGCCACGCCGCGCGGTGGGGATCCGATCGATCCGTGAGGCGCTAGGCATGCCCCGCCACGAGCTGGGCGGGCGCACGGGCGTGGGCGAGCAGCGCGTCGCCCAGCTTGAGCGCGGCGAGGCGGATGGGAAGATCGCGATGGACGCGCTGAAGCGCGCCGCCGACGCCTTGGACTGCGAGCTCCTGGTTACCCTCGCGCCACGCGCCCTCTGGAACAGACTCTCACTGACCGGCGCGCGCCGCTGGACAGCGAGTGGCTGCGCAGTAACGGCCTTCACATGATGGCGTTGGAGAACCAAGCCGTGTCGGTAGACGCGCTACCCAGCCAGCTCCTGCGCGAGATCGAGGACCGGTTCCCGGACAAGCCACTCTGGGATCGGCCGTGACGCGGCCGCCCAACGCCTTAGTCCTCGCGGTGGCCCTTCTCGCCGGTGGGGCAACATCCCCTGCGACCGCGCGCGCCATCGTCGGCACGGCGTCCGTGGTGGACGGCGACACGGTTCGCATCCACGACGCCTCGGTCCGGCTCCACGCTATTGACGCGCCCGAAAGCAATCAGCTCTGCTTGAGGCTGGATGGCAGCCGCTGGCGATGCGGGCAACAGGCCGCACTGGCGCTCGATGCCCATATCGCGCGCCGACCGCTCTCCTGCGAGCCGCGTGACACCGACCGGTATGGCCGGGTGGTGGCCGAGTGCTTCGTGGCCGGCGAATCGATCAACCGCTGGACGGTCCGCAACGGCTGGGCGGTGGCCTGCGTGAGCACCGGGCCTGAAACCCGCCAACGGGGCGGGAACTGCTGCTCCAATCAGGCAGGGAAGGTTCTTTGCAGCTTACGACGGCACCTTCCAACGCAGACGACATCCCTTGGTAGCCGTGCAGCTTGTCGACCCGGGCGGCCCGAGGAGAGTTCACGCGTAATGCAAAGGCTACTTCGGATCCGCTACTAGGTATTTCGCTGAATGGGCCCGAATACTCAGGCCTTGGCCCGACAACACGAAAGAAGCTAGCCCGTGTACCGTGGCGGCCGGTTAGGGTGACAGAGGGCAATCCGCCAGGGCGGTGAGCTCACGACAGCGGAGGCGCAAGGTCTGGCAAATAGCGCTCAGAATGCTGTTCCTTGATGCGATTCAAGAAATGCGGAAGTGCATCTTTGTTGGCGATGAGTTCGGCACGCACCTTAGACAGGAATGCCTGGCGCTCTTGTCGAATCTTCTCAACGGTCTGATCTATCTGTGCCAGCGTCTCCGGATCGTCATGCGAGGAGACGAGAGCAAAATTGGGCACTGGATTCGAGATCGGTTCTGCTTTTGGTTCGGACGATGACTTGGCTCTGGCGGCTTTCAAGAACCTGTCGTGAATGTCGCGGAAGCCCGGATCCTTTCGCCGCTCTTGAGTCTCCACATCCACCTTGGCCAGCTTCAGAGCGGCTTCGAGCACGCACCTCTCGGCGTAGGCATGGTGTTTCAGATCGGACGTCACGCGATTGACCTCGTTGGTCTGGCGGAGCGTCTTGCTGACGCCCTTCATGCTGTCGTTGAAAGAGTTGAGCAGGGAGGTCAGCGACATAGGTCAAGTCCTTCTGGGGTGGGGCGCCCGATCCCGGCGCGGGTGCAGGATGGCGCGCGCGAGCCTTCGATCGCAAGGATTCCAATGAGGTCAAATGCGGTATCGGTGCTGGCGCAGTGTGTAGCGACGGGGTAGCGTGGCGCCGGGGATAGGAAGAGAGGCGCGCACTGGCCGGCGAGGAAGCCGCGGCACCGTGCGGCTTTAAGGACTTCAGCGAAGGCTTAAGGATGATCCGTCTGTGTTTGTTTGACCTCGATAACACCTTATTGCGCATGCACGATCTGGAGCAATTCCGAGGTGCCGGGAACGTTGGCAACCAAGCTTCTGGCTACCTTGCGGCGCTGGGCGCTGCCTACGACCAAGGCGGGCAACGGCACCTCTACACGCCGCAACATCTCGACGATCTGCGCAGGTCGCTTCCTGGCATAAAATGGGGGTGTTCACCCGATCCCCTCGAGCCTACGCGAACTACCTGCTGCACCGGGCTTATCCAGGGCTGCGTTGGGATGCCGTCGTTGCGCGCGAGGACGTTGCTCTGACCAAGCCTCATCCCGAGGGCGTGCTGAGTGCCATGCGCACCGCCGGCATCACCGATGCGGCGGAGGTCGCCATGGTGGGTGACGAGAAATCCGACGTGCTGGCGGCCTACCGCGCCGGTTCTTGGTCAGTAGTGGATCAGACCAGTTGGCAGCGGCCATGGGAGAGTGCTTGTTATCGGGCGATGGAGAAAATCCCGGATGCCGTCATCCAACGCCCGGCGGGTCTTGTGGGTGTTCTCCAGCGAACCGAAAGCCACCTGCCCGACCTCGAACGACGGTTGGCCAATGGAGTGCTTCCGCAAGGGACTAGGGCTTGCTTCGTCTCCATCAATCACTTTCATCGCAATGTCACGGGTTTGAAGCAGCCCGTCACGATGCTCGGCAAGATGTTTTCGGATTACCGGTCGCTGCGACCTAGGTCGCAAGGACACCTCCTGACCCAACAAATCTTGGAGCACAAGAGTGCAGTCCGGTTTCCGGAAGAGTGGATCGCGGCAATTCGGGCGTATCTGTCGCACCTCGCTGCGCATCAAGGGCCGTTCGGCGCCTAAGGGGGGCACTGACAGGCGTGCTCGTAATGCCTCGCCATCTGGCGAAGGCTGGTTTCATTTGTAAGAGGGCGCCATGAGCCGTGGCGCCCTTCGTTGTCAGGGGGGGCAGGGCCCTTCAGCCGCCGCCCCATCAGTTCAGGCCAGCTCCGGGACAAGTGCTGGCTCCAGCCGCGCGATCACGATCTGCCGTTCACCGACGCGGATGTTCCGCGCGGTGGGCGCGATCGCCAGTCCCCGCGTTGCCTCCCAATAGTCGACGCCCGGATCCAGCATGATCCTGAGCACGCTTCCGTCATCGAAGTGGACACTCAGGGTCCGCTGGTGCGGTGCGTTGGCCCTGGACACCTCGACCGTCGCCACTTTGAAGCCGGACAGCTTAGCGCGCAGATCGCGCTCGCGTTCGAGATCGCTTTGCCAATCCTGATGTCCAGGGGGCTCACCCGGCTTCCGCTCCATGACGGAAAGGCTGACCACTTTTACCTCGCGGTCAGAGCCGCGGGTATGACCTACAAGTCCGTTGACAAGCGCCGCGAACACGCCCGCACACGCACGGCGGCGGATATAGCGATCGGCGTATTCGATGCGCACGACGCTCTCTTCAAGCTTGTCGGGAAGCCCCGGATCCAGCCGCACAAGCGTCGGCAGGAAGAGCTCATCGAAGAACCGACGTGGTTCCAACGGGTCATGTGGGGTGATCTCGGCCACGGAGGCGTTGCCACCTGCATGCAGCTCACGGGCGAGGTCGGCATCCTTCGGCCATTCGATCGCTGGGAAATCAGGACGGCCGCCGCGCACATGGATGCCGGTTTCCGCCTCCCGCGCCCACGCATGCAAATGGCCCGGCTTCTCAATGACGGCGCAGGGGACGAACGCAGCTTCGCCGCCACTCCAGAGCCCGATCGAAGAGACAATGCCGGCCTCGCGAAGAATTGCGCAACGGCGGCGGAACGTAGGCTCCGCTGAGAACTTCTCGCTTGACACCACCAGCCTGCGAGACGTGTCCGGGAAGCGATCCTGGGCGCGTCGAAGTATCGACATCGCGACCGAGCCCTGCGTGGCCTGCTGCTCACCCGAATCGAATACCGTGACGCTTGCGCCAGCAGCAGTCGACAACGTGGCTGCAATGGCATCCAGCAGGCTACGGGCCTCCCAGCCCGCATCAGCGCCAACACTCGCCTTTGCCGCAGCGGGGACAAGCAGGGCTCCCTGGAACTGCCCGCCCAATAGGCCTGTGACAGCATGGCGATCAAGTTCGTCAGCGATATCGCGGGTGTCATGTCCAAGCAGGCACTCCGGACATGCCGAGTCACAGTTGGCTGGGCAAACCGCCGCTTCGCCGATGGCGGCCACCAGAAGCTCCTCGGCTGCGGTGCCGAGGCCCGATACGTAACCTGCACCACCCGACGCGGCGTCGTAAATCAGGATTGCCAAGCCCTTCTCGCCACGCAGGCGAACCTTCTGTACGGCAAAGCCAATTTCCCGATTCTCGATCTCCAGCTGACGCGCTGCCACATTACGAAGCAGGACGGCCAGCGTCGATGCAACGACCTGATCGGACAGCGGCGTACCGTCCATGCCGGGTTCAAGCACGTACTCGAGCACGTCCGTTCTGGTCGTGGCGCCCAGGGCGCCCAGATGCTTCACCACCCAGGCGCTATCCAACGCAGCCTCACAGGGGCGATTGGTGAATGGCTGCCGGTGTTGCTGTTTGCCATGCCTGTCGGGCGCCACGTATCCCGGCGCCGACCATCCGCAGGCAAGGCACACAGTGAAGCCACTGCGTTCAGACCCGCGCGTGTGATGGTAGATGTCTGCACCATGCCCCACGCGAAACCAGCCCATCTGGTTTCGCAGAACGCGTCGTGCGACATGGCTGCCATCCTGGTTGCGCACGCCGAAGAGAGGTATTTCTCCCGGCACATAGGTGGGCCTGGAGATGTCGTCGTTCGGCTTCGCACCCAAAGGCACAAGGAAGCCGGCAGGTACGAGGTACTCGAACCGATTACGGCAGTCATCAGACACAGCATGCCCACACCCGGAGCATTCACTCGGGCGCACGGGACTGTCGGTCACCTCACTGCACTCCTGGCACACGAGTCTCCAACGGAGGTTCTGCACCTCACCGGCAGCTTCGGAACTTGCGGGGCGCTTCCAGTTCATCGTCAGGCCACCGACGGTGTACACAGCGCCGCCGACGACAACGTTGGCGCCGGGCTGGTACTCCCGAAGTGCGACCGGAAGCTCGCGACTCAATGTCCGGTTGCGCATTGCCTTGCGATCGGACTTGTCACCGACTCTTTTGTCGGCCTGGACGATGATCAGATCGCGAACATCAACCGGGAATCCTCGCGCGGGTAGCACACCACGGATGGTGAGGAGCTGCAGCAGGTACTCATCACACATGCGACTCAGCCGGTAGGAGAGCGCGCGCCTGGCGGGGCCATCGGTAGCGGGCACTTCATCCCACTGATGCTTGGTGGCGTCCCACTCCAGATACCAGTGCAGCGCCGCTGCCTCGAGACTCTGCCGTGCCGAATCAAGCAGTACCTGCAGCGCGACGTCGGCAAGGCAGGATCGATGGAGAATGGCGCTGAGCGAGGCGACCTTGTCTTCTGAGTAATTCCGTTGATCGTGCAAGTGCGCCATCAGGCGCTGATAGGCGGAGGCGTCACGGTGGTCTTCCCCGAGCTGGCCTTGGGGTGTGGGCGCAGCGATGCCGAAGAAGCCGCCCGCCTTCATTCGCAGCGCCTCCTGACCTGAGCCTGCATCAGCGATAAAATCGCGCAGCAACCAGGCATTCAAATGCCGCTGAACGATGACGGGACTCCCCAGCTGCACGACAGGTGGCTTGATCACTGATGCCAGGAAAGCGGCGGGCTTATTGAATATCGCAAGCGCCCTCGGCTCCTCGCGGCACACGGTGTACGCGAGCGCGCGAGTCTCTCCGCGACGTCCGGCGCGACCTGCACGCTGCAGGTAGTTCGCGACGGTGGGCGGCGGGTTCGTCATTGCAACCACGGCAAGACTACCGATGTCGACACCCATCTCCATGGTTGTGGAGCAACTCAGCACGTTGAGCCGCCCCGCCTGGAAGTCCGCGTTCAGCTCATCGAGTCGGACTTGGTCGATCTGGGCCGAGTGTTCGCGAGCCGCGTAGAACGGGGCGCCAACCAATGCCCGATCCAACGCTTCCGGCCACAGGCCCAAGGTCACAAGCGGGTGGCCCTGTTTATTGCGGTCGAGCCAGGCTCGCCGCTCCGACCCAGGAACCGCTAACCCTTCACGCTCCCATTGGGGATGAGGAGGTGACGGCATTTCGACGGGCTGACACGGCACCGGAGCAGCATCACCCTGTTGATAGGGTGAGATGCCCCGGAGGGTGGTATCGAGCAGGCGGCGCGTAACAGGGCAGAGCCAAAGTTGCTCGGGACGCGACAACTGCACCGTTTCCCAGCTGAGATAATGGCCGATATCTTCGCCCTTGGTGAGGTGACCACTCGCCAACAGAGCGGCACGAGCACTGTCGAGAATCTCGCTGGCCTGCATGTCGCGTGCACCCGGGAATGCCAACCGCACCAAACGCGGCAGCCGGGCGCGGCCACCGCTTCCAGTGGCTGCATCCAGCTTTGGCCATACGAATTTCTGTGCGCGCAACTGACCGGCCGGGATCTCGGATACGAGGTACTTCCGGCTGAAGCGCGTACCGATCCAGTTCTTCTGGTCATCGGTCAGTTCGACGCATGCATTCTCCCGGATCACAAAGTCGAGGAAGATTTTGAGGAAGTTCTTCCATTCCTGCAGACTGCCGCCGATCTCCACCCACGCACGAGGCAGCTGGCCCTCGCTGGTACGCTCCACACCGGGATAACGTATCGACACAAGTCCGAGTGTTTCCAGGGAATTGGTGCGCTTGGGCCTGCGATAAAGCTCCCGAAGCAGCAGAAGGTGGGACACCTTTCCTGGCTCCGCGTGACCCATCAGCTCGGCGAAATACGGAGTGATGGCCTGGCTCACAATGCGGCGGTCAGCGAGCTTGTCCCGAACGTCGGGCCAGCGCATTGGAGCCGTACCGGCCAATGGTTTCCTCGCGGCCTCCAAGTCCTGCTCGATGTCGCTCCGCTCGAACGCGCTCTCGGCTTGGGTCAGATCGGCTTCCAGCCTACGGACTTTCTTCTCGAGCGTTTTGCGCTGTTCATCGGTTAGCGGCTGCGGGAGGAGCGCCGGAACGGCGAAGCGAATGTAGTCCCGCAAGGCAGAGTCATAGAGGCGCGCAGCGCCGCGCGCGGTGCCTTGACGGCTGTCGGTGAACGTCAGAAGCCGGCGGCCCTCCATCAAAACGGCATCACCATCGGCCTTGGGGTCTGGCGGGGCCGCCGCCAGTAGTTCAGGTACGACATTGCTCAGCGAGAACGGCGCCGTCAGGCGGATCGGGCGCCGGGATTTGTCCAGATCCCCGTTCGATGCACCGCAGCGCGGGCAGCGGCACGGACGCTTCGCCTCTTCGGCGTGAGCCTCCCGCATGGTCTGCGGGTCGTAGGGGTTCCACACGATGCCGGAGAAACCGACCTCACAATCCAGGGAGGCGATCTCTCCGTCAGCTGGGTTGAAGCGGGCATCCCCAACCTCAACTAAAGCCGCGTTGTCTTCCACACTTGTGATCAGGACCCTTCCTGCGCTGGCTGCCTTGTCGACGTCGTCCTGACTGGCCTCCACGTCGAAGAAGAACTCGTCCTCGTCATCACGGGTCGCACGAATTTGCTGGCGGTTCGACGAGAGCACGCCCTGCAGCGCAGCTGCTCCGCAGTCGTTGCACAGCGTCACCTCCAGCACTAGTGAGTGGCAATGGGAACATTGTTTGTGCAAGTCGGTGAACATCGCACCGAACCGCCAAGCCTCCGGCTCGACATGTGGTCGGCCCTGGCAACTGGCATTCACGCACGCCCAGACGTGATCGATCGTGCGCTGAAAGAGATGTATTCGGATCGGCAGGAACCTGCCATCGGCTCCCCCCTCACCCTCAAACTTGCCAGAGGAGATCACATCGATCCATCGCGCCGCTTCCTGCATGGTCGTGAATCCGGCCCTGTCTCGAATCGCGCCCAGGGTGGCTGCGGATGCTTCAAGCAGGTGACTGCGAATCGACATCGCGATCGGCGACTTTCTCAGCTCGGTCACGAGCTCGGCAGCGTTGCTGCCTGCAGTTCGACAGAGTGCCTCCAGCTGGTCGAGAGTTGGGGCAGTCCCAGCGATTGGAGTCAGTGAGGGCGTCTCGCGATAGCCCCTGATCACTTCCACCTGCTGTTCTGGGCAGCCGGCGACGTCAGCCAAGAAGCGACGCAGCGCATCCGTTGATTCCTGACTCTGGTCGCCAATGGTCGCCGAGGTCGCGACGAAGCGAACGTCCTCCGGCTTCACGTCGAAGGCTTGGAGCGTGCGCCGCAATAGAAGAGTCAGTTCGGCAGCCTGACTGCCCGTGTACGAGTGTGCCTCGTCGATGACGACCCAGCGGAGCTTGCCTGCAGACTTCTGGAGGATGGGCCGATCTTGCGGCCTTACCAGCATCAACTCGAGCATCGTCGTGTTGGTGATCAGCAACGGAGGCGGACTGTCGCGAAGACCTTTACGATCCGGGACCTCACAGCCAGGCAGGACATCTTTGCTCGTGGCGGGCAAAGATTCCGCCATATCGCCGTTGTATAGCGCGAATCTCTGGCGCCCTTCATGGGCTTCCAGCCAGGCGACCAAGCGCTCCTTCTGGCTACGGATCAGTGCGTTGAGCGGATAGATGAAAAGTGCCTGCACGCCCTCCAGTGGCGCACGCGCGCTACCCGATTGTTCGCACAGCTGGTTGAGGATAGGGAACAGGAATGACTCAGTCTTGCCTGCGCCGGTGCCTGCTGATACCAGCACGGACTTCCCCGACTGGGTGGCCTTCAGCGCTTCGCGCTGATGACTGAAAAGCTTCCGGCTCCTGGGAAACTCGTAGTCCCCTGACGCGTTCTCGAGAGCGGCGACGAAGGAAGGGTGCAGTACGCCCGACTTCTCAAGGTCTTCTACAGCCTCGTCTCCGCTTCTCCAGCGATACATGCACTCGATCAGGGGATCGCCAAGTACCGATTCTGGACTGCCCGGATACGCACTAAGACGAGTCTCGAGCCAAGCGCGTAGGCCGGCATCAGCCGGCCGAAGCATCCCAAGCATGGCGTCGGACAGACGCCTGGGAATGCGCTGCAGAAGCGGATCCAGCCGCAGGTTGTCGAACGTGTCCATCAATTCTTCTCCAGAAAAACCACCGCTGCTGCGTATGCTTCGTCGAATCGCTGCTTGTCGATGACGTACCTCGCATAAGCGAAGTCATCAATCAGATCCTTCTCGACCTCGATTCCAAGTACCGTTGCTGTGGCGAGCTCGAAGGGCGCACAAAGCCGGGTCCTGCAGATGTCCACGCTGGTGGGGACCGACCTCGGGTTCTGGCATAGGGCTGCCTGGATCCGCGGATCACCGCTCTTCTGCCACAGCGCTACCGCCTTGTCGCCCAATGAGTGAGACCGAACTACGACGTCATCCTCCGCACGCCCACCCCAGTCGAGTACTGCGGAGTGCCAGCGCTCGGCATGCGAGTGCAGTCCCGCATTTGCCTGCATCACCATGCGAGGAATCACCGAGGACTCGAGCGTCGTCAGAAGCACTACCAAGGTGCTTATCGTTTGGGCGCCGCACGTTCGCGACGCCCAGTCCATGGCGTCGGATACCACGGCTCCTGTCACGCCGTGCCAGAAAAATGGAATCGCGTCCAATGCCCACGTGAGTCCCTGTTCTGCTTGCGGGCTATCCCGAACCCTTGCCAGACAAAGCATCCTCAAAGCCAGGCGCGGCCTCGCAGCCAGAACCAGGAAGGGATCCAGGAAACACAACTCGAATTGAAACTCCCCCAACCACCCCAAGCACACATCCAGTTGCGCAGAGTCGCTCGCGTCATTCGGGTCCTCGGTTATCCGCTCGTACAACCGGACCAGTGCCTGCTCACGTTCGCCCACCTCGGGGATTGCGATCGTTTCGAGAAATGTCCTATCTCCCCCTCGAGGTAGGGCTCGAGTCGGAACCAGACAGGGCGCTGCACGGTGGGTTGTGTCGATCGCAAGGTAGAACGGGGCCTCCTGACCAAGGTCCGGGAGACGCCAGGTGGTCGCATCCACGCGATCCACCTCGACAACCCCCGATCGAGTGTCTTCAAAATGCGTCAATGAGCGCAACTCGATGCGGGTATCCGGATGGGCATCCGTGATCTCGAGGGTCGCGTCCCCCCGGCGGATACGATGAGCGTCTATGTCGACAGCTGGGCCATTCTCGAACTGCACTGTGAGTGCATAAGTCCGACCTCCGGGGTGGTACGCGAGCGCCGCCAGAAACTCAGCTACCGCGCCAAGAGAGAGTGCACCGTTCCGCAACGGGATGGGATGGACGGCACTCCAGCGGTCTTGTGTCCGGCGCACGTAGACATGTTCGTGTTGGGTAGAAACGGCTCGAATTCGGGCCGTCGATCTGGCGTCTATTCTCCTCCGCCCTTCCACTGTGGACTCACCTGTCGCCACGTCAACAAACGATGTCGAGTTCGGACGATCAAACGTTATGGTCAGCTCGCCGTGCGATGACGCCAGCGTCACGTCCAGACGAGACGACGAACCAAACTCGAAGACGTAGCGGCCGTCTGATCCGGCCGTGGCCCCGGGCGCTGAGTAGCCCGGCGGCAAGGTGAAGGAAACCGTCTTGGGCCCGACTTCCGGTCGGAACGAATCCGGCAGGACGAGCACCCTACGCCGTTCTGCGAGCGCCTCACCTTCAAAGTCCACGAGCCTGAAAGAAAGCTGTCCTGTGACGCTTCGCGTAGTCGAACTCTGCCAGTCGGTCGAACCTGCTCTGCGCCATTCAATTCGGCCACCCAGTCCCCCTTGGCGGCGCGGCTCGGGATTTCCGATGAACACGGTCGTGAAACCTTTTACCTGGAAGGCGGCCGGCTTGCCTTTGAAGTGGAGATAGACTTGCGGCCCGGCGTAGCCAGCTTCCACCAACGCGGGCTCTCCGTCTGGACCGGTGAAAAGGGCTCTTCCGGTCACCTTCCATAGGGCCCTCGTCCCCAACATCACCCCTGGTAACTGTATGGCGTCGCCGGCGACTTCCGTCTGTGCCGGCGCGGCGACGAAGAGTTCCTGGGAGCAGAGGCGGGTCGGCGCCGGAGTCCTGTAGACATAGTCGCCTCCGCGTGCGTCGAAAACCCAAGCGCCGGCTGTCTCCAATGGTTCACCGCCGCGGCAGTCCAGAGGCAGGAAGCCTTCGTCCTCACGCAAGGCGAGCGATACGGCACGATCTGCCGGTACGCCGTTGAGATCCTGCACGGGCCTGGGGAGCGTGTAGCGAACGCCTTCCTGTCTGCGCAGCCGACATGCCTCGCCGGCGGACTCACCAGTGACTGTGTAATGCACGGACACCACGTCCGGTTGCTCTCGCGGCAGCTCGACACCCTCGGCCGGAACCAAGACGCGAGTAAGAAACCGCCAATCACCGTTGGCTCGGGAAAGTATGCGCTCCACCTCGAGCCCTGAGCCAGCAGCGGCGGTAACTGCGACGTCGAGCAACTGACTGACGATGTCACGCGCTGCATCTTGGTCAACAAGGAATGGCAGATCCCTGTCCCAGTCGGGTGCCCACAAAGCATCGAGGGGACCGCCGTCCCAACCGGCCTTCTCGGTTAGCCGGATGACCGCTAAAACCAGGTCTGCACACAGCTTCGGCAGGTGTCCCGCCTCCTGATAGGCTTTTCTCAGATTTCCTTTCCGCGCCTGCTCAAGAATCAAGCTACCTGAGTGCCTCAAGAGGTCATTGTGCCCCTGCGCGGCAGCCGCCATGAGTTCCAAGAGTAGTTCACGCAGCAGTCCGCCTCGCTTGAGCATTCCGCTTGGCAGGCCCGCCTGACATACGACGGTTTCGAAAAGAAGGTCAGCTCCGGGCCGCTTTACGATCGGCACGCCATATCGCTGAAAGCTTGATTCCATGAGATAACGAAACCGGGCCTGATTGGCCCTGTAGAGGCGCTCAACCTCCGTGCCGCAGTGCGCCCATGAGGGCACGCCGCCGTCATAGTTCGAAGCAAATCTAGCGGCCGCCACAGGAGCGAGCGCGTGAATCTTCTGGGAGTCCCGGGCTAGCGGATGGTTGATCAGCACCTCCAGCCCATCAAGGGACTGCAAACCAACGCGATATTGATATAGAGGCCTGCCATCAACGGGCTCCCGGCCTAGTTTCTTGTCCATGTTCGCGCCCCCCGCGCGCTTTATTGTGCTGCTTCCCATGCAGCGTGGCCTCACGACTTCCCAGAAGTTGCCTGTCCGGCACGGCGTCCGATCGTTGCGATACACGAACTCAGTGCACTACAACGCCCTCGACTTCCGGTCCTGCGACCACGGCATCAACTCATGCAGGACTTGTGCCTACCTGTTTGCTCGACGATAGGCCGCGGCCGTCTCACTGGGCGATATCTAGGACGCTAGAGCCCCTGCCTGCGTCGAGCTACTGGTCCTGTGTCTGAGGGATGTACTCGACCAATTCTTCAATCCGGCCGGTGATTGTTGCCCGAGCTTCACCAGGATGGGAACTCCAACTGCCCCCATTGCGACATGGGGTGGCTGCCGAGCTCTTGCTTCCCTGCTGTTCTACATCTGCCGTTGGACGCGAAGCGGTCCAAGAGTGGTTAGAGAGGTGTTCAAAAGCGGTTAAAAGCGGTTCGGCATCCACCGAAACTGCCCTAAGACCGCGCCGTTACGGGGTTTTCTGCCTGGACCCACTACCGAAAATCGTCTCGACCTCCTACCGAAATCGTCATCACCCCTCAGGGGCCTACCGAAATCGTCTTCTACTCGCACGCGCAGACCCCCTACCGAAATCGTCTTCTACTCGCACGCGCCAGACCCCCTACCGAAATCGTCATGGCTTACCCGAACGGTGCCCTCTGGCCAACCGGAGGCGCCAAAAACCGCTTTGTAGAGCCCTATACGCGATTTCCTTGCCGTTCTGACACGCTAACCGGTACTCATAAAAATGAACCCTGGAACGGGCCCCTGAAGCGATCGAGCGCCCTACATAGGCTCCCCATCATGAAGGCTGTGGATCCAACGAGGCCGATCATCAGTGAGTACCCCCCCCCCTAGATCTAGACGATTTCGGTAGGGTCAGGTCATGACGATTTCGGTAGGGGGGTAGGTCGAGACGATTTCGGCAGGGTCAGGTCCTGACGATTTCGGTAGGTCCAGCCGCCCACCAGGGCTGGAGGTCTTGACCTTTTCGGTAGGTCAGCCGGGCGCCTGGGGGGCAGGACGTTTTGACGTTTTCGGTAGGTCCAGCCGCCGCCTGGGCAGGAGGTCTTGACCTTTTCGGTAGGTCCAGCCGCTCTGGGCAGGGGGTTTTGACCTTTTCGGTAGGTCAGCCGCTCCTGGGCAGGAGGTTTTGACGTTTTCGGTAGGTCAGCCGCTCGGCTGCGGGACGTCTTGACGATTTCGGTAGGTCCAGCCGCTCCTGGGCAGGAGGTTTTGACGTTTTCGGTAGGTCAGCCGCTCGGCTGCGGGACGTCTTGACGATTTCGGTAGGTCCAGCCGCACGCCAGGCAGGAGCTGAGAGGATGGCGCAGCTGCTGCGCATCACTCAAGGCACGGCGGTGGTTTCGATCAACGATCACCCAGCGACACGCGAGGTTTTCGGTGGCTTGGAAATGGTGCCGCCGCACACGATCGGCGCGGCCGACAGCCGCGGCACGCCAGCCGGAGAGTTGATCATCAAGTCGTGGGACGACGGCCAATGCAAGCTGTTGTAGGGAGATACTGACATGCTGTTCCGGCGGCCACCGATGTGACGGGCGCCGGCGATGCCTGATGTTGGATACACAGCACGTGCGCGCGTCCCTCGCACCCCACGCGACTGTCGCCGGCTACGGCCAGCGCACGTGGCTGTTGAGGCTCAGACGGAGCACGGTTCAGCGATGGCCGACATTAGTTCCGCGGAAGTGGCCTCAGTGATTCGCCAGGCGATTTCTGGCCAGATCCCAGTGCGGATGATCGGCAGTTACGGGCCTTGGAGAAGGCTGGGCGGATATCTGGTGCTGTTCGAGTTCGGCGCCTGGAAGCTGTCGATATCCAATCGCGATGGAGCCGTGGATTACATCGACCGCGCAGTGGCGCCGGATGGCCGCGTCGGTGACTACGACACGTGGGGGGCTGAGCCGGAGGCAGATTGGCTTTGCCCGCTGCGGCATCTTTCGGCCCGCGAAGTCTCCGAATTCGATGCTCTCCTGTCTAAGGCCGAGTCTCGGGCGACCGCCACACGCTGCTCGCGATAGCTAGGTCGCCAGAGATGCAGGCCGCGGGCGAGTCGTCGCGCGGGGGATCTTCCGCCGCCACCGGCCGAGGGGTGCGGAGATACCCGTGTCGCTCGGCGATCGCGAACAGCCGCTCCAGCCCGCTCTCGAACTTGGCCTCGTTATCGGGTGTGACCGCGCGCTCCGCCGCCGCCTCGCGCTCCGTCCAGTAGCTCCAGAACTCGCCGTAAGTTGGCCCGGTCTCCATCACCATGTGGAGCTCGCGCTCCCAGCGATCCAACAGCAGCGCAAGGCTACGCGTCGGCATCTGATTTCCTCGGTGGCGTTCGAGAAACGTCGGCCACCAAAGTAGCAGAACGAAAAGCCTCTCTAGCCGCCCACCTGTATTCATAGAACAGGCTGCGGTACCAGACCGTCAGCTGTCACCGGTCCCGCCGTGGATCAGCTCATCGAGGCCGCGTGCGGGCGAGTATGCCGACGGCTCAAAGCCGCGGTGCACCGGCATGTCGTAGACCGTATGCGCAGCTTCCACCAGCTCGACTGGCAACCCCGGTGCGCGGCTCAGCGCCTCGAACTCGCCAGCGGCGACGGCGTAGTCCGCCCAGAACTGCCGGAAAGTGCGTCCGCTGGGCTCGTAGCTGCTCACCCAGCGGCTGAGGTCTGACGCGGCGCGGATGAATTCGGCGCTCAGAACGTCGCTCATGCGGCCTCCCGGTACTCGTAGAACGGGTGCCGCTTGTCGTCGAAGATCGCGTACAGAGCTGAGAGGTTGCTGGGGTCCGGGTTGAGCCAGGCGTCGACGTGCTCGGGCTTGATGTTGATGATCGTGCGGTCGTGGCCGGCGGCCGCGACCTCGGGCTCTGGGTCGTCGGTGATCGCGGCGAAGGACAGCAGGTCCGGCTCCAGGCCTTGAGGGTCAGTCCAGTGCGACCACAGGCAGGCGATCAGCATGGGCTCGCCGGTGCGCGGCACGAACTCAAGGCGTCGGTTGCGGCCGTCCGAGCCTTCGACGTTCTCATAAAAGCGATCGGCGATCATGATCCCGTGGGTGAAGCCAAACAGGCCGCCCCAGAACCCTTCGAGGTTGTCGCGTCGCGCGTTGTACGTTCCCGGGAACTTCCGGTCGTAGAACGCAGGCTTGCCGGCAGGTCGGCACTGGTAGCGCATGGGCCTCAGTACACGGCGACCGCCCTCGCTCACCATCACGGGGCAGTAGATGCCCGGGAAGATGCGGCTGTCGGCTGGCTCCGCGGTGGTCCGTTTGATCATCGCCATTCGGTCCATCGCCTGCTCGACCTTGTTGGTGCCGATGCGCACGTCGTCCTGGGCTTTCTTCGTGACCTTGGTCGCCAGCTTTCGCTCGGCATCGGCCACGCGCCTACGCTGGGCGAACACTTCCTGCTCGAGCTGGGCGAGGGCTTCCGCGTCCGCCTCCCGTAAATTGGCCTGCAGGGCGGGCGGCCCGATCTGCTCAAGCTCCCGGATCAAGGCGCGCGGCGCCTTCGCCATCGGGTTGCGACCGCGATCCCACCAGAACGTCTTGACGTAGGTTTCCTCGTCCATCTCCACATCGGGATAGAGCCGCTTGAAGCGCTTGAGCTCGGCGTAGACCTGGGCGGAGTAGCACACGGAGAGGGGCCGATCGGGGCAGGGTGGGAGCGTAATCCTGTCTGCGCCGCGTCTCAGTCAACGAGACTGCGAGGCGTAGCATCTCGCCCATGAACCGCCCGCCGGCCGTGTGGCATATCGAGTCGAACGCGGATGAGCTGCGGTATCGCGGGCTGCCGATCGCCCGGATCTACAGGGAGCCAGACGGCACGGTCGAGGTGGTGACCCGCTGTTACAGCGAGGGCTATACCCACAAGCGACGCATGGCGACGGCAACCGGCGGGCGTCGTTACGTCGAGGCGTGGATGCGGAAATGGGGCGCCGAGGCAATGCGCGAGGTCGACAATCGAATCAAGGCAGCGGAGATCGAAGCTGCGCAGCGCGCATCTCTGCCCAAGGTCGAGATCCTGCCGGACCCGCGGAAGCCAAGGAAAGGCAGGAAGCCGTTTTGAGCGCGGGCGTTGGGCGGCGATGGCAGCCGGCACCTCCGGAACGGAGTTCTTCCTTCCCCTTCGACATTTTCGTAGAAGCGCTCAGCGAGCATGAGCCTGGCGATGTCCCGAACTGGCCACCCCAGAACACCTCTAGGTTGTCCTAGCTCGAGCACGGCGAGGCGGATGCAAGGTCACGCTGGACATCTTGAATCGCGCAGCCGACGCCCTCGACTGCGAACTACTGGTTGCCCTGCTACCGGGCGTCGCTAGAGCAGACCATGGTTGAGCGGTGCAAGCAACTGGCATCCGGGGGGGCGCGGGTCAACTGCCTTCACACCATGGCGCTGGAAACCAAGCCATCTCGGCTCATGACCTGCCCAGCCAGCTCTCTGAGCGATCGTGGACCAGTTTCTCGATGAGCGCCTATCGGGTCGGCCCTGAGGTTGTCCCCTTGGCGCGCATCAAGATGGGGGTGTTGGCCGCCAGCGGGGCCGCTAAGCCTCATCCGTTCTGACCACCTGATATCGTTTGCAGGTAGCGCAACGCCTTCCAAGTGTCGCCATCGCGGATTGCCTCAAAAAGCGACCGCCCGCCGAGCACCCGGATTGGGGTGTTCTTCATGTGGAAGACCACGTCGACGATTTCAGCCTTGTCATGGGTCAGCGACTGAAACACACGGTTGTATTCGCGCAAGCGTTCCTGCGTCCTTGATCCGTAAGGGTGTAATCGCATCGTGTTGAGATGCACGCCCAATGCTTCGGCCAACTCGGGCAGATCGAGTTCCATCACCTGAGCGAAGATCCGCGGAGACAGATGTGTCGTGCCCGGCTCGGAAAACCTCGGTCGTCTCGTGCCTTGCTGCTGCCATGAAAGGGCGCCTCCACCTATGCGCACAGTGTAAGCACAGTCTTTGCAGTCTTCGGTGCCCATTCAATTTCCTCGGCGCCAGCGGATTGAAAATTTAATCAGTCTTCCGAAACCTCGCCCTTCAGGACGGATTGGCGGACTGCGTGCTCGCAAGACCGCTCAGGCCCCGGCCGACGGTCTGACATCCGATGACATCGACACACTCGACACGGCAGAGCTGCGCGCCCTGCTTAGGCGACACATGAGCGCTGGCACCCATCACGCGTAGGCGTCAGGACGGCACGATGCCGACTGCACTTATCGCGAGGCTGAAAGCCGCAGACCCGCGTAGCTGAGAGCAGTCACAGGGGGCGGCGAGGTCTCAGCGGGCCAGTCCCTAGTTTGGCGGGAGATGTGGCGGCCCGGGATGCGTTCCTTGACGATTTCGGTACCGAAATCGTCAAGACCTTGCTGCCAGACCCCGCACCGGGATCCCCATGGGAGCGGGCTGGCGTCACCTGGCGTGCGCCATGGGTGATGCGAAAACGCTCATAACAGCGGTCAAAAGCCTCTGACGGCCGTTTATGGCTCCGAATGCCGCAAGCGCTCAAGCAGTGTTCCAGTCGCCCCTATTGGGCAATGTCGCGGCCCGTGGATGCGTCCCTTGACGATTTCAGTAGGCCGCATCGAGACGATTTCGGTACGCCCGGGGCAGCTGGTGCCATACCGAAATGATCTGGGACTGCGGCGGGCGCACCGTGACCTGCCCGGTCATCTGTGCGGCGCATCGTCCACCATGAAGTTGTTACCGCCGCCGCGCCGGGAGTGCAGGGAGCTTGGGCTTTTTCAGATGGCTCACGAACACCTGCAGTTCATCGTGGCTCACTTCGTACCCACCTCTGGCCTGGGCCTGTTCGAGGACACCGTTGCGCACCAGCCGCTGCAGGGCGGTCTGAATCCGCGTGGTCGTGATGTTCTCGCCTGGCAGGCAGTTGCCGAGCCAATCCAGCGTCGACTTGGCGAACATGGGCGTGGCCGGGGCATGGTTGAGCAGGAGAATGATCTTCTGGTCCAGTTCGGACAGCGTGCTCCAGAGCTTGCTTCCCTCACCCTGCTCGAGTATGGCGTCCTTCCATGCCGCATAGCCCGCAGCCGGGTCGTAGATCCCCCGGACCATCATCAGCCCAAGCGCCTGATTGAGGTATTCGGGCACGAGCACGAGCCGCTTGAAGACGGCCTCCATGGCGTCGATGTCGATCGTGCGGCCGGTGCGCTCGTGGAAGAGGGTGCACCTGTCCTCCACAAACGACCTGTCCAGCTCGGGCAGTGGGACGGGCATGGTCATGCCGAGGAACGGTGCGCCCTGCGTGGAGAGCATGTTCGACAGCTCGCGTCGGGAGGAGCCCGTAAAGAAGAACTTGAGCCGCTGAAGCCGCTGGATATGGGTGCGCAGGGCGGCAACGAAGCCGGGCTCGGTGCAGTTGGCCAAGGCTTGGAACTCGTCGATGACGAACAGTACGTTGGCGGTGGGGCGGATCCGATCAAAGGCACGGGACAGGCGGGCGACCAGGTCGATGGTGGCCGCCGGCGCGCTGCCCAGTGACCTCCGCGCCAGCCCGAGCCCGGCCCCGCGCGACCCCTCGATCTTGGCGCTGGTCACCTTGAAGGCCGACTTGCCATTGAACGCCTCCAGGGTCTCCACGATGGCGAGCTCGGGGGACTTTTCCCGCTTCCCCACATCGACGTAGATGATGTCGTAACCGTGGTTCTCGGCCGCCGGGATCAGTTCGTTCTCGACAAAGGACGTCTTGCCCGCCCGGCGTGGGGCGAGCATCGAGACACCCTTGCCCAGCCCGATATGGCCGAGACACTCGGCTTCGAGCGGCGCGCGGGAGAAGTAGGGAAGGGCCTCAGGAATGTGCATTATCGACAATTATGGGTCGATCCATAATTAAGCATAATTTGACGAAGGATGGGGCCCTATGCGCTGCCTGCGAATAACCCGACCACCCGCACCTGATGGAAGAGTTCGCCGGCATCGCCAATAAGTCCTTGGAAGCGGCAGATGAGGGGGCGACTACGAGCACATCTGGTCGAAGCTTCAGTGCATCCTGCGCGACAACGGCATGATCCCGGGCGACGAGGAGTCTTGCGAAAAGTCCGGAGCCTGAAGCGCGAGGCGGCCCACGTGTGGCGCGGCGAACCCGTGCGCACTGTCGAGTCGGAGGATGCGTCATGCACCTCCGAGGACATTCCCGAGACCTGGGATGACCTCGAAGACTGGGTCGATCGCCGCTGTTCGGGCCGACTTGTGCTCCTGCCCAGTGCCGTCAAGGCGGCACGCGAGTCGACCTTCGAAGACATCCCGCTTGCCTACCGCTCCCTTCTTCTGCTGGCCAATGAGTGCGTCAACATGCGCACTCGGGCTGAGGGCGAGGAGGACTTCAAGACGGCGTCCGACCGGTCCCTGCTGGACCTTGGGGTCGAGTGCGGACCGGTGGGAACGGCGGTGGACAGCCGGCTGTTCAAGGCGGGGTACCGCAAGCTCTACAAGGGCCAGGAGATCCGCCTGGACATGCACCTCAAGCGCGGCGCCGGCTTCGATCCGAAGCTCATCCTGCGCGTCTACTTCCACTATTCGGAGGAACTGCTGCAGGTGATCGTGGGCCACATGCCAAGCCACCTGACGAACCGCAAGTCGCGCAACGCCTGAGCGTCCACTCTGGGCTACGCGGCGATGCGGTCCTAGGGGTGCTGCCGATCGTCGAAGATCTCGTAGAGCGCCGCGAGGTTGCCTGGATCGTGGCTTGCCTCGCGATTGATGATCTGCTCCAGCCGCCAACCCCCCCACAAATGGGGCCCGGTTGGGGCCACCGCGCGCTCCTGCGCGCGATCAAGCTTGTCGCAAAGGAGACCCCAATGCCCGAGCTCGCCCAACCGCACCACAATTCATTCTGCGTTCGCTTCGCCCAAGAGCCACTTCCCGGCCAACCGCTTGTGCTCACGAAGGAAGATCGCAAGAATTTTCCCCAAAAGCTCAAGTGCATCCAGTCGATAATTGGTGCCTACGGACCGCTGGTTTCGCTCCCCTACGTCCGAGGCGGCATGTTGGTACTCGACATACTTCGAGCATCCGACGACTTGGCGCAAATCTCGCCCGAGCAAATCCTCGAGGATTTGCGCCGAACCCATGACGAGATTCAAAGGAATGCCCATTCGTCAGATCCCAAGCCGCACACAGTGGCCGTAACTTCGTACAACCTCTTGCCAATTCTTCACGCACTCAAAAATGGGTTCACGGACGCGAACAACCCGCCCGTCCTCAGCATCGATGGCAGCAACCATCTGCTTCCGATCCCTACGGCAGCCGATTTCACCGAACCCAGCCCGGAGGACCTCCATCAGAAAACGGGAGAATTCAGGATCGTTGGTCTGCGCCGGGACGACGCCAACGGTCATCGCCTGCTGATCACGCGAGACGACCTAATCGTGCATTGCCCTCTCAATGACCCGAAATGGGCTTGGGCTGCGATTCGCGACGTATTGAACTGTGATGCATGGCTGAGGGGCACTATTCAACGCCCGGGGCGAGGCAGTCCTTGGCGCGTCTGCGCAGAGACCGCGATCATTCTTCAGCCTTCACTTCCCGGCGTCGCATAGCTCAGTCGTCTGGGCGTTCGCTTGGCATCTGCATGTACAGCCACATGATGGCCATGGTCCATCGAAAAGCGGCGGCGTGGCTTTTGCGCCTGTTTCCGCGATCGTTGACGCATATCACCCTCCTCCCATCCCTCTCTTCGATCCTGAGAAGGAGCGGCATCTTCTTCAACACGTCGATCGCAGCGCTAAGCTCTTCGGGCGTGGCCAGGTCCATGAGCACGTCGGACCCATGGAGCCTCTGCAGATGGCCGTTCCGCACCCACACTTCGGCCAAGATGCACAGTGGCTGATCGGGCGGGGCATCCAACGCACCATTCAAAGCGCCAGTTCCCTCGAACTGCCGCGGAGGCCGCAGCACCGAGCGTGGATGCTTGAGACCCGGAGGACGCCAAGGAACCGATCCGCGCCGCACGGCCATTTCCGCTGCGAAGCGATCCAGAGCATCGGCCTGGATGTCGGAAAGACCCGAACATAGCATCGCCTCGGTTCGGTCCTCGTGCTTGTGCTTGGCTCGAGCGAAGCTGTCGATGTGCCGAGGCATGAGCTTCTGATGTCGACGCAGTGGTGGGGGTGGCGTCAGGCGCTCGCCGGGTGCGATGGCAGGTTGCACATCCATTCGATCAAGCACCACGGCGAGGCGATTCGGAGCATCCGCGCCCCCGCGGCGTAACCATGCGGAATCCAACGGGGCATCAGGCAGTCCTGTCACGCCTAGGATGGCCTTGCGGGCGGCAGCCCGACCCTGTCTGACGTGGTGGGACATGACGATCGCCGGATCACTGATGTAACTCGTAATCGGTACTGTGATGTGCGTGTGGCCCGAGCTGCGCAACGCTGCATAGGAATCGCGCGCCCGCGGCTGTGACTGCGAAGACGCGTGGCGGTGCCTGGCCATCACTCGATTCTTGCGGAGCCAGTAGGTTCGCGCCTTGGCTTCCCCGCTGGCCCACTTCAGGAGTTCATCGAACCGGCCCGTGAGGTAGCGGCGGTTGAATCGGCGATGGACCCCGGGCGCCGTGGCGAAGACCGGCGTTTTCCACCAGTGCGTGCCATCCAGCGACGACTTCTGGCGCTCGAGCCAGCCTCTGACCCATCCCCTGGAGGCCTCCCATTGGTGGCCTTGCAGCGGGACAAAACCGATCGATGCCTCGGACTTGGCTTCGCCGTAGCCGCCGGTGCGGTGGATATGAAGGAAATCCCGATCTATCCCGTACAAGTGGAGATCGCCGAGCGTGAGGCCGTGCGCCGAAGATGGTCGAACCCCACTAGCCTCCAGGATAAGGAACAGCAATACCCGCAGCTCCGCTAATCGGATGGCTTCAGGCGCGGCATGTGGACGCGTTTGTTCCCTTTTCAGGTCTTCCTGCAAAGTGCTTAGGACGAGCCGGATTTCGTTGCCTGTCAGCAGCCCCGGGTCGACGAAGTCCGGGCGCGGACCAGCAAACGCAGAGAGCTCGGCAAAACTCACCTCGGACACCTGGTGCGCGTCTGACAGATATCGATGGAACAGCGCGAGAGCGTCGAGCGCTTGTGCGCGCGCAGTGGACGGCTTCGACTCCAGAACTGCTAGATAGAATTCGCGCATCTGCTCGGCGTCCGATAACAGCAGAGAGCGCGCGCCCAGGACCTTGAGCAGGCCACCGCCGAATCGGGTCACCTCGCGGTGCAGCGTTCGGTGTGCTAGCTCCCTCTTGTGTTGACCACCGTAGCGGAGCCTGTGCCGCACGAACCCTGTCACGAGACCAACGTTGGTCGTCGCACCGAACTCGTCTATCAGGCGGCTGAGTTCGGTATCCAGCCGCCCTCGCCAGCCGTGTCTGGAGTCCTTGTGTCCAATCGCCGTAACCCCTTCGGGATTGAGGGCGGTAGTGAGTAGTCCGTAGCCTTTCGCAGTGGCTTGGCCAGGATGTTTGGTAAGCGTCTCGTCCACGGTCCGCGCGAACGTCTCGAGGTCCTCTCCGGCAGCCGGCCGGTCTTCGGCCTTTCGCGTTCGCACCGGCCACTCATCGTCTCGGGCAAGGCACCTGTCCACGGAAGTGGCAGTCAGCCTGGCTTGCCCGAGTGTGACCAGCCGCTCCTGCCCAGAAAGCTCGAGGCGGCCTGCGGTCCGAAAGATGTTCACCAGCAGCCTGAGCGTCTCGCCCGCACTTTCAGACGGCAGATCGAACGGCACTCCGAGCTTCGAGGCGACCCAATCGCTGACCTGCTGGTCTGTCGGTGGACGCGCCGTGGCGAATGCTGCGCCACATCGGGCGAGAGCAAGCGCCGGCAGGCCCGCGAACACCATGGCCACTGCCTTGCGATCGATCGATGCCGGGACGCGGAAGACATCACCCGGTGTGCCGTTACGCTTCCCCTTGGACGCACTGCCAAGGGCTGCGCGCGCCGATTCAAGGTCCCGGTACGGCGAGTACATCAGCACCAGCAGAAGCGCAACTACACCTTGCTTACGCCTTCCACCGGGCTCTTGGCCGAGCTTCGCCCGTTCCAGCAGACATCCTCGCAGGGCATGGGCCTGCCGCACTGCCAATCCCAAATCCGGGAGAAAGGGCGACAGTTCGGCAGTCGCGCTCAGGCGCGGTCGACTGGGAAGGGGGCCTAGCACGATCCGTTCGCGACGCGCTTTCCAGATCAGGCGGTGAAGCACAATCCGGGCCGCGACAGCCTCAACGGCATCGGCCGGATTCTCATCCGCCATCCGCACGCGGTCGCAGAGGAGTGCGTGGTGATCCGCCGTCACTTCAACGGGTTCGTTACCGGAACGCCCCGGTCCACGCACAAGGCGGCGGTTCTCCTCATCCAGGCGCAAATTGGGCAGGAACTCCATGACGGCACTTGCGAGCCGAGGGAGCACCGCCTTCTCGGCCTCTCTACCGCGCACCCTAAGCTCTTCCCTCAGTCGCCTCACGTTGAGCTGGTGCGAAGCTTCATGCTTGCGAACAGCCTCACTCCAGTCTTTCAGGGCCCGCCAGGGAACACCGTCCCAGCGCCAAGGTGACGTGCGTTGCGAGGATGGATACCAGCCGTCGCCCACCAGGAATGCGTCCAGAACTGGGCCCAGACGTGCGCCTATATCGGTAGCGGCCAGTGGCGAGAGATCGGCCAGAGCATGCGCCGGCGAGATGGCCCAGCCGAGTTGCGCGTGGCGAAGTTCGGGATCAACCCTGTGCGCCTGCAAGTACTGGTTGATGCGATGGCGGTAGTGGTTCGGGGTGGCCTGCAGGTCCGGCGGCATGGTGGCGCGCAAGGTCGCTGCGCTCATGTTCCCCATCGCGCCATCCGAGTCCGGCGCAGTGAACAGAGGCGCTTCGCTTCGCAGGATCTCCGCAGCCAGCTTTCCTGCTGGAACCGTATCGTTTTTTGCGAATTCGACCAGTTTGTCAAGGAAGTGGCGGAGATCCGTGAGCCAACGCCGCCCCGTCGCTGCCACACGAGTAGCCCGTAGCGCGTCAGCCTGCTTGTCACGCAGGACGACAAGGCCGTACTCGGGCACGACCTGATCGAGTGTGATGCGGCCGATTTCATCTGTGGGCCGGTGGCCGGTGACTGCGCATAGGGCCGCGGCCAAACGGTCCCGATGGGCCGCCCACTCGGCAATTTCATCCGTTGCCTTTCTATAGACTACGGATCGCATGCGGTCACGCAACAGGGATGGCCAAAGGCGCGCGCCCTGGTCGGCAAGGACCAGTCGTGATCCGATGAAGCCCCCCGTGGACGACGAAGCCTGAGCTGCATCACCAAACCAGTCCTGGTGGACACGGGCAACGAAGTCACCGATCTCGCTGGCCGGTATCGCCGAGTAGTACGCGGGTGCCACCGAGAGCGAGAAGGTGTCCCCGAGCACCAACTGCGCGATCTCAGGGCCGAAATTCTGCGACAGTTCCGCCGCCATGGCGATGCGCAGTCGCCCGGCGCCGAGCTGTAAGCCGGGTTTCAACTCTGCGACCACGCTGCTGAGCAAATAAGGAGAGGCCAGTGAGGCTGCTCGCTGCAGGAGCACGGGTGCCCCGCTTTCACGTGCCGTCAGCGGTGACAAGTCTTGAAGCGCACGGTAAAGCGACGAAGGTATCGGCCAGACGAGCTGATCCGTCGTCGCTTCGAGCCAGACTTCCAATGCTTGCCCGGGTACGACGGCATTGGGTGGCCGCCGGACTGTCCGGTACAGCCGGGGGTGCTCCGGATCGAGCGCAAGGTGATAAGGACCTTTGCTCTGATGTCCCCAAACGATGCCAGCAAGATCGATCTCTCTCGATGCTGTCGCGATGGCGAGAGCCAATGCCAAGAAACGCTCTCGGAGCCCATCATCAGGGCCGTGTGTGGACCGACCTCTCTGGACCGATGCTCGAGCCAGTTCGCCAATTACCTCCGCGGGAACCAGGAGGTCGGAAGGGATATGTAGGTTTCCTTGGCTCTGCCGGACGAGGGCTGCTGCTTTGGCTCGCCGGAGTAGCGTCCGAGGGGTCAAGCCGAACTCGTCGGAGCCAGCTTCCTCGATGAGGATGTTCGGAACGTCGGTGGCATCGTCAGGGTCTACAGCTTCGCCGCCAAAAGGGATAACCGGCGAGTCGACATCAGGGACCAACATGGTCGGCTGCAATGCCCGCCGCAGCCGCCTTGGATCCGCCAACGTCCAGCGGATCAGCGTGTCCCTGAGCCAAGATTTCCACAGTGCTTCGAAGCTCGGATGCAGTGTGGTTCCGGTGTTCACGTGCACTTCGACAATCCGAACCATCTCGGGAATCGAGTGGACCTCTGCAAGGATCACCTTCAAGGAACCCTGATCTTCGCTCAGAGCGCCGCGGATCATGCTACCGAGGCTTCCCAAACGGCTGGGCTTTACCGCTGCCTCGATGGCCGCGGCAACGAGCACGGCGGTCAACAGGGCCAAACCCCGCCCCGCGGACGTGCCTGCCGCCCCCAACGCAATCAGGGTCGCGGCGACCGGCTGGCCCTTGTGACTCCCCTCTGGCAGCTTGATGTCGGGGAGCTGGCGGCCCCCGGCCCCTCGGAAACTCCATGCTTCCAGCTCACCCGCATGCCGTAGCCCGAACGCCGACAGTGACCAGAGAACTGCGTGATCCTGATCGGAGCAGCGTTCGAGCAAGTTGAGCAGAACTCGGGCCAGGTTCGGCTCCCACGAAGGGAGAACCTGGTGTCTGTCCAAGACAAAGAGTGGGTGGTTAGCCCCTGCGGCGACATCCATTGCCGCTAGCCTAGTGCTAGGGTCATACCTCGCACAAGCGTAGTGACAGTCATCTAACGTCGTTAATGCACCCTGTTCGCCTAAGTGGCCGAAATCGCGATGATCTGCGTGCGAGAGCCGTTAGATCGTTGCAGTGAGAAAGACGACTTGCGGATCAACTGCTTACAGCTGTGTTCGGGTTCCAGCCGAGTGTTCAGTACATAGCTCTGGTGCAACTTAAAGTTCAACGACGTAGTTCATCGTCCTCGCTCTCATAATGGGTCGGTGGTTCGAGTCCACCCATAGCCACCATCATCGGGCGTCACCAGAAAACCCGCCGTTAGGCGGGTTTTTCGCGTTCTGGCCGCCGTTTTTCCGGAGAACCTCCCCCTGATGGCGATGCCGCGTTGCGGCTCGCGCGGTCAGCATTCCGGCGCCAAAATTCACGGCGGCCTGTCGAATCCCGGCGCAACGTCGCCTTGTCGGATCCCCATCGCGCTCCCGTGCGAGCGATCCGCACGGCGACGCCTTCGGCGTCCGAGGAGCCCTGCCATCAGTATCGACGTGCCCGGCGTGCGTGGTGTTCCGACCGATGGTGAGCGGCCGCTGCCCGCCGGCTCGCGGGGCCGCGGATGAGGCCGCCGTCGCCGTTCGCGGGGTTCTGGCAGGCGGGGTTCGAAGGTGCGGACCACATCAATGGCAGCGCGCAGGTGCTGTGCCTGAACTCGTCCACCGGCCACCTGGCCGATGCGGGTGGCGATTACCGGCGGATGGCCCGGCTCGGTCTGTACACCGCGCGCGAGAGTGCCGGGTGGCGATCGATCGAGCGGGCGGGCTGCGGCCGTTACGATTTCAGCCACGTCGGCATGCGCGCCCGAGCGGCGCGGGCGCACGGCGTGCAGCTGCTGTGGAGTTTCTTCCACTACGGAATGCCCGAAGGACTGGACATCTTTTCGCCGGCATTCGTGCCGCGCTTCGCCGATTACGCGCATGCGCTTGCGGCCTATCTCGCGCCGTTCCATGACGACGGTCTTGCTCCTGTCTACACCCCCATCAACGAGATCTCGTTCCTGTGCTGGGCGGTCTGCGAGACCGGTCTGATGTATCCCCACATCGGCGATCGTGCGCACGACGGGTATCCGCTGAAGATGCAGCTCGCGCGCGCGGCAATTGCCGCGGTGGATGCGATCCATGCCGCGGATCCGCGTGCGCGCATCCTGTCGGTGGACCCGCTGATCCATGTGATCGCCGAAACCCCGGAAGAGGGCGAGCGCGCTGTGTGCGAAATCCAGTACCAGTTCCAGGCCTGGGACATGCTCGCCGGTCGGCTCGAGCCGCAGCTCGGGGGGTCGATACGGCATCTCGATCTCGTCGGCGTCAACTACTACCCCTACAACCAGTGGAGTGTGGGCACCCGCCGCTCGCTTGAATGGCCACACGATCCCGGGCGCCGACGGCTGTCGGCGCTGCTCGCGGACGTGCATGCGCGGTACGGCAGGCCGCTCGCGATCAGCGAGACCAGCCACACCGATGAGCGCCGCGGGCCATGGCTGCTCGATGTGTGCGCCGAGGTCGAAGTCGCGCGCGCGCAAGGCGTGCCGGTCGAGGGGGTGTGCCTGTATCCCGCGCTGGACCGGCCCGACTGGGAACGTCCGGACCACTGGCATCGCAGCGGCTTGTGGCACGTGTGCCCCGAGAGCCTGCGACGACGCCTCGATCCCGATTACGCGCAGGCGCTCGCGCTTGCACAGCACCACAGGCGATGTGCGGATCGGCCGCCATCCCCAGCCACCCGGAGCCCCATGAAGACCTTGATCGTTTTCTCGCACTTGCGCTGGGGATTCGTTTACCAGCGTCCGCAGCATCTGCTGAGCCGTGTCGCCGCGCAGTGGGACATCCTCTTCATCGAGGAGCCCGTGCACGGCGCGCCATCGCTGGAGGTGTCCACGCCCGCGCCTGGGGTCACGGTACTGCAACCCCGCACGTTGGCCGAAGGCCATGGATTCGTCGATACGCAGTTCGAACCCATTGCCGCGCTGCTGCACGAGTACCTTGCCGAACATCGCATCGAGCACTATGGCGTGTGGCTGTACACGCCGATGGCGCTGCCCCTGCTTGGTGGTCTGACGCCCGAGGTGATCGTCTACGACTGCATGGATCAGCTCAGCGCGTTCCTGGGTGCGCCGCCGCAGCTGCTCCGCCGCGAAAGCACGCTGCTCGATATCGCCAGCGTGGTCTTCACCGGCGGACCGTCGCTCTACGATGCCAAGCGAACGGCCAGCGCCAATGTGCATTCACTGCCGAGCAGTGTCGACGCCGCGCATTTCGCGCCGCGCGAGGAAGGGCACGTGGCGAGCCATCTCTTCTCCGGCATCGCGCGTCCACGCCTCGGTTATTACGGCGTGGTGGACGAGCGCCTCGACCTCGACCTGCTCGCGCGCATCGCCGATGCGGACCCGGCGTGGCAGGTCTGCATCGTCGGTCCTGTGGTGAAGATCGATCCGGCAATGCTGCCGCGGCGCGCCAACCTGCATTACCTGCCGCAACAGGCTTACGACGACCTGCCGGATGTGCTTGCCGCCTGGGATGTCTGCCTGATGCCGTTCGCGCTGAACGCCTCCACGGAATTCATCAGCCCGACCAAGACGCTCGAATACATGGCGGCCGGCAAGCCGGTGGTCAGTACCGCGATCGCCGACGTGCGCCGTCTCTATGCGGCGGGGGTGGCCATCGCCGCAGACCCGGACGCCTTCATCTCTGCGTGCCGCGAGGCGCTCGCCGAAGGCCAGGCGCAACGCGCGGGCCGTCTCGCCGGGCAGCAGCAGCTGGTGCAACAGACTTCGTGGGATCGCGCGGCCGAGGTGGTCGTACAGGAGATCAGCCGCGTCCACGGCGGATTGCGGCCGAAGGTGCAGGAATATCTGGACGGGCGCCGGGTGGTGACCCTCCCCAAGCAGGAGGCGACGGTCGGCCGTGTGGCACGCGAGGCGCCCGTGGAGTGCCTGATCATCGGCGCCGGACCGACCGGACTGTCGGCGGCCCTGCACTACGGCAAGGGCAGCGTGCTGGTCGAAGCCAACGACTCGGTCGGCGGCTGGTGCCGGTCGATCGACGACCAGGGCTTCGTGTTCGACTACGCCGGCCACATCATGTTCTCCAAGGACCCCGATGTGCTTGCGCTTTACGAGCGGCTCCTCGGCGACAACCTGCACTGGCAGGATCGCGAGGCCTGGGTCTACAGCAAGGGCGTGCACACGCGTTACCCCTTCCAGGGCGCGCTGTACGGCCTGCCGACCGACGTGCTCAAGGAGTGCATCATCGGTGCGATCGAGGCCCGCTTCGGTCCGCTCGATGGCGACGGCACCCCTGCCGCGTCGCGTGACGCGGTGGGCGCGCTGCCGAGAGACTGCTGCGGCGACGGCACGGTGCCCGAACCGGCCGATGGCGACGTCAAGGACCACGCCACCGGCGACGTCCGCACGCTCGCGACCAGGCGCGCGCCGCGCAACTTCCACGAGTTCATCCATGAAGTCTGGGGCGCCGGCGTGGCCAGGCACTTTGCGGTGCCCTACAACCTCAAGCTGTGGACCGTCCCACTGCAGGACATGGAAACCTCGTGGCTCGGCGGACGCGTACCCATGCCCGACCTGGATGAGATGATCGACGGCGCGCTGCGTCCGGTCTCCAAGCCGGTGGGCCCCAACGCGCGATTCGGCTATCCCAGGACGGGCGGCTTCCAGGCGCTGATGGACGGGTTCCTGCCGCATCTGGAAGGCGAACTCGTGCTGTCCACCCGCCTGACCGCGCTGCATCCCGAGCGACGTGTCGCAGTGTTCTCCGACGGACGTCAGCGCAGCTATGCGTCGCTTGTCAGCACGCTGCCGTTGCCGGAACTGATCCGCATCATCGGCGACGAAGCGCCGGCCGCCGTACGCGAGGCCGCGGCGGCGCTGCGGCATGTATCCGTGCGCTGCGTGAACCTTGGCATCGGTCGGGAGGACATCACGGACAAACACTGGATCTACTATCCGGAAGACACGGTATTCCACCGCATCTTCGTGCAAGGCAATGCGAGCCCGGGCAACAATCCGCCGGGCGGCTTCGGGCTGACCTGCGAGATCACCTACTCTCCGACCAAGCCGCTGCCCTGCGACGACCAGGGACTCATCGACCGCTGCATCGCCGAGTGCATCCAGGTGGGCATGCTGCGCGAGGATGACCGGGTGCTGACCGCGAACGTCGTCGACATGCCCTATGCCTACGTGATCTACGACCACGCCCGCGCCGCGAACGTCGCGCTCATCCGCGAATGGCTGGCAGCCCGCGACATCGTGCTGGCCGGTCGCTACAGCGAATGGGAGTACTACAACTCCGATCACGCCTTCCTCGCCGGCAAGCGCGCTGCAGAGGCGCTGCGCCGGGACAATGTCGCGGCGGTCACGGCGAGGAGCGATGGTTGAGCATCAGGCCCGATGCGATGGCGCCCGGGCCTTCTGTGCGCGCGCCTGTGCCGATCCGGGAGAAGACCGGGGGCGGTGGTCGATCGTCTGCGGCTGCCCGTCGCGGGTGCTTAGTCCAGGCGTGCGAAGCGAGGCAGGCGACATGGATTCAACAGGTTGGATAGCCGCAGTCGGCTCCGATAGCGGCTACTGCAGCGCGTCCGAACGCACGTTCGCCTGCGCGGATACCGGCCTGAGGCGCGCTGGACGCCTGAACACGATCGACGCCGGCAATGCGTTCAGCATGCGCTTGTCGCTTTGCCAGCGCCGTGGCAGAGTCGAAGCCAGTGACGCAAGTCAATCGCATTAGGAGTCCGCATCGTGATCGATCCGGACGGGTTCAGGCCCAATGTCGGCATCGTGCTGATGCGCCCGGATGGGCGCGTCTTCTGGGCGCGCCGCGTCAGGCGTGACGGGTGGCAGTTCCCGCAGGGCGGGATGAACACCGACGAGACGCCGCTCGAGGCGATGTATCGCGAGCTGCGCGAGGAGACCGGGCTGCTCCCCGAACATGTCGCTGTCCTCGGTGCGACGCCGGGCTGGCTGCGCTATCGGCTCCCGCAACGGGCGATCCGCCGCAATGACCGCATCGTCTGCGTGGGCCAGAAACAGGTCTGGTTCCTGCTGCAATTCGTCGCCGACGAAGCGCACCTGCGACTCGACCTGACCGACAAGCCCGAGTTCGATCATTGGCGATGGGTCGACTTCTGGTATCCGCTGGAGCATGTGGTCGTGTTCAAGCGCGGTGTCTATGTCAGTGCGTTGAGCCATCTGGCCAAGTACGCCCGCCAGGTTGCCGGCGCGCAGGCGATTCCCCAGGCCGTTCTCGAAGCGCGCTCGCGCAGCCGGCGTCCGCAACGACGACAGGCGCGCCGTGTTCAGGAGGCGGCCCGCGGCCGTGACGATGGCGGCGGCAGCTCGGCCTGAACTGTTCTCATTTGACAATGATTCTTGTTTGTGGCGGAATGGGCGCTCTAGAGTCTCGTCCAGGAACCCAGCCTTGTACGTGTGCATCTGTAACGGCGTCACCGATACCCAGATCCGCCAGGCGGCCGCGAACGGTTGCCGCGAGGTTTCGGAACTGACCATGCGCACCGGCTGTGGTGCGACCTGTGGGAGCTGCCTCGACATGGCGGCGGGCCTCCTCGACGACTGCCACGCGGCGCAACGCGCGCCGATGATCGATCTGCCGTTGATCGCTTCGGCGGCCTGAACCCGCGCCCGCTCCGGCGGCCAACAATGCGCACGATTCGCGTTCCGTCATGACCGGCGGACGACGTTTAGAGTGTCCGCATTCCACTGGTCCAGGAGTCTCCCGATGAAGGGCGACGCGCAGGTCATCCGCTTTCTCAATCAGGCGCTCTACAACGAGCTGACCGCGATCAACCAGTACTTCCTGCATGCCAAGATGCTGAAGAACTGGGGGCTCGAGGCGCTCGGAAAGCGTGCCTACAAGGCCTCGATCGACGAGATGAAGCACGCCGACGCATTGTCGGAGCGCATCCTGTTCCTCGAGGGTCTGCCCAACTTCCAGGCGCTGGGCAAGCTGCGTATCGGCGAGTCACCGGTGGAATCGCTGGAATGCGATCTCGCGCTGGAAATGGACGGCCTGCCGGCGCTGCGCGACGGCATCGCGCATTGCGAGGCGGTCGGTGATTTCGTCAGCCGCGAGCTGCTGGTCGATATCCTCCAGTCCGAGGAAGAGCACGTCGACTGGCTGGAAACGCAGCTCGATCTGGTGACGCGCCTCGGCGTCGAGAACTACCTGCAGAGCCAGCTCGAAGACGACTGATCGCGGCCAGCCGCTGGCAGCAGCTCAGACGGGATTCGAGACGCGGCCTTCGCGCAGCATGCGCCGCGCCCGCGCGAATTCGTTCGATACCAGCGCGACTGCCACAGCGGGGCGCTCGAGCTGGTGTTCGCGCGCACCCGCCTCGATCCGGCGCGCCGCTGCCGACAGCGACATCGCGCCAAGGTTGGCGCTCGATGACTTGAGCGCATGCGCCGCTTCGCGCAGTGCGTGGTAATCGGGGCCGTCCACCGCGTTCTCGAGTGCGGCAAGCAGCCGCGGCGTGTCGTCGATGAACAGATCGATCAGACGGTCGACTTCCTCGCCCAGCACGCTGCGCAGATCGTCGAGGACTTCATGGTCGATGACCGGCGGCAGCGGCGCGCGCGGTGCCGGCGGCGGGACGGCAGATGGTGGAGGCAGAGCCAGTGGCACGTCCGCGGTGGTGGCGGCCGGCGCGGCGGGTTCGGCCGCCTGCAAAGAATCGGGCATACGTGTGTCGTCGGGTTCAACCTGCGCCATCAGAGCCGGCGGCGGTGCGGTCTCGACCGGCGCCGGCGACGCCTCGGGATCCCACCAGCGGTGGATGCAGCGTTCGAGCTCGTTGCGCGTGACGGGCTTTGCGAGATAGTCGTCCATGCCCGCATCGAGGCACTTCTGCCGATCGCCAGCCATGGCGTTCGCGGTCATCGCGATGATCGGCAGGCGCCTTGCGACGCGCCCGGCTGCCTCGTGTTCGCGCCAGCGGCGGGTCGCGGTGTAGCCGTCCATCACCGGCATCTGGCAGTCCATCAGCACGATGTCATAGCGCGACGCGGTGAGCCGCAGCAGTGCGGCTTCGCCATTGCTGGCCGTGTCGCAGGTGATGCCGAGCACCGACAGCAGGCGCTGGCCGACCATCAGATTGACCGGGTTGTCCTCGACCAGCAGCACCCGCGGCTTGCGCGTTGTGGCGTCGCGCGGGCTTTCGGTCGAAGCGAGATCCCGTGGGCGGGATGAGTCGGCCGGGACACCTGGCCTCGTTGACTGCGATTCCGGCGAGGCTGCAGGCATGGCTGTCGCGTCCCGGTCGGGCGGGCGGCCGTCGGACGCGCCTGCCGCGGCCGGGTCCAGGACGTCCATCGGCGCCGCCTGCGACAGGCCATCGGCGCCGAGCACGGCCTCGCGCAGGTCCGCATCGGGCGACTGGCGGCTCAGCAGTGTCGCCTCCCCACGCAGTTCGTCCGGCACCGGGTCGTCGCCGTAGAGGCAGACCAGGCGCAGCCCGTCGAACGCCTCCTGCCGCGTGACGTTGCGGTACAGCGCCACCGCGGTATTGCGCATGCCGGCCAGGTCGGCGAGCACGACCGAGTACGCCCATGGCGCGCCCTGGCTGGCGGCCGTGCGCAGACGGTCCAGGGCCTCCTGGGTGGTCTCCACCGAACTCACGCGCAGTCCCCAGTTGGGCAGCAGCATGCTCAGCCGCAAGCGCAGGCGCGGATCCGCGCTGAGCAGCAGCACCCGTCCGTCGCGCGGCGTGGTGTCCTCGGCTGGCATGTCTCCCTGCGCCTTGAGCAGGGGGATCTCGAACCAGAAGGTGGAGCCGGCCCCGGGCTCGGAATCGACGCCGATGCGCCCGCCCATGAGATCGACGATGCGGCGCGAGATCGCGAGCCCCAGGCCGGTGCCGCCGTAGAGGCGCGTCGTCGATGCGTCCGCCTGGCTGAACGCCTGGAAGAGCCGGCTGCGGCCTTCCGGGCTGATACCGATGCCGGTGTCGCGGACTTCGAAACGCAACTGGTGCTGGGCGACGGTTTCGCCGATGCGGCGCACGCTCACCGCCACGCTGCCGCGATCGGTGAACTTGACTGCATTGCTGATCAGGTTGCCCAGCACCTGCCGCAGGCGCACCGGATCGCCGCGCACCGGCAGCCGCACGCCTGCCTCGATCTGCAGGCCCAGGCGCAGGCCCTTGGTCTGGGCGGCGCGTTCCATGACCTGGATGACGCCATCCATCAGCTCGCGCAGGTTGAACCCGGTGACTTCCAGGTCGAGCTTCTCGGATTCGAGCTTGGAGTAGTCGAGGATGTCGTCGACGATGCGCTGCATCTGCTGCGAGGACAGGTAGGCGGTGCGCACCAGTTCGGCATGGTCGGGCGCCAGTTGCGCATGCATCAGCAGGTCGAGCATCGGGGTGATGCCGTTGAGCGGCGTGCGGATCTCGTGGCTCATCGTGGCCAGGAACTCGCCCTTGGCCATGACCGCCGATTCGGCCGCATTCTTGGCGCGGCGCAGCTCCTGCTCCAGCGTGGTGCGTTCTTCCAGTTGGCGCTGCAGTTCGCCCAGCGCGAGTTCGTCCTGGCGCAGCCGCTCGTCGGCCGCTTCGAGCTCGCTCACGCTGTGGTGCATCTGTATCGCGACCACGCTCGACGCGGCGACCGCGACCAGCGCCAGGACCAGGGCGAGCAGTTGCCAGGGGCCGGGCACCGGGATCGCGGCAAGCATCATCGTCAGCGCCGCGCCGCCGGCGGCCCCGAGTGCAAGCCAGCGCAACATCAGCGCGGGATGTCGACGGCGGCCGATCATCGAGGTCTGCCCAAGCCGAGGCCGCGGACGGCCGCCCGGCGGGCGCGGGCGGTGAGCAAGAGCACTGGCATATGCGGCGGAACCTCCCGGAGCAAGGCGGCAGAGCGGGTCCGGAGGCCCGGCCACGCCGTATCCATTCCGCTGGCCACCGTGCCACGCGAACCGGCCAAGTCCGACGGACGCGCCGGCGCTGCGTCATCCAGTGCCGGCCGGCGCCTGTCGGAGTGGCACGGGGCATGCGTCATGCGCGTCGCCAGGCCTAGAGCACGGAATGATGGAAGTCGAAGTCGAGCACGTTTGCGACGCGCTGGACCAGATTGCCCTGGATGAAATCGATGCCGCTCATCCAGAGCGTCGCGGCGGCCTGCGGGTCTTCGACCTGCTGGCCGATCACCTGCAACCCCAGCCGATGCGCGCGCTCCACGGCGCCGCGCATTTCGTCGCGTACGCGCGGCTCGTCGAGCTGGCGCGAATAGCGCGCGGCCAGACGGACGAAGCCGAGCGGCAGCTGGGCGAGCAGGGCGTCGGCTTCCTCGCTCGCGCTGTACTGGCCCAGGCACAACTGGACGCCGGCCGGCACCATGCGCGCGCACAGCTCCTGCAGCGACAGCGCATGGATCAGCGCATCGTCCTGGCGCACGTCGATGACCAGCGACGTGCCCGCGATACCGGCCGCCTCGAGCTGCTGGAGAAGCCAGTCGGCATAGCTCGTCTCGATCAGGCTGCGCGAGGATTGCGAGACGAACAGGCGCATCGAGTTGCCGGTCCGGCGGTGTTCGAGCAGCGTGGCGATCGCGAGCTCGACCACCCGGCGATCGATGTCGAGCAGCAGCCCGGCCATTTCGGCCGCGGGCAGCACGCGCGCGGCCATGTGCAGCTCGCCATCGCGTCCGCGCAAGCGCAGCAACGTCTGGTACTGGGCTTCGTCACCGCCGGCGACGGCGACGATCGGCTGGAACGCGAGTTCGATGCGCTGTTGGGCCAACGCGTCACGCAGGTCGTCGACGAGGCCACCGGCCGCTTCGCTCGCCGGTACGCTGGGCAGCGGAATGTGCACCGACATGCCAAGCGGCGTGCCGCGGGATTCACGCAAGGCCTGCTCCGCCGCGGCCAGTGCCGTGCCGGGATCGTCGTAGCCGTGCGCGAGATCCGCATACCCGACCAGCGCACGCAGACGGATGGTCTGACCGGCCAGCGGGAAGGGATGGCTGCCGATGCCGTCGCGCAGGCTGCGCGCCCAGGCATCGAGACCGGTCCGTGGGACCTCGGGTGCGAGCACCAGGAAGGTGTTGTCGTTGAGACGGGTGGCGGCGGCATCGCCGACCAGGCTGCGCAGGTGTCGCCCGGCATCGGCGAGGATGGTCTCGAGGCCTGCATAGCCGTAGCGGTCGCGCAGCGCGGTGATGCCTTCGATCTCGACGAAACCCAGCGCGCCGCGTGGCGCTGCCGGAATCGTTTCGGCGAGCTGCTGCAGCAGCTGCAGGCGGCTGTTGAGGCCGGTCAGCGGATTGCGGCCGGGGTCGGGCATCCGCTGGAGGGCGCGGGCACGCCGGATCCGGTTCTGCACCGTCGCGATCAGGTGGCGTGGGCGCACCGGCTTGGTCAGGAAATCGTCGGCGCCGAGCTCGAGCATCTCGAACTGGCGCTCGGGATCGTCGTCACCGGTCAGGAACACCACCGGGATATGCGAGAACGCAGGTTGCTGTCGCAGCAGCCCCGTCAGTTCCGAGCCATCCATGCCGGGCATGTGCAGGTCCATCAGCACGACATCGGGCTGGAACTCGCCGAGCGCCGTCATGAACTCGTTCGCCACCGACACCACGCGCGCCTGCATTCCCGCGCCATTGAGCACGCTTTCGGCGAACAGCGCCTGGCTGGGGTCGTCCTCGACGATCAGCACCCGATGCGGGGTTTCGGTGGCATCGCCCTTGATCGACGCGGTCGTCGACGCGGCGGCTGCATGCTCGGCCGGATCGGCGGGCAGCGTGGGCTGTCCGGCGTCGGCGGCCCAGCGCCGCCAATAAGCGACGGGCGGATATTCGGCGCGGTGTTTGCTGTCGGCATCGGACATAGGTGCGGCACTGTGACGCGATGAGGGGGATCGGGCAACTTTACCCGGCCTTACCTGCGCAGGCGTGCACAACGGGATGCTCGGCGCCGCGCGATTCAATCGCGCAGCCGGCCCGGCGATCGACGCGCAAGGCGCCGCCACAGCCACCACATCGCGAATGCCGCGGGAATCGCGGCCGCCGCGACCAGCGCCAACGCCAGCCATGGATATACGAAGGCAAGCGACAATGCGCCCACCGTCATTACGTCCTCGGCGCTCGACGCGACGACATTGCTGACCGGCTCCGGCGAGGCGTTGAGCAGCAGGCGGCTGCCGGCCTTGAGCGCATGACTGGTGAGCGCCACACCGGCGCCGGTGGCGAGCATGCCGGCGCCGAGGTCGCCATCGGGCGACAGCGTGGCCGCGGCAAGGAAGGCGCCCGCCGGGACCCGGGCCAGCGTCTGCAGCAGGTCCCAGCCCGAGTCGACTCCCGGGATCTTGTCGGCGAAGAACTCCACCACGGCGAGCGCGCCGGACACGCCGAGTACCCATGGCGAAGACGCCGCTTCCAGCGCAGGCGGAAGGTCCAGCCAGCCCAGCGCGCCTGCCAGACCGACGCCGAATACGGTCAGGTACACGCGGATGCCGGCCAGCCAGGCGAGCAGCACGCCGACCGCGAACAGATGGGCTTCGGACATCGCGGACGCTCCGGGCGAACGACAACGGGTGCACAACGTCGGGGAGTATAGGGAGCGGCTTGCTTGACGCGGCGCGAGGGCACTGGCTATACCGTGTCGCGATGACTGACGTTCCGCCCAACACCCGGCCGCTGCTGGTCACGTCCCGTGCGCGCCGGATGCGCCTCGCCATCGTCGCCGCGATCGTCTTCGGATTGGCCCTGCTGTTCGGCCTGTGGGGCGTCTGGCAGGTGTTGGCGCCAGGCGTAGACAATCCGCAGCGACAGCTGGCGAGCCAACAGGAAGAGTTGGAGGCTTTGCGTCAGCAGGTCTCCACGCTCACGCGCTCGGACCAGATCAGCCGCGACGCGAATCGTGAGCTGCAGGGCACGCTGGCCGAGCGGGACGAGGAGATCGCGGCCCTGCGCGCCGACGTCGCGTTCTACGAGCGTTTCGTCGGTGGAACCGCGCAGCGGCGTGGCCTGACCGTCCACGAGCTGCGCATGCAGCCGCGCACCGACCAGGGCTGGCATTACACCGCGACGCTGACCCAGAGCCTCAACCGCGACGCCGCCAGCGTCGGCACGATGCGTCTGGCCATCGAAGGCACGCGCGCCGGCCGGCTGGAGACCCTGGAGTGGGACGACCTGCGCCAGCGCAATGCGGCCGCCGGACAGCCGTACTCGTTCAAGTATTTCCAGCAGGTCGAGGGCGATGTGGTCTTGCCGGCCGGGTTCCAGCCCTTGCGCGTGACGGTGCGGCTCTCGCCCGAACGCGGCAGCGAAGTGGACCGTTCGTTCAGCTGGGCCGATGTGACGCCGCGTTCCGCCCCCGGCGCTTGAAGGCAGCGGGGCGGGGCCCCATCCTGTGCGCCATGAACGAGTTGCTCACCATCGAAAGCCCCGGGTACCAGTCGCTGGAGCGGCCTCTGGATTTCACGCCGGCGGCCGCAGCCAAGGTGCGCGAACTGATCGAGGGCGAAGGCAATCCCGCGCTCAATCTGCGGGTCTATATCCAGGGCGGCGGTTGCTCGGGGTTCCAGTACGGCTTCGAGTTCGACGAGCAGCGCAGCGAGGATGACCTGGCGGTGGTCACCGATGACGTGACCCTGGTCGTCGATCCGCTGAGCCTGCAGTACCTGATGGGCGCGTCGGTCGACTACGTCGAGAGCCTGCACGGCGCGCAGTTCACGATCCGCAATCCCAACGCCAAGTCCACCTGCGGCTGCGGCAGCAGCTTCACCGTCTAGCAGGCATCGACCTCGACACGACGCCAGCGCCGGCCATAATCGGCCGCATGGACTTCAGCTTCGCGGACGCGCCACTCGATCGCGCCGAACACCTCCGGACCGATTCCGATGCGCTGGCACGACTGTGGCCGGATGCGCGCGTGCTGGTGCTCGACGCGAAGGGAGACGCCGGCGTCGACGCCCAGGGCATGCCGCCGGGGCTCGACGGAACCGCCGTCGGCAAGCGTCCCGCCTCTGCCGTGTTCCTCGGCCTGCATGACGGGCAGGGATGGTTCGCAGTGCCGGCCATCGATGCGCCCGGCAGGCTCGAGATGTCGGCGACGATCAGCCTGCGCGATGCTGCTGCGCAGTGGCCGGTGCGCGAGGCCAGCGCATTCGCGCAGGCCCGCGCGGTGCTGCACTGGCGCGACCGCCATCGCTACTGCGGCGCCTGCAGCGCGCCGCTCGATTACGTGCGCGCCGGATGGCTTGGACGCTGCACGGGCTGCGGGATCGAGCACTATCCGCGCACCGATCCTGCGGTGATCGTCGCGGTCAGCGATGGCAGGCGCCTGCTGCTGGGTCGACAGGCGGCGTGGGCGCCCGGGCGATACTCGACCCTGGCCGGTTTCGTCGAGCCAGGCGAGACGCTCGAGCAGACGGTGGTGCGGGAGGTGTTCGAGGAAAGCGCGGTGCGCGTGACCGGCTGCCGGTACCTGGCCTCGCAGCCGTGGCCGTTTCCGGCGTCGCTGATGCTCGGTTTCCTGGCCGATGCGTCGCCCGATACGCCCCGGGTCAACGACGAACTCGAGGACGCACGCTGGTTCGAGGCGGGAGATATCGAGCTGGCATTGCGCGATGCGCATCCCCACCTGTCGCTGTCGCCGCGGCTGTCGATTTCGCGCTGGCTCATCGCGCAGTGGTACGCGCAGCAGGTGGGCGGGCCACCCCCGCAGCAGTCGCTCAGCCCGGCGCGAGCAGGGTGAACGGCGCCCACGGCAGGTTGCGCGCGACCCAGTAGACGAGCACCAGCGCCACCCACGGCCTGGGATCGGACGCGATGCGCGCCAGGTGTTGCAGCCATGTCGGCCGCCACCCGAGGTGCCAGGCCGCGAGCAGTGGCGCCAGCGCCAGCAGCGCCAGCAGCAGCGGGTTCATCGAGAACGCGCGCGGGAGGTCGCCGTGCACCAGTGCGTGCAGGCTGCGGGTCAGGCCGCAGCCTGGGCAGTGCCAGCCGGTGGCGCTGTAGAACATGCACGCTGGAAACGGATTGCCGGGGGCATTCGGATCGAAGGTGCGCAGCAGCCACGCGCCGCCCGCCGCCAGTGCCAAGCCGCCGCCTGCGAGGGCGACGGTCGAAGCACGGATGCGGCGCGGCGCATGGCTGCCGGCCAGTGACATCAGCCGCCGACCTGCATCTGGTCGAAGATCATCTGGTACTGCTCCATGCCGCCGCCGATCGTCAGCGTGTAGATCTGCCACAGCAGGCCGATGATGCACAGGCCGGTGGTGACCCAGCACCAGGTCTTGGCGGTATTGGAAGCGCGCTGGGCGCCGGCGAGATCGCCCTGGCCGAGCAGCGTGTTGACCTTCGCCGAGAACACGATGGCGACGATGCCCGGAATCGTGCCGACGACGCAGCACAGGCAAAGCGACAGTACGGTGGCGATGATGGACCACGCGAGGTAGTTGGGGACGGTGCCCGGGGCGATCGGCGAGCCGGGAAGGGGTGCTTCCGGGATGCCGTACGAGCCGGGTGGCGGCGGCGGGATCGAACTCATCGAGAAAGCTCCTGGATGCTGGAACGGTTGGGAAACGTCGATGACCGCCGTCTGTGGACGGGGGCGTCTTACTGTAGCCCCAGAGACGCGCAAAGCGGCGTCATGGCGGGCCTCATGCGGCGTCGCCGCGCAGCATCCGCACCTGTGCTTCGAGCGCGCCTGCATCGGTCGACGTGCCGTCCTCGATCGGCGGACCGGCGACGACCTCGACGTGCGCACGCGCACGGCGCGGTAGACGCATGCGGCCCATGCGTGAATCGCGATGGCTCCACATGCTCGACCACATGCCACGCAATGCCATCGGCACCACCGGGACGCGCTGGCCGCGTTCCGCGGCCCGCGCGAGGATGCGCTCGACGCCCGATTTGAACGCGGCGATCTCGCCATCGCGGCTCAGCTTGCCTTCGGGGAAGATGCCGACCAGTTCGCCATTCGCCAGTGCGGCATCGACCGCATCGAACGCGCGCTGCATCAGTGCGGGGTCTTCCTTCGCGCCGGCGATCGGGATCGCCTTGGCGTGGCGGAAGATCCAGTGCATGCCCGGCACGTTGAAGATGCGGTAGTACATGACGAAGCGGACCGGCCGCGGGATCGCAGCCGACAGGATCAGCGCGTCCATGTAGCTGACGTGGTTGCAGACAATCAGCGCCGCACCCTCGGCCGGCACCGAGGACTCGATGTCGCGCGGATGCAGGCGATAGAGCACGCGCACCAGCAGCATGCTGACGAAGCGCATCAGGAACTCGGGCACGATCGTGAAGATCCACAGCGCAACGAGGCCGTTTGCGATCGCAAGTGCCAGGAACACCTGCGGGATGCTCAGCCCGGGCAGCGGAATACGCAGGCCGCCAACGCTGAAGCCGTCCATCTGCAACAGCACGCCGAGGATCGCGGCGGTGACGATGAACAGCGAGTTCTGGATGTTGAGGCCGGCAATGACGCGCGAGAGTTCCGACCTGGGCGTGCGGCTCTGGATCAACGCGAACAGGGGCACAACGAAAAACCCGGTGAACACGCCGATGCCGGTCAGGTCGATGACGATGCGCCAGCCGGCCCGGTCGCCGAGGAACTGCGCGATCGTCAGGCCGGTCGCGGGCGGCGCGCCTGGACGGGCGAAATACAGGTCCAGCAGGAACGCGGTGATGCCGAAGGCGCCGATCGGCACCAGGCCGATCTCGACCGAGCGCCCCGAGAGCTTCTCGCACAGCAACGAACCGACACCGACGCCGATCGAGAACAGTGCCAGCGCGAAAATGTAGAGCGCGGTGTCGTTGGCGACGCCGCCCAGGTGCAGTTCGGCGTAGGTCGGCAGCTGCGCGGTGAGCACCGTACCGACGAACCAGAACCAGGAGACGCCGAGGATCGCATTGCGTACGGCGGGCTGTCGCTTGGCCAGACGCATGATGGCGACCGATTCGGGAACCGGATTCCAGTTGACCTTGAGCGCCGGCGCGCCCGCATCGACCTTCGGGATCATGCGCGCGACGACGTTGCCCGCGATCGCCAGGACGACGATGGAGATCGCGGCGGCTTCGGGCCCGTAGCTGCCGGCGAGCTTGATCACCAGGCCGCCGTAGATCATGCCGGCGAGGATCGAGAGCGACGTGCCCATCTCGACCAGGCCGTTGCCACCTGTGAGTTCTTCGGGGCGCAGCACCGATGGCAGGATCGAATACTTCACCGGACCGAACAGTGTCGACTGCATGCCGGTCAGGAACAGCGCGACCAGCAGCACCGGCATGTTCTCGAGCAGGAAGCCCACGGCCGCGATCGACATGATCGCGATCTCCATCGCGGTCGTGATGACGATGAGCTTGTGCTTCTCGACCTTCTCCGCGATCTGGCCGGCGATCGCCGAGAACAGGAAATACGGCAGGATGAAGATCGCCGGCGCGAGATTGGTGTAGAGCGTGCGCTCGGAGAGGCTGACGCCCATGACCACGAGCAGCGCGATGATCGACTGCCGATAGACGTTGTCGTTGAATGCGCCCAGGGCCTGGACGGTGAAATACGGCATGAAACGGCGCTGCTTGAGCAGGGCGAACTGGGACTGGCCGGCCATGCAGGCTCCTTGGCGATTGCGCGGAGCCTAGCAGGCTGTCGTCCATCCACAAGCAGCGCCTACGCGTGGCCGGGCACGCACCGCCACGCGGTGTGTGCGCCGATGCAGCATCCAGCTGGCGCTTCTCGCGCGTGTCGGCCCCACATTCGCTGACCGGGCCTGCCCGGTCTAACCGATGGTGACGGTTTCCTCGCGGACCGCGCGGTAGCGGCGTTCGAGTTCCTGGCGGATCTCGCGGCGCTGGCGGCCCTGTTCGAACCGGCGCACCTCATCCGCCGTCGCAGGTTCGCGCGGCGGCACGGGCGTGGCGCGGCCGTTCTCGTCCATCGCGACCATCGTGAAGAAGCAGCTGTTGGTATGGCGCACCGCGCGGTTGCGGATGTCCTCGGTGATGACCTTGATGCCCACCTCCATCGACGTGCGACCGGTGTAGTTCACCGAGGCGAGAAAGGTCACCAGCTCGCCGACGTGGATCGGTTCGCGGAATGTCACCTGGTCGACCGACAGCGTGACCACGTAGCGGCCGGCGTAGCGGCTGGCGCAGGCGTAGGCGACCTCGTCGAGATACTTCAGCAACGTGCCGCCGTGCACGTTGCCGGAGAAGTTCGCCATGTCCGGTGTCATCAGCACGGTCATGCTGAGCTGGGCGTTGCCTGGGATCATCCCGGCGCTCCGATGGGGCGGATGGTCAGGCGGACTGCGCTTCACGCTCGCGTGCGATCGCGCGCCAGCCGATGTCGTGGCGGTGGAACTCGCCCGGCCAGGAGATCCCGGCGATCTCGCCGTAGGCGCGCTGCTGCGCGTCTTCCACGCTGCTCCCGAGCGCAGCCACGCACAGCACGCGTCCACCGGCGGTCACCGCCTGGCCGTGCGCGTCGAGCTTCGTGCCGGCATGGAAGACCTTGGTGTCGTCCAATGGCGGCGTGTCCCAGGTGTTGATGACGTCGCCGGTGCGCGGGGTGTCGGGGTAGTGCTCGGCCGCCATGACCACGCCGAGCGAGGGACGTGGATCCCACTGCGCGTCCACGCCGGCGAGCTGGCCGTCGATCGCGGCTTCGACGAGATCCAGCAGGTCGGACTGCAGGCGCAGCATGATCGGCTGGGTTTCCGGATCACCGAAGCGCACGTTGAACTCGATGACCTTGGGCGCGCCATGCGCATCGATCATCAGGCCGGCATAAAGGAAGCCGGTGAACGGCACGCCGTCGGCGGCCATGCCGGCCACGGTCGGCTCGACCACCTCGCGCATGATCCGCGCATGCACCTCGGGCGTGACCACCGGGGCGGGCGAATACGCGCCCATGCCGCCGGTGTTGGGGCCGGTGTCGCCGTCGCCGACGCGCTTGTGGTCCTGGCTGGTCGCCATCGGCAAGGCCGTCGCGCCGTCGACGATGGAGATGAAGCTCGCTTCCTCGCCATCGAGAAATTCCTCGATCACCACGCGTGCGCCGGCCGCGCCGAACGCATTGCCCGAGAGCATGTCGGCGATCGCGGTCTCGGCTTCTTCCAGCGACATGGCCACGATCACGCCCTTGCCGGCCGCCAGGCCGTCGGCCTTGATGACGATCGGCGCGCCGTGCTGGCGCACGTATTCGACCGCGGTGTCGGCATCGGTGAACACCGCATAGCCCGCGGTGGGAATGTCGTGGCGGGCGAGGAAGTCCTTGGCGAAGGCCTTGCTGCCCTCAAGTTGGGCGGCCGCCGCGGTCGGTCCGAAGATGCGCAGGCCCGCTTCACGGAACCGGTCGACGATGCCGGCCACCAGCGGCGCCTCGGGCCCGACCACGGTCACCGCCACCCCTTCCTCGCGCGCCAGCGAGAGCAGTGCGTCGAGATCGGTCGCAGCGACATCGACGTTGCGGCAGCCGGCTTCCTTCGCGGTGCCGGCATTGCCGGGCGCGACCAGCACTTCGCCAACCTGCGGCGATTGCGCGAGCTTCCAGGCAAGCGCGTGTTCGCGACCGCCGGAACCGATGACGAGGACCTTCTTCATGCGCGACAGACCGGGTGCAGAGGGGGCCCCAGTTTACGGCGTCGCACCGTCCGGGTCTTGGTTGCATCGTGATGCGGGCTGCCTGTCAGTAGGCCAAATGCTAGGCTCCCACGCCCCACCGCAGATAGTGATGTCCGCCGATGGATCTGCTCCAGCTGATCGAAAACATCCTCTCGCCCGTCGTCAACGGCATCAATGGGGTTCTGTGGAACTACGTGCTGGTGGGCGTGTTGCCGCTGGTGGGACTGTGGTTCAGCGCCTCGCTCGGCTTCATCCAGCTGCGGCGGTTTCCGAAGATGCTCTCCGGGATGGTGCGCAGCACGGGAGGCGACAACGCAGGCATCTCGCCGCTGCAATCGCTGAGCACGAGCCTGGCCTCGCGCGTGGGCACCGGCAATATCGTCGGCGTCGCGATCGCGCTTGGTGTCGGGGGGCCCGGTGCGATCTTCTGGATGTGGGTCGTCGCCATCTTCGGCATGGCGACGGCCTATGTAGAGAGCGCCCTGGCGCAGTTGTACAAGCGCCGCGATGCCGCAGGCCACTACCGCGGCGGGCCCGCGCTGTACATGGCCTACGGCCTGGGCAAGCCCTGGCTGGGGGCGATTTTCTCGGTCTGCCTGATCGTGGCCTTCGGTTTCGTGTTCAGCGCAGTGCAGGCCAATTCGATCTCAGAGGCGGTCTCCAGCGCCTGGAGCGTTCCGCCGGGCTGGACCGCGACGGTGCTCGTTGCGCTCACAGCCGCGGTGATCTTCGGCGGGCTGCGGCGCGTGGCGCGGATCTCGGAACTGGTGGTTCCGGTGATGGCAGTGGCGTATCTGGCGCTCGCGGCGTGGGTAGTCCTCGGCAACATCACGCAGCTGCCGGCGTTGCTGTCGCTGATCGTGCGTAGTGCCTTCGGTCTCGACCAGGCCGCCGGCGGCGTGCTCGGCGGGCTTGCGGTCGCGCTGCTCAACGGCGTCAAGCGCGGGCTGTTCTCCAACGAGGCCGGCATGGGCAGCGCGCCCAACATCGCGGCCTCGGCGACGCCGTCGCCGCACCACCCGGCCAGCCAGGGCCTGATCCAGGCCTTTGGCGTGTTCGTCGACACCCTCATGGTCTGCACCGCCACCGCGCTGATGATCCTGCTCTCGGGCGTACTCGGCACCGGTGGCGGCGACGGCGTCGCGCTGACCCAGCAGGCGATGGCGGTGCATTTCGGCAGCTGGGGTCCGACCTTCGTCGCGATCGCACTGGCGCTGTTCGCACTGACCTCGATCCTGGGCAACTACGCCTACGCCGAAAGCGCGGTGGTGTTCCTGCGCGGCGGCCGTATCGGCATGGCCCTGCTGCGCATTGGTTGCCTGGCGATGGTGGCCTGGGGCTCATTCGCAAAACTCGACATCGTCTGGAACACCGCCGACGCGGCGATGGGCATCATGGCGATGGTGAACCTGCTGGCGATCGTGCTGCTGTCGGGGGTGGCAATCAAACTGACCCGCGACTACGACCGCAAGATCCGCGCCGGCGATCGATCGCCGCGGCTCGACGCCGACGATTTCCCCGAACTCGGGGATTCGATCGATCGCAGTATCTGGACCGCGACACCCACCGCGCCGCCGCTCGTGAAACCTGTCACGAAGGACGAATAGCGTTCTCGCGGCGGCGCGGACGCCGGGAGGTCGCCGTCACCGATTCCGCCTCGATCGCTTGGCGCCGCGCGATCGCACCGCAGGTGGAGCGCGTACGGGCCGGACAGGCGTCGATGCGGAATCCGACGCCGGCGGCGCCGCATGCCGGCCGCCGCGCGCGCGATGCGCATCCGCTGCGACGAGCCCCGGGTCGCGATCGTCTCCCGGCCGGTCGATGCGCCGTCAGGCGCGGCGCCGACGCTGATAACGCCAGGCGCGTGCAGCCAGCAGTGCGAGCGTGATCGCCGTAAGCGGCACCACGAAGCCCATCATCACCATGCTGTAGGCCGGCAGCGCGTGGTAATGCGCGCTACGCAGCAGCAGATAGGCGGTGTAGGCGATGTAGTAGGCCACGAACAGCGCGCCTTCCCAGCGCCGCACCCGGAAGCCGGTGAAGAAGATCGGCAGGCAGGCGAGCGCCACCGCGGTCATCACGGGCAGGTCGAAGCGCAGAACGGCCGGCCCCACGCTGATATCCGTCGGCGACAATGCCGCGGTCGCGCCCAGCACCAGCAGCAGGTTGAAGATGCAGCTGCCGACGATATTGCCGACCGCCATGTCGCGCTGCCCGCGCACAGTCGCAAGGATCGACGTGGCGAGCTCCGGCAGCGAGGTCCCCACCGCGACCACGGTCAGGCCGATCACCATCTCGCTGACGCCCAGCAGTTCCGCGATCCTGACCGCCCCGCCCACCAGCCAGCGCGCGCCGAGCACCAGCAGCGCCAGTCCGGCGAGCACGTACAGCGCATCGCGCCACCACACCGGCGCCACCGTATCCCCTTGGGTCCCGGCGTCCCCATGCGGCTGGCGCTTGGCCAGCCACAGCAGCAGTCCGACGTAGGCGAGCGCCAGCGCCAGCAACCCGATGCCTTCGCCGCGCCCCAGATCGCCGTCGAGCGACAGGCCGAACACCAGCAGCGACACGCCGAGCATGATCGGTACGTCCATCCGCACCAGTTGCTGCGACACCGTCAGCGGCGCAATCAGCGCGGTCAGGCCGAGAATCAGCAGCACGTTTGCGATGTTGCTGCCGATGACGTTGCCGAGCGCGATGTCCGGCGAGCCCGACAGCGCCGCGCCGATGCTGGTCGCAAGCTCGGGCGCACTCGTGCCGACGGCGACCACGGTCAGCCCGATGACCAGCGGCGACAATCCGCTCGCGGCGGCCAGGCGCGCGGCGCCACGCACCAGCAGGTCGGCACCGCCCACGAGCAGTGCGAACCCCGCAAGCAGCATGCCGACCGTGATCACCCCGGATCCGGCGTCAGTGGCGGAAGTGCCGCACGCCGGTGAACACCATCGCGATGCCATGTTCGTCGGCCGCGGCGATCACCTCGGAGTCGCGCATCGAACCGCCCGGCTGGATCACCGCGGCGATGCCGGCCTCGGCGGCCGCGTCGATGCCGTCGCGGAACGGGAAGAACGCATCCGACGCCATCACCGAGCCGGGTACGACCAGACCCGCGTCTGCAGCCTTGATACCGGCGATACGCGCCGAATACACGCGGCTCATCTGGCCGGCGCCCACGCCGATCGTGCGATGGTCCTTGGCGTAGACGATCGCGTTGGACTTCACGAACTTGGCGACCTTCCAGGCGAACAGCAGGTCCGCGAACTGCGCCTCGCTCGGCACGCGCTGGCTGACCACCCGGAGGTTTTCGCGGGTCACGTCGCGCAGGTCGGCGCTCTGCATCAGCAGGCCCGAGCCGACGCGCTTCACGTCCACCGTGTTGTGGCCGTCGCCATGCGGAATGCGCAGCACGCGCACGTTGGCCTTCTTCTTCGCGTAGTCGAGCGCCGCGGGCTCGTAATCGGGCGCGATCAGCACTTCGACGAACTGGCGGTCGAGGATGACCTTCGCGCTCGCTGCATCGAGCGTGCGGTTGAACGCGATGATGCCGCCGAACGCCGATGTCGGATCGGTCGCATAGGCGAGCTCGTAGGCATCGCCGCAGGCCGCGCCCACGGCGACACCGCAGGGATTGGCGTGCTTGACGATCACGCAGGCGGGCGCGTCGAACTGGCGCACGCACTCCCACGCCGCGTCGGCGTCGGCGATGTTGTTGTACGAGAGTTCCTTGCCCTGCAGCTGCTCGAACGTCGCCAGGGTGCCGGGCGCGGGATGCAGGTCGCGATAGAACGCGGCCTGCTGGTGCGGATTCTCGCCGTAGCGCAGGTCCATGAGCTTGACGAAGTTGCTGTTGCTCTGGCCGCCGAAGGCCGCGCGCTGCGCGGCGCCGGCATCGGAGGGCTCGTCGATCGACGACAGCACGTCGCTTATCCGCGCATCGTACTGGGCGACCCGGTTGAACGCGGCGACGGCCAGCCTGAAGCGCGTCGCTGCCGACAGCGCCCCGTCATTGGCATCGAGTTCGGCCAGCAGCGCGTCGTACTGCGCCGGATCGGTCGCAACCGCGACATGGGCGAAGTTCTTCGCCGCCGCGCGCAGCATCGCCGGGCCGCCGATGTCAATGTTCTCGACGATGTCGTCGAACTTCGCATCGGCCGCGTAGGCCACGCGCTCGAAGGGATAGAGGTTCAGCACCAGCAGGTCGATCGCCTCGATGCCGTGTTCGGCCATCACCGCGTCGTCGGTGCCGCGGCGCCCGAGCAGGCCACCGTGCACCTTCGGGTGCAGGGTCTTGACCCGGCCATCCATGATTTCCGGAAAGCCGGTCACATCGCTGACGTCGCGCACCGGCAGGCCGGCCTCGCGCAGCGCCTTCGCGGTGCCGCCGGTCGACAGCAGTTCGACGTCGCGCGCGGCAAGGGCGCGGGCCAGATCGATCAGGCCGGTCTTGTCGGAGACGGACAGCAGGGCGCGACGGATCGTGGTCGTCGCGCCGGACGGAGCGGAAGCGGTCATGGCAGTGTGCTGCAGGCGGGGAGCCGGCAATTATAGCGGCGGCACCGCAGCAGGCCGCTCAGACCAGGCCGTACTCGCGCAGCTTCTTGCGCAGCGTCGCCCGGTGGATGCCGAGCATGGCCGAGGCTCGACTCTGGTTGCCGTCGCAGAAATTCAGGACCTCCACGAACAGCGGAATCTCCAGCTCGCGCAGCGCGACCTCGTAGAGGTTGTCGGTCTCGTTGCCGTTGAGGTCACCGAGGTAGCGCTGGATCGACGCGGCGACATGGTCGCGCAGCGGCGTACGTGGCGCCTCGCGCGTCGGGCTGTCGGTGCGGTCTGCGTTCAATTCGATTCTCGAAAGGTACGGCGTCGGCGGCGCCGTCGACGCAGGGGGCGACGGTCCAGAACGTGGCGGCAGGGCAGTCTATCGCGCGGCCCGGACACCTGCCAGCGCGCGATCAGAGGAAATCGAAGGCGAACGAGACCGCGGCACCCTCGGGCTCGCGCAGGTGCAGGCGTACCTGCGCGCTGTGTCCGGGCGCCAGGGTGGGCGCTGTCGGCGTGGTCTCGAGATAGTCCTCGGCGGCGAACACGCGGCTGCCGACCGGGCGGCCGTCGATGTCCGACAAGGTGAGTCGCAGGCGGGGCCAGGCCTGGGCCCAGCGCGCATCGTTGCGGAACGTCGCGACCGCCAGCAGGCGACCGTCCTGGTCCGGATCGGGGCGCACGTCGCGCGCGAGCAGGGTCAGCGCCGCGGGCTCGTGCCACGGCGGCAGGCTGCAACGCAGCACGGCACACAGGGCCGTCAGCGTTGGCCGCCAGCCCGGATCGGCGGCGAGACGCGCGCGGTCGGCGACCACGATCTGCAGGCCGAGCAGGAGCGCCAGCGCGACGAGCGCGACCGACAGCGCACGGCGCTGTCCGTCGACCGGCGCAGCGCGCGTCCCTGCGCCGACCCGCACGAAGCTCGGCGAGGCGCGCGACGATGCGATGGCCGAAACCGCAGCGGGGGGCGAGGTGGGCGCTGCCGGCGATGCCCCGGACGCAAGCGCAGCATGGTCCGCACTGTCTGCGGAACCGCGAGCCGGGGCCGGGATGACGGGGGTGGGCTCGGGGGCGGGCTCGGGGGCGGGCTCGGGGGTCGCCGCCGACGCTGCGGCGCGCGTCGGCGGCGTGGGTGGCGCCTCGGGGTCGGCCTGGGCGGCCGCGGGACGTTCGCGTGCCGCGTCCGCAGCGGACGCGGCCGCTACGGCCGCGGGACGTCCAGATGCCTCCGCCGCGCCGGTGGCGACCGCTTCGCCTGTCGCCACCGGTCGCAGCAGGCTGGCCACCGAGACCTGCTGCGCCGATGCGGCACTGCGCAGCACGCCCCGGCAGCGCGGACAGCGCTCCGGGGGCAGATCGGTCGCCGGCTCGGTGGCGACCAGCGCACCGCAGTGCTTGCAGTTGATGAACATGCGGCTATTGAATCACGCGCCGCGGGACCGTCGCGCTGGATCAGCCCGATTTGCGCACGCCGTCGATCCGCACCCAGTCGCCCTCGCGGGTCACCGCAAGCTGCTCGAACCAGGGGCGGTAGCGGCGCAGCAGCTCTTCCTCCTGGCCATCGAGAATTCCCGACAGTGCGATGCGTCCACCGGGCGCCACGCGCTGCGCCAGGGTCTCGGCCAGTGCATCGAGTGCGCTGGCGAGGATGTTGGCCACGACCACCGGGTAGGTCGCGTCCGGGGCGTCGGTGGGCAGGAAGACCTCCAGCGCCGGACCCACTTCGTTGCGGTCGGCGTTGTCGCGCGAAGCGATGAGCGCCTGCGGGTCGTTGTCGATGCCGACCGCGCCCGCGGCGCCGAGCTTGAGCGCAGCCAGGGCGAGAATGCCGCTGCCGCAACCGTAGTCGAGCACGTTGGCGCCAGCGAGCGCGCCCTCGGCGGACAGCGCATCGAGCCACTGCAGGCACAGCGATGTGGTCGGATGCGTGCCCGAGCCGAAAGCCAGGCCCGGATCGAGCCGGACCACCGCCGCGTCAGGGCCGGCGGCCTCGGGCAGGTCCGCGTTCCACGGCACGATCCAGGTCCGGGCGCCGAACTGCAACGGCGCGTACTGGTCCATCCACGCGCGTTCCCAGTCCTGGTCCTCGACCTTGCGGAAGCCGGCGCGACTCCAGTCCAGGGTCGCATCGAGGGCTTCCAGATCGGCCAGCAGCGCCAGCGCATCGGTGTCGGCCTCGAACAGCGCCGTCAGCACGATCGCGCGCCACAACGGGGTCTCGCCGACGCCGGGCTCGAGGATCGCCTGCTCGTCGGTGGTGTCGGCATCGGCATCGAGCATCGTCACCGCCAGGGCGCCGACGTCCTCGAGTACCTGCGCATAGGTCGGCTGCTCGGCTTCAGTGCAGCGCAGAGTCAGTTCGAGGAAGGGCATGGCGGATCCAGGGGGGAGGGGGCCGGGCATCTTGGTCCGCCCGCCGATGCGCGTAAAGGGTCGGGGTGCCGCAGCGCGGGGGGCAGCTGCGGCCCGGGCACGCTTGTCGCCCGCTGCGCGCGGCAACGCGCCCCTGTCGGGCCAGGCAGCGGCAGTCGGCTAGAATTCGCGCGAAACCCGCCGCCGACGGTAGGTCGGCCGGGCCGCAGGGACCTCACGTGACCGTTCGAATGTTCGCCGCCATTGTGTTGTTGAGCGTCCTCGCCGCGGGTCTGGCGATGTGGCGCCCGGCCGCGCCAGTGGCCGCCAGCACCGATGGGGACGACTGGAGCGAGGCACCGGTTGGCGAGACGCTGGGCACGCCCACCCCGGAGCTGGCGGCGCCGCAGATCCCGCCGCGCGCGACTGCTGTCCGCCCGCCGGCCCCGACGCGCCCGCTGCCGCAGGCCTTCGAGGCGGCCGAGGATCTGTTCGCCTTCCGCCAGCAGCTGCGGCCAATGGCTGACCGGGGCGATGCCGAGGCACGCTGGATGCTGAGCCGGGTCGACGAGTACTGCGCGCCGTTCGCCCGGGATCCCGCCGGTTTCGCCCGCGACAGCGCCCTCATCGACAGCATGCAGCTCGATGCGGCGCGCACGCTCGGCGCCGCGCGCGGCCGGATCGGGACGCGCTGCGGGCGATTCGTTCCGGCCGATGCGCCGACGTTCGTGCAACTGGTCGAGAGGCGCCGCGACGCCGCCGAGGCCGGCAGCCTCGCGGCCGAAGCCGCGTTGCTGGCGATGGGCGCACCGCTGTCGGAGGACATGGACTACCGGCGTGGCCTGGTCGAACGCGTGCAGATATCGCGCGATCCCGAAGCCTTCGCCGCGCTGTCGCCGGCCATGGGCGTGGCGGCGAGCGGTGATGTGGCGCTGGCCGACACCGTCGCCGGCACCCAGGCCAGCGAGTTCGCCTGGCAGCTCGCTGCCTGCGATCTGGGCCTCGACTGCAGCTCGGGCGGCGCATTGATGACCCAGTACTGCGCCAACGGCGGTATCTGCGCGCGCGATGCACGTCAGGATTTCTCCAGCTTCGTCCGTGACGCGGCGGTGCCGCGGCAAGGTGCGGAAGCGATCGATCGCATGAAAAAAACCCTGGTCGAGGACGCCCCCGAGTCCCGACACCTGCTCGAAATGGTGATGAGATGAGACGAATCCTTCCCCGCAAGCTCCGGGCCTGGCTCTGGGTGGCTTTGTTCGTCGGCTATTCGGTGGCGGTGGCCGGCGTGGTCGTCGATGCAGTCAGCGACAACTACCGGCGCCTGTCGGAGGTTGCCGCAACCACCACGGCCGCGCCGCTCGAACAACGCCAGCTCGGCGCGGCGCAGATCGCCGCGCTCTATCGTGCGCAGAGTCCGACGCCGTTCCTAGCGCTGCCGCCGGGCAACACGTTCCGCGTGGTGTGGCCGGATGGTTCGACCGAGCTGGTACGCATCGTCAGCCAGTCGAGCGCGCATGGCGCGTTGCCGGTCGAGGGCAGTCAGATCGAGGCGACGCCGGTGCTCGACGGCGCCCACGCCGAGCTGCGGGTGCTTCCGGTATCGGCCGCGCCACCGCGGACTCCGCGAGCGCCGACTGACTGACACGCGATTCAGCGGGATCGCGGACGCAAGCGCTGCCGCCTGCGGCGCTCGGCCGCGCCGGCCCGGAACACGAAGCCGTGGAACTGCGCCAGGCACAGCGCCAGCAGTGTCCAGGCGATGTCGAGATTGAGATAGACGCCGACGGCGCGATTGAGCGCTCCCCATTCCGAACGCCGCAGCGCCAGGCTGCCCTCGCCGAAGATCGCATGCAGCGCCTGGCCGGTGGAGAGGGCCTGCCAGTGGCCGTCACGCAGCAGGCCGTAGCCACCGGTGCCGATGACGGCGACCACCGCCAGCGCCCATCCGCCGGCCAGCCACAACGCAGTGGCATGCAGCCCTCGCGCGCGGTCGATCAGCTGGATCGCGCCGAGCGACCACGCCAGCAGCATTAGCGTCAGGATCTGGGCGAAGACCATCGATGCCTCGGCTCGGGCGCGGCGGCGCAGGATCGCCGAACCAGCTCCGTCGTGGCATGAAGGGGTGGCGTGTATCCTGACGCCCCGCGCGCGGGCCTGGCGCGTCCAACGGCGCCGGTGCATCGCGGCCCCGGATTTTCCCAGCAGACATGACGACCGCAACGCCCACACCGCCCTCCGACCCTCGCGCCGCTGCATATGCAGCTTCGGTGCGTCTGTCGGTGGCCCCGATGATGGACTGGACGGACGTGCATTGCCGCCAGTTCCACCGCCTGCTCGCGCCCGGTGCGCGGCTCTACACCGAGATGGTCCACGCCCGCGCAGTGATCCATGGCGATCGCAGCCGCCTGCTGGCGCTGACGCCCGAGCAGGCGCCGCTTGCGCTGCAGCTGGGCGGCAGCGAGCCCGCCGATCTCGCCGAAGCGACCCGCATCGCGGCGGCGCATGGCTTCGACGAGGTCAACCTCAATTGCGGATGCCCGTCCGACCGGGTGCAGGCGGGGCGCTTCGGCGCCTGCCTGATGCGCGAGCCCGCCCTGGTCGCCGACTGCGTGGCGGCGATGGCGGCGGCCAGCGACGTGCCGGTGACGGTGAAATGCCGGCTCGGCGTGGATGAGGACGACGATTACGACGTGTTCGCGGCCTTCGTCGACGGCGCGGTCGCGGCGGGCGCCTCGATGATCGTCGTGCACGCGCGCAACGCCTGGCTGCAGGGGCTTTCGCCCAAGGAGAACCGGGATGTTCCGCCGCTGCGCTATGACTGGGCGCACCGGCTCAAGCGCGAACGGCCCGGCTTGCCGGTCGTGGTCAACGGCGGCATCGCGAGCCTGGACGCGACACTGGCGCACCTGAGGCAGGTCGACGGGGTGATGCTGGGCCGCGCCGCGTATCACGACCCGTATCTGCTGCACGCCATCGACGCCACCTTGCGCGGCGCGCCACTGCGCCCGAGGGGCGAACTGTTGCGTGCGCTGCGTCCCTACGCCGAGGCGAGCATGGCCGAGGGCGCGGCCCTCAAGCACATCGTGCGCCACGTCCTGGGCCTGTTCCACGGGCAGCCCGGTGGGCGCGCATTCCGTCAGGTCCTGAGCGAGGGCGCCCATCGTCCCGGCGCGGACTGGGGCCTGGTGGAGGAAGCCCTCGCCGTTACCGAGGTCCGCGCGCGCGACCGCAGCGCGGCGTGATCGTGGACCGGACGCGCGAAGCTGAATAGAGTCAGCCATGTCAACGAAAAGTTAAGGACGGATTCACTGCCCGGCCCCGACCATCCTTGCTCTCCTCTTCGACCTGTCCTCCAAGGAGCGGCCGTGTCTGTCCCCGAGCATCGAAGTCCGTTGTATGTCCTGGTTGCGCTGTTGCTCGGCGTGGTCTCGACGGGCGCGATCGCGCAGGCGCCGCAGCAGGACCCGGCCAGCCGGGGCGCCGACATGCGCACCTCGCTGCCGCGCCACGAGAGCGGTCGCCAGCGCTCGCAGGACTCGATGACCGCGTCGGTGCGACGGATCGAGCGCAACACCGGCGGTCGCGTACTCAGCATCGAACAGATGCACTCCGACGGCCGCGACCTCAATCGCGTCAAGGTGATGGACGACAGCGGGCGCGTGCGCATCTACGTGGATGATCCGGCCCAGCGCGACCGCGCGTCCCGTGCACGCGGCGACGACGATTGATCGTGCATCCTCGCCCCCATTCACGGCCGGTCCGGCCGTCAGACCGGAGTTGACCCATGCGAATCCTGCTCGTCGAAGACGAAGCCCCCCTGCGTGAGACCCTTGCCGCGCGTCTGAAGCGCGAAGGCTTCGCCGTCGATGCTGCCCAGGACGGGGAGGAAGGCCTGTACATGGGTCGCGAGGTTCCGTTCGACGTCGGCATCATCGATCTGGGGCTGCCGAAGATGTCCGGCATGGAACTCATCAAGGCCCTGCGCGAAGAAGGCAAGCAGTTTCCCGTGCTGATCCTGACCGCGCGTTCCAGCTGGCAGGACAAGGTCGACGGCCTCAAGCAGGGCGCCGACGACTACCTGGTCAAGCCGTTCCATGTCGAGGAGCTGCTCGCGCGCATCAATGCGCTGGTGCGCCGCGCCGCGGGCTGGAGCAAGCCGACACTCGAATGCGGCACGGTCATGCTGGATCTGGCAGCGCAGACGGTCAGCGTCGACGGCAAGAACGTCGACCTGACCAGCTACGAGTACAAGGTGCTCGAGTACCTGATGATGCATGCCGGCGAGCTGGTCTCGAAGGCCGATCTCACCGAGCACATCTACCAGCAGGATTTCGACCGCGACTCCAACGTGCTCGAGGTCTTCATCGGCCGCCTGCGCAAGAAGCTCGATCCCGATGGCACGCTCAAGCCCATCGAGACGGTGCGCGGTCGCGGCTATCGGTTCGCCATCCCGCGCAACGGCGAGGGATGATCCGGCGCCGCCGGCATTCCGCGCTGGCGTCGCATGCTCCGCTCGCGCAGCATGCGCGGCCGATGTGTACGAAGTTCTGAACCATGGTGGCTGATCGCCCACTGTCCGCACGCCTGCGCCCACGTTCGCTGCGGGCGCGGCAGTTGCTCGCCGCAAGTATCGGCCTGCTCGCCTTCCTGGCGCTCGCCGGCTATGCGCTTGATCGCGCCTTCATCGACGTGGCCAGTGAAGGCCAGCGCGAGCGGCTGCGCAATTACGTCTACTCTTACGCCGGCGACATCGAGTTCCTGCGCGGCGGCGAAATCTATCCCTCCGAGTCGCCGCCCGACGACCGCTTCCTGCGGCCGGGCAGCGGGCTCTACGCCGAGGTCGTACTGCCGTCGGGTACGTGGACCTCGCGCTCGGCGTCGGGTCCGCAGCTGCCCGAAGCGCCGATGCTGTCGGCGCGCGAAGAGAAGTTCGAAGGTCCGCTGCCGATGGTCCAGAGTAACGGGACCCCGGGCGAGGTCTACCGCTACGGTCTTGGGCTGGTGTGGGCGCCGGACGGCCGCAGCGAAGAGGAATTCCCCTACACCATCTACGTGATCGAGGACGCCGGCATCGTGCCGCGTCAGCTGCGTGTCTTTCGTGCGGCGCTGTGGGTGAACCTGGGCGTCGCGGGTGTGATCCTGCTGCTGCTCCAGGGCCTGATCGTGCGCTGGAGTCTGTGGCCGCTGCGGCGCGTGGAGCAGGAACTCGTACGCGTGCAGCGCGGCCAGGCCGAGCGCATGGGCACCCAGCATCCGCACGAGCTGCAACCGCTGACCGAAAGCATCAATGCGCTGATCGACAGCGAGCGCGAGCACCTCGCCCGGCAACGCAACACGATGTCCGACCTCGCGCACAGCCTCAAGACACCGCTCGCGGTGCTGCGTTCGCGCCTCGACGCGGGCACCGGAGATGCCGAACTGCGCGAAGAGGTGGAGACCCAGTTGCAGCGCATGAGCGATCTGGTGACCTACCAGCTCGCGCGCGCCGCCTCGAGCGGCCATCAGCTGTTTTCCGCGCCGATCGAGATCGAGCCGCATGCCGAGCAGATCGTGCGCGGCCTGGAGAAGATCTACGCGGCCAAGGGCACGGTCTGCGAGTTCGAGATCGACCCGAGCGCGCGCTTCCACGGCGAGCCCGGCGACCTGCAGGAACTGCTGGGCAACCTGCTGGAAAACGCCTTCAAGTGGGCGAAGTCACGGGTGCTGCTGACCGTGCGGCCCGGCGACACCGCACCCAACCGCCGTCCGGGGTTGGTGCTGATCGTCGAGGACGACGGTCCGGGCATTCCGCCCGACCGCGTGGCCGCGGTCCTGCAACGCGGCGTGCGCGGCGACGAGCGCGTGCAGGGCCATGGCATCGGCCTGTCGATCGTGCAGGACCTCGTCCACAGCTATCGGGGCGAACTGAGCGTAGGCCGGTCCGAGGAACTCGGCGGCGCCTGTTTCTCTGTGCGGTTGCCGCCGGGCTTCTGATCGCGGGTCGCGAACGGCGAGGCGCCGTAGAAGCGGACCAGGTGCGCGGCGACATCGGGCAGTACCTCGGCCAGCAACGCTGGCGCGCTGAAGTGGTATTCGCTGCAGACCGCGAAGAACTCTTCCGGTGCCTCGGCCGCGTAGGGATCGATCGGCATGTCCTCGCCGGCGTCCACGCGTTCGACGAAGGCATCGAAGCTGCGCTGGAAATCGCGCGCCCAGGCGCGCTGCCACTCGCGTGGCAGCGGCGGAGTGCCGTCGAGCAGGCCGTCGAGGACGTCGATCTTGTGCGCCATCTCGTGCACTGCCACGCAGAAGCCGGCATCGGGCTCGGCGATGTCGGCCTGCACGTCGGCCCAGGACAGCACAAGCGGCCCGCTGTCCCAGGACTCGCCGATCAGCTCGTCCTCCCATTCGTGCATCACCCCCGCCGCGTCGAGATGACTGCGGTTCACCCGGAACGCCTCGGGATACACGATCAGCTGCGACCAGCCATGCAGGCCTTGCGCGCCGAACTCGAGCAGCGGCAGGCAGCACAGTGCTGCCAGCGCGACCCGCGCCTCGCTGTCGAGTTCCAGGCCGGCGACCGGAGTGATGGTCTTGTCGTGGAGGAAGGCGCCGCTGAGCGTGCGCAGCCGTTGCCGACGCGCGTCATCGAGCGCGGCCACCCAGGGCAGGCGCTCGCAGGCTGCAGCCCAGGGAACATCGGGAATGGTGGGTGGCGCGCCCGGAAACAGGCGGCGGATCAGCGAACGCACGTGCCGGCAACGCGCCTCAGCGGAACATGCCCGGCAGGAAGCTGTGCCAGCGCGTGCCGCGGACGGTGTGCTCGACCTCGCCGCCGCCGTTGGCCGCGGGCCGTGATTTCGTCGCGCTGGCGGCGGGCGCACTGCGCACGCTTCCGGTGTCGAGCACCGCTTCTGCCTGGCCGGTGGCGGGAGGACACAGCGCCTCGGCGCCCGCCTCGGCGCGCGCATCGCGTGCGATGACCGGCAGGCTCGCGCCCAGCAGCAACAGGCAGACCATCAAACGTGCGGACATCGGAACCCCCGGCGGAAGCGGTGCGCAGCCGACCGATCATACCCCAGCCTCGGGGGCGTCGTGCACAACAGCGGGCGACACCCGTCGCCGGCTCGCCGATAATCCTTCGATGCCTTCCTTCCCGCCGCCGTCGGCGCCAGCCGATCCCACGCCCGAGCGCACCCTGCTGCAGCGACTCATCGCCGGGCCGGTCTCGGGGGACGTGCTGGCGCGCGAGTCGGGACAGACGCGTGCCGCGGTGTGGAAGCGGATCAGCCTGCTGCGCGAGGCCGGCGTGCCGATCGTCGCTCGGCCGGGCGTCGGCTACGCGCTGGCGCAGCCGCTCTCCCTGCTCGACGCCGACGCGATCCGTGCCGCGCTGCCTGCGGATGCGCGCGCGCGGCTCTCGTCGCTCGAGGTGGCCTGGAGCGTGGACTCGACCAACGCGCAGTTGCTGCGACGTCCCATGCCCGGCGCCCTTGCGCAGGTGCTGCTGGCCGAGCGCCAGACCGGCGGGCGTGGCCGGCGCGGGCGCGAGTGGCAGTCGCCGCTGGGCGCGCATCTGTACCTGTCGCTGCAGCGCGGCTTCGAGGGCGGGCTGGCGCGTCTGGGCGGGCTGAGCCTCGTCGCGGGCGTCGCCGCGGTGGAGGCGATCCACGGCCTCGGCATCGGCGCGGTGCGGCTGAAGTGGCCCAACGATCTCGTCGTCGCCGGGGCCGATGGGGTGCGCAAGCTCGGCGGGATCCTGGTCGAGGGCGGGGGCGAGCATGCGGGTCCGGCGCGCGCCGTGCTCGGGATCGGCATCAATGTGCGCATGCCCGAGGCCCAGGCCGCCTTGATCGACCAGCCCTGGACGGACCTGACGCGGTGCGGCGGCAGCGCCGTACCGACCCGCGACAGTCTGGCCGCAGCCGTGCTGGGGGCCTGGTTGCCGGCGCTCGACCTGTTCGACCGCGAAGGCCTGGCCCCGTTCCGCGAACGCTACGCGCGGATCGATGCGCTTTCGGGGGCAGAGGTCGAGATCCACACGGAGGCCGCGCCGGTGCGCGGCATCGCCGCGGGCATCGCCGACGACGGCGCGCTGCAGGTCGAGATCGATGGCCTGCTGCGCGCCTTCCACGCCGGTGAAGTCAGCGTGCGCAGGACCGGCGCCGCATGAGCACCTGGCTGTTCGACTTGGGCAATACACGGCTGAAGTTCGCCCCGCTTGCCGACGACGGGGACATCGGCCCGGTGCAGGGCACCGCGCATGGGGACGGCGGATTCGATGCCGGATGGCTCGATGCCCTGCCGGCGCGGATCGACGTTGCGATCGTCGCCAGCGTCGCCGCGCCCGCGCTGCGGGCGATCCTGCTCGATGCGCTGGCGGCCCGTGGCGCCCGGGTGCAGCTTGCGCAGACCCTGCCCGCGCTCGACGGCCTGCGCATCGCCTATGCGGACCCGGCGCGGCTGGGTGTCGACCGGTTCCTCGCACTGCTCGCCGCGCAGGCCGATGGGGTTTCGACGCTGGTGGTCGGGGTCGGTACCGCGCTCACCGTGGATCTGATCGACGACGCGGGGCGCCACCTCGGCGGCCGGATCGCGCCGTCGCCGTCGCTGATGCGCGAGGCCCTGCATCGCCGGGTCGCCCAGCTCCCGCCGAGCGGTGGCGCCTATGCGGAGTTCGCCGCCGATACCGAAGATGCGCTGGTGTCGGGATGCGAAGGCGCGGCGCTCGGCCTCGTCGAGCGCAGTCGGACGGAGGCGCACGCGCGTCTGGGCGCCATGCCACGGCTGCTGCTGCATGGCGGTGGTGCCGCCGCCTTGCGCGCGCGGTTACCTGGCGCGCATTGGCGCAGCGACCTGGTGCTGCACGGACTCGCGCGCTGGTACCGTGCGATCGGTTCCGCCCGGCGGGAAGCTTAGGATTCGACCATGTTGCTGCGCGCGCTCGTTGTCCTGCTGGTGATCCTCAATCTCGGCGTCGCCGCCTGGTGGTCGCTGCGCGCCGCAGCGGTGGAGGTCGTTGCGGCCGATACGGCGGAATCGACCCTGCAGCTGGCGCGGGAGGTTGCAGGGCCCGGCTCTGCAGGGTCGGATCGCGGCGAGGCGCAAGGCGCCGTGTCGGCCGGAGGCAAAGCGCTGGAGCCGGCGGTGACACGGATGTCGGCCGCGTCGCCGAACGCCCCCGTCTCACCGCGTCCGGCAGATCCTCCGCAATGCGCCACCCTGGGGCCGTTCGACACCGCGGCCGCCCGGGACGCGGCGCTGCAACGGATCGCACCCGACGTGGTCCGTGTCGCCTCGCGCGAGGTTGGTGACGCATCCCGCGGCTGGCGGGTGTGGATGGCGCCGCTGCCCGACCGCGCCGCCGCGGGCCAGATGGTCGCGCGCCTGCTGGAAGCAGGCTTCAACGACTACTACATCATTGCCGACGGCCCCGAGGCCAACGCCATCGCCTTGGGCCGTTTCGGCGGCGAGTCCGGCGCGCGCGCACGGGCGCAGGCGCTGCGCGCAGCCGGCTTCGAGGTGGTTGCCATGCCCATCCCCAATCCCCAGCAGCGCCACTGGATCGACGCGATGCTGGCCGACAGCGACACCACGGCATCGCTGCGCGATCGCGCCGGTGCGCCGCGTGTCGAGCCGCACGCGTGCAACCCGAAGTGGGATGCAGGTTAGAATCCCCGCGCGGCGCCGCCGCATGCCATGCCGGCATAGCTCAGTTGGTAGAGCAACCGCCTTGTAAGCGGTAGGTCCCCAGTTCGAATCCGGGTGCCGGCACCAGTTCCGATGCCGCCCGCGCCTTCGCGCATGTTCGCGCCCCCCGCGGTTGCCCGGTGTCGATGCCATCCCACCGCCGTCGGCACGTGGCGGTCGCGCCTCGCGAGGAGCACTCATGCAGCAGACGTATCCCCCGGTCTCGATCTTCGGCGTGCCCACCGATGTCGGCGCAGGTCGCCGCGGTGCTTCGATGGGGCCGGAAGGTCTGCGGGTCGCCGGACTGGTCGAGGCGCTGATCGCGCGCGGCGTGGATGTCGCCGATCTGGGTGACCTCAAGGGTCCGAAGAATCCGTGGACCGGCCCGCACGACGGCTATCGACACCTCGAGGAAGTCGTTGCGTGGAATCGCGCGGTGCTCGAGGCGTCGACGGCCGAACTCGCGCGCGGGCGCATGCCGGTGATGCTCGGCGGCGACCATTGCCTGGCGATCGGCTCGATCGCCGCGGTGGCCAACCACTGCCGCAGCCAGGGTCGCAAGCTGCGCGTGTTGTGGCTCGACGCGCATACCGATTTCAATACCTCGCAGATCACCCCGTCGGGCAACGTCCACGGCATGCCGGTGGCCTGCCTGTGCGGCATCGGCCCGGACGTGCTGACCACGCTGGGCGGGGCGTCGCCGTCGATGCAGGTCTCGCAGTTCCGGCAGATCGGCATCCGCTCTGTCGATCCCGACGAGAAGCGCATGGTCAAGGAGCACGGCCTGGACATCTACGATATGCGCTACATCGACGAAGTCGGCATGCGCCGGGTGATCGAGGAGGCGCTGGAGGGGGTGGATGCGGGCACGCACCTGCATGTGAGCTTCGATGTCGACGTGCTCGATCCGACGATCGCGCCGGGTACGGGCACCCCGGTCCCCGGCGGCATCAACTACCGCGAAGCGCAGCTGGTGATGGAAATGATCGCCGACAGCGGGCGCCTCGGTTCGCTCGACATCGTCGAGGTCAACACCGCGCTCGACCAGGGCAATGCCACCGCCGAGCTGGCTGTGGACCTGGTGGAGAGCCTGTTCGGCAAATCCACCCTCATGCGCGACTGAGCAACGGGACGTCACATCCTGCATGCAATATTGAACAGGGCGCTCGGGCGCGGCTCGCGATGCACGCCGCGTTCACGAGGCGCCTTCCTATAGTCGCGCCATGGTTGCGGATACCCGCAGCTGTTCGCAACGACCCGGAACTCCCTGGAGGATTCAATGAAGCGTACGACCGCACTGCTGCTGCTCGCCCTGTTCACCGCCGGCACCCTGAGTGCCTGCAACACCATGAAGGGCGCTGGCCAGGACGTCCAGAAGGTTGGCGAGAAGGTTGAAGAAAGCGCGGACCGGACCGGTGGCACGACCACGCGCCCCTGATTCGACCGCTGTGGAGAAAAGGCCGGCAATGCCGGCCTTTTTTTTTGGGGGGCGGCGTTCTACCTGAGCGGGCACTCAGCGAGGTGACGGCCGACTCACGAACTCTCGACCCGGCAATCATGTGTGCCAAGTCAGGATGGATCCCGATATCCGGGCCACGCAAAACCCGCTCGGATCATCCCCACCACACACAGGAAAACCCATGAACAAAGACATCATTGCCGGCAAGTGGACGCAGTTGAAAGGCAGGGCGCAGGCCAAGTGGGGCGACCTGACCGATGACGTATTCGACGTGGTGGCCGGCGACAGCAAATATCTCGCGGGCAAGCTGCAGGAGCGATACGGCTGGGAACGCGACCGTGCCGAAAAGGAAGTGCGCGAGTTCGAGAAGACGCTCAACGACTGACCACTGCGCGCATCGCGCGGAAACGGACGGACCGGTCACCCCGGTCCGTTCGCTTGTGCGGGTTCGCGGCCGGTTGAGCGCGGGCCGGGGCTGTTCTCCGGATCCGGCTTGCAATCGATCATGCGAAGCCCCGACCGGCGGTATCTGGCGGGGCGGCCTGCCTGGCACGAATGATCGGGGGTCCGGGCTTCGTGTTCACCAGGGGCTGGTCACGCCGGCATCGGCCGGGTCGGGCGGCACCAGCGGTTAGACTGCAGGCCTGTTATCCGCCTTCCGCGAACCCATGACCCAGCGCCCCATCCGTGTCCTGACCGGCATCACCACGTCAGGCACGCCGCATCTCGGCAACTACGTCGGCGCCGTGCGACCTGCGATCGCCGCCAGCCGTGCGGCTGATACCGAAAGCTTCTATTTCCTTGCCGATCTGCACAGCCTGATCAAGGCGCAGGATCCGGCGCGCACCCAGCGCTCGACGCTGGAGATCGCGGCGACCTGGCTTGCGGCCGGCCTGGATCCGTCGAAGGTGTGGTTCTACCGCCAGAGCGACGTGCCCGAGACCACGGAACTGATGTGGCTGCTGACCTGCGTCGCCGGCAAGGGCATCCTCAACCGGGCGCATGCGTACAAGGCCGCTGTCGACAAGAATCGCGCCGAGGGCGAGGACGATGACGCCGGGGTGACCGCAGGCCTCTTCATGTATCCGGTGCTGATGGCCGCCGACATCCTGATCTTCAACGCCGACCGGGTGCCGGTGGGCCGCGACCAGATCCAGCACATCGAAATGGCGCGCGATTTCGCCCAACGCTTCAACCATGTCTATGGCCGCGACTGGTTCACGTTGCCGGAAGCCGCGATCGACGAGAACGTCGCCACCCTGCCGGGTCTCGACGGCCGCAAGATGAGCAAGAGCTACGACAACACCATCCCGTTGTTCGTACCGCCCGCCCAGCTGAAGAAGCTCGTGTTCTCGATCCTCACCGACTCGCGCATGCCCGGCGAGGCGAAGTCGACCGAAGGTTCGGCGCTGTTCCAGCTCTACCAGGCATTCGCGACGCCCGACGAAACCGCGGGCTTCGCGGCGGCGTTCGCCGACGGCATCGGCTGGGGCGATGCCAAGCAGCAGCTGTTCGATGTCGTCGAACGCGAGATCGCGCCGATGCGGGACCGCTACGAGACCCTGATCACCAGACCCGGCGACATCGAGGACATCCTGCGCGATGGCGGCCAGCGTCTGCGCGAGCGCTACGCGATTCCGCTGCTGCGCGAACTGCGCGACGCGGTCGGTCTGCGCAACCTCGGCAGCGCGGCCTCGCTTCCGTCCGACGCGCCCGCGTCCGCCAAGGCCGCGCCGCCGATGTTCAAGCAGTACCGCGAGGCCGACGGGAAGTTCTACTTCAAGCTCGTCGACGATGATCGCGTGCTGATGCAGAGCAGTGCATTCGATGCGCCGCGTGATGCCGGCCAGATGATCGCGCGCCTGCGCCGCGGTGAGCTCGCACTTGCGGACGCACCGGCCACGTTCGGCGTCGGGGTCGATGCCGCCACCGTGCAGGCCGCGCTCGATGCGCTGGCCGCCGCCGACGCCGAGAAGGCCACGTCGTGAGCCCGACAGTCGCCCAGAATCTTGCACTGCTGCTGTTCCTGCCGTGGTTCCTGATTCTCGGCACGCTGTTCTGGGTGTACCCGCGCCAGCCGCGCGGCGCGCGCCGCGTGGTGTTCGACATGGTCAGTCTCGCCGTCTCGGTGGGCGCCTTCCTGCTGTCGATCCATTGGGCGTACGCGGTCGCCGATCGCGGCCACGGCTCGATGTGGGCGCAGATCCTCGCGACCGCCGTGGGCTACGGTGTGTTCCTCGCAGTGCTCGGCGTCGCCTTCGCGCTGCGCGCGCGCGTGCTGCGGCGCCGCGGCTGAAGCTTCGACCAAGGCCGTATCGGGCGTCGACACCACGCGTCCTAGACTGTCCTCTCTGTTCAACGGGAGATCTGGATGCACGATCCAAACGCGATCACGATCATCGACACCGGCTATGTCCGCCCGGGCCTGTGCGCCGCCTATCTCGTTGAATCCGGTGGCCGCGCTGCGCTGATCGACTGCGGCACCGCGACCTGCGCGCAGACCGTGCTCGATGCGATCGAGGCAGCTGGCGTGTCACGCGACGCGGTGGACTGGCTGATGGTCACGCACGTGCATCTCGACCACGCCGGCGCCGCCGGCCCGCTGATGCGCGCGCTGCCGAACGCGAAGCTTGTCGTGCACCCGCGCGGCGCGCGGCACATGATCGACCCGACGCGGCTGATCGCCGGCGCGAAGGCGGTCTATGGAGAGGCGATGTTCGCGCGTGACCACGCCGGCATGCTGCCGGTGGCCGAAGATCGCGTGGTAGTCGCCGAAGACGGACACGTCGTCAAGCTCGCCGACCGCCCGCTGCTGTGCATCGACACGCCGGGCCACGCACTGCATCACTACAGCGTCTGGGACGCGGCCACGCGCAGCTGGTTCGCTGGCGACACCTTCGGCCTCTCATATCGCGAGTTCGACGGGTCTTCCGGTGCATTCGCGGTGCCGACGACCTCGCCGGTGCAGTTCGACCCGCAGCAGATGCACGACTCGATCGAGAAGTTGCTCGCCCGCGCGCCCGACACGATCCGCATCGCGCACTACGGCGAGGTCGACGACTGCGTGCGTCTGGGCGCCGACCTTCACGAACAGATCGATGCGATGGTGGCGATCGCCCGCGACGCGCACGGGCACGCCGACCGCCATGCGCGCATCGTCGGGGGGCTGACGCGTCTCTACACGACGCGCGCGCGCGACCACGGCATCGAGGACGCGTCCTCGCGCGTGGTCGAGGTCCTCGGCAACGACATCGAGATCAACGCCCAGGGCCTGGCGGTGTGGCTGGACCGCGCTGTGCGCTGAGGAAAAAGCGCTGTGGCGCGCAGTGCCTGTGCGGCTCCCAATCGCAATCGCGCGCCGTGCCTGGTGGAGTTTCGTTGTACTCGCCTTGGGGGCGGGTACGGCCGGGGCGTCATCCCGAAGCGCAGCGACGTCGGGCCGCGGCCTCAGCGGCAGACGGCGCGTATCAGTCCCAGCGGCTCGTATGGGCTCCGAACTGCGCGCGCTGCGGACGCACCACGCAGAAACGATGGCCACTCGGCGCCTCCATCACCCACCAGCGTTTGACGAAGGCGATCTTCTTCGCCCCCAGCGCTTCCAGGCGATCGGCCTCGGCGTCGATGTCGTCGGACTCGATGTCGAGATGGATGCGCGATGCATGGTCGACCTTCTGCAGCAGCAGGATCGGCTCGTCGTCCGCGGTTTCGAGCACCGCGTAGCGGCCGTCGCCATCCTCGTCGGCGGTCGCGACCGGCTTGCCGAGCGCGCGGCTCCAGAATTCGACATGCGGCGCCAGATCGTCGACCTCGCAGTCGAGAACGAACGTGGACAGGCGGCTCTGGTGGGACATCGGAGATCCTTCGGCACGGGCGGTAGGCCGGAGCATCGCGCGTGTTCCGTATCCACTGCGTGGCGCCTATGACCTATGGCAGGTGAGCGACGGCCGTGAGTGCGTCAGCTTCGCGTCAGTGCGGGCGCTGCCGCCCGCCATTGCCGGAGTCGTGCCATGTCCCCCGTTCGGACTGCTGCCATCACCCTGGGATTGTTCGCGTCGACGCTCGCCGAGCCTGCGGCCGCGGCGTCGCCGCGGGCGGAGTTCCTTTTCGTCGGCAGCTACCACATGGACAATCCCGGGCGGGACGTGGTGAACGTCGTGGCCGACGACGTGCTCGGCGCAAAGCGCCAGCGCGAGATCGAGGCGGTAGCGGAGCAGCTGGCCCGGTATCGGCCTACGAAGGTGATGATCGATGCAGGCGCCGATCGACAGCCGCGCATCGACCGCGACTATGCAGCCTCGTGTGCAGGCGAGCGGCCGCTTCGGCGCAGCGAGACCGAACAGCTCGGCTTTCGTATCGCCTGCGCCGCGGGACTGCCAACGGTCTTCGCGGTGGATGCCGACGATCTCGCGCCGGGCGTCGAACCGGCCAGCATCGACTACACCGCAGCCCTCGCGGGGACCGGGCAGCAGCCGGCGTATGACGCGTTCCTGGCTGAGATGCAGGCCTGGTCCGAGGCGGACAAGCGCGTGCTCGCATCGGGCACCGTGCGCGAGATGCTGCGTCATCTCAATGCGGACCCGTGGCGGGCGGAGAATGGGCGCAGCTACCACGCCCTCGCGCAGTTCGGCAGCGTGGACGATCTGGTCGGCGCGCGCTGGGTGCGCTACTGGTACGGGCGCAACCTGGCGATCTTCAATTCGATCGCGCGCGGGACCGGCGACGGTGACCGCGTGCTGGTGATCTACGGCGCCGGCCACGGCAACCACCTGCAGCAGATGGCGGCCGACTCCGGCCTTTACCGCATGCATGCCGCGGATGCGTGGTTGTCGCCTCCCTGAGCGAAGCGGGGCGCAGCACGACGGCGCCGGCGCGAAGCTGAGTTTCCCGCCTGGCGAGTCTGGCGTCCCGCGCTAGACGCCGAGCGACTGCCCGCCGTCGACCGCGAGCATCTGGCCGGTGATCCAGCGCGCCTGTGGTCCGCACAGGAACAATGCGGCCGCAGCCACATCCTGCGCCGTGCCGAGCCGCCGAACGGAATCGAGTCGTGGATGCGTGCGGACAAGTCGGATCGCTGTCGGCGCGTCGCGCCCACAGCCCGTCAGGGAACTCGATCGATCCGGGCGCGATGGCGTTCACGCGGATGCGCTCACGCGCGAGGTCGGCGGCCAGCGTCGTGGTGTAGTAGTTCAGCGCGGCTTGAGCGTCGAATAGCCGGCGCGCGCGGCGTCGGATTCAGCGTGTTGATCGAACTCACGTTGAGGATCGCCGGGGCGGGGCTGCGCCGCAGCTGCGGAAGCGCAGCGCGGTTGCAGCGCACCGCAGCCATCAGGTCCACATCGAAGCCGGCCTGCCATGCGGCGTCGCCCTGTGCGTGCGAGAGCGCCGAGGCGTTGTTGACGACGATGTCGATGCCGCCGAGCGCGTCCTCGGCCGGCCCGACCCAGGCGTCGATCTGCGATGCGTCGGCCAGGTCGCAGGCGACCGGATGCACCGGGCGGCCGTGGCGGGCGAGGGCGTCGGCCGCGCGTCGCAGGCCGGCCGTGTCGCGTGCGCACAACGACACGGCAGCACCCTCGCGCGCGAACGCATCGGAGATCGCGAATCCGATGCCGCGGCTGCCGCCGGCCACGAGGACGCGACGGCCCGCAAACGCTGGCGCGGCCACGTTGCCGGTCATCGACTCAGTTCGGCAGCGCCAGATCGTCGAGCATCGCCTTGAGGAAGCGCGCGGCCTCGCCGCCGGTCGCGGCGCGATGATCGAAGGTCAGCGACAGCGGAATGACCTTGTGCGATTCGAAGCCGCCGATCACCGGGGTGATCTGGTGGCGGCCGCGGCCGGCGGCGACGATCGCCACGCACGGCGGCACCACGACCGGAGTCGCGTAACGGCCGGCGAACATGCCGAAGTTCGACAGCGAGATCGTGTAGCCGGTCAGTTCGCTGCCCGGGATGCTGCGGTCCTCGACCTGTGCGCGCAGGCGATTGATGCCTTCGCGCACGCCGCGTGCGTCGAGCATGTCGGCATTGCGCAGCGCCGGCACGAACAGGCCGTCGTCGGTGTCGACGGCGATACCGATGTCGACGTGCGGATGCAGGGTGCGGGTGAGCTTGTCGCCGTCGAACCATGCGTTGAGCGCCGGCACCGCGCGCGCGGCCACGCAGATCGCGCGGATCAGGCGCGAGGTCACGTCGTTGCCGGGCGTCCAGGCGTGGATGTCGGCGTCGTCGCTGAGCGTCGTCGGCACGACCTTGGCGTGCGCATCGGCCATGACCCGCGCCATGTTGCGGCGCACGCCCTTCAGCGGTTCGGGCTGGCCGGAGGCCGAGACCGTCGGCGGCTGGGTCCTCATCGGCTTGCCCGACGCCGACAGCGCGGTGCGTTCGCTGGCCTGGCGTACCGGCTGCGCTGCGGGCGCCGGGGCCGGGCGTGCATGACTGGCAGCCGATTCCAGCTCGCCGCTGCGCGGGCCCGGCGCACCCTGGGCGGCGCTGCCGTCGGCGGCTGCCTGCTTGACGTCCGCCATCGTCACCACCCCGTCGGCGCCGCTGGGACGCACGCGGACGATGTCCACTTTGAGCTTGCGCGCGAGCGCGCGTACCGCCGGCATCGCCTTGACGCCACCGGCCGAGCTGGCCTGCTCGCTGCGCACCGCATCGGAGGACTGCATCGCGCCGACAACCGTGCCGCTGTCGGCGCGGCCGCCGGCCGCTTCGGACTTCGCTTCCGGCTGCGCCTCGTCACTGGCGCTGATCGCGCCGCCTTCGCTGGACGCGACGACCTTGTCGTCGGGCGCCGGGTCCTGGCTGCCGACGCCCTTGCCGGGCGTGGACTTGGGGGGGCCGTGATGGTGGCCGGTGTCCTGGCCCTCGGCGCGCTGCGGCTGGCTGATATCGATCTCGAACTCGGCCAGGATCGCGCCGGTCTCGATGATGTCGCCGGGCTCGCCGGCGAGCCGGAGCACCCTGCCCGAGACCGGGGAGGGCACGTCGACGACCGCCTTGGCGGTTTCCATCGAGACCAGTGCGTCATCGAGGCGGATCGTGTCGCCGACCTTGACCGCCCATTCGACGATCGTGGCATCGGGCAGGCCTTCGCCGAGATCGGGAAGGCGGAAGGAAGTGGGATTGGCCATGGTGTCGTTCCGTAGCGCGGGTCGCGACCCGCCGTAGATGGGGTGCAGGCAGGCGGCGCCTGCCGTCGGAATATCCGCTGCGGATGCCGCGTCCGCGTGCCCTGTGGTGTACCGCATCCGCGGGGCTGTGCGCGTCATGCGCGGCATGGGCGCCGGCGGACCGGCGCCCGGGACTTCAGCCCGCCGCCATCGCCCGCTTCGCGGCGGCGACGATCTTGTCCACGCTCGGCAGGTACTTCATTTCCAGGCGGAACAGCGGGATGTGGGTGTCGAAGCCGGTCACGCGCTCGACCGGTGCGACGAGGTCGAACATCGACTCCTCGGCCAGGCGCGCGGCAATCTCGGCGCCGAATCCGGCGGTCTTGGGCGCCTCGTGCACGATCACGCAACGGCCGGTGCGGGCGACCGACTCGGCGATGGTGGCGAAGTCCAGCGGCTTGAGCGTGGCGACATCGATGACCTCGGCGCTGATCCCTTCGCCGGCCAGCACGTCGGCCGCTTCCAGCGCCTCCTTGACCTGCGCGCCCCAGCTGACCAGGGTCACGTCGGTACCGTCACGCAGCACGTAGCACACGTCCAGCGGCAGTGCCTCGCCGTCGTCGGCGACCACTTCCTTGTACTGGCGGTAGATGCGCTTGGGCTCGAAGTAGATCACCGGATCGGGCTCGCGGATCGCGGCGAGCAGCAGGCCGTAGGCACGCGCCGGCGACGAGGGCATGACCACGCGCAGGCCCGGCACATTGGTGAAGATCGACTCGTTGGCCTCGCTGTGGTGCTCGGGCGCGCGGATGCCGCCACCCCAGGGCACGCGCAGCACCATCGGGCAGGTCAGGCGGCCGCGGGTGCGGTACCGGAAGCGCGCGGCGTGGCAGATGATGTGGTCCACCATCGGGTACATGAAGCCGTCGAACTGGGCTTCCGCGACGGGCTTCATGCCCATTGCGGCCATGCCCACGGTCAGGCCGGCGATCGTGGTCTCGTCGAGCGGCGTATCCAGCACCCGGTCGGCGCCGAACTGCTGCTGCAGCCCCGCGGTCGCGCGGAACACGCCGCCGTTGACGCCGACGTCCTCGCCGAGCACGACGACCGAATCGTCATGGCGCAGCTCCCAGGCGAGCGCCTGGGTGATGGCTTCGATCAGGGTGATCGCGGTCGGGGTGTCGGGCTTCTCGGTCCCGGCCATGGGCTTGCTGGCGACGGCGCTCATGCGCGGCCCTCCGCGGCAATCGCCTGCGCACGCTGCTCCAGCAGGTCCGGTGGCGGGTCGGCGTAGAGGTAATCGAACATCGCTTCCACCGGCTGTACCTTCAGTTCCAGGTAGGCATTGATCTCGACATCGATGCGCCGGGTGCAGTCGGCGATCCAGTCCTTTTCCTGGGCCTCGTCCCACAGGCCCTGGGCGGTCAGATAGGTGCGCAGGCGGGTCATCGGATCGCGCGTCCAGGCGTCCTTGACCTCGGCCTCGTCGCGGTAGCGGCGGGCGTCGTCGGCGGTGGTGTGGTCGTGCAGGCGATAGGTCATGAACTCGATGACGCTGCCGCCTCCGCCACTGCGCGCGCGCTCGAGCGCCCGGCGCATGCCCTCGAGCACGGCGACGAGGTCGTTGCCGTCGACCTGCAGGCAGTGCAGACCGCCGGCCAGGCCCTTCTGCGCCAGCGTCGGCGCCCCGGTCTGCGACTTGCGCGGCACCGAGATCGCCCAACCGTTGTTGACGATGCACTGCACGAACGGCAACCCGTAGGCGCCGGCGGAGTTGATCGCGGCGTAGGTGTCGGTCTTGGAGCTGCCGCCGTCACCGCAGCAGGTCACCGCCACGCGCTTCTCGCCGCGCAGCTTGAACGCCAGCGCGGCGCCGGCCGCGTGCAGGCACTGGGTGGAAATCGGCACGCACCACGGGAAATCGGTGCGCTGGTTCTCGAAGTCGTTGCCGCGCTCGTCGCCGCCCCAGTACATCAGGATCTCGCGCGGCTGCACGCCGCGCATGATCTGCGCGCCGTACTCGCGGTAGCTGGGCGCGAACACGTCTTCCGGCGCCATCGCCGCGCCGATGCCCACGTGCGTGGCTTCGTGGCCGAGGCAGGCGGCATAGGTGCCGAGCTTGCCGGTGCGCTGCAGGGCGATGGCCTTGCTGTCGAAGGTGCGCACGAACAGCATCTGCTTGAACAGCGGCAGCAGCTGGGCGGGGTCTGCGAAGGCTTGCGGGAATTCGGCGACGGGCGTGCCGTCCGGGCCGAGGTACTGCAGGTATTCGATCTCGAATGAAGCGACGACGGTCATGGTGGCAACCGGTCCGGGACAATGGTTGCCGATGATAACTTTCGCTCCGTTAAGAGGCGTTGCGCGCTGCCGCATGACGGCAGGCGACCCGATGGCGTATGGGCGCGGCGATCAGGCGTCGCTGCCGCGACCCGGCCCCAGATGGGTGCGCACTTCGAACAACTCGGGGAAGAACGTCAGCTCCAAGGCCTGTTGCAGGAAGCCCACGCCGCTCGAACCACCGGTGCCGCGCTTGAAGCCGATGATGCGCATCACCGTGCGCATGTGGCGGAAGCGCCACAGCTGGAACTGGGTTTCCAGGTCCACCAGGTCCTCGCACAGCGAGTACTCCCGCCAGTAGCGGTTGGTGTCTTCGTAGATCGTCTCGAACACCGGCACCAGCGCTGCGTCGAAGGCATGCGGTTCGCGCCAGTCGCGGTCCAGGTGGGGCGCGGTGACGGGGTGCCCCCAGCGGGCGAGATAGCGCAGGAACTCGTCGTAGAGGCCGGGCGCCTCGAGCGCGGCCCGCAGGCCGGCCTGGCCGTCGGGGTCGTGCGCGAAGACATCGAGCATCGCCGCGTTCTTGTTGCCGAGCAGGAATTCGACCGTGCGGTACTGCAACGACTGGAAACCCGAGGACGGACCCAGCACGTCGCGGAATTCCATGTATTCGGCCGGCGTCATCGTCTCGAGCACCGACCATTGCTCGGTGAGCTGCCGCAGCACCTGCTTGCAGCGCGCCAGCACCTTGCGGCAGCGCCACACCTCGTCCCGGCGCAGATGGCCGATCGCCGCGGAAAGCTCGTGGATCATCAGCTTCAGCCACAGCTCCGACACCTGGTGCTGGATGACGAACAGCATTTCGTCGTGGTGCGGCGGCTCCGACAGCGGTTGCTGGGCGTCGAGCAGCAGATCCAGGCGCAGGTAGCCGCCGTAGGTGATGCGGCCCGAGAGGTCGCGGTGGATGCCCGCCTCGAGCGGGCGCTGGTTGCGGTCGATGGTCATCGGCGCAGCGTACCAGTGCCGGGCGTACTGACGCGCCGTGGCGGGATGTGTCGCCCCGCGTCATGCAAACGACATCGGGGCGCGGCACACTGCTCGCAGGGCGCTGTCGCCCGGGGATTTCGGGGTTCTCGCATGAACAGGACGACCGGAGGGCTGTTGTCGGCCCTGCTGCTGTGCGGCGCGGCCGGCACCGCGCACGCGGACATCGTGATCAGCCAGGCCTACGGGGGCGGCGGCAACAGCGGCGCGCCGCTCAACGCCGACTTCGTCGAGCTGTTCAACAGCGGCGACCTGCCGGCCCCGCTGGGCGGCAAGTCGGTCCAGTACGCCAGTGCGACCGGAACCGGCAACTTCGGCGCAGGCGCGGGCCAGATCGTGGTGCTGCCCGATGTCGAGATCCCGGCCGGCGGCTATTACCTCGTGGGCCTGGCCGGCGGCGCCAATGGCGGCCCGCTGCCGACGCCGGATGCGAGCGGCACCATCAACATGTCCGGCAGCGCCGGCAAGGTGGTGCTGGCCGACACCCCCACCTCGCTCGGCTGCAACGGCGGCAACAACGCCTGCAGTCCGGCGCAACAGGCGCTGATTCTCGACCTGGTCGGATTCGGCAATGCGAACTTCTTCGAGGGCAGTGCGCCCGCGCCGGCGACAAGCAACAGCACAGCGATCCTGCGCGCCGGCGATGGCTGCACCGACACCAACGACAACGTCGCGGATTTCGCGACCGGTGTGCCCGCGCCACGCAACAGCGCGAGCATTCCCAACGTCTGTAGTGGCGGCGGCACGCTGTATATCAGCATCGGCGACGCCAGCGGCGCGGAGGGCGACAGCGGCACGACGCCGTTCTTCCTCACCATCTCGCTGAACCAGCCGGCCGGCCCGGATGGCGTCAGCTTCGACTACGCGACCGCTGACGGCACCGCGACCGCCGCCGACAGCGACTACATCGCCCGTTCGGGGTCGCTCGCGTTCGCCGAGGGCCAGCGCGAGCTCACGATCGACGTGCCGGTGGTCGGCGACACCAGGGTCGAGCCAGACGAAGCCTTCTACGTCAATCTCGGCAACGTGGTCGGTGCAGACGTGGCCAAGGGCCAGGGCGTCGTCGCCATCCTCAACGACGACGTGACCACGCTGCCGATCCACGCGATCCAGGGCAGCGGCGAGCGCTCGCCCGTCGAGGGGCAGCCGGTCGCGACCACGGGCATCGTCACCGGGCGCAAGAACAACGGCTTCTTCGTCCAGACGCCCGGCGGCGAAAACGACGGCGATCCGGCGACATCGGAAGGCCTGTTCGTGTTCACCAGCAGCGCGCCCTCGGCCGATGCCGCGGTGGTGGGCAACAAGGTGCTGGTGCAGGGCACGGTGACCGAATACGTGCCGGCTGCCGATCCGCTGCAGCTGCCGCTGACCCAGATCGCCAATGCCTCGGTGGTCAAACTGTCGGAAGGCCATGCGCTGCCACCGGCAGTCGTGCTGACGGACGACATGCCCAGTACGGATGGCGGCCTCGCCCAGCTCGAGCACCTTGAAGGGATGCGGGTCACCGCGCCCGGCTTCACCGTCGTCGCGCCGACCACCGGCAACACCAACGAGGCGCAGGCGACCGGCAGCAGCAATGGCCGCTTCGCCGTCGTCGTCACCGGTACGCCGCGTCCGTTCCGCGAGCCGGGCATCCAGATTCCGGATCCCGATCCGCTGGGCAGTAGCGCACCGGACATCCCGCGCTGGGACTACAACCCCGAACTGATCGCGGTCAACAGCACCACCATCGGCGCACCGGCCGCCGATCTCGCCGCCGGTTGCCGCATCACCGGTGGTTCGCTGACCGGTCCGCTCGACTACAGCTTCCGCCGCTACACGATCTATCCGGAAGGCGCGCTCACCAGCGACTGCACGGGCGCTGGCGAGCCGCGTCCGTCGGCGCTGCCCGGTCCCGACCACTTGACATTCGCGACCTACAACCTGCAGCGCTTCTTCGACACGGTCAACGACGCCAACAGTGGTCCGACGCTGACGCCGGCCGCGCTCGAGCGGCGCCTGTCGAAGGCCTCGATCGGCATCCGCGCGTATCTGCACGCGCCGGATGTCGTCGGCGTCACCGAGGTCGAGAACCTGGCGGTGCTGCGCACGCTGGCCGAGCGCATCAACGCCGATGCGGTCGCCGCCGGCCAGCCGGATCCGCGCTACGTCGCCTATCTGGAAGAAGGCTTCGATGTCGGCGGCATCGATGTCGGCTTCCTGGTCAAGACCGCGTCGGTCGGCAGCGTCGCCCGCATTGCGGTGGGGTCAGTCCAGCAGCAGGGTGCCGACGAGGTGCTGGTCAACCCGAACGGCTCGACCAGCGTGCTCAACGATCGCCCGCCGCTGGTGCTCGACGCCGAAGCGCACTTCGCCGACGGCCGCCGCTATCCGTTCACCGCGATCGTCGTGCACCAGCGTTCGCTGAGCGGGATCGAGGACGATGCCGCGGGCAGCAACGGCTGGGCGACCGCCGGCCAGCGCGTGCGCGACAAGCGCCAGAAGCAGGCCGAGTACCTGGCCACGCTGATCGACGGCATGCAGAAGGACGATCCGACGCGCCAGATCGTCGTGCTCGGCGATTTCAACGCGTTCGAGTTCAACGACGGCTACGTCGACGGCATGGGCACGGTCACCGGCCTGCCGTCGCCCGACGCCGAAACCGCGGTCGACAATGACGGCGCCGTGCTGATCGCTCCCTCGCTGCTCAACATGACGCTGGAGGCGGCCAACGAGGAACGCTACTCCTTCGTGTTCGACTACCAGGCCCAGTCGCTCGACCATGTGCTGGTGAACCAGGCGGTGGTGGATTCGCCGATGGTCGCCGGCCTCGACATCAGCCATGCGCGCATCAACGCCGACTTCCCCGAAGTCGCGCGCAACGATGCGGACACGCCGACGCGCCTGTCCGACCACGACCCGACGGTGTTGCTGGTGCGTCTGCAGCCGGCGACGGTCGCCGATCTCGGCATCACGGTCGCGGCCGCGAATACGGAAGTGTTCGCCGGTGACACGCTCGCGTTCAACGCCATCCTGCGCAATGCCGGCCCGGATGCCGCGCAATTCCCGGGCTTCGGCGCAGTGCTGGATGCGGAGCTCGACGATCTGACGGTCACGCCGCCAGCCGACTGGAGCTGCGAGGCCCCTGAAACCGGCGATGGCAAGACGTCGCTGGCATGCAGCAGCGAAACACTCGGCAACGCTGCGCAGGCGCTGTTCGCACTGTCGGCGGCTGCGCCAGACTCGCGGATCGACGAGACCGTGACGCTGACGGTCGCGGCGACCTCGCAGACGCACGATCCCGACGAGACCGACAACAGCGCGACCGCGTCGGTGTCGGTGGTCGAGCATCCGGCGGCGGCCGCGCAGCCGCTGGTCAACGGCGTGCAGGTCGGCGGCATCGAAGGCGCGGCCGGCGAATCGCGCCTGTTCCGGATCGACGTGCCGGCCGGCGCGCGCAACCTCCGCATCCTCACCGCCGGCGGTACCGGAGACGTCACGCTGTATGCCAGCCACGAAGTCCTGCCGACCGCGGACGACTGGCAGCTGCGTTCGCAGCGTCCCGGCAACAACGAGACGGTGACGCTCGCAGTGCCGCAGGCGGGTACCTGGTACGTGCACGTGCTCGGTCTGCGCGCCTTCGCCCGGGTGACAGTGCGCGCGAGCTACACGCCGTGACCGGCACGTCCTGACCGGCGCGTCGGTGTGGAATCCGGACCTCCGGCCTGCGCCGGCGGTCTGGTTTTCGGCCTGTGGCACCGGGGCGGCGCGCTGGGCCGGACTGCTAGGATGCAGGGTTGCAGCCACAGGGGACGTCCCGAATGAACCAGCCTTCCTTGGACATCACAGCGCCGCGCGGCGCGATCGCCAGGTTCCTCGATGCGGTCGAACGGGTCGGCAACAAGCTGCCGGATCCGGCCGTGCTGTTCCTGGGATTGATGCTGGTGGTCTGGGTGGTGTCGGCGCTGCTGGCGAACGTCAGTTTCGCCGAGATCGATCCCCGCAGCGGCGATCCGATCCAGATCCGCAACCTGCTTGCCGGCGCCAGTTTCACCACTTTCATGGCGGACATGGTCCGCACCTTCGTGACCTTCGCGCCGCTGGGCGTGGTGCTGGTGGCGATGCTCGGTCTGGGCGTCGCCGAGCACACCGGCTTCATCAATGCCGCGCTGCGCGCGGTGCTGTCGATCACGCCGAAGATGCTGCTGACGCCGATGCTGATCGCGGTCGGCATCTTCAGCCACGTCGCGGTCGACGCCGGCTACGTGCTGGTGATCCCGCTGGGCGCGGTGATCTTCTACGCGGCCGGCCGGCACCCGCTGGCGGGCATCGCCGCCGCATTCGCAGGCGTGTCCGGCGGCTTTTCGGCGACCATCATTCCGTCGAGCCTCGACCCGCTGCTTGCGGGACTGACCCAAGAAGCGGCCAATCTCATCGATCCGTCCGTGGTGGTGAATCCTCTCAACAACTATTACTTCACTACGGCGTCGACCGTGCTGGTCGTGCTGGTGGGCTGGTTCCTCACCGACCGCATCCTCGAGCCGCGCCTGCGCGGCACGCCGGTCGATGGCGATGCCAGCGACATGCCCTCGATGGAGACGCTGACCGCGCCCGAGCGGCGCGGCCTGTGGCTAGCGGTGCTGGCGATGATCGCGGTGGCAGTGGCGGTCGCCGCAACCGCGATGGGCGCCGGGTCGGCCTGGCGCGCGCCGGCCGATGCGCCGTCCGGGGCGGGTGAACTGCTGGTCGCGACGGCGCCGCTGATGCAGTCGATCGTGCCGCTGATCTTCATCCTGTTCCTCGTGCCGGGCATCGTCTACGGCTATGCCTCGGGCACGGTGAAGAGCCACCGCGACATCATTGCCGGCATGAGCAAGGCGATGGGGGGCATGGGCTACTACATCGTCATGGCGTTCTTCGCCGCGCAGTTCATCTACGCCTTCGGCCAGAGCAACCTCGGCGCGCTGCTCGCGATCAAGGGCGCCAACGGCCTGCAGGCGCTGGGCCTGCCGACCGGCGTGACCCTGGTCGGCATCGTGCTGCTGTCGGGCGCCGTCAACCTGCTGGTGGGCTCGGCCTCGGCCAAGTGGGCGCTGATCGGCGCGATCATGGTGCCGATGCTGATGCAGCTGGGCATCTCGCCCGATCTCACCCAAGCCGCGTACCGGGTGGGCGATTCGAGCACCAACATCATTACGCCGCTGCTGCCCTACTTCCCGCTGATCGTGGTGTTCTGCCAGCGCTACGTGAAGTCGAGCGGCATCGGCACGCTGCTGGCCCTGATGCTGCCGTTCTCTATCGCCCTGCTGGTCACATGGTCGGCATTCCTGCTGGCCTTCTGGGCGCTCGGCCTGCCGCTGGGCGTCGGCGCGAGCTACGTCTATCCCGCGGGCTGAATGCGCGAAGCGGGCGTGCAGCGGGTTGCGCTGCGGCCCGCTCCGGGTCCCGGGGGTGGCGATAGTCACTATCCATGTGGACTTCGCGCGGCTAAGTTAGCCCGTTGCCCGGGGCCGGACCCCGGGATCTGACCAACGTCTGGAGTCGCCCTACGTGTCCATGAATCCGTACGCCGCCGAGGAAAAGAAGACCATCCTCGGCCATCCGCGCGGCCTGTTCGTGCTGTTCTTCGCCGAAATGTGGGAGCGGTTCTCCTACTACGGCATGCGCGCGCTGCTGATCTTCTATCTCGTGCAGCACTGGATGTACTCGGATTCCGAGGCTTCGGTGATCTACGGCGCCTACACCGCGCTGGTGTACATCGCACCGGTGGTCGGCGGCTATCTGGCTGACCGGTATCTGGGGCAACGCAAGGCGGTGGTGTTCGGCGCGGTGCTGCTGACCTTCGGCCACTTCCTGATGGCGTTCGAGGGCGATGGCGGCCAGTCCGCGGCGGAGATCAACATCTTCTGGCTGGCCCTGTCCTTCATCATCGTCGGCTCGGGCTTCCTGAAGGCCAACATCTCGGTGATGGTCGGCCAGCTGTACCCGCGGACCGATATCCGCCGGGATCCGGCGTACACGATCTTCTACATGGGCATCAATCTGGGCGCCGCGCTGGGCGCATTGATCGCCGGCTACCTGGGCCAGACCTACGGCTGGGCCTGGGGCTTCGGCGCCGCGGGCGTCGGCATGCTGCTGGGCCTGATCGTGTTCGTGCTCGGCAAGCCGCTGTTGATGGGCCGAGGTGAGTCGCAAAACCCCGACGTTCTCGCACGTCGTCTTGGCGGCTTCAAGTTTGAGTGGCTTTTGTACTTGGCCGGCATTTGTGCTGTGGGCGTCGTGTGGTGGCTGGTCCAGAACCAGGCGTTTGTAGGGGGGCTTCTCGGACTGGTTGGCGTCAGCCTCGTGCTCTACGTGCTCGCGATCGCTATCTTCAAGCTTCCTTATGACTCCTTTGGTCAAGCTCCAAGGCGTGCATTGATGCTTTACGCCGCGGGTGCTGCCATCAGTGTGCTTGGTTCGGGGATCAGCTGGTTGGCTCCCGAATATTCTCGAGTTGGGCTGCCAATCGCAGTAGCCGGCGCCGTATTGCTCATGGGTGTGATCATTCATCAGTTCGTTACCAGGCGCGACGAGCCCAGGGACCGCATCTTCGCCGCGCTGATCCTGATCGTCGGATCCATCCTGTTCTGGGCGCTGTTCGAACAGGCCGGTGCATCACTGAACCTGTTCACCGACCGCTCCGTCGATCGCCAGATCTTCGGCTGGGACGTGCCGGCATCGATGTTCCAGTCGCTGAACTCGATCTACATCATCCTGCTGGCCCCGGTCTTCGCGATGCTGTGGCTGTGGCTGGGCCGGCGCGGCTGGGAGCCGTCCACGCCGCTGAAGTTTGCCCTGGCGGTGATCCAGGTGGGTCTCGGTTTCCTGATCCTGGTCTGGGGCGCCAACAGCGCTGGCCCGGGGCAGATGACGCCGGTGCTGTTCATCTTCCTGATCTACCTGGTCCACACGATGGGCGAGCTGTGCCTGTCGCCGGTCGGCCTGTCGGCGATGAACCGACTGGCGCCTGCGCACATGGCCAGCCTGATCATGGGCACCTGGTTCTTCGCATCGGCGACCGGCAACTTCACCGCCGGCCTGATCTCCGCCGCCACCGGCGGAGAGGGCGCGGGTCCCGAACGCGTGCTCGAGGTCTATTCGAAGGTGGGCTGGCTGGCGGTCGGGGTCGGCATCCTGATGATTCTGGTGGCCCCGCTGATCCGGCGCCTGATGCATCTCGATACGCTCAAGGACGACGTGCCCCCGCTCGCCGGGGAGAAGGCCATCGGTGAGCCGATCGCCCCGGGGCTGCGGATCGACGAAGAACGTCGCCTCCCCTGATCCAAAGACAGGTGCAGACACGAAGACAGCGCCCTCGGGCGCTGTTTTCGTTTGTGGACGGCGGTGCGGTGCGGCCGGGTGGGCTGCTGCCGGAGGTCAATCCTTGAGCGGCGCTTCGAGCTTGTCCATCAGCCGCGCAAGCTGGATGCGTTCGTCCGCGTCCAGCGGGGCCAGTACGTCGCGCTGGTAGTCGAGGGCCAGTGGCACCACGACGTCGAAGACGGCGTGGCCGGCCTGACTGAGCTGGAGGACCGAGCGCCGCCGATCGGCATCGTGCATCTCGCGCTCGATCAGCCCCCGTTCCAGCAGTCGGGCCACCGCGCGGCTCACCGCGACCTTGTCCATGGCCGTGCGTTCGGCCACGCCGTTCGCCGACAGGCCCGGGTAGCGCCCCAGCACCGCGATCACCCGCCATTCCGTGACGCTGATCCCGAAACGCTCGCTGTAGAGGTCCGCCAGGCCCCGGCTGATCCGGTTGGTCAGCACGCTGAGGCGATAGGGCAGGAACTGGTCGAGATCGAGGCTGTGATGGGCCTGGGACTCGGGGTCGGCGGCGACAGCGGGCTGGGTCATGATGCGATGCGCCTTGCGGTAGGTTGCATGCGTAACTATAAAGAAGGTCTGAGGCCGGCCTTTGCCCGGCCCATCGCGACGGAGTATCCCATGAGCGCTCAGGCACACACCGCACCCAACCTCGGCATGGAGGTCACCACGTTCGACAACCCGATGGGCATCAACGGGTTCGAGTTCGTCGAGTTCGCAGCCCCGCAGGGCCAGGGTCCGCGCATGCGCGAGTACCTGCAGAACCTGGGTTTCACCGCGATCGCCAGGCACCGCGAGCGCGACATCACCCTGTTCCGTCAGGGCACGATCAACTTCCTGCTCAACGAACAGGCCGACTCGTTCGCATCCGACTACGCGGCCGCGCACGGGCCGTCCGCCTGCGGCTTCGCGATCCGCTTCCGCAAGCAGCCGTCGCAGGTGCTCGAGCACGTGCTGGCCAACGGCGGCGAGAAGGCCGACCACCGGGTCGAGACCGGGGCGGTGACCTTCCCCGCGATCAAGGGCATCGGCGATTGCATGCTCTATCTGATCGACGACAGCAGCGACAACGTCTATGCCGACTACGAGCCGCTGCCCGGCGTGGACCAGCACCCGCGCGGCTTCGGCCTGACCTTCATCGACCACCTCACCCACAACCTGTTCCTCGGGAACATGCAGAAGTGGTCGGACTACTACGAGAAGCTGTTCAACTTCCGCGAGATCCGCTACTTCGACATCAAGGGCGCCAAGACCGGCCTGCTGTCCAAGGCGATGACCGCGCCCGACGGCGTGGTACGCATCCCGCTCAACGAGTCCTCGGACGAGAAGAGCCAGATCAACGAATACCTGCGCGACTACAAGGGCGAGGGCATCCAGCACATCGCGCTGTTCACCGACGACATCTACGAGACCATCGAGAAGATGCGCGCGGCCGGGATCGCCTTCCTCGACACGCCCGACGCGTACTTCGACGTCATCGACCAGCGCGTGCCCAACCACGGCGAGGATGTCGAGCGCCTGCGCCGCAACGCGATCCTCATCGACGCCGATCCCGAGACCAAGCAGCGCAAGCTGCTGCAGATCTTCGGCCAGAACGCGTTCGGGCCGATCTTCTTCGAGATCATCCAGCGCAAGGGCAACGAGGGCTTCGGCGAAGGCAACTTCCAGGCGCTGTTCGAGAGCATCGAACGCGACCAGATGAAGCGCGGCGTGCTGTAAGGGACGTCCAGGCACGGATCCGGGACAGCACCCGGATCCGCCCGGTATCACGGACGCAGTGCGCCAACGCGCAGCGCCCTGATGTCGCCGAACCTCCGCAGCATCGGCCGATGTGCCGGACATCGAAGGCGCCGGCACGGACGCCGAGCGAAAACCGGATCCGGCTCGGGTCCGCGGACACAACTCTTTCGGGTGAAGCCATGAACGCAACGACGGACGACACGGTGACGGCGCTGGACCGGGATGCAGCCGAGCTGCGCGTCGCGCGCGGCTACATGTCGGGGTTCGGCAACGAGTTCGCGACCGAGGCGGAACCCGGCACCCTGCCGATCGGCCGCAATTCGCCGCAGCGCGTGGCGCATGGGCTCTACGCCGAGCAGCTGTCGGGCACGGCGTTCACTGCGCCGCGCGGCGAGAACCGCCGCAGCTGGCTCTATCGCATCCGCCCCGCGGCGATGCACGGCACGTTCTCGCCGTACCAGCAGCCGCGCTTCCATGACGGATTCGACCGCGGCCCGGTGCCACCGGACCAGATGCGATGGAGCCCGCTGCCGATTCCCGATACTCCTGTCGATTTCATCGACGGCCTGTTCTCGATGGCCGGCACCGGTGGCCCGGGCGCGCACGAGGGCGTGGGCATCCATGTCTATGCCGCCAACGCGTCGATGCAGGGCCGCTATTTCTACAGCGCCGACGGCGAACTGCTGATTGTCCCCCAGCAGGGCCGGCTGGTGCTGGCGACCGAGTTCGGTGTGCTCGAGGTCGAGCCGCAGGAGATCGCGGTGATCCCGCGCGGCGTGCGCTTTCGCGTCGAGCTGCCCGATGGCCCGAGCCGCGGTTACGTCTGCGAGAACCAGGGTCATGCGCTGCGGTTGCCCGATCTGGGCCCGATCGGCGCCAACGGCCTGGCCAACCCGCGGGATTTCCTCGCGCCGCTGGCCGCCTACGAGGATCTCGAAGGCGACTTCCACCTGATCGCCAAGTTCCAGGGCCACCTGTGGCAGGCGCCGATCGACCACTCGCCGCTCGATGTCGTCGGCTGGCACGGCAACTACGCGCCGTACAAGTACGACCTGCGGCGGTTCAACGCGATCGGCTCGATCAGCTTCGACCATCCCGACCCGAGCATCTTCACCGTGCTGACCTCGCCCAGCGATACGCCCGGCACGGCGAACATGGATTTCGCGATCTTCCCGCCACGCTGGCTGGTGGCGCAGGACACGTTCCGTCCGCCGTGGTTCCACCGCAATGTCGCCAGCGAGTTCATGGGACTGGTGCATGGCCAGTACGACGCCAAGGCCGACGGCTTCTCGCCCGGCGCCTGCTCGCTGCACAACTGCATGAGCGGGCATGGCCCGGACGCGGCGACGTTCGAGAAGGCCAGCGCCGCCGATCTGTCGAAGCCCGACGTGATCAGCGGCACGATGGCTTTCATGTTCGAGACCCGCGCGGTGATCCGCCCGACGCGCCAGGCTCTGGAAGCCCAACACCGCCAGGGCGATTACCAGAGCTGCTGGGCGGGGCTGCAGCGCAACTTCGTGCCGCCGCGCGGCTGAGCCGTCGCGCCGCACGCGCAACGGCCGGCGGGAACTCCGCCTCCGAACACGTGCGCGGCCGATGCATGGCGCGCACGGGCGGCGCGCCCCGCAGCGGGCCTGCCGCATGGGAAGCCGGGACGAAAACGGCCACGACGTCGGCACCTGGCACCGGACAGCCCGCTCACGCTGCCGCGCTAGTCTCCCGGTCCCACCCTGAGGAGCTGCCGCATGCGCCGTCTCACCGCGTTGCCCGCCATCGCCATGTTGTCCTTCGCGCTTCTTGCCGCCTGTCAGCGCGACGCATCACCGGACGACGCGCAGGCAACCGGGTCACCGGCAACCCCGGCGGCCGCCGGGGCCGCGACGCCGCAAACGCCCGACGCGCGGGTGCCGCCTGCCAATGCCCCCGGCACCAATGTGCCGCAGGTGGTCGACGGTACCGTGACCTTCGGGGGCTTCGGCCCGGCGATGTTCGGCAGCGATGCCGAGCAGGTCCGCATGGCCTGGGGCAACGACCTCGGCGATGCGACGCCGGCCGAGCCGGGAGGCTGCTACTACCTGGCGCCGCAGCCGCTCGGAGGGCGCGGCTACGACATCGCCTTCATGATCGAGGGCGACCGGTTCGTCCGGACCGATGTGCGCAACCCGGGCTATACCGCGCCGGGCGGCGGCAAGGTCGGCATGACGCGCGATGGCATCGAACGCCTGTATGCAGGACGGATCGAAGCGGCCCCGCACAAGTACGTCGACGGCGCGCAGACGTTGCGGGTCACCGATCCCGGCGGCGGCGAATCCGCGCTGGTGTTCGAGACCGATGGCGAGGGCGGGGTCACCGCATGGCGGATCGGTCTGCCACCGCAGGTCGACTACGTGGAAGGTTGCAGCTGAGGAGCGCTGTCGCCGCGCCGGTGCATGTCCCCGGCGGAGACGTGGCTCCACGCCAGATCGGCGCTCGGCGGCGCGGGATCAGCGCTCCGGTGGCGCCGGATTGTCGTGATCGACGGTCGCGCCGTCCGGATCGGGCGTGCGGTCGGGATGCGGCGGCCGGTCATCCATCAGCGACAGGGCGGCGCGCGACATCAGATGCGCGCTGATCGGCGCGGTCAGGAACAGGAACACGATGATCAGGATCTCGCGCGGATGCACGCCGCTGCCGTTGACCCAGTGGTAGATGATCGACGCGAACAGGATGCAGCCGACGCCGAGCGTGCTCGCCTTCGCCGGGCCGTGCACGCGGCGGAAGAAGTCCGACAGCTTCACCATCGCCACGCCGCCGAGCAGGGTGAAGAAACACCCCACGGCCAGCAGGAAGATCACCACGAATTCGACGACGTCGTTCATTCGACGATGTCCCGGCGGATGACGTACTTGCTCAGCACCACCGTGCCGACGAAGCCGAGCATCGCGATGATCAGCGCAGCCTCGAAGTAGATCTCGGTGTCGAGCAGCATGCCGAACATGATCAGCTGCGCGATCGCGCTGATGTTGAGCGTGTCCAGGGCTAGGATGCGGTCGGGGGCGGTCGGTCCGCGCAGCAGCCGCCACAGCGACAGCAGCATGGCCACGCCGACGACGTGCATGCCGACGATGATGGCGACGTTGATCATCATGGAAAGATCTCCCTCAGCGGTGCCTCGTAGCGCGTCTTGACCTCGTCGATCAGCGCCTGCGGATCGTCGACGCTGAGGCAGTGCACCAGCAGCCAGCGGCGGTCTTCCGACAACTCCGCCGAGACCGTGCCCGGCGTCAGCGTGATCACGCTGGCCAGTGCGGAAATACCGTGGATATTGGTCAGGTCCAGTGGAATCCAGACGAACTGCGAATGCAGCTTCGACTCCGGCCCCAGCACCTGTTTGGCGACGGTGAGATTGGCGATGACGATGTCGACCAGCAGTCGGCCGATCAGCCGGAAGCCCCCGCGCAGCTGGCCGAGTCGCGCGAACTCGCGTTCCAGCCGCGCCGCCAGCAGCGGCATCAGCCAGGCCAGCAGCAGGGCCATGACGATGTTGCCGGGGCTGACGTCCTGGGCCATCAGCAGCCAGAACGCGAAGACCGTCAGGCTCTGCGGAATCGAGGGCAGCATGCGGCGCTTCATCGCGACGGCTCCCGGATCTGCGGTGCGGTGTCGCGCAGGACCTGGATGTAGGTTTCGACGTCGAGCAGCTGCGCGGCCGCGGCGTCTGTGTAGCGAAGCACCGGTGCGGCGAAGATCGTCATCACCACGCCATAGCCCAGCAGCAGCACGGTCGCGGCGATTTCGCTGCGGCGCAGGGGCGGCGCATCCGGGCCGCCTGGGGGGGTGGGATCGACACGCCAGAACAGCCGCGTGCCGCTGCGCGACAGGCCGATGATCGTCATCAGGCTGCTGCCGAGGATCACCGCCCAGACCCAGGCGGTCTGCGATTCGGGCACCGAGTTGAGCAACTGCAGCTTGCCGACGAAGCCCGACAGCGGCGGCAGGCCGGCGATCGAGACCGCGGCCACGAGGAACAGCGCCGCGGGCAGCGTCTTGCTCGGCATCGAGGCGATCGGCACGAGATAGTCGCCGCCGCTGCCTCGATGGCGCTGGATGATGTCGGCCAGCAGGAACAGGGCGGCACTGACGAACACGCTGTGCGGCAGGTAGTAGAGGCCGGCCGAGATCGCTCCGGCGTTGCCGATGGAGAACGCGACGAACAGCGTGCCGGCCGACAGCAGCACCAGATAGGCCACGCTGATGCGCAGCCGCGGCGCGCCGATCACGCCGAGCGCCGCGAGCACCACGGTGGCGGCGCCGGCCGGCAGCAGCCAGTCCCAGGCCATGCCGGCGAGCGGGCCGGCGGTCTCGCCGAACATCAGCGTGTAGACGCGCAGGATCGCGTACAGGCCCACCTTGGTCATCACGGTGAACAGTGCCGCGACCGCGGCCGGCGCACGCGCATAGGCCTCGGGCAGCCACAGGTACAGCGGCAGCAGCGCCGCCTTGGCGCAGAACACCAGCAGCAACAGCCCGGCGCCGGCCTGGATCAGCACCGCCCGCTCGGGCGGAGCGACCGCGATGCGTGCGGCCATTTCGGTCATGTTGAGCGTGCCGAGCATGCCGTAGAGCAGGCCCAGCGCCATCAGGAACACCACCGAGGCTGCGATGTTGAACACCACGTAATGCATGCCGGCCTTGATCCGTGCGCCGCGCGCGCCGCTCAGCAGCAGGCCGTAGGAGGCGATCAGCATCACCTCGAAGAACACGAACAGGTTGAAGATGTCGCCGGTCAGGAAGGCACCGTTGAGCCCGGCCAACTGCATCTGGAACAGCGCATGGAAGTGCAGGGCGCGCTTGTCCCAGCCCGCGCAGGCGTAGAGCAGGCACGGAATCGCCAGCAGAGTCGTGGTGAGCACCATCAGTGCCGACAGGCGATCGACCATCAGCGTGATGCCCAGACGCGCCGGCCAGTCGCCGACCAGGTAGACCAGCATGTCCTCGCGCTGCACCTGGAGCAGCAGCGTGACGCTGACCGCGAGCAGGCCGGCCATGCCGATCCACGCCCACAGGCGCAACACCGACGTGCGATGGCGGCGCTCGAGCAACAGCAGCAATGCGCCGGTGACCAGCGGCACCAGGATGGGCAGGACGGGCAGGTGGTTCATCGCGCGCCTCCTCCGCGCCGTACTTCGTTGGGCTCTTCGCCGTCGACGTGGTCGGTGCGCAGGTCCGCGTGCTCGCGCATCGCGATGACGACGGTCACCGCGGTCATCGCGAAGGCGATGACGATGGCGGTAAGCACCAGTGCCTGCGGCAGCGGATCGGAATACTGCGCGAGCGTCTGCGCGACGCCATCACGCAGCACCGGCGGCTTGCCGACGACGGGACGGCCGGAGGCGAAGATCAGCAGGTTGGTCGAGTAGGAGAGCAGCGTCAGGCCCAGGATCACGTCGAAGGTGCGCGCGCGAAGCAGCAGATAGATGCCGGCTGCGGCGAGTACACCGATGGCGGTGGCGATTGCGAATTCCATCAGGCTGCCGCCTCCTCAGCCTGGCGATGCTTCACCGTGCCCATCGTCGAGAGCATCAGCAGGGTGCCGGCGAACACCACGACGTAGACGCCGGTATCGAATACCAGCGCGCTGGCGAGCGGGAGCAGGCCGACGACCGGCAGTTCGAGATCGAGGTGGCCGCTGGTCATGAAGGGCAGGCCGAACCACCACGAACCCACGCCGCCCACGACCGCCAGCAGCAGGCCGACCGCGATGCCGCGCAGATAATCGAAGCCGAACGTGGCCTCGACTGCGCGTGCGCCCTGCAGCACGTACTTCACCAGCACCGGCACCGCGAACACCAGGCCGGCGATGAAGCCGCCGCCCGGCGCGTTGTGGCCGCGCAGGAACAGATAGATCGAAACCGTCAGTGCCAGCGGGAACAGCAGCTGGGTGAGATCGGCGGCAATCGGCAGGTGCACCGGCGGGCCGGGCATTACTTCATCGGGCTTGAGCCGCGCGCGCGCCAGCAGCGCATGCACCACCAGCGCGGCGATGCCGAACACCGTGATCTCGCCGAAGGTATCGAAACCGCGGAAGTCGACCAGGATCACGTTGACCACGTTGCGGCCATAAGCCTCGGGCAGCGAGCGCACCAGCAGTTCGCTGGAGATCGTGTCGGCGGGTGACATCATCATCGCGTAGGCCAGCACCGCGAGGCCGCCACCGGTGACGACGGAAATGCCGATATCGCGCAGCTTGCGCAGCGGCCGCCGCATGACCTTGGACTGTTTGGGCAGGTAGTTGAGCGCCATCATCATCAGCGCGATGGTCACCATCTCGACCAGCAGCTGGGTCAGGGCGAGATCCGGGGCCGAGAGATAGACGAAGATCAGGCTTACCGCGAGACCCGCGGCGCCAATGACGATCAGCGCGGTCAGGCGCTTGCCGTGCACGACCACCGTGCCGATCGTCGCCGCGACCAGCAGTCCCCACAGCGTCCAGCCGATCATCGACATCGGCTGCGGCGTGCCTAGCCCGACCAGCAGCGACATCGTGGTGCCGAACATCGGCACGCCGGCCAGCAGCAGGGCGATCAGGATCATCAGGAACAGGCTGCGCTGCAGGCTGCCGTTGGCCACCCGGGCGGTGAACCTGCGGGCCAGCGCGAACAGGGCCTCGACATTGAAGTGGAACGCGTTGCGGCCGAACGAGCGGGTGACCACGCCGTGGAAATCGAGCAGTCGCCGCAGGCCCGAATACAGCGCCACGCCCAGCACGAGACTGGCGAAACTCATCATCAGCGGCAGATTGAAGCCGTGCCAGACCGCCAGGCTGAACTGCGGCGTGGCCGCGCCGAGCGTGCCGCGCGCCATCGTGTGCAGGATCGGGCCGACGGTCAGCGCCGGCACGATGCCGACGATCACGCACATGATCGCCAGCACACCGACGGGAATGCGCATCCAGCGCGGCGGCTCGTGCGGCACCACGTCGAGTGCGCGTGGCCCGTTGCCGAAGAAGGTGTCGTGGACGAAGCGCAGGCTGTAGGCGATGCCGAAGATGCCCGCGAGCAGCGCGGCGATGCTGATGACGATCCGCATCGTGGCGTGGTTGCCGATCTCCAGCGCCTCGGCGAAGAACATTTCCTTCGACAGGAAGCCGTTGAGCAGCGGAATACCGGCCATCGCCAGCGAGGCAATGATCGCCAGCGCACTCGTCATGGGCATGTAGCGTCTGAGATTGCCCAGCCGGCGCATGTCGCGGGTGTCGCATTCGTGGTCGATGATGCCGGCGGCCATGAACAGCGAGGCCTTGAACGTCGCGTGGTTGAGGATGTGGAACAGACCCGCGACCACCGCCATCTCGGTCGACAACCCGAACAGCAGGGTGATCAGGCCAAGGTGGGATATCGTCGAATACGCCAGCAGGCCTTTGATGTCGTGCTGGAAGATCGCGAACCACGCGCCGATCAGCAGCGTCGTCGCACCGATGCCGCTCACGACGTAGAAGAAGAGGTCGGTGCCGGCCAGCGCCGGATGCAGGCGCGCGAGCAGGAACACGCCGGCCTTCACCATCGTCGCCGAGTGCAGATAGGCCGAGACCGGGGTCGGCGCGGCCATCGCATGCGGCAGCCAGAAGTGGAACGGGAACTGCGCGCTCTTGGTGAAGACGCCCAGCAGCACCAGGCCCAGCGCCCAGGGATAGAGATGGCTGGCGCGGATCAGGTCGCCTGAGGCCAGCACCGCATCGAGGTCGTAGCTGCCGACGATACGACCGATCAGCAGCACGCCGCCGAGCAGCGCCAGGCCGCCCAGGCCGGTGATCGTCAATGCCATGCGCGCGCCCTGGCGGGCGTCCTGCCGGTACGACCAGAAGCCGATCAGCAGGAAGGAACTGATCGAGGTGAGTTCCCAGAACACCACCAGCAGCAGCAGGTTGCCGGCGATCACCATGCCGAGCATTGCGCCCATGAAGAGCAGCAGGTAGGTGAAGAACCTCCGCGGACTGTCCTGCGCCGAGAGGTAGTAGTGGGCATAGAGCACCACCAACCCGCCGATGCCCAGCACCATCAGCGCGAACGTCCAGGCCAGCCCGTCCATGCGCAGGCTGAAATCCAGCCCGGCCTCGGGGATCCAGGCGTACTGGGTCTTGAGGATGGTGCCGTCGAACACGTCGCCGGCCAGCAGCACCAGGACCGCCAGGCCCAGCAGCGGTGCCAGGCCGGCAAGCCACGCGTACGTGCGGCGCGACGCATTCGCCGACAGGCCTACGACAAGCGCCAGCACGAAGGGCAGGGCCAAGAGAAGTTCGAGCATCGGGCTCCTTGTGGAGGCGGGTCGGCCAGGCGGCCGGCGGGTCACGCAAGGGCCGGGCAGTTTAACCGAAGTGCGTGGGCGGGCGTGTCTCCGCGGACCGATATGCTATGTCCCATGGATTCCATTCCCGCCTCTCCGCGCCCGTCCGACCGTCATGCGCTGGTGTTCGGGGCCACGGGACCGATCGGCGCCTCACTGCTGGCGCGATTGCGCGCTGCAGGCTGGTCGGTCGATGCGCTCGCGCGCGTCCCCCCGCCCGATGGCCCCCGCCTGCGCTGGCATGTGGGAACGTTCGCCGACCTGCCCGCGACGCTGCCGACCCGGGCAGATGCGATCTTCAGCTGCGGCCCGCTGGACCTGTTCTCGCACTGGTACGCGCACGCGGCAATCGACTGCCCGCGGGTGATCGCGTTCGGATCCACCAGCGACGCGACCAAGCAGGACGCGGCCGATCCCGACGAGCGCGAGCTCGCACAGCGTCTGCGCGACTCGGGGGCGCGCGTATTCACGGCTGCGACTGCGCGCGGGGCGGCGGCGACCCTGTTGCGGCCGACGCTGGTCTACGGCAGCGGCCGCGATCGCAACCTCAGCCGGATCGTGGCGCTCGCCCGGCGCACCGGTCTGTTCGTATTGCCCGCGGATGCGCGCGGTCTGCGCCAGCCGGTGCATGTGGAGGATCTCGCCGGCGCCGCGCATGCCGCTGTCGATGCTGTCTCCGCGCATGGCCGGGCCTATGCGCTGCCCGGCGGGGAAACGCTCGATTACCGGACGATGGTCGCGCGCACCCTGGCCTGTCTGGATCCCCGCCCGCGGCTATGGATGTTGCCGGGGCCCCTGTTCGACGCCGCCCTGTGGACGGCCCATCGCGCCGGCAAACTTGCCGGGTTGCCGCCCGGTGCGGTCGCACGCATGCGCCAGGACCTGGTCTTCGACGCCGCGCCGGCCGCCGCGGCCTTCGGCTACGCGCCACGTCCGTTTCGCCCCGAGGCCGGAATGTTCGCCAACTGATCTGCCGCCCGCCGCAGCGACGGCCGGCCGCCTCCCGGAGGCCCGGTGGTCGCGCCGCATCGCCGGCGCCGGTCAGGGACCGGCCAGCGGCTCCTCCACCAGCTTGCGTGATTTCTGCAGGGCCCGCAGCGCGATCGCCAGCACTCCGCCGAGCACCATCGCCCCGCCAATCCACAGACGGGGCCCCGGCCGGTCGCCCCAGAACGCGATGCCCAGGCCGATCGCCAGCACCGGCACCAGCAGCAGCCACGGCGTGACCATCGCCACCGGATAGCGCTGCATCAGCACGTAATAGAGGCCGTGGCCGAGCAGCGAGGACACGAAGGCCGCATAGACCGCGCCACCCCAGCCCGCCCATCCCGCAGTGCCCAGCCGGGCAAAGCCGTCGGGCTCGAACACCAGGCTGATCGCGAGCAGCGGCAGCACGCTGACCACCGCGGTCCAGCCCTGCATGTTCCACATGTCCACGTCGCGCAGGCCCTTCATCAGCACCGTGCCGATCGCCAGCATCAGCGCCGAGGCCAGCATCGTCAGCACGGCCGCGGGATTGGCCAGCACCACCGGATCGAAGCCGAGAACCAGCACGCCGCAGAAGCTGATGCCGATCGCCAACCCGGTGCGCCAGGCGAACCGCTCGCCCAGCACCGCCCAGGCCAGCAGCGCGGTCATCGGGATGTAGCTCTGCATCACGATCGCCGGCGAGGACAGGTCGGTCGACAGGCGCAGGGCGAGGAAGCTCAGGCCGAAGTGCAGCACGCCGATGCACAGGCACACCGCGATCAGCCGCGGCCATTGGCCCGGCGCAGGGGGCCTGAGCAGCCAGACCAGGGGCACCGCCAGCAGCGCGAAGCGCAGCGCGGAAAACAGGAAGGCCGGAATCTCGCGCAGTGCGCTGGCCGACACCAGGAAATTCAGCGCCCAGGCAACGCAGACGACGAGAACGAGGATGAGATCGCGGGGCGACACGGCGGTACCGAGGAGCGGGGCACGCAAGGATCGCATGCCGTCCTCGGCCACCAAGGCATGGCGGGCCGTGAAGGCGGGTCAGTAGCGCCAGCCGAGCCTGCGATAAAGCTTGGCCAGCACCCAGGCCGGGCCGATCAGCAGGTAGACCAGGTCGGTCAGGAAGCTCGGCTTCTGGCCTTCGACCTTGTGGCCGACGAACTGGGCGATCCAGGCGACGACGAACACCGCGACCGCCGACGTCAGCAAGCCGCGCGTGCCTAGTTGCTGGTGCAAGCCCCAGGTCAGGGCCGCCATCAGCACGAACACCGCGAACATGCCGAAGCCCAGCCGCTTCGAGGCGCGCTGGTAGAACCGCCACGCCGCGAACATCGCCAGCGCCGCCCAGATGCCTGGTTTGAAGATCGTGCCGCCGGGAATGCACCACAGCAGCGCGATCACGCTCCACAGGATCGCCGGCACGGCGAAGACATGGATCCACTGGTTGGTGTCGTTGCGGTGATCGTTCGAATAGCTGGCGAACCAGCGGTCGATCGGCCGGGTCGGCGTGTCGTCGTGTGCCCTGTCCATCCGCCCCCTCCCGAGGTCCATGCAACTGCGGCCCGAGGATAACGCGGCAGCGGCGCGTGGCCGGCGTCAGTCGATCGAGATGCCGGCAAGCTTCTGCAGCGCGTCCGCGTAGCGCGCGCGCGTGCGCTCGATGACCTCGGCCGGCAGCCTCGGCCCCGGCGCGGTCTTGTCCCAGTCCAGCGTTTCCAGGTAATCGCGGACGATCTGCTTGTCGTAGCTCGGCGGGCTGGAGCCGACCTGGTATTCGTCGGCGGGCCAGTAGCGCGAGGAGTCCGGGGTCAGCATCTCGTCCATGACGTAGAGGCGGCCGTCGGCGTCGGTGCCGAACTCGAACTTGGTGTCGGCCAGGATGATGCCGCGCTCGGCCGCGTGGGCAGCGGCATGGGCATACAGGCGCAGGGTGGCGTCGCGGACCTGCTCGGCCAGATCGGCGCCGATGCTGTGGACCATCGTGTCGAAATCGATGTTCTCGTCGTGGTCGCCCACCGCCGCCTTGGTCGACGGGGTGAAGATCGGCTGCGGCAACTGCTGTGCCTGGCGCAGGTCGCCGGGCAGGGGGATGCCGCTGACCCGACCGGTGCGCTGGTAGTCCTTCCAGCCGCTGCCGATCAGGTAACCGCGCGCGATCGCCTCCACCGGGACCGGCTTGAGTTTCATCGTGACCACCGAGCGCTTGGCATACAGCGCCGGGTCGACGCCGTCGGGCAGCACGCTGGCGACATCGATGCCGGTCAGGTGGTTGGGCATCAGGGCCGCGGTGCGATCGAACCAGAAGTTGCTGATCTGGCAGAGCATTTCACCCTTGCCGGGGATCGGGTCGGGCAGCACGACGTCGAAGGCGCTGAGGCGGTCGGTGGCGACGATGAGCAGGCGTTCGTCGCCGAGCTCGAACACGTCGCGGACCTTGCCGCGGTGACGCAGGTGGAGGCCGGGAAGGTTCGCTTCGAGCAGGGTCGTCGACACGGTTGACATCCGGGTGGATCGCAAGCGGCCGGCAAGTGTAGTGCGAACCGTGGCCCGTTGCAGCGGGGTCGGCGCGCTGGTCCGGACGCGTGCTTCCCGGCGCCCGGCTACACTGCCGACATGCGTCGCTGGTACGGAAAACTGCTGGGCTTCATCGCCGGATGGCTGCTGATGCGCCACCCGGCGGGCGGCATGATCGGCCTGTTGATCGGACATGCGTTCGATGCGGGCTGGCTGGCGCCGCGGCGCCACAAGGATCACCAGGCGCTCGGGGTGCCGCCCGAGGCGAGCCAGGCCGAGATCGACCAGGCCTATCGCAAGCTGATTTCGCAATACCATCCCGACCGCGTCGCCCGCGCCGCGCCCGAACTGCGCGCCCGGGCGGAGGCGCGCGCCGCGGAACTCAACGCGGCCTACGACCGCCTGCGCCGCGGCCGCGACGGACGCAAGCGGCGCCGTTGAGAGGGGCGCCAGTGCGCGCCCGCACAGTGCGCGCCCGCACAGTGCGCGGTCGACGACCGCCGTATGCCCTTCCGGTGCTCCATGGCGGGCACGAGCTGCGCGATCGCGCACCGACTGCACGGGCCGTGCCCTGCCATACGCGAGCCGCTACGCGGCGCGTGCCCGCGCGCCGATCACTCGGCCACGCTGGCGGAACAGGCTCGCCAGCTGAGCCATCGAGGACCGCCGCGGCGGACCGGTGGTCAATGTGCCCGCCGCTTGCGGCCATCCCGTGGACTGCAGCGCACTGAACCATCGAGTGACGGACGATGCGCCGGAACGGCTGCAGGATGAACGCGGCCGCCCAGCCCGACACCCCTGCAAAGACCCCGCCACCGCGGGCCTGCCGCAGCCGCGGCCTTAGAATGACGGGATGCGGCCGGCAAGGCCGCGTTCCTTTCACCGCCGGGATCCGCCCATGCAATCCGCCGTCATCGCACCCTCCATCCTGTCCGCGAATTTCGCCCGCCTCGGCGAGGAGGTCGACAACGTGCTCGCGGCCGGGGCCGACTGGGTGCATTTCGACGTGATGGACAACCATTACGTCCCCAACCTGACGATCGGCCCGCTGGTCTGCGAAGCCCTGCGCAAGCATGGCGTGACCGCGCCGATCGATGTGCACCTGATGGTCGAGCCGGTCGACCGGATCGTGCCGGACTTCGCGCAGGCTGGCGCTTCGTTGATCAGCTTCCATCCAGAAGCCAGCCGGCACGTGCATCGCACGATCCAGCTGATCAAGGCCGAGGGCTGCCTGGCCGGACTCGTGCTCAACCCGGCCACGCCGCTCGAAGTGCTCGACTACGTGCTCGAGGACCTCGACATGGTGCTGCTGATGTCGGTCAACCCGGGCTTCGGTGGACAGGCGTTCATTCCATCGACCCTCGACAAGCTGCGCCAGGTGCGCGCGCGCATCGACGCCATCGGCAAGCCGATCCGCCTGGAGATCGATGGCGGCGTGAAGCCGGAGAACATCGGCGCGATCGCCGCCGCGGGCGCCGACACCTTCGTCGCCGGATCCGCGATCTTCGGCAAGCCCGATTACCACGCCGTGGTCGACGCGATGCGCAGCGAGATCACGCGCGCCGTCACCACGCGCGCGTAGGCGGAACGCTGGCGGTCACGCCGCGCGCGTTGAAGTCCCCGCGGTCAGCCGGAGACTGCGACCCCGGGCGACCTCGGGCCGCACCTGACACGGCCGCACCCGCGATCCGGCCCTGCGGGATCACGAAGGTCCAGTCCCCCGCCGCCGTTCGTCCCTGCGATGGCCTGCATCCGGGCTGCGGGTGATCCTCCCGAGACACCGGCGTGATGGCGCGTTAACGGTGGCCGCAGCAGGTTCCGCTACGCTCCGCGCCACCTCCCCCCGCGCGCCCGACCGTATGTCCCCACCGCACTGGCGCCTGATCCTCAACGGCAAATCCGCGGGCAACGAGGCCGTGCGCGAAGCGGTCACGTCGATGCGCGAGCGCGGCGTGCGCATCGACGTCCGGGTGACCTGGGAGCCCGGTGACGCGGAGCGCTACGTCGCCGAGGCCCTGGCCGATGGCGTGGACACCGTTGTGGCCGCCGGCGGCGACGGCACGCTCAATGCGGTGGCCGCGGTGCTCGCCGCGCAGAGCGCGAGCGCTGCGCAGCTGCCTTCGCTTGCCGTCCTGCCCCTCGGTACCGCCAACGATTTCGCCACCTCGGCCGGCATACCCCTGGAACCCCTCCCTGCGCTGGCCCTGGTCAGGGACTCGCCTGCGGCGGCGATCGACGTGCTTCGGGTCGAAGCTGACGGCGTCGTGCACTGGTGCGTCAATCTGGGCTCGGGCGGCTTCGGCACGAAGATCACCGTGGAGACGAACGCCGGGCTCAAGAAGGTGCTCGGAGGCCTGGCCTATTTCATCACCGGTCTGTCGCGGATCGGCCAGATCGAGCCCATCCACGCGCGTCTCCACGGAGCCGGCTTCGCCTGGGAGGGTGGCTTCATCGCACTGGGCATCGGCAACGGCCGTCAGGCCGGCGGCGGCCAGGCGCTGTGCCCGGATGCACATGTCGACGACGGCCTGATCGACGTCACCGTGGTCCCCGAGCTGGAAGGCGAACTGCTCGCCACGCTGCGTACGGCATTGACCGAAGGCAAGGTGGCGGCGCTCGACCAGGTGGCCGTGCGCACGCAGCTGCGGACGGTCGTGATCGAAGCGGCGGCGCCGATGGTGCTCAACCTCGACGGCGAGCCATGCGAGGCGCGGCATTTCGTGATCGCCTGCGTGCCGGGGCGCCTGCGCATGCACCTGCCGGAAGGGTGCGCACTGCTGCACGGCTCCGGTCAGACGCTCGAGGCGGCCCGTCGCGCATCCGCGTCCGAGCCGCTACAGTAGCCCCCATGCGCACGCCCGCTCACCCGCATTTCCTGTTCCTCGACGCCGGCTGGCGATGGTGGCGTACTGCCTCCGTCGCCCCCGTTGTTCCGACTGTCCAGGAAATGCCGCGTGATCACGCAGACCGAGTTCCAGCACTACGCCGCTGACGGCCACACCCACGTTCCCGTGGTCCGCGAGGTCCTGAGCGACCTCGATACGCCGCTCTCGGTCTATCTCAAGCTCGCCGACGGCCCGCATACCTATCTCTTCGAATCGGTCGAGGGCGGCGAACGTTTCGGGCGCTATTCGATCATCGGCCTGCCCGCCGAGCGCGTGTACGCCTTCCACGGCCACACGCTGACGGTGCGCGAACACGGCGAGGTCATCGAGACGCGCGAGGTCGACGATCCCTTCGCCGAGGTGGAACGCCTGCGCACGGGGCATTCGGTGCCGCAGATCGAAGGCCTGCCGGGCTTCACCGGCGGCCTGGTCGGCTGGTTCGGCTTCGAGTGCATCGAATACATCGAACCGCGTCTGCGCAACGGCGTACGCGCAGACGTGCGCGATGAACTCGGCACGCCCGACATCCTGCTGATGCTGAGCACCGAGGTCGCGGTGTTCGACAACCTCAAGGGCCGCCTGTATCTCGTGGTCCACGCCGATACCGGCGAACCGCAGGCCTGGGTACGTGCGAACCGCCGGCTCGATGCCCTGACGCACCGCCTGCGCCAGGCCGGCGCCGGGTATCCGGAAACGCTGCAGCCCGCTGCGCTCGGCGAATCCGATTTCCTGTCAGGATTCACCCGCGAAGGGTTCATCGACGCCGTCGCCAAGACCAAGGAATACATCGCCGCCGGCGACGCCTTCCAGGTCGTGCTGTCGCAGCGCATGTCGGTGCCGTTCCAGGCGCGGCCGGTGGACGTGTATCGCGCGCTGCGCGCGTTGAATCCGTCGCCCTACATGTACTTCCTCGACGTCGGCGGCACCCAGGTCGTCGGCTCGTCGCCGGAAATCCTCGTGCGCCTCAAGGACGGCGAAGTCACCGTGCGCCCGATCGCCGGCACGCGTCCGCGCGGCGAGACGGCGGCGCAGGATCTCGCGCTGGAAGCCGAGCTGCTGGCCGATCCCAAGGAGCGCGCCGAGCATCTGATGCTGATCGACCTGGGTCGCAACGATGTCGGCCATGTGTCGAGCGCCGGCACGGTGGAAGTGGGCGAGCGCTTCGTCATCGAGCGCTACAGCCATGTCATGCACATCGTCAGCGAGGTCACGGGGCGACTGAAGGATGGCCTGAGCTATACCGACGTACTGCGCGCGACGTTCCCGGCCGGCACCGTCAGCGGCGCGCCGAAAGTGCGCGCGCTGGAGATCATCCGCAGCCTCGAGCCGGTCAAGCGCAACGTGTACTCGGGAGCGGTCGGTTACATCGGCTGGCACGGCGACGCCGACACCGCGATCGCGATCCGCACCGCGGTGATCCAGGACGGCCGCCTCTACGTGCAGGCCGGCGCCGGCATCGTCCATGACTCGGATCCCGAGATGGAATGGGCCGAGACCATGAACAAGGGCCGCGCGCTGTTCCGCGCGGTGGCGCAGGCGGCCAAGGGCCTGTGAATTCCACGAAGGGTAACCACCGATGACAACTGGCATCTCCTCCAGGGTGCTGCTCGCAGCGCTCGCGTTTTGTGGCACCACCGCCGCATCGGCCGACGACGCCACGCGGGTGACCCGCGATGCCGATGCGATCGTGTACGTGGGAGAACTGTCCGCGGCCGCGAACAGCGAGGTCCAAGCGATCCTCGACGCTGAACCCGGCGTCCAGTGGCTGCATATCACCTCGGGTGGCGGCGAGGTGAACCTGGGGATCGACCTCGGCGAGCTCGTGCGCGCGCGTGGCCTGAACATCAAGGTGGTCGACTACTGCGCATCGTCCTGCGCGAACTATGTCTTCCCGGCAGGGCGTCGCAAGCTCCTGCCAGCGGACACCGCGGTGGTCTGGCACGGGTCGACCCTGCAGGCCGGCGTGGGCGACCCCGACCGCATGGATCTCGCTGAGGCCGAAGCGCAGCTCGGCCGTGCGTTCACTGGCGAGGAGAAAGCCCAGCTCGCCGCGCAGATGCGCAGCTATTTCGAGGGCATCACGCGCAGGCAGGACGCCCTGTATCGTGCGCTCGACATCGACCAGCGGATCACCGTGTTCGGGCAGGACATCGGTTGCGACTGCGAGTGGACGATCTCCGCAGCCGACATGGCGCGCTTCGGCGTCACCGGCGTCGAGGCCGCCGACGGGTATGGCGGCCACCTCGCCCCGAAGGGCAAGCCCATCAGGCTGCTGCGGCTGGATGACCATCCGGCATACGCCGCAGCCCTTGATGCACGCGTGGGCGCCGCGCCGACGCCCGCGCCGTCGCCGCTGCCGGGCACGACGCCGTGATGCTCCCGCTCCCCGCCTGCCCGGAAGCCGCTCCATGCTGTTGATGATCGACAACTACGACAGCTTCACCTGGAACCTCGTGCAGTATCTGCAGGCGCTGGGCGCCGAGGTGCGGGTGGAGCGCAACGACGCGTTGTCGGTCGATGCCATCGCCAGTCTCGCGCCCGAGCGCATCGTGATCTCGCCAGGCCCATGCACGCCCAACGAAGCCGGCGTGTCGCTGGAACTCATCGAGCGCCTCGGCGCGACGACGCCGATCCTCGGCGTGTGTCTCGGTCATCAGGGCATCGGCCAGGCCTACGGCGGCAAGGTGATCCGTGCGCAGCGGATCATGCATGGCAAGACCTCGGCGATCCGCCATGACGGTCGCGGTGTGTTCGCCGGTTTGCCGGATGGCTATGAAGCGACGCGTTATCACTCGCTCGTCGTGGAGCAGTCGTCGTTGCCGGCGTGCCTCGAAGTTACGGCATGGACGGAGAACGACGACGGCAGCCGCGAGGAGATCATGGGGCTGCGCCATCGCAGCCACCCGGTCGAAGGCGTGCAGTTCCACCCCGAGTCGATCCTGACCGAGCATGGGCATGCGCTGCTGAAGAACTTTCTCGAGCGCTGACGGCGCCTTCATCCCGGCACGGGCCGGGCTTTGAGCCCTGCCGCGGGCCGGGCGCTCGTAAAGGCGCATCGAGCGAGCCACTTGATCCCGGCGTTCGCCGGGGCTGACGCGCAGAACGAACGACTCCCTCAAGAACCGACGAACCCACACGCATGCCCATCACCCCCAACGAAGCCCTGCAACGCACCATCGAGCACCGCGAGATTTTCCGCGACGAGATGGTCGATCTGATGCGCCAGATCATGCGCGGCGAAGTTTCGCCGCTGATGACCGCGGCGATCCTCTCGGGCCTGCGGGTCAAGAAGGAAACCGTCGACGAGATCGCCGGTGCCGCCCAGGTCATGCGCGAGTTCGCGTTGCCGGTTCCCGTCGCGGATGCGGATCGCGCGCATCTGGTGGACATCGTCGGCACCGGCGGCGATGGCGCGCATACCTTCAACATCTCGACCGCGAGCATGTTCGTGGTCGCGGCGGCGGGGGCGAAAGTCGCCAAGCACGGCAACCGCAGCGTTTCGTCGAAGTCGGGCAGCGCCGACGTGCTCGAGGCGCTGGGGGCGCGCATCGACCTGCAGCCCGGCGATGTCGCGCGCTGCATCGCCGAGACCGGCATCGGCTTCATGTTCGCGCCGGTGCACCATCCGGCGATGCAGGCCGTCGCGCCGGTGCGCCGCGAAATGGGCGTGCGTACCATCTTCAACATCCTCGGGCCCCTGACCAATCCCGCCGGCGCGCCGAACATCCTCATGGGCGTGTTCCATCCCGACCTCGTCGGCATCCAGGTCCGGGTGCTGCGCGAACTCGGCGCCGAGCGCGCGCTGGTGGTCTGGGGCCGCGACGGCATGGACGAGATCTCGCTCGGCGCCGGCACCCTGGTCGGCGAACTGCGCGATGGTGAAGTGCGCGAATACGAGATCCATCCGGAGGATTTCGGTATCGCGATGGCGGCCAGCCGCAATCTGCGCGTCGAAAACGCCGACGCGTCCAAAGCGCTGGTGCGCCAGGCGCTCGACGGCACCGCCGGGCTGGCGCAGGACATCGTCTGTCTCAACGCCGGCGCGGCGCTGTATGTGGCCGGGCGCTGCGCGTCGATCGGGGACGGTGTGGCACTCGCGCGGCGCACGGTCGCGTCCGGCGCCGCGCTGCAGCGGCTCGAGGCATTCGTCCAGGCGACGCAGGCTGCGGCCTGACGTCGTGGGTGGCTTGGCATCGCGCGGTGACGCCGCGTATGCTGAATGCGACGCAAGGATGCCGACTCCGCCGCTCGCGGCCCGAAGAAGCGATCCGCCGAATGAATGAATCCGCGTTGCTCCGGCCTCCGTATTACGTCGCCATCCTCCGTTACCGCCGCAACGGCGAGGATGCGGCCGGCTATGAGGACGCGCGTCGCGAGATGTTCGAGATGGCGCGCCTGCAACCGGGCTTTCTGGGCGTGGAAGCGGTCGGCGACGTGAATGGCGATGGAGTGACCATGAGTTACTGGACCGACGAGGCCTCGATCCGCGCGTGGCGCGCGCACGATGAGAAGGGCGTGATCTGCGAGAAGAACCGCCGCGGCTGGTATGACCGCTATGTGCTGCAGATCGCGCGCGTGGAACGTGCGTACGGCTGGTCGCACGAGGCCGGCGACGGTGGTGACCCGCAGGCCCCGGCGACACGCTGATCAGACCCCGGCGGCGGCGCCTGCGGTATCGTGGGCGCCCTGTCCGACCGGCGCACGCGCCGGCCCATGGTGCCGAACTTGAACGACGTCCTGCAGCGCATCCTTGCGCGCAAACAAGAAGAAGTCGCCGCGCGGCGCGCTGCGCTGCCCCTGGTCGAGATCGCCGCGCTCGCTGCGGCCGCGCCGCCGGTGCGCGGATTCGCCGCCGCCATCGAGGCGAAGATCGCGGCGGGTGAAGCCGCGGTCATTGCCGAGATCAAGAAGGCCAGCCCGTCGCAGGGTGTGATCCGACCGGATTTCCGCCCGGCGGAGATCGCCCGCAGCTATGCCGCCGGCGGCGCGGCCTGTCTGTCGGTGCTGACCGACGTCGATTTCTTTCAGGGCGACGACGATTATCTGGTGCAGGCGCGCGACGCCTGCGCGCTGCCGGTGCTGCGCAAGGACTTCATCGTCGATCCCTGGCAGGTGCACGAGGCGCGTGCACTCGGCGCGGACTGCGTGCTGCTGATCGTCGCCGCGCTCGACGACCGCCAGCTGGTCGAGCTTGCGGAGCTGGCGATGTCGATCGATCTCGACGTGCTGGTCGAGGTGCACGACATCGACGAACTCGAGCGTGCGCTGCAGGTCCCTGCGCCGCTGCTGGGCATCAACAACCGCAGCCTGCGCTCGTTCGAAGTGTCGCTCGACACCACGCTGTCGCTGCGCGACGCGGTGCCGCGCGACCGGCGCCTGGTCACCGAAAGCGGCATCCACACGCGCGAGGACGCAGCCCGCATGCGCGCTGCCGGCATCGATGCCTTCCTGGTCGGCGAAGCCTTCATGCGCGAGCCCGATCCGGGCACCGCGCTGCGCGCGATGTTCGCGCCGCCGGGCGTGGAGCCGGCACCGTCCAGGCCGCCGGTCGACCTGTCGGCGAACGCGATCGCGGCGGTGAAAGCGCCCGCGTCCGCGACCCCCGATGCCGCGGCTGGCGATTCCGATACCCCGGTGGTCGCCCGGTTGCTCAAGGACACGGCCGCGAACCAGGCTGCGCGGACCGTGGTCTTCGATTTCGACCACACGCTCTATGACGGGGATTCGGGCACGCATCTCTTTCGTTGGCTGATCACCCGCAGCGCGTGGCGCACGGCGCTGGCGTTGCTGGCCGCGCCGCTGCTCGGGCCGATGATCGCGTTCCTGCCGACGCGCCGCTGGGGCATCTCCGGGTTCGTCTGGATCGGCACGGTGGGCTTGCACAGCCGCGGCCTGCTGGACCGGCTGATCGACCGCTACGTTGCCGAAAACGCAGCGCAGATCCGCCCCAAGCTGCTGCCGATCGCGCTGGACGTGCTGCACGCGCATCGCGTCGCCGGGGACAACGTGGTCATCGCGACCGGCGCGCCGCCGGAACTGGCGCGCGCCATTCTTGCCTTCGTCGCGCACGAGGCGGTGCCGGTGGTCGGGACCGCAGTCGGGCCGCGGTTCGGGGCCGTGGTGGCCAGGCGTCACTGCCATGCCGAAGAGAAGATGCGCATGCTGCGCGAGCGCGGGTATGGCGCGATCGACATCGCCTACTCCGACTCCTCGGCCGATCTGCCGCTGCTGAAGGCCGCAAGGGCCCCGGTGGTGGTGAACCCCAAGCCCGGCACCATTGCGATGTTCCGGCGCACGCTCCCGCCCGGAACGCCGGTGCTCAACTGGGGCTGCGTGGATCGCGGCGGCGATCCGGTCAAGGCCTCAGGCGGCGAGTAGGGCGCGGCCGATCTGGTAGAGGCTGATCGCCATTACCAGCGTGCCGACCGCCAGCAGGACCCAGCGCTCGCGCACCCGCTTGACGAACAGCGCAGCCAGCGGCGCCGCGGCGACGCCGCCCACCAGCAGACCCAGGATCACGTCCAGGTGCTGGAGACCGATGGTCAGGAAGAACGTCACCGAGATGGACAGCGTGACCAGGAATTCGGCGGCGTTGACCGTACCGATCGTCGTGCGGGCTGTGCCGCCGCGGGCCAGCAGGGTGGAGGTGGCCACCGGGCCCCATCCGCCCCCGCCACTGGCATCGAGCAGGCCGGCGAAGAAGCCCAGCACCGGAACCCGCCGCACCTCGCCCTTCGGCACCAGGCGTCCGGCCGCGCGCAGCAGGATCAGGATCGACAGGACCAGCAGGTAGGCATAGATGAAGGGGCGCAGCGCCTCGCCCGGCAGCTGCGTCAAGACATAGGCGCCGATGCCGCCGCCGACCATGCCGGGCAGGGCCAGGCGCAGGAACAGGCGCCGGTCGATATTGCGCATCGCCAGGTGCGACAGGCCCGAAGCCCCGGTCGTGAACACCTCGGCGGTGTGCACGCTGGCGCTGACCGCCGCTGGCGGCAGTCCAAGGCTGAGCAGCACCGACGAGGCCACCAGGCCGAACGCCATGCCGAGCGCGCCGTCGATCAGCTGCGCGGCCAGCCCGATCATCACGAAGAACAGGAATTGGTCGCCAAGTTCCATGCGGATCGCTCCCAGACGCCGGAACAGTCTGCAGGGCGCGGGTGACCGCGGCGTGTGGCGCAGCGGCATCGCTCGATCCGTTCGCACGGCCGGCGCGCTGTCCTGCAGGCCAGCGCCGATTGCAGTGCCTGGCTGGCATCCGCCCGCGGCGCGCGACGCGCGCAGTCCGACGGTCGGATCGGCCGTGCCTAGCAGGCGGTGCCACAACGCGCGCTCGATCGCATCCGGCTCCGGGGTCTCCGGGACGCCCTCGCATGCCGACTATCGGATGCGTCGGCGCGCCGATGCGCCACGGCGTTGATGTCAGGCGTCGCCGAGCCGCTTGATGAAGCGCACGGTGCCGTCGGAAAAGCCGCAGGCCTTGTAGAACGCGTGCGCATCCGCGCGCTGCGATCCGCTGACCAGCTCCACCCGCGCGGCGCCGGCGAAGCGCGCACGGCGCTCGGCCTCCTTCAGCAACTGCCGCCCCAGGCCCTGGCCCTGCGCATCGCTGGTGACGACGAGGGCGGTGATGCGACAGGTGGTCGAGCCGAGCGGCAGGTAGTACATGAAATCCAGGCCGATCAGCCCGCAGACCCGGCCTCCGCTGCGCGCGACGACCAGCGCCTGGCGGTCGTTCGCGGTGATCAGCCGGATGCGCTCGCGCGCCTCGCGTTCGCTGCAGGGATAACCCATTTCCGACAGCAGTGCGGCGACGTCGTCGGCATCCATCACCGATGCGCTGCGCAGATCGGCATCGGGCAGGTCGCCGCGGGATGCGAAATGGCCGGGGCGCATGCGTGCGGCCTAGCGGGTTCCGAACAGCACGATGGTCTTGCCGCGCGCGGTCAGCTTGCCGTCGGCCTGCAGCTTCTTCAGCACGCGCCCGGCCATCTCCCGCGAGCAGCCGACCAGTCGCGCCAGTTCCTGTCGCGAGATCCGCAGCTGGGTGCCCTGCGGGTGGGTCATGGCCTCCGGCTCGCGGGTCAGGTCGTGCAGGGTGCGGATGATGCGGTCGGTCACGTCGAGGAAGGCGAGACGTCCCGCCTTGCGACTGGTGTCGAGCAGCCGCCGCGACAGTTGCGCGCCGATTGCGTACATGATCGATGTCGCGTCGTTGGCGAGTACGCCGTCGAACAGCTGGTACAGCCGCTCGTAGCTGATCTCGGCGAGCTCGCACTGGGTGCGGGTGCGCAGGATCACTTCGCGCACGTCCGAATCGATGAACAGCCCCATCTCGCCAACCAGCTCGCCATTGCCGAAGTAGCCCAGGATCAGTTCGCGACCGTCGTCCTCCTCGGTAATGATGCTCACCGAACCGCTGACGACGTAATACAGCGTGCCCGCGGGGTCGCCGGGCCGGAATACGTCGCTGCGCGGCGGATAGCGCCGGCGGTGGCAGTGGGAAAGGAAGCGCTCGAGCGCGGCGGGCGTGGGCGCCATCGGATGGGGCGGGCGCGGCAGGTGAGGATTGATCAGGGCCACAGGGGTCAGGGTCATGGGCTTGCGATCGGGGGAATGCCGCAGAGTAGGACGTCCCGCTGCCGGGGGCAAACCCGTGACGTCCGAAAGTCGCGGTGGATGGTGCTTTGCCGCATAATCCCCGTTTCGCCCAACCCCCGAGGGTCGACCGCTGTGGTCAAACCGCTCCCGCGTCTGAAGCTCCAGGGCTTCAACAACCTGACCAAGGCCCTGTCGTTCAACATCTACGATGTCTGCTATGCGGCGTCGGAAGACGAACGCCAGCGTTACATCGCCTACATCGACGAAGTCTACAACGCCGACCGGCTGACCCAGATCCTGACGGATGTGGCCGAGATCATCGGCGCGAACATCCTCAATGTCGCGCGTCAGGACTACGAGCCGCAGGGCGCGTCGGTGACCATCCTCATTTCCGAGGAGCCGGTGATCGACAAGGCGCAGGCCAAGGGCGTCATCTCCGACGCGGTCGTCGCGCACCTCGACAAGTCCCACATCACGGTGCACACCTATCCGGAAACGCATCCGGACAACGGCATCGCGACGTTCCGCGCCGACATCGACGTCGCCACCTGCGGCGTGATCTCGCCGCTGAAGGCGTTGAACTACCTGATCGAGAGCCTCGAGTCGGACATCGTGGTGATGGACTACCGCGTGCGTGGCTTCACCCGCGACATCAAGGGCAAGAAGCACTACATCGACCACAAGATCAACTCGATCCAGGACTACCTGGCCAAGAACATCAAGTCGCGCTACGACGCGCTCGACGTGAACGTCTACCAGGAGAACATCTTCCACACGAAGATGCATCTGAAGGAGTTCGACCTCGACCAGTACCTGTTCGAGGAAAAGGCGCGCAACCTGTCGTTCAAGGAGCGCATGAAGATCGAGGCGCGTCTGCGCCGGGAGATCGAAGAGCTCTATCACGGTCGCAATCTGGTCGACTGACCGATCCGCGCCGTTCAAGAAAGGCCCCGCTTGTGCGGGGCCTTTTCGTTGGATGACACGCAGTGCCGGTAGCCGGGCGCTGGCCAGCGGACGCGCTCACACCCTGTAGGCGACGGCCTTCATCAGACTCGACGCAGCGGCCATCAGCGACGGGACCGGCCATGGCAGCACGCGCGCGCCGGCCTGTTCGGCCTGCTCGGCATGGCGGGCTTCATCGGCCTTCATCTGCTGGAGGATGTCGCGGCTGCGGCGGTCCGCTTCGGGCAGCGTCTGCAGGTGATCGTCGAGATGCGCCTCGACCTGGCGTTCGGTCTCCACCACGAATCCGAGGTTCCAGCCGTCGCCGCGGAGGCCGGCGACGACGCCGAGCGCGTAACTGCCGCCGTACCACAGGGGGTTGAGCAGGCTGGGACGGCTGTCGAGTTCGCGCAGCCGCTGCGCGCACCACGCGAGATGGTCGGTCTCTTCCTGTGCTGCCTCGAGCAGGTGCGCGCGGGTTTCCGGCTCGCGGGCGACCGCGGCCTGGCCGAAGTACAGTCCCTGTGCGCAGACTTCGCCGACATGGTTGATCCGCATCAGTCCGGCGGCATGCCTGCGCTCGGACTCGTCGAGGACGACATCGGGTGTGTCGGCAGCTGGGTTGGGGCGGCTCGCCGGCGGATTGCCGAACACGGTATCGAGCGCGCGCTGGGTCTCGACCAGCATCCGGTCGATCGGGTTGAAGCGGGGTTGGAGGAAGGCCATCGGTACGGTTTCCTGCAGCGCGGCGGGCTGCTGCTTCCGCTATCATTCTCGGCGCTTGGTCCGGATCGCGCCAGCGCAGGGCGGCGCAAACCGCCGGCAGCTTGCGCGGTGCGGGGTGGCCGGCTATGATTCCGCTTCTGTGTTGCACGCTCTACAACGCGAGGCGAAGTTCCGCCGGCACCGGCGCAACCAGCCCGACCAGTCACCGACCGAGTATTTTTTCGTCATGAAGACTTTCACCGCCAAGTCCGAGACCGTCCAGCGCGACTGGTACCTCGTCGACGCCACCGGCAAGACGCTGGGCCGCCTGAGCGCGGAAATCGCCCACCGTCTGCGCGGCAAGCACAAGCCCGTCTACACCCCGCACGTCGATACCGGCGACTACATCATCGTGGTCAATGCCGAGAAGATCGCCGTGACCGGCAAGAAGATGACGGACAAGCTCTACCACCGTTTCACGGGCTACATCGGCAACCTGAAGACCGAGACCCTGGGCCAGGCGCTTGAGCGCCACCCGGAGCGCGTGATCGAGATTGCCGTCAAGGGCATGCTGCCGAAGAATCCGCTCGGCCGTGCCATGTACCGCAAGCTCAAGGTCTACAAGGGTGCCGAGCACCCGCACGCCGCTCAGCAGCCGCAGCCCCTGGAACTCTAAGTCATGGCAATTACCCAGAATTACGGCACCGGCCGTCGCAAGTCCTCCGTCGCCCGCGTGTTCCTCCGCAAGGGCAGCGGCAAGATCACCGTCAATGATCGTCCGCTCGACGAGTTCTTCGGCCGTGAGACCGCGCGCATGATCGTGCGCCAGCCGCTCGAGCTGACCCAGAACACCGAAACGTTCGACATCCTGGTGACCACCACCGGTGGCGGCACGACCGGCCAGGCTGGTGCGATCCGTCTCGGCATCGCGCGCGCCCTGGTCGAGTACGACGAGACGCTGAAGATCGAGCTGCGCAAGGCGGGCTTCATGACCCGTGACGCACGCGAAGTCGAGCGCAAGAAGGTCGGCCTGCACAAGGCACGTCGCGCCACGCAGTTCTCGAAGCGCTGATCGCGTTGTATCGGATCCGCGCGATCGCGTGGATCCGATGCTGCCGAGGCTTGCGGTGTACTGCGGGTTCGGCGTTACAATATCGATATAGCCCCGTCGCCAAGCGGTAAGGCACCTGACTCTGACTCAGGCATTCGGAGGTTCGAATCCTTCCGGGGCTGCCATATGAAACGAAAAAGCCCGCAGAAATGCGGGCTTTTTCGTGGGGCGTGTTTGCCGGGGCGAGGTACGGATCATCCTGTGCAGCGGTGCTTCTTCTGCCGCCGGGCAAACTCATGCAGACGCGATGGCACAGGCCTAGAATCCCCCGATGAACGCCTTCCCGCCGCCCTATACCGCCGTCGACGACGTGGTCGACGCCCTGCGCACCCGTGGTTGCGCCGTGCTGTCGCCAACCTCGCTCTCGGTGATCTGCGGATTGGATCTCGAAGCCCTCGAGGCCTGGCGCCCCGGCTGGGATGACCTGCCGCCGGATGCGTATCTCAAGGATGGGGGGCGCTACCGCCGACGCCGGCACAGCTGCTTCGTCCAGGCGGGCCACAGGTTGACCCAGGTGCCGCATCGTGCGCACTGGCAGTCGGAGGACTACAACGCGCTGCACGGCGGCATGCATCGATGGTTCGATCCGATGGAGCCTGCGCTGCTGGAGACCCCGGCCTGGTCCACGCTGGTCACCGGGCTCGGCGACGTGTTCTCGCAGGTGCGCGATGCCGGCGGCGACTGGCATGTCGAAGCCCACCAGTTTCGCATCGACACGACCGACGGGATCGGACGGCCGACGCCTGAAGGGGCGCACCGCGATGGCGTCGATTTCGTCGCGGTGCTGTTGGTTGGGCGCAGCGGCATCAAGGGGGGCGAGACCCGGGTGTTCGAAGCCGAAGGCCCGGCCGGGCAACGTTTCACACTGACCGAGCCGTGGGCGGCGCTGCTGCTCGACGACCACCGCGTGATCCACGAATCCACGCCGATCCAGCCGGTCGACAAGGCCGGGCATCGCGATACGCTCGTGCTGACCTATCGCGCAGGCGCGTTCCAGGGCGAGGACTGACCGCTGCGGCGCCGGCCTTGGTTACAATCGCAACAGATAGCCGATGCAACCGGAGTGGCCATGAAGCTGGGTTCTTTGAAGGAAGGGGGGCGTGACGGCACCCTGATCGTCGTCTCGCGCGACCTCGCCAGCGCCGTTCGCGCGACCGGTATCGCGGCGACGCTGCAGCAGGCCCTCGACGACTGGTCGAATGCCGCGCCGCGACTCAATGCCCTCTACGAGTCGCTCAATGCCGGTGACGCCGACGGCGTGTTCGACCTCGATGTGGCGCGCATGGCGGCGCCGCTGCCCCGCGCCTACGAGTTCGTCGACGGCAGCGCGTACCTGCCGCATGTCGAGCGCGTGCGCCGCGCCCGCGGCGCCGAGGTGCCGGCGAGTTTCTACACCGATCCGTTGATGTACCAGGCCACCGGCGCCGGTTTCTACGGGCCGCGGGACACGGTCAAGGTGGTCAGCGAGGAATATGGCATCGATCTCGAGGCCGAGATCGTCGTGATCACCGACGACGTGCCGATGGCGGTCACGCCGGAACAGGCCGCTGCCCACATCCAGCTCGTCGGTCTGGTCAACGACGTCAGCCTGCGCAACCTGATTCCGGGCGAGCTCGCCAAGGGCTTCGGCTTCCTGCAGTCCAAGCCGCGTTCGGCGCTGAGCCCGGTATTCGTGACGCCGGACGAGCTCGGCGATGCCTGGCGCGACAACAAGCTGCACCTGCCGCTGCTGACCCACGTCAATGGCGAATGGTTCGGCGCGCCCGAGGCGGGCGTCGACATGCAGTTCGATTTCTCGCAGCTCGTCGCGCATGCCGCGAAGACCCGGCCCCTCAGCGCGGGCACGATCGTCGGTTCGGGCACGATCGCCAATGAGGACACCTCCAAGGGGGCGTCTTGCTTTGCCGAGAAGCGCACCGTCGAGACGCTCGAGCACGGCGCGGCAAAAACACCGTTCATGGCTTTCGGCGACACCGTGCGGATCGAGATGCTCGACGCCCAGGGCCGCAGCATCTTCGGCGCGATCGAGCAGGTGATCGAGCGCCAGGCGCCGCCGGCGTAAACGCGATGTCTGCCGCGCTGACGCTGCATACCTACTGGCGCTCCAGCGCGGCCTGGCGCGTGCGCATCGCCCTGCATCTCAAGGGGCTCGCCTATGAGAGTGTGCCGGTGCATCTGGTGCGAGAGGGTGGGGAGCAGCGCACGCCCGAGTTCACTCGGCGAAACCCGCAGCAGCTGGTGCCGACGCTGCAGCACGGTGATGCGGTTCTGACCCAGTCGCTGGCGATCATCGAATATCTCGACGAGACCTTTCCGGAAGTGCCGCTGTTGCCGGGGAATCCGCTGTCCCGCGCACGCGCGCGCGCGCTCGCCCAGCTGGTCGCCTGTGATATCCATCCGCTCGGCAACCTGCGTGTGCTGCAGTACCTCGAGCACACGCTGCAGCTTCCTTCGGATGCACGCACGCGCTGGATCGCACGCTGGGTCGGCGATGGCCTTGCCGCGTTCGAGGCCCTGCTCGTGGCGCACGGCGCTGGAGAGTTCTGCGTCGGAAGCACGCCATCGCTGGCCGATTGCGCGCTGGTGCCGCAGCTCTACAACGCACGCCGGTTCGGAGTGGATCTCGAGCCGTATCCGACAATCCGCCGCATCGAAGCGGCCTGCGTCGCCCTGCCGGCTTTCGCGGCCGCAGCGCCCGAGCGGCAGGCGGACGCGCCGCCTGCCTGAGCTGCTTCATTGTTCGGTGGCGAACACGTCCGCATAGGGGTCGTGGCTGCCGGTGCCGCCTTCCGACAGGCGGAACTTCAGATCCAGTCCATCGCGCGAATCGGCGGCGCGCAGCGCCGTCTCGCGCTCGATGCGGCCTTCCTTGTACAGCCGGAACAGACACTGGTCGAAGGATTCGACGCCTTCCTCGAGTGAATCCTCCATCGCCTGCTTGATCTCGTGGACCTGACCGCGGCGGAGCAGGTCACGGATCATCGGTGTATTGATCAGCACCTCGGTGGCGGGGATCCGGCGGCCGTCGATACCTTCCACCAGGCGCTGCGAGACTACCGCGCGCAGGTTCAGCGCCAGGTTCATCAGGACGTTCTTGTGCGCGGCCTCGGGGAAGAAATTGAGGATGCGCTCGATGGTCTGGTCGGCGTTGTTGGAGTGCAGCGTCGCCAGACAGATGTGGCCGGTCTCGGCGAAGGAGATCGCAGCCTCCATCGTGGTCGCGTCGAGGATCTCGCCGATCAGGATCACGTCCGGCGCCTCGCGCATCGCGTTCTTGAGCGCGTTGTGGAAGGTCAGCGTGTCCAGTCCCACCTCGCGCTGGTTGACCAGCGAGCGCTTGTGCCGGTGCAGGTACTCGATCGGATCCTCGATCGTGAGGATATGGCCAGAGGTGCTGGCGTTGCGGTGGTCGATCATCGAGGCGAGCGTGGTCGACTTGCCCGAACCGGTGGAGCCGACGATCAGCACCAGCCCCCGCGGCGCCATGATGATGTCCTTGAGTACCTGCGGCAGCTGCAGCTCCTCGATGCTCGGGATGTTGCTGCGGATCGCACGGATCACCATGCTGGTTTCGCCGCGCTGCTTGAACACGTTGACGCGGAAACGCCCGGCGTCCTGCAGCGAATAGGCCATGTTGAGCTCGAGATCGCGCTCGAACTGCTGGGCCTGTCCCTCGTCCATCAGTGAATAGGCGATCTTGCGGACCATGCCCGGTGGCAGGCCGGTGCTGCCCAGCGGATACAGCTTGCCCTCGATCTTGATGTACACCGGTGCGCCGGTGCTCAGGAACATGTCGGACGCTTTCTTCTCGCTCATCAGCTTCAAAAAGTAGCCGATATCCATGTACACCCCCCCCACTGGCGCCCGGTCTGCGTTGCGCATCCGATTGCGGCTGACGACAATGACCCGGAACAACCCTTCCGGGCACGATGTTTCGATGAATACAAGCTTCGCATATATCCGCCCGCTGCTGCGGTGCGCAGTGCTCGCCAGCGCCCTGGCGCTCGCCGCGTGCGCGAGCACCCCGCCGCCGACCGAGGAACTCGCCGCCGCCCAGCTGTCGGTCGCACGAGCCGGCGATGCAGACGCCGACCAGTACGCGCCGCAGGACCTCCAGCAGGCGCGCCGCGCGCTGGAGCAGGCCCAGGCCGCGATGGCCAATCAGCGCAGTGACGAAGCGCGCACGCTGGCGCTGTCGGCCAGCGCCCTGGCCGATCTGGCACATGCGCGAGCCCGCCAGGCCGCGACCGACTCGGAGCTCGCGGCGCGCCGTGCCGAGATCACCGACCTGCGCCAGCAGCTGCGGGTGGAGGAATGAACGTCATGCGATTCAACATTGGATACGGGCTCGCGCTGGCCCTGCTCGTCCCCCTCGCCGTGCAGGCCCAGGCCCCGCTGGAAGGCGACGGCGCTGTATTGCAGCAGCGGCTCCAGGCCCTCGACAGCAACCCGGAAACCGCCGGAACTGCCGCCTACGAGCGCCTGCAGGCACGCCAGTCCCTCGCGTCCCTGGCGGCTGCGCGCAGCAGCCAGCGGGCGTCCGCGCTGCAGATCGCGGCCTGGCGGGTGGAAACCGCCGAGCTGGCCGCGCGTACCGAAGTCTCGCGCCGCGAACTCGCCGATCTGGAACGCGAGCGCAGCGCGTTGATCGTCGAAGCGAGCCGGCAGGACGCCGTGCGCGCGCGCCAGGAAGCCGAGCGCCTGCGGATCCAGGCGCAGATCCAGGCCGAAGAGACCGCGCGCCTGCGTCTGGCCGCGGAAGAAGAGGGCACCGCCCGTCAGCAGGCCGAAACCGTGCTGCAGGGCGTCGCCAGCGGGGAGGCGGCCAAGTTGCGCGCGGCACGCCAGCGCGAGGCGGAGCTCAAGCGCCGCGAGGCGGAACTGCTCAAGAGCCTCGAACAGCCCTGAGGCGGCAGCTGGCCGTTTCGCCGGGTCGAATGGCCTGGCGAGAGGTGCGGGGCCTTGGCGAGAGTTACGTTAAGAAGTCGTCATTCTTAATCCATCTAGAATCAATGACTTGGCGTAGATCCGCAGCGGATGCCGTTGTGGCGCGGTTTGAGGATGCGTGCCCTGACACCCCGCCGCGCCGATCTATGTTCACGGCCTTGTCGCCCCCCGATGCGTGGAGTAGGGTCGATTGACCGGGTGGCACTCCACTTTCGCCTCCCGGGCAACCAACCAGGCCGATGACCGAGACGATCCCCCACGTGGTCCATGTATCCAGCGCTGAAGACGGCAAGGGCGGCGTGAGCGGATCCTTCGCCGCAGGAGCTTGGAGGCTGTTCCAGTAACGCCCCGATCGTCGCCGATCGGGGCGTTTGCATTTCCAGTCAGGAGGATTCCATGTTCGAAGCGCAATCGCAGACCGAACTCGAAGAGATCATGAAAGGAAACGTCGAGTTCAGGCAGCTCTACTACCGGCACAAGGAACTCGACCAGAAGGTGCTGAACGCGGAGCTCGGCGTGCTGCCGGTCGATGAAACCACGCTGTCGCAGATGAAGCGCGAGAAGCTCGCCGCGAAGGATCGCCTGACCCAGATGTACGACCATATGCAGAAACACTAGCGGTTCTGTCGCGGGCGGTGGCGGCCATCCTCGTCGGTCGCCACCGCCCGCGGATGTTGTCCGCGGATGCGATAATCGGCGTCTGTCTCGCTGCAACCCGGACCTGCAATGCCGATCGCCGACTCCGTCCTCGACCTGATCGCCGACACGCCCATCGTGCGTGCGCGCCGCCTCGACGCGGGCCCCTGCGAACTCTATTTCAAGCTCGAGAGCCAGAACCCGGGTGGGTCCATCAAGGACCGCATCGGCCTGCGCATGATCGAGGCCGCCGAAGCACGCGGCGACATCGCCCCCGGCGCGACCCTGGTGGAGGGCACGGCCGGCAATACCGGTATCGGCCTGGCGCTGGTGGCCCAGCAGAAGGGCTACAAATTGATCCTCGTCGTGCCCGACAAGATGAGCCGCGAGAAGATCTTCAATCTCAAGGCGATGGGTGCGGAGGTCGTGCTGACCCGCTCCGACGTCGCCAAGGGGCACCCCGAGTACTACCAGGACCTCGCCGAGCGCATCGCGCGCGAGACCCCGGGCGCCTACTTCATCAACCAGTTCGGAAATCCCGACAATCCGGCCGCGCACGAGCACGGCACCGGGCCGGAGATCCTGCGGCAGATGAGTGAGGTGGGTGGGCTCGACGCGATCGTCTTCGGCTGTGGCAGCTCGGGCACGATGACCGGCCTGTCGCGCTGCTTCGCCAAGGATGCGCCGGACGTGGAGCTGGTGCTGGCCGACCCGGTCGGCTCGATCCTCGCCGAATACATCAATGACGGCGTGCTCAACGACAAGTCGGGCAGCTGGATGGTCGAGGGCATCGGCGAGGACTTCCTGCCGGGCATCTCCGACTTCTCGCGGGTCAAGCAGGCCTATGCGATCAGCGACCAGGAAAGCTTCCTCGCCGCGCGCGAACTGTTGCGCACCGAAGGCATCCTCGGCGGCTCGTCGACCGGCACGCTGCTGGCCGCGGCGCTCAAGTACTGCCGCGCGCAGACCACTCCCAAGAAGGTGCTGGTGTTCGTGTGCGATACCGGAAACAAGTACCTGAGCAAGCTCTACAACGACTACTGGATGCTCGACAACGGCTTCCTGGAGCGTGAGACGCACGGCGACCTGCGCGACCTGATCCTGCGTCCGTATTCCCAGCGCGACACCGTCGTGCTGGCGCCGACCGACCTGCTGGTCACCGCCTACCAGCGCATGAAGCTCTACGAGATCTCCCAGCTGCCGGTGATGGAGGGCGACCGCATCGTCGGCATCCTCGACGAAAGCGACGTGCTGCTGCACGTCTACGGCGACGAAGCCCGCTTCCGCGAGCCGGTAGCGTCCGCGATGGTCAGCAAGCTCGACTTCCTCGACGTGAAATCGCCGGTGGAGGCATTGCTGCCGGTATTCGACCGAGGGCAGGTGGCCATCGTGACCGAGGGCGAGGAGTTCCTTGGTCTGATCACCCGGATCGACCTGCTGAACTATCTGCGCCGTCGGGTGCAGTAAGCAATTGCCCCGGCGCGGATATGACGGCTGCTATTCTGCGCACTTCAATACTGAGCCGATATCGGAATGCGATCGATCCCCTCCCGTTTAGCGGAGCCTGACATAGCTCTCGCCGCTCCTCGCTTGGGGGAACTGCTTGTCGCTGAGGGCTTGGTCAGCCCCGCAGACGTCTCCAAAGCACTGACTTTCCAGAAGCAGTTCGGCGGGCGCCTCGGTAGCATCCTGGTGCGGCTGGGATCGGTGTCGGAAGAGTCGCTGTTGCCGGTGTTGAGCCGGCAGTTGGAAATGCCTCTGTTGAGTCCAGCAGACTGGCCAGTGGAACCCGAGATGTTCTACACCGCGTTGACGGCCAGTGGTCTGCCGCAGGAGTGGTGGGTCGATCATGGAGTAGTCGCCTGGAAGGCCGGCGACGGCCGGGTGTTGGTTGTCGCCCGTGACCCGCTGTCACCGTTTCTCGGCGAAGTGCTCGAGCGCCAGTTGGGCGACCAGCCCTGGAACTGGTGTCTCGCCCGCGCCCAGGACGTCGATCGCCTGCTCGAGCAGCTGACGCGGCGGCGAAGTGACCAAGACATCGCCAGTGATGATGTTAGTCATCTGCGTGAACTGGCTGAAGAAGCGCCGGTGATCGAGTTGGTCAACAACATGCTGGCCCAGGCCATGGATCAGCGCGCTTCGGACGTGCACGTCGAGCCGGAGGAGCAGTTGTTCAACGTCCGGCTGCGCATTGACGGCATCCTGCACACGCGCATGACGCTGCCGGCCAGCCGGTATCCGGCGGTGGCCTCCCGCATCAAGCTGATATCTGGCATGGATATCGCAGAGCGGCGCATGCCGCAGGACGGCCGGTTGTCGGCGCGCGTAAGTGGACGCGAGGTGGATATCCGTGTCTCCTCGGTGCCGGCGGTACACGGCGAATCGCTGGTCATGCGCCTGCTGCCCAAGGAACGCCAGGACCTTAGCCTCGAACGCCTCGGACTGTCGCCGCGCGACCTGCGTCTGTTCCGCACCTGGGTGCGCGAGCCGCACGGCATCGTACTCGTCACCGGGCCCACCGGCTCGGGCAAGTCGACCACCCTTTATGCGGTGCTGGAGGAAATGAACCAGCGTGACCGAAAGATGATCACGGTCGAGGATCCGGTCGAATACCAGGTCGGCGGCGTTACCCAGATCCAGGCCAACGCCGACATCGGTTACACCTTCGCCCGCGCGCTGCGCGCGATTTTGCGCCAGGATCCGGACGTGATCATGATCGGCGAGATCCGCGACCTGGAAACCGCCGAGATCGCGGTGCAGTCCGCGCTCACGGGCCACCTTGTTCTGTCCACGCTGCATACCAACGATGCGGTCAGCGCCTTTACCCGCCTGATCGATATGGGCGTGGAGCCGTTCCTGGTCGCGTCCAGCGTACGGGCCGTGCAGGCGCAGCGCCTGGTACGCCGCCTCTGCGCGAAATGCAGCGTGCCCGACGCTCCCCCGCTTGCGCCGATCCAAGCCAGTATCGCCCAGTGGATAGATCCAAGCGAACCTGCTGATTGGCGCCGGGCGGTCGGCTGTTCTGCCTGCCAGGGCACCGGCTATCTAGGGCGGCTGGGCATCTACGAACTGGTCGATGTGACTCCGGCCATGCAGGAACTGGTGCTGCAGGCGGCTACGGCCGAACGCATGCGTGAGCAGGCCGATCGGGAGGGCGCGCGCGCGCTACGCGTGGACGGCTTGCTGAAGGCGCGTCAGGGCCTGACGACGGTCGAGGAAGTCGCTCGCGTGACCGGCGGCATGCCGGCGGACGTCTGAGATGCTCTACAGCTACGAGGCGGTGGATGCCGCCGGCGCCAAGATTACCGGTGCGATCGAGGAGTCTGGCGAGCGCGAAGCCCTGCGTCGGCTCTCCGCGTCGGGACTGACCGTCTTTTCGCTCTCTCCCCAGCGCGATGCGTGGTGGATGCGCCGCCGCCGCGGCAAGGCCGGCAACCGTGAATTGCAGCTCGTACTGCAGGAGTTCACCACGCTACTCGAGGCCGGTGTGGCACTGGCCACTGCGCTGTCTTCGCTGGCCCGTTCGAGCCACCATCCGGCACTGACTGGCGCGTTCTCCAGCATGGAGAAACAGGTCCGTCGTGGTGAAAGTTTCTCCTCCGCACTCCGTGCGTCGGGCCTCGACGTACCCGAGTACGTCCACCAGCTTGTGCATGCTGGCGAAGCCACCGGCCGCCTGGCGGAATCGCTGCGCGGCGGTGTGGAACAGTACGAGTACGACCAGCGCATACAAGCCGAGATACGCGGTGCGCTGATCTATCCGAGCGTGCTGGTCGGATCGGGCTTTGCTGCCGTCGGCATCATCTTCATGTGGGTCGTGCCGCGCTTCGGCGGCATGCTGTCGCAGCACGGTGACCAGATGCCGGCCATGTCGCGGTGGACGATCGCCACCGGTGTCTGGTTGAGCGAGCATGCCGGACTGGTCGGCCTGGTTCTCCTGATAATGGCACTGGGCATTCGCGCCGTCGCGCGGCATCCCGCGGTGCGCGAGTCTGCTCAGGAAAACGCTGCGCGCCTCCCTGTGCTGGGCGAATGGCTCGTGGAGGCCGAAGTCGGCCGCTGGGCGAGCACCCTGTCGGCGCTGCTGGTGGGGAAAGTGGAGCTGATCCGCGCGCTCGGGCTGGCCGCCGGCTCGGTGCGTCTCGGCTTCCTGCGCACCCGCCTCACGCGCGTGGCGCAAGCGGTTAAGGGCGGCACGAGCCTCTCCGCTGCACTGCGCGAACACCGCGCGCTCAATCCCACCGGCTACGATCTTGTTTCGGTGGGCGAGGCCAGTGGCGAGCTTCCCAAGCTGCTCGCGGCGCTGGCCCGCCTGTACGAGACCACCGGCCGCGACCGGATGAAGCGCGCGCTACAATTGATCGAGCCACTCGCCATTATCGTTATCGGCGCAGTCATCGGCACCATCGTCACGGCCATCATTCTGGCTATCACCAGCGTCAACGACGTCCCTCTCTGAAAATGATGTACCGGAGTCAATGCATGCGCGTAGCCCCATCCCGATACGCCGGCTTTACGCTGCTCGAAATGCTTGTTGTGCTGGTCCTGATCGGTCTTATCGCCAGCCTTGTGGGCCCGCGTCTGTTCAGCCGGGTCGATGCATCCAAAGTGCAGGTCGCCGAAACCCAGGTGCGGATGCTGCGGGGCGCGGTTGAGACCTACCGGCTCGAAGTGGGACGGCTGCCCACAGAGGAAGAAGGTCTGGCGGTACTCACTACCGCGCCGTCTGACCAACGGGCCCGCGCGCGCTGGCGGGGGCCGTATCTTGACGAGGCCGTGCCGAACGATCCGTGGGGCCGCCCGTACTTGTATTCATTGCCTGGGCCGGATGGCATGGGTTTCGCGCTGTATTCATTGGGTGCCGACGGCGAACCGGGCGGCGAGGGTAACGATGCCGACCTGGGCTTCCTGCCACCGCGCTGATCCGCTGCGGCGCCACTCCGGGTTCAGCCTGCTCGAGTTGCTCGTCGTGCTGTTCCTGATCAGCGTAATGGCCGCGATGGTCGCGCCCCGCCTCCAGCGCACCTATCAGGCCATCGCCAGTAGTGGTGACCGGGCCGAGGTCGTCCGGCGACTCGAACTTCTGCCCTTCCTCGCCCGCGAAAATAACCGCGCACTGATCATCGCGCCGGGTGACGCCGACGCGCTCATGCAGGTCGTCGCGCTGCCGGAGGGCTGGTGGGCCGAGCCCGTCTCGAAACTACATGTGGAGGCCAGTGGCTTCTGTCATCCGGCCACGTTGCGCGTCAGTGGCGCCGGTGCGGTCGAGGACTGGCCGCTGTCTGCGCCGGATTGCGGAGTGCGCGATGCCCCATAGCCAGCGTGGATTCTCGCTGCTGGAAGCCGTCGTGGCGTTGGCTATCCTTGCCGCGGCCGGCCTCGCGCTGTTCGCTGCCATGGCCCAATCGATGCAGATGGTCGGCCGCGCGGAGGACTCACGCAATGCTGACGCCGCCATGCGCAATGCCCTGGCCTGGGTCGAACAATCCAATCCCGCGGAATCGCCATCGGGCGAGCTCTCGTTCCCGCCGTACTCCGTCGCGTGGACGTCCGCTCTGCTCGAGCCGGAGCGTCCATCGGCTGCAGGTAACCTGCAGCCCGGTCTGCACGACGTCGGGTTGTATCGGCTTCGCGTGGTGCTGCGCCGGGACAGTGTGGTAATACGCGAGTTTGATGTGCGTCGAATCGGCTGGCGCCAGGTGCGCGAACCGGAGGCCTTGTGAGCCGGGGCGTCCCTCCGGCCGCGCGCATCCGCATGCGCGGCTTTTCCTTGCTGGAGGCGATCGTCACACTGGTGGTGGTGTCGCTCATCGTCACCGTGCTGATGCAGGCGCTGGCGCAATCGCTGGATATGCGCGAACGCCTGGTGCGGCACCAGCGGCAGGCCCGTACCGCTGCGCTGCAGGAACAGTGGTTCCGCGACACCGTGGCGAGCAGCCTGTCGGACCTGCCGGATGCGCTGGGTCATCTGCGCGGTGATACGCACCGCCTCGAAGTGCTGACCCCTGTGCCGCTGCTGGGCGAAGGGATGGCGCGAGTGCGCTGGGAGGTTGTCAAGACCGATGACGGCCTGGCGTTGGGCTACTCTGGACCAGGCTGGTCTGGCCTGGTGGTGCAGGGACCGCTGCAGGACGCACGATTCGCGTACATGGACCGCCAGGGGGGCTGGCAGGATACCTGGGCCCCGGAAGTACCCGAGGACGCCGACCCCGGCGCCGTGCCGATGTTGCCGAAGATGGTGCGCTTCCAGGCCACGACTACGCGCGGCGAACTTGTCTGGCTGGTGCCCGTGCGCAGCGATCCCTACGTGCCCCGGCGCCTGCGCGCGGACGGCTATGATGCAATCTGAGCGGCGTCCCCAGCGGGGCTTCATCCTCGCCATCACGCTGTGGCTGCTGGCGGGCATTGCCGTCGTCGTCGGGCTGATGACATGGTGGGCGCAGGAGCAAGTGCGCAATGCCACCCTCCAGCGCGACCGCGTCGATGCCGAGGTCGCCATGCACTCCACCGCGCAGACCGTGATCTACCTTGCGGTGACCCGCGATATGACCATTGCAGGTGTGCCGACCACACCACTTGCCGACGACGAGCGATCACTGCGTCTGCTTGATGAGATGGGCGGCCTTTTGCGTGATCCGATCGGTGGTGAGCTCGCCACCGACAACAGCCCCTACCGGGGATTGGACGGCGCCTATTTCGCCGTCCAGGACGAGTCGGGGCTTTTTTCTGTCATGGTCCCCGAGGACTGGCAGATCGATGCGTTCCTTGACAGCCAGGGCGTGAACCGCGATGCGATCCCCCAGTTGCGAGATGCGCTGCAGGACTACATGGACAGCGACGACCTGCGCAGGCTCAACGGCGCTGAAGCACGTGAATATCAAGCCGCCGGCCGGCCCGATCCTCTGAACCGTCGGTTGTTGCTGCCATCCGAGATCGATCGCGTGCTTGGCTGGGAAACCTTGCCCCAGGATCTTCGTCTTCGGCTTCCGGAGCTGTTCACCACGTTTCACGCCGGTGGCGTCAACCCCAATACCGCGCCACCGGAGCTGCTGCCCATGTTGATGACCGGCTGCCCGGAGACCTGTCGACTGGTGCTCGAGCGGCGAGCCCGGCAACCCTTCATCAACAGTTACGACCTGATCGCACTGATCGGCGCGCGGCTGCGTGGCGATATCGACATGGATTACCGTTACCTGCCCGCTCCGGAGTTGCGACTGACGGTGTGGGGCGCCACGGGCACGGCCCTGCGCATGCATGTACGATTGTCGCCCCTTGCCGATCAACATGCACCCTGGGCGGTCCTTGCGGCCTACCCGGTGCCCAGACCTGCCGCCAATGACACTGCGCGAACGCCTGAGGGCGCTCTTTTTTCCAACCCGGAGACTGTTGACCGCTGACACCCCGCGGGTGTCAGCCGGTGGCCCGTTGGGGGGCGTGGAGTGGGTGGTGCCGAGGGCGCGCTGTCAGTACCACCGTGGGGATTTCTCCACTTTGCCGCCTCGGCGCCGCGCCGCGGCCGCGGCGCTCGCCGCGCGCCAGCACGAGGCGGGTCCCGGTATGTGCTCGCGCGTCGCATGGACCGGGCCGGTTGCGCATACCTGGGTCTGGAGTGATGTCCCCAGTCGAGATGTCGGTGCCGAGGCCGAATTCGCCTGGATCCCGGAATCATTGTTGCGACCCGCGCCAGTAGGCGACGGCGTGCGCCTGTTGCGGCTGGTGGAGGGCGTCGAAGGTCAGTACTGGCACCACGGCGTGCTGCGCGCCAGCCGCTGGTGGGCGGCAGCGCCGGCCCCGGATGCCTGGGGACGCTTCATGCGCGGCTGCGGGTTGCCGGCCGATGCCTGTGTGCCTGAGCCGGAAGACACAGGCTGGGCCGACCGACCCTGGGCGAGCCAGGGTTTGAAACTGCCGGCCTCCCCGGCGCGCCTCGAGGGCCTGGCCTGGCGTGGCGCGCTGGGCCTGCTGGTACTGCTGGCGGGTTGGCAATTGGCCGCGGCGCTCACCTGGTTCGTTGCGCGTGAGCGGCAGGATGCAACGCTCGACACTCTGCGTGCACAGGCCGCGCCCTTGCTGGAGGCCCGCGAGCGCGCCGAAGCCGCGCGTGGCGTTCTCCAGGGCTACCGCGACCTCGCGGCTGCAGGCCTGAGCGATTACGTCCTGATGGCCGACGTGGCTGCCGGCCTGCCAGAAGACGGTCAGTTGTCGGGCTGGCAGCGCGACCGTGAGCGCCTGCAGGTTGCGGTGCGCTCCACCGAGACCGATCCGCGGCGTTACGTGTCTGCGTACCAGGCCAGCATCGTACTTGGCGAGGCCAGTGCAGCGCCGGCTCGCGACGGCGCCATGCAACTCGACTTCGTCATTACGCCGCCGTCGGAGGTCACGACTCCCGATACCGACATGGTGGGCGGCGACGCAGCCGGAGCCGCGGCTCCGGTGGGCCTGAACCCTGCGGGCGCCGATGTCGAGCGCGCCCACGCCGACGACACCGGGGCCACGCCGTGATCGCGGCGCAACGCGATCGCGTGCTGGCGGAATGGCGTGCCAGTCGTCGCCTGCGGCTGGTAGTGCTGGTCATCATGCTGGTGGCCGGCGTGCACCTGTCGCTGTCGATATCGGACCGCCGCGTCGCCACGATCGAGGAGTACCGCCGCGATGCCGGACTCGTCGAGCGCCTGCGCGAGGCCAGCGCGGAATCCTCATGGCCCGCGCGCGCCGATGCGGCGGGCGAGCAACTGGCGCACATCCAGGACAGCATGACCGAAGTCGCCAGCGTGGGCCTTGCCCAAGCCGAGATCCAGGCTTGGCTGACGCAGCAGGCTCAGGGCGCCGGCCTCGCAGACATCAATGTGCGGGTGGAAACCACCCTGGACGTTCCCGGTCATGCCGAGCTCTGGCAGGTGATGGCACGCCTGGACGCGACCGTGGCCGAAGGCCAGCTTGGGCCGTTCCTGCAGGCATTCGCCGCGGGACTGCCGTGGATCCAGGCCGAGCGCCTCGACATCTCGTCCACTACGGACGGCCAGCGCGTGGTGCTTACTGCGCGTGGGTATTACCGCAAGGCACCGGGTGCCGACACAGGTTCCGACGCGATCGACGCCAGTGTGTCGAGCGCTTCCGGCATGCCCGGTTCCGCCGCCGGCGCCGTGACGGATTCCCTGCCATGAGTTTTCGCTCTCGCTGGTCGGCGCTCCGCCCCGCAATCAAACCGCAGCTGCGCCGACTCGTGCCATGGCTGGGGCCGGCGCTGGCGGGCGTCCTGCTGTTCGCCGTATTCGGCACTGTGCCGGCTCGACTGGAGCGCCCCGACGTGACGTCCCCGCCGTGGTCGCTGCCCGCCATGCCGGATCGCAAAGCCACGGCAGCCGCCGCAGATGCAATCTGGCAGGCGCGTTTCCCCTGGGGCGGCGCGCCGCCGCCGCCGGAAGAATCGCCCGTGCCCACAGCGGTGCCCGTCGCCATCATCTCAAGCGCTGCAGGGCATACCGCGGTGTTCGTGATGGCGGGCTTGCCCGAGGTGCATGTGCGTGCGGGAGACCCGCTCCCCGATGGTGGCCGTGTCGAGCGGGTCGAAGCCCTCACCGTCGCCTGGACCGACGGGCAGGGCCAGCAGCAGCAACAGCAGCTGTTGACCGACCAGCCCCGCCCAATAACGCCATGACCCTGTTTTTTCGCCTGACCCGCTCAGCGGGTCGATATCCACAGAGTGCGAGCCCGATGATCCCGAACACTCCGCGTCCACACCGTTCCCGCGTGCCGAATCGCCGCCAGCCGCGCGCCGATGGAAACGCCGCGAGTACGAGCTGGCACGCTCCGCTTGCCGGCTTCCTGTTCGCCTGCCTGCTTGCCGGTTGCGCGATGGGGCCGGCACGCATTCCGCAGCCGTTGCGCGCACCGGCGCCGGCGCCGGCGACCACGGCCGAAACGCTTGAGGAAACAGGGGGCACGCCCGGGCGGCCCACGCGCCCGCAGGTTGAATCCGGGCCCGCGACCGATGTGCCGACTGCTGCGCGCCGCATCGAGGCTGGCCCGCAAGTACCTGCAATCCCCAATACCCAGCCCGTCTCGCTGGTGCTCGACGGCGTGCCGCTGGCCAGCTTCATCAACGTCGTCTTCGGTACCGAACTCGGCTTCGCCATCGAGATCGAGCAGGCCGTCCGCGAGCGCCAGGAGCTTGTCACTCTGCGCGTCGCATCCGCACAGCGCCCTCGCGCGCTGTACCTCACCGCGGTCGAAGTGCTGCGCAACTATGGCGTCAGCGTGACCGAGACCAACGGCCTGCTGCGGTTCTCCGTCGCCAGCGCCGCCGAGCAGCCGCCGGTCCTCGTCACCGCCCGCAGCCTGCCGGACATCCCGGCTGGCCAGCGCACCGTATTCGCTGCCGTACCGCTGGATGCCAGCACGCCCGGCCGCGTCGCTGCACAGGTCCGCAGCATGTTCCCCAACAACCAGGTCACGCTGCTGGAGCAGGTCGAGACCAACGCCATCCTGATCAGCGGCACCGGCGACAACGTACGCACCGCCGCCGAGGCCGTCCAGGCACTGGACCGCACGTCGCTGCGCGACAAGCGCTCGATCCGCATCAATCCGATGTACCTCGCCGCAGAGCAGCTATCGACCGAAATCGGCCGCATGCTCGCCGCGCAGGGCTATCCGGTGACCGCCGGGCCGGGGCAGGGTGGCGTGGTCACCCTGGTCCCCGTGACCAGCGCCAACGCCGTGATGATCTTCAGCGAGTCGGAGGCCGCCCTGGCCGCGGCCACCGAGTGGGCGCGTCAGCTGGACCAGCCGGGCGATGCCGGTGGCGCCGGCGGCGTCTATCTGTACGCGGCGCGCCATACGTCCGTGGAAAGCCTGCGCCCGGTGCTTGAGGCCATGGTCGGGGGTGCGCCCGGCGGTGTGGCGGCCACGACCCAGTCCACCGAGCGCGCACAGACGCCGGCGCAGCAGCCTTCTGTCGCCCAGGAGAATCGCGAAGGCGGTACCCGGCGCACCTCGCGCAGCAGCAACGGGGCCGGCGCCATTTCCGGCGAGGGCGGGCAGATCGCAATGGACACCGTGCGCAACGTCATCGTGTTCCAGGGCGATGCCCAGCGCTGGCGGGCGATCCAGGGCGTGCTGGCACGGCTGGACCAGCCCGCGCGACAGGTGGTCATCGAGGTCACCGTTGCCGAGGTCACGCTGACGGACGAATTCAGTCACGGCGTGGAGTGGGCGCTGCAGCAGGTCAGCGTGCAGGGCATGGCGGGCCCGCTGACCGCGCTGGGCGGCAACACGCCGAACGCGAGCGGGTTGATCTGGCGCGGGCTCTCGCGCTCGGGGCAGACGCGCGCGGTGCTCAACCTGTTCGCCCGCGACAGCCGCGTGCGGATCCTCTCCACCCCGCGCCTGATGGTGAAGAGTGGCGAGAGCGCCAGCATCGACGTCGGCACCGAGGTGCCCATCATCACCAGCCAGGCCACGGCGCCGGACCTCGGGGGCATCACGCCTTCGGTGCTGCAGTCCATCCAGTACCGCAAGACCGGCGTACTGCTGGAGCTGGAGGCCCTGGTGCACTCCGGCCAGCGCGTGGACCTCAACGTGTCCCAGGAAGTCAGCGAGGCCGCACTGACCGACACCAGCGACATCTCCTCGCCCAGCATCTTCAGCCGGAAGCTGCAGACCAGCCTGAGCCTGTCGGATGGCGAAAGCATGCTGCTGGGCGGTCTGATCTCGTCGACCGCCACCGACAGCAAGACCAAGGTACCGCTGCTGGGCGACATCCCCGGGCTCGGGCGGCTGTTCCAGAACCGCAGCCTCGATGGCACCCGCACCGAACTGCTGATGCTCATCACGCCCTACGTGATCGAGGATGCTGTACAGGCGCGGGAGATCACCGAGGCGGTGCAGGCCCGATTTATCGACATCCAACCTGAATAAGCCCCTGAATTCATGTTGTTTTTTCGTTTGTAATTTGTTGTTCATCCCCATTGACCTGATGAACCCGTGCCTCTACCATCCGCCGGGTCAGGACGCTGCGCAGTGTTGATGCATGCGCAGGAAAGGGGAAACGCAAGGAAGGTAGGGGGGAGATCCCGAGTTTCGAGCGCTTTTACCGGTTGCCGGCGCCGGCACGTGCGTGCAGGTGGTGGGCGGTGTTCCGACATGTGTGTTCAATTCGAAACCTAAGCTTAGGAGCTTCAAACCCATGTCTTTTCTGAACAAGAAGGTTCTTGCCGCCGCTGTTGGCGCCATGTTCGCCAGCGGCGCCGCCGTTGCTGCGCCGCTCGTTGTCACCCCGCAGTATTACGCCCAGGAAATCGTGATCCCGGCCGCTGGCCTGGTGCCGACGGCGGCTCCGGCTCTGAGCTGGAAGTCCGGCTACAACTACTCGAGCGGTGAAGTCAAGTACGTCCGCGTCGAGCTGACCGGCGCGACCTTCGCCAGCGCGCTGACCACGGCGCCGACTGTCAGCAACGCCGGCGTCGCTGCTGGCAGCGTTGGTGCGGTCAACGGCCTGGGCACCAGCGTCATCACGTTCTCCGTCACGTCGGCTGGTGACATCACCGGCACCAGCGATTTCAACCTGCCGCTGGCGAACCAGATCGTCATCCGCAGCAAGGGCAGCGTGTCGGTCAAGGTCAGCCTCTACGACCAGGCCTCGCAGGCCCAGGCCGGTGGCAGCACCGGTCTGCTCCAGATCGGCTCCTACGACGAAACCCCGTTCCTGTCGTTCGTGCGCAGCTATGCGTTCGCGAATGAATCGGGCAACACCGTTGTCGCCGACGTCGCTACGCCCACCACGCGTTATGGCAATTTCCTGGCGGACACCACCACCACTCCGGCAACGACCCCCGTTGCTGGCACGCTGAACAACAACCTGTCGATCGTCATCCGGCCGGACGTGGATCCCAGCAGGCCGGGCACTCAGGTAGCGCTCAACGCTGCTGGTGCGCCGATCACGCTCACCGATCTGTTTACGGCCGGCTCGTCGATCGCGGTGGAAGGCAACTTCTCTGCGGCGACCGCTGTGACCCTGGGCGGCACCGCTCCGGCGCAGGCTGCGGCCGGCACCCCGCCGACCTTCCCGAACCGGCTGACCTGGACGGGCTTGCCGACCGTCATTGGTGGTTCGCTGCTCTACACTGTTCCGGGTAACCGCTCGATTCCGGCCAGCACGTTCACGGCCACCTTCACCCCGGTTGCGGCTGCGGGCTACGAGGTCGCTCCGCTGACCCTGACGACGGCCGGCGCGATCCGTCGCAATGGTCTTGAGCTGCAGGCCCCGTTCGTCCAGGTGCCGCCGGCATGGACCAGCCGTCTGGTCGTCACCAACACCAGCTCCAGCACGGTGGCCTGCACGATCACGTTCCTCAGTGAAGACGGCAACACCAACTACACCGGTCCGAGCAGCGTGCCCTGCACCATCGCCCCGGGCACCAATGTCGTCGACCTGCAGCCGATCATGACCAGCTTCAAGGACATGAGCCGTCGTCGTGGCACGATCGTGGTCCAGGCCGAAGCGACCGACGCTGTCGGCGCCGGCACCATCCAGGGCCTGCTGCAGATCGTCAACACGCAGTCCAACAGCATCACCAACCACGTGATGGTGCGTCCGGGCACCAACTGATCCTTCGATCGGTTGACCTGAGGCAGCTGTAGTACCCGGGAGGCCCGCGCAAGCGGGCCTCCCTTTTTGTGTGTCGGGCCGCAACGCGTGGTCCGGCATTGCAGGTTTCTTCTATCCTTGCCGACCATGCTCGTCTCCCTGCACCTGCCCAAGACCGCCGGCACCAGCTTCGGCGCCGCGCTGGACGCCCATTTCGGTGGTGCGCTGCTGCGTGACTACGGCGACCTGCCATTGAATACGCCGCCACGCGTGCGCAACCGCTTGGCACTTCAGGCAAGCCTCGACATCGCCGGGGGATTTCCGGATTCGACGGCCTGCGTGCACGGCCATTTCCTGCCGGTGAAATACTTGTTGCTGGCGGCCCATCGCGAGCTGCGCTTCATGACCTGGATGCGGCATCCGGTAGAGCGGCTTGTGTCCCACTACGCTTTCTGGCGGCGCAACCCGCCGCCTTCGCCCGCGCATGCGCTGCATTGGCGCATGCATGCCGAGGACTGGTCGCTTGAGGCCTTCTGCCTCGCGCCGGAGCTGCGCGATGTCTATACCCAGTTCCTCTGGGCCTTCCCGCTGGAAACCTTCGATTTCATCGGTATCACCGAGCACTACGAGGCCGACTTCGAGATGTTCTCCCGGCGATACATGGGGGGCGCTTCCGCGCCGATGCGACTGAACGTCGGCGCCGCCGGTGAGCGTGGAGCGTCGCTGCAGGTGCACGCCGAGCTGCGTCAGCGGATCGAGGCCTTCCACGCGCGCGATATGGCCCTGTACCACCGGGCCCTGGCGCTGCGCGCTGCGCGTTCCAGTTCGGCCGGGCTGACATGAGCACGACGCCTGGAAGGACGCATCGTGCCGATGTTGCGCCCGGACACTGCAACGCCGAAGTGCGTGGCGGTTGGTTGCGGTGGTTCCTGCCCGACAGCGGCCGCGCGGAGGCATTGGATGGTCTGCGCGGCGTGGCGGTCCTGATCGTGGTGCTGTCGCATTTCTCGAACAATGGGCTGCTGCCAGGACCGGGCCTGTCTGGCGCGGGCAAGAGTGGGGTCTACCTGTTCTTCGTCCTGAGCGCGTTCCTGCTGACGGCCGCGCTGTTGCGCCGTGATCCCAGCGAGCTGCGCAATGCCTCGTTGTGGATCGACTATGCGCTGCGCCGCGTGCTGCGGATCTGGCCGCTGTATCTGGTCGTCCTGATCGCCAGCTGGTGGGCGACGCGAACGGGCTGGGCATGGTGGCGTTACCAGATCGACACGCCGGCCCTGTGGCGGCACCTCACCTTGCGCGAGGGCGTGAGTGTGCTGTGGAGCATCCCTGTGGAATTTACCTTCTACTTCTGGCTGCCACCATTGGCGCTGATCGTGATCTGGCTGCGCGGTCGACACGCGTGGTTGTGGCTACAGGCAGTGATCTTCGCGCTGCTCGTCGGCGGCGCCGCACTGCTGTGGCCGCCCGCGGAAAGCCTGCCCAACGATGTGCGCCTGGGGCCCTACGCGGCGGTGTTCCTGTGCGGCGTATTCGCGGCAGCCCTCGACCTGGGGATTCGCGGACGTCCAAACAGGGCCGCGTTGTGGGCGGCGGTCGGACTGGTTGCGCTGCTGGCCTCACTGCTCGGCATGCCCGCGGTGTGGTCCAAGGTCACCGCCACCGCTTTCGATGCAGGCACGGGGCAGCAGGCTTTCGTGTTCTGGGGACTTGTATGGGCGGGGCTGCTGCTCGCCGTGCTGCATGGGCCAGCCTGGCTCCGGGCACCTTTCGCGTGGGCGCCGTTGCGCTGGGTGGGCGCAATAAGCTTCAGTCTCTATCTGTGGCATCTGCCGGTGCTGGGCGGTCTGCGAGCATCCGGCCTGGTACAGCCTGGGGAGCCGTGGGCAGCAATGTGGGCATTGATCGCGGCGTTGGCCGTGTCAGCACTGTCCTATCTTGCGCTGGAGCGTCCCTGGCAGGGTGTGCGTTATGGGGGAATACACCGGCGGCCGCTATAATCGCCCGGTTTTCAACCCGGCGCACACACCCGATGACACTTCGCCCCGCAACACTCGCCATCCACGCCGGGCAGTCGCCCGACCCGTCGACCGGTGCGGTGATGCCGCCGATCTACGCGACCTCGACCTACGCCCAGTCCAGTCCGGGCGAGCATCAGGGTTTCGAGTATTCGCGCACACACAATCCCACCCGCTTCGCTTACGAGCGCTGCATCGCGGGGCTGGAGGGCGGTACCCGGGGCTTTGCGTTCGCATCCGGCATGGCAGCCACTGCGACCCTGCTCGAGCTGCTCGACAGTGGCGATCACGTCATCGCAATGGACGACCTGTACGGCGGCAGCTACCGCCTGTTCGACCGTGTGCGCACGCGCAGTGCCGGCCTGTCCTTCAGTTATGTCGACATGACGGATCCTGCGGTCTTCGAGGCCTCGATCAGGCCGGAGACGAAACTGGTCTGGATCGAAACCCCGACCAACCCGATGCTCAAGATCGTCGACATCCGCGCGATCGCTGACATTGCACACAGGCACGGCCTGATCGTCGTGGTCGACAACACCTTCGCATCGCCGATCCTTCAGCGCCCGATCGGGCTTGGCGCCGACATCGTCATGCATTCGGCCACGAAGTACCTCAATGGCCATTCGGACATGGTGGGCGGAATGCTGGTGGTGGGTGACAACTCCGAGCTTGCCGAGCAGCTGGCCTTCTTGCAGAACTCCGTAGGTGCTGTGCAGGGGCCTTTCGACAGCTTCCTCGCCCTGCGCGGGCTCAAGACGCTCGCGCTGCGAATGCAGGCTCATTGCGATAATGCGCTGTCACTGGCGCGTTGGCTGGAGGGCCGTCCAGGCATTGAGCGAGTGATCTACCCGGGGCTTGAGTCGCACCCTCAGCATGCGTTGGCCGCCCGGCAGATGGTTGGCTTCGGCGGGATCGTGTCCGTGGTCCTCGAGGGTGGATTCGAGGCTGCGAAGCGCTTCTGCGAGCGCACCACGCTGTTTACGCTCGCCGAGTCGTTGGGTGGTGTGGAAAGTCTGGTCAACCACCCGGCGGTGATGACGCATGCCTCGGTGCCCGCCGAGCGTCGCGCGCAGCTCGGGATGGGTGATGGCCTGGTTCGGCTGAGCGTGGGTGTCGAGCATGTCGACGATCTGCGTGAAGACCTGCAGCGGGCCCTGGAGCGCTGAGATGGTCGCTTCGTGCGCTGGCAAGTCGGCCTTCCGCCTGGCTGGCCCATTCGACGCCTGGCTGCTCCACCGCAACTTGACCTGGGAGATGACCCGGCGCGACGTCCTGGGGCGTTATCGGGGCGCCAACTTCGGTCTCCTGTGGTCGCTGATCAGCCCGTTCTTCATGCTGCTGATCTACACGCTTGCCTTCGGTTATCTGCTCAAGGCACGTTGGCCCGGTACGAGCGGCAACATGGCGGACTTCGCCATGTTGTTGTCGTTGGGTTTGATCGTGCATGGATTTCTCGCCGAGTGCCTCAACCGCTCGCCGATGTTGATCGTATCGAACGCCAATCTGGTCAAACGGATCGTGTTCCCGTTGCAGGTTCTGCCTTGGACTATCGTGCTGTCGGCATTGTTCCACGCTCTGGCGAACTCGCTGGTATTTGTCGTGCTGAACTACGCGCTTCGCGGCGAGCTGGTACCCACTTTGCCCCTGCTGCCGCTGGTGCTGCTGCCATTGGTCATCGCGGCTTTGGGCGTGAGCTGGTTGGTGTCCGCATTGAGCGTTTTTCTGCGCGATATCGCACAGGTCACCGGCGTATTGACGACAGCTCTGCTTTTCCTCTCGTCGGCGATCGTGCCCGTCGAGACGTTGCCTGAAAACTACCAGTGGATATTTCGGGCGAATCCATTGACCTTTATCATCGACCAGGCACGCGAAGTAGCGTTCTGGGGGCGCATGCCGGACTGGAGCGGATTGTGTCTGTATGCGGTTGGTGCTCTGGTCTTTGCCTATTTGTCTCACGCGCTGTTCCAGAAGTTGCGCCGGGGCTTTGCCGATGTTCTCTGATTCTGGAGCAGTGCTCGCGGTGAGCGAAAATCTTGCGATTGACGTACGTGATGTAGGCAAGAGTTATCACATTTACGAGCATCCATCGCATCGGTTGATGCAGGGGCTCGTGGGCGCCAAGAAACGGTACTACCGCGAGTTCTGGGCGCTGCGCGGCGTAAACATTCAGATTCGCCCCGGCCAGACCGTGGGTGTGGTGGGCCGCAACGGCTCGGGCAAATCAACGCTGTTGCAGATGCTCGCGGGCACATTGACGCCTACCGAGGGTAGCGTGCGCATACAAGGGCGCGTAGCCGCGCTGCTGGAATTGGGTAGTGGCTTCAATCCTGATTTCACGGGGCGCGAGAACGTCTACCTCAACGCGTCCATTCTTGGTCTTTCGCGAAGCGAGGTGGAGGCGCGACTCGATGCAATCCTGGCGTTTGCCGACATTGGTGAGTTCATCGACCAGCCTGTCCGGAACTACTCCAGCGGCATGGCTCTGCGCCTTGCATTCGCGGTACAGGCCCAGGTGCAGCCCCAGGTGCTGATCGTCGACGAAGCGCTTGCGGTGGGCGATGCCAAATTCCAGGCCAAGTGCTTTGCGCGCCTGAAGCAGCTGAAAGAAGAGGGCACCGCGATTCTCTTGGTAAGCCATGCCACCGACCAGATCGTCCAGCATTGCGATCATGCGCTACTGCTCGACGGCGGAAGGGCGGTCTGCAGTGGCAAGCCCAGAGATGTCGTGAATCGCTACCTCGATCTGTTGTTCGGGAAAGACAAGCCGGACGCAGTTGCAGAAAGGCAGCCGCCATTGGTGGGGGCTGTGCAGGTGGGCCGCTTCAGTGGGGGCGACAGCGGCTTCGAAGGGCGGCCCAACTACAATCCTCACGAGTACAGATGGGGTGATGGCGCTGCGCGTATCGTGGATTTCGAGCTGTGCTCTGACACGATGCATTACCCCGTCACGCTCAAGTCGGGCGAAAGAATCCGGCTGACACTACGGATCGTTTTCGAGCGTCAGGTTGTCCGTCCCATCCTCGGATTTTTCGTCAAGACCAAGGAAGGGGTTGTGGTTTATGCCAGTAATACCGAGTACAAACCCATGCCGGAGTTTGCGGCTCTCGGCGAAGAGGGGAGCGTGACCGAAGTAACACTTGCCTATGATTGTCGACTGGCCGACGGAGATTATTTCATCTCGGTGGGTGTAGCCAGCCGCAACGAGGCCGAGGTCGTGCCGCACGATCGCCGTTTCGACAGCATCCATTTCCAGGTGATGGGCGCTGATTTCTTCGGTATGGCTGATCTTTCGCTGGAAATGACGATGTAGAAGTGGGCGATGGTCCGGGTGGACTGCTTTTCCAGAGACGTGGTCATCGCCGCAGCCTCGCCGGCGCTATACTCCACGGCTGTTTTTCCACTCTGTCCCCGCTGCTTTGAGCCAGTCAGCCCTTCCAACGCACCCAGCACCCGTCGCGACGCGCGCCAGCCGTCCTGCGCTCTTTCTGGTGCTCGGCATGCACCGTAGCGGCACCTCGGCGTTGACCGGTCTTCTGCACAAGCTCGGCGCGGAACTCGGAAGCAACCTGCTGCCGCCGACCCGGGACAACCCGAAGGGCTACTTCGAGAACCAGGACGTCGTAACGGCGCACGAAACACTACTCGCTTCTCTCGGCTGCAGTTGGCAGAACCCAAGGTCGCTTCCCGACGGCTGGCGCACCACGGCTGCGGCCGATGATGCGCATGACACTCTGTCTCAGCTTCTGGGGGCGATGGCTTCGGAAGCGGACCTCGTCGCAGTGAAGGATCCGAGAGCCTGTCGGGTCGCATCTCTATGGGTGGATGTCGCCCGGGCGGCGCGCATGGACCTCGGTGCCGCTCTCATGGTGCGCCACCCCACCGAGGTCGCAGCCTCTCTGCACAAGCGCGATGGCCTTTCGTATGCGCGCGCGCATCTTCTGTGGATCGTGTACCTCTTGGAGGCCGAACGCCAGACACGCGGCGTGCCGCGCGCCTTCCTTTCCTACGAGACGCTGCTTGCGGACTGGCGCGGCATGCTTGAAAGCATGCGCGCGGCAGGGCTCGGCAACATGCTTCCCGCGCCTTCGGTGGGGGTAGAGGAGGAGATCGACGCCTTCCTCGATCTTTCCCTGCGCCGTCACGAGGCGACCGCAGGTGTAAGCGAAACGTCACCTTTCGAGTCGCTCGCGGTCGAGCTCTATGGTCTGGCCCTTCGCTGCGCATCGATGGACATACGTGACATCGAAGTGCAGTTCGATGACGTGGCGCAGCGCCTTCGTCCTCTGGCGGCTCGCTACTTGGAAGCGCCATTGCAACTGGAGCAGGCAATAGAGCGCCAGCGTTCGGATCAGGCTCAGCTGAATGCGACAATGCAGCTTGCTGCATTGCGTGAACTCTGGCGGCCGGCTTTGCCAGCCAGTGAGCCGGGATCGGCCCGTCTTTACTATCGATCGGAAGGTGCGAATTTCGGCGAAGCAGAAGCGGTGTCTGCATACCCCGAGGTCTCTGGGGCACGGCGTGTGGTGACCTTTGAGCTTGCTCCGGGCACGAGCTTCGATTATCTCCGATTCGATCCAGACAATGTGCCGGGCGTTTACGCGATCGAGTCCGTGTCGGTGGACGGGGAAACGGTGGCGTCTCTGGCTGCGCTGATCCAAGGGGTCAATGAGCGCCCGGTACCTACCATGCGCCCGAGCGATATCGTGAGATTTGCTGCGCTCGGTGATGATCCGCACTTCGTATTCGATGCCCGGACTCTGAAACGTATTGGGGCGGCGGACGATGGGCGGCGTGTGCGGGTGGAATACCGTTTTGAAACCGTAATGTCGGAAGTGGGTGGGTACCTGGAGGACTATCGCGAATCCCTGGTGTCACATGCTCGGGAGCTCGCCGAGTGGCAGTCGCAGGTCGGCGCGGCCGTTCGCAAACTGAGTGAGCAGGAGGCTCGGATCGATCGAGCCATGGAAGTCGTTCCTCAGGTTCTTGAGCGACAGTTGCAGGCGGGCCTCGCTGTTGCAGCCTTGGATGCGCGCTCGCATGCTCTCGCGGAGTCCATCGGCAATATGCAGACGCAATTGGCGTCGATACGGGAACAGCAGGAGCTTGTCTCAGTGTGGGCGCGACGCCGGTCGCTGGGTTACTGGTGGCGCCGCCTGACGGGTGCCCTGTCAAAATAAAGTCCTTCCGTCAGCTGGCACGGACGTTCATCCAGAAGATGCGGGCAGCAAACGCAAGCACCAGATGACTCAACACGTTTTGGCCGTTGTGGATTCCAGGAGAGCACAGAATGTTCAGTTCGATGAGGGCCCGGGGTGCGATTCCTGCGGCATTGGTGCTTCTTGTTGCAGGCTGTAGCCAGCAACCGCAGAACGCGTCGGCCGCACCTGAAGCTGCCCCGAATTTGCCTGCGGTGACTCTTGAGAAGTTGCCTGCCGGTGTAGATGCCACGCAAGAAGGCAATTGCAGCCTCGACACGATAAATGGCCAGCGAGTTGCTGCCGCCTCTTTGAAGGTGGGGGATGCCGCCACTTTTGTGGGGTGGGTCGGGAATGCTGAGGGGCGCGTCCCACAGGATGGCCGACTTATTCTGGAGGGAGAAGGTGGATCGTACAGCGCACCTGTCCAAGTAGGCATTGCACGTCCCGACGTCGTGGCGGCGCTCGGAAAGCCGGGGCTGGAAAACGCCGGATTTGGCGTATCAACCACGCTGGCAGTGGCGCCCGGCATGTATCGCGTCTACATCCTGATGGGGGAGTCAAGTCCTTCCGTGTGCCATTTTGATGTCAGCTTGACGATAGCTGGCGGCTAGTGCAGCGTCCTGTCGTGGCGCGACGCGACGCGACGCGGGGAAACATGCAGTGTCGCGACCGCAGTACAGGTTGCTTCGATTGCTATTGATCCAGGTGGTTGTTGGATCGCAGCAGACCCAGGAGCGCGATTGGTTTGATTCGCACGCATAGCGCGCTCACGCGGTGGCGTTTTTGTACTGTGTTTCAAATCCAGAGCGGGCGCATAGTCGCTCCCAGGGTTTTCGCGTCATACTTCATTCCAATAGGTCCTTGATCAAACGATGAATATCGAGCTTCTGCCCGCCCAGCAACTCCTCCGTCTTGGTGAAACAGACGAGAATCCGCGCTGGCGCGCGACAGGGAGCGACCCTTTTTTCGACGCGAGGTTGCCGTCTGAAAATCTTCAGGGTGGTTGGTACTTCGTCGATATCGAGGTAGAGGTGCTGCGCGGGCGTGTGCACGCGCCGGTTCTGTATCCGGATTATGGTCGTGGGTATGTCGTGGAGAACGAGAGTATCGCCATTCCACTGCACAACGCACGCAGTGGTCGGTATCGTATCAGGCGGCTGGTGCGTTTCATTGCGGAAGTGACAGGATTACGATTCGACCCCACTCTGCTTCCTGGAGAGTTTCGCATTTTAGAGTTCTCTCTAACGCGAGTCGATAAGGGGGCTGCTGCCCGATCGATGCTCGAGTCCCTGTGGGATAGGTGCGATGGGGCGGGTCGGGTTCGCTTAGTCGGTCGAACCCTGATGGATCTGATCCAGGGGCCACGAAGGATGGCCGAGCGGCTGTACGCCGGATATTCCGCAGGTGCAACCACTAACGATCTGTCCGACTACGATGTCTGGCTCGACTTCTACGATGAATGCACGCCGGAAGGTATCGCGCTCGCGCTTGATTCGATGCCGCCGCTTGATTCGTCGCCATTGTTTTCGGTTCTTCTCCCGACGTACAACACCGACCTGCGCTGGCTACGCGCCTGCATCGAAAGTCTGCAGGCGCAGACCTATGGACACTGGGAGCTGTGTATCGCGGATGACGCGTCCCCGTCGCCCGACGTTTGGGAGCTCATCCAATCTTTTGTTGTCGCAGACTCGCGGATCAAGGCTGTTCGTCGCGAAAGCAATGGCCACATCGCAGCAGCTTCGAACAGTGCGCTACTTCTGGCCACGGGCGACTACATCGCACTGCTGGATCACGACGACGCGTTGCATCCTCTTGCCCTCCAGTGGTGTGCCCTCGAGCTTGAGCGGAATCCAAGCTGGCGCATGCTGTTCACTGACGAGGACAAGATCGACGAGCACGGCCGGCGGAGTGATCCATACTTCAAATCGGACTGGAACCCGGACCTCTTTCTGTCCCAGAACTGCGTTTGTCATCTTGGTGTTTATGCGCGGGATCTTGTGGAGTCGATCGGTGGTTTTCGGCCTGGCTTCGATGGGGCGCAGGATTGGGATCTTGCGCTCCGTGCCACCGAGAAGTTAACCCACGACCAGATCGGTCATATTCCAAAGGTTCTCTATCATTGGCGGATGATCGAAGGTTCAACAGCGCTTGCCCCCGGGGAAAAAAGCTACGCGCATTTTGCCGCGATGCGGGCGATCCAGGATCATTTTGACCGTACGGGAGTTTCGGCAAAAGTAGAGGAAATGCCGGGTTACAGCGGTTACTACCATATTGCTCATGCTTTGCCTGAGCAGAAGCCCCGCGTCAGCCTTCTGATCCCAACGCGAGACCGCGTGGATCTGCTGCGTCAGTGTATTGATTCAATTCTGGATCGTACAAACTACGATAACTACGAGATTGTGGTCCTGGATAATGGTTCGATCGAGGCCGAGACTCATGCTTATCTCAAGCGCATCGCGCTTCTGCCGAACGTCCGGGTGCTGGACTACGATGCGCCGTTCAATTATTCGGAAATAAACAACTTCGGTGCCCTACATAGCGAAGGGGAGATCATTGGTCTCCTCAACAACGACATCGAAGTGATCAGCCGCGATTGGCTCACGGAAATGGTTTCGCACGCGCAGCGGCCTGAAATTGGCGTGGTTGGCGCGATGTTGTACTACCCCAACGACACCATCCAGCATGCGGGGGTTGTGCTTGGAATTGGTGGTGTCGCTGGCCACTGTTATGCCGGCATGCCACGAGGGTACCCGGGAGATAAGCATCGCGCTGGGCTTGTCCAGAATGTGAGTGCGGTCACGGCCGCCTGCGCGATTGTGCGACGTGAGGTGTTTGAACAGGTCGGTGGGCTCGACGAATCGTTAGTAGTGGCGTTCAACGACGTCGATTTCTGCATACGCGTACGCAAGGCCGGTTACCGCAATCTTTGGACTCCTTTTGCCGAGCTCTATCACCACGAGTCCGCTTCGCGCGGTTACGAGAACACTCCTGAGAAAATTGCGCGATTCAAGCGGGAGGAGGCTTTTATGAAGCGGCGCTGGGGTGAGGTGCTCGATAACGATCCGTATTACAACCCGAATTTCAGCTTGGTCAATGCGCCTTATACATTGGCTTACCCGCCGCGCGTGCCTGCACCCTCAGCGATCGGCCGCAGGATCGATGCGTAAGTATCTGCTTGCGTTTTTCCTGTGCGGTTTCGCTTTGGCGAGCTGGGGCTGGGCGCTTTATATTGCCGCGGATCAAGAGACCGCTTCCATCGAAGTCGAATTCGGCGGTTCGCCGGTCGTCGGCACACAGCTTTTCTTCGCGCAGGCGAATGACTTCTCCGAGCGCCGGTCATCCACCCTTCTCGAAGAAAAGGCGGTCTGGCGTATCTCGGTGCCTGTCGGTCAGGCTGAGACGCTGCGGATCGACCCCCCGCCGGGTGTCGCCGTGTCTATTTGCCGGCTTAACGTGGATTTTTCTGGCGCGTCGACCAGGTCGTTAGGTGATTATCGTCTCGCTGGGCTTCACCACATCCAGGAAGTGCGACAGGAGGGGGCGTGCCTGACTGTCATACCGCTGGCAGATGGTAACGATCCCCAAGTCCTGCTCGCGTCTGCTAACGCATCCGAGCACGCGCCGTCGCCCGATCTGATTTCTGCGGTCGGAGTGGCGGTGGCAGGTGTGCTGGCGTTACTGTTCGCTGCATGGATCCTTTGCAGCCGTGAGCCGGCGGTTGCTGAATCATTTGCAGATCGCGTCGGCGGCTCGCTAGTCGCGATCTATTTTCTGCTTTCGCTGTTGGCCGGATTTGCATACGCGGTAGTTACGCCTCCAGGTGCGGTGGCGGACGAGTACGCCCATGTAACGAAAGCGGTCAAAGTATCGTCAGGAGTTCTGGTGGGTGCCACTGGGGACCGCCTTTTTCCAAACATCTTCGAGATGTATGGTGCGTTCAATGGCTATTTGGATCCCGGCGTCCATTTTTCAAAACCGCAGCTCCTGGCGCAACTCGAGACGCCAGTGCCCTGCGCGCCGACCACGGCTGCCTTGCCGTCTGGAGCCGACAGCTATGCGCCACATCTTTATATGGCGCCAGCCGCGTCCTACGCGTTAAGCTGCGCGGTCGGGCTCGACACAGGCGCGTTTTTTCTCATCGGGCGTCTAGGTAACCTGTTAATCGCGACATTGCTGATCGCGCTTGGTCTATGGGCCACGCGCCGCGCGCGTTGGGCACTATTCGTCTGCGCGCTGCTACCAATGACTGTCTATCAGGTGGCGTCCTTATCTGCGGACTCTTTGTACATAGCGTTATCGTTCGCTTGGATTGGAGTCATATGCGGGCTGATCGAGGGCAGGATTCCAATCGCGAAAGCGAAATGGTTCCTCGCGCCGCTGGCGCTCGCCCTTGCAATTTCAAAGCCAGGCGCGGCCTGGGTGCTGGTTGCTTTGTTGTTTACCCGTCCGTTGTACCTTCGTGAAACGGGGAGGTTCTGGCCGACGGGCGTCCTGTTACTTGTTCTGCCGCTTCTGGCTCATCTGCTGTGGGTCATCTACGCGGGTGGCTCGGCTGCACCTTTAGACGGCGTCGATCCGGCTGCGAACATTCAGCGCCTGCATAGTGATCCGCTGGGGGCGGCTGCGGTATTCGGGCAGACGTTCTTCGGCCCTCATGGCGTCTGGATCTGGAAGTCCGCGCTTGGCGTACTCGGCTGGCTTGACGTCTACCTCTCAAGCTTCACTTATCTTGGCCTCTCGCTTTGTCTTTTAGCCTCGCTTTGGATGGGGCTTGACGGAAGCCGCTGCCTGCCGACATGGGTCTCCGGAGCGGCCGTGCTCTTCTCTGGCGGCGCAGCGCTCATGCTGGCGTTGCCTTTGTTCATCTTTTGGACCTTTCACGAATCCAATGTCGTCATGGGATTGCAAGGGCGCTATTTCCTGCCATGCATCGCATTCGCCGCCTGCTTTCTGGCGCGTGGTGGCGACCAAAGGGTGCGCGCCTGTCTATCCGTGGTTGTCCCTCTCGTTCTGATGTATGCACTCGTCGACGGACTGTTTGCGCTGATTACCCGTTACTACCCTTAAGACAGTTAGCCAAAATGATTCGTGAAATCTTGATGATCCTGTTTGTGACCTGCTCGACGCTGGGCAGCCAGCTGCTGGTCAAGCGCGCAGTAACGCAAATCGCCTTGCGCGATCCAGTACCCGCCGGATTCCAATGGCTAATCGCGGCCTGTCTCTCGCCGGGAGTCATTACTGCGGTCGCAATCCAGGGGGTGGGATTCATCGTATGGGTCGTAGTGGTCAGCCGGGTCAAGCTGGGGCTGGCGTTCGCGATTTCCGGTTCGTTCTTTTATATCCTGATCGCCGCTGCAAGCTGGTTACTTTACGGGGAGCGGCTGAGTTTGCTGCAATGGCTGGGGCTGGTCCTCGTCTCTAGCGGCGTGCTGCTGATGACGCTCACCGGCAAGCCGGCCTGAGGAGCCTTTCCATGGACCATAGCTTCGTCATTCCTGCGTATGGCTGCTCGCCGCATCTTGTCGAGTGCCTCGAGTCCTTGAAGTCGCAGACTGCGCAGGGGTCTGAGATCGTCCTGTGCACTTCGACGCCGTCTGACGACCTGTCGCGTCTTGCCGAACGGTTCTCCGTGAGCCTGCGGGTGCACGGACCGAATGGCGGAATCGGCCGTGACTGGAACGCAGCGCTGGATTGCGCTAGCCGCGGTTGGGTCACGATCGCGCACCAGGACGATGTCTACCTGCCGGATTTTGTGAAACTCACCATGGCGGCGGTTGAGCGGACGCCAAAAGCGTCGCTAGTGATGACCGGCTATTCGGAGATGTTGGAAGGCCGGGTGCGTGAGCGTTCAAAGATGCTCAGAATCAAATCGGTGCTGCTGGAACTCGGCTTCCTCGGTCGTCATGCAGTCGCCGCACAAAGTTCCAAGACCCGTCTTCTACGCTTCGGCTGTCCCGTGGCCTGCCCATCAGTGACATTGGGTCCTCCGCTGTCGAAACTGCGCTTCAGGGAGGATCTGCGTGTCGATCTGGATTGGGAGGCCTGGATCCGGGCGGCCCTGTTGCCAGGTGCGTTCTGTTATGTGCGAGAGCGCCTGATGCTCCATCGCATCCATGGAGCGAGTGAGACGACTGCGGGCGTCCGCGACGGCGCGCGCGCGCGCGAGGACGCGGAGATGTTCGGGACCCTCTGGCCAGCGCCAGTTGCGCGTTTGCTCGCGCGTGCCTATGCATTGTCGTACGAGGAGGGTGGTCATGCCTGATTCCGCCTCTCCTGATCAAGTACAGTCCGGAATCTCGGGCTCTATCGCCTCGGCATATGACCGCGTGGCGGTCGTCATCCCTTCGTATCGGGTAACTCGCCACATACTCGGGGTACTGGCAGGACTTCCGCACTGGATTTGGCGAATTTATGTCGTCGACGATCGGTGTCCCGATAACAGTGGTCAGCTGGTTGAGGCTCAGTGCACGGATCCGCGTGTGGTCGTTGTCTTCAATGAGATGAATCTAGGCGTGGGCGGAGCCGTCATGGCCGGCTACACGCGCGCCGCAGCCGACGGTGCGGAGATCATTGTCAAGATGGATGGCGATGGGCAGATGGACCCTTCGTTGCTACCACGCTTCATCGAGCCAATCGCCTCGGGCGATGCCGACTACACCAAAGGCAATCGCTTCTACGATTTGACGCAGATCGGGCAGATGCCACGCATCCGGATCTTCGGAAATGCCGGCTTGTCCTTCATGACAAAGATCTCGTCGGGTTATTGGGATATTTTCGATCCGACCAACGGATACACCGCGATCCACGCAAGGGTGGTGTCGAAGTTGCCGATGGACAAGATCAGTCGCCGATATTTCTTCGAGACCGACATCCTGTTCCGGCTGAACACGCTTCGTGCGGTCGTCGTGGATGTGCCGATGGATGCGAAGTACGGTGATGAAGAAAGTGGTTTGGAGATAGGACGGGTAATATTTGACTTTCTTTCCAAGCACCTCCGCAATACCGGAAAGCGGATTTTCTACAATTATTTCCTGCGAGATGTATCGCTTGCGACCATCGAACTGGTCGGCGGCGTCGCGCTGGTGCTCGGCGGCCTCGTCGCTGGCGCCTGGTTCTGGGTCGAAGCATCAAGCATGGGTGTACCTGCCTCCGCAGGGCGGGTCATGCTTTCTGCGTTGCCGGTGATCCTCGGCTTGCAGCTTCTGCTGGGTTTCTTGGCGTTCGATATCGCCTCGGTGCCCCGCCGCGCTATCCATCGGTTACTGCGCTGAAACCATGCCTGGCCTGTGCGACGATTGGCGTACTTGAGACAGAGGAGCGTCGGGATGTCCAGTAATTTTGACTCGCGTTACACGCAGTACCAGTTGGAGCGCAGTCCATTACGCAAGTGGGTGAGGCAGCTCTATCTGAGCCGAGCCGCTTCATTGGTGGAGGGGCCGACGCTGGATTTCGGATGTGGCATCGGTGAGTTGCTGAAGAAGCTCCCCCAAGGATCCAAAGGATTGGAATACAACGCCGCGACAGTCGACTACTGTCGTAGCCAGGCTCTGGATGTGTCCGCCTACGATGGGTTTTCCGATAATTGGAGTCTGACGGTCTTCCCGGCCGGGCAGAAATTCCGGAGCATGGTGATCAGCCATGTGCTCGAGCATCTCGAGAATCCGATGATGGTCTTCGAGAAGCTCCTGCACGCCGCAGCACGTCTCGACATCCAGCGGGTGCTGGTGATTGTTCCCGGACAGGCCGGGTTTCGTATCGATCCCACGCACCTGACATTCGTGGACCTGCAGATGCTGACCGACGGAGCGGGCTTGGCTGGGACGGGATTCCGTCCCATGAAAAACAGCTATTTCCCAGGTGATCTCCGCCTGATAGGAGACTGGTTCCCGTACCACGAATTGCAGGTTCTCTATGCGCGGTCGCCGACCGCCTCCTGATTTACCGCCTCCGGGATCCAGTCTTCATTTCAAGCCAGCGCCGCTTCCAGCTCCGGCAGCACCTTGAACAGGTCGCCGACGAGGCCGATGTCCGCGATCTCGAAGATCGCCGAATCGGGATCCTTGTTGATGGCCACGATCGTGCCTGCGTCCTTGATGCCCGTCAGGTGCTGGATCGCGCCGGAAATGCCGATCGCGATGTAGAGCTCGGGCGCGATGATCTTGCCGGTCTGGCCGACCTGCAGTTCGTTGGGCACGTAGCCGGCGTCCACCGCCGCGCGGGAGGCGCCCACCGCGGCACCGATCTTGTCCGCGAAGTCGAAGACGATCCTGAAGTTCTCTTCCGAGCCGACACCGCGACCGCCCGAGACCACGCGCTTGGCGCTCTGCAGATCGGGGCGGTCGGTGCTGCCTGCTGCGAGACCGATGAAGCGGGTGTGTGTTGGCAGCTCGGCGTCCACGCTGGTCGTCTCCACCGTCGCGCTGCCGCTGCGTGCCGCTTCCTGCCAGGACGCCGTGCGCACCGTGGCGACCACCGGCTGGTCAGCCGGGGCTTCGACGGTGACGATGGCATTGCCCGCATAGATCGGACGCTTGAAGACGTGACTGCTCTCCACCGTCATCAGGTCTGAAATCTGGTTCACACCCAGCAGCGCAGCGACGACCGGAAGCATGTCCTTGCCGAATGTCGTTGACGGCGCGAAGACGTGACTGTAACCGGCGGCAAGCTTTGCGATCTGCGGGCCCAACACCTGCGCGAGCGCCTGTGCGTTGGCCGGATTGGCGACGGCGCGCACCTTCGACACGCCAGCAATCGTGGCGGCTTCGGTGGCTGCCCCGGCCGGATCGGCGGCGAATACAGCGACGTCAATGGACTGGGGCGACAGCGCCTGCGCGGCAGCCACGGTCTTGGCGGTTGCGCTGGCGTTGAGCTTGCCGTCGAGATGCTCGGCGATAACAAGGACTTTGGACATGAGGTTCTCCAGCGTTCCGGACCGGGCCGGACGTCACGGGGGCCCTCCGCGTGCGCGGAAGGCGCGGAATTCAGAGCAGGCCCTTGGCCTTCAGCGCGGCGACCAGCTCGGCGGCATCCTTGACCATGACGCCCTTGCTGCGCTTGGCCGGCGCCTCGTAGTGCGTGGTCATGAGCGTGTCGGCCGATTCGACGCCGAGGTCGGCGAAGGGAATCGACTCCATCGGCTTGGATTTCGCCTTCATGATGTCGGGCAGTTTGATGAAACGCGGTTCGTTGAGGCGAAGGTCGGTCGTGACGACGGCCGGCAGGTCGACCTCGAGCGTTTCGAGCCCTGCATCGACTTCGCGCGTCACCGTGGCCTTGCCGTCGGCGACCTCGACCTTCGAGGCGAAGGTCGCCTGCGGCCGGCCCCACAGCGTGGCGAGCATCTGGCCGGTCTGGTTCGCGTCGTCGTCGATGGCCTGTTTGCCGAGGATCACCAGATCGGGCTGCTCCTTCTCGACCAGCTTGAGCAGGGTGCGGGCGGCGGTCAGTGGCTGGATCGGTTGGTCGCAGACCACGTGGATGGCGCGATTGGCGCCCATGGCAAGGCCGTTGCGCAGGTGCGCCTGGGCATCCGCCGGGGCGATCGTTGCGACAATGACCTCGGTGGCGATGCCCTTGTCGCGCAGGCGCAGCGCTTCCTCGAGTGCGATCTCGTCGAACGGGTTGGCCGACAGCTTGACGCCATCGGTGACCACGCCGGACCCGTCCGGCTTGACCTGGATGCGGACGTTGTAGTCCACCACGCGCTTGTAGGCGACGAGGATCTTCATCGGTGCGGCATTCCTTGTGCGTTTTGGATCACCCGGCCGCGTTGGGCTGGGCGCGGGGCAATCACCGATTCTAACGGGCCTCCTCCCGGCACGCGAATAGCCGTCCGTTCGTCTGGGCATTCATGTTCGTGCCGAAATTCCCGCGATGAGCCGGTATCCTCTGCCGCCAGCCCCCATCGTCTTCCAGGAGTGAATGCGTGCCCACTTGGCTCGTTACAGGCGGCGCCGGTTTCATCGGCGGCAATTTCGTGCTGGAAGCCGTGCGTCGCGGCGTCCGCGTGATCAATCTCGATGCCCTGACCTATGCAGGCAACCTGCATACGCTGGCGTCGATCGAATCGGATCCCAACCACGTGTTCGTGCACGGCGACATCGGCGACCGCGCGCTCGTGGCGGGCCTGTTGGCCGAGCACCGGCCCGACGCGGTGCTGAACTTCGCCGCCGAGAGCCACGTCGACCGGTCGATCGACGGCCCCGCCGCGTTCATCGAGACCAATGTTGTCGGCACGCTCGGGTTGCTCGAGTCGGTGCGGGACTACTGGAAGGCGTTGCCTGACGGCCGTCGTGAGGCCTTCCGTTTCCTGCACGTCTCGACCGACGAGGTCTACGGCACGCTCGGCGAGACCGGCAAGTTCTCCGAAACCACGCCCTACGCGCCGAACTCGCCGTACTCGGCATCGAAGGCCGCCTCCGATCATCTGGTGCGCGCGTTCCACCACACCTACGGGCTGCCGGTGCTCACCACCAACTGCTCGAACAACTACGGGCCGTATCACTTCCCGGAGAAGCTGATCCCGCTGGTGATCGCCAAGGCGTTGGCCGGCGAGCCGCTGCCGGTCTATGGCGACGGCAAACAGGTGCGCGACTGGCTGTTCGTGACGGACCATTGCGCGGCGATCCGCACTGTGCTCGAGAAGGGCCGGGTCGGCGAGACCTACAACGTCGGCGGCGATTCCGAGCGCCAGAACATCGAGGTTGTGGAGGCGATCTGCCGCCTGCTCGATGTCCGCCGGCCGCGGGAGGATGGCCGGCCTCGCAGCAGCCAGATCACCTACGTCAAGGACCGCCCCGGCCACGATCGTCGCTACGCGATCGATGCGTCGAAGTTGCAGGGTGAACTCGGCTGGAAGCCGGAGCACACCTTCGAGAGCGGCATCGAGTTCACCGTTGACTGGTATCTCGCCAATCAGGAATGGGTGCAGCGCATCCTCGACGGCAGCTATCGTCTGGAGCGCATGGGGGCCGAGGCATGACCGCGCGCAAGGGCATCATCCTTGCCGGCGGTTCCGGCACGCGGCTGTATCCGATCACCAAGGGCGTCAGCAAGCAGCTGTTGCCGGTGTACGACAAGCCGATGATCTACTACCCGCTCAGCGTCCTGATGCTGGCCGGCATCCGCGAGGTGCTGATCATCAATACGCCCCATGAGCAGGCGTTGTTCCAGGCCCTGCTGGGCGACGGTTCGCAGTGGGGCATGGACATCCAGTACGCCGTGCAGCCGAGTCCAGACGGTCTGGCGCAGGCCTATCTCATTGGCCGGGACTTCGTTGGCGGCAAGCCGAGCTGCCTGGTGCTGGGCGACAACATCTTCCACGGCCATGGCCTCACCGACACCTTGAAGAGCGCCGATGCGCGAGACGAAGGGGCGACGGTGTTCGGTTACTGGGTTCACGATCCCGAGCGCTACGGCGTGGCTGAATTCGACGATGCGGGCAAGGTCATCGACATTGCAGAGAAGCCGGAAGAACCGCGTTCGAACTACGCCGTCACCGGGCTGTATTTCTACGATGGCCGCGCGAGCGACTACGCCGCCGGGCTCAAGCCGTCGCCACGTGGGGAGCTGGAGATCACCGATCTCAACCGGTGTTATCTGGACGACGATGCGCTGTATCTGGAGCAGCTCGGCCGCGGCTATGCCTGGCTTGATACCGGTACGCACCAGTCCCTGCACGAGGCCTCGAACTTCATCCAGACCATCCAGGATCGCCAAGGCCTGCAGGTGTGCTGCCCGGAAGAGATCGCGTTCGGCAATGGCTGGATCGATGCCGAGCAGTTGTCCGCGCTGGCCAAGCCGCTGTCCAAAAACGGCTACGGCCAGTACCTGATGTCGCTCGTGAAGCGGGGAGTCGTGCGTTGAAGATCATCGAGACCAAACTGCCCGGCGCCGTCGTCATCGAGCCTGCCGTATTCGGCGACGCGCGTGGCTTCTTCTTCGAAACCTGGAATGCCGAGCGTTTCGGCCAGCACGGCCTGCCGACGAACTTCGTACAGAGCAACGTGTCGTCCTCGGCCAAGGGGGTGTTGCGTGGCCTGCATTACCAGTGGCCACGGCCGCAGGGCAAGCTGGTCAGCGTGCTGCGGGGCGAGGTGCTTGACGTTGCCGTCGACATCCGTCGCGGCTCGCCGACCTTCGGGCAGTGGGAAGGCGTGATTCTTAGCGAGGAAAACAAGCGCCAGTTCTGGATCCCGGAAGGCTTCGCACATGGCTTCGCAGTGCTCTCGGAAATGGCGGTCTTCAGCTATCTGTGCACCGACGTGTACGTGAAGGAAGCCGATGCCGGGGTGCGCTGGAACGACCCGGCGATCGGCGTCGAGTGGCAGATCGACGCGCCATTGCTGTCCGACAAGGATGCCAACGCGCCGCTGTTGGCCGACATCCCCGAGGATCGGCTGCCGGTATTTGCCGCATGAGCTCGTTGGTCTTCGGTGCGAACGGGCAGGTCGGCCAGGAACTGCTGCGCGCGCTCGCGCCTCTGGGCGATGTGGTTGGCACCACCCGTGGCGGCACGCTGCCAGAGGGCGGTGCCTGCCTGACCGCGGACTTTTCAGATCCCGCGTCGGTGGTCGCACTGCTCGACGCGACGCGGCCGATGCGCGTGATCAATGCTGCCGCCTACACCGCGGTCGACAGGGCCGAAAGCGAGCCCGAGGCGGCGCAGGCGGCCAATGCAGAGACCCCCGGCGCGATCGCGCGCTGGTGCGCCGCGCACGGTGTGCCGCTGGTGCATTACTCGACCGACTATGTATTCGACGGCAGCGGCACGCGACCGTATCGCCCCGACGATGATCCCGCGCCTCTCGGTGTCTACGGGATCAGCAAGCTCGCGGGCGAGCAAGCGCTCCGCGCCGCGGGGGGACGTCATCTGATCTTCCGCACCGCATGGGTGTATGCCGCGCATGGGCAGAACTTCCTACGCACGATGCTGCGTGTAGGTGCCGAGCGCGACGTGCTGCGCGTGGTTGCCGACCAGATCGGTACGCCGACACCAGCAGCATTGATCGCGGACGTGACCGCTCGGGTTCTGCGTGCCGATAACCCGGCATCCGGCACCTGGCATTTGACGGCGACTGGCGAGACCAGCTGGCATGGCTTTGCCGAGGCGATTTTTGCAGGTGCGGTCGAGCGCGGTCTGCTTGCGCGCGCGCCGAAGGTCGAAGCCATCACCACTGCCGACTATCCGACGCCGGCCAAGCGCCCCGCGTACTCGCGATTGGACATCTCGTCGCTAGAGCGTGACTTCGGGATCGCGTTGCCGAGCTGGCAAGCGGCCCTGGATGGTGTTCTCGATACGCTGGCCGCCTCGCAGCGCTGACGGCGACCCCATACGAAAACGGCGCCCTCGGGCGCCGTTCTGCATTGAAGCGATCGGGTAGATCAGGTGCGCCCGTACGTGTCCTCGAAACGCACGATGTCGTCCTCGCCCAGATAACTGCCGGACTGCACCTCGATCAGTTCCAGCGGCACCTTGCCCGGGTTGCGCAGCCGGTGGGTCACGCCAAGCGGAATGTACGTGCTCTGGTTCTCGGTCAGCAGCAGCACATCGTCGCCGCGCGTGACCTCGGCGGTACCGCTGACGACGATCCAGTGTTCGGCGCGGTGGTGGTGCATCTGCAGGCTGAGTGTCGCGCCCGGTTTGACGGTGATGCGCTTGACCTGGAAGCGCGGGCCGTTGTCGATCGAATCGTAGGCGCCCCATGGGCGGTAGACCTTGCGATGCCAAGCGGCCTGCGGCAGGCCGCGGGCCTTGAGATCGGCCACCACGTCCTTGACCTGCTGGATGCGGTCGCTGCGCCCGACCAGGACCGCGTCGGGGGTTTCCACGACGATGGTGTCCTCCAGTCCGATCATCGCGATCAGGCGCTCGCCATAGGCATAGGTGTTGCGGCAGTCGATCGAGACGACCTCACCGTGATGCGCATTGCCGTTCGCGTCCTGCGGCGAGACCTCGCGCAGGCTTGCCCATGAACCCACGTCGCTCCAGCCTGCGTCCAGCGGCATCACCACCGCCGCATCGGTCTTCTCCATCACCGCATAGTCGATGGAATCCGATGGGCTCGCGGCGAATGCCTCGGCATCGAGGCGGGTGAAGTCCACATCCGTGCGCGCGGCCGACCAGGATGCGCGCACGGCTGCGAGTATTGCCGGCGCATGCCGTTCCAGCGCCGCGAGGTATGCATCGGCGCGGAACAGGAACATGCCGCTGTTCCAGAAGTGGTCGCCGGAAGCGACGTAGGCCTGTGCCCGCGTCAGGTCCGGCTTCTCGACGAAGGCTTCGACCGGTGCCGGACCCTCGCCGCAGTGCGCGGCGGCCTTGATGTAGCCATAGCCCGTCTCAGGGCCGCGCGGTACCACGCCGAAAGTGACCAGCCGGCCGGCCTCGGCTGCGGGCAGGGCAGCGCGGACCGCAGCATGGAACGCCTCCGGCGCCTGCACGACGTGGTCCGAAGGCAATACCAGCAGCACCGCGTCCGGGGTTGAACGCAGCGCTTCGAACGCGGCGGCGGCGATCGCGGGCGCGGTATTGCGCGCGACTGGCTCGAGGACGATGGCCGCGGGTTTCGCACCGACCTGCTGCAGCTGCTCGGCCACCACGAAGCGGTGCGATTCGTTGGCGACAACGATCGGCCCGGCACCGCCGGCGAGCGGCGCGGCGCGCAGCCAAGTGGCCTGCAGCATGGTGTCGGTGCCCACCAGTGCCAGGAACTGTTTGGGATGCATTTCGCGCGACAGTGGCCACAGGCGTGTGCCTGAGCCACCGGACAGCAGGACCGGAACGATCGAGGGCATGGCGGGACTCAGGCGTTCGCCGACAAGAGGTCGGAAAGCTCGTGGGTGCGGGCGTCGAGCAGGGCGCGGTCGGCGCGCGTCTCGATATTCAGCCGCAGCAGGGGTTCGGTGTTGGAGCTGCGCAGGTTGAAGCGCCAGTCGCCGAAGTCGGCGCTGATACCGTCGGTGTGGTCGATCGCCGGCGACTGCGCGGCGTAGTGCGCCATCACGCGGTCGACAGCGGCCTTCGCGTCTGCCACGCGGAAGTTGATCTCGCCGCTGCAGGGAAACTTCGCGACGCGCTCGGAGACCAGATCGCCCAGTGAACGTCCAGTGGTCGAGACGAGTTCGGCGATCAGCAGCCACGGGATCATGCCGGAATCGGCGTAGGCGAACTCGCGGAAGTAGTGGTGCGCGCTCATCTCGCCGCCGTAGACAGCGTCTTCGGCGCGCATCTTCTCCTTGATGAAGGCATGGCCGCTCTTGCACAGGACCGGTACGCCGCCGGCGGCCTCGACCTGCTCGATGGTGTTCCAGACCAGACGCGGATCGTGCACCACCTTGCCGCCGGGCTGCTTGGCGAGGACCGCCTCGGCCAGCAGGCCGACCAGGTAGTAGCCTTCGATGAAGGCGCCGGTTTCATCGAAGAAGAAGCAGCGATCGAAATCGCCGTCCCAGGCGATGCCGAAGTCGGCGCCATGGGCGCGTACGGCATCCGCGGTGGCCTGCCGGTTTTCCGGCAGCAAGGGGTTGGGGATGCCGTTGGGGAAGCTCCCGTCGGGCTCGTGGAACACGCGCACGAACTCGAACGGCAGGTGCGGCGCAAGCAGGTCGACGATGCTGCCGGCGCCGCCGTTGCCGGCATTGACCACGAGCTTGAGCGGGCGCAACGCAGTGGGCTCCACATAGCCCAGCAGATGTTCGATATAGGCCGATTTGTCGGGCGACGCGGTTTCGGTGCCGGGCGTTGCCACGGGCGCCGGCAGGTTGCCCGCTTCGACCGCGTCGGAGATTGCGAACAGGCCGGTGTCGGAACTGATCGGCCGCGCGTGTTCGCGCACCAGCTTCATCCCGTTGTAGTCCATCGGGTTGTGGCTGGCCGTGACCATCACCCCGCCAGCCGCGCCCCGGTGGTCGACCTGGAAGTAGACCTCCTCGGTACCGCACAGGCCGATGTCGATGACCGGCCGGCCCTGGCTGCGCAGACCTTCCGACAGGGCGGCCTGCAGTTCCGGACTGGTCAGGCGCACGTCGCGGCCGAGCACGATCGGACCTTCCGGGAGCTGTCCGGCCAACGCGATGCCGATGTTGCGGGCGAGGTCGGGATTGAGTTCGTCGGGTACGCGGCCGCGCAGATCGTAGGCCTTGAAGGCGGGCAGGGGCATCGGACGCTCCATATCGTGGGGTGCCGTCGATTCTAGCGGTTCGTCGTCACGGGTCCGTTGGGCCTTCCAGCCCAGGGGCCGTGGCCATGGGCTGCCGCTAGAATGGCGGACCACTGCGCCACGAGATCCGAGATGAGCGAGCAGCCTTCCGCCGCGCGACGCGGCAAGCAGTACCCGGACGCGACATCGGCCCTGGCCGACATCGTTGCCGATGGCCAGACCTTCGCGGTCGGCGGTTTCGGCCTGTGCGGGATTCCCGAGGCGTTGATTGCCGCCTTGCGCGACTCCGGCGTCAGGGAGCTGACCGCGATCTCCAACAATGCCGGCGTCGATGGCTTCGGCCTCGGCCAGCTGCTGGAGACCCGGCAGATCCGCAAGATGATTTCCTCCTACGTGGGCGAGAACAAGGAGTTCGAGCGCCAGTACCTGGGCGGCGAACTCGAGCTCGAGTTCAATCCCCAGGGCACGCTGGCCGAGCGTCTGCGCGCCGGCGGTGCGGGCATTCCGGCGTTCTTCACCGCCACCGGCTACGGGACCATCGTCGCCGAGGGCAAGGAAACCCGCGAGTTCGACGGCAAGCACTACGTCCTCGAGACGGCGCTGGTCGCCGATGTCGCGCTGGTGAAAGCATGGAAGGCCGACACGGCCGGGAATCTGGTCTTCCGCAAGACCGCGCGCAACTTCAATCCGGCCTGCGCGATGGCCGGCCGCGTCTGCGTGGCCGAGGTCGAGGAGCTGGTGGAGGTGGGCGGGATCGATCCCGATCACGTGCACCTGCCCGGCATCTATGTCGACCGCATCGTCGTCAACGCGACCCCTGAGAAGCGCATCGAGCAGCGCACCGTGCGAGGAGCGAAGTAATGGCCTGGACCCGCGACGAGATGGCCGCCCGCGCCGCCCGTGAACTCAGCGACGGTGCGTACGTGAATCTGGGCATCGGCCTGCCGACCCTGGTAGCCAACCATATTCCGGAAGGCGTGGATGTCTGGCTGCAGAGCGAGAACGGTCTGCTCGGCATCGGCCCGTTCCCGACCGAGGACGAGGTCGATGCGGACCTGATCAACGCCGGCAAGCAGACCGTCACCGCGCGCGCGGGCGCCAGCTATTTCGGCAGTCACGATTCGTTCGCGATGATCCGCGGCGGCCATATCGACCTGGCCATCCTCGGCGCGATGCAGGTGACGGACAAGGGCGATCTGGCCAACTGGATGGTGCCCGGCAAGATGGTCAAGGGCATGGGCGGGGCGATGGACCTGGTCGCGGGCGTCAAGCGCGTGGTGGTGCTGATGGAACACGTCGCGAAGGACGGCAGCCACAAGATCCTCCCCGAATGCACGCTGCCGTTGACCGGCGTGGGCGTGGTCGACCGGATCATCACGGATCTCGCGGTGTTCGACGTGACCGCCGACGGGCTCGTGCTCGTGGAGATGGCCGAGGGGGTCGATGCTGCCGACCTGCAGGCCGCAACCGGTGTCCCATTCCGCGCAGCGAGCTAGCGGACTGGCGGAGTTGTTGTTGCCTTTCAGGGGGGCGGTGGCGTTGCAGCAGCGACCTGGCCGCGTCCGGTGAACGCATCGTCTACGCCGATATCCGCGAGCCAGGGCGCATGCCAGCGCCCTGCGCCGATACATGCGAGCGGAACCTGCACTGCGTCGGGATCGAAGGCCAGTTCGTCAGCCAGCGGACCTGCAGCCAGAAGCGCATCGTCGATGAACTCCAGCGCCGCGGCCTGCACCTCAGCGACGATCGACCAGCGCCGCGGCTGGGTGTCCGGCGTCGCATAGGTCGGCTGCCGAGCCCCATCCACGTTCTCGAAGCCTGTGAATTGCGGCTGTGGCGCGGTCAGCACGCTTTCCAGCAGCAGATCGTTCCCCAGCACGTCCGAAGGCCCCGACTCCTGACGCGCGTCGTGATAGCGGGCCCGCGCGTTGCCGGCACCCCGCAGCCGCGCCTCGGCGCGGCTGTCGAGCGCGAAATATGCGCCTTCGAGCGGCTGCTCCAGCATGCTCGACAGATGGCGCTGGATCGTACCGGCATAGCCGATGTCCACCAGCATGGCGCGTGCATCGCCGACCGTCTCGTCCCAGTACTCGCGGTAGAGCGCTCGCGCGCACGCGGCCAGGGCTTCGAGCGCGTCGTGCGCAGGCGCCAGTCTGTCCGCCACGGCTTCATGCATCTCCGGCAGGAACACATGCTCGTGCATCACGGCACCGCCGAGACGCAACTCCAGCACGGCTTTCGCGCGGTTGCCGAGGCGCGCAACGAGGAGGTCTCCAAGCGTGCCGTTGTAGCTGCAGTCGAGCAGTGTGGCGAGGCTGTCGCGGTCCCGGAGCGCGGCCAGCCCGCACGCCTGCCTCGACGCCAGGAAATAGACGCCGTCGATCTCGCCGGTCCAGGCCGGCGCGGCGACCTTCAGGCGGTGGAAGGCTTCAACGAGCAGATGGCCTTCGCGGCTCAGGAACAGGAGTCTGGTCACCTCGCGGTCGCGGGCAAGACGCACCAGCCAGGTGAGGAAGTCCAGCACGAGTGGACCGATCACCGCGTAACCGAAGGTTCGCGGGCTGACGTGGAGCCGGCCGGCCAACATCTCCGGCGCAGCATCGGCGATATCGCTCAGATGGTTGGCGATGAGTCCCAGCCGGAGTTGTTCGCTCCAATGCGCATCGGGAGCTGTGCGTAGCGGGCGCAGTGCCGGAACGACATCCAGCAGTGCCGAAGCGCGCAGGACGTGCACCGGCGTCAGCATGCCCTGCCAGTGGGGCTGTTGCACATCGGCATGTTCGTTGTCGCCAATGTGCAGCCATTTCTTGGATGCAACCTGCTCGGCGGAGGCGACGGTCGGCCACGCGGCACCGTCGTCCTTGCGGTGCCCTGTATCGCAGGAGACGTACCACCGGTCGACGATGTCGACGACGGGCGCAGGCAGGATCTCTTGGAGGGTCGCCTCGTCCAGATACATGTCCGACAGCGCGACAAGACGTGTTCCGCGCGCACGTATCGCTGCAAGGGCATCGAGCAGTGCTGTCCGCGGACGGAGCAGCCGTCGTTCGGTCGCGCGCTCGAGCGCGTGCAGCGCTTCCGCCGGAAGATCCGGGGCAAGGGCATGCATCACGTCATAGATTTCCGCCAGAGTGGGGTCGCGCGCTGCGGCATGACGCGCGCGCGCTTCGGCACGTGCACGCAGTTCGGCGAAGTCGTCGACTGCCAACGTGCGCTGCGCCAGTCGTGCCAGGTAGGCACGCGCGGCGGCTGGAGACAAGAAAGGGCGTTGCACAAGCGTGTCGAAGATGTCCACCGAGACCAGGGTCGCGTCGATCGACGCAGCGGCGATGCGCCCCGCAAGTGGTGTAGCGAAATAGTCCTGCCAGTTGCGGTCACCCTCGCTCGTGAGCGACAGGCTGCCGTCGCGTGGCAGTACACCTGCGCGGAAGCCGCGGGCGCGGACGACCGCAACGAACATGCGTTCGATCGCATGCTGGAGCGTGCCGTCCAGCTGCCCCCGTTCCTCGGGAAACGCCTCGAGCGGCAGCTGTAGCGCAAGCAGGGGTCGGATCGCATCGATCCGCGCCCAGAACATCGATCCGGCCGGGAAGTCGATGTAGGCCTGCGGATCAATGGAAAAGCCCATCCGGGCGGCGATCGCGGACCCATCGGCGACGTTGCCAAGCCAGGTGTGTCCCCACAGCGGAACCGTTTCGTGGCTCTCCGGATAGATGATGCCCAGCGAGGGATCCGCGTCGAACATGCCCAGTTGCCACGCGATCCGCTGCGGACTGCCCATCAGTCCATCGACCAGATATGCGCGCCAGCGGTTCTGTGCACTGCCGGCGTGCAGCGACTTCTTGCTGTGCAGATGCGCGATGACATCGAGCTCGAGCAGCGCTTCGCGGAAGGTGACGAGCAGCGGCGCGATGTCGCGTCCACGGTTCGGCACGACGACAATCTCGAGCCGTTGCACACCCGGTATCGCCGAAAATGCTCCGCGGACAACGTCGACGGCATCGGCCTCGCTCACTGAAACCAGCAGGACGAAGGGGGTCGGCATCCGCGACAACGCGGCGGCGAATTCGTCGGCAAGATCGGAATAGAACAGGTGCAGCATCACGCCGACCCGCAGGCTCACCGCATCGATCGGGGAAGGCGGCGGAAACCGGTATCCGGTCTCGGGCGTCGGTGCGACAGGCCGGGCGCGACCTGCGATCCGGATGCGCGCTGCGATACCGCGGAAGCCCATTGCGCGCTGCATGCGCCAGGCCCGTACCACAACTCCGCCCAGCCCGCGCAGGCCGCCGCCGCGGACTTCAACGCTGCGGCGCACTGCTGACAGCAATCCAAGCAGGCGACTGATCACGCTGCGGCGTTGCGCATGTCGAAGGCATCTGCTGACGCAGAGGCAGGGCGGCAGGGCCGGCGGGGGGGGAGCTGCGGGTTCACCGGCGGATTGTCGCGGGTTCCATGCCCGGCCGGCAAACTGGCAGCTCTCCCGCAGCAGGCAATCCCAATGCCCGATTCGCCTCGCGCCCTTCAGCAGCAGGGTCCGGAACTCGAACTCATGCCGGCCTGGTTGCCTGCGGGAGAAGCCGACGCACTCTTCGAGGCGCTGCGCGATGCTCTGCCCTGGAGCGCGCATCGCCTGAAGATCTTCGGGCGGGAGGTGCAGGCGCCACGACTGAGTTGCTGGATCGGCGACCCGGGCGCGGCGTACCGGTATTCGGGCACGCGCTTCGAGCCGATGCCATGGCCGAACGTGCTGCTGCCCTTGCGTCGGACCGTGTCGGCGACTGCGGGCGTCGCATTCAACAGCGTGCTCGCCAACTTCTATCGCGACGGGGCCGATGCGATGGGCTGGCACAGCGACGACGAGCCCGAGTTGGGACCGCGCCCGGTCATTGCCTCACTCAGTCTGGGTGCGACCCGGCGCTTCGTCCTCAAGGCGAAACATCGGGACGCCGACGCTGCCGTGCAGCGCCACGTCCTCCATCTCGCGCACGGCAGCCTGTTGCTGATGCGCGGCGACACGCAGTCGCGCTACCGCCATGCGTTGCCAAGGACCGCGCGCCCGTCGGGGCCCAGAATCAATCTGACGTTCCGGAAGATCCTCGATCAGGCGAATGACCACTCCGCCCGATAGCGAGCCTCGGCGGGCGCGACCTGTCGGCATCGGGCGGTGGCGGTCCTTACGCCCGTCGCCCAGCCACCACGCGTGCGCAGTCGCTTGTCTTGCTGGTCGATCGCGTGCCGCCGCGCCGGCCCGCTTCTGCGATCGCAGCCCACCTCCCCGGACGCACGCGGGCGGAAGCAGGGGCCCGGCTTCAGCGGCGCACGGCGGGCATCGACTCCGGAACGCGCCGATCGTGCGTGACCTCGTGCGCGTTGCCCGACTCGAGAATCCAGCCGGCCATCTCGCTGCTGACATCCCGCAGCGCGTTCGAGAACGCATCGACGACCTGGGCAACCTCGGCGCTCGCTGCGGGTTGTGCGGCAAGGAAGGTGCGGGAGCCGACGACCGTCTGGTCGATGTTGTGGATCAGCTTGGCGTTGGCCTCGATCGTCGCCGACGGCAACGCGTTGCCGTTGTAGTCGGCCTCGAACCGGCGCAGGTCGATGACCAGCTTGTAGTCGGCGGTGATGCCCGCGCCCTGGCGCGCGACCCCCGGAAGGTGGCCGGAATCCTCGAGCGTGCGCAGCACCGCGTCCTGGAGCATGTCGGTCGGCGTCTTGGCCCAGCTCGCGCCGCGATAGACCTGCAGCTCGTCAGGGATCGGACGCACCGCGATGCGGAAGCTGTCGATCATGCGGGCCGCGGTCGGCGGGCTCATGCTGAGCTGCCAGTCCGCATGCGGCCATGCGGGATTCGCTTCGACCCGCGGGTCGGGCGCGTAGATCGTCGAGCGCTCCCGGTCGCCGCTCCCGCCGCCGAGCAACGAGCTGCAGCTGGCGAGTGGCATGACGAGCGCGAAGGCGATGACGAGGCGGGACAGGGCCCGGCGGGCGACACCTGGGTGGACGGTCATTCGGGTTCGAACTCCTTGGGCGCGTCGCGACCCAGCAGGTAGCGCGCGGGGTTGGCGTCCAGGCGGTCGCTGATACGGCGCAGGTCGCGGACCAGCGATCGCAACTCGCCCAGGGTCGGGCCAAGCTGCGAGAGGCCGTCGTTGGCGAAGCTGCTGATCGCGGCGCGGTTCTCGTTGAGGATCAGGTCGGCGCCGCCGGCAGCGGAATCCATGCGCGCCAGCGTGCTTTCGAGGTTGGCGACTAGGCCGGGCAGCTTCTGCACCAGTTCGCGGTCGAAATTGGTCATGGCGCGATTGGTCGTCGTCAGTGTCTGCTCGAGCTGCTCGCTGGATCTGCGCGCATTGACGATGATCGCCGCCAGGTCTTCGCGCTGGCCGGCGACCGCGCCGGTCATGCCCTCGATGTTCTCGAGCGTGTTGGCGATGCGGGCGACATTCTCTTCGCTGAGCACCTTGTCGAGCCGTTCGACCAGGCGGTTCGCGGTGTCGGAGATGTTCTGAAGCGCCGAGGCCTCGGTCTGGATGACCGGCACACGGTCTTCCCGCTCCGACACCAGCGGCGGTGCTTCGGGCGAGCCGCCGGTGAGCTGGATGATCGGCGAGCCGGTCAGGCTGGTCATCGACATGCGTGCGCGGGTATCGGTCTTGACCGGCGCTTTGGCCTGCACCCGCAGGCGCGCGATCACCTGGCGGGGGTCCTCCGGGGCGAGCTGCAGACTGTCGACCGTGCCGACGGCGATGCCGTTGTACTGCACGCTGCTGCCCTCGGTCAGGCCGGTGACCGGTTCGCGGAAGATCACGTCGAACTCGTTCCAGCTGCGGTCGGAGGAGTATTTCGCCGCCCACAGCGCGAAGCCGAGCATCGCGATCGAGGCGATGAGCGTGAACGCGCCGATCAGCACGTAATTGGCTCTGGTTTCCATGAGGTCAGTCGGCTCCCGGGCCAGTGGCCCTCGCATCGCGCGCCGCGCGCCCGCGCGGCCCGTGGAAATATTCCTGGATCCAGGGGTGATCGATCCGTTCGATCTCTTCCACCGGGGCGGCCGCAATGACCCGGCGATCGGCCAGCACCGCGATCCGGTCACAAATAGCGTACAGGGTGTCGAGATCGTGTGTGACCAGGAACACGGTCAGGCCCAGTGCTTTCTGCAGGGTGCGGATCAGGCGGTCGAACGCGGCCGCGCCGATCGGGTCGAGACCGGCCGTGGGCTCATCGAGGAACAGCAGCGGTGGGTCGAGCGCGAGTGCGCGCGCCAGGCCGGCCCGCTTGCGCATGCCGCCCGACAGCTGCGCGGGCAGCTTGTCGAGCGCATCGGCCGGCAGGCCCGCGAGCTTGATCTTCAGCAAGGACAATTCGTAGCGAAGCGAGTCGCTCAGGTCCGGGTGATGTTCCTTCAGCGGTACCTGGACGTTCTCGCCGACGGTCAGCGAAGAGAACAGCGCGCCGTCCTGGAACAGCACCCCGGTATTGCGCTCGATATGGCTGCGTTGTTCTGGATCGCGCGCGAGTGCATCGGCGCCCAGCACATCGATGGTGCCGGCCTGCGGCGCCCGCAGCCCGATGATGGAACGCATCAGCACCGACTTGCCGGTGCCCGAGCCACCGACCACGCCCAGGATCTCCCCCTGGCGCACGTCGAGGTCGAGGCCGTCATGCACGGTCTGGCTGCCGAAGCGGGTGACCAGGCCCCGCACGCGCACTGCGACGCCATCCGGGGCGGTGTCGCGCGCAGGGACATCGTTGGAAACCGGCTCTGGCGTCGTCACCAGCCCACCTCCATGAACCAGATCGCGGCGAAGGCATCGAGCGTGATGACCAGCGAAATCGTCTGCACGACGCTGGAGGTGGTGCGTTCGCCCACCGATTGCGCGGTGCCCTGGACCCGCAACCCTTCCAGGCAACCGATCAGGCCGATCACCAGCGCGAAGACCGGGGCCTTGGACATGCCGACAAGGAAATGCCGAACCTGCATGGTGTCGTACATGCGCGCCAGATAGGCCTGCGGCGGAATCTCGAGGGCGAAGGCGCCGACGGTCAGGCCGCCGATGAGGCCGGCGATCATCGCGATGAAGGTCAGCAGCGGCAGCATCACCAGCAAGGCGACGATCCGCGGGATGACCAGCAGCTCGACCGGATCCAGACCCAGCGTGCGGATCGCATCCACTTCCTCGCGGCTGACCATCGCACCGATCTGCGCGGTGAACGCGCTGGCCGTGCGGCCGGCCAGCAGGATTGCGGTCAGCAGCACGCCGAACTCGCGCAGGAATGCGATCGACACGAGCTCGACGACGAAGATCACGGCGCCGAATTCCGCCAGCACGGTCGAGCCCAGGAACGCGATGACCGCGCCGACCAGAAACGACAGCAGCGCGACCAGCGGCACCGCGTCGAGGCCGACCTGCTCCATATGGTGCACGGTCGAGGTCAGCCGGAACTGTCGCGGCGATGCGAGCAGGCGGGCGAGCTTGACCAGCGTCTCGCCGAAGAAGCTCACCAGCGAGACGAACTCTCGCCCGTTTTCGTACACCCTGCGGCCGAGCCGCGCCAGGGCCGCGTTCACGCCGTAATCGCGTTTTTTCTTGGGTCGGTCGTCGGAGACATCCTCGATCGCGTCTACCAGCGCGCGGTGGTCCTCGCGGAACCGGAACGTCGAGAAATCGAGCCCGCGCTTGTCGGCGAAACGGAGCAGCTGCAGCACGCCGACCGAATCGAGCCGCTCGACGCCCGTGGCATCGACCTCCTCGGGATCCTGCTGCGCCCGCAGCGTGGCTTCGATGTCGCCTGCATGCGCGAGGGTCCAGTGACCGCGCAGCCGCAACGTCCCTCCGCCGCCGGATTCGGCGCTGGGCGTCTCGGGTCGGGGGAGGGCCATGCAGTCTCGGGAGCGTTGGGCAAACGGGCACGAGCATACCCAATCCGGGCGTGATACCGCGTGTCACGGGCGGGCGATCTACCGACCGCGGGGCGTGCATGCGATCCTGTCGCGATGTCCGCGCCCACTTCGCTCACCTCTGCCACTTACGCCGCGCGCATCGCGTTCGTCGTCGAGCTCGCCGAGCATCTCCATGCCTATGGCACCACCGCCCAGCGTCTCGAAGGGGCGATGATCGCGGTGACCCAGCAATTGGGGCTGGACTGCGAACCCTGGGTCAATCCGACCGGCATGGTGCTGTCCTTCAGCGATCCGCTGCGGCCGCCGGGCGACAGCGACACCACCCGCGTGATCCGCATGTCGCCGGGCGACGTCGACCTCTACAAGCTGTGCGAGACCGACCGCATCGCCGAGCAGGTGATGGCCGGCGAGATGGATCTGGCCGAAGGCTATGCCGCGCTGCGCGCGCTCGATGCGCGCGAACCCGGGCGCTGGGGCAAGGCGCTGCAGGTCATGGGATTCGCGATGGTCGCGATGGCGGTCGCCGGGCTGTGGCGACTGCCCTGGGCGGACATCGCCACGGCGGGCGTCATTGGCCTGTTGATCGGCCTGCTCGACCTGGCGACGCGCGATGGCACCCGGCTCAAGGAGGCTGGCGATGCGCTGGCCGGCATGGTGGCCGGCCTGGTCGCGATCCTGGTGTCCGCGTTCGTCGTGCCGCTCAACCTCAATACCGTGATCATCGCCTCGTTGATCGTGATGCTGCCCGGCATGGCGCTGACGAACGCCATCAACGAGCTGACATCGCAGCACCTGGTCTCGGGCACGGCGCGCTTCGCCGGCGCCATGACCACGGTGCTCAAGATCACCATCGGCACGATCATCGCCCTCACGCTTGCAAAGATGCTGGGCGTGACGCCCAACGTCCGCGCGCTCCGCCCGCAGCCCGACTGGGTGGAGTGGGCGGCGCTCGCGACCGCGTCGGCCGCGTTCGCGATCCTGTTCCGCGCCGCGCGCCGCGACGTCGCGCTGGTGATGCTTGCCGCAGTCTCGGGCTATCTGATCTCGCGCTGGGTCGGCGCAGCGCTCGGGTCCAATATCGGCCTGTTCGTCGCCGCGCTGGCCACCACCGCCGCCGGCAACGGTTACGCGCGCTGGGCAGACCGGCCGGGCGCGCTGATCCGCGTGCCTGGGCTGATCATGCTGGTGCCCGGCAGCAACAGCCTGCGTGGCCTGATGAACCTCGTGCAGCAGCAGGACATGGCGGCCGGGCAGGAAGCCGCCCTGGTCGTCATGAATATCGTGCTTGCGCTGATCGCGGGCCTGCTGTTTGGCAACGTCGTGGTGCCGGCCCGGAACAAGAATCTCTGAAGGAAGCGCTGCTCCTCGACTGCAGCGGGTCCGTCCCTTCGGCTGCCCGAACGAAAACGCCCTCCTTGCGGAGGGCGCTCGGGCATCGCGGCTGCGATCACTTCTCGATCAGGAATTCCTCGATCTTCCTGCCCTTCTTGATCTGGCCCGCGAGCCACAGCGGCTGCTTGCCACGGCCGGTCCAGGTCTCGGCCTTGTTGGCAGGGTTGCGATACTTCGGCGGCACCTTGCCGAGCTTGCGACCCTTGGTCGCACTGGTGCGTGCAGCGGGCGCCGACGCGGCGCTGCGCGGCGCGCCACCACCGAACAGCTCGGCGATGCTGTAACCCTCGGCGGCTGCCAGGTCGGTGAGCTTCTTGCGCACGGCCGCGATCGGCTTGCGCTTCTTCAGCGTGGTCTTGCGCTGCTTGGCCTGGGTAATCAGCGCATCGAGCTGCTGGGGGGAAAATGCATTGAGGTCAAACGCCATGTGAGTCGGCTCCGGCTGATTATTGGGATACCAGTCCCTGGCATGGACTGCATCTTAATCCCGTTTATCCGGCCGCGACAAATGCCGTTCGTCACTGCGCAGGCCAGCTGCCCGGCTGGCTGCGCGGCCAGGAGTTTATCCCCGGCAAAACCGGGGTGGGGAAAAGCGCAGGAAACCTCAGCTGCGCAGGCGCGTGAGCAGGGCCTGGCGTTCGAGGTTTTCCGATTCCGCCGCCGTGCGCGCGCGGTATTCGAACGTGCCGGCTTCCAGGCCGCGCGCCGAAACCACCACCCGGTGCGGAATGCCGATCAGTTCGATGTCGGCGAACATCGCGCCCGGCCGCAGGCCGCGATCGTCGAGCACGGCGTCGATGCCAGCGGCGCGCAGTTCGAGATACAGCGCCTCGGCCGCCTCGGCCACGTGCGCCTCGTGCTTGGGATTGATGATGCACACCGCCACCTGCCACGGGGCCATGGCCGCCGGCCACAGGATCCCGTTGCTGTCGTGGTTCTGTTCGATCGCCGCGGCGACGATGCGCGAAACGCCGATGCCGTAGCAGCCCATGAAAGGCACGGTGGCCTTGCCGTTGGCGTCGAGCACCTTGAAGCCCATCGCCTCGGCATATTTGCGGCCGAGCTGGAAGATGTGCCCGACCTCGATGCCGCGGACCAGCCTGAGTTCCCCGCCGTCCGCGGCGCGCTCGCCGGCCACGACATCGCGGATGTCGGCAACCACATCGGGTTCGGGCAGGTCGCGGCCCCAGTTGACGCCCGCGAGGTGGAAGCCGGTGGCGTTGGCGCCGACGACGAAATCCGCCATCGCCGCAACCTCGCGGTCAGCGACGACGCGGATGGCTTTCGCCGCGCCGATCGGGCCGAGGAAGCCCGGCGTACTGCCGAGGTACTCGGCGATCTCGGCTTCGGTGGCCATGCGGTAATCGGCCAGACCCTCGACCTTTGCCAGCTTGACCGGGTTGACCGCGTGGTCGCCGCGCACCAGCGCCAGCACGAACGTCTCGCCGGCAAACAGCGCCACCGACTTGACCGTGCGCGCCAGCGGGATGTCGAGCAGCGCAGCGACGTCCTCGCAGGTCTTCTGCGTCGGCGTCTCGATCCGGCGCATGGTCTGGGCGGGCTCCGGGCGCGGGGCGGGTGCCGCGGCGTGCGCGGTTTCCACATTGGCGGCGTAGTCGGAACCGGTCGAGAACACCAGCGCGTCCTCGCCGGACTCCGCGAGCACGTGGAACTCCTGCGAGGCATCACCGCCGATCGCGCCGGAGTCGGCCTGCACCGCGCGGAAATCCAGGCCGAGCCTGCTGAAGATGCGCGTGTAGGCGGCATGCATCTTCTGGTACGACGCCGCCATGCCGGCTTCGTCGATATCGAAGGAGTAGGCGTCCTTCATCAGGAACTCGCGGGCACGCATCACGCCGAAGCGCGGGCGGATCTCGTCGCGGAACTTGGTCTGGACCTGGTAGAAATTCACAGGCAGCTGCTTGTAGCTGGCCAGCTCGGCGCGGGCGAAGTCGGTGATGACTTCCTCGTGGGTCGGGCCGACGCAATACCAGCTTTCCTTGCGGTCCTGCAGTTTCAGCAGCTGGCCGCCGAACTTTTCCCAGCGTCCGGTCTCTTCCCACAGCTCACGCGGCTGCACCGAGGGCATCAGCAGTTCGATCGCGCCGGCGGCATCCATCTCCTCGCGCACGATCCCTTCCACCTTGCGCAGCACGCGCAGCCCGAGCGGCGACCAGGTATAGAGACCGGCGCCGAGCTTGCGCAGCATGCCCGCCTTGAGCATCAGCTTGTGGCTGATGACTTCCGCGTCGGCGGGTGTTTCCTTTTCGGTGCGAAGGTGGAACTGCGACAGGCGCATCGGCGGCATCTGGCTGGGAACGGGACCGCCATTGTGCCACGCAGCACGCGCGGGCCTGCCGCGCGGGCGCGCCTCAGCGGCAGTACGCGCGTACCCCGGCTTCCGACAGGGCGAGCTGGTCCGCGCGCTCGTTGGCGTCGAGTTCGCGCGGCTTGCCATCGGCGCCGATCTGCTGCACCGCCCCCCCGCTCTTGAGCGCCGCCACATTGCCGCGTGCGAGCTCGCACTGTGTGCTGTCGCCCGACGCGGCGCTACCAGCGGTGGCAGGCGCAGCGCCATTCGCGGGCGATGCCGGAGCCGCGGTGGTGGCAGACGCGCCGGCGGCGACTCTGCGGACTTCGAAGCGGGTACCGGCAGGTGGCGGTGTCTGCGAGTAGTGGGTCACGCCCCGCGCGTCCTTCCAGCTGTAGACCTCGTTGGCGACCGCCGGCAGGGAGGCGAGCAACGCGAGTGCAATCACGATGATGCGGCGCATGACGGGTTCCGGGGGCGCGAATGTGGCGCGATTGCAGCACCCCGGCGCGGACCGCGCAACCGGCGCAGGCGCTACACTGCCCCGCATGAGCCAGACCGACCCGACTCCGCGCCGCGGCCGCGGCATTTATCTGTTGCCGAACCTCTTCACCACCGGCGGGTTGTTCGCGGGTTTCTTCGCGATCATCGCGGCGTCGCAGGGACGATTCAGCGCCGCGTGCATCGCGATCTTCGTCGCCGCGGTCCTCGACGGCATCGATGGCCGCGTCGCAAGGCTCACCAATACCCAGAGCGAGTTCGGCGTGCAGTACGACTCGCTCGCCGATCTGATCAGTTTCGGTCTTGCCCCGGCCCTGGTGATGTATCACTGGTCGCTGATGGGCATGCGCCTGGACGGGCCGACGCTCGGCAAGGTCGGCTGGCTTGCCGCATTCCTGTATGCCGCCTGCGCGGCATTGCGTCTGGCGCGCTTCAACAGCCAGGTGGCGACCGTGGACAAGCGCTACTTCGTCGGGCTGGCGAGTCCGGCGGCGGCGGGCCTGATGGCGAGTTTCGTGTGGACCTGTCACGAGCTCGGCTTCGCCGGCGACGCATTGCGCTATGGCGCGCTCGCGGTGACGGTGATCTGCGGCCTGCTGATGGTCAGCCGGATCCGCTACACCAGCTTCAAGGGCAGCGGCACCGGGCCGAAGGCCGATCGCGTGCCCTTCGTCGCGTTGGTCATCGCACTGGTGATCCTGGTGGCGATGTGGGTCGACCCGCCCAAGACCCTGCTGGTGGCCGCGGTGCTCTACGCACTGTCGGGGCCGACGCTGTGGCTGATGCGCCGGCGCGGAGGCGCGGAGACCGTCTCGTGACCTGGGACGCGCTGCAATCGGCAGCGCTCGATGCGCTGGGGCATGTCCGCTACCGGGTGGAGGTCGCGGCGTCGGTATGGCCCAACGATCCGCTGGTGGATGCGCTGCTGCGCGCCGCCGGTCTCGACCGCGATTCCCAAAGTGCGCAGGCGCTGTTGAGCAGTCTTGGTCCGCTGGATGGCCTGCGCTCGGCCTCGGCCAAGCGTGCGCTGTGGCCCCGCCTGCGCCGGTTCCGCCGTCATGGCGGCTGAGCCCGGAGTCGGCGGCGGGACGGAGGCCGCGTGGGCCTTGCGGCCGATGCGCGCGACCGACCTCGATGCGGTCATGGCGATCGAGGTGCGCGCCTACCCCTTTCCCTGGACACGGGGCATCTTCGACGACTGCCTGCGCGCGGCGTATCCGGCCTGGCTGCTGAATGTCGACGGCCGCATCGCCGGCTACGGCGTGCTGAGCATCGCTGCCGGTGAGGCCCATGTGCTCAACGTCTGCGTCGACCCCGAGCTGCAGGGTCGCGGTCACGGCCGTCGGCTGTTCCGCGCGCTGGTCGACATTGCCCGCAAGCTCGGCGCGCAGCGTGTCTTCCTCGAAGTGCGGCCGTCCAATCCGGCCGCCGTCGCGCTCTATCACGCAGAGGGCTTCAACGAGATCGGCCGCCGTCCGCGCTATTACCCCACCCACAACGGTCGCGAGGACGCGATCGTGATGGCGCGCGAATTGTTCGACGACGCCTGACACGCCATCCGTCCCCCGTACCGCGCGCGCCTGCGCCCCGACCGGAGCATCGCCATGGGCGACCAGACCCGAATCCCAGACGAAACCCGAATTGCGTTGCTGATCGATGCCGACAACGCCCCGGCCGCGAAGATCGACGTGATCCTGGCCGAAGTCGCCCGCCACGGCGTCGCCAACGTGCGCCGCGCCTACGGCAACTGGAAGAGCCCGCACCTGGGCAGCTGGGAAAAGGTGCTGCACGAGTACGCGATCCGGCCGATCCAGCAGTTCGCCTACAGCACCGGCAAGAACGCATCCGACATGGCGATGGTCATCGACGCGATGGACCTGATGTATGCGCGCAACCTCGACGGATTCGCGATCGTCTCCAGCGATGCCGACTTCACTCCGCTGGTGATGCGGCTGCGCAGCGATGGCTACGCGGTCTACGGGTTCGGCCAGGAGAAAACCCCGACACCCTTCGTCAAGGCGTGTTCGACATTCCTGTACCTGGAGAAGCTGCGGGCGGCCGACGACGTCGACGACGGTGCCACGGTGAGGCCCCGCACCGGCGCGCAGCTGCAGGCCGACCGGGAGCTGGTACAGCTGCTGCGCAATGCGGTATCGGCCGGCGCCGACGATGGCGGCTGGTCGCATCTGGGCGAGGTGGGGAGCCACGTGCGCAACCAGGGCTCGTTCGATGCCCGCAACTACGGCTACCGCAACCTCAGTGCGCTGATCGATGCGATGGGCCTGTTCGAGGTGCGGCGAAACGGCCAGGCGGTGGAGATCCGCGAGAAACCCAAGGCGGCCCCCGCCAAGACCGCGTCGCGGCAGCGCGGGCGCCGGACGAGGCCGGCGGCGGCCGACTGACGGCAGGCGCCGTCGCCCGGTTCAGTACAGATCGACCGGGTCCACATCCAGCGACCAGCGCGCGCGCCGGGCTTCGGGCAGGGCATGGATCTCCGGCAGCGCGGCATCGAGGATGCCGTGCAGGCGCGGACGCTGGTCGGTGGCGATCAGCAATTGCGCGCGATAGCTGCCGGCCCGCCGCGGCATCGGCGCGACCACCGGGCCGTCGAGCAGCAGGGTCGGCATACCGGCTGCATCGCGCGTCGCATACGTTGCGAGCACCCGCCGCGCGGCCTGGAGGAATGCCATCGGGGGTTCCGCCTGCTGCGACTCGGCGCGCAGCAGGGCCAGCGGCGCGAACGGCGGAAAGCCTGCCGCCTCGCGCTGCGCCAGCTCTCCGGCGGCAAAGGCGTGGTAGCCACCGTTGATCAGCGTCAGCAGCAGCGGATGCTCGGGATGATGGGTCTGCAGCAGCACCAGGCCGGGCTTGTCGGCGCGCCCGGCGCGCCCGGCCACCTGGATCAGCAGTTGCGCGAGTTTCTCGCCGGCGCGGAAATCCGCCGAAAACAGGCCCTCGTCGATGCCGACGACGCAGACCAGGGTCAGATTGGGCAGGTCATGGCCCTTGGCCAGCATCTGCGTGCCGATCAGCACGCCCGGCCGGTTGCCGAGTGAGCCGAGCAGGTCTTCGAGCGCATCGCGCCGCCGTGTGCTGCCGCGGTCGATGCGCAGCACCGGTACATCCGGCAGGCGCGCGGCGAGCAGTTCCTCGATGCGTTCGGTCCCCACGCCCTGCGGCTGCAGGCCGAGGCTCGCGCAGTCCGGACAGGCCGGCGGCGCGCTCGCGCGATGGCCGCAGTGGTGGCACTGCAGGCGGCGGCCTCCCGCGTGCACGGTCATCGGATGGGGCCGATCGGGCGTGCTGCAGCGTGGGCAGTGCGCGCTCCAGCCGCAGTCGTGGCACAGCAGCACGGGCGCATAGCCGCGCCGGTTCTTGAACACCAGCACCTGGCCGCCCGCAGCGAGCGCCGACGTGATCGCGGCCAGCAGTTCGGGCGAGAGGCCGGCCTCGAGCGGGCGCTTGCGTACGTCGAGCACGCGCACCACCGGTGGCTTGGCAACGCCCGCGCGATGACGCAGGCGCAGGTGCGCGTAACGGCCCGAAACCGCGTTCTGCAGCGATTCCAGCGACGGCGTCGCGCTGCCCAGCAATACCGGAACGTCGAGCGCCTTGCCGCGCACCAGCGCGAAATCGCGCGCGTGGTAGCGGATGCCATCCTGCTGCTTGTAGCTGCCGTCATGTTCCTCGTCGACGACGACGAGGCCGGCGTCGGGAAGCGGCACGAACACCGCCGAGCGGGTGCCGACCACGACACGCGCCTCGCCGCGGGCCGCGGCCGCCCAGACCCGCGCCCGTTCGCCGTCGCCGAGTCCCGAATGCAGCGCGTGCACCGGGACGCCGAGCCGCGCGCGGAAGCGGGCAAGGGTCTGCGGAGTCAGGCCGATTTCGGGCACCAGCACCAGCGCCTGCCGCCCGCGCGCGAGGCAGTCGGCGATCGCAGCCAGATAGACCTCGGTCTTGCCACTTCCGGTGACGCCGTCGAGCAGCAGCGCGGCGAAGCCGGTGCACGCGGCGACGGCTTCGACCGCCTGGCGCTGCTCGTCATGCAGCGGCGGGCCCGCCTGCGGCGCCGGCGCCAGCTGTGAGGCCGGAATCGCGAACCGCTCCGCGAGCCCGCGCGCGGCGAGGGTCCGCGCTGGTGCACGCCAGCCCTCCATCGCCAGTTCAAGGGCTTCCTCGTCGCGCGGTCCGGCAGCCAGCAATGCCGCCAGCCGCTGCGGCCGCCCGCCGGCCTTGAGCCCCGCGGCCGCGGTCGCGCCAGCTTCGGTCAGCCGCCAGGCCCAGGCATGGGTATCGGGCATGGCTTCTCCCCGGCGCAGCGACGCGGGCAGGGCGGTGGCAAGCACCTCACCGAGCGGGGCGTGGGTATAGCGCGCCAGCCAGCGCAACGAGGCGGCCAGCTCGCCAGCGATGAGCGGGGCATCGTCCAGCCACTCGAGGGCCTCGCGAAGAGGCTGCGCGGGGTCATCGGGCGCGCCGATCTCCGCGACCACGCCCACCAGCTCCCGCGGCCCGAACGGCACCCGGATGCGGCGGCCCGCATCGCCGGGCACGGCCGGCGAACCCGGGGGCGGGTGGTAGTCGAACAGGCGCGGCAGCGGTACCGGCAGCGCGACGCGCAGGACAGAAGGCGAGGTAGCGGGCACGGTCACCCTCAAAGTCTATCGGCTTGCTCGCCAACTGCCCCGTCAGTTGCGTCACCAAGCTGTGAGGATCGGCACGAAGGTTGCGCAAGTGCCCGAAAGAAAAGGGATTGGGGCTTATCCACACGATCTGTGGATAAGTCTGTGCATGAAGCTCATGGAAAGGGATGTTATGCGGTGTTCAGTGGGCAAGCCGCTGCATTGGACAAAAAAGTGCCAAGCCTTGAATTTCTTTTGATATCAAATGGTTGGCCGTGAAACATCGGTTTCATGGCGATCCGGGTTTCGTTAATCTTCAGCCCAATGACAGATTTGTGAACCCTGTGAACAACCAGTCCCTTCTAGCTCCATCTGTGGAACGTTTGGGGCTCGGCTTGTCAAGGTGTGGGTGCGGGCAGCGGATCGTTATGATGCGTCGTCGTAAACGCGGGCCAAGATGACCACGCCTTCGCAATCCTCTCCCCAGGGCATGTCCTCCGCCGTCGCCGCATTCCTGCGCGGGATCGAGCGGCGGGCCGCTGCATTCGCCCAGTGGCAGAGCGGAGACATCGACACCGGCGACGCCGCACTGGCTGTGGCGATGACCGACTTCGCCGGGATGGCGACCCAGACGCCGTTCCCGGACTGGCCGCGCCGCTTCTGGGCACAACTGCTGGCATCGCCCGCCCTGCGCGCGCCCGGCGTGCTCGCCGAGGAGGGCGATGGCCTGCCGGCGCTGGCCGGCCTGTCGGGCGGGCCGCGGGTCACCGTGCTGCTGCGGCTGGTTGCGGGGCTACCCGAGCACGAAGCTGCCGCGGTACTCGGCGTGACCCGGGCGACCTATCGCCTGGGGCTGCAACGGGCCCTGCCGCACCGCGAGGACGGCAGCCCGGACCCGGAGGCCTGGAGGCGGATTGCCGAGGCTGCCCAGACTGCGATCCGTCAGCTGCCGCCCGATCGACTTGCGCGACTGGCCGGGCTGCGCGAAGCCGCGCTCCGCGGACAGGTGCCGCCGCTCCGCCGGTTCCCGTTGCAGGCCCAGGCGCAAGCACAGGCCCCTGTCAGCGAGGCGCCGACGCACCGGACACCGGCGCGCTGGATGTGGCCGGCCCTGATCCTGGTGCTGGTGGCGACCGCCGCTGCGCTGGCGATGACCTGGCGCGACGCCTGGTCCGGGAACGGCGGGGTGGACGACGACACGCCGATCCGGATCGAGGCCCTGCCGGCGCAATCGCCCGCCGCCACCTACGACGACGCGGACGCGCTGCTGATCGAGCCGGACTTCGACCTGCTGGCCGAACCCGATACCGCGGTCTGGCGCTACGACCCGGCGTTCTATGCCTGGCTGTCGACTCGCCTGGAGAGTCCGATCGACGACACCCGGGATGCCCATCTCGACAGCGTGCAGGAATCCCCCGAGGCTGGATTGGAGACCGCCGATGCCGGGCTCTGAGCGCAGGATCCGCTGCGTGGCGGCGGTTCTCGGCCTGCTGCTGGCGATGCCGCCAGCGTGGGCTGCGCTGCCGCCGGCCCTGCAGACCGCCGGGCTCCCCGCCGCCGAGCGCGAGCAGCTCGAAGCGCGCGCCGCGCGGCTTGCCCGGATGACGCCCGACGAGCGCGCCAGACTTTCCGCTCGCGTCGCCGCCTGGCAGGCGCTGCCGGCGGCCGAGCGCCAACGCCGCCGCATTGCCCATGAGGCAGCCGCGACACTGCCGCATGCCGAGCGCGTGCGTCTGCAGCAGGCCGCGACCCACTTCGCGGCGCTGCCCGAGGCTGAGCAGCGCAACCTGCGACTGGAATTCGAACAGCTCGACCAGGGGCTGCGTCGCGGCTGGTTGCTGGGGCCGGTCCTGGGCCTGGACTGGCCGGGCCTGCATCCGCTGTTCTCGGCGATTCCCGAGGCCGAGCGCATGCCGGCATTGCTGGCCCTGCGCGCGACCTCGCCGCAGGCACGCGCGGACCTGGCGGCCCTGGCCCAGCGCACACCGCCGCACGAGCGCGCAGCCTTGCGCAGTGCATGGCTGGCGGTACCGGTCGAGTCGCGAGACGCCTGGCTGCGTGCCCGGGTGGCGGGGACGCCATGATCGAGTTCCCTGGCACGCCGGGGACCGTCGGCAGCTGACGCCCGGCGTTCCGCGAGTCGTCACGGCTCGGCGGATTGCACCGTGCAGCGGAGCGGCCGCTGCCGCAGAAGCCGTCTACGCGCCAAAGCTGTGCCGGGCTGCGTGCCCTCGCTGCTTCCAGCGAGAGGTGTGCGTTTGCCGGAAGCCGGATCCGCCGGCCGAGGTCGAGCGGATCGGGGCCGCGCTACAACGCATAGAGGGCATATCCGGCCATCGGGATCGCCACACTGAGAAACAGCGCGAAGTACAGCAGGCCCAGGACCGCGAACTTGAGCAGTGTCCGCGGCCACGACTGGCCGTACACGCGCTTCTGCATCAGCAGCAGATAGACCGGCATCGCCCACAGCAGGGCGGTCTGTACGACGTGGACGGTGCCGGCGGCCCAAGGCGCACGCGCCGCAAGCCAGGGCGCCGCGAGGGCGCCGCAGAACACCAGCAGCAGGCCAAGCATCAGCGCTGCGTGGCTGTAGAGGCCGACCACCACATGCTCCAGATAGAGCCTGCGCTGGAACAGGTAGAGCAGCTTGAGCAGCACCGCGAACAGCGGCACCAGGATGAACAGTGCGGTCGGCGCAACACCGAGGACCGCGCGCACAAAGAGTTGCGGCTCATCGCCCAGGCGCACGACGTTGCGCTCGATGCGCTCGCCGATCGGGCCGCCGATGGTCGGCGGGGCGGGTGCTCCAGTGCGGATGCCGGGGGCGTCCGACGCAGGCCCCGCCGCTGCTGCCCGGCCCTCGGCGGGCGTCTCCGCATTGCCCTCGGCCGCGGCCGCGCCTTCGGCCCCGAGTTCCGCGATCCGGCTCTCCGCATGGGCGCGCACCTCCGCCTCGGCGACGTCGAGCTGCGGCGACGCGCCAGGCCAGGCGCCCACGGTGCGGCGCGTGTCGGCGATGCCGGCGAGCGCCTCGCCGCGCAGGCGCCGCACTTCGTCGGCGCTCCGTGCATGGTCCAACTCGACCGCAACCCGGTCGGTTCGCAGCTGACCGGGCCCGACATCCTGCATCGCGTCCTGGATCACGAACTTCGCGACGAAGAACGTCAGCAGCGTCAGGATCACCAACAGCCGCATCGGCGCGACGTAACGCACACGCTGGCCGTCGAGATAGCGGTTTGCGATGCGACCAGGCACGAACAGGTCGCGCACCGTCCGGAATATCCGGCCGTCGAGATGCCAGAACGACTCGAACACTTCCTCCACCGCGTGGCCGACATGCCGCACGGGGCTGTGCGTGGACTGGCCGCAGGCATGGCAGTAATGGCCCTGGAGCAGGGTGCCGCAGTTTTCGCAGCTGCGCGGCAACTCGTCGGCAGGCAGGGAGGGTCGAGACATACGCGGACGGAATTCCTGACAGAGGCGCGGCCCGACGGCCGCGGACCCGGGAACAAGGGATGAAGTGGGAGGCCGCGGGTCACGCCCCGTGTGCGGCCTGCCGCTAGAATGCACGCTCTTCGCGCCCCGGTGCCAGCGCACGCATCCGTCGTCCGCGCGGCCGAAGTCGCCCGAGCCCCCGCATGTCTTCCGCTGTCACGCTGCCGCCCCTGGGTCACGAGGTGCGGCGTACCGCCGTTCTGGCCGCTCCGCTGGTCGCAGGTCACGTCGCCACCGGCCTGATCGGCTTCGTCGATTCCGTCATTGCCGGCCACCACGGCACCGCCACGCTGGCCGCCGTGGCGGTGGGCACGGCGATCTTCTGGCTGCCGCTGATGGTGCCGATGGGCACGCTGATGGCGGTCCCGCCCGCGGTCTCCCAGCTCGACGGCCAGGGCCGCCATGCCGAAGTGGGACCGCTGTTCCGCCAGGCGCTGTGGCTGGCGGCCGGCCTGGGCATCGCGCTGTTCGGTCTGCTGACCCTGCTGGCGGCGGCGCTCGGTCCGTTCGGGATAGCGGCGGATATCGTGCCCGGCGCCACCGCCTTCCTGCATGGCATCCGCTGGGGCGTGCCGGCGCTGACGCTGTACTTCTGCATGCGCTACCTCAGCGACGGCCTGCACTGGACGCTGCCGACGATGATGTTTGGCTTCGGGGGCCTCGTCGTGCTGGTGCCGATGGGTTACGCGCTGGCGTTCGGCTGGGGGCCGTTTCCCGAAGGCGGCGCGGGGGGCTTGGGCCTGGCCTCGGCCATCATGATGTGGATGCAGTCGGCCGCATTCGCGGTGTACCTGGCGTTCTCGAAGCGGTTTGCGCGCTATGCGCTGTTCACCCGGTTCGACCCGCCGCGCTGGCCCGAGATCCGCTCGCTGCTGCGCACCGGCCTGCCGATCGGGGTCACCGTGACGATGGAGGGCAGCCTGTTCGTCGTGACCGCCTTGCTGATCGGGCGGCTCGGCGAAATCGAGGCGGCCGCGCACCAGATCGCGATCAACGTGGCCGCACTCTGCTTCATGGTGCCGTTCGGACTGGCCGAGGCCACCACCGTGCGGGTGGGCAACGCGATCGGGCGCGGCCTGGGTAGCGCCGGGGTCCGCCGCGCCGGTTTCGCGGGTCTGGTCCTGGTGCTGGTGACGCAAACCCTCTCCGGCATCGCCCTGCTGCTCGGGCACGAGCACGTGGTGCGCATCTACACGGACGATGCGGCGGTGGCCGCGCTCGCCGGCGCACTGCTGCTCTATGCCGCGGCCTTCCAGTTTCCCGACGGCATCCAGGCCCTGTCGGCCGGCGCGCTGCGCGGGCTCAAGGACACCCGCGTGCCGATGTTTCTCGCCGCCGCCGCGTACTGGGGCGTGGGCATGAGTCTCGGCGCCACGCTCGGCCTGGGACTGGGCTGGGGACCGAAGGGCATGTGGGTGGGCCTGATCGCCGGGCTCACCGTTGCCGCGGTGCTGCTTGGGGGGCGTTTCCTGCGCAGCAGCCACCGCGTGCCCGCCGTGTACACGGTCCAGCCGTCACGATGACGACCTGCGCATGCGCCGTACCGCCGGCCCGGGTAGTCTGCCGGTCCGGACGGGTCATTGACCGCTGCTGTCCGCAGTTGCAGCCAGCCTTTCTTCCGATGGAGTCGTTCTACCCATGAGTACTGTGCAGCCCCCGCGCGCGCCGCTGACGCGCTTCATCGTCGGCATCTGGGACGGGATGAACTTCATCCGCCGGCTGACCCTCAACCTGCTGTTCTTCGGGCTGGTGCTGCTCGTCGGATTGCTGGTGCTGATCGCAATCGTCGGCGGCGGCGGGCGCCAGGCGCCGCTGCTCGAACGCACCACGCTGGTCGTCGCCCCGGAAGGACTGCTGGTCGAGCAGTACCGCACCGATCCCTTCATGCGCGCGCTGGCGCAGAGCAGCGGCAGCGGCGTCGGCGAGGTGCAGCTGCGCGACGTGCTGCGCGCGCTGGAAGCGGCGAAGACCAACGACCACATCGAGCGGGTGCTGCTGCGCACCGACCGCATGACGTTCTCCGGCTATGCCTCGATGCGCGAAGTCGCCGACGCGATTGCCGAGGTGCGCGCGGCCGGCAAGCAGGTGGTCGCGTTCGGTGAATACTTCGGCCAGCAGCAGTACCTGCTCGCCGCGCAGGCCGACGAGGTCTATCTCGATCCCGAAGGCGGGATGATGCTCGAGGGCATCAGCGGCTATCGCCAGTACTACCACGAGGCGCTGGCCGACAAGCTCGGCGTGGATGTGCACCTGTTCAAGGTGGGCGAATACAAGTCCGCGGCCGAACCCTACATCCTCGACGGGGCTTCGCCCGAAGCGAAGGAGGCCGACCTCTACTGGATGAACGATATCTGGCAGCGGTTCGTGGCCGACATCGGCCGGGTGCGCGGCATCGCGCCCGAGGTGCTCAATGCGGGCATCGACACCCTGCCGCAGGGCATCGTCGCGGCGCAGGGCGATCTGGCCCGCTACGCGTTGTCGCAGCGGCTCGTGGATGGCCTGAAGACGCGCGAGGAAGTGGAGCAGCTGCTGGTCGAGCGCGGCGTGGCCGATGACGACGCCAATGGTGGCTTCCGCCAGGTGTCGATGGACGATTTTCTCGCCCAGGTGGCGCCGGTCACCGGTGTCGACCGGCGCGCCCAGGTGGCGGTGGTCGTCGCCGAAGGCAACATCACCGGCGGCGACCAGCCTCCGGGCGCGATCGGTGGCGAGTCCACCTCCGCGCTGCTGCGCGAGGCGCGCGAGGACAAGCACGTGAGGTCGGTGGTGCTGCGGGTGGATTCGGGCGGTGGCGAAGTGTTCGCCTCCGAGCAGATCCGCCGCGAGGTCGTTGCGCTCAAGGCCGCCGGCAAGCCCGTGGTGGTGTCGATGGGTGATGTCGCCGCATCCGGTGGTTACTGGATCAGCATGGACGCCGATCGCATCTACGCCGATGCGTCGACGATCACCGGCTCGATCGGCATCTTCGCGGTGGTTCCGACTTTCCCGCGGACCCTGGCCAAGATCGGCGTGCACACCGACGGCGTCGGCACCACGCCCATCGCCGGAGCGTTCGACCTCACCCGTCCCCTGCAGCCCGGAGCCGGACAGGCGATCCAGGCGATCATCGATCGCGGCTACGGCAACTTCATCGACAAGGTGGCGGACGCGCGCGGCCGCAGCGCGGAAGAGATCGATCTGGTGGCGCGGGGGCGCGTGTGGAGCGGCGATCAGGCACTCGCGCGCGGGCTGGTCGACGAACTCGGCGGCCTGCGCGTGGCGATCGCCAAGGCCGCCGAACTCGGTGGTCTGGAGAGTGACGGTTGGCGCGTGCGCTACATCGAAAAATCCGCGACCCCGTTCGGCCGCTTCCTGACGGGCTTCGTGAGTGGCCGCCTGGGCGGCGCCCTGGTCGGCCACAGCGACATCGCCCGTGGACTGCTGGCGCGGGTGGTGCCGCGCGCCGAACAGGATTTGCAGCTGCTCGAGAGCGTGATCTCGCCGCAGCCCGGCCGCCCGGTCAAGGCGGTCGCGTACTGCTTCTGCGAGTTCTGAGCCACCGGATCCGCAGAACGCGAACGGCCCGCCATTGGCGGGCCGTTTCGTTGGTGCCGGGAGCCTGCGCGCCGCGCGTCGCTCAGCGGCGCACGTCGAGCCGGCCGCTGTCGACGAGCGCTTCGACATCTGCCGCCCCGACCAGGTTGAAGTCGCCAGGCACGCTGTGCTTCAGCCGCGCCGCCGCCAGGCCGAATGCCAGCGTCCGTGCATCGTCCATTCCCGACAGCACGCCGTGCAGCAGCCCGGCCGCGAACGCGTCGCCACCGCCGATACGGTCGACGATGCCGTCGACGGGCAGGGGGTCGATGCGCTGCACCTCGCCGCCGCGACGCACCATCAGCGCACCCAGTGAATGCCGGTCGACGCTGTGCACGGTGCGCTGCGTGCATGCGATGCGCTGCAGATGCGGAAACGCGGCGAATGCGCGTGCGGATGCCTGCAGGGTGCGCTCGGCGCTGGCATATTCCCCTGCTTCCCCGTCCTCCGTGCCAAGCACCAGATCGATGTCACGGTGATCGATGAACGCGATGTCGGCCTCGGCCAGCAGGCTTCGCAGCAGCGGTGCAGGTGCGTCGTTCCAGGCCGCCCACAGCTTGGGGCGGAAATTGCCGTCGAACGAAACGGTCGTGCCCTGCGCGCGCGCGGCCCGCACCGCGGCCAGTGCCGCTTCGGCCGCGCGGGGGCCGACCGCTGGCGTGACGCCTGAAACGTGGAGACACTCGGCACCGTCCAGGATCTCCGGCCAGCGGTAGCTGGCTGCGGGAGCCTGGGCAAACGCGGACTCGGCGCGATCGTAGACCACATCGCTGGGCCGCAGGCCTGCACCGGCCGCGAAGAAGTAAAGGCCCATGCGCCCGGCTGCGCGCGCGATGCGCGACACGTCGACGCCATGCCGGCGCAACTCGCCGATCGCGCCGTCGCCCAGCGCATTCGACGCAACCGTTCCGGCCATGGCCACCTCGTGGCCGAACCGGGCGAGCGACACCGCGACATTCGCTTCGGCCCCGCCGACATGCACGTCCAGATGCCGCGACTGCAGCAGAAATTCGCGCCCTGGCGCGCCGAGGCGAAGCAGGAGCTCGCCGAAACAGAGGATACGTTTGCCCATTGCGATGCCTTGGGAAGTGGAAGCCCGGGCCGGCGCCAGGCAGCGATGCGGCGGCGCAACATGCGTTGCAGAATCCGCTCTGCTAGCGTTTGGCCCGCGGTGTCATCGGACACCGTCCAACACCATAACAAGCGCGCCGAGGCAGTCAAGACGCGCCAAGATCGCTTTGCACCCTGGGAGGGGAGAGCATGACGCTGTTGCTCCGTACAAAAAAGACACCGGTTACCTTGCTGGCCATGAGCATCGCGATCGCGCTGCAGGCCGTCGCCATGCCGGTCCTCGCGCAATCGACCGCCGCGAGCGAGGGATCAGAAGACGCGGCGCCGGCCGCCGATGCCACGCAGCTCGAGACGGTGAGCGTGGTCGGCTACCGCGCCAGTGTCGAGCGCGCGCTCGACATCAAGCGTGGCGAGGCTGGCGTGGTCGACGCGATCGTGGCCGAGGACATCGGCAAGTTCCCCGACCTCAATCTTGCCGAGTCGCTGCAGCGCATCCCGGGCGTGGTGATCACGCGCGACGCCGGCGAGGGCCGCGCGATTTCGGTCCGCGGCCTTGGCCCGGATTTCACCCGCGTGCGCATCAACGGCATGGAAGCGCTGACCACCGTCGGCGCATCGGACCAGAGCGGCGGGTCCAATCGCGGCCGTGGCTTCGACTTCAATGTCTTCGCCTCCGACCTGTTCTCGCAGCTCATCGTGCGCAAGACCGCTTCGGCGGAAGTCGAGGAAGGTTCGCTTGGTGCGACCGTCGATCTGCGCACGGCGCGTCCTTTCGACTATGACGGCCTGACCGTGGTCGCCAGTGGCCAGGCGAGCTACAGCGATATGGCCGGGAAAGCCGATCCGCGCGTCGCCGGCCTGCTCTCCAACACCTGGGCCGATGGGCGCTTCGGTGCGCTGGTCTCGGTCGCATACACCGAGCGCCAGACGCTCGAGGAAGGCTCGGGAAGCGGCCGCTGGGCCAACGGACCGAGCAACGGCGGCTTCAATGCGGCGTCTCCGTATACGCCTGCGCTGTCGGCGGACACTTTCCATCCGCGCTTTCCGCGCTACACCCTGATGGAACACGACCAGAAGCGCACCGGCGTCACCGCCTCGCTGCAGTTCAGGCCCACCGACCGGATGGAGTTCTCGCTCGACGGTCTCTATTCGAAGATCGACGCGATCCGCGACGAGAAGTACATCGAGGCGATCTCGTTCAGCCGCAGCGGCACCGGCAAGCCGCAGACGATCGTGCGCGATGGTGCGATCGACAGTCATGGCGCGCTGGTCTACGGCCTGTTCGACGATGTCGACATCCGCTCCGAAAGCCGCCACGACGAGTGGAATACGGTATTCAAGCAGCTCACGCTGGACGGCAAGTTCGAGCTGACCGAGGACTTCACGATCTCGGGCAAGGTCGGGACGTCGTCTTCGGAGCACGAGAATCCGATCCAGACGACGATCATCATGGACAAGGCGAACGTCGACGGTTTCAGCTACGACTACCGTGGCGACTACTACCGGCCGGTCCTCAACTACGGCATCGATCCGACCGACCCGACCGGCTGGACGCTGGCGGAAATCCGCATCCGTCCGCAGTACGTCGAGAACGAGTTCGACACCGCGCAGCTCGATTTCAACTGGTACATCAGCCCGGGCTTCCGCCTCAAGGGCGGCGTGCAGGCCAAGGACTACACGTTCTCGACCCGCGAACTGCGCCGTTCTACCGAAGCCCTGACCGGCGTGCCGACCTTCGCGAACGGCGGCTACATCGTGCCGACCGACCTGACCGCGCCAGCCAGCCTCAGCGGCATCAATGGCTCTCCGGGTACCTGGGTCATCCCCAGCTACGACCGGATCGCCGACTACTACGACATCTACAGCGGTACCGGCCCCTTCGCGCTCAGCGAACGTGCGCTCAACAGCCGTAGCGTCGAGGAAGAAGATCGCGGCGTCTACCTGCAAGGCGAGTTCTCGACCGATCTCGGCGCGATTCCGTTCTCCGGCAACTTCGGCGTGCGCTACGTGCAGACCAAGCAGACGTCGACCGGTACGGCGACGGCCAGCGGCAGCCCGGTGGTCTCCACCGTGACGCGCGAGTACAGCGACACACTGCCGTCGATGAACCTGGTCGCGGAAGTGTCTCCGGATTTCCTGGTCCGCCTCGGTGCGGCGAAGGTCATGTCGCGTCCGGGCCTCGGCTTCCTGACGCCCGGTGTCACGGTCAATGTCAGCGGCGGCGCACGCACCGTCAGCGGCGGCAACCCGGCGCTGGATCCGATCCGTGCCAACACCGTGGACCTGGGCTTCGAGTGGTATTTCGACGAAGGCGCGATGCTGGGGCTGGGGCTGTTCTGGAAGGACATCGAGACCTTCGTGCAGACCACGCGCGAGGTCCGCAGCTATGCATCGAGCGGCCTCCCGGCGAGCCTGCTCGAAGGCACCGGCGCCACGGTCAATGACGACTTCGTGTTCAGTGTGCCGCTCAACACGCCGGGCGGTGAGCTCAAGGGCTTCGAAGCCAACTACACGCAGCCCTTCACGTTCTTGTCGGGCATCTGGAGCAACTTCGGCGCGCAGCTCAACTACACCTACGTGGACTCGCAGATCCAATACGTGCTCCCTTCGGGCGCAAGCTCGCTGGAAACCGATCTGGTCGGCCTCTCCAAGCACGCGTGGAACGCGACGCTGTACTACGAAGGCACCGCGTTCTCGGGTCGTATCTCCGCGACCAACCGCGACGACTATCTGCTGCAGGTGCCCGGCACCGAGCAGGGCTTCAACGAGGACGTGCACGGCCAGGACGGGACCACCACGATCGACGCTTCGCTGCGCTACCGCATCAGCGACCAGATCGAGCTCAGCCTGGAAGGCATCAACCTGACCAACGAGCCCTCGGCGTCGTGGGTCGGTGCCAACTCGCGACTGCCGCTGGACTACAGCGAAACCGGTCGCCAGTACCTGCTGGGCCTGCGCTACAAGTTCTGATTGCAGAGCGCCTTGGGTCCGGAACGGGACGGCAGCTGCCGTCCCGTTTTTTTTTGCGCCGGTCGACAATGAAAACGACACCCCCGGGAGCCCAGACCCGTGCGATACGCGGTGCGGATGCACGACTGCGTACAGCGCCGGCGCGTGTAGAGGGCTGCCCTGAGGACGCGCCGACGGCGCCCGAACAGCACCATGTCCGCCAGGCGCGAAGGGTGTGTGCTGCAGTGCAAGATGCCCGGGCGTGACGTCGCTGTTATTTTTGCGCTCGAAATTTAATGACCATCGGTGTCATTGGCCTTCGGCGTCCGCCGAGTGGTCCCTACACACTATCGGCGCCGTACTGGCGCGCAGGTCGACCCTCGGAGAAGAACGCATGAAGTTTGCACCACGGGCGGAAAAGACACCGGTTACCATTCTTGCCACCGCGATCGCCATGGCGCTCGCTGCGCCGGTCGCGGCGCAGACGGCGCCTGCCCCGGATCGCGCGGTGGACATGGAGGCGGTGACCGTCACCGGCTATCGCGAGAGCCTGCAGAAGTCGCTCGACGAAAAGCGCTACAGCGTTGAACAGGTCGATGCGATCTTCGCCGAGGACATCGGCAAGTTCCCGGACCAGAACCTGGCCGAATCGCTGCAGCGCATCGCCGGTATCTCGATCGACCGCGAAGGCGGCGAGGGCCAGCGCATTTCGGTGCGTGGCCTGGGTTCGGACTTCACCCGCGTGCGTCTCAACGGGCTCGAGGCACTGGCGACCGCCGGCAGCGGCAGCGCCGGCGTCAACCGTTCGCGCGGCTTCGACTTCAACACGTTCGCCTCGGAACTCTTCAGCCAGGTCAAGGTCAACAAGACCCAGTCTGCGCAGATGGACGAAGGCTCGCTCGGCTCCACCGTCGATCTGCGCGGTTCGCGCCCGTTCGACTTCAAGGGCTTCCGCGCATCGGCCAGCGCCCAGCTCGGCTACAACGAACTGTCGGAAGAGAACGATCCGCGCGTCTCCGGCCTGATCAGCAACACCTGGGCCGACGGCCGTGTCGGCGCGCTGCTTTCGGCGTCCTACAGCCAGCGCACGATCTTCGAGGAAGGCTACAACCCGGTCCGCTGGGAACACGGCAACCACCGCAACTCCAACCAGTCCAACGCCAGCAACAACGGCACCTACGGCTTCTGTTCGCCGGTCGGATACGACCCGCAGACGCCGCGCAATCCGCTCTCCAACGAGACGCCTGCCGGTACCGGCAGCCAGGCCAACCAGGACCGCAACAACGGCTGGGGCAGCTATGGCATCGATGCCAACAACTGCGGCACCGGCCTGGCGCGTCCGGCCGCGACGCCCGAGAACATCGCCGCCTACGAGACCGCGACCAATGCCTGGCTGCCGCGCTATCCGCGCTACATCCGCACCCAGCACGACATCGAGCGCCTCGGTGTCACCGGCGCGTTCCAGTTCCGCATCAGCGACGACACGCTGCTGAGCGTCGATGCGCTGTATTCCAAGCTGGAGAAGGATCAGCGCGAGGATTCGCTCGGCGCCAACCTGCACCGCGCGGCCAACCTCGGTGGCAAGACCCAGATCGTCGTGCGTGAGGTCGAGGTGGATGAGCGCAACCGGCTGCGTTACGGCGTGTTCGACAACGTCGACTTCCGCACCGAATCGAGCCAGATCGAGGAATCGACCGAGTTCAAGCAGTTCAGCATGCAGCTCGAGCATCGTTTCAACGATGCCGTGCGCCTCGACGCCACCGTCGGCACCTCGACGTCGGACTACGCGCGGCCGGTGTTCTCGATGGTCAGCTTCGACAATGCGAACCTCGACGGCTTCGTGCTCGATCTGCGCGGCGATCCCGAAATGCCGAGCATGACCTTCCCCTTCGACACCAGCAGCGCCGACTCCTGGCAATGGCTCGGCTACGGCGCGGTTCCGGTCAACAGCAACGGCACCGCGCGCGGCGCCAACATCAGCGAGGCGCGACTGAACCCGAGCTACGTGCGCAATGCCTTCGATTCCGCGAAGGTGGACCTCTCGTTCGATATCAACCCGAGCCTGACGTTCCGCACCGGTCTGGCGTTCAAGGACTACGAGATGCGCAGCGAGGAGTACCGGCACATCAGCTACGGGCGCCTGCCGCAGGCGCTGCCGGATGGGGTGACGGTCGGTGAGCTGAGCACCACGCTCGACGGCTTCGGCAACAACCTCTCGGGCAACATGCCGGGCTCATGGCTGATTCCCGACTTCGACCGCATCGCCGGCCTGCTCGACATCTACAGCAACGCCGACAGCGGCGTGCCGGGCGGCGACTACCGCCTCGCCGGTATCGGTCACTTCGGTTCGTCGAACAACAACTTCGACGTGAGCGAGCGCAGCCTGGCGACCTACGCCCAGCTCGACTTCAACACCGACCTGTTCGGTCGCGCGCTGCGCGGCAACGTGGGCGCGCGCCTGGTCAAGACGCAGATCGAAGCCAATGGCTGGGCGCCTTGCCCGACCGGCGGTGAGGCCAACTGCACCAGCGTCTTCGGCGTCGCCAGCGCGACCGCCGATGCCGGTGAGCGCTACGTGCTGCCGACCAGCGTCGGCCACAGCTACACCGATGTCCTGCCTTCGTTGAACCTGTCCTGGGACCTGACCGAGAGCTTCATCCTGCGCTTCGGCGCAGCCAAGACCATGGCCCGCCCGACGCTGGCCTACATGTCGCCGAGCGTCAGCGGTGGACCGACGAACTTCTTCGACGACGGCCGCTTCTACTCGATCAACCTGGGCAATCCCAAGCTCGATCCGTTCCGCTCGACCAACTACGACCTCAGCGCCGAGTGGTACTTCGCCGAAGGCGGCCTGCTGTCGGCGGCGGTGTTCTACAAGGACATCGAAAGCTACGTGCAGCGCACGCGCCTGCTGACGACGTGGTCGGACCTGGGCTATTCGCTGGATCTGCTGCCGCCCGGCTTCACCGCCGACACGGTGTTCAACGTGCAGAGCTACTACAACACCCCGGGCGGTCCGCTGAAGGGCTGGGAGCTGACCTACCAGCAGCCCTTCACCTTCCTGCCGGGCTTCTGGAGCAACTTCGGCGTGCAGATGAACTACACGCACGTCGATTCCGACATCGAGTACATGTTCAGCACGGCCGCCAGCAGCAACAGCGCGATCGTCACCCAGATCACCGAGAACCAGCTGGTGAACCTGTCGCCGAACTCGTACAACGCGACGCTCTACTACGACGACGGCAAGTTCAGCGCCCGCGTCTCGACCAGCTACCGTGACGGCTACATCGGCGAGGTGCTGAGCCGCGAGAACGTGTTCGACCTCGACGGCAACCAGCTGGCCACCGCCGACGTCACCGGCAAGCACAGCGTGCGCAACGTCGACTTCAACACCTCGTTCAAGGTCAACGACAAGCTCAGCCTGACGTTCGAGGCGATCAACCTGCTCGACACGCCGGACCGTCGTTATGTCGATTCGGACCTGATGCTGCCCGATCGCTACACGGTGACCGGACGCCAGTACTACGTCGGTGCCCGCTATCGCTTCTGAGGCCTCCCCGCGTCGCCCGCTCCCGCCGCTCCGGCGGCGGGGGTGGGGGCGTGTCCTGGGCATGCTGTCGTCGCTGGCCTTCAGCCCGGCGGCGATGGCCGATCGCGTTCTGGAGGTCGGCCATGACAGTGGCGCGTTCGCAAGCGTCCAGGCCGCCGTCGATGCGGCCACGGCGGGCGGCGAGGCCGCGACCATCCGCATCGCTGCGGGGACGTGGCGCGGGGTGGTCGACGTGCCGCCGGACGCACCCGCGCTCCGCTTCATCGGTGCCGGCGCGACGCAGACCCGCATCGTCCACGACCATTACGCCAGCCGGATCGATCCGCGCAGTGGCCAACCCTTCGGTACCTACGGCTCGGCGACGATGTTCGTGCGCGCCGACGATTTCCACGCCGAGCGACTGACCATCGCCAACGATGCCGGGCCGGTCGGCCAGGCGGTGGCGCTGGTCGTCGACGGCACCCGGGCCTCGTTCCGCGACGTGCACCTGCTCGGACACCAGGACACGCTGTACCTGCGCAAGGCCGGCACGCTGGCCTGGTTCCGCGACTGCCGCGTCGAGGGGACGGTCGATTACATCTTCGGCGCAGCGACTGCACTGTTCGAGCGCTGCGCCCTGCATTCGGTGGGCGACGGCTACATCACCGCGCCGTCGACGCCCCCCGAGCAGGCCTATGGATTCGTGTTCCGCGACTGCACGCTGACCGCCGCGTCCGGCGTGGCGGGCGTCTATCTCGGGCGGCCGTGGCGCCCGCACGGCGCGGCATATTTCGTCGGCTGCCGGTTCGATGCCCCGGTACTGGCCGAGGGCTGGCACGACTGGGGCAAGCCGGGGAACCGGCAGACCGCGCGCTTCGCCGAATTCGGCAACAGCGGCCGGGGCAGCGCACTGGATGGTCGCGTGTCGTGGCGCCTGGATGACAGCGCGCCGCCTGATGCCGTCACACTGATGCAGGACTGGAAACCATTCGAATGAGGATGCCGATGCCCGGACTGCGTTTTCCTGTGCTGCAACTGGCGTGGATCTGCCTGCTGTCCGGTCTGCTCGCATCCACGAGCGTCTTCGCATCGGAGCCCGACCCGGTGGCCGAACGCATGCTGCAGGCGCAGACCGCGTCGGGTGGCTGGCCCAAGCATCTTGCCGGCAAGGCCATCGACTACGCGCGGCCGTTCGATGCGGCGGCGAGCGCCGCGCTCGCCCGGTCCGGGCGTCCCGACGATGCCACGATCGACAACGATGCGACCACGCGCGAGATCGTCCATCTCGCCGGGGCAGGGCAGCGCTCGGGCGACAGCCGCTACCGCGACGCGGCGCTGCGTGGCGTCGATTACCTGTTGGCCGCCCAATACGCGAATGGCGGCTGGCCGCAGTTCCACCCGGACCGCTCCGGCTATCGCGGCCAGGTCACCTTCAACGACGACGCGATGACCCAGGTCGTCGGGCTGCTGCAGGACATCGCGGAGGGGCGCGGCGACGTGGCCGGGCTCGCGCCGCTGCGCGGCGAAGCCGCCCGCGCCGCAGTTGATCGCGCAATCGCGTTGATCGTGTCCCTGCAGGTGCGCATCGATGGCGTGCCGACGATCTGGGCTGCGCAGTACGACGAGACCACCCTGGTCCCGGCGACTGCGCGCAAGTACGAACCGCCCTCGCTGGCGAGCGGCGAATCGGTGGCGATCGTCCGCCTGCTGATGCGCCAGCCCGCTCCGTCGCCGGCGATCATCGATGCGATCGAGCGCGCCTGCACCTGGTTCGGCGCGCATGCGCTCACCGATATCGCAATCGAACGCGATGAGGCGTCCGAGGGGCGTCCGCGCGACGTGCGTCTGATCGCGCGGCCCGGTGCAAGGCTGTGGGCCCGCTTCTATGATCTCGAGCGGCAGCAGCCACTGCTGGTCGATCGCAGTGGCGACATCGTCGCATCGCTGGCGGACATGTCGCACGAGCGCCGGACCGGCTATGCCTGGTACGGCGTCTGGCCGGCGCGCCTGCTGGATCAGGACCTGCCCGCCTGGCGTCAGCGCCTGGCGACCGCCCACGCATCGGCGGGGCACCGTTAACCAAGCGCCGGCTCCGCGCCGGTGCGCTGTAGAGGAGAACACGTTGAACCAGATGTCGAAGCGGGTGCTGGCCATCGCCTGCGCCATGGGGCTGTCCGCCTCCCTGCACGCCCAGGAGGCGCCGCGCCTGCTGTTCCACGTCTCCGCCGATGAGGATTTCGTCGCCGACACCGCGCTCGGTGATCCGGTGCCCAACTTCAAGGACAAGGTGCGTCTGGTCGAAGGCGGCGCGCGCGGACGCGCGATCGAGTGGGACGACGACGGCGTGCTGTCTTGGAATGCGCCGGGCAACATCGATGCCGCGCGCGGCACCCTGAGCTTCTTCTGGCGCTCGCGCGATCCCGTCGGCGAGGCGCCGTTCGTGATCTTCCGCGCCGGTTATGCCGACCACTCCAGCTGGGACATGGCGTGGATGCGGATCGACTGGAACGGCGAAGGCTTCGATGCCTTCGTCACCGATGCCAACCTCGCGCGCTCGCGGGTGTCGTTCAAGATGGACACGCCACCGGCTGCCGACGCCTGGACCCATATCGCGTTCGCCTGGGACGAAACCGTCGGCGTGCGCCTGTATGTCGACGGCCGCGAAGTGGGCCGCGAGGAGCGGCCGGCCAATGCCCAGGCGTCGTTCGACTTCGATGCCGGCCTGGACCAGTTCGGTCTGGCTGCACGCGTGCTCGCGCCGCACCAGGTGCAGAGCCGTTACAACTTCCTGCGCGGCAGCGATTTCGACGACATCCGTGTGCACGACCGCATGCTCGACACCGCGGGCGTCCAGGCCGTGCGCAGCTTCCGCGCGCCGACCAGCGCCGTCGCGCCTGCCAGCCGGCATGCGGCCTGGCTGTTCCGTCACGGCTGGCAGGACGGCGTGGCACCACCGCTGCTGGAAGCGGCGACGACCACGATCCGCAAGGTCGAGTTCGCGGATGCCAGGGACCTCAAGCAGTGGATGTGGAAGGGCACCGACGGCATCTCCGAAACCACCTGGCCGGGCGTCTACAACCGCTCGCGGCTGCGCGGTCGCGACGACTACTTCCAGCTGCCGGACTGGGATACCTATGTCGACGGCGGCAAGGCGCTTGATCTGACCCTGCCCGACGAGCCCTGGAACCGCATCGAACTGCGCGGCGCGGCCTACGGGCAGGCGCAGGCTGGAGACGCACCCGGGTCGCTGTCGCCGCTGTTCCAGCGTCCGCAGGGCGTGGTGCGCACGGTGGATACGTTCGACGAGCGCCGCGGCGGCCACCTGCGCTTCGAGAACGCCGCCCAGGAAACCCCGATCCAGGAGATCTGGGCCTATCACGTCAGCGACGCGGCCGAGCCCGAGGGCTCGGTCAAGCAGCGCTACACGATCCACAGCGACGCGGAGATCGACTACGACAATCTCGTCGCCCTGCGCACCCATATCGACAGCCGTTTTGCGGCCGGCGAACGCAGCAAGGTGCTGGCGCTACCCGGCCGCGCGGCGTATCGCACGCGGGACGCGGCCCGTGAGGCCAGCGATCAGCCCATCGTCCACATCCTGATTCCGTCGGGCATCGGCGCCGCGCCGGCGGCGCAGCCGCTGATCCGCAGCTGGGCACACAGCTGGGAGAACATGTACGACGGCCTCGACGGCGTCGCCATCGACATCCCCGCGCTCGACCTGCCGGCCTCGCATACCGTCGATGGCAGCCCGGCAATCCCGCTCAACATCCGCGTCAAGGATCCCATCTGGCCGGACCGCGACATGATCGATGTCTCGGTCGCGGTGAAGCCGGGCGAAGCGCGCACGCTGTGGCTGGACCTGCGCGACCGCATCCTCACCGACGACAGCCTGTGGATCAGCATTGCCTCGGCCGCCGAGGGCTTCAATGCCGGCACGCTCGACGGCGCCGAGGTGCGCATGGTCTACAAGCCGCGCGAGCAGGCGATTGCCGAGCACGTGGAAGACCGCTTCAACCAGGTGCGCGACAACTGGGGCTTCCTGGTCGAGGAACACACCACCTCGCAGCGCCAGCGTCTCTACGCGCGCGTCCATGCCGACATCAGCGACCTGCTGCGGGTCGATCCCGACCACGAGCTCGGCCGGCTCTACTGGAACTACATGAGCTACAACAGCCAGGGGCTGCCGCCGTTCGAGCAGCCACAGGCGCCGGCCGGCGTGCCGCTGTGGGCGTTCCGCCAGCTCGAGGATCTCAAGGCCGTGCGCCGCTTCGTCGAGTGGTGGATCGACGAGCGCCAGGCGGAGTTCGGCGATTTCGGTGGCGGCATTTCCGACGACAGCGACCTGTCTCAGCAGTGGCCGGGCCTGGCGCTGATGGGCGTGATCCCCGACAAGCTCAATGCCTCGATCACCGCACTGGCCGACGCGGCCTACGCACACGGAATGTTCGCCGGTGGCCTGTCGGCGATCGAGACCGACGAGCTGCACGCCTACGAGGAAGGCATCAACACCAACAGCGCGATGTACCTGCTCAACTGGGGTGATCCGCTGAGCACGACGCGACTGATGGAGACCGTCCGCGATCTCGACGAGAAGATCGTGCTGCGCAATCCGCAGGGTCACGTGCTGTTCTCGAGCAACTGGTTCGGCGGCAACAAGGTCTATCGCGAGCCGCGCTGGCAGTGGCAGAAGCCGTACTCGTTCCCGGTGCTGCATCCGGCGTTCGTGCTCGGCGTGTTCAATGCCGACCCGACCAGCCGCGCGATGATCACCGGTCTCGCCGACGGCTATCTCGCGCATGCCTATACCGACGAGAAGGGCGCCTGGCAGTTGCCCAACGAGATCAACTGGGCAACCAGCGAGCGTCGCGGCGGCGATCTGTTCGACGGCTCCGGCGGCGCCGACACCATGCACCTGTACTGGGCGGCCTGGCGCTGGACGGGTGACGACAAGTACCTGCGGCCGCTGCAGTACCGCGTCGACCGCAGCGGCCCCGCGGGCCTGTCGAACCTGGCCGAGAACTACGTCGATGTGCTCGGCAGGCGGGAGGACTGGGGCAAGCGCCTGCAGCAGTCGGCCGACAAGGGCGAGACCGGCGTACAGAGCGTGTTCGCCTGGCAGCAGACCGGTGACAAGGCCTATCTCGAAGCCCTGCATGCCGACGGCATCCGGGCCAAGGCGATGCGCGAGTACATGAACACCGAAGGCCACTGGTGGTCGGATCGCGTCGACGCGCCCAGCGAGTTCCTGCAGCGCGCGCGTCTCGGCGGCCTGGCCCTGCGCCGCAACACCACGTATCCCGGCCACACCGTGAGCTGGCGCTTCGCCGACGACGCGCAGGCCGAAGCCGTCGCATTGCTGGTCTCGGCGCCGTCTCGCGAACGCTTCAAGGTGATCGCGCACAACACCGGCGCGCGCCGGGCCGATGCGGCGATGACCGGCTGGAACGTCGCGCCCGGGCGCTGGCGCATCACCAGCGGCGTCGACCGCGATGGCGACGAGTCCATCGACGGTCGCGCGCAGACGCGTGAGGTCACGCTCGAGACCAGCGTGTCGGTGGATCTGGCCTTCGGGCCGGGTCGCACCGAGGTGTTCGAGTTCGAGCTGATCGAAGCCGGCACGCCGGTGGAGACGCGCGCCGACATCGGCATCGGTCGTGGCGACGTGCGCGTGGTCGACGGCGCGGTCGAGGTCACCGTCCACAGCCTCGGCCACGCCGATGCACCGGGTGGCGTCGCGATCCTCGAGGACGCATGGGGCCGCGAACTCGCGCGCGCCGACATTCCCGCACTGGATGCACCGCGCGACCTGCAACCGCGCACGGCCACGCTGCGTCTGCAGCATGCGGCTGGTATCGATCCGCGCGGTGGACGCGTGCGCATCGCCTTGCCGGGTGACGACGAGGAGGTGACCCGCCTCAACAACGTCGCCGAGGTGCGTTGATGACCGCGCATCGCGGCCTTCGCGCCGCGCTGCTGGCAGTCGCGATTGCCGGGGCCTGCGCAGCGCCTGTCCTCGCCCAGCCGCCGATGGCGCCCGGCGTGTGGATGCCGGACCAGGGCGATGGTACCTACGCCAATCCGATCCTGGCCGGCGACTACTCCGATCCGGACATCGTCCGGGTCGGCGAGGACTACTACCTCACCGCGTCGAGCTTCGCGAACGTACCCGGCCTGCCGGTGCTGCATTCGCGCGACCTGGTGAACTGGACGCTGGTCGGCCATGCACTCACCCGCCTGCCGCAGGCGCATCACGACGTGCCGCGCCGCGGTGGCGGCGTGTGGGCGCCCGCGATCCGCCATCACGGTGGCCTGTTCCGCATCTTCTGGGGCGATCCGGATTTCGGCATCTACACCGTCACCGCAGCCGATCCGGCGGGGCCGTGGAGCGAGCCGATCCTGGTCGACAATCCGGGCGGTGCAATCGATCCGGCGCCGTTCTGGGACGACGACGGCCAGGGCTGGCTGGTCTATTCGTACGCGAAGTCGCGGTCGGGCAAGATCAACCTCGTCGCGCTCAAGCGTCTCGACGACAGCGGCACGCGGGCGGTCGGCGAGGAACGCATCATCGTCGACGGCGACACGCTGGCGCAGGTCGAAACCTCGGACGGTCCCAAGACCTGGGTCGTCATCGAAGGCGGCAAGCTCTACAAGCGAGACGGCTGGTACTGGCTGTTCGCGCCGTCGGGCGGGGTCAAGGGCGGTTGGCAGGGCGTGTTCCGCGCGCGCGACATCACCGGGCCGTACGAGGCGCGCAATGTGCTCGACCAGGGCGACACCCCGGTCAATGGACCGCACCAGGGCGGCTGGGTCGAGACCCCGCAGGGCGAACACTGGTTCGTGCATTTCTCGGATGCCGATGCGTACGGGCGTCGCGTGCATCTGCAGCCGATGACCTGGAACGCCGATGGCTGGCCGCTGGTCGGCACGCCGCAGCCGGGCACGCATCGCGGGCAGCCGGTGCTGGCGCATGCGAAACCCGCACTGCCGCCGCAGGCGATGAGCGCGCCGGTCGTCGACGACAGCTTCGACGACGGCTTCCACCTCGGCTGGCAATGGCAATCGAACCCGGCGGCCGACTGGCACGACGCGTCCGCCACCGGCGTGCTGCGGCTGAAGTCGGCCTCGTCGCCGGTCAACCTGTGGGAAGCCGGCCACGTGCTGTCGCAGAAGTTGCCGGGCATGACCTTCAGCGCGACCACGACGCTGGACTTCGCACCGGTCGCGCTCGGCGAGCGCGCGGGCCTGACGCTGTTCGGCGCGGCCTACGGCTGGATCGGACTCGAGCACGCCGCCGACGGCGTCCGTCTCGTGCAGGTCACGCGCGAGGATGCGGCCGGGCAGGGTGACGCGCGCAGCGTCACCGCCGACGTCGCGATCCATGGCCCGGTACACCTGCGCGTCGATGTCGCGCCGGTCGAAGTCGCGGTCGCGCCGCCGGCCGATCCCACACGCTACTGGCCGTCGATGGAGCGCGCGTATCACGCGCGCGCGCAGTTCCACTACAGCCTCGACGGCCACGCCTGGACCGCGCTCGGCGAGCCGGTCCACGTGCTGCCGGGTCGATGGGTGGGCGCGCAGCTGGGCCTGTTCGCGCAGAGCCCGGCGGGCACGCCGGCGTTCACCGCGACACGGGTCGGGTACGCGGACTTCGACGACTTCCGGGTGCGCTGACGCGGTGCGCCCGGGCCACGAACCCGGGCGCTTCCGCTCTGCGGTCTAGCGCCGACGCAGCGCGCCGTCGCTCCAGTGCAGCGTCAGCGTCTGGCCCGCGTCGAGTGTCCATGCGCTTTCGACGGTGTCGTAGTCGAGCCGATAACGCCCCCCCTTTGCGCTGCGGAGGGTGACCGTCGACAGCGCGCCGTCGGCCCAGGCGATGTCCACCGTCGCGGTGTTGCGCGCGCGCAGGCCACGCACCTCGCCGCGCGCCCAGCGCTGCGGCAGCGCAGGGAGCAGGAAGATCGTGCCCCCCCAGCTCTGCATCAGCATTTCGGTGATACCGGCCGTGCCACCGAAATTGCCGTCGATCTGGAACGGCGGATGCGCGTCGAACAGGTTGGGATACGTGCGCTCCGGGCTGAGCAGCATCTCGAGGATCTTGTAGGCGTGTTCGCCGTCGCGCAGGCGCGCCCACAGGTTCAAGCGCCAGCCGATGCCCCAGCCCGTCGCATCGTCGCCGCGGATCTCCAGCGACTTTCGCGCCGCGGCCGCGAGCGCCGGTGTGTCACGCATGTTGATCTGGCTCGATGGATGCAGCGCATACAGATGCGAGACGTGGCGGTGGTGGAGCTCGGGCGCGTCCATGTCCCAGTCCTCGCGCCACTCCTGCAACTGCCCGGCCTTGCCGATGCGATCCGGCGGCAGGCGATCGCGGGTGGCGCGCAATTGTTCGGCGAAACCGGCGTCGGTCTCCAGCAACGCGGTCGCCTCGATGCAGCAGTCGAACAGGTCGCGCAGCAGCTGCGAATCCATTGCCGGACCTGCGCACAGGCTCGAGCCGAAGGGGTGGCGGTTCTCGGGCGACGTCGATGGATTGGTGACCAGTTCGCCGGTCGCGGGATCCTCCTGCAGCGTGGCGACAAAGAACTCGGCAGCGCCGCGGAACAACGGCCAGACGCTGCGCAGGTAGTCCAGGTCGCGGCCGTAGTCCCAGTGGTCCCACAAATGCATCAGCAGCCAGGCGCCGCCCATCGGCCAGGTACCGAAGCGGGCGCCGTCGATGATGCTGGTCTGCCGCCACAGATCGGTGTTGTGGTGGACCACCCAGCCGGGCGCACCGTACATGCGCCGCGCCGTTTCCGCGCCGGTGACCGACAGGTCTTCGATCATCCGCTGCAGCGGCTCGACAAGCTCGGCCAGCGCCGTCATCTCCGCTGGCCAGTAGTTCATCTGGGTGTTGATGTTGAGGGTCCACTTGCTCGACCACGGCGGGTCGAGCAGGTCGTTCCAGATGCCCTGCAGGTTCGCCGGCTGCGAGCCGGGCTGCGAACTCGAGATCAGCAGGTAGCGGCCAAACTGGAAGTACAGCGCGGCGAGCGCGGGATCGTCCTGGCCGGCGAAGCGATCGATGCGGATGTCCGTCGAACGTGCCGCGAATTCGGTGGTGCCCAGATCGAGATGCACGCGCCGGAACAGACGCTGATGTGCGTCGAGGTGTGTGGTCCGCAACGCGTCCCAGCCCTTCGCGGTTGCCGCTGCCACGCGCTCGGCCGTGATCCGGTCCGGATCGCCACTGACATCGTCATGGCGCACATAGCTCGTCGCGGCGGCGCCGATCAGCAGCAGTTCGTCGACATCCGCGAAGCGCACCCGGTTGCCGACCGCCTCGATGCGGCCTCCGCGTGCGATCACCCGGCTGCGCTGGGTGAAGCGCAGGCCCCCCTCGATGCCGAAGCGGGCGCCGTTGGTGCCGCGCATCACCAGCGCGCCGTCTTCCACCGTGATCGCGTTGTCCTGTTCGCTGGCCGCCGAGAGCCAGCCGGTCAACGCCCTGGCGCGGTCGGCGGTGAGGCGCAGTACAAGACACTGATCGACCGGCGAGATGAAGATCTCGCGGGTGTAGCCCACATCACCGGCGCGGAAACGCGTGGTTGCGGTGGCGGTGTCGAGATCGAGTTCGCGGCGGTACTGGTGGATCGCCCCGAGGTTGTCGAGATCCAGCCACAGATCGCCGAGCGCCTGGTAAGGCATTTGCCGGACCGGATCGGACATCAGTTTCGACTGGGTCAGCGCTTCCGCGTCCGCATAACGGCCGTCGAAGATCAGGCGGCGGACCTCGGCCAGTGCGTCCTGCGCATCGCCCGGGTTCGCATCGTAGGGGCGTCCGGCGAACAGCGTGTCCACGTTGAGCTGCAGGCGCTCACGCGCCGTGCCGCCCCAGACCATCGCGCCGAAACTGCCGTTGCCCAGCGGCAGGGCGTCGACCCACTGTCGTGCCGGCACGCGATACCAGAGCTTGAGCGCCTCGTCCGGCGTGCGCGGGACGCCAGCCGCGCGCGACTGCGCGAAGGTCAGGGCCGGCAGATGTGCCATCAACAAGGTGGAAGCGGCGGCCGCAATCAGGCCCCGGCGCTGGTGATCGACCATGCGTGTGCTGTCCTCGAACTGGAGCGCGTGTGGAGCGGGGTGCTCAGGGAATCAGGTTGCGTCGCAGCGCCGGCACCTGCTGCGCGAGCTCGTCGGCGACGATCGCCGCGAACAGTGCGGCGCCTTCCGGGCCGAGATGCGTGTAATCGAAGGCGAGCTTGGCCTGTCCCATCGGCTCGGTGGTGGCGTTGTCCTGGGCGCCGGCCGGCGCAGGCCTGCCTGCAGTCGCCACAGTCGCGGCAGGCGCAGTCTGGGGAGGTGCGCCGATCGTCGTTCCTGCCTGCGCGGCGACGACCTGTTCGGGCGCGGCCGGACGCTGCGCGGTGCGCATCGCCAGCACCGGACCCATGCCCTGCACCAGATCGCGGCTGCGCGCATGCAGGTCGACCAGCGGCACGTCGAGCTCACGCGCGACTGCGCGGGTCGCTTCGGCCCAGGCCGCGAGATCGTCGAGCAGGCGGCCGTCCTCGAACTGGCGACGCGTGAGCGGGGTCACCAGCACCGGCTGCGCACCGGCGGCGCGGATTTCGGCGACATAGCGGCGCAGGTTGTCGGGATATTCGCTCGCCAGATCGGTCGAGCGGCCCGGCTTGCCCGGCTGGTCGTTGTGGCCGAACTGCACCAGCACGTAGACCGCCTCGAACGGCCCGGCGCGCATTTCGTGCAGCGCGATGTCCCACGAGCCCTCGGCGCGGTAGTTGTAGGTACTGCGGCCACCGCGGGCGAGATTGGTGCAGGCCAGGAACGAAGCCACGTGGCGATCGCAGAACGCGCCACCCCATCCGCCCTGCACCGCAGTCGTGGAATCGCCGACGAGCACGATCTTGCTGGCGCGGATCGGTGTGACCGGTGGACGCATGGGGTCGTCGACGGCGATGGCGGACAGGGGCGCCAGCAGGCAGCCGGCGAGGGCAAGGACGAGCGGTCGACGCATTGGCGGACTCCGGGGTCAGGCAGAGGAAAAACGGGTGGGGATGCACGCGGCGCCGGCGCGCGGTCGGAAGCACGCGCGCACCCGACATCCGGACCGCATCGCCGCAGTCACTGCGTACCGCGCTGCAGGAAGGGCGCCTGCTGGTAGAGCCTGCGTTCGCCGCCACGGGGATCGTGCTCGAGCCGCGAGGGTGTATCGAACACCATCGTCTCGCGGGCGGCCATCGAATACGGCGCCCATGCGGGCATTCCGGCATGGCTGGGATCGCCGCTGCGGGCGAAGGCCAGCAGCGCGTCGCGCATCGTCGCAGCCATGCGTCGTGCGTCATCGTCATTGCCGGTGCGCGCCGACGGCAGCTGCACCGTGTCGAACACCAACGGGATGTCGAGGGTGTGGAAGGCCCGGCTGCGCCTGCCTTCTTCGGTGCGCGGATGCCAGTCCAGCTGGTAGGCCCAGGTGTTGCGGCCCTGCGCGGCGCGCACTTCGAGCTCCTCGACCGCGCCGCGCCAGGAGCGGCCGGCGGTGGTCGCGGCGAAGAACACTTCCGAGGGCGTGTAGCCAGGATACAGGCGCCGGTACTCGGCTATCACCACCGCCGGGTCGAGATCGACGAACTGCTGCGTGCGCAGCTTTGCCGGCAGCGCGTCCCAGTCCAGTGTGAAGTTGTCCGGATCGTTGCCGAGGAAGGCGCGGGTTTCGTCGCGCGTGTTGCCGATCACCATCGGGATGTCGGCCGACTGCGGCGGCGCATCGGGCCAGAATGGGTGGCGCGGCAGGGTGACCGTGTCGACCACGGGCCCGAAGTACAGCGCACTGTTCTCGACGCGCGAGGGGTCGCGCACGCGTTGCGCGTCGAGCAGTGCCTGCATGGGGAGCGTGCGCAGGCGTTCGAGTTCGCCCGGTGCAACGCCCAGCTCGCCGAGAAAGAGCTCGGCGCGTTGCGTCGCCGCACGTGGACCGGCGGCGGTGACCTGCTGGCCACTCATCGTCCAGGCGCGGTGGAACAATCCGCGCGCGGCCGGCATCGCCATCAGCGTGGCGATTTTCGCGCCGCCACCGGATTGCCCGAACACGGTGACATTGCCGGCATCTCCGCCGAATTCGTCCGCGTGCGCGTGCACCCATTCCAGCGCCTGGATCAGATCGAGCTGGCCGACATTGCCGGCGTGCGCGAACGAGGCATCTCCGAGGTCGCGCAGGTGCAGGTAACCGAAGGCATTGAGCCGATGATTCAGTGTGACCACGACCACGTCGCCATGCCGGCACAGCGCGCCGCCGTCGTAGAGCGGGTCACTGCCCGAGCCGGTGGTGAACCCGCCGCCGTGGATGTAGACCAGGATGGGGCGACGCGCACCGTCGCGCAGGGCCGGGGTCCAGACATTTACGCGCAGGCAGTCCTCGCTGCCCGGACCCTCGCCGCCACGTTGCGGCGCCGACGGTCCGTATGCATGCGCATCGCGCACGCCGCGCCAGCGCGTCTCGCGCAGTGCCGGTTGCCAGCGGCGCGCCGCGGTGTCGGCGCCATAGGGGACGCCGCGGAACACATGGACGCCGTCCTCGATCTGCCCACCGATTTGCCCGCTGCGCGTGCGCGCGACGGTGGTGCGTGGCTGCGCCCGGGCAAGCCCGAGGGGGAGGGCGGCGATGGCGGCAGTGGCCGCGCCAACGCGCAACCAGTGGCGGCGCCGGGGATCGAACGGGGCTGTGGTCATCATGGGCCTGCGGTCTGTTCGTGGATCCAGTCGATGGCGAGCTGTGGCCATCGGGCCAGGGCGCCGGTTGCGCCGCGGGTCCCGAAGCCATGCCCGCCGCGGGGAAAGACGTGCAAAGCGGCCGGTACGCCGGCACGCAACGCCGCCGCATGCAGGGCAAGGGCATTGCCCACCGGCACGACGTCGTCGTCCTGCGCATGCAGCAGGAACAGTGGCGGCGTCCCGGGTCCGAGTTGCAGTTCCGGAGACAGGCGGTCGAGCACGGCCTGATCGGCGCTTCCGCCGCGGGCGGCCAGCAGCCGATCGCGGGAGCCGGCATGCGCGAGCGGCGCGTGCATCGAGCTCACCGGATAGACCAGCAGGGCGAAGTCCGGACGCGCCGATTGCGCGTCGGCGCCGTCGGTCACGCGGTAGAGGGTCTCGGGGGTCGTCGCCAGTCGCGCCGCGACATGGCCGCCGGCCGAGAAACCCATGACGCCGACGCGCTGCGGATCGATGCCGTAGTCGGCCGCCTGCGCCCGGATCAGGCGCATCGCGCGCTGGGCATCGACCAGCGGCGCGTCCGCGCCTTCGCGGTGGACGGCATCGGGCAGGCGATAGCGCAGCACGAACAGGGTGAAGCCCGCCGCGTCCACGAACTGCGGGACGAGCGCCGTGCCTTCCTTGTCCAGCACGATGCGGGCATAGCCGCCGCCCGGTGTCACCAGCAGCGCGATGCCGTTCGGGAGCGCGGGCCTGTAGACGACGAGATAGGGGTCGCGGACATCCTCGATGATCCGGTCGGGCATCGCGGGATCATCGCTGCGTTCAGTGATCCGCGGCGCGACCTGCGACGTCGCCGGCCACAGCCGCAGGATGGGCGCGGTGTCTTCCCGCGCCGGGGTCGCCGCCCAGGCGCTGCCGGCAAGCAGCGGCGCCAGCATCAGGCACCGCGCGAACGTTATTGAAAATCGCCCCATTTACCGCCTTCCATCCGCTGCGTGGCCTGCGTTTTGCCGCAGTGCACATTGAAGATGACACCGGTTTACCATACAAGACATCATCGGCGCCCGTGTTCTGCGGCGCAGCAACAACACCCAGGAGACCGAGTTGAACAAGGCCATCGCGGGTCCGGACACGCCGGACGCATCCGCGGACGCGAAACGACCCATCGTCGACGCATTCCTGCGCGCGCGGCGGGCAGGTGAGGCGCTCGCAGAATTCCCCGGAACGATTCCCGAAACGCTTGTCGATGCCTACGGTGTGCAGGACGCGGCGATCGCCGAATGGGGCGACGAACTCGTCGGCTGGAAGGTGGGATATATCGCCCCCGAGCGCCGCGATGCCTCCGGGGACGACCGCCTGCTGGGCCCGGTCTTCCGCCGCAATCTGCAACAGGTCGGCGACGACCTGCGTATCGCGGTCTTCGCGGGCGGCTTCGGCGCGATCGAAGCGGAATATGTGCTGCGCCTGGACGCCGATGCGCCGGCCGACAAGGCCGAGTGGACACCCGAAGAGGCCGCGGCCCTGCCGGCGACACTGTTCGTCGGGCTGGAAGTCGCCAGCAGTCCGCTGGCCACGATCAACCAGCTCGGCCCGCTGGTGGTGGTTTCCGATTTCGGCAACAACAACGGTCTGGTGGTCGGCGCGGAGATTCCGCAGTGGACCCGGCTCGACGACGCCGCCCTGCGCGTCGAGAGCCGTATCGATGATGTCGTCGTCGGCACCGGCGGTGCGACCACCCTGCCCGGTGGACTGCGGCAGGCGTTCGCGTTCGCACTGTCGCGCTCGGCGCGACGCGGCCGCCCGCTCAAGCGCGGCGAACTGATCGCGACCGGAAATGCCACCGGCATCCACGACATCCTGCCGGGCCAGCGCGCACGGCTGGTGTTCGAGGGGCATGGCGAGATCGTTGCCACCGTCGAGGCCGCGGGCGCGGCCGGGACTGGTGCTGCATGACGACGCGCCGCGCCTTCCTCGCAGGACTCGGCGCGGCCTGTGCTGCGCCACTTCTGCCGAGCGCACTTCGTGCCGACGATGCGGCCACGGTGCTGACCGCCACCGATGTGCACGTGTCCAACTATCCGACCGTCGAAGCCGTGCGCTGGATCGGCGAGGTGCTCGAACGCGAGACCGGCGGCCGTGTGCGGCTGCGGCAGTACCATTCGGGCCAGCTGGGCCGCGAAGCGGAAGCGATCGACATGGCGCGCTTCGGCGCGATCGACATGACCCGGGTGTATTCGGGCGCGCTCAACAACGCGTTTCCGTTGACCACCGCGCTGTGCCTGCCCTATGCGTTCGATTCCGTCGCGCACATGCGCCACGCGCTCGACAGCGGCGTGGCGCAGACCGTGCTCGATGGCTTCGGCTCCCGTGATCTCGTCGGTCTCGCGGTCTACGACAGCGGCGCGCGCTGCTTCTACAACACCCGCCATCCGATCGTCACCCCGAAGGACCTGCAAGGGCTGAAGCTGCGCGTCGCCTCGTCGGACATGTTCATCGAACTGGTTCGCCTGCTCGGCGCGAATCCCACGCCGATGTCGCTGGGCGACACGTTCTCCGGCATGGAGACGCACATGATCGACGGCGCCGAGAACAACATGCGCAGCTTCCATTCCAGCCGTCATTTCGAGGCCGCGCGTTACTGGTCGCAGAGCGAGCACTCCTATGCGCCCGACATCCTGCTGATCTCGCGGCGCTCGCTCGATGCACTGCGTCCCTCCGACCGCGACCTGCTGATCGACACCGCGCGCGCGTCGGTTTCGCAGATGCGGCGCTTGTGGGACGAGTCCGAAGGCGCCGCGCGCCAGCAGGTCGCCGAGTACGGTATCGAGTTGAACGAGGTCGACATGGACGCCTTCCGCAGCGCGGCGCAGCCGATCCGTGATCGCTACCTCCGGCAGCCGGAACTCCAGACCCTCTACCGTCGCATCCGCGACCTCGCCTGATCCGACTGAATCCGACACGGGAATCCACGATGTCCGAAGACACGATCCTCGCGCCTGACGAGGCCGCCAAGAGTGCGCTCGACCGCCTGGCCGACGCCGTCATCGCCATTGCCGCCACCGCCCTGTTCGGGCTGGTGATCGTGCAGGGCTGGCAGGTGTTCGCCCGCTATGTGATGAATGACTCGCCAAGCTGGACCGAGCCGGTAACGTTGCTGCTGCTGAGCATCGCGATGAGCCTCGGCGCCGCGGCCGGCGTGCATACCCGCCGCCATTTCGGCTTCTTCCTGCTGCAGGAACACATGCGGCCGACGATCCGGAAACTCGTGGATCTGCTGATCCCCGGCGTGGTCGTCGCCATCGGCGCGGTCGTCGCCTACTGGGGCGCGGTGCTGCTGCTCGACGGCCTGCACATCAAGGCCGCCGGCGCATCGCTTCCGCAGAGCATCAACTACCTGCCGCTGTCGCTCGGTGGCGCGCTGATGGTCGTGTTCGCACTCAATCAACTCGTTGGCGTGCTGCGCGCCCCGTCGGCCGGGGAGGGCCGCTGACATGGGAATCGCGATTCTGTTCATCGTCTTCGCCCTGCTGCTGGTGCTCGGCGTACCGGTCGCTTTCGCGCTTGCCGCTGCGGCGCTGGCGACGCTGCTCTATCTCGACCTGCCGTCCATCGTGCTGGTCCAGCAGGTCTCGGCCGGCATCGGCTCGGCCTCGCTGATCGCGATCCCGCTCTTCATCTTCGCCGGCGAAATCATGATGCGCGGCGGCATCTCGGAGCGGCTGATCTCGCTGGCGTCCTCGCTGGTCGGACGCATGCGCGGCGGACTGGGACAGGTTTCGATCCTGTCTTCGCTGTTCTTCGGCGGTGTGTCGGGTTCGGCAATCGCCGACGTATCGGCGGTTGGCGGCACGATGATTCCGCAGATGGTCAAGCGCGGCTACGACCGTGACTTCGCGGTCAACGTCAGCATCACCGCGGCGCTGGTCGCGCTGCTGGTGCCGCCTTCGCACAACCTGATCCTGTTCACTGCAGCGGCTGGCGGCGGACTGTCGATTGCCGATCTGTTCGCCGCGGGCATCGCGCCGGCGCTGCTGATGACGGTCGTGCTGATGTTCACCGGCTATCTGGTGGCGCGTCATCGCGGCTACGGCGTGGAGATCTTCCCGGGCTGGCGCGCTGTGCTGCTGCGCCTGGTATCGGCGCTGCCGGGCCTCGGGCTCGTCGCACTGATCTTCGTCGGTATCCGCATGGGGATCTTCACCGCGGTGGAGAGTGCGGCGATCGCGGTGGTCTATGCGCTGCTGGTCACCGTGATCCTCTACCGCCAGCTGCGCCTGGCCGAGTTCCGCGCGACCATCGTCCATGCCGCGCGCAGCACCGGTGTGATCCTGTTCGTGATCGCGACGGCGTCGGTATTCGGCTGGCTGCTGGCCTACCTTCAGGTGCCGTCGGCTGCGGTCGAGTTCCTGCAGTCGTTCGCGCACAGCAAGCTCGCCGTGCTGCTGATGATCATCCTGGTCCTGCTGCTGCTGGGCACCTTCATGGACCTGGCGCCGCTGATCCTGATCTGCACGCCCATCTTCCTGCCGGTCGCCCGCGCCTACGGCATCGATCCGATCCACTTCGGCCTGGTGCTGGTACTCGCTGGCGGCCTGGGACTGGTGACGCCGCCGGTGGGCTCGGTGCTGTTCATCGGCACGGCGATCGGCAAGATCACCGTGGGCGAGAGCATGCGGACCATCTGGCCGTTCTGGATTGCAGGTCTGGTGGTGCTGCTCATCGTGGCGCTGTTCCCGGGTCTGTCGTTGTGGCTGCCGGGGGTGCTGCGGGCCTGACGGCACTGTCGGGGGTGGTGTTTCGAACGGCCCCGCTCGCGGGGCCGTTTCTTTTGAACTTGCTGCTCCTGCTATGGCTTCAGCTCTTGATGGAAATCAAAGGGGGAGCCAAGCTAAGCCAAGCCAGAGCAACGCCCGAGCAAAGCCACAGCAAGCCCCCAGCGGAGCCAAGGCGAGACAAGGCACGACCGAGCGTGCAGCGGAATCACTGCGACACTACTGGGCTCGTCTCGGCGAGACCGCAGACGTCGCTGAGCGCCATCAAAGGCTCAGCTGAGCGTCGCCCGCCGCGTCGCCGCCACCGCCCATCGATCGGCCACTCCCGGTGACGTCAGACACGCCACGGTGTCGGTCACTGTCGTGACGGCGCGCTCCAGAAGCTGGATGTCGGCCTCGTGCTGCCTCGCGACGTGCGGATCCTCGAAGAACACCGCGCGCTGGCAGCGGCCGTCGAGCACGAGGTCGGCGATCTGCGCATCGCCGCCGAGCGGGCCGCTCTGGAAGCGCTGCGTCCAGGCCTGACCCTGCGGCCATCCGCGGCGCCAGGCGAGTTCGTTGAGACGCAGGCCAGTGGTCCCGGTGGCCACGCGCGAGGCGAAGCGGGACAGCAGGTCGAAATGTCGGTCGGCGAATTCAAGCATGCGCGGCTTGAGCGCATCGTGTGCGATCAGGGCCACCGTCTGGCCGGTGAAACGGTACAGATCGTCCGCGCCGGCATCCGGTACCAGGCCTGCATGGATGCGCTCGCTTTCCACCCAGTCGCGCGCCGAAGCGACGGTGGAGAGGAATGGCTTGCCCTGGATCACACACTGGCGCTTGAGAGCGACGGCCTCGGGGAAGATCGAGGAGGGATCAACCGGATCGATGAAGTAAATGGCGCCATCGAGCGTGCGGTCCTCACCCATGCCGACGACTTCGGCGACGAGTTTCATCAGGCCGCCCTCGCGGCCATACGGGTAGCGCCGGAGGCCGTCATAGCCGGCGAGCGCGCCGCGCTCGTGGATCGCATCGAAGGTGCGGCCGACCGCGTGCAGGCTCACCCCGAGTTCGCGCAAACCCGCGCCGCTGGCGTGCAGCCAGCGGAACAGGGCGGCATCCCCGTTGGCGTGGTGACGCCGGTTCGCGGCCAGGCCGAGCTGCATCAGCCTTCCATGTCCTCGAGCTCGCGACCGCGGGTCTCGTGGACGTAGCGCAGCACGAACACCACCGACAGCGCCGCCGCGAAGGCATAGAGCCCGTATGCGCCCGCAAGGCCGATCCCGGCGAGCAGCATCGGGAAGGTCCAGGTGATCAGGAAGTTCGCGCCCCACTGGAACAGGCCGGCGACCGCGAGACCCGAGCCCCGGATCTGGTTGGGGAACATCTCGCCGAGCATCACCCACATCACCGGGCCCCAGGACATGTTGAAGAAGATCACGTAGAGGTTGGCGGCGACCAGGGCCAGCATGCCCATCGAATCGGACAGCAGCAGGCGACCGTCATCGCCGAGCGTGCCGGTGGCGAATGCGATCGTGACGCCGGTCAGCGTGACCGCCATGCCGAGCGAGCCGATCCACAGCAACGGCTTGCGACCGATGCGGTCGACCAGCAGCAGCGACACGATGCAGGCGCCAATACTCAGCGCGCCGGACAGCACGTTGATCAACAGCGCATCGTTCTCCGAGAAACCGACGGCCTGCCACAGCACGGCGCCGTAATAGAAGACCACGTTGATGCCGACCAGTTGCTGGAACACGGCCAGGCCGATGCCGACCCAGACGATCGGGCGTACCCGGCCCGTGGCTTTGGAGATCAGATCGGAGAACTTCGGCCGATGCAGGTCGGCAGCCAGCGATTCGCGGATCTCCACCAGCTTGCGGCGACCCTCGATCTCGCCATACAGGCGAACGAGCACCTGCTCGGCCTTGACCATGCGCCCGCGGGCGACGAGGAAGCGCGGACTTTCGGGAATCGCGAACAGCGCCAGCAGGAACAGCGCGGCGGGTGCGATCTCGATCCAGAACATCCAGCGCCAGGCTTCGTAGCCGGCCCAGAACTCTGCTGTCGAGCCACCTGCCACCCGTGCCAGCAGGTAGTTGCTGAGGAACGCCGCGAACAGGCCGCCGATGATCGCGATCTGCTGCATCGTGGCCAGGCGTCCGCGATAGCGGGCCGACGAGACCTCGCTGATGTAGGCCGGCGACATCACGCTGGCGGCGCCGACCGCCAGGCCGCCGATGACGCGGTAGATCACGAACTCCAAAGAGCCGTTGGCGATGCCCGACCCCCATGCCGACACCAGGAACAGCACCGCGGCCGCGATCAGCAGCGCGCGCCGGCCGAACACGTCGGCCAGCCGGCCGGCGAAGAACGCACCCACCGCGCAGCCGAGCAGCATCGAGGCGACGTTGAAGCCCGTGCCCACGGAGTCGGAATTGAAGGCCCGCTGCAGGCCGTCGACGGTGCCGTTGATGACACCACTGTCGAATCCGAACAGGAATCCACCGATCGTGGCGACACAGCTGATCATGATGATCAGCCCGGTGTTCTCGCCCGTCTGTCTTGACGTCATGCTGCTTCCCCTTGCGAAGTGATTGCGCGGCGTAGGTTCAGCGGCGCAGGTACGGGTTGATCAGGTTCTCGTGATGCGGCTGCCGCCCGTTGTGCCGGCTCGGCTCGGCGCGAGCGTAACGCAAACTCGCGCCGATCCTGCGCGTCGTGTTGTCTGCGGCGGAGGCCGCCCATCGCCACGACCGGAGCCCGCGCGATGCGCCCGCTGCCGAGTCCCGGCTCCGGCACGTTGGCTATCGGTGTCATTTCTGGTGCGATTTGCGAATCGGGCGTTGCCGGGACTGTAACGTCGCGCCTGTAAAAAGCCTTGCTGCATCGCAAAATGATGGAATCAGGCCTGTCTGGTAGGGTCTGTTGACCAGCGGTGTCATTAACAGGTGAGCCGCATGTTTCCCCTACGGAGTTGCTGATGTCGCGATCAATGTTGCGTGCCCCCCTGCTCGTTGCCTGCTGCCTGGCCGGCCTGTCGTATGCCGCCGGTACTGTTGCAGCGACCCCCGCCAGCGCGACGGCGGGTGCTTCGGAGGCGTCGCCCTGGGCACGCGGCATCGAGAACCAGCGCAAGGCCGATCTCGGCGACGGCACCTTCCTCAATCCGGTCTTCGCCGGCGACCGTCCCGACCCCTCGGTGCTCAAGGACGGCGAAGACTACTACCTGACCCTGTCCTCGTTCGATGCATATCCGGGCCTGCCGCTGTGGCATTCGCGCGATCTCGTGAACTGGCAGCCGCTGGGCCACGCGATCACGAAGAACGTCGGCTCGATCTGGGCGCCGGACATCATCAAGCACGATGGCCGGTACTTCATCTACTTCCCGGCGCGGACCGGCGGTACCGAGGGCAGCGAGCGCAGCAACTATGTGGTCTGGGCCGACGACATCAGGGGGCCATGGAGCGAGCCAGTCAACATCGGTCTTGGCCGCTACATCGATCCCGGGCACGCGGTCGGCGAAGACGGCAAGCGCTATCTGTTCCTCAGCGGGGGCGCCTACGTGCAGCTCTCGGACGACGGCCTGAGCGTCGTGGGCGAAGCCAGGCACGTCTACGACGGCTGGCAGTATCCCGCGGAATGGGACGTCGAGGCCTACGCGCAGGAAGGGCCGAAGATCAACTTCCGCGACGGCTGGTACTACATGACCACTGCCGTCGGCGGCACTGCCGGCCCGCCGACCGGGCATATGGTGATCACTGCGCGTTCGCGTTCGATCCATGGACCGTGGGAGAACTCGCCGCACAATCCGATCGTGCGGACCGTCAGCCGCGATGAGCCGTGGTGGTCGCGAGGCCACGCGACGATTGTCGAAGGCACCGACGACCGCTGGTGGATGATGTATCACGGCTACGAGAACGGGTACTGGACGCTCGGCCGGCAGGCGCTGCTGGAGCCGATCGAATGGACCGACGCCGGCTGGTTCGTGGCCAAGGGCGGCGACCTCGGCCAGCCGCTGGCCAAGCCGGCGGGCGAGTCCGTCGGCGAACACGGCATGGCGCTGTCGGATGATTTCAGCAGCGGACGGCTGGGCGCGCAGTGGTCGTTCTACAACCCGACGCCGAACGAGTACGAACGGCTGTCGTTCGGCGACGGCACCCTGAGCTTGCAGGGCAAGGGCACGCAGCCGCGCGACAGCTCGCCGCTGACGGTCATCGCCGGCGACAAGTCCTACGAGTTCCAGGTGGAGATGGAGATCGAGCCGGGCGCGCAGGGCGGGGCGCTGCTGTTCTACAGCGACAGGCTCTACGTCGGCGTGGGCAGCAACGGCGAGCGTTTCATCATGCATCGCTATGGCGAAGAGCGCCCGACCCAGATCGCGCCCAGCGCGACGGGCGGCAAGCTGTGGATGCGTGTCCGCAACGATCAGCACATCGTCACCATTCACACCAGCACCGATGGCGAGAGCTGGACCAAGTATCCGGTGCAGATGGAAATTTCCGGCTATCACCACAATGTGGCCGGGCGGTTCCTGGCGGTGAAGCCCGCGATCTATGCGGCCGGCGAGGGCCAGGTGCACTTCCGAAACTTCCAGTACCGCGCGCTCGACTGAGGGTCGCACCGCACGGCCGGGCCGTCATTCGACGGCCCGGTCCGTACCGCTAGAATGGATGCTGCGCGAAAACTCAATGGACGGAACGGCCGATGCCCGCAGCGAAGAAGACCCCGAAGGCAACGGTTCCGGTGGAGATGAAGCGGCCGGCGACGATCAACGACATCGCCAGGCTCGCCGGGGTGTCCAAGAAGACCGTCTCGCGGATCATCAACCACTCGCCGCTGGTGCGGCAGGACACGCGCGAGAAGGTCGAGACGCTGATGCGCGAGGTGGGCTACTCGCCTGATCCACTCGCGCGCGGGCTGGCGTTCCGGCGCTCGTTCCTGATCGGCATGGTCTACGACAACCCGACCGCGCAGTTCATCGTGAACATGCAGTACGGCGCGCTGGATTCGCTGCGCGGTTCGGGCTTCGAGCTGGTGGTGCATCCGTGCGACAGCCGCAGCCCGGATTACGTCGATGGCGTGCGCCGATTCGTCCAGCAGCAGAAGCTGCATGGCGTGATGCTGGTACCACGCGTGTCCGAGGACCCGGCGCTGGCCGCGATGCTCGATTCGATCGGGATGCGCTACGTGCGCATCGCCGCGGTGTCGATGGACAGGCCCGAGCGCATGGTGGTCACCCATGACCACGACGGCGCCGCCGAGGTCGCCGATTATCTGCAGTCGCTGGGCCATCGCGACATCGGCCTGATTACCGGCCCGCGCGACTACCGCTCGTCCATCGAACGGACCGGGGGCTTTCTCTCGGCGCTGCAGAAGCGCGGCATCGAACTGCCCAAGTCCCGCATCGTGGAGGCCGGTTACACCTTCGAATCCGGCGTGGCCGCGGCGGAGAAGCTGCTGTCGGGCAAGAAGCGTCCAACGGCGGTCTTCTGCGGCAATGACGAGATGGCCGCCGGTGTCTATCGGGTCGCCATGCGCGAAGGCATCAGCGTGCCGCGCGAGCTGTCGGTCGTCGGCTACGACGACAGCCCGCTGGCGACGCGCCTGTGGCCACCGTTGACCTCGGTCCGTCGCGACACGCGCGATACCGGCCGCATCGCCGCGGCGATGCTGATCCAGCCCGAGGACGATCTGCGGCCGTTGGCCAGCGTGCGGCCGCACCTGATCCTGCGCGATTCCTGCCAGCCGCCGGGCTAGCGTTGCAGGCCCGCGTGTTGCACGCGGGCTTTCCGCCGCGGCGCTGCGTGCGGGTGAAGCGCGCCATGCACGAATCCGTCCGCGCCCGACCCGGCATTGAGGGATGCGGGTCGGGCGCACCGCATCGGCTGGATGTCAGCGACCAGGTGCCCGGCTGAACCCATGCCGCGGCGCGGTATGACACCGGTTACCGGACATCGTAGAATTGGCCGGCGCCTCCTGGCGCTCTGGAGGACGTCATGTACCGGAAGACCTACTACGCGACCCACCCCGGGGTCATGCAGGGCATCGACAACGACGCGTTGCGCGATCTCTACCTGCTCGACGGCCTGTTCGCCGACGATGCGATCCGCCTGAGCTATACGCATTACGAGCGTTTCGTCATCGGTGGTGCCTGCCCGCTTGCCGCGCCGCTTTCCCTGCCGCAGCAGACCGAACCGGCCTCCGCTGCCGGGCGTCCCTTCCTTGAGCGCCGCGAGCTGGGTGTCGTCAACGTGGGCGCGGGCGCCGGTACCGTGCGCGTCGACGGGGTGGAATTCGCGCTCGCGCCGAAGGACGGGCTGTACGTGCCGATGGGCAGCGCGGAGGTCGTGTTCGCGTCGAACGACGCCGCAGTGCCGGCGCAGTTCTATCTCGCCTCGGCCCCCGCGCATGCGCGCTTCGAGGCGAAGAAGATCTCGATCGCCGACGCGGTGCCGCTGGAGCGTGGCGCACTGGAAACCAGCAACGAGCGCACGATCTACCAGTACATCGTGCCGGCCACCTGCCAGTCCTCGCAGCTGTTGCTGGGCCTGACGATCCTCAAGCCCGGCAGCGTCTGGAACACGATGCCGCCGCATCTGCACGACCGGCGCAGCGAGGTCTATTTCTACTTCGATCTCGGAGAGAACGACCGCGTCTACCACTTCATGGGCGAGCCCGACGCACAACGCCTGCTGGTCATGCAGAACAACGAGGCCGTCGTCTCGCCGCCCTGGTCGATCCACATGGGCGCAGGCACCTCGAACTACTGCTTCATCTGGGCAATGGGCGGCGAGAACCTCGACTACACCGACATGCACGTGCTGGACATCTGCCAGCTCAAGTAACGGCCGCACGCGGCCACCCACGCACACAACAGGGAGCAATCAATGAGCAATCCGTTCAGCCTCGAAGGCAAGGTCGCGCTGGTCACCGGCGCAAACACCGGCCTGGGGCAGGGCATCGCAGTGGCGCTGGCGCAGGCCGGCGCGGACATCGCCGCGGCCGGTATCAGCCCGCCCACGGAAACCGAAGCCAGGGTCAAGGCACTCGGTCGCCGCTTCGTGGCGATCGAGGCCAATCTGACCAGCATCGAGCCGGTGCCGCGCCTGCTGCAGGAGACGCTCGATGGCCTCGGTGGCGTCGACATCCTGGTCAACAACGCAGGCCTGATCCGCCGCGCCGATGCGGTCGATTTCAGCGAGCAGGACTGGGATGACGTCATGAACGTCAACATCAAGTCCGCATTCTTCCTGTCGCAGGCCATCGGCCGGCACTTCATCGCCCAGGGCAGCGGCAAGATCATCAACATCGCGTCGATGCTGTCCTTCCAGGGCGGTATCCGCGTGCCGTCCTACACCGCCAGCAAGTCGGGCATCGCCGGCATCACGCGCCTGCTCGCCAACGAGTGGGCCGGCAAGGGCATCAACATCAACGCCATCGCGCCGGGCTACATGGCCACCGACAACACCGCGCAGCTGCGCGCCGACGAGGCCCGCAACAAGGCGATCCTCGACCGCATCCCGGCCGCGCGCTGGGGCGAGCCGTCCGATCTCGGCGGCACGGCGGTGTTCCTCGCCAGCCGCGCGTCGGACTACGTCAACGGTGCGGTGATCCCGGTCGACGGCGGCTGGCTCGCGCGCTGATCCACCCACGTTCTGCGACCGGCCTGCCACATCGGCGGGCCCGTCGTTCTTTCCCCCTTCGAACACGCAAGAGAGACACGCCATGAAAATCGCATTGATGCAGGAATTCAGCCAGGCCGCCAAGAACCCGGTCGTGCTGGAGCAGCTCAACACGGTCGCCGCTGACAAGGGCCACACGGTCTTCAACGTCGGCATGGACGGCGACAACGACCACCGCCTGACCTACATCCACCTGGGCATCTGCGCCGCGCTGCTGCTGAACTCGAAGGCGGTCGATTTCGTCGTCGCCGGCTGCGGCACGGGCCAGGGCGCGATGATGTCGCTCAACGCCTGGCCGGGCGTGTACTGCGGCTACTGCATCGAGCCGACCGACGCGTTCCTGTTCGCGCAGGTCAACAACGGCAACGCGCTGGCATTGCCGTTCGCCAAGGGCTACGGCTGGGGCGCGGAAATCAACATCCGCTACATCTTCGAGAAGGCGTTCGACGGCGAGCGCGGCCAGGGTTATCCGGCCGAGCGCAAGGAATCGCAGATGACCAACGCCGGCATCCTGGCGGACGTCAAGAAGGGCGCGTCGAAGGATTTCGTCGAAGGCCTGAAGGCGATCGACCAGGAGCTGGTGAAGCAGGCCGTCGGCGGCGAGCGCTTCCAGAAGGCGTTCTTCGACAACGCCAAGGACGAGGCGATCGTGGCTTACGTCAAGGAAGTCCTCGGCAAGTAACGCGCCGCGCGACATCGCAACATGCTGCAGGTCGCCGCCATCGTGCGGCGGCCTGCGGTTCGATCCGGTTTGACGGAGTGCCGCCCAAGATGATCCGTTTCCTGTCGCTGATGCTGCTGACCGTTGCGGCAAGTGCGTCCGCCGCGGCGCCCGTCACCCACCGCATCTTCATCGCCGGCGATTCCACCGCCGCCGCCTATGGCCCGGAACGTGCGCCGCAGGCCGGCTGGGGCCAGAAACTGCAAGCCTGGACGACCGGTGGCTGGGAGGTCCGCAACCATGCGGTAGGCGGGCGCAGCACGCGCAGCTTCATCGACGAAGGCCGGCTCGATGCCATCGCCGCCGAGCTGCGGGCGGGTGACGTCCTGCTGATCCAGTTCGGCCACAACGACGCCAAGCGCGAAGACGCCAGCCGCTACACCGATCCAGATTCCGACTATCCGCGGTTGCTGCAGCGCTATGTGGACACCGCGCGCAGCCGTGGCGCCACGCCCGTGCTCATCACGCCCGCGGCGCGGATGCTCTACGACTTCCGTTCGCTGCTCGATACCCATGGCCGCTACACGCTCGCGATGCAGGCACTGGCTGCGCGCGAGAAGGTGCCCCTGATCGATCTCGACCGCAGTTCCAGCGCCTGGATCCGCCACCACGGCGAACAGGATGCCAAGCCCTTCTTCATGTTCGTGCCCGGGCAGGGCAAGTCCGACGGCACCCATTTCAGCGAGGCCGGCGCAGACGCCGTGGCCTGCCTCGTTGCGGCCGGATGGCGCGGGATCGATGCGGCCGCGCCGGTCAAGGCGGTGACCGCGGCCGACTGTCATGCGCTGCCAGCGCCGCCCGCGACGCCAGTCTCGCCCTCGGTGGTCGTCAACGAACGCGACATCGCGATCGAGCAGCCCGGCCCCCACGACGGTTTGGGCACGACCACCGCCTATCCGTTCTTCAGCGATGCCACCGGTTTCGACCTGGTCTTCCGCAAGCGCGCCTTCCACCCCGGCGCAACCATCGGCGACCACGTCAACGACAAGGACGAGATCTACTACGTGCTGTCGGGGCGTGGCCGGCTGACGCTCAACGACACCGTGCGCGAGGTCGGGCCGGGTGATGCGATCCTCACCCGCAACGGCGATCGTCATGCGCTCGAGCAGCTCGGCGACGAGGAACTGGTGATCTTCATCGTCTACCGTCCGGTGGCGCGCTGAGAAGACCGCGCCGGGTGTAACCGTCCGGGTGCGCGTGCGACGCCCGCTGGCGCGCACGTGCCGGACGGGCGGACGCCCCGGCAGGTGTCCAGGTAGTCCGGGAGGCGGCTGCCAGCCGGCCCGCGAATGTCGACCCGTCCGCCGCGACCGGTCACCCTCAAGCCTGAGTACGCCCTTGCCCGGGCTGCCTGAACGCTCTGCGCGGCCGGCTTGCGATCGTCGGCGCGGCGCACTCCAGCTGCCGGAGCGTGCTGCGCTCGGCCTAGCCGGACCATCGGCGCCGCCCCGCCTTCGACGGGCGTGCCGGCGCCTCCGGATGACGGTCCAAGCGTCTCCTGCGCTGGCGCCTGATCGCGCGCTTTCGGCTCCGGCCTCGCCTGGCGCACCACCGGCCGATGGCACAGCCCCCGCCGATCGGCGAAAATGGCCCGGTCGCAGGTCCACCGGACCTGCTGCGCGGTCACCGGGCAGGCGCTTCGCACCCCCGCGACCACACCATGCCCGCGACGGCCGCCCGGCTGCTGCACCGCACGCTTTTGACCCGTTCGACCCCGGCGCGCCACGCTGCGGCTGTCGTGCACGCTCCTGGACACTCTCTTGAATCCGATCTCCGCCCCGCTCCCGGCATCCGATGCCGACGACTCCCTGCCGCAGCGCGCCCGCGTCGCGCTCGAACTGCTCGAGGCGATCCGCGACGACCGCAGCGTGCTCGACGCCTTGCCCGAAGCCGACCGGATCCGTCTGCTGCAGGCCGTCGCGGTCGTGCACCATCCCGAGCCGCGCGCGCGCCGCAAGCAGGCCAAGGAAGCCCTGCGCGAAGCGAACCGGGAGAAGGTGCGCCGCACCGAGGAACTCCTCGACCGGACCGGCATCCGCACGCTGCGTCGCAAACCGGTATTCACCACGCCCAACTATTTCCCGCCGCAGCCGCCGGGCCAGCACGATCCGCGCAACTGCGCGAGCGAGCCGCTTGCCTATGCCGAATCGCCGGAACTGCTGCACTGCTACGTCTGCAAGCAGAAGTACACGCAGATCCATCATTTCTACGACCAGCTGTGCCCGACCTGCGCGGAACTGAACTTCCTCAAGCGCACCGAGACCGCCGATCTCACCGGGCGCGTCGCGCTGCTGACCGGCGGCCGGGTCAAGATCGGCTACCAGGCGGGTCTCAAGCTGCTGCGCGCGGGCTGCTCGCTGATCGTCACCACGCGCTTCCCGCGCGACTCCGCCCAGCGCTACGCGCAGGAGCCGGACTTCGAGCAATGGGGCCACCGGCTGGAAGTGTTCGGCCTCGACCTGCGCCATACGCCGAGCGTGGAGGCCTTCTGCGCCGAACTCGTCGCCACCCGCGACCGGCTCGATTTCATCATCAACAATGCCTGCCAGACCGTGCGCCGCCCGCCGGCGTTCTATGCGCACATGATGGCCGGCGAGACCGCCGCGATCGAGACGCTGCCCGAACACGTCCGCAGGCTCGTCGGCGGTTACGAGGGGCTGCGCGCGGCGGATCTGCTGCCCGGTGGAAGCCAGTCGCTGGTGGCCGGCGACACCAGCCGCGCGGGCCTGGCGCGCGCGGCGGAACTGTCGCAGGTGCCACTGCTCGCCGACGAACTGGTCGGACAGGCGCATCTGTTCCCGGAAGGACGCGTCGACAAGGACCTGCAGCAGGTCGACCTGCGTGGCCGCAATTCCTGGCGCCTGCAGATGGACGAAGTGCCGGCGGTCGAGCTGCTGGAGACCCAGCTGGTCAACGCGGTTGCGCCCTTCATCCTCAACGCGCGCCTGAAGACGCTGATGCTGCGCACGCCCGAGGGTGAAGCACCGCGCCGGGACAAGCACATCGTCAACGTGTCCGCGGTGGAGGGGCAGTTCTATCGCAACTTCAAGACCACCAAGCACCCGCATACCAACATGGCCAAGGCCGCGCTCAACATGATGACGCGGACCTCGGCCGCGGATTACCACGGCGACGGCATCCACATGAACGCCGTCGACACCGGCTGGGTCACCGACGAGGATCCGGTGGAGATCGCCGAGCGCAAGATCGTCGAGGAACGCTTCCATCCACCGCTCGACATCGTCGATGGCGCGGCGCGCATCGTCGATCCGATCATCGACGGCATCAATACCGGCACCCACGTCTGGGGCCAGTTCCTCAAGGACTACAAACCCACCGACTGGTGAGCCGGCGCGCCGGCGGCGGCTCAGCCGCCGGCAGCCTCGATCGCCTCGCGCGTGCGCTGCGCGTCGGCATCGACCGACTGCCGGGTCTTCTGCGCGGCCTCGAGCGGCGCGCGAACCGCATCGCGCAGCTGCGCGGCTTGCGGCTCCGTCGGCTTCTCGGTCGGCGAATCGGGCGGCGGCGTGCAGGCCGCGGTGGTCGAGAGAAGGGCGGCCGCGATCACGGCATGCGAAAGACGCGAAGCGGCTGCGGGCGAACGTGGCATCGACATGCGGTACTCCTGCGGGGGAGGCTCGGCGCTATCCTAACGCCGACACAGATCGGGGACTTGTCGATGGATCCGCACCGCTGGCGCCTGGATGGGCAACTGGCTCTGGTTACCGGCGGCAGCGCCGGCATCGGGCGCGCGATCGCCCGCGAGCTCGCAGGCTTCGGCGCGACGGTCCTGATCGTCGGCCGGAACGGCGATGCATTGGAATCCACCCGCGACGATCTGGTCGAGGAGTTTCCCGGCGCCGATGTGCGCGCGCTGATCGCCGATGTCGTCGACGAGGACCAGCGGCGCGAGATCCTCGACTGGGTGGAGGACCAGGGTGATGGCCTCAATATCCTGGTCAACAACGCCGGCGGCAACATCTCGCGGGCGGCCACCGAGTACAGCGAGGACGAGTGGCGCGAGATCTTCGAGGTCAACGTGTTCAGTGCCTTCGAACTCACCCGCTATGCGCATCCGCTGCTGATCCAGCATGCGACCTCGAGCGTGGTCAACGTCGGCAGCGTGTCGGGCATGACCCACGTGCGCACCGGCGTCGCCTACGGCATGAGCAAGGCCGCGCTGCAGCAGATGACCCGCAATCTGGCAGTGGAATGGGCCGAGGACGGCGTGCGCGTCAACGCGGTCGCGCCCTGGTACATCCGTACCCGGCGCACCTCCGAACCGCTGGCCGACCCGGACTACCTCGACGAAGTGCTGATGCGTACCCCGATGGGCCGGATCGGAGAGCCGGAAGAGGTCGCTGCCGCAGTGGCGTTCCTGTGCCTGCCGGCCGCCAGCTACATCACCGGCGAATGCATCGCGGTCGACGGGGGCTTCCTGCGCCACGGCTTCTGAGCCGCTGGACATCGCCCCGCGTGCGCCATGGCCGGTGCGCAGCACGTCGACGCCTGCGCCGACGCGGTGGCGGAGGTGGAGGGGCGCCACGGCCGGCTCGCCGGTTCAGTTTGTGCTGGCCTTCGCCGCAGGCGCCGCGTTGCAGTACGCGTTCGGCCTGCTGCTGGCGCCGGAAGGCATCGGCGCTGCGCTGCATCTGGCCGGCGCGCTGCTGGCCGACGCCGGTCTGGTGCTGGTCGTGTGGGCGCTCGCGCCGTTCGCGTGGCGCCGGACCACGATCATTCCCCCGCACGTCGGCGCGGCCGATCCTGCGCGGCCCCGTTCCGCTGGCGCCCACCCCGATCTACCTGGTCCAGGCCGCTCACCTACGTCGGTCTGGCGCTGATGCTGGATCTGCCGTGGGCGCTGGCCGTGCTGCCGCTGCCGGTGCTGGCCCTGCAGCACGCGATCATCCCGTTCGAGGAGGCGCGCCTGCGCCTGCTTCGGATCCGAGTACGACGCCGACCGGGCGACCGTACCGCGTTGGCTCTAGCCGGCCGCGGGCGCGACACCGGCGCCCGGGCCGCAGCTGCTGTCGCGCCAGGTCGAGAACAGCTGTTCGTACTCCAGGCGCAGCGGCGGCTGCTCGCGGGCCTGCGCGAAGCGCCAGCGGAACTCGGCTTCGCGCACCCGCGTCTCCCAGCTGCTGCACAGCGCCGCCTCGGGCACTGCCGTGCAGACATCGGCCACCTGCTCGCAGGCCTGGCCTGCGCCCATGCCGGGCAGCCCGCCGATGCCGACGGTCGGCAACGGCCGGCAACGCAATGGCGGCGTGTCGTCCTCACGCCAGTAGGTGGTGTTGTCGTGGACGCGACAGGTGTACAGGGCGGGGGGCGGGGGCGGCGGCTCGTCGGTGCTGGCCCGTTCGGTTGCCGGCGCCTGCAGGGTCGAGATCAAGGGTACCCGCGGCGGTGCCGGGGGAGCGGTGGGCGGGGCGACGTAGGTCGGCATCGATGTCGCCATCTCGACCACGCGACGCTGCTGGGTCTGGCCCGCGGGGCAGGGCGTGCCGTTCTGGAACGTCACCGCGCCGGCCGCATCGGTGCAGCGATAGATCACCGTGGTCTCTGCGTCGACACGGCCTGCCGCCGACACGGCGCACGCGAACCCGGCGAGCAGCAGGACGCGCCGCATCAACGGTCGCAGTCCTGCGCCAGACGCGCGTTGATCGTGCGTTCCTCGCGGGTGAGCTCGGCACGCTCGGTCGGCTGCGCATTGAAGAAACGACGGCGGATTTCCTCGCGGCGGTCGCTCAGCAGGCCACAGACCTCGCCCTGCGGCATCGGCCGACAGTCATCGCGGATCCAGGTGCCGGCGCCGTAGTAGCCGCCGCGCGGCATCGGAGGGGGGCCGGGGCGGTGGCCGGGACGGCTGTCGATCTCCAGGCGGCCCTTGCCGTCGCCCACCTCGACGCCCACGCGCGTGGAGGGTCCGTGCCGTACCGGGGGTCCATAGCCCATCGTCCACAGCGGCACCCAGCGCGGATTGCCTTCCGACGAATCGCTGGTGTAGCGGCTGCCGTCGGGCCGCACGCAGCGGTACATCGGCTGCGGCGGCCGCATGACGATGACCTGCGGCGCCGGCGCATCGACGACAGGCGCGGTCGGTCCCGCGGGACGCGCGGGCGGGGGCGCGCCGTCGACCGGGCGCAGCATGTTGCGGATCTCCTGCGTCTGCCCGCGGGCGCACGGCGAATCGCCGATGGTCACGTTTCCCCCGGCATCGGTGCAGCGATAGACCGTGACCTGGCCCGTTGACTGCGCCATCGCCGGCACGGCCGACAGCAGCAGGCACGCGGAGGCAATGAGCGGGCGGAGGGATTGGCGCATGGGGACATCATGCAAGCTCCAGCGCCCCGCACAAGTCCCGCAGGACATGGCGACGCTCCGGTTCAGCGCGAGGGGGGGCGGGGGCCCGGACCTTGGGGTAGCCGATGCGCGAGCCGTCAGCGCGCCCGTCGCTACGCCTGCGGTGTTGCGATGCGGGGGAGGTCCGGCCTTCTGCGCGGGGTGCCTGGCCCAGGCCACGATTGGTCCCGGCGGGCCGCTACCCCGCGCTGCCCGAGCGCCAGGGCGACCATGCGACGCGTCAGATGGCGTCGAGCGCCGCGCTGGCCGGGCGCGCGGCCTTCCGCAACATCCGCGCGATGCTGGCCGCGGCGTCGCGGCCTTCCTGGACCGCGGTGACCACGAGATCCGCGCCACGTACCGCGTCGCCGCCGGCGAACAGTTTCGGGTGGGCGGTCTGGTAGGGCAGGCGACGCTCGCCGCCAACGCCGATGCGGCCGTTGCCGGGCGACTCGACGTGCCCGTCGAGCCAGTCGGGCACCTGCGGCGAGAAACCGAACGCGATGATCACGACGTCGGCCTCGAGCAGGGATCCGGTGCCATCGATCGGCACCGCGCTGCGGCGGCCATCGGCATCGGGTTCGCCCAGCCGGGTTTCGACCACGCGCACGCCGGCGGCCCTGCCGGCCGTATCCGGCACGATCTCCAGCGGCTGGCGGTTGAACAGGAAACGCACGCCTTCCTCGCGCGCGTTGGCGACCTCGCGCGCCGAGCCCGGCATGTTGGCCTCGTCGCGGCGGTAGGCGCAGGTCACGCTGGCCGCGCGCAGGCGCACGGCGGAGCGCACGCAGTCCATGCCGGTGTCGCCGCCGCCGAGCACGACCACGCGCTTGCCCCGCAGGTCCGGCAGCGCCAGCGTGGTTTCCCAGCCCGCGACCGGGCGGCCCCAGGTATCCCCCCCGGTGACGATGCGGCCGTTGTTCACCAGGAACGGCAGCGCCGGCAGCACGCCGGGCAGGTCCTGGCCTGGCAGTCCGCCATCGGTGTAGCGGTAGGCGCCGGTGCCGATGAAAACCGCGTCGAACTCCGCGAGCAGTGCATCCATGCCGATATCGCGGCCCACCTCCACGCCCAGGCGGAACTCGATGCCCATGCCCTCCAGCACCGCGCGCCGCGTCGCGATCACCGATTTGTCGAGCTTGAAGTTCGGTATGCCGAACTGCAGCAGGCCGCCGACCTGCTCGTAGCGGTCGAACACCACCGCGCCGATGCCGGCGCGTACCAGGCGATCCGCGCAGGCCAGGCCGGCGGGCCCGGCGCCGATCACGGCCACGCGCCGCCCGGTCGCGACGACCTTCGACAGGTCGGGCCGCCAGCCCTGTGCGAACGCGGAGTCGACGATGTACTTCTCGACCGCGCCGATGGTCACCGCGCCGAAGCCGTCCTCGAGCGTGCAGGCGCCTTCGCACAACCGGTCCTGCGGACAGACGCGGCCGCACATCTCGGGCAGGGGATTGGTTTCGTGGACCAGCACCGCCGCTTCCAGCACGCGGCCTTCCTGCACCAGCCTGAGCCAGTTGGGTATGTAGTTGTGTACCGGGCACTTGGCTTCGCAGTACGGAATCCCGCAGTCCAGGCAGCGGTCGGCCTGGTGTGCGGCCTGGCGGTCCTCGAACCGCCCGTAGAGTTCGTTCCAGTCGCCCTCGGTGCGCAAGGCCAGTGGCAGCTTGGCCGGCATCTCGCGGGGTTCGTTGAGGAAGCGGAAGACGTCGCGCTTGGTCATCGATCGGACTCCTGCACGCGCGCCGCGCCGGTGGGCACATCAAACGCCCGGCAGATGCGCGCGGCGAAGGGTGTGGACATCGCCGGCACGGTGTGCACGCCACGACAGCCGGCGCCAGCGGACAGGGCGAGGGCGAATCGCGCGGACATCACGCCGCCCGCCGCAGGTCTTCGGCCAGCGCTTCCAGACTCGCGGCCTTGGGCTTGACCAGCCAGAACTTGCCGACGAAATCGCGGAACTCCTCGAGGATGCGGCCGCTCCACGCGCTGCCGGTCAGACGTGCATGGGTTTCGATCAGATCGCGCAGGTGCGAACGGTAGTTGTCGAACGCTTCGGGCGTAACGCGCAGGATGTCGATGAGTTCGTGGTTGTAACGGTCGACGAAATCACGATCGAGATCGAGCACGTAGGCGATGCCGCCGGTGAAGCCGGCGCCGAAGTTCAGGCCGATGCGGCCGAGCACCGCGACGGCGCCGCCGGTCATGTACTCGCAGCAGTGGTCGCCGGCGCCTTCGATGACCGCGACCGCGCCGGAGTTGCGCACGCCGAAGCGTTCGCCCGCGCGGCCGGCGGCATACAGCTCGCCGCCGGTGGCGCCATAGAGGCAGGTGTTGCCGAGGATCGGGGTATCGCGCGATTCGAACACGCTGCCCGTGGGCGGGCGCAGCACGATGCGCCCGCCGGCCATGCCCTTGCCCACGTAGTCGTTGGCCTCGCCTTCCAGATCGATGTGCAGGCCGCCGGCATTGAATGCGCCGAGGCTCTGGCCAGCGGTGCCGCGCAGCATCAGCGTGACCGGCGAGCCGCTCATGCCGGTGTTGCCGTGATGCCGCGCGATCAGCCCGGACAGGCGCGTGCCGATGCTGCGGTCGGTGTTGCGGATGCTCGAATCGAATGCGCCACCGTCGCCGCGTTCGATCATCTTCGACACATTCGCATCGAGCGCCGCGGCCAGGCCGTCGGGTGGTGCCTGCAACGCCGGCGTGCCGCAGTACGAAAGCGGCTTGTCCGGATCGCTGCGCAGCAGCATCGACAGGTCGATGTCGACCGCCTCGCGCGTGTGGCGCAGGTGTTGTTCCAGCAGATCGGTGCGGCCGGTGATCTCGCCCAGCGAGCGCGCGCCAAGCGCGGCCAGATGCTCGCGCACGTCTTCGGCGACGTTGCGGAAGAACGTTTCCACGCGCTCGGGCAAGCCCTTGTAGTGATGCGCACGCAGGCGCTCGTCCTGGGTGGCCACGCCGGTGGCGCAATTGTTGAGATGGCAGATGCGCAGGTACTTGCAGCCCAGCGCGATCATCGGCGTGGTGCCGAAGCCGAAGGTGTCGGCGCCGAGCAGCGCGGCCTTGATGACGTCGAGACCGGTCTTCAGGCCGCCGTCGGTCTGCAGCAGCACCTGCCCGCGCATGTCGTTGAACTGCAGCGCCTGGCGCGCTTCCGACAGGCCCAGTTCCCAGGGCGCGCCGGCGTAGCGGATCGAGCCCAGCGGGCTCGCGCCGGTGCCGCCGTCGTGCCCGGAGATCGTGATCAGATCCGCGCCCGCCTTGACCACGCCGGCGGCGATCGTGCCGACCCCCGCATGGCTGACCAGCTTCACCGAGATCAGCGCATCGGGATTGACCTGGCGCAGATCGAAGATCAGCTGCGCAAGATCCTCGATCGAATAGATGTCGTGATGCGGCGGCGGCGAGATCAGGCCGATGCCGGGCTTGGCATAGCGCAGGCGCGCGATCAGCGGATTGACCTTGCTGCCCGGCAGCTGGCCGCCCTCGCCGGGTTTGGCACCCTGGGCAATCTTGATCTGCAGTACTTCGGCATTGATCAGGTATTCCGGCGTGACGCCGAAACGGCCCGAGGCGATCTGCTTGATCTTGCTGCGACGCTCGGATCCGTAGCGCTCGGGGTCCTCGCCGCCTTCGCCGGAATTGCTGCGGCCGCCCAGCCGGTTCATCGCGATCGCCAGCGCCTCGTGCGCCTCGGGCGACAGGGCGCCCAGGCTCATCGCCGCCGAGTCGAAGCGGCGCACGATCGCCGACACCGGTTCCACCTCGTCCAGCGGGACCGGTGCAGCCGCGGCCTTCGGGCGCAGCAGGTCGCGCAGCGCGGCCGGGGCGCGCGTGTCGACGAACTCCGAGTAACGCTTCCAGTCGGCGCGATCACCGGTCAGCACCGCGCGCTGCAGCGAGGTCACCACGTCCGGATTGAACTGGTGGTACTCGCCGCCGTGCACGTAGTGCAGCAGCCCGCCCGGCTCGGGCAGGGCGGTGTCGTCCCAGCCCTGCTGGGCGAGGTGGCGTGCATCGGCTTCCAGGCGCGCGAAGCCGGCGCCGCCGATGCGCGAGGGCGTGCCCTCGAAGCACAGCGCCACGACCTCGGGCGCCAGGCCGACGATCTCGAACAGCTGCGCGCCGCGGTAGCTGGCAATGCTGCCGATGCCCATCTTCGACATGATCTTCAGCAGGCCCTTGCGGATGCCGCGGCGGTAGCTGCGGCCGAGCTGCAACGCCTCGTTGCCGACCTTCGTCGCCAGCACGCCGCGACGGCCGAGCGCGTGCAGGGTCTGGAACGCGAGATAAGGATAGACCGCCGTCGCGCCGAAACCGATCAGGCAGGCGAAGTGGTGCGGATCGCGTGCGGTGCCGGTCTCGATCAGCAGGTTCACGTCGCAGCGCAGGCCCGCGCGCACCAGGTGGAGGTGGATCGCACCGGTCGCCAGCAGTGCATGCACCGGCACCGAGCCGCGCCTGGGGTAGCGGTCGCTGAGCAGCAGGATTTCCACGCCCGCGCGTGTTGCCGCCTCGGCCTCGGCACACAGCCGGTGCAGGGCCGATTCGAGCGTCTCGGTGTCGGCATCGAAGTAGAGATGCAGCAGCCGGTTCGCGTCGGCGAAGCGCGGCAGCGCCAGCAGTTCGCGCAGCTTGCGCTGCGACAGCACCGGCGAGTTCAGCAGCACGTGGTGCACGTTTTCGGCCCGATCGAGGAAGATGTTGCCCTCGCGGCCGATCTGCGTGGACAGGGTCATGACCGCGCCTTCGCGCAGCGGATCGATCGGGGGATTGGTGACCTGGGCGAAGGCCTGGCGGAAGACGTCGTAGAGCGGGCGCACGCGCTGGCTGATCGCGGCCATCGGCACGTCGTCACCCATCGAACCGATGCCTTCCTGCTCGGTCTCGGCCAGCGGCCGCAGCACCGACTCCTGTTCCTCGCGCGTGAGCTGGAACAGCTTCTGGAACGCCAGCAGGGTGTCGGGCGCGAAAGGCTCGGCAGCAAGCGCGGGGTCGATCAGTTCGGTGTGCAGGTAGCGCATGCCGCCCTTGAGCCATTGCTTGTACGGCGCGCGGGCACGGTTGACCGCGTCGATCGCGTCGTTGTCGAGCAGGGTGCCGGCGGCCAGGTCGATCGCGATCATCTCGCCGGGACCGAGCTTGCCCTTGGCCTGCACGCGCTCGGGTGCGACGTCCCAGACGCCGGCCTCCGATGCGATGACGAAGATGCCGTCGCTCGACAGCGTCCAGCGCGCCGGGCGCAGCCCGTTGCGGTCGAGCGTGCACGCGGCATGGCGGCCGTCGCACATCACCACGCCGGCCGGGCCGTCCCACGGCTCGGAGTTGATCGCGTAGTACTCGTAGAAGGCGGCGAGGTCGGCGTCCTTGTATTCCAGCGATTGCGTGGCCGGCGGCATCAGAATGCGCATCGCCTGCAGCAGGTCCATGCCGCCGAGCAGCATCCACTCGAGCATGTTGTCGAGGGTCTGCGAATCCGAGCCATGCATGGTCACGGTCTCGTCGAACTCGGAGATGTCGAGCAGCGGTGATGCCCACACGCCGCGGCGCGCCTGCGCCCAGCGCCGGTTGCCCTCGATGCTGTTGATCTCGCCGTTGTGCGCCAGACGCCGGAAGGGATGCGCCAGCCGCCAGCGCGGCAGGGTGTTGGTCGAGAAGCGCTGGTGGAAGACCACGGTCTTCGCCGTGAGGTCGGCGCGCGCGAGGTCCGGGAACAGCCGGGGCAGATGGGCCGGCAGGACCATGCCCTTGTAGCCGAGCAGGCCGGGCGTCAGCCCGACCACGTAGAAGTCCTCGACCCCGCTCAATGCGACTTCGGCGCGGCGACGCGCCAGATACAGCGCACGCTCGAAGGCGCGCACGTCGATGCCGCTGCAGTCCACGAACACCTGTTCGATACGCGGCATCGATGCCCGCGCCAGTGCGCCGCAGGCGTCGATGTCGACCGGCACCTCGCGCCAGCCGGCGACGCGTACCCCGGCCGCAACGAGGAGGTCGCCGAACACGCCGCGGCACCGCGAGGCTGCGTCGCCGTCGTGCGGCAGGAACACCATGCCGGCCGCACGATGTTCGCCTTCGAACAGCAGGCCGGCTTCGCTGGCGAGCTCGGCGATGCACGCATCCGCGCCGTAGAGCAGCACGCCGCAGCCGTCACCCGAAAGCCCGTCCGGCGCGATGCCACCGCGATGCGCCATGCGCGAAAGCGCCTGCAGCGCGCCATCGACGATCGCGCGCGAAGCGTCGCCGCCGATGGTCGAGATCAGTCCGAATCCGCAGGCATCGCGTTCGTCGGCGGGGTCGTAGAGGCCCCGACCCGGGAGTTCCGGCATCGTCGTCATCGCAGTCCGTGGAGAGGCAGATGGCCGGCGCGGAATCGAAGCGCCACGGTCCTTGCGTCGCATCGACGCGTGCACGCCGGACTAGGAATAGAGCATAGATTGTGCAGTGCGACAACCGCGGTTGTGGCGGCGTTTCAGTTGCGAATGCAACCGCCTCGCGAGTTCGGCGCCTGCGTTGTCCGCGTCGCGAATCAGGCGCGCAGGACGTCGCCGGAATGCGCGTCCCGGATGGTCGAGGCCGAACTCCGGCCGCCGGTTTCGCCGACGAGCACGCCGTCGATCCGGGCGATCAGATGCGGATCGAGTGCATCGCGCGTGGTGGCCGCCGGATGTCCTGAGAGATTGGCGCTGGTCGACACCAGCGCACCGCCGAAGGCGGCGCACAACGCGATGACCGGCGCGTGGGCGCTGACGCGGACCGCGACGCTCGCGTGCGCGCCGGTGATCCAGCCAGGCACGTCCGCGCGCGCGGGCATCACCCAGGTGTTGGGGCCCGGCCAGCTGGCCATGACGGCGGCCTGGCGCGCCTGCGGCAACGCGCTCCAGTCCACGATGGGGTCGAGCTGCGTGACCGCGCCGGCGATCAGGATCACGCCCTTGTCGACCGCGCGCTGCTTGATATCGAGCAGGCGCAGCACCGCCGCACGATCGAAGGGATCGCAGCCCAGTCCCCAGACACCTTCGGTGGGATAGGCGATGACGCCGCCGCGCGCGAGCAGGGCGGCGGCGGCGGGCACTTCGAGCGGGATCGCGCTCATGCGGATCGGTGACGCGCGCTCAGAACGGCGCGTCGTCGGGGGCGGGCGCAGCGGCTCCGGCCTTGATCACGCGCTTCTTGCCGGTCTCGACTTTCGACGGGGTCAACAGGGACTTCGCCGGTTCCGCCGCGGGCGTGACAGCTTTCTTGGCGACCTTCTTGGTGACCTTCTTCGCCGCTTTCTTGGCCGCCTTCTTCGCAGGCGCCTTCTTGGTGGCCGCCTTCTTGGCGGCAGGTTCCTTCTTCGCTGCGACCTTCTTCGCCGGGGCCTTCTTGCCGAAGCCCTTGCGTACCGGCTTGCCGGTTTCCTCGAGCAGCCTGGTCACTTCCTCGAACGTCAGCGACGCCGGCTCGCGATCCTTCGGAATCTTGCCGTTGAGCTTGCCGTCGCTGATGTAGGGACCGAAGCGGCCGTTGAGCACCTGGATCTCGCTGCCTTCGAATTCCTTGATGATCCGGTTGCGCGCGATCTCTTCCTTCTCCTCGATCAGGAAAACCGCGCGCGCGAGGTCGATCTTGTACGGGTCGTCCTCCTTCTTCAGCGAGGCGTAGACGCTGCCGCGCTTTGCGAACGCGCCGAAGCGGCCGATGCCCACGCTGACCTGCTCGCCCTTGTCCTCGCCGAGGATGCGCGGCAGCTGGAACAGCTCCAGCGCGTCCTCGAGGCTGATGGTGTGCATGCTCTGGCCGGGCCGGAGCGAAGCGAACTTGGGCTTGTCCTCGGCGTCCTCGGCGGTGCTGCCGATGGCCGCGTAGGGCCCGAAGCGGCCCAGTCGCACGCTGACCGGCTTGCCGGTCTTGGGGTCGGTGCCGAGTTCGCGCGCGCCGGTGGCCTCGGTGCGGTCGACCGACTCGCTCTTGACGTCCACCAGTTCCTTGAACGGGCCCCAGAACTTCTCCATCAGCGGGATCCAGTCCGCCTCGCCGCGCGAGACGGCATCGAGGTCGTCCTCGAGCCTGGCGGTGAAGTCGTAGTCCACGTACTGGGTGAAATGGCTGGACAGGAAGTTCGACACCGCGCGGCCGACGTCGCTGGCGCGGAAGCTCCGGCCCTCCATCTCGACGTACTTGCGGAACTGCAGCACCTGGATGATCGACGCGTACGTCGACGGACGGCCGATGCCGTACTCCTCGAGCGTCTTGACCAGCGAGGCTTCGGTGAAGCGCGGCGGCGGCTGGGTGAAGTGCTGGTCGGCATGGATGCGATCGAGCGGAATGCGGTCGCCGGTCTTCATCTGCGGCAGCTTGCGGCCCTCGTCCTCGTCTTCCTTGCCCTTGTTGTCCTTGCCTTCCTCGTAGACGGCGAGGAAGCCCGGCACCATCACCGTGGTGCCCGAGGCGCGGAAGCTGTGCTCGCTGCCAGCGGCGAGATCGACGGTGACGGTGTTGAGCGTGGCCGGGATCATCTGCGAGGCCACGGCGCGCTTCCAGATCAGCTCGTAGAGGCGGCGCTCGTCATCGGTGAGGAAGCGCGCGACCTGGGCGGGCGTGCGCAGCGCGGAGGTCGGGCGCACGGCTTCGTGGGCTTCCTGCGCGTTCTTGGACTTGGTCTGGTAGACGTTGGGCTGGTCCGGCAGCGAGGAAGTGCCGAAATCGCGCGCGATGACGTCGCGGATCTCGCCCAGCGCTTCCTGCGACAGGCTCACCGAGTCGGTACGCATGTAGGTGATCAGGCCGACCGCGCCCTCATCGCCAAGCGTGATGCCCTCGTAGAGCTTCTGCGCCACCTGCATCGTGCGGCGGGTGGTGAAGCCGAGCTTGCGCGAGGCTTCCTGCTGCAGCGTCGAGGTGGTGAACGGCGCCGCCGGGCGACGCTTGCGCTCCTTGCTGGCGACATCGGTGACGTGCAGCGCACCCTGCGCGGCGGCCTGGATGCGCGCGCGCGCCGCCTCGGCGGTATCGCCGTCGGTGACCGTGAACTGCTCGAACTTCTGCCCGTCGAGGCGGGTAAGCCGCGCGGTGAAACCCTGCGAGGGATGCGCGCATTCGGCCTCGATGCTCCAGTACTCGCGGGCGACGAAGGCTTCGATCTCTTCCTCGCGCTCGACGATCATGCGCAGCGCGGGCGACTGCACGCGGCCGGCCGACAGGCCGCGCTGGACCTTGCGCCACAGCACCGGCGAGAGGTTGAAGCCGACCAGGTAGTCGAGCGCGCGTCGTGCCTGCTGGGCGTCGACCAGGTCGCCGGCGATCTGGCGCGGCCTGGTCATCGCTTCCTTGATCGCCCGCGGCGTGATCTCGGTGAACACCACCCGCTGCAGGGTGCGGTTCTCGAGCAGGCCGCGTTCTTTGAGGATTTCCGCGATGTGCCAGCTGATCGCCTCGCCCTCGCGGTCCGGGTCGGTCGCCAGGAAGATGTCGGTCGCGGCCTTGGCGGCCTTGGCGATCGCCTCGACGTGCTTTTCGTTCTTCTCGATCAGGTCGTAGCGCATCGCGAAGTTGTGCGCCGGATCGACCGCGCCCTCCTTCGGGATCAGGTCGCGCACATGGCCGTACGAGGCCAGGACCTGGAAGTCCTTGCCGAGGTACTTGTTGATCGTCTTCGCCTTGGCGGGCGATTCGACGATGAGGAGGTTCTTGGCCATGTCGGCGGCATCCAGGGCGCACCAGGGCGGCCCATCAAAAAGGTGAAGATGACGACGCCCGGGGCAGGCCCGGGCGGTCGATTGCTTTTATAGTGGAATCACGCAGGCCGGCAGCTGTCAAGCGCCGGCACTGCTGCCGGTCAGGAAAGTACGGCCAATCCGACGGCTGCGAGGATCCCCAGCAGGGCCAGTCCCAGCAGCACGCCGCCAATCGCCAACACCACGACCGCCACCGTGCCGAGCTCGCGGCGCTGCAGCTCGGGATGGGCGGTGAAGGCCCAGCGGTCGACCACCAGGGTGTCGCAGACCATGTCGTGCAGTGCCTGCTTGCGCTCGGTGAAGCCTGCCATCAGGAAGCCGATGCCGAAGATCATCCCGCTGAGGATCGTGGCGAAGTAGCGGCCGATGGCGCGCGCGAGCGAGATCCGTTCGCCATCGAGCCGCACCACCTTGATACCCACGGCCATCTTGCCGGGCGTGGCCATCGAGTGCGACGCATGGAACCAGGCGTAGTAGGAGGCGGAAAGCGCGATCGAGATCAGGTTCGTCACGAGCGCGTTCATCCACTCGCCGCGCCCGAGGCCCGCCACCCCGGCAAAACTGAGTGCGAACGCGGCCAGCGCCATGCCGGCCAGGCCGACGATGACGCTGTCGATCAGGTAGGCGGCCACCCGCTTCCAGAAACCGGCCAGCACGACATCGCGGCCGAGCACGGCGGTGCTGCGACGCGCGACGTTCGATGCGGGCGGCGCGTAGGGCGAGCCGGCCCCCGCGCCCGCTGCGCGTCCCGCAGCATCGGCGGACTGCACGCCGCCGGCAGCGGCGACGGCGCGCCAGCCGGGGTCCTGCACCGGGTGCGGCGCTTCCTCCGTCGGCGGGGGCACCGGCTCCAACGCCCAGGAATTGGCACTGGGCATGACGCCCGGTGCAGCGCCGTCGGCAGCGAGTTCCGGCGCCAGCTCGCGCAGCGGCTGCCAATCGGCCAGGCCCTCGCGCCACAGCAAGGTGGCGTCGTGGACGATGCCGTCGCGACGCAGCTGCAGCAGCGCGGGCAGCGTCACCGGGCCGTGGCGGGTGTTCCGGGCATCGGTGTAGTACCAGTCGGTCATCGGCGTAAGGTCTCTGGGTCGGTGATGGAGTGGAGCGGAGGGTTACGGCGCCGGGCGCCGGCCGCGGGCACGACGCTCGCGCCTCCGGTGGCCGGTCCGCCGCCGGCGGGATGCAAGGCGGCTCCGGCAGTCCCTGGCGCCGGGCAGGATCTGAAGGTGCGTCGGCGGCCCCGGACGCATGCGCGCCGCCAGTTCAGTTTCTGCGCCAGCCCGCGCAGCGGCGTCCGTGCCGGCAGTCCGTCCCTCCATAGCGGGATGCTGTCGTTCAGCCCGCCCTGGTGGCGCAGTTGCCGCCGCGCAGCCGCAGTGATCGGGCCGCGGCGTGTATTGCCACCGTCGAGGTAATACCAGCGGGTCATGCTCCGGGACGCCAGCCGGGTCGCTGTCCGACCGGAGCGCCGATAGGCATGCAGCCGAGGCGCCGGCCTGCCGGCGGCGCGTGGAACCGGATCGGACATTGGCGTGGCTTCCCTGCGCGGCCGGACGCCCGGCCACTCCCCGCTGTTCATCCTACAGGCGCGCTGTCGCCGCCCCAAGCGCCAGACGCGAGAAAGGCGCCCGCAGGCGCCTTTCGTCGATTCCGGCCTGAAGATGGCGGCTCAGTGCACCGGCTCGGGCTCATCGTCGAACATCTGCGTTTCCATCCACGCATAGGCCGCCTCACTGCCGGGCTGGTTGAACAGCACCATCAGCACGACCCACTTCAGGTCGTCGAGGTCCAGCTCGTCCTGGTCGAGCGCCATCACGCGGTCGAGTACCAGCTCGCGCTGGTCGGAATCGAGTACGCGATGCTGCTCGAGGAACATCAGGAACCCCCGGCAGTCGACGTCCAGCCGGTCGAGCTCCGGACCGCTGTAGACGCGTGTGGGGCCATCGGCGCGGACCACCGGCACACTCGGCCGCTGGTCCGCCAATGCGTCCAGCCAGTCGAAAGCCTTGCTGACTTCGGCGGGGCTGAATCCGGCCTGGAGCAGGCCGCTCTGCAGCGAGTCGCGATCACGGACGAGGTCCGCATCCTCGGTGAAGTAGTGTTCGAACAGGTACAGCAGGACATCCAGGATGCTTTCTTTCATTTCCCCTCGGCCTGCGCCTCGCGGCACATCGTGTCAGGACTTTCGGGAATACCGACCGTGCGCCGCAGCCACACGTCCATCCAGCTCCATGGACAGCAGCATGGCCGACGCCCGGGCCACCGTCAATCCGCTGCGCGAGATCAGTTCATCCATACCGGTTGGGTCGTGCCCGAGGGCATTCCACAACCGGTGGTAGTCCGGATCGCCATCGGATGACGGGGAGGCCTGCTGTTCAGCGGGCACGGCGGGTATCGTCTTGCCCCTCTGAATGGGGGCGCCGAGCCGCCCCTGCAAGGCGTCGGCCAGGCCGGCGGCGATTGCCGCAAGCGCATCGATCACTTCCTCGGGCGTTTCCACCAGGGTGGCGCCATCACGCAACAGGCGGTGGCAGCCGCGCGCCATCGGATTGTGGATGGAGCCGGGGATCGCGAAGACCTCGCGACCCGCGTCGGCGGCGAGCCTGGCGGTAATCAATGCCCCGGAGCGGTGTGCGGCCTCCACTACGAGCGTGCCCAGCGCGAGTCCGGCGACGATGCGGTTGCGGCTTGGGAACTGCTCGCGCCGTGCCGGCGTGCCCGGCGGGTATTCGCTGACCACCGTCCCGGTGCCCACGATGCGCGCATGCAGCCGTGTGTTGGAGCGCGGATAGGGCTGGTCGATCCCGCTGCCCAGGACCGCCACTGTGTCCCCGTCGGCGTCGAGCGCGGCCGCGTGCGCCGCCGCGTCGATGCCGCTGGCCAGCCCGCTGACCACGGCGAAGCCCGCGACTGCGAACCGTCGCGCGAACGCAGCCGCGTTGTCGCGACCACCGACCGTGGGCGCGCGGCTGCCGACCACGGCAATGCCCGCCCGCCACAGCCGTGCCACGTCGCCTTCGACGAACAGCGCCAGTGGCGGCGCCGACATCCTGCGCAGCAGCGCCGGGTAGTCGGGATCGTGCCAGGCGATCAGCTGCCGGGCGGATGTGGCGGTCAGCCAGTCGTGCCAGCGATCGATGTCGGGCGCGTCACCGGCAAGCAGGGCGCATTGGCGCGCATCGAGCCCGGCGGCCCGCCACACGGCCGGGCCAGCGTCGAGCGCGGACGCCGGCCCGCCAGGCATCGACAGCAGGGCGCGGCGTGGCGCGGCGGCGCCGCCGGCATGGATCAGGCGCAGCACCGCCTGCAGGTCGCGATCGTCGTCCATGGCCCAAGCCTAGGCCGCATACGACGACGGCACCCGAAGGTGCCGTCGTCCGATCCGGTCGGGAAAGCCCGCGTGGCGGGCGCCGCCTACTGTTCGGCGTCGGGGTGCTTGACCGTGTAGCCGACCTGCACCGGCTTCTCGCCTTCCATCACCAGCGCGTAGCTGACGAAGTTGAAGGTCAGGAACACCATCGCGTGCGCGGCGTACTCGTCGGGCAGGCGATCGCGGTTGACCCCGGGGTTGGGCGAGCTGGTGATCTGCGAGGTGTTGGGGTGCTTCACCCGGTCGATGACGTATGAACCGTCGTGCCAGATCGAGAACACCGTGCCGTTGTCGACACCGTTCTGGTAGCCGGCCGAGATCGCGATGACGTCGCGCGGCCCACCGGTGACCAGCATGTCGGCCACGCCGATGATGCGCGCATTGGCCGCGAGTGCCTCGGCGCTCGGCGCGTGCGGGAAGAACTGCAGGTCGTAGGGCTGCGGATTCGCCGGGACCAGACGGTCGCCCACGCGTGCCTCGAAGCCGTCGTTGTCCAGCACCAGCGTCGTGGTGTCGCTCTGCGCGGTCGGGCCGTGGAGCACCGTGCCCACGCCCATCTGCACCATTTCGTAGCCGAGGAACGCGTCCTGCTGGCGGGACTTCGGCTGGGTCTGCGACCACAGGTTGCTCTCGCCGGGGATGCGCTTGCCGCGGAAGTCGAGATCGCGCGAGCCGCGAGCACCGTAGAACTCCGTGGCCGGGCGCAGCACCGCATAGCGCTCGCCCGGACGGGCAGCGTCCAGTCCCTTGACGTAGACATTGCGGCCGACGCTGCCGCGCAGGCGTCCGTCCTCCAGACCGAGCACGTAGGGCAGGTTTTCGAACTCGAACACGACCCGGCGGTTCTTCAGGAACGGCTCGACGTCCGACAGCGGGATCGCATTGATCGGCGAGGCTTCCAGCGGCCGCGGCCCCGGCGCCATCGTCACCCGATTGAGGTAAGCCAGGCTGATCACGTCACCCGGATAGATCAGGTGCGGATTGGCGATCTGCGGATTCGCCTGCCAGATCTCGGGCCACAGCCAGGGCCGATCGAGGAAGCGACCGGCGATGTCCCATAGCGTGTCCCCGCGGACCACGACATAGGTTTCCGGATGGTCTCCGCGCATCTGCTGGGCAGCGGCGAACGTGGTGACGGTCAACAACGCGACGGCACAACCCGTGCGTAGCGACCTGGAAAGACGCTGAAGCGTGCCCGCCATCTACCTGCTCCCCTTAAGTTTTTCCCCTTGCAGCGGCGCAATATAGCCTGAAAGTCCGGCGCGGACGCAACTGTGGCCGCGCTACAATTCCAACCTCGCTCCCGCGGCTGTGACCGCTTTCGCTGTTTGCCACCATGCCCCTGCTTGAGATCCTCGAATACCCCAGCGCCCGGCTGCGCAAACTGGCCGAACCGGTCGCCGCCGACTCCTTCGCCGATCCGGCCTTCCAGCGTTTGATCGACGACATGTTCCAGACCATGTACGAGGCGCCCGGCATCGGCCTGGCGGCGACCCAGGTCGACACCCATGCGCGCTTCATGGTCATCGATGTGACCGAGGGCCGTGAGCAGCCGCTGGTGTTCGTCAATCCGGAAGTGCGCGATCGCTCCGACGATCTGCGCGTCCATACCGAGGGTTGCCTGTCGATTCCGGGCGTGTTCGCCGACGTGACCCGAGCCGACGGCATCACCGTCACTGCGCTCGACCGGCATGGCAAACCGTTCGAGATGAGCGTCGACGGCCTGCTGGCGACGTGCGTGCAGCACGAGATCGACCATCTCGACGGCAAGCTGTTCATCGACTATCTGTCGCCGCTCAAGCGCGACCGCGCGCTGAAGAAGCTCGAGAAGCTGCGCAAGGGTCGCGACTGATCGCCACGCCGCGCACGCCGCCCGCCGATCCCGGAGTCGCCGTTGCGGGACACGCGCGTGGGCGCTCCGCTTTTTGCCGCTGCCTGTCAGGAAACCGCTCATGAGACTCGTCTTCGCCGGCACCCCCGACTTCGCCGTGCCGTCGCTGCTGGCTGCCGACGCGCGCAACGAGGTCGTCGCGGTCTACACCCAGCCCGACCGGCCCGCCGGGCGGGGGCGGGCGCTGACCGCCTCCCCGGTCAAGCGGACGGCGCTCGAGCGCGGACTGGCGGTGGATCAGCCCGAGCGGCTGAAGGGCCGCGAGGTGCTCGAATCGCTGAGCGCGCTGGAGCCCGACCTGATCATCGTCGTCGCCTACGGCCTGCTGCTGCCGCAGGCGGTGCTCGATATCCCGAAGTACGGCTGCTGGAACGTGCATGCCTCGTTACTGCCGCGCTGGCGTGGCGCGGCGCCGATCCAGCGGGCGATCCAGGCCGGCGACACCGAAACCGGCGTATGCCTGATGCAGATGGAGAAAGGCCTGGACACCGGCCCGGTGCTGCTGCGTCAGACCACGCCGATCGCGCCGACCGATACCGGCGGCAGCCTGCACGACCGGCTCGCGGTTCTCGGCGCCCAGGTCCTTGCCGACGGCCTCGGCCTGCTGCGCGTCGGTATGCAGCTGCCACTCAACCCGCAGCCGGCGCAAGGGATCACCTACGCCCACAAACTCGACAAGGCCGAGGCGCGACTGGACTGGTCGCGACCGGCGATCGAGCTGTCCAATACCGTGCGCGCCTTCGATCCCTGGCCGGTGGCCGAGGCCGAAGTGGCCGGCGAGCGCCTGCGCATCCATGCCGCAAGTGCGCTGCCGCTCGCCCACGCCCAGACGCCGGGCTCGGTGCTGTTCGCCGGCCGCCAGGGCATCGATATCGCCTGCGGCGAGGGTGCCCTGCGCCTGCAGCGGGTGCAGCGCGCCGGTGGCCGCGCGATCGACGTCGCCGATTACCTCAATGCGCGCAGCGATCTGCGCGCGGTGGGCGCCTGAGATGGATCACGGCGCGCACGCACGGGCGGCTGCAGCCCGGGTCATCGACGCGGTACTGCATCAGGGCCGCTCGCTGAAGGGTGAGCTGTCGACGGCACTGGCGGACATCGACGATGTCCGCGACCGCGCGCTGGTGGAGGCGATGGCGTTCGCCGCGGTACGCCACCAGGGCCGGTATGCCGCGGCGCTGTCGAGCTGGATGCCACGCCCGCTCGGGAGCCGTGACGCACCGTTGCGCGCGCTGCTCTATGCCGGCTTCGCCCAGCTCGATCCGATGGCGCTGCCGGCGCATGCCGCGCTCAATTCGACCGTCGATGCGGCGCGCCTGATCGGCCGCGCCCACCAGGCCGGCCTCGTCAACGCGCTGTTGCGACGGGCCCAGAAAGACGGCCTGCCGGCTGCCAGCGTCGACGCGGCATGGCCGGCGTGGCTGCTGGCGCAGGTACGCACCGACTGGCCACGCGACATGGATGCGATCCTTTCGGCCAGCGCCGCCGAAGCGCCGCAATGGCTGCGGGTGAACCGCCGCCACGGCACCCGCGATGCGTATTACACCCGACTCATTGGCGCGGGCCTGCAGGCCGACGCCCCCGCCGACATGCCCGATGCCCTGCGTCTCGCCACGCCGGTGCCGGTCGATGCCTTGCCCGGTTTCAACGACGGCGACGTGTCGATCCAGGACGCTGCCGCGCAGCGGGTGCGCGAAGCGCTGGCGCCGGCCGCCGGCGCGCGCGTGCTCGATGCCTGCGCGGCGCCGGGCGGCAAGAGCGCGCATCTGCTCGAACACGATCCCGCCCTGCGTCTGCTGGCGATCGACATCGCCGCGCCGCGCGTGGCCCGCATCGAAGAGACGTTCGCGCGCCTGGGCCTCGGCGCGCAGGCGCAGGTGCGCACCGCCGACGCGCTCGACCCCGCGCGCTGGTGGGATGGCATCCCCTTCGATGCGGTGCTGCTGGACGCCCCGTGTTCGGCGACCGGCATCGTGCGCCGGCAGCCCGACGTGCTGCTGCATCGCCGGCCGCGCGATCTCGACGCACTGGTCGCCCTGCAGGCGCAGCTGCTCGATGCACTCGCGAACGTCGTCGCACCCGGCGGCATCCTGCTGTACGCGACCTGCTCGATCCTGCGACGGGAGAACGCCGCCCAGGTCGAACGGTTCCTCGCCGACCATCCGGACTTCGCGCTGGAGCCGCTCGACACGCGTTTCGGCCGGGATACCGGTGCCGGCCACCAGCGTCTGCCCGGCGAAGCGGGCATGGACGGGTTCTTCTACGCACGCCTGCGCAGGGCCTGAGTCCCTGACGGCGACGATGCTGGCATCCTGTGCGGCGGTCCGCTGCCGGCAGCCAGGGCCAGGTTCGCTTCGCGCCATCCCGCGGTCTCCCTGCAGCACGCAACGGAACTGAATCCATGTCCGATACACCCTGGCTGAGCGTCCTGATGCCGGTCTACAAGGTCGAGAATTACCTGCGCGAAAGCGCCGAATCGGTACTCGGCCAGGATCCCGGCGGGGCCGAGGGCATCGAGCTGGTCCTGCTCGACGATGCGTCGCCCGACGGTTCGACCGAGATCGCCCGGAGCCTGGTTGCAGCCCACCCGGGGCGGGTCAGGATGATCGAACACCCGAGCAACCGCGGTCTCGCTGCGGCACGCAACACGCTGCTGGCCAATGCCAGCGGGCGGTACCTGTGGTTCCTCGATTCCGATGACGTGTTGTTGCCCGGCGCCCTGGCCGGGCTCAAGGCGGTGATCGATACCTCGCAGCCGGATCTCGTGCTTTGCGATTTCCGCCTGCTCCGCGAGGATTTCGGCCTGCGGCATCGGCTGCGCGGCGAACTGCACCGGCCGAGTTTCGCCAGTTCCGGACGGGGGTCGGCGGGGTCCAGCCGCGAGGCGCTGGTGGCCGGCCTGCTCGAAGGTCGGCAGCTGCACGTGTGGTCGAAAATCGCGCGCCGGGAGATCTGGCAAGGCGTGCGCTTTCCGGAAGGGCGCTTCTTCGAGGACATGGCCATCACCGGTCAACTCATCGGAAGGACCACCAGCTGGGTGCATGTCGCCGAGCCCTGGGTCGGCTACCGGCAGCGGGGCGACAGCATCATGGCGCGGATGGATGCCACCAAGACCGGCGACCTGCTGGTCTCGCTCCGTCAGCTGCACGGCGATCTGGCGGCGCTGCCCGGTGGACAGGATGGCAAGGCCCGCTTGGCTGCCGATTATTTCGCGCTGCGGACGTTCGCCGCGCTGGCCCGCAAGGTGCCTGACGACGATCTCGTACAGGCGCAGGAATGCAGGGACGCGTTCCGGGCGGTGTTTCCGCAGGGGGCGGATGCGGTGTTCGCCGCCTGCCGCGAGCGTGGCTGGTGGCTGCGGGCCTGGCGCGCGCGGCGCAGCCTCGATCGACGCGGGTGGCTGCAGTGAGCGGCGCCCGGCGCACGCGCGTGCTCCATTTCGTTACCGGCGGTTTTTCCGGTGGCGCCACCCAGGTGGCGATCGCCCTGGTCAACGCGGCGCGCGCCGAGGGGCCCATCGAGCCGCTGCTGGTGCTGCGGCGTAAACGCCGCACCGACCCTGCGCGTATCGCCGAACTCGAGCAGGCCGGGGTGCCGGTCCGCGTGGTTGCCGGCTGGTCGCACCTGGCGACCATCCGGGAGCTGGTGCGACTGTGCCGGGAGTTCCGGCCCGATGTTCTGGTCGCCCATGGGTTCAGCGAACACCTGTGGGGCCGCTACGCGGGCCTGCTGGCCAAGGTGCCCAATCTCGTCCATGTCGAGCACAACACCCGCGAGCGTTACACCCGGTGGCGCATCGCGCAGACCCGCTGGCTGGCGCGGCGCACCGCGCGCATCGTCGGCTGCTCCGAAGGGGTGCGCCAGGTCCTGCTGCAGATGGGGATGCCGGCCGACCGCACCATCGCAATCTCCAACGGCATCCGGCTCGAGCCCTTCGCCGACGCCGAGTCGAATCCGCTGCCCGCGCGCGCGCCCGGCATCGTCATGGTGTCGCGGCTGTCGAAGCAGAAGGACCATCCCACCCTCCTGCGTGCGATCGCCCTGCTGCGCGCACGCGGCCTGCTGCCGCCGGTATTGCTGGCGGGCACGGGCAAGGCCCGCTACCGCGCGTCGCTGGAAAAACTGGCGGGCGAGCTCGGTGTCGACGGGCAGGTGCAGTTCCTCGGCCTGCGTCGCGATGTGCCCGAGTTGCTGCTGGGCCACCGCATCGCGGTGCTGAGTACCCATTACGAGGGAATGCCGCTTGCCCTGATCGAGGGGATGGCAGCCGGCTGCGCCGTGGTCGGCAGCGCGGTCCCCGGGGTGCGCGAGGTGATCCGTGACGGCGTCGACGGCCTGCTGGTGGCGCCGGGGGACGCGCAGGCGCTGGCCGATGCGCTCGAACGCCTGCTGCGCGACGACGGGCTGGCGGCGTCGATCGCGCGGCAGGCCCGCCTGCGCGCGGTCGAGGAATACGGCCGGGAGCGGATGAACGCGCGCTACGAGGCCTTGTTTCTCGAGCTTGCCCGGGACGCCGGGACGGCGCGCCCGGACTGAGCCGCAACGCAGGTCGGGCCGCGATCCGGGGCCGGGCTTGCGACGGGGCGCCATCCGCCCGATCCAACGCCGAACGCGCGGGAGCTGCGGTCACCAGCGCAGCGGCCGCCGGGCGATCCGGTGGGCGAGCGTGGCGTGGATGGATTCGGCCTCGGCAAGCGGTAGCAGACGCAGGCGCAGCGGCGTTGCCAGCGGGCTGGCGCCGGCGGTGTCGCACCAGACCGATGCCATGCCATAGCGCCTGTCCAATGGCGACTGGCGCAGCTCGACCGCCTGCAGCTTGCCGACCTCGGCGAAGCGCCAGTGCCGGGTCCACCAGCCTTCGCGCACCGCGACCAGCGATGCATCGACGGCGTAGCCGGCGCGGGCGGCATGCCGGCGTGCGACGAAGATCGACCACGGCAGCCACAGCAGCGCGAGCGTGCCCCAGGCCTGGAAGAACCAGACCAGCACGGCGCACCCAATGGCGGTCATCAGCACATCGCCGATGACCAGGCGCTGCCATGCGCGCGGATGCAGCGGGCGCCATGCCTGCGGCGGCCAGTCCGGCAGCAGGGCGACGTCGCGCACGATCGCGTCGCATGTCGCCGGTGGCGCGATCGGCGCCAGGGCGTCGAGTCCGCGCTGCGCGCCGGCATCGCCCTGGCCATCGGCGCCGCGGGCACTCGCCGTGTCGATATCCAGCGTGCGCCGGGCGAACAGGCGGTGTAGCACGCCCTCGGTCATGGTCCAGGCCTGGATTCTCCGGCGCGGCACGCTGCTGCGCGAGCGCGCGAGAAGGCCGCGCTCGACGGTCAGCCGGCGCCCCTGCCGCTGCAGCCGGAACCCGTAGTAGCGCAGCAGCGCGAGCAGCACCGAGAACGCACGGATCAGCAGCAGCGCGGCACCGACCACGGCCAGCAGCACGAGGCCCTTGGCCATCCACGTCGCAGCGAAACCGCTGGCATAGCCGAAGGCTTCGCGGCCGTAGTCGACCAGGAGGCGGCCCGCCATGCGGTCGGGCAGCGCCTGGAACGCGAGGGCGAAGGCGCCGGCGACCACGATCATGCCGCGATTGGAAATCAGCCCCAGCTTGACCACTTCCCAGGTCGACAGCGCGAGCAGGGTGATGCCGGCCGGGGCGGGCGTCGACGCAGGCCCGGCATCCGCGCCCACGTGGACCGCCTGCCCGCGATCGCGGATCAGCTGCTCCAGCGCCAGCGCCTCGGGCAGGCGCAGCACGCGCATCTGCGCCTCAGGCCTGGTGCCCCCGGCCGACTCCAGCCGCACCTCGGCCACGCCCATCAGCCGGTGCAGCAGGCTCTGGTGGATGGCCACGTTGTGGATGCGCGAGTACGGGATCTGCCGCACGCTGCGTTCCAGCAGGCCGCTCCGCACGATCAGCCGGTCGTCCTCGATGCGGTAGCGGAACGTGAGGTACTGCCAGATCGAGACCACGACCAGCGCGCCGACGCCGACCATCGGCAGCCACCACGGATAGCCGTCGTCCCGGCGGCCGCCGGCGAACAGCAGGACGAGGAGCGGCACGATGAACTGCCGCAGGTTCTGCAGCAGCACGAACAGCCAGCTGGCGGGGTGCAGCCTGCGTTCCCGGTCTTCGGGCAGCAGGGCCTCGCTTGCGGCGGGCTCAGGCGTCGTCATGGTCGTCGTCGCGCGCTGCGCGCGCGGCGAGGGTGTCGCGCAGCCGCTCTGCCTGCATGTGGTCGAGGCCGGAGAGCGCCACCGCGCTGTTGCGGGTGCCGGCGGTATGCACGATCAGTGTCGCCAGCCCGAACGCGCGCTCCAGCGGGCCGCGGCGCACGTCGAGATGCTGTACGCGGTTGCCCGGCACGCGCGTGTCGCTGCGCCACATGTGGCCGCGGCGCACGCCGAAGCCGTCGTCGTCCAGACGCCAGCGCGTGCGCAGCCAGCGCCGCCGCGCGATCCACACCGTCCATGCCGGCACCCCGAGCAACAGCACGCCGGCGATCGCGAACGACGACGGCTGGCGCGCGGAAGCGACCAGGCCGACGCCGAGCGCGATGCCCAGCGGTACCACCGTCCCGATCAGCGTGGTGATCGTCGCGAGCGTGCGGGCGCGCGTGGGCAATGGCTGCCAGATATCGGTTTCGACCTGCGGTGCGGGCACTGTCGCCTCGGCCGGCAGGGGCGGCGGTGCCGCGGCGTGGTCGTGGCTGGCGGTCATCGGCGCGCTCATCTTCGACGTTCCAGGTCGGCGTAGGGATTGTCTTCGCCGGTGCCCGGCGGTCGGGCCTTGTAGCGCTTGTAGGTCCATTGGTACTGCGCCGGGTCACGACGCGCGATGTGCTCGACGCCGGCATTGAGCGCCGTCGTCGCGCGCACGAGGTCGGTATCGGCGATCGCCGGGTGCGCGGGCTCGATGCGCAGCGCGAAGTCCGGGCCGTCGCCGATGCGTTCGCAATAGGCGAAGAGCACGGTCGCGCCGGTGCGCTCGGCCAGGCGCGAGACCAGGGTCATCGTCAGCGCGGGCATGCCGAAGAACGGGGCGAACTCGCCATCGCCGGCCTTGGGCTGCTGGTCGGGCAGGATGCCGACGACGCCGCCTTCCTTGAGTGTCTTCCAGAGCTGGCGGACGGCGGGCCCTTCGGCGCGGACCTGGCGCACGCGATCGGGCACGCCGGCGCGGACCAGGCGCAGGAAGGCTTCGCCGACCTGCGATTCGGGCGCCCGGTAGAGGATCGAGATCGGCGTGCGCGCGGCCAGCCACTGGTTGAGCAGCTCCCAGTTGCCGTAATGCGGCGCGCAGACGATCAGGCCGCGGCCCCCGGCCAGCGCAGCGTCGAACAGGCCCACGCCATGCTGCTCGCGCAGGCGCCGCAGGTTCTCGCGGTGCGGCCGCGTCCACAGACGCAGCGTCTCCAGCGCCTGCAGCGCGGTCGTGCGCAGCACCGCACGGTGCAGGGCGTCGCGCTCCTCGGGCGAAAGCTCGGGATAGGCGAGTTCGAGATTGCGCAGGGCGACCCGGCTTTCGCGGCTGCCCGCCAGACGCATGCAGCGCCCCGCGAGGCTCGCCAGGCCGCGCATCGCCGGCAGGGGCAAGCCGCCCACCAGCGTGGCCAGGGCGTAGAGGAGTCGCGCGATCAGGTCCGGCATGTCGGGAAGTCTAGGCGCTGTCGTCGAAACGGGGATAGGCGCCCCCGCGCCGGACGCAGCCTGAAACGCAGGACGCCGCCCTGTGGGCGGCGTCGTGGGTCATGCGCGTCGGGTCATGCGCGCCGGCTCAGTCGCGGCTGGCGTCGATCGCCGTGCGCTCGGTGGCGAACGGGTTGAGACGACGGATGCGCCATGGCTCGTTCGGCCACTGTCCGGTCAGCGCCGGGTGGTTGGGCTCGTTCTGCTGCAGCACCCGGCGGGCATCGGCCGCCAGGGCCTCGTTGCCGAGCCGCTCATAAGCCACCGCGAGCAGGGCGACCGCGTCGTTCTGGTACTCGCTCTGCGGATACGTCTCCAGCAGGTAGGTCGCGCGCTGCGCGGCGGCCACGTAGGCCTCGCGGCGCAGGTAGTACAGGGCGGTCTCGATCTCGTGACGCGCGAAGGTGTTGCGCAGCGCGACCATGCGCTGGCGGGCGTCGGCGGCGTACCGGCTGTTGGGATAGCGGTCGGCGACGGTATTGAAGTCGGCGTAGGCCTGGTTCGGCGAGGCCAGGTCGCGGCGGCTCGGGTCGAGGCTCCACACGCGCTGCAGGAACACCGTGTCGCGGTTGGAATTGACCAGACCGCGCAGGTAATACATGTAGGGGATGTTCGGGTGCGTGGGATAGGTACGGATGAAGCGGTCGATGCCAGAGATCGCTTCCTCGTTGTTGCCCATCTTGTAGTTGGCGTATGCCGTCTCGATCAGCGCCTGCTCGGTATACGGACCGTAGGGGTACTGGGCGACGAGGCGACGGAACGTGGTCGCGCCGTTGTTCCAGTTGCCACGGCGCATCGAGTCGTGGCCCTTCTGGTAGAGCTCGGCGACTGGCACGCCTTCGTTCTCGTCGTCGCGGGTGTCGCGAGAGCACCCGGCGGCCAGCAGCACCACCAGCAGCAGGAGCAGCGAAGTGCGGGCCAGGGCGCGGAACGGCAAGGCGGGGCGTCGGGTCATGGGGTCGATTGGGCGTATGGGCACGAACCGCGGATAATAACAGTCCGGGTCGTCTGCCCGGCTTTCCCCGCCTGAACCCGAGCCGTCCCGATGCAGCATGACCCCAACGACCTTCCCGATCAGCGCACCGCCACCGTGCCGGATGCCGCAGCGGGGCGCCGTTTCGACGCCGTGCTGGCCGAACTGTTCCCGCAGTTCTCGCGGTCCAAGCTGACCAGCTGGATCAAGTCCGGGGAGGTGCTGCTCGATGGCGCCGTGCCGCGGCCGCGCGACGCCGTGGTGGGCGGAGAGACCGTCAGCCTGAACGTCGTGCTCGAAACCCAGACCGCCGCCGAGCCGCAGGACATCCCGCTGTCGGTGCTGTTCGAGGACGATCAGGTGATCGTCGTCGACAAGCCGGCCGGGCTGGTGGTCCATCCCGGCGCCGGCAACCACGACGGCACCCTGGTCAATGCCCTGCTGTTCCGGGACGCGTCGCTGGCGACCCTGCCGCGCGCCGGCATCGTGCACCGGCTCGACAAGGACACCTCCGGGGTCATGGTGGTCGCGCGCACCCTGGAGGCGCACAACGCCCTGGTCGAACAGCTGTCCGCGCGTGACGTGCACCGGCAGTACCTCGCGGTCGTCGTCGGCGCGCTGGTCTCGGGCGGCACGGCGGATGCGCCGATCGACCGCCACCCGCGCGACCGCCTGCGCATGGGCGTGCGCGAGGACGGGCGCGAGGCCGTCACCCATTACCGCCTGCGCGAGCGGTTCCGCGCGCACACCGCGCTCGAGTGTCGTCTCGAGACCGGTCGCACCCATCAGATCCGCGTGCACATGGCGCACCTGCGCCATCCGATCCTCGGCGACCCGCTCTACGGCGGCGCCCTGAAGCTGCCCAAGGGCGCGTCCGACGAGATGATCGCGATGCTGCGCGGCTTCCGTCGCCAGGCGCTGCATGCGGAAACGCTCGAGTTCAAGCATCCGGTCACCGGCGAGGCCGTGCGTTGCTCGGCGCCGCTACCCGACGACATGCAGGCCCTGCTCAAGGTGCTGCGCGCCGATTCGATCCAGCACGCGGAGATGGGACGCAGGTGAGCGCGCTGCTGCACGCGCAGTGGCCTGCGCCGCGCGGCGTGCACGCGCTGACCACCCTGCGGCGCGGCGCCGGCGTGTCGGGTGCGCCGTTCGACACCTTCAACCTCGGCAACTGCAACACGCCCTCGGGCGACGATCCGGCGGCGGTCGCGCGCAATCGTGCGGCCCTGGTCGGACTCGCCGGCCTGCCGTCGCCGCCGCACTGGCTGCAGCAGGTGCACGGCGTCGATGTGGTGCGCTTCGTCGCGCCCGCCGCCCAAGCGCAGCAGGCACTGGTGGAGGCCGACGCCGCAGTCACCCCGGCCCCGGCAGTGGTGCTCGCGATCCTCACCGCCGACTGCCTGCCGGTGGTGTTCGCCGCGACCGACGGCAGCGAAGTCGGCGCGGCGCACGCCGGTTGGCGGGGCCTGGCCGGCGGCGTGCTCGAGGCCACGGTGGCCGCAATGCGGACGCCACCATCGCGACTGCTCGCCTGGCTTGGCCCCGCCGCCGGACCGGCCTCCTACGAAGTCGGGCCCGAGGTGCGCGATGCGTTCACCGGCGCGGATCCGGGCGCGCAGACCGCGTTCGCCGCCACGCGCGCAGGCCATTGGCGCGTCGATCTCTATGCGCTGGCGCGGCGGCGGCTGGAGGCGGCCGGCCTGCGCGGTGATGCGATCCACGGCGGCGACCGGGACACGATTGCCGAGCCGGAGGCGTTCTATTCCCACCGTCGCGACCAGCGCACCGGGCGCCTGGCCACGCTGGTGTGGATGGATGCCCGCTGACGCGAGAGCGGTGGAAATACCTTGGCGAAGGCGCCTTGCGATGCCGGTGCTTTGCTCGCAGCGCGTATCTGTCGACGCTCGGAATGCCTGTTTGCTGCTGCACATGTGCGCCCTAAGGGCGAGTGATGCCTGATGCGCTGCCGCGCCAGCGGCCGCAGTTGGTTCGGCGCGCGCGGCGCCCCGGCATGAGGCACGAACCTCAATCGTGGGGATCATGGCCGCGCCATGCCAGCAGGCAGGCGGCTCGCCAGCCTTGATGCCAGGTCGTCGCCGATTCGCGCCCTCGGGCGCAGCTACGCTCATCGCGAGCGCACGGGGCGACCCGTGGTCCGCGGCAGGCGCTATCCTGCGCCGCCCCTTGCGATGCGTGTGCGATGACGCCGACCCTCTACCAGACCCTGCTCGGCGCCGCGTTTTTCCGACTGCCCGACACCCTGCGCAGCCTGCATGGCGCACACGGCACGTCGCGCCATGCGGGGCAGGTGACGGTGGAGCGCGGAACCGGCCTGCTATCGCGCCTGTGTGCGCGACTGGCTGGATTGCCGCCCGCGATGGTCGATGCGCCGCTCACGGTGGACTTCGCCAGCGGTCCCAAGGGCGAGATCTGGGCACGCGTGTTCGGCGCGCCGCCGGCGGCCTCACGCATGCGCTCGCGGCTGTGGCATCACGACGGACAGCTGCGCGAATGGCGCGGACCGCTGCAGCTCCACTTCGTGCTGCATGCCTGGGAGGGCAGGATCTTCTGGAACGTCGCCGGCGCACGGCTGCTCGGCGTGTTGCCGCTGCCGGCGGCGCTGTTCCGTGAGGTGCGCTGCAACGAACGTGAGGTCGACGGCCGGTACGCATTCGAGGTCGAGGCAGCCCTGCCGCTGATCGGCCCTCTGGTGCGTTACCACGGCTGGCTGCTGCCCGGGCCCGCGGACCCGGGCGATGGCCGATAATGGCGGTCCCCCTCCAGGAGCCTGCCATGACCAGCCAGACCCTCGCCGAGCTTGCCGGTACGCCCGGTGTCGCGGCGCGCGACGCCGCGACGCACGATTTCGTGTTCAACCACACCATGCTGCGGATCAAGGATCCGGTGGCGTCGCTGGACTTCTATACCCGCGTGCTCGGCTTCACCCTGCTGCGCAAGGCCGATTTCGAGCAGGCGAAGTTCTCGCTGTTCTTCCTGGCGCTGATCGACGACCTCGCGGTGGTGCCTGCAGACCCGGATGAGCGCCGCCAGTGGCTGGCCGTCCAGCCCGGCGTGCTCGAGCTCACCCACAACCACGGCACCGAAACGCAGGACGGGCCGGTCTATCACGATGGCAACAGCGATCCGCGCGGGTTCGGCCACATCTGCATCAGCGTGCCCGACGTGCGCGCGGCCTGCGCGCGTTTCGAGGATCTCGGCGTGCCGTTCCAGAAGCGCCTGAGCGACGGCACGATGAAGTCGATCGCCTTCATCAAGGATCCGGACGGCTACTGGATCGAGATCATCCAGCCCACCCCCATCGCATAAGGTCGTCCTGCTTGCGGGCAGGCCCGGGGCGGCGCTGTCCCGGCCGGCGCCTGCGGAGGTTTGCCGGAATTGCCGAAGCGCTCGCCTATGCGGGCAAGCCTGGCGCTTTCGCAGCTGCCGTCGCTCCGGGCCTTGATGGCCTGACCTCGATGGTGCCCGCATGCGACTGCGCTCAGGCAGGCACGGCCGCACGGCAGTGCAGACGAAGGCCGGTCACCCGGACGGAGCGCACTCGGTCGAGGTGGCATGCCAAGGGCGGAACATCGGTGGCCACTAGGCAGCCGATTGCTGGGAAGTCGGGGCGCGGCCATCGCCTGGCGGCGCACCCATCATGTCGGCCGCCTGACCAAAGCACGCGATCAGGGTGTCGGTCAGGACGCGGATCTTTCTAGGGGGATGCTGGCCTGGCGGCCTGAGCACGAACATGCCGGCAGAGCGGACCGGGTAGCGCGGCATGAGCGGCACGAGTTCGCCAGCCGCGATGTGTCTGGAGACCAGGCCGTCGGGCAGGTAGCCGATGCCGATACCTGCAACGGCAGCCATCGCCAGGGCGCTGCCGTTGTCCGCTTTGAATCTTCCTTGCGGCCGTATGGTGACGATCGTGTCGCCGTCCATGAACTGCCAGGCTTCGGTGCCCTGCATGAGCGCCTGGTGAGCGAGTATTTCGTCAGGGCTTTCGGGAGCCCCATGGGCCGCGATGTAGGCCGGGCTCGCGACGAGCCTGCCGTAGATCGGGCCGACGCGCCTCGCAATGAGGTTCGAGTCCTGGAGGTGCCCCAGCCTGACCGCGCAGTCGTAGCCCTCGGCGACGATATCCACGAAGCGATCGGTGTAGCACACGTGCACATGCAGCTCGGGGTGGGTGCGCGCCAGTTCGGCCAGTGCCGGAGCGATATGCGTCGGGCCGAAGGAAAGCGGCGCTGCCACCCGAAGCCGACCCCGCAGTTCGCCGTTGGGCAGGATCGCTTCTTTGGCGGCATCGATCTCTGCCACCACCCGCGCCGCGTGATCGCGGAATGTCGAGCCTGCTTCGGTGAGTGCCGCGCCGCGTGTCGTGCGCGCAAGCAACTGCGCGCCCAGGTCGTCTTCAAGGCGGGCCAGCCGTCGGCTCACGATGGACTTGGCAATGCCAAGTCGACGCGCGGCGGAAGTGATACCGCCCGCATCGGCCACCTCGACGAATGTGCGCAGATCTTCGACGTTCACATGCGTTCCTCGAATTGAGACACGGCACCGCGGATATTGGATCTACCGTAGCGCATAGGGGAATGTCAGTGTGGTTCCAGGCAGGCCGTTTCTATTGCCGGCCGGCTTTGCAGACAAAACCTCCCTTACTCTCCAGGAATATCCAATGTCCCTTCGAAACGGGCTTTCGTCGCTGCTTCGCCCCGAGGATTCCGTCGTCGTACTGATCGACCATCAGCCTTACCAGATGGCGAACTTGAACAGCCACGATCCGCAGATCGCACTCAACAACGCCACCGGCCTTGCAAAGGCTGCCAAGGCTTTCAACGTCCCGGTCATCCTGACCAGCGTCGTCGCGGCCCGGGGTGGCGTGATCTTCCCCCAGATCACCGACGTCTTCCCGGGTCAGGAAGTGATCGATCGCACCCTCATCAATACGTGGGAAGACCCGAATGTGGTCGATGTGGTCAAGGCCACCGGTCGCAAGCAGCTGATCATTGCCGGGCTCTGGACGGAAGTGTGCGTGGCCATGCCGACCATCCAGGCACTCGGCGAGGGCTGGGACGTCACGGTCGTGACCGATGCATGCGGCGGCGTCTCGGTGGAGGCCCACCAGCTCGCCATCCAGCGGATGATCGGCGCCGGCGCCAACATGATCACCTGGTTGGCGTTGGCTGCCGAATGGCAGCGCGACTGGGCCCGCGGCGAGACGGCTGGCGCACTGACCGATGTGCTCATCCAGCACGCCGCCGGCAGCGGCATCGCGTATCTGTGGGAACAGCAGCTGCTCAACACGCCGGTTGCAACCACGGCAAGCTGACGCGGGCTTGCAGGCCCACTGTGCCTCGCGCGAGTGGGTCGCTTCGTGCACGCGATCGATCCGACACCAGGAAGACTGCCCAATGCCCAGCGCCATCATCGATGCACACGCGACGCGGCCAGTGCTCTCGCATGGCCCGTTAGCACCCGTCGCGCCTCCCGCCGGACCCGGTATTCCAGCCAGCCCCGAGGTGTCGTTCGATGCGCGGGGTTGAGGAGAATCTTGCCGAAGCACGTTTCGAACTTGGCGTGGATGGAAGTCAGGACGTGGCTGCGGCCTACTACCACCTGGAAGGGGATCGGGTTGTCCTCACCCACACGATCGTCCCCGAGGCCTTGTCGGGAAAGGGGATCGGCGCGCGCCTTGCGCGTGGCGTGTTTGACGAACTGCGCGCCAGCAATCGCAAGGCCATCCTCATCTGCCCGTTCATGACCGCGTTCTACGCACGCCATCCCGAATACGCAGACGTCGTTGTGTCCGCTCCAGGTTCCCGTACGGAGGAAAACCCGTGATTGAACTGGTGATCGATCAGGACCGGCACGATCTCGGGGGCGGATTCGAAATCGGCCGGCTGCTTCCATTCGCGAAGCGTCGGATGATCGGGCCCTTCGTGTTCTTCGACCACATGGGGCCGCTCGACCTGCCGGCGGGCATCGATCGCAGCCTGGACGTGCGGCCTCATCCGCACATCGGCCTGTCCACCATCAGCTATCTGTTCTCGGGTGAGCTGATGCATCGCGACAGCCTCGGGTACGCGCAGGCGGTTCGCCCAAGGGAGGTCAACTGGATGACCGCAGGCAGCGGGATCACGCACAGCGAACGGCTCGAGTGCGCGCGAGCGCATGGGGATCGCCTGCACGGCATCCAGGCCTGGGTCGCCCTGCCGGATGGACAGGAAGAGATCGCGCCGTCGTTCTCGCACCACACGGCCGACGATCTGCCGCAATGGGCGGACGCGGGCGTGACCGGCCGTCTGATCGCCGGCAGTGCCTACGGGCTCAGGGCCAAGGTCGACACACTCTCGCCGCTTTTCTACGCCCATCTGGACATGGCGCCGGGAGCTGCTGCCGAGATCCCGAACGGCCACAGGGAGCGAGCGGTCTACGTGGCAAGCGGCGCGGTGGAAATGGACGGCGTGCGCTACGAGGCCGGCAGGATGCTGGTGCTGGGCCGGGCGGCGTCGCGCGTTCGGGCCATCGACCAATCCACGGTGATGCTCCTCGGCGGCGAGCCGGTCGGTGAGCGCTTCGTCTACTGGAACTTCGTGTCCTCGTCCAAGGATCGTCTTGCCGAGGCGGCGGCGGACTGGAAGGCAGGCCGGATGTCGCTCCCGGTTGCCGACGACGCGGAATTCATTCCACTGCCCGAGGAATCCGCGCGGCCATCGCCGGCGCTGTCCTGAAGTGTTCCGGGTGGTGGCGGAAAAAGAAGATTTGCCTGGCCAAGGCGCGTCGGCGCTGCCCGGGCCCGTGCACGATCACCGCGTCGCGATGCGTGCGGTGATGCGTCGTGGTGGGTCGATGTCGACCGACGTCCGGTGGCGTCAGATCATTCGGTGATCGCAAGGTCGGATCCCATCTCCGCACGCACCTGACCGCCGTCCAATCACGAGCGGTGAAGTGCCGACGAGAGGTGCACTTGTCTGCGGAGATCCGATTAGAGCCGGTGTCGATCGGGTACCAGCGCCATGGACAAAGCCTGGCAAGCGGACCGTCGTCGCGCTAGCCCTCGCAATCCCGGAACTGTGTCGCGAAACTAGGAACGCCAGTTCGAGATCGAGCTCATTGGCACGTTGTAGCCGTCATGCCGCTGGCGTAGTACGCGCTTTTCACCTGGTGTTTCCGGGGCGGATGTAACCAAGGGAACCCGCGCGAACTGAAGGCGTCATCGGCCCGCAAATGAGGATGGCTTCATTGGCGGACGCGACGTTTCGCACAGCCGAACCGCGAAATCCCGGCTTCCAGCTTCCAGCTTCCGGCTTCAGTCGATCAGCCGCCCAGCGGGCGGCTTTCAGGCGTTCCGGATGCTGACGAACTCATGCGTGCTGTATTCGTTCTTCAGGCTGTCGAAGGCTTCGTTGACCGACTCCCAGTTGGGCAGCGCCTTCATGTGTTCCAGCCAACGCTGCACACGCGGATAGCTGGTGTACTCGCAGCCGATGACCTCGCCCAGAGTCACCACGCAGGCGCCGAAATAGTCGGCGATCGTCAGGCCCGATGCACAGAGATGGGGTTTGCCGTGGGCCAGCCAGTGGTCTTCAAGTCGGCGCAGCCAGACTTCGCTCTTGTCTTTGGCCCAGGCGAGAGTCGCAGCCTGGGCCTGCTCTGTCTGCCGTCGGTGGTACGGCACGACTTGCGGATAGACGAGGCCGTAGCCGAAATCCCGGTAGAAATTGCTGTTGAGCCAGTCCAGCATCTCGTTGACGCGGGCCCGTTCTTCCGGATCGCTGGGATAGGCCGGGGACCCCGACTTCTCGGCAAGATATCGGAGGATGCTGACGCTCTCGGTCAGCCGCAGATCACCGTCCTCCAGCATCGGGATCAGACGATTGGGGTTGATCGACACGAAAGGCTCCTGGTGCTGCGCGCCCGCCAGGATGTCGACCACTTCCTCTTCCATCGTCAGCTGGATTTCCGCGGCGAAGAGCCGCACCGGGCGGCTGGTGGTAGAGATCGGATGCATGTAGATCTTCAAGAGAGGTCTCCCGTATTGCGCTTGTCGTTGCACAGCGGTGCTGCAGTGATGGCGTTCCAATCGACGACTGGAACCGAATGTGGTTCCGCAAGGAGAAGCCTCGCGGAAGTTGCCGGGCCCCGCGGCGCGCGTCTTGCTGCGCTGTGCTGATCTTGCGATTCGATCGGCGTCTGGCTCCCGGTGCATGCAGCAGGAGACATCGCGTCGCGCATGTCGACTCGAGTGTCTAGCGCTCGATATTTCGATCGAGAAACTCGAGCATGGCTTCCGCGATCTCGCCACCGTGCGTCTCGATCGCGAAATGACCGGTATCGAGCAGACGGACTTCGGTGTTCGGGTTGTCGCGCCTGAAGGCCTCCGCGCCCGCCGGAATGAAGAAGGGGTCGTGTCGCCCCCAGATCGCCAGGGTCGGTGGCTGGTACTCGCGGAAGAAGGCGTGCAGCTGCGGGTACTGCTGCACGTTGCTGCCGTAATCGAGCAGTAGATCCATCTGCGGCTCATCGCCGATACGCTCGATCGCAGCCGACGCCAGCTGGTAGCTTTCAGGCGCGATCCGCGATGTGTCTTCGACACCCTCGGTGTACTGCCACTTGATCATTTCAGGTGTGTTGAAGCGGCGCAGCGCTTCCCGATTCCCGGCGGTCGGCGACGCCCAGGCCTTGCGCATGTCGGCCCAGCCCTCGCTGAGTCCTTCCTCATACGCGTTGCCGTTCTGGCTCACGATCGCCGTGATCTTCTCCGGGTGCGCGACTGCCAGACGCCAGGCGACCGGTGCGCCGTAGTCGAAAACGTAGAGGGCGTAGCGATCCAGACCCTTCTCGGCAACAAAGGCATCGACGACGGAGGCGAGGTTGTCGAAGGTGTATTCGAACGTGACGCCGGGGGCGACGGTGGTCTGCCCGAACCCGGGGAGGTCGGGGGCGATCACGCGATACCGCGTTGCCAGGACCGGGATCAGCTCCCGGAACATGTGCGAGGAAGCGCCGAATCCATGGAGCAGGAGCACGGCAGGCGCGTCCTGTGGGCCGGCTTCGCGATAGAAGACGTTGACGCCCTGGATGTCCGTCGACCGGTAGTGGACGGGCGGTGACCGATCGGCCGCGGAAGCGGGAAGTGCGCTGCCGGCGGCGATTACGCCGGCCAGAAGAAGATCCTTGGCGTGCATGACAACTCCTTTGGTAAGCACCGACTAACCGGTAAAAGCGCTTTTATGGGGTTCGTGTAGTGCACGCTATCCATCGGGTGATAACCTGTCAACATATATTTTGATGGTTACTTGATCTGCTCAGCAGAACTGGGAGGACGAAATGACTGAAACGCCTACGGTTGGCGGCCACTTGGCGCTGGATCTGCTCAACACCGAGTCGCGTGACGAGGGCCGGGTGGTCGACCACTGGGACTCGGACCAGGACGTCTACCGGTGGCTGGCCCAGCACGGGATTGCGCCGACGGACGGCGTCGACTCCGATGCGCCGCCGGGCCTGCTGACGCAGGGCCGGAATCTCAGGGCGCTCGTGAGGAGGCTGGTGGTGGCACGAAAAGCAGGCGAAAGTCCCGAGCTCGACGGGCTCAACGACTTCCTCCACGCCTACGTCACGTCACCCACGATCAGGCGAATGCCGGATGGGTCGTTCGCACTCGCCCGGATTTCGCGTGTCGACAGCGGCCCCGGTCTGCTTGGACCCGTTGCGGAAGCGGCTGCGCAGTTGCTGGTGGAAGGGGACTTCGCGCTGGTCCGACAGTGTGAGCACTCGGACTGCATCCTGTGGTTCTACGACCGCACCAAGTCGCACAAGCGGCGCTGGTGCAGCATGAGCGTATGCGGGAACCGGCAGAAGGCGGAAAGGTTCAGGAAACGGAGCGGCGGCCAGGGCGCGGGAGCCCGTGGGACCGGGTGATCGGCCGGGACTGCCCCGCGGCAGGTGCAGTGCGCTCATGGCGCATGCGCGCTGAGCGCAGCTGGGCATCCCCATGCAGTGCGCAGTGCGGAGTCGGCCGAAGGCCTGCCGCAGTGCGAGGCCACGATGTCTGGTTCGATTTAACGGGCGTCGACACGAGCCGAGGAATGTCTCGAACCCTCGCGCACAAGCGGCACTGTGCATCTGGTCCCGGCTGAAGCTCCCGGGCGGGCTGCCCTGCTGAAGCACACCGCCTGCCGAATCTCTCGAAGGAGATGCGGGGGCGAAGTCCCGGCTCAGCGCTGCGTTTCTCCCAGCGCCCGGAGGAAGTCCTTGCGCCAGGCATGGATGTCGTAGTCGCGCAGGCGGGTGATCATCGACTGCCAGCGCTCGCGTCGTTCTTCCAGGGGCATCTTCGCCGCGGCGGCGATCGCGTCGGCGACGCCGTCGCTGTCGAAGGGGTTCACCAGCAGGGCGCCGTCGAGTTCGCGCGCCGCGCCGGCGAAGATCGACAGCACCAGGGCGCCGGGGTCGGCTGGGTCCTGTGCAGCCACGTACTCCTTGGCCACCAGGTTCATGCCGTCGCGCAGGGGCGTGATCAGGCCGATGCGTGCCAGCCGGTAGAGCCCGGTCAAGGTGGCGTGCGGATAGGTGCGGTTGACGTAGCGCACCGGCGTCCAGTCGGGATGGGCATGCCCGCCGTTGATGTGGCCGGCGAACTGCTCGAGTTCGCGCCGCAGGGCGCGGTAACTCGCGACACCGCCGCGCGAGACCGGGGCGATCTGCAGATAGGTCAGGCTGCCATGCAGCTTGGTGTACTTCTCGAGGAAGCGCTCGAAGGCGCGGAAGCGCTCGGGCAGCCCCTTGGAGTAGTCGAGCCGGTCCACGCCCAGGGCGAGCATGCGTCCGTTGAGGCTGGAATGCACACGCCTGATCGCAGCGATGCGCCCCGAGCGGCTCGCCAGCGATTCCAGCGCCGCGGTGTCGATGCCGATCGGGAACGCGTCGGCGCGGACCTGGCGTCCGTCCTGCCCGCGCACCTCGCCACGGCCTTGCACCTCGCCACCGCCGAAGAGGCGCATGTAGTCCTGGAAGCGCTCGAGATCGCGCTCGGTCTGGAAGCCGACGAGGTCGTAGGCCACCAGCGCGCCGAAGGTCTGCTCGTGGTTGGGCAGGCCGGCGACGATGTCCGCCGACGGGAACGGCACGTGCAGGAAGAAGCCGATGCGCGCGCGCACGCCGCGCTTGCGCAGCTCCTGCGCGAGCGGCAGCAGGTGGTAATCGTGGACCCAGACGATGTCGTCGTCGCGCAGCCGCTTGGCGAGCTTCTCGGCGAACAGCGCGTTGACGCCGCGATAGGCCGCCTGCGTGCCGGCGTTGTAGTCCACCAGGTCGAGACGGAAGTGCAGCAGGGGCCACAGCGTGCGGTTGGAGAAGCCGTTGTAGTAGCCCTCGTAATCCTCGCGCGACAGGTCCACGGTGACGTAGTCGATGCCTTCGTGGTGCTCCTCGTGCACCTCGCCCGAGTGCGCGCGCGCCACCTTGCCGCTCCAGCCGAACCACAGGCCGCCGCTGTCGCGCAACGCGGCGTCGAGCGCCACGGCCAGGCCGCCGTTCTGGTTCGAGCCCGGCAACGCGACCCGGTTGGAAACGACGACGAGGCGGCTCACGCGGCGTCCTGCCAGGGCCGGGAGAGGCGCATCGCGGCCATGATGAGGCCCACGTGCGAATAGGTCTGCGGGAAGTTGCCCCAGGCCTCGCCGGTATCGAATGCCAGATCTTCCGACAGCAGTCCCAGATGGTTGCGGCGCGACAGCAGCGTCTCGAACAGCGCGCGTGCTTCGTCCGTGCGGCCGATCGAGGCCAGCGCGTCGATGTACCAGAATGTGCAGATGGTGAAGCTCGTCTCGGGCGCGCCGAAATCGTCGGGCGTGACATAGCGGAACAGGCCATCGCCATGGCGCAGCGTGCGCCCGATCGCCTCGACCGTCCCGACGAAGCGCGGATCTTCCGTCTTGATGAAACCGAGATCGGCCAGCAGCAGCAGCGAGGCATCGAGCCGGTCGCCGCCGAAGGCGTCGGCGAAGGTACCGAGCTCTGCGTTCCAGGATTCGGCCATGATCCGCTCGCGCATTGTCGTGGCGCGCTCCTGCCAGTGGTCTGCGCGTGCGTCGAGGCCGAGCTGGCTGGCGATGCGGGCAAGCCGGTCACACGCGGCCCAGCACATCACCGCCGAATAGGTGTGCACGTACGCCTTGCCGCGGAACTCCCACAGGCCGGCATCGGGCTGGTCGTAGAGTCTCCAGGCGAGCTCGCCCAGCGGCTCGAGCTTGGCGAACGTCGCAGCGTCGCCCGGGTGCTCCAGGCGGCGGTCGAAGAACAACTGCGCCGAGGCAAGGACCACACTTCCGTAGGTATCGTGCTGGCGCTGCACGTAGGCCAGGTTGCCGCGGCGCACCGGCCCCATGCCGCGGTATCCGGCCAGCGCGGGCATCGTCTCCTCGGTCAGTTCGTGCTCGAACGCGATGCCGTAGAGCGGCTGCATGTCGCCGTCGTCACTCACCGTGAGGTTGAAGATGTAGCGGATGTACTCCTCCATCGTGCGCGTCGCGCCCAGGCGGTTGAGCGCGCGCACGACGAAGGCCGCATCGCGCAGCCAGCAGTAGCGGTAGTCCCAGTTGCGCTCGGTATTGGCGGCCTCGGGAATCGAGGTCGTCATCGCCGCGATGATGCCGCCGCTGTCCTCGTACTGGCACAGCTTGAGGGTGATCGCGCTGCGGATCACCGCTTCCTGGAAATCGAGCGGGATGGACAGGTAGCGCACCCACTCGCGCCAGTAGGAAGTGGTGCGTTTCAGGGAGCCCTGCACGAACTCGGCCAGTGGCTGGGTCAGGGTCTCGTCGGGACCGAGCACGAAATGCAGGTCGCGGTCGACGACGAAGGGCAGGCCCTCGCGCAGCAGGCGGATGGGCACGTCGGTCGTCGCGCGCAGGGCGAAGTCGGGCAGTACGAAGCGGATGTGGTTGCTGCCCCAGGTGCTGTCGGGCACGCGTGCACCCCAGTCGGCGAGGGGGCGAAGGCGGATGCGGATACGCGGACTCCCCGACAGCAGGCGGATGCGGCGCATCAGCATCACCGGCCGGTAGAACCGGTCGAGCTGGCGCCAGCGCGGGGCGAAATCCGTGATCTCGATGGAAGCTCCGTGCCGGTCGTGGAGCACGGTGCGCAGGATCGCGGTGTTCTCGATGTAATGCTGTTCGCTGCGCTCGAAGCCGTCGAGTTCGATTGCCCAGTCGCCATGGCCCTGCTTGGGCGACAGCAGCGCGCAGAACGCCGGATCGCCGTCGAACGCCGGCAGGCAGGACCAGACCAGACGCGCCTGCGCATCGAACAGGGCGCCGAAGCTGCCATTGCCGACGAGGCCCAGATCCAGGCTGGGGGCGAGCGGTTGTGTCATCGCGGGGTCTCCGGGGGTCGGGGCGTCACGCCAAGCCATGCATGCACGGCGGCGGGATCTGAAAGGCGGAAGCGGGCGGCACTGCCGGGCCGGTCGCCGACGAGGATGCTGATGCCGCCATGCGAATTGACGGCCTGGAAACCGGGATCGTCGGTGAGGTCATCGCCGGCAAAGACCGGCACGCGGCCGGCGAACGGTGCCTCGGCGAGGAATTCGAGGATCGCGCTGCCCTTGTCGGCATGTCGCGGACGCAGTTCGATGACCCGATCGCCCGGCTGCAACTGATAGCCGGGCAGGCGGGCCAGTGCGTGCTCGGCGAAGGCGCGCAAGGCGGTTGCGGCTTCCGCGGCGCGGGGCGGCGCGACCATCCGCCAGTGCAGTCCGATTGCCGCGCCCTTGTCCTCGAGCAGCGCACCGGGGAAGGCGCCGATCACTGCGAGTCCGGCGTCGCGCACCTGCCGCAGCGCGGCCGGGATCTGGCTGGCCTGGACGATCTCGCCGGCGCGTCGCCGCTCGACACCGTGCAGGCCGGCCGCAGCGAAGGCCGCAGGGGCGAACAGCCGGTCGAGCGTTGCCAGGTTGCGTCCGCTGACCAGGGCCAGCGCGCCGCCCAAGGCGGTCTGCAGTGCGACGAGTCGGTCGACCAGAGCTGGCGGAACTTCGACCGCGTCCGGGCGTGGCGCGAACGGCAACAGGCAGCCGTCGACGTCGAGGAAAAGCGCGGCATCGGCGGGAAGCGGAGGTGGTGGCGACAGGACCGTCGCGCCAGTGGACGACGACGGCGGGCGGGATTCCTGGGATTGGCGCATCGCAGCATCATGGCGACGCACGCGGAAAACCCATGTGAATCCCTATTCACCGGAGCCGCCGCCCGTGTTGGTTGCGCCGGGGCCGGGCGGGGCATCCGCGAGGCCGGGAGGCACTGGATGCGCTTGCTGCGGGCCGCAGCCGGAACCCCCGGCTCCGTCTGGGCTCGACGCAAGTACCGCAACACGCGCGCCGCTGGGCCCCCGGCATCGATCCGGTCGACCAGCGTCGTCGCCGCTCGGCGGAGCCGATGACGCCCTGTCACGGGCGGTTTGGGAGAATGCCCGTCCCGGGTCGGCCCACTTGCGAGTACGCCTTGAATCCTTCGGACCCCGCGCACGGAGCTGGTGGGCGCGATGCCCGTCGCATCGAGATGGCGCTGGCTGCAGGCGCGATCGTCGGCACCTGGTTCTGGGATGTCGCCCGGGACCGGGTCACGGTGGATGACGCCCTGGCGCGGGCACTCGGCCTCGATCCGGAGATTGCCGATACGCAGGTGCCGCTGGAGCGGATTCTCACGACGGTGCATCCGGAGGATTTGCCCGGGGTATCCGACGCCATTGCCGAGGTTCTCGTCCGCGGCGGTCGCTTCGCGCACCAGTACCGTGCGCGAGGCTCCGACGCGCAGTACCGGTGGATCGAGGCGATCGGACGCGTCGACTTCGATGCGGGCCGCCGCCCGCGCGAGTTCTCCGGTGTGGTCATCGAAATCGAAACGCGTCGCCGGATCGAAGCCGAGCGCGATCAGGCCCAGTCCCTGTTGCGATCCTTCGTCGATGCCGCGCCCGGCGTGGTGTTCGCCAAGGATCGCCAGGGTCGTTTCCTGATCGGCAACCGCAGTACCGGCGAGCTGCTCGGCTGCCCGCTCGAGGCCTACGTGGGGCGCACCGACGCGGAGCTGCTCCGCGACCCCGAGCAGGCGGCCGCGATCATGGCCACCGACGAGCGGATCATGGCGAGCGGTCAGCCCGAGCAGCTCGAGGAGCACGTGAGTTACCCCGATGGCCGGCGCGCCTGGTGGCTCTCGACCAAGGCGCCGCTGCGTGACGCGGCGGGCAGAGTCGTCGGTCTGGTCGGCACCTCGCTCGACATTACCCGCCGCCGGGCCGCCGAACGGCGCCATCGCGAGATCGAGGAGCGCTACCGGCTCGCCGCCCGCGCGACCAACGATGCGATCTGGGACTGGCGCATCGCCGACGGGGAAGTGGTCTGGAACGAGGCGCTGGCCTCGCTGTTCGGTCATGCCATGGCCCGGACCGATGCGCGCTGGTGGCTCGATCACATCCACCCCGATGACCGCCCCCGCGTCGATGCACGCATCCATGCGGTGATCGCGGGCACCGAGTCGGTGTGGTCGGGCGAATACCGTTTCCGCAGGGCCGATGGCAGCTTCGCCGCCGTCCTCGACCGCGGGACGGTGCTGCGCGACGAGGCCGGCAGCCCCGTGCGCATGATCGGGGCGATGCTGGACCTGTCTGCGCGCAAGGCGGCCGAGGCGGCGCTGGCCCAGAGCGAGGAACGCCTGCGACTGGCCACCGAGGCCGGCGACATCAGCTTCTGGGACGTCGACATGGTGACTGGCGCGCTGATATGGCCGCCGCGCACCAAGGCGATGTTCGGCATCGCCCCGGACGTCGAGGTCTCGATGCGCGATTTCTACGACAGCCTGCATCCCGACGATCGCGCGCCGACCCGCGCCGCGTTCGAAGCGGCGGGCGACCCCGACAGGCGCGCGCTCTACGATGTGGAATACCGCGTGGTCCTCAAGGAGGACGGGGCGCTGCGCTGGGTGGCCGCCAAGGGGCGTGCGGTGTTCGAGGACCAGCGCTGCGTGCGCGTGCTCGGCGTCGTGGTCGACATCACTGCGCGCAAGCAGGCCGATGCACGTCTGCAGGAACTCAACGAAGAACTCGAAAGCCGGGTGATCGCCGAAGTGGCCGAGCGCACGCGCGTGGAAGAGGCCCTTCGGCAGAGCCAGAAGATGGAGGCGGTGGGCCAGCTGACCGGCGGGATCGCGCACGACTTCAACAACATGCTCGCCACCGTGATCGGTCCGCTGGACCTGCTGGCCTCGCGCTTGGGCGACATGGATCCACGCGCGAAGCGCTACCTCGACATGGCGATCGACGGCGCGAGCCGGGCGGCGCAGCTCACCCAGCGCCTGCTCGCATTCTCGCGTCAGCAGCCGCTGCAACCGGTACCCGTCGACGCGAACAAGCTGGTCGAGGGCATGCGGGCGCTGCTCGCACATTCGCTGGGCGGCAACGTGCGCCTGAAAACCGCGCTGGTTGACGGTGTGTGGTGCGCCCACGTCGATGGCAACCAGCTCGAGAACGTCATCCTCAATCTGGCCGTCAATGCACGTGACGCGATGCCCGCTGGCGGCCAGCTGACGATCGGGACGGCCAATTGCGACATGGCGACCGCGGCCGGCGACCATCCGGGCGTACCGGACGGACAGTACGTGCTGATCACGGTGTCGGACACCGGCTGCGGCATGCCGCCGGAGGTAATGGCCAGGGCCTTCGATCCGTTCTACACGACCAAGACGGTGGGCAAGGGCACGGGCCTGGGGCTGTCGCAGGTCTACGGCTTCGTCCAGCAGTCCAGCGGGCATGTAAGGCTGGCCTCGGCGCCGGGAGCGGGCACGGTCGTGCGGATCTACCTGCCGCGCCTGGTCGAGCGCCCGGAGGAAGCGGCGCCCTTGCCCGGCCAGGCTGCCCCGCTGCCGGCGCGGGGTCAGCAGCAGTTGATCCTTGTCGTCGACGACGAGGCGGGCGTGCGGCAGTTTTCCGCCGACGCGCTCACTGAACTGGGTTATCGCGTGCTGTCGGCGGACGGCGCGTCGCAGGCGCTGCAGGTGCTCGACGCGCATCCCGACATCGCGCTGCTCTTCACCGATGTGGTGATGCCGGAGGTCAATGGCCGTCAGCTCGCGGACGAGGCCCTCCGGCGGCGCCCGGCGCTGAAGGTCGTGTTCGCGACCGGCAACAGCCGCAATACCCTGGTCGACGATGGCGTACTGGGTCCCGATGTCCAGCTGATCGGCAAGCCCTTCACCATGCGCGAACTGGCGACGCGGATCGGGGCGGTGTTCGCCGACTGAAGGCCGCTGCCACGACCGCCGGGTCCGGCAGGTCCGGGCGCGGGCGGCTACGCGCCCGTGCCGCCATCGAGCTCGGGGTAGTGACGGAAGATGCCGCTGTTGTTGAACGGCACGCGCCTGTCCGAGGCGAGGTAGGCCGCGATGTTCGGCCTGTCTGCGACGCGCGTGGCGAGCTCTTCGAGCAGCGGCAGTCCCGGCGACAGCGTGGCCATCGCTTCGGGATAGGCGTACCGGAGTCCGCGCATGAGCTGGAACAGCGACAGGTCCACGTAGGAATGACGGCCGAGCACATGGCGGCCCCCGGCCCGCGCCAGCACCTGCTCGAAATAGCCGAGGAACTTCGGAAGGCGGTGCCGGCGCAGGTCCGCCGCGCGTCGCGCCGCGGCGTCCTGCTGGTCCTCGTAATACTCGGCGCTCGCGATCGGGTGATGGCTGTCGTGCACCTCGGTCACGAGGTCGGCGATGGTCAGCTGCAGTTGCAGCGCCTCCAGGCGCGCCGGCTCGGTGTCCGCGACCAGGCCCAGCCGGGGGCCAAGAAAATGCAGGATGTTGGCGACCTGGGCGACCACCTGGTCCCCGGCCTTCAGGAAGGGAGGCGCGAAGGGGCGGGCGCCGTCGGCCCGCCCTTCGAGAAAGGGCTGCATCACCGCGTCGCCGTCCCGGCGGGCGACATCGACGTAATCCGCGCCGGCGTCCTCCAGCGCCAGCCGCACGAACTCGCCGCGCCCCTGCAGGCCGGTCCAGTAATAGAGGAGATATTGCATCGCCGCGCTCCATCGGGGGGTCGGACCACCCTAGGTCCGACACCGCCGACGGAGGGTGAGCGGGGCGGCAAGGGGATAGGCGATCCGTCTGCGGGATGCTTGCAACAGGCCGCTTCGGCCGCATATGGCACGTATTAGCAGCGCGCGACGACCCCTTCATTCTTCGAGGATTTTCCGATGCGGATGGACAAGCTGACCTCGCGTTTCCAGCAGGCCCTGAGCGACGCCCAGTCGCTGGCGGTGGGGCGCGACCACAACTTCATCGAGCCGCCACACCTGCTGCTCGCACTTCTCGACCAGCAGGGCGGCGGTACCCGCCCCTTGCTGAGCCAGGCCGGCGTCAACGTGCCGGTGCTGCGCGAACGCCTCACCGAGGCGCTCGACCGCATGCCCAAGGTCACCGGCCAGGCCGGCCAGCTTTCGGTCGGCAATGATCTGGCGCGCCTGCTCAACGTCAGCGACAAGCTGGCGCAGGAGCGGGGCGACGCATTCATCGCGTCCGAACTGTTCGTGCTGGCCGCGCTCGACGACAGCGGCGACGCGGGCCGCGCGCTCAAGGCCGCCGGCGCAGACAAGGCCAGGCTCGAGGCGGCGATCGCCAAGGTCCGTGGCGGCGAGAGCGTGCAGGACGAGAACGCCGAGGAATCGCGCCAGGCGCTGGAGAAGTACACGATCGACCTGACCGCGCGCGCCGAGAGCGGCAAGCTCGACCCGGTGATCGGGCGTGACGAGGAGATCCGCCGCACGATCCAGGTGCTCCAGCGCAGGACCAAGAACAACCCGGTGCTGATCGGTGAACCCGGCGTCGGCAAGACCGCGATCGTCGAAGGCCTGGCCCAGCGCATCGTCAACAACGAGGTCCCTGAGGGCCTGCGCGGCAAGCGCGTGCTCTCGCTCGACATGGGCGCGCTGATCGCCGGCGCCAAGTACCGCGGCGAGTTCGAGGAGCGGCTCAAGGGCGTGCTCAGCGACCTGGCCAAGCAGGAAGGGCAGGTCATCCTGTTCATCGACGAGCTGCACACGATGGTCGGCGCCGGCAAGGCCGAAGGCTCCATGGACGCGGGCAACATGCTCAAGCCCGCCCTGGCGCGCGGCGAGCTGCACTGCGTCGGCGCGACCACGCTCGACGAATATCGCAAGTACGTGGAGAAGGACGCGGCGCTGGAGCGTCGGTTCCAGAAGGTATTCGTCGGCGAGCCCAGCGTCGAGGACACCATCGCGATCCTGCGTGGACTGAAGGAGCGCTACGCCGTGCACCACGGCGTGGAGATCACCGACCCCGCGATCGTGGCCGCCGCGACGCTGTCGAACCGTTACATCGCCGACCGCCAGCTGCCCGACAAGGCCATCGACCTGATGGACGAGGCGGCCAGCCGTATCCGCATGGAGATCGACTCCAAGCCCGAGGAACTCGATCGCAAGGAGCGCCGCCTGATCCAGCTCAAGATCCAGCGCGAAGCGCTGAAGAAGGAGAAGGACGCCGAATCGAAGCAGCGGCTCGCCGATCTCGAAGAGGAAATCGCGACGCTCGAGCGGGAATACAACGATCTCGAGGAAGTCTGGAAGGCCGAGAAGGCCAGCGTGCAGGGCGCGACCAAGATCAAGGAGCAGATCGAGGCGGCCAAGCTCGAACTCGAGGCCGCGCAGCGCACCCAGGATTACGCACGCATGAGCGAGATCCAGTACGGCCGGCTGCCGGAACTCGAAAAGCAGCTGCAGGCCGCGCAGGAAGTCGAGACCCAGGGGTTCACCCTGCTGCAGGACAAGGTGACCGCCGAGGAGATCGCCCAGGTGGTGGCGCGCTGGACCGGCATTCCGGTCAGCAAGATGCTCGAGGGCGAGCGCGAGAAGCTGCTGGCGATGGAGGCGCAGCTGCATACGCGCGTGATCGGCCAGGACGAGGCGATCAAGGTCGTGTCCGATTCGGTGCGACGCTCCCGCGCCGGGCTCAGTGACCCCAACCGGCCGACCGGTTCGTTCCTGTTTCTCGGGCCGACCGGCGTCGGCAAGACCGAGCTGTGCAAGGCGCTGGCCGAATTCCTGTTCGACAGCCAGGACGCGATGGTGCGCATCGACATGAGCGAGTTCATGGAGAAGCACTCGGTTGCGCGCCTGATCGGTGCGCCTCCCGGTTACGTCGGCTACGAAGAAGGCGGCTATCTGACCGAGGCGGTGCGACGCCGGCCCTACAGCGTGATCCTGCTCGACGAGGTCGAGAAGGCGCATCCGGACGTGTTCAACATCCTGCTGCAGGTGCTCGACGATGGCCGTCTGACCGATGGCCAGGGCCGCACGGTGGACTTCCGCAACGTGGTCATCGTCATGACGTCCAACCTCGGCTCGCACCAGATCCAGGAGATGAGCGAACGCGGTACCGCCGCCGACAGCGCCGAGGGCTACACCCAGATGAAGGCCGCGGTGATGGCGGTGGTGCAGGCGCATTTCCGTCCGGAGTTCATCAATCGCCTCGACGACATCGTCGTGTTCCATCCGCTGGAGAAGTCGCAGATCCGCGAGATCGCGAAGATCCAGATGCGCGGGCTGGAGAAGCGCCTGGCCGAGCGCGGTCTGCGCATCGAGGTGTCCGACCGTGCCTTCGATCTGCTCGGCAGCGCGGGCTTCGATCCGGTCTACGGCGCGCGCCCGCTCAAGCGTGCGATCCAGCAGCAGGTGGAGAACCCCCTGGCCGAGCGCATCCTCTCCGGCGCGTTCGTCAGTGGCGACACCATCCGCGTGGACGCGGCGGGCAACGAACTCGGTTTCGCCAAGGCCTGAAGCCGGCAGAGCGGCGATCTCCGGATCGCCGCTCCTCCGAGGCCGACCGACGGAATCCCCGATCGGTCCGGCCTGCGTGACGGGCACGTGCCCGGTCATCTGCAACGATGCGCGCTGGCTTCGGAGGCTTCATGCGCATCCTCATCACCGGCGGCAGCGGTTTCCTCGGCAGTGCGCTGACCAGGCAGCTCCAGCGCGACGGCGCCCACGTCACGTGGTTGTCGCGGCGCGCGTCCACCCCGGGTCCGGAGGGCGTGGACGTGCGCGACTACAGCGGCCTGTGGGCGGACGACCGCTTCGACGCGGTCGTCAACCTTGCCGGCGCCGGCATCGCCGATCGGCGCTGGAGCCCTGCGCGCAAGCAGGTACTGCGCGACAGCCGGCTGATGCCCACGCACGTGGTCACCGAGTGGATCCGCGCTGCGCATTCTCCGCCACGGGTGCTGCTCAGCGGATCGGCAATCGGCTGGTATGGCGCCCAGGGCGACGCGACGCTGGACGAGCAGAGCCCCGCCTGCGACGGGTTCCAGCATCGGCTGTGCGAGGAGTGGGAGGCCGCCGCGCGCGTGGTGGAGGCGCGCGTGCCGGTCGTATACCTGCGCACCGGCGTGGTACTGCATCCCGCCGGCGGCATGCTGCAGCGCCTGCGTCTGCCGTTCGGGCTCGGTCTTGGCGCCGGTCTGGGCGACGGCCGCCAGTTCCTGAGTTGGATCTCGCGGGAGGACTGGGTGTGCGCCGTCATCGCGCTGCTGCGCGCCCACGTCGATGGGGATGCGCAGGCCCCGGTCGGGCCCTTCAACCTCACCGCGCCCGAGCCCGTGGACAACGCGGGCTTCACCCGCGCCATGGCCGATGCGCTCCGCCGACGCGCAGTGCTCGCGATACCCGCGCCGGCGCTCCGGGCCGGGCTGGGCGAGATGTCCACATTGCTCATCGATGGCCAGCGCGTGCTGCCCGCTCGACTGCAGCAGCGCGGTCACGTCTTCGCCTCGCCCGAGCTCGCGCCCTATCTGGCTTCGGTCCTGCGCTGAGGTTCGGCATCCGACGCCGGCTCAGTCGAAGCGCAAGGCGCCTGCCACGTCCCACGCACCTGCCGCCAGGCGCGCCCGAAGCTGCGCCATCCCGGCCGTCGCGGTGAGCGCCCAGTGCGCGGTGGCGCGTGGCGACAGCGGCGTCGGCTGTGGATTGATTTCCAGCACCGGCGTGCCGAGGCGCAGGGCGCGGTCGGGCAGGCCGGCGGCCGGCCACACCAGCGACGAGGTGCCCACGACGACCAGCAGGTCGCAGGTCTCGATCGCCCGGCTCGCCGCCTCCCAGGCGTCGACGGGCAGGGCTTCGCCGAACCACACCACGTCGGGCCGGAACGCCGCGCCGCAGCGATCGCAGGGAGGCGGCGTTTCACGCTGGCCGCCGGCGGGCGAGGCAGGCGCCAGGAGGATCGGATCGGGTGTCGCCCGAGCGCCGCAATCGATGCAACGCGATGCCAGCAGGCGGCCGTGCAGATGCAGTACGTCGCGCGCGCCGCCGCGTTCGTGCAGGTCGTCGACGTTCTGCGTGACCACGGTGAGCGCATGGCCGTCGTCGGCAAGCGCCGCGACATCGGCGTGCGCGGCGTTGGGCGCCGCGGCGGCCACCATCGCTGCGCGCCAGCGGTACCAGCCCCAGACCAGGGCGGGATCGGCGCGAAAGGCATCCTCGGTTGCGAGGCGCTCGGGGTCGAAGCGGGCCCACAGGCCGGTCAGTGCGTCGCGGAAGGTCGGGACGCCGCTTGCGGCCGAGATGCCGGCGCCGCTGAGCACGACGATGCGCATCTTCACAGTGGCGCGGGCGACTCGGCGATCGGGATCGAGCCCGGGCGCACAGGCCGGAACGGAGGCGTCGACATCACCATCTCCGCCAGCGAGTAGGCCAGTTCGCGCTCGGCCAGCACCGCGCCGTCGGCGCCATGCTGGAGCAGATGCCTGACTTCGCCATCGCTGTGCGCGCGGGCGAGCACGGTGAGCGCGGGATTGACCGCCTTCATGCGTTCGATCGCCTCGCCGGCCTCGAGTGCCTGCGGAATCGCGAAGATCGCCAGCGCCGCGCGGTCGGGCGCGGCGTCGAGCATGACCGGCTCGGATGCGACATTTCCGCGCACGACCAGAAAGCCGCGCTCGCGCGCGCGCCGCACCAGTTCGTTGTCGTCCTCCACGATGACCAGCGGCACGTCGCGCTGCCGCAGCAGCTCGGCCAGCTGGCGGCCGACGCGGCCATAGCCGACCAGGATCGCGTGACCGCTCAGCTCGGGCGGAATCGCATGCTCGGGCGGCAGGGGTTCCGCATGCTCGGCGGCAGCCGCACGCGCGGCCAGTTCCTGCTTTGCCTGCCAGCGGTCGAGCCCGGCGAACAGCAGCGGGTTGACCACGATCGACAGCAGCGCGCCCGCCAGCACCAGATCGCGGCCGGTTTCGGGCAGCAGGCCGAGGACGACGCCGAGGCCGACCAGGATGAAGGAGAACTCGCCGATCTGCGCCAGGCTGGTGGAGATGGTCAGCGCGGTCGAGCGCGGATGCCGGAACAGCCGCACGATCCAGTAGGCGGCGATCGACTTGCCGACCACGATGATCAGGAACGTCGCGAGGACCTGCCAGGGGTGCTCGACCAGGATCGACGGGTTGAACAGCATGCCGACCGAGACGAAGAACAGCACCGCGAACGCATCACGCAGGGGCAGGGAATCGTTGGCCGCCTCATGGCTGAATTCCGATTCGTTGAGCACCATGCCGGCGAAGAACGCGCCCAGCGCGAACGACACGCCGAACAGCGCCGACGCGCCGAACGCCACGCCCAGCGCGATCGCCAGCACCGACAGGGTGAACAGCTCGCGCTGGCCGGTGCCGGCGATGCGCTCGAGGATCCATGGGATCACCCGCCGCCCGACCAGCAACATCACCGCGACGAAGGCGCTGACCTTGACCAGGGTCCACAGGATCGTCAGCACGATCGTGCCGAAGCCGGGCGGGGTACCGCCACCCCGGCTCATGGTGATTTCCGCCAGTACCGGCAGCAGTACCAGCGCCAGCACCATCACCAGGTCCTCGACGATCAGCCAGCCCACCGCGATCTTGCCGCGTCGCGTATCGAGCAGCCGGCGCTCTTCCATTGCACGCAGCAGCACCACGGTACTGGCGACCGACAGCGCCAGGCCGAACACGAAACCGCTGACCATCGACCAGCCCATCAGCCAGGCGAGCAACCAGCCCAGCACGGTGGCGACCGTGATCTGCGCGACCGCGCCCGGAATCGCGATGGACTTCACGTCCATCAGGTCCTTGAGCGAGAAGTGCAGGCCGACGCCGAACATCAGCAGCATCACGCCGATCTCGGCGAGCTGGTTGGCGAGGTCCTGGTCGGCGACGAAGCCGGGCGTGAACGGTCCGACGATGATGCCCGCGACCAGATAGCCGACCAGCGGCGAGAGCCGCAGGCGGTTGGCGAGTGCGCCGAAGATGAAGGCGACGCCCAGTCCGACGGCGACGATGTTGATCAGGTCGGTGTTGTGCGGCATCGGGGGGCTGTCGCAGGTGGGTCTTGCAGTGTCGCCGACGCATCCCGACAGGAGCAAGGCGGGATTCTCCTGCAATTGCAGTTCCGCGCTCCGAAGGGCAGGAGCTGACGCTGGAACATCCGCGTCCAGCCGGCAGCGTCGTGCCGGCTCAAGGCGAGTGGGGGTTCGCGATCGCAGGGGAGCATATGCAGCGGTGTGGACTCCGCTGCGGCCGTGCGAGAGCGCGTGCAGCCAGGGTGGTGCGGCGCCATGGCACCTGGGTCCGCATCTGCAGGAACGCCTCGCATCTCGCGGGCCATGTCCCCGGGCCGGCACGTCCGCGACGGCGAGGCCCCGGCGAGCGGGGCCTCGAAGCCGAGGCGGGGCCGATGGCTACCAGCGGTAGACGACCTTGCCGTAGGCGAACGCGCCGCTGAAGCCGAACGGCGAGAGGTTGCTGTAGGGGAACTGGCCGTTGGTCGAGTTGCCGAAGATGTTCTCGTCCGGATATTCGTTGAGCACGTTGTCGGCTCCCAGCGTCAGCGCCCAGTTCTCGCCCGGTTTGAACGTCGCCGACACGTCGACCAGCCACTTCGCGCCGTATTCCTGGTCCAGCGCCGCGTTGTTGGGTGTGGTGCGCACGCTGCCGTAGCGCGTGGTCGCGAGCAGGAACGCCCAGTCGCCGGTATTCCAGGTTCCCGAGAGCAGCAGCTTGCTGCGCGGGAAGCCCTCCTCGATCCGGCCGATCTCGACCCGGTCGATGCGCTCGAGGTTCAGGCCGATCGCGTCCAGCGCAGCCGGGTTCGCGGCGATGCGGGTGATCTCGGTCTTGGTGTGGTTGTAGCCCGCGGTCAGATCCACATTGCTTGCCGCGAGATCCCAGCGATAGGTGCCGATGACATCGACGCCGCGGGTGCGGGTGTCGATGGCATTGGTGAAGTAGCGGCCGCCGGTGATGCCGAAGATGCCGCGCGATTCGAGCAGCCGGCGCACGGCGTCGCCGGTCAGGTTCGACGACAGGGCGATGCGGTCGTCGACGTCGATCTGGTAGGCATCGACGGTGACATACAGGTTGTCGACCGGCTGCAGCACCAGGCCCAGGCTGTAGGACAGCGATTCCTCGGCCGTCAGCGGCTCGGCGCCGAATGCCTGGGCGACCGCGCTGCTGGCCGGGAAGGTGCGGATCTCGAACGGCGTATTGATGCCCGGCAGGAAGGTCGTGCTGACGGTCTGGAAATACTGCTGGGCCAGCGACGGTGCACGGAAGCCGCTCGCCACCGTGGCGCGCAGCGCAACGCCGTCATTGAAGGCATAGCGCGCCGACAGCTTGCCCGAGACCTGGCTGCCGAAATCGTCGTAGTCCTCGTAGCGCGCCGCGATACCTGCGGAGAACTGCTCGCTCAGGTCGGCTTCCAGGCTCGCATAGACCGCGCGGCTGTCGCGGTCGTAGGCGCCGGAAACCTCGGGGGCGAAACCGCCGAAGCCCTGCGCCCCTGCGCCGGCACCGGCCACGCCGAGGCCCGCATTGGCGTAGGAGCCGTACTCGCCGGGCGACTGGTTCCACTTCTCGTTGCGGGCCTCGATGCCGAACGACAGTGTCGCCGGATACGCCAGGCCCAGTTCGAGCGGGCGGCTGATGTCGAGGTTGACGATGTTCTGCGTGGTCTCCAGCGCACCGTCGTAGAACGACGTCGGCGAGGTCGGGCCGAGGCTCGCATTGAGCGTATTGCGGGTATGGAAATCGAGCCGGTTGTAGCCGTAGTTGTAGCTCAGATCCCAGTTCCAGTCGCCGGCATGCCCCTTGACGCCGGCCACCAGCGAGCGGTCCTTGGAGATGTTGTGGATCTCCGGCAGGAAGCCGTCGGGATAGATGCCGAGGATGTTCTGCGCGGTGCTCCCCGGGGCGCGGAAGAACGCGAACGAGGTGATGTCGCGATTGCTCGCGGTGCCGAAGCCGTAGGCGCTGATGGCGTCGGTCAGCGTGATGTCGGTGTTGAAAGCGACGGCGCCGAAGTCGACCTCCGGCTCGCCGATCACGAACGCCTTCTGGCCGAGCGCGGGCTGCGTGGGACCGGGCGTGCCGGCGAACGGCCGTGCGCGATTGGTCTCTTCCTGTTGGCCGAGCTGCGCCGACAGGTGCAGGAAGCCGCGTTCGCCGAGCGCCAGGCCGGTGTCGCCGGCGATCTGGGTCTGCTTGCCGTCGCCGGCCGAGTACTGTCCCGCGGTCACCGCGAGGCTCCCGCCTTCGGATGACCCCTTGAGCACCACATTGACCACGCCGGCGATCGCATCGGAGCCGTACTGCGCCGAGGCGCCGTCTCGCAGCACTTCGACGCGTTCGATCGCCGAGATCGGGATGGTGTTGAGATCGACCGGCGCCGAACCGCGGCCGATCGTGCCGTTGAGGTTGAGCAGCGACGAGGTATGCCGGCGCTTGCCGTTGACGAGTACCAGCACCTGGTCGGGCGACAGGCCACGCAACTGTGCCGGCCGGATCGCCGAGGTGCCGTCGGTCAGCGCCGGACGCGGGAAGTTCAGCGAAGGCAGGGCGCGCGCCAGCGCCGTCGCCAGTTCGGGGGTGCCGGTGGCGGTCAATGCCTCGGAGGTGATGATGTCGATCGGCGATTGCGATTCGGCCACGGTGCGGTCGGCCACGCGGGTGCCGGTGACGATGAGGGTATCCAGCGTGGAGGTACGCGCCGCGGTGGCGGCCGGTGCCTGCTGGGCGAGCGCAATGCTCGGCAACAGCAAGGCGGTGGCGACGGCGAGGGTCAGACGATGGGGCTGCAGCATCGAGAGTGGCCTGTCGTTGGGAGCGGGGAAGGATTGGAGCGGTTTGTCCTGAAATCGTCAATGTTCTTAAAAATGCAAAACAATCGTTCTCTTTATGGAACGCTCATGAGGCGTGCCCGCTGCGCCTGCAGCGCAGTCGCGTGTTGCCAGCCAGCGCGTACGTTCGGCACCGCATACGTCCATGAAGGGGGGGCGGGCGGGCGCCGAGCGAGGCTGCGCCACGATGTGCGGGAGCGCCCCACCACCGAGGGCAGGGCGGACGCTGCGCGCAGCACGCCGTCGGCAGAGGGGAGCGGCGAGCGGTGCGAGGGGTCCAGCGGCTATGGGTCATCCGGCGATCCTTGCGGGTGAACACGAAGCGATGCATTCCGGCTCTAACACGCACGCAACAAACCGGTCAAAGGTTTCATCGGTATCGAAGCACCCATTCCCCGCGTCGCCTCCGCGCCGCGCCGCCGCTTCCGCGCGCGCGGAAAGCCGCCCGACAGGCGGCGTCCGGTAGAATCGCCGGCATGATCTCTTTCAAGAATTTCGCCCTGCGGCGCGGCGAACGTTTGCTGCTGTCCGAAATGGACCTGACGATGCACGCCGGCTGGCGCGTCGGCGTGGTCGGCCGCAACGGCACCGGCAAGTCCTCCCTGTTCGCGGCCGTGCGCGGCGAGGTCGAGGCCGACCGCGGCGATCTCGACCTGCCCAACCGCCTGCGTCTGGCCAGCATTGCCCAGGAAATGCCCTCGCTGCCGGACCCGGCGATCGACTTCGTGCTCGGCGGCGACGCCGCCGTGGCCGCAGTGCTCAAGGCCGAGGCCGAGGCGCTGGCCGCTGAGGACTGGGAGGCGGTGGCCGACGTGCACCTGCGCATGGCCGAGGTCGGCGCCTACGATGCTGGCGCGCGCGCGGGCAAGCTGCTGCACGGCCTCGGCTTTCCGGCCGATACCCACCACCGCGCGGTCGCGACGTTCTCCGGCGGCTGGCGCGTGCGCCTGAATCTCGCGCGCGCGCTGATGACGCCGAGCGACATGCTGCTGCTCGACGAACCCACCAACCACCTCGATCTCGACGCGGTGCTGTGGCTCGAACAATGGCTGCTGAAGTATCCGGGCACACTGTTGCTGATCTCGCACGATCGCGAGTTCCTCGACAACGTCTGCACCCACACCCTGCACCTGCACGGCGGCAAGGCCAAGCTCTACACCGGTGACTACACCTCGTTCGAGCGGCAGCGCTCCGAGCAGCTGCGGCTGCAGCAGATCACCCACGAGAAGACCCAGGCCGAACGCGCGCACCTGCAGAAGTTCATCGACCGCTTCAAGGCCAGCGCGGCCAAGGCCAAGCAGGCGCAGTCGCGGGTCAAGCGCCTGGCCAAGATGGCCGACACCGAAGCGGTGCGCGCCGAGCGCGAGGTCCGCATCGATTTCCCGGCGCCGACGAAGCTGCCGCACGCGCTGCTGCGCATCAATGACGGCCGCTGCGGCTATCCCACGCCCGCGGGCGAGGCGGTCATTCTCGACAACGTCGGCTTCGGCCTCGAGGCCGGCGACCGCATCGGCCTGCTCGGCCCCAACGGCGCCGGCAAGTCGACGCTGGTCAAGACGCTGGTCGGCGAGCTGCCGCTGCTGGCCGGCGAGCGCTATGCGCACCCGGACCTGCGCATCGGCTACTTCGCCCAGCACACGGTGGAATCGCTGGTCGCCGGCACCTCGCCGATCGATCACCTGCGCGAGATCTCGCCCACCGCCTCGATCCAGTCCTTCCGCGATTTCCTCGGCAAGTGGAGTTTCCCGGGCGATCGTGCGTTCGAAAGCATCGACGGCTTCTCGGGCGGCGAACGTGCACGCCTGGCGCTGGCGCTGATCGCCTGGCTGCAGCCGAACGTATTGCTGCTCGACGAACCGACCAACCATCTCGATCTCGAGATGCGTGAGGCCCTGGCCGAGGCGCTCAGCGACTTTGCCGGCGCGATCGTGCTGGTCTCGCATGACCGCCATCTGATCGGCCTGGTCAGCGACACCTTCTGGCGTGTCTCCGACGGCGTGGTCATTCCGTTCGATGGCGATCTCGACGAATACGCCGCCTGGCTGCGCGCGCGCGGCAATTCGGGCGAACTGCGCACGCCTGCCCCCACCAGGGTCGAAACTTCCCCCGCGATCGCTCCGCCCGCCGCGCCGCGTCCCAAGGCCAATCCGCACCGGCTGCAGAAAGCCGAAGCACGGGTGGCGGAGCTCGAACGCGCGCTGGCGGACGTGGAGGGCACGCTCGCCCGTCCCGAAACCTATGCCAACGCTGGCGAAGTGACGGCGCTGGGCCAGCGCCAGGCCGCGCTGCGCGCGGAGCTCGAGCAGGCCGAGGGCGATCTGCTGGCGCTTTACGAAACGGCGTGAAGGCACACGGGGCACGGGGCACGGGGCATAATCCGCGCTGACAAGGGGCGCGGTCGTGACAGAAGCGGTGATGGGGGCGGAATCGGGCGTAACGGAACTTCTGCGGTCCTGGCGGCAGGGGGATACGGATGCGCGCGACCGTCTGTTCGAGCAGGTCTACGGCGTTCTGCATTCCATGGCGTCGGCGCGCCTGGGCGGTGGCGGTGACGTCACGCTGCGTCCCACCGTGCTGGTGCACGACGCGTTGCTGCGCCTGATGGACCGGCAGTACGCGGTCGCCGACGGCCCGCATTTCCTGCGCCTCGCGCGGGCCTGACTCAACCGCGGACTGGCTCGAGGCAGGGGGAGGGATGGACGATCCGAATGTGAGCGAACTGCGCCGCGTGTTCGAGGCGGTGTGTGATCTGCCGCCCGACACCCGACGGACGCAGGTGTATTCAATGACCTCGGACCCGCTGCTGCGGGCGGCGGTACTGGCGTTGCTGGACGCTGAATCGCCCACGCTGGTGGGAGGGCGCGACGGCACGGCGCCGGAAATGTGCAGCGTGATGCAACCGGAACTGCGGATCGGCGACACGCTGGGTCCGTGGCGGCTGGTTCGCCAGATCGGCGCCGGTGGGATGGGCGCGGTGTTCCTGGCCGAGCGTGCGGATGCGCTCTATGCCCAGCAGGTGGCGATCAAGCTGCTGCACGGGGTGCCGGAGGGGAATGCGGTTGGCCGGTTGGCCGAGGAGCGCAGGATCCTGGCCACCCTGCAGCACCCGGGCATCGCCCGCCTCTACGACGGGGGCACCACGCCGGCGGGTCAGCCCTATCTGGTGATGGAGCATGTCGACGGGCAAGCGCTCGACGCGCATTGCCGCAGCCACCGGCTCGGACTGGATGCGCGTCTGGCACTGATCGTATCGATCTGCCATGCGGTGCAGGCAGCCCATGCGCGCCTGGTGGTGCATTGCGATCTCAAGCCGGGCAACGTGCTGGTGCGCGAGGATCACAGCCCGGTCCTGCTCGACTTCGGCATTGCCCGCCTGCTCGGCGACACCGACGGGTCGGCGCCCGGCTTCTATACACCCGCCTACGCCGCACCCGAGCTGACCAGCGGGGCGCCCGCCACGGTGGCCAGCGACGTTTTCGGGCTGGGCATGCTGCTGGTCGAGCTGCTTGCCGGGGCGCGGGTCGGCAAGCGCGCTGCGGCGACAGCCGTGCCCCTCCCCAGCGCACTGGCCTCCGCCGACTGTGCCTGGCGCCGGCGGTTGCCGGGGGATCTGGATGCGATCGCCGCGCGCGCCTGCGCGCTGGCGCCGGAAGACCGCTACGCCAGCGCTCAGGCGCTGGCCGAGGACATCCAGCGCCACCAGCGGATGCTGCCGGTGCACGCGCGGACCGGTGAGCGGGGCTATCGGCTGCGGCGCTTCGGACGCCGGCGCTGGCGCGAGCTGCTGGCGGCCACGACGATGCTGGCGCTGGCGGCGGGCTTCGTCTGGCACCTCGACGCAGCCCGGGCCCAGGCCGAGCGCGAAGCGCAGATCGCCAGTCAGGTCAGCGGGTTCCTCGTGTCGATGTTCCAGGCTGCCGACCCGCGTGAGCGAGGCGCGCGTGGTGCCGACCGGATCACCGTGGCCGAAGTCCTCGACCGCGCGGCCGCGCGCGTCGATGAGGAGCTCGGCGACGCCCCGGTGGTGCAGGCCCGGCTCAAGGGCGTCATCGGCATGGCCTACCGCAACATGGGCGATGTGCAGCGCGCGCTGCCGCTGCTCGAGGACGCGGCCGAAGGGCTGATCGCCGCGGGCGGGCAGATCGACGAGGCCACGCGCTTCCTCAACATGCTCGCCTCCTCGAATGCGGCCAACCGCCACGGCGAGGAGGGCGAGGCCATGGCCCGTCGCGCGCTGGCGCTGCTCGGGCCGGACTGGCCCGACAGCTTCCGCGTCGCCCAGTCGTACAACTCGCTGGGTCTGTCGCTGCTGGCGCAGCAGCGCTACGACGAGGCGGAAGCGGCATTCGCCGAAGCCTTGGCCCGGCACGAGGCCGCCGGACGCGACCAGTTCATCTCGGTCTCGCTCGACAACATGGGCATGAGCCTGCGGCGGCGCGGCCGCCTGGACGCCGCTGCCGCCGCCTTCGATCGTTCACTGCCGATCACCGAGCGGCTGTTCGGCAAGTTCTCCTTCGACTACTGGACCAGCCATACCGAACGCAGTTTGCTGGTCGCCGATGCCGGGCGTCTCGAGGAAGCGCGCGCGTCGTTTACCGAGAACCTGGCACGCGCACCGCAGATCTTCGGCGAGCACAGCATCTACTACGCCAGCGAGAACACGCGGCTGGGCAGCGTGCTGCTGCGGATGGGCGCCTATCGCGAGGCGGCCCCGGTGCTTGAGCGCGCGGTCGCAGTGGCGGCGGACGTGATGGGTGCGGAGAGCTTCACCGTTTCAATGGCGCTGCTGTTGCGCGGAAATCTCGCCGAAGCCCTCGGCGACGGGGCTGCGGCGGAGACGGACTACCGGCGCGCATTGGCGATCCGCGAGGCGTTGCTGGGTGCCACGCATCCCGACAGCAGCGAGGCGGCGCTGGAACTGGGCCTGTGGCTGTTGCGCAGTGGCCGCCCCCAGGAGGGCGAGGCGCTGGTGCAGCGCGCGCTGGCCGACTGGCGTCCGCGAGTGCCGGCGGACAGCGCCAACGCGGTGCGGCTGGCGCATGGCGAAGCGGAAATGCTGCTGCATACCGGCTCGGCCGACGGCGCGGGCGAGGCGCTGGCGCGGATCGCGCCCCACGCGTCGCGGGTGGGGCCCGAACACGGCGTGCGTCATCGCGTGCTCGAAGCTGCGGTGCGGCAAGCCAGTGACGGCGAAGCCGGCGCGGTCGGCGCGTGGCGGGACGCCGTGGCTGCGGCGAGCGAACTCTTCGGCGCCGACAGCGCGGTCACCGCCCGTCACCGTCTCGCTCTTGCTGTGGCGCTGGAGGCTGCGGGCGAAGCCTCCAGTGCCGCTGCCGAGCGCGAGCGTGCGTTGCCGGTCCTGGAAGGAGAGGGCGTGCAACCTCCAGGTTGGGCCGACCAAAAAGCGTGAGCTGCGCAGTGCTTTCGCGGTACGGGCAACGCGCGGCTGGTTCGCCACGCGGAGCTGGCCCCAGCTGCGCCCGTGCGAGTTCCGCGCTTGCCTGGCCACCCGTTCGCACCAGCGCATCGGCGGCTATCGACGGCTATTGAGAGCGGCGTGCCACCAGTGACCTGCAGACGGGCGGTTTCTCCTGCAGCCTGGCTGTCACGCACACGATCGAGCGTCCGGCAATCTGGACGCATGCGTGCGGATTTCCGCATCGCGATGGGTTCGAATGCGTGCTGGGGTTTGCGCTGTTTGGCGGTGGCGGGTACGGTGCGGGCATGAAAATCACACGATCCAGCGTCACCCTTGCCGCGGCTTTGGCCCTTGCCGCCTGCGGCTCCAACGAGCAGCCCGAGGCTGCGCGACCGGCACTTGCCGATCCCACGGCCGACGCGGCGGCGGCCGCCGCCGCCGCCGATGCTGCCCGTGAACGCGTCCCCGCCGACGAGTTCCTCGCGGCCATCGCCCGCCACTGTGGCGAGGCTTTTTCCGGCCGTATCGTCGCCAACGAGCCGGCCCCCGCGCCGGGGGCCGAGCCCGATGCGTTCGAGGGCAAGGAGCTGGTGATGCATGTGCGCGACTGCAGCAACCGCAAGGAAGAGCTGCGCATTCCGTTCCACGTCGGCGACGACCACTCGCGCACCTGGGTCCTGACCCGCACCGAGCACGGCCTGCGCCTCAAGCACGACCACCGCATGCCCGACGGCAGCGACGACCCGGTGACCATGTATGGCGGTGAATCGCAGAACGCCGGCACCGCGCAGCGCCAGGAATTCCCGGTCGACGCCGAATCGATCGAGATGTTCGAGCGGGAAGGTCTCAACGCCTCGGTGACCAACACCTGGGCAATGGAGATCGAGCCGGGCGAGCGCTTCGTCTATGAGCTCAGCCGCCCCGGTGGCCGCAAGTTCCAGGTCGAGTTCGACCTGACCAAGACCGTCGCGGCGCCGCCGACGCCCTGGGGCTACTGAGCCTTGGTGGATCGCCGGCGCGCGTGCGTCGGCCCGACAGGCGACCGCTGGACGGTCGCCTGTCCGTTGTGGCCGCACCGGACTCTCCTCGGCCGCCCATCGCGCGGACCGCCGATGGGCTGATCTGGTGATGGCCGCAGCTCACTAGTCGCGCAGGAAGTACTCCACCGTCGTCACGACCCGCACCGTCTTCACCTGCGGGCTGCCGCGGTCGCGGTCGCCAATCGAGATGACGCCCTGGTTGGCAGTGCGGATGCCGCCGATGCGTGCGCCCGAATCGCTCGCGAACTGTTCGGCCGAGACCCGCGCATTGGCGGTCGCCTCGGCGATCAGCTCGGGCTTGATGTCGTTGAGGCGGGTGAATTCGAATTGCGGGCCGCCGTCCTCGCCGGTATTGAGCATCACGCCCTGGGCGACGATCTCGCCGCTGCGGCGCAGGGCGGCAATCGCCTCGGCCACGCGACCGGTGCGCAGGGTCACGGTGTTGGAGTAGCGGTAGCGCTCCGGGGGACGGCTGTCACCGTAGGAGTACGCCCAGCGGTCCTCCAGGCGCGGCGGGGAGACCACCACCTCGTCATCGCCGAAGCCCGCGCCGGACAGGAACGCGCGGATGGTCGCCGTATTGGCATCGAGCCCGCCCTGCACGAGCGCCAGGTCGTCGCCGCCCACGGTCTGCGAAAGCGGCCAGACCACGAGGTCGGCCTCGACCACGCGCTCGGCCGAGCCCTTGACGGTCACGTAGCGGTCGGCGGTGCGCAGCTTGGCCATGCCCTGGGCGGCGAACCAGCCGGCGCCGATCAGGCCCAGCGCGATGAGGCCGGCAGCGGCCACGGTACGGAAATTGGGGGGATTGGACATGGAGATAACCTTCGGGGGAGGCCGCCAGTCTAGGCCGAGGCGCAGCGCGCGGCAGCCTGCGCTGCCGGCCGCCGCATCGCAGGCTTGAAGTTGCCGCCGCGGGCCCCAGAATGCAGAGCTCCCTGTTGTCGTAACCGCCTTCCCCATGCCGATCTACGCGTTCCAGTGCACCAATTGCGCCCACAGCTTCGACCGCCTGCAGAAACTGTCCGATCCCGACCCGGAGACGTGTCCGTCCTGTGGCGCCGCGGCGATCCGGCGCCAGGTGACTGCGCCTTCGTTCCGTCTGGCGGGCAGCGGCTGGTACGAGACCGACTTCAAGAAGGATGGGGACAAGAAGCGCAACCTGGTCGAGGGCGGTGACGGCGCCAGGTCCGGCGGCGACAAGCCGGCCACGACGGACGCGCCCGCGCCCAAGGCGGAGAGCAAGCCCGCCGCCGAGGCCAAACCGGCTGCGAAGCCGGCAGCCAAGCCTGCTGCTGGCGACTGAGTCGCGCCGCCCGGCCGGCGCGCCGTCCGATCACGCCTTAAACTAGCGGACTGTCAAACCAGCGCGATGTACCGCGCCGCCGGTCCGCGTCCCCGCGGGCGGGTGTCCCCCGTGTCCGGAGTCTCCATGCGTACCCATTTCTGCGGCCTGATCGACGAGACGCTGATCGGCCAGACCGTCACCCTGTGCGGCTGGGCCGATGTCGCCCGCGATCTCGGCGGTGTCTGTTTCATCGACCTGCGCGATCACGAAGGCATCGTGCAGGTGGTCGCGGAAGCGTCGGAGGCCGACGGCAATGCTGAAGTCGTCGCGACCGCGGAGAAGGTGGGCTACGAGGATTGCCTGCGCATCACCGGCACGGTGCGCGCGCGGCATTCGGTCAACGCCAAGATCCGCACCGGCCAGGTGGAGATCGTCGCGACCTCGATCGAGGTACTCAACAAGGCCGAGCCGCTGCCGTTCCACCACCACGAAAATCCGGGCGAAGAGACGCGCCTGAAGTACCGCTATCTCGACCTGCGCAGCCCCGACATGCAGCGCAAAATGCGCACGCGCACGAAGCTGGTCAGCGCGCTGCGCCACTGGCTCGATGCGCGCGGCTTCCAGGACATCGAAACCCCGATCCTGACCAAGGCCACGCCCGAGGGCGCGCGCGACTTCCTGGTGCCGGCGCGGATGCATCCGGGCGAGTTCTACGCGCTGCCGCAGTCGCCGCAGCTGTTCAAGCAGATCCTGATGATGGCGGGCTTCGACCGCTACTACCAGGTCGCGCGCTGCTTCCGCGACGAGGCGCTGCGCGCCGATCGCCAGCTGGAATTCACCCAGCTCGACATGGAGTTCGCGTGGGTGTCGGAGCGCGACGTGCAGGATCTCGTCGAGGCGATGATCCGCGACGTGTTCCGCGATGTGGCCGGCGTCGAACTCGCCCCGCAGTTCCCGCGCATGACCTGGGCCGAGGCGATGCGTCGCTTTGGGTCCGACAAGCCGGACCTGCGCATCGCGCTCGAACTGGTCGACGTCGCCGATCTCGTCAAGGACAGCCAGTTCGCGGTGTTCACCGGTCCGGCCAATGAAGCCGGCGGCCGCGTTTGCGCGCTGCGCATCCCGGGCGGTGCGTCGCTGTCGCGCAAGCAGATCGACGAATACGCCGCGCATGCCGGCAAATACGGCGCGAAGGGCCTGGCCTACATCAAGATTTCGGAAACGGGAGAGATCAGCTCGCCGATCCAGAAGTTCTTCGACGAGGCCGCGTTCGCCGCGCTGGTCTCGCACGTCGGTGCCGGCAATGGCGACATCGTGTTCTTCGGCGCCGGCAAGTATTCGACGGTCAGCGATTTCATGGGCGCGGTGCGCCTGAAGGCCGGCAAGGACTTCAATCTGGTTGCCGATGGCTGGGCGCCGCTGTGGGTTACCGACTTCCCGATGTTCGAATGGGACGACGAGGCGCAGCGTTACGTCGCCCTGCATCACCCCTTTACCGCGCCCTCGGTCGACGACGAGGCCGACCTGCGCGCCAACGCCGCCACGGCCGTGTCGCGCGGCTACGACATGGTGCTCAACGGCAACGAGATCGGCGGTGGTTCGATCCGCATCCACCGCGCCTCGATGCAGTCGGCGGTGTTCGATCTGCTCGGCATCGGCGCCGAAGAAGCGCAGGCCAAGTTCGGCTTCCTGCTCGATGCGCTCAAGTACGGCGCGCCGCCGCATGGCGGCATCGCCTTCGGCATCGACCGCATCGCCGCGCTGATGGCCGGCACGGAGTCGATCCGCGACGTCATCGCGTTTCCCAAGACCACCGGCGCGCAATGCCTGATGACCGATGCGCCGTCGCCGATCGCGGATGCGCAGCTGGCCGAGATCCACGTCCAGGTCCGGCCGCGGGCCTCCTCTGCTGCGCAGTAAGTCCCCCACGATTCCGCTGAGCGGGATCGCGGGCCCCGGCGCAGTGTTCCAGATCCCCCGCGGCTTTCGCCGCGCCCCCCTTGATTCAAGGGGGGCTTCACGCCGGAGCGTTTCCGCATGACCGGAGAATCTGCTGACGCTGCATCCAACCCTGTGCCCAGGCTGCGGCGCGCCACCGTCGACGATGCGGCCACGCTGTCGGCGCTGGCCGCGCGTACGTTCACCGAGACCTTCGGCCATCTGTATCCGCCGGAGGATCTCGCGGCGTTTCTCGCCGATGCGTATGCGGTCGAGAAGCAGCGCACGATCCTCGCGCATCCGGACTACGCGGTCTGGCTGCGGGAGCACGCCGGCGAGGCGGTCGGCCACGCCGCCGCGGGTCCGTGCGGCCTGCCGCATCCGCAGGTCGCGCCGGGCGACGGCGAGATCAAGCGTCTCTATCTGCTGCGCGGCCATCAGGGCGGCGGTACCGGTACGCAGATGATGGAAGCCATCATGGCGTGGCTGCTGCGCGATGGCCCGCGCACGCTGTGGGTCGGCGCCTGGTCGGAGAACCTCGGCGCGCAACGCTTCTACGCGCGGCACGGCTTCGAAAAGGTCGGGGAGTACATCTTCCTGGTCGGATCCATCCAGGATCTGGAATTCATTCTGCGGCGTCCGGCGCAGGGTTGAGCGGGACGCGCCAGGCGCGTCCCACCCACTTGCGACTTACTCGGCGATCGACAGCGTCACGTCGATGTTGCCGCGGGTCGCATTGGAATACGGGCACACGATGTGCGCGGCGTCGATCAGGGTCTGCAGCTGCTCGCGCGGCACTCCCGGCGCCGACACGGCGAGATCGGCCTGGATGCCGAAGCCGGTCGGGATCTTGCCGATGCCGACCTTGCCGGTGACCGAGGTCGCAGCCGGCAGCGCGACCTTGTGCTGGCCGGCGACGAACTTCAGCGCGCTGAGAAAACACGCCGAATAGCCGGCTGCGAACAGCTGTTCGGGATTCGTGCCCGGGCCGCCGGCGCCGCCCAGTTCGCGCGGGGTCGACAGGGTGACGTCGAGGACGTTGTCGGACGAGGTGGCGCGGCCCTCGCGGCCGCCGGTGGCGGTCGCGGTCGCGGTGTAGAGCACGGTTTCGATAGACATGGGATATCTCCGATGGACCCGACGGCAGGAGGCCGTCCGGCGAGATGTGCATCGTGCCTGCGATTGCCGGACGATTGGTGATACAAAGTCCATTAAACCTGTCCGGGAGTCCTGCATGGTTGATCGTCTTGCGGCGCTGCTCGATCGCTTTCCGATCGCTGCCCGCGTGGATCCATTCGGCGCCGCCTGGCCGGGGGCGGCGCTCTGGGTGCTGCGCGAGGGCGAAATCGCGCTGCCGGGAAGCGGCGCCTGGTCGGGGCCGGGCCTGCTGCTGGCGGGCGCCGGCACCCGTACGGCGGCCTTGCCCGGCCCAGGTGCGGCCGGCCTGTGCGTGCGGTTGCTGTTCGAAGGTGGCGCGGACAGTCCATTGGCCGCGGCATTGCCGGACGCGCTGTGGGTAGCGCCGGGCGAACTGCCCGGCTCGCAGGGGCTGCTTGCGCTGCTGTTCGAGGAGGCCTTCGCTGGACGCTGCGGCCGCACCGCGCTGATCGAGCGACTGGTCGAAGCCCTGCTGGTGCAGGTGCTGCGCCAGCAGATGGAAGCCGGCGCGCTGCGGGGTGGCCTGCTGGCCGGCCTGGCGCATCCGCGCCTGCGGCGTGCCCTGGTCGCGATGCACGAGGCGCCGGCGCAGCCCTGGTCTCTGGAGGTGTTGGCCGAGACCGCCGGCATGTCGCGCAGCGCGTTTGCGCAAGCCTTCCGCGGCGCCCTGGGACAGACGCCGGGGCAGTACCTGCAGGCCTGGCGCATCGGACTGGCGCAACGCGCGCTGCGCCGCGGCCGGCCGCTGAGGCGGATTGCCGACGAGGTCGGCTATGGCAGCGAAGCGGCCTTGTCGCGCGCGTTCAAGGCGCACAGCGGGCTGTCGCCGCGGGCCTGGCGGCAGGCGCACATCGAAGCGGAGTTGGTGGCATGAGGGCGGGACCCGATCGCGTGCTGCTGCTGCATGGCCTGTGGATGGTCGGCCTGACCATGCAGCGCTACGCCCGTGGCCTGGCGCGGGCGGGATTCCAGCCGGAGATCCTCGGCTACCCCAGCATCGCCGGCGGGCCGGATGCCGCCGTGGAGCGGTTGACCCGCGCGCTCGGGCGCGGGCCTGCGCATGTCGTCGGCCACAGCCTCGGCGGCCTGTCGGCGCTGCAGGCGGTCTGCGCCACGCCATCGCTGCCGATCGGCCGGATCGTCTGCGTGGGCTCACCGGTAGGCGGCAGCCGCGCGGCGCAGGCGATGGCCCGGGTGCCGCTGTCGCGGTTCTATTTCGGCCGCAGCGCCGAGATCCTGCATGCCGGCTGCGCGCGCTGGCCGGCGGGTGTCGAGGTCGGCATGGTTGCCGGCAGCGAGCCGCGCGGGCTGGGCGCGCTGCTGGCCCGGTTCGAGGATGCGCACGACGGCACGGTCTCGGTCGAGGAGACCCGAGCGCCGCAACTCACCGACCACATCGTCGTCCCCGCCAGCCACAGCGGCCTGTTGCTGTCGGCCGACGCGATCCGACAGACGGCGACCTTCCTGCGCGAGGGGCATTTCGAGCATGCGCGGTAGCGGCGGGCGCTTGGAGTAATATCGCCGGCCTCCAACGCCACAGACGCAAGCAGCCATGGGACGAGGACCTTCGATCGAAGCCCGCAAGAACGCGACCGACGCCAAGCGCGGCAAGATCTTCACCAAGATCATCCGCGAGATCGGTGTGGCGGCGCGCGCCGGTGGCGGTGACCCCGCGAACAACCCGCGACTGCGCGCGGCGATCGACAAGGGCATGGCCCAGAACATGTCCAAGGACGTGGTCGAGCGTGCGATCAAGAAGGCCACCGGCGAGCTCGAAGGCGTCGAGTACGAGGAGATCCGCTACGAGGGCTACGCCCCGGGCGGGGTCGCGGTGATCGTCGACACGCTCACCGACAACCGCGTGCGCACCGTCGCCGAAGTGCGTCACGCTTTCGGCAAGTGCGGCGGCAACATGGGCACCGAGGGCTCGGTCGCCTTCATGTTCAAGCGCCTGGGTGTGTTGAGCTTCGAGGGCATGGACGAGGACACGGTCACCGAGGCCGCGATCGAGGCCGGCGCCGACGACGTGGTGGTGTATCCGGAGGACGGCGCGATCGACGTGGTCACCAGCGTCGAGGCATTCGAGGCGGTGCGCGACGCGATGGCGGCCGCCGGCATCGTCCCCGGCCATGCCGAGGTGACCTATCGCGCCGACAACGACATCGCCGTCGATGGCGAGACCGCCGACCAGGTGCGCAAGATGCTCGACCTGCTCGAGGATCTCGACGACGTGCAGGCGGTCTATTCCAACGCGCAGTTCGGGGCCTGACGGCCGCGCCCGCCGCCGATGCGGACTCTTCTTCTCCGGGTTGGCCGGGTGGCATCGGTCCTGGCGCCGCCTTCGGCAGGCCGCCGGGCGCAGGCGGTCGCATGACCCGCATCCTCGGTATCGATCCCGGTTCCCAGCGCACCGGGGTCGGCATCATCGATGTCGATGCGGCGGGCAAGGTCTCGCACGTCTTCCATGCGCCGCTGGTGCTGGTGACGGCCGGCGAGTTCCCGGCGCGTCTGCGTCGCCTGCTCGACGGCCTGACCGCGTTGATCATCGAATACCGGCCCGACGAGGTCGCGATCGAGAAGGTCTTCATGGCGCGCAATCCCGACTCGGCGCTCAAGCTCGGCCAGGCGCGCGGCGCGGCGATCGGCGCGGTGGTGCTGCGCGACCTGCCGGTCAGCGAGTACGCCGCCACCGAGGTGAAGCTGGCCGTGGTCGGCCGCGGCGGCGCGGAAAAGGCGCAGATCCAGCACATGGTCGGGCTGATGCTCGGCCTGAGCGGCAAGCTGCAGGCCGACGCCGCCGATGCGCTCGCGGTCGCGATCACCCATGCCCACGTCCGCGCCACCGCGCGACGTCTGGGCGTGGACGTGAAGCAGGCCTGGGGACGCAAGGGATGAGCCTCGTCCAGGGGCCGGCGCCCGTCGTCGGCCGCAGCCCCGGCCAGCGCATTCGGTTTTCCTTCTTCCGTTCCACCCGCCCGGAGGGGCAACGCCGATGATCGGACGACTGCGCGGCACGCTTGCCCACAAGGCCCCGCCCTGGCTGGTGATCGACGTGGGCGGCGTCGGCTACGAGCTCGAGGCGCCGATGAGCACGTTCTACGACCTGCCCGAAGTGGGCCGCGAGGTCACCCTGTTCACGCACTACGCGCAGAAGGAGGACAGCGTGTCGCTGTACGGCTTCCTGCACGAGTCGGAGCGGCGGCTGTTCCGTGACGTGCAGAAGGTCACCGGCATCGGCGCGAAGATCGCGCTGGCGATCCTGTCGGGCGTCAGCGTCGATACCTTCGCGCGCCTGGTGCACGCTGGCGATGTCACCGCGCTGACCAAGATCCCGGGTATCGGCAAGAAGACCGCCGAGCGCATGGTCGTCGAACTGCGCGACCGGGCGGCGGATCTGGCCGGCGCCGGTGGTGCGGTCGCAGGCAGCGCGATGCCGGCCGACCCGCTCTCGGAGGCCACCATCGCCCTGCAACAGCTGGGCTACAAGCCGGCCGACGCCCAGAAGATGGCCAAGGCCGCCGCAAGCGATGGCGACACCCCCGAGCTCATCATCCGAAAGGCGCTACAGTCCGCGCTTCGCTGACCGCCCGTCTCCGTCGGCAGGGTTCCAAACGTCATGTCCCACACCAGTTCGCCGGCCAACGGCGCGCGTCCCGCTGCGTCCAGCCACGGTCACATCGGCCTCGCCGGCCTGATCGTCGGCGCGATCGGCGTCGTGTTCGGCGACATCGGGACCAGCCCGCTGTACACCCTGCGCGAAGCGTTCTCGGAACACTACGGTCTGATCGCCGACCACGACACCGTGCTGGGCGTGCTGTCGATGATCTTCTGGTCGTTGATGCTGGTGGTGACGGTCAAGTACGTGACCATCATCCTGCGCGCCGACAACGACGGCGAGGGCGGGATCATGGCGCTGATGGCGCTGGCCCAGCGCTGCCTGGCCAAGGGGGGGCGCAGCGGTTATCTGGTCGGCATCCTCGGCGTGTTCGGTGCCTCGCTGTTCTTCAGCGACGGCGTCATCACGCCGGCGATCTCGGTGCTGTCCGCGGTCGAGGGCCTGGAGGTCGTCGCACCCAGGCTGCATGCCTGGATCATTCCGATCACCGTGCTGGTGCTGGGCGCCCTGTTCGCGACCCAGCGCTTCGGCACGGCCAAGGTCGGGCGCATCTTCGGGCCCATCACGGTGCTGTGGTTCCTGGCGCTCGCGGCGCTGGGTGTCTTCAACATCATCCACGAGCCGGAAGTGCTCCACGCGATCAATCCGTGGTGGGCGGCCCGTTTCTTCATCGACCACAGCTGGGGCGGCGTCTTCATTCTCGGTGCGGTCGTGCTGGCGGTGACCGGCGGCGAGGCGATCTATACCGACATGGGCCATTTCGGCGCCCGGCCGATCCGCTACGCCTGGTATTTCTTCGTGCTGCCGTCGCTGATGCTCAACTACCTGGGGCAGGGCGCACTGATCCTGGAGGATCCTGCGGCGATCCAGAACCCGTTCTACATCGGCGTGCCCGAGTGGGCGCGCTGGCCGATGATCGTCCTGGCGACCGCAGCCACGGTGATCGCCTCGCAGGCGGTCATCACCGGTGGCTTCTCGGTGGCGCGCCAGGCGATGCAGCTCGGCTACATCCCGCGCATGCGGGTGCGCCACACCTCCAGCAGCACCATCGGCCAGATCTACATCCCGGCCATCAACTGGTCGATGGCGGTGGTGGTGATCGCGCTGGTGCTGACCTTCCGCACCTCTTCGGCGCTGGCCGCGGCCTACGGTATTTCCGTATCCCTGACCATGCTGATCGACACGCTGCTGCTGGCGGTCGTTGCGCGCACCCTGTGGCCGCGCTGGCGCAGCTGGGTGCTGCCGCTGTGCGGGGTGTTCTTCGTCGTCGACATCGCCTTCGTGATCGCCAACGGCGCCAAGGTGCTGCAGGGTGCCTGGTTCCCGCTGGTGCTGGGCATCACGCTGTTCACGCTGCTGCGCACCTGGCGGCGCGGACGGCAGCTGTTGCACGAGGAGGTGCAGCAGCACGGCATCCGCACAGACAGCTTCATCCCCGGACTGATGCTCGCACCACCGGTGCGGGTGCCGGGCACGGCGGTGTTCCTGACCAGCGACCGCGGGGTGGTGCCGCAGGCGCTGCTGCACAATCTCAAGCACAACAAGGTGCTGCATGAGCGCAACGTGTTCCTGACCGTGGAAACGCTGACCGTGCCGTATGCGCAGCGGCGGCTGAAGATCGAGCGGATCGGCGAAGGCTTCCACCGCATCGTGATCCGCTTCGGTTTCATGGAGACGCCGGACGTGCCGCTGGCGCTGATGCAAAGCGCCGACAGCGATGCAGGCGTGTGCATCGATCCGATGGACACGACCTACTTCACCAGTCGCGAGACCGTGGTCGCCTCCGCCCGCCCGGGCATGGCGCTGTGGCGCGAGCGGCTGTTCGCGCTGCTGCACCGCAATGCCGCGCCGGCCTCGGGGTTCTTCCGCATTCCCGGCAACCGGCTGGTCGAACTGGGCACGCACGTCGAGATCTGAGTCGCCGACGACCGCGGGTCGAGGGCGACGAGGGCGCCCGTAAGGCAACGGTGCCGGCGTTGGCGGAAGGCGCACAGGGATGAAGCCATCGGTGCAACGCTGCTGGTCCGCACGGCCGTTCCGGGCCTGCCGCTCAAGTTCGCCGCCGCGCTGCCGCTAACGTTTTCAATACCTCCGAAACCGCCCGGATGACCGCGCTGCTGCCGATCGACCCGAGTGCACCCCTGCCGCAGCGCGTGTTGCTGGTCGAGAACTCGCGCGCTTACGTGCAGGCGCTCGCGCAGGCGATCGAGCAGCAGCTGGAGCTGCCTGTCGAGGTCGCCTCGACCCTTGCCGAAGCGCGGGCGCTGCTCCAGCGCCACGACGACTGGTTTCTGGCGATCACCGGACTGGTGCTGGCCGACTGCGATCGCAACACGGTTGTCGACGCCTTCCTGGAGCGGGGCCTGGCGACCGTGGTGGTGACGGGCGTCTACGACGAGGACCTGCGCGCGCGGCTGATGCGCCGACGGGTCATCGATTTCGTGCTCAAGAGCACCCCCGGCAGCCTCGACTACATCGTCTGGCTGGTGAAGCGGCTGGAACGCAACCGGCGTATTTCCGCGCTGGTCGTCGACGATTCGCCTTCGGCCCGGCTGCACGCGGCGGGCCTGCTCGAAACCTTCGGCTATCGCGTCCTGCAGGCCGCCGGCGGCGAGGCCGCGCTGCACGCGCTCGAACGCGACCCGACGATCCGCCTGGCCCTGGTGGACCAGGAGATGCCGGGCATGCAGGGGGTGGAACTCACCCGTCGCCTGCGCGCGCTCCGGGCGCGAGACCGCGTCGCGGTGATCGGCGTGTCCGGACGCGACGATCCCGACCTCGTGGCGCGCTTCCTCAAGAGCGGTGCCAACGATTTCCTGCGCAAACCCTATTCGCGCGAGGAGTTCTTCTGCCGCGTGTCGCAGAACGTCGACCAGCTGGAACTGATCGGCAGCCTGCAGGATCTCGCCACCCGGGATTTCCTCACCGGTCTGCCCAACCGGCGGCATTTCCTCGAGCAGGCCGAACGGCTGGTCCCGCAGATGCGGGCTGCCCGGCGCCCGCTGGCGATGGCCATCCTCGACATCGACCACTTCAAGCGCATCAACGACGGCTGCGGCCACGAGGCCGGCGACCATGCGCTGCGCGCGGCGGCCGGTGCGCTGTCGGGGCATGTGCGCTCCGACGACCTGGTGGCCCGGTTCGGGGGCGAGGAGTTCTGTCTGCTCGTGCCCGACCTCGACGAAGACGCGATGCAGGCGTATTTCGAAACCCTGCGCGCCCGGATCGAAGCGATGTGCGTGCAGACGCCCGGGGGCGAAGTGCGCATGACGGTGAGCATCGGTGTCCGCATGGCGGCAGCCGATGACAGTCTGCACTGCCTGCTCGCCGACGCCGACAGGCGGCTGTATCTGGCCAAGGCCGGCGGACGCAACCAGGTGGTGGCCGCAGGCTGAGTGGCCCGCCGGGGCCGGTACGCGGCGCTGGCCGCGTTGCGGCGGCGCGCGATGGACCGACCGCGTGCGTCCCGGTCGAGCGGGGCGCATGCCCGCGCCTGCCGGCGCTGGCGTTCCCGGCCGCCGGTGGGCCCCGGATCGTGGCTTGGCAGCATTGGCGGTCCCGAGTGGTCGAGGCCCGGACGCGTCCCGGCGCCGGGCATCGGAGCCGGGTGGAAGGATCCCGCAGCTCGCACATACACCCGTGGGCTGCAGAGCCGGCGCCGCGGCCGGGCCTGTACAGGCGGATGCAGCGTTGGGCGCAAGTGTGGGTTTTGCCGCCAGCGACCCCATCTACCCGCCATGGCCAACTCCCCTGTGCAGATTCCCCTCTCCGTCCTCGACCTCGCCCCCGTGACCGAGGGCAGTACGCCGGCCGAGTCCTTTGCCCGTTCGCTGGATCTCGCCCGCCATGCCGAAGCCCTCGGCTACGCGCGCTACTGGCTGGCCGAACACCACAACATGCCCGGCATCGCCAGCGCGGCGACGGCGGTGCTGATCGGCCATATCGCCGGCGGCACCTCGACGATCCGGGTCGGGTCGGGCGGGGTGATGTTGCCCAACCACGCGCCCCTGCAGGTGGCCGAACAGTTCGGCACGCTGGCCGCGCTGTATCCGGGGCGGATCGACCTCGGAGTGGGGCGGGCGCCGGGCACCGACCAGGCGACCACCAAGGCGCTGCGTCGCTATTACGCCGGCGCCGATGCGTTCCCCTCGGACGTGATGGAGCTGCTGCGCTATTTCGAGCCTGCGCAGCCCGGACAACCGGTGCAGGCCGTTCCCGGCGCCGGACTGGACGTGCCGGTGTGGATTCTCGGCTCGAGCCTGTTCGGGGCCGGACTCGCCGCGACGCTCGGTCTGCCGTATGCGTTCGCCTCGCACTTCGCGCCTGCCGCGATGTCCGAAGCGCTGGCCCTGTACCACCGCGACTTCCGCCCCTCCAAGCATCTGCGCCAGCCGCACGCGATGCTGGCGATCAACGTCGTCGCCGCCGACAGCCGCGCCGAGGCGCAGCGGCTGTTCACCACCCAGCAGCAGAGCTTCGTGCGTCTGCGTCGCGGTGCGCCAGGGCTGATCCCGCCACCGATCGACGACATCGAAGCATTCTGGACGCCTGCCGAAAAGGCGATGGTCGCCCAGTCGCTGGCGTGCTCGGTGGTGGGCGATGCAAGCGATGTGCGCGAGGGCATCGCCGACTTCGCCGCGCGGCATCGCCCGGACGAGTTGATCCTGACGGCCAACATCTTCGACCACGGCGCGCGGCGGCACAGCTTCGCGCTGGCGGCCGAGGCAATGCGCGGCTGATCTGCGAGCGCGCGTCGGTGCGCGCGAGCGCCCCTAGCGCAACCTGGCGCTGTTGCTCGAGCGTCTCGACCGGCGAGTCGCCATGCGCGAGCTGTGCGGGCAGTTCGCCCAGGCGGCTGTCGATCTGACCGCGCTGCCCACCCATGCGCGCCAGCGCCTGGGTCAGCGGGGTGAGCGCATGACCGGATGCGTTCGCATGGCGCGCCCCCGGAGGGCGGCGGTTTGCGTGGGCCGCTGCCCGCCCGATCGATGCGCCGGCGCCGTGTGCTGTTTGGCGGGATCACTGCGGCGTCGCTGCCATGGCATGCGATCATGCGCGGATGACCGCAGACCGCATCATCGCCGCCGACGCCACCCGCGAGGACGACGCCATCGAGGCGAGCATCCGGCCGCAGCGGCTGGACGACTATCTCGGCCAGCAGCCGGTTCGCGAGCAGATGGCGATCTTCATCGAGGCCGCCAAGCAGCGCCGCGAGGCGCTCGATCACGTGCTGATCTTCGGCCCCCCCGGCCTCGGCAAGACCACGCTGAGCCACGTCATCGCCAACGAGCTCGGGGTCGCGCTGCGCGTGACCTCGGGTCCCGTCATCGAGAAGGCCGGCGATCTCGCCGCGCTGCTGACGAACCTGCAGCCGCACGATGTGCTCTTCATCGATGAGATCCACCGGCTTTCGCCGGTGGTCGAGGAGGTGCTGTATCCGGCGATGGAGGATTTCCAGCTCGACATCATGATCGGCGAGGGGCCTGCCGCCCGTTCGATCAAGATCGACCTGCCGCCCTTCACCCTGATCGGCGCGACCACGCGCGCGGGCCTGTTGACCGCCCCGCTGCGCGACCGCTTCGGCATCGTCCAGCGGCTGGAGTTCTACAGCGCCGAGGAGCTCACGCGCATCGTGCGCCGGTCGGCGCAGATTCTCGGGCTGTCCTGCGAGGGCGACGGCGCGTCCGAGATCGCCCGGCGCTCGCGTGGTACGCCGCGCATTGCCAACCGCCTGCTGCGCCGGGTGCGCGACTACGCCCAGGTGCGCGCGAACGGACGCATCGACCGCGAGGTCGCGAACGCGGCCATGCAGATGCTCAAGGTGGACCCGGAAGGCTTCGACGACCTCGACCGGCGCCTGTTGCACCTGATCATCGAGAATTTCGACGGCGGTCCGGTCGGCGTCGAGTCCATGGCCGCGGCGCTGAGCGAGGAGCGCGGCACGCTCGAGGACGTCATCGAGCCGTACCTGATCCAGCAGGGCTATCTGGTGCGCACGGCGCGTGGCCGCATGGCCACCACCAAGGCCTGGCGCCATCTGGGCCTGGAGCCGCGCCGCGATGCGGCCGCCGTACCGGGCAACCTGTTTTGAATCCCTTGCGGAGCGCGCCGTGACGCAGACCCTGGATACCGCGCCGGCTGTGGATCTATTCAGTTGGCCGACACGCGTCTATTGGGAAGATACCGACGCGGGTGGCGTCGTCTATCACGCGCAGTACGTCGCTTTCATGGAGCGCGCACGCAGCGAGTGGTTACGTGCGCACGGCCATGGGCAGGCGTCGCTGCGCGACAGTCACGGCACGGTGTTCGCGGTGCGCGCGATGCGGATCGATTTCCGCCTGCCTGCGCGCCTCGACGACGTGCTGAGCGTCAGCGTGGCCCTGCGCCACTGTCGACGCGCCAGCGCGGTGTTCGTGCAGGAGGTGCGCCGCGATGGCGTGCTGCTGCTGGATGCGGAAGTCCGCGTAGCGGCATTGTCGGCAGCCGATTTCCGGCCGCAGGCGATTCCCGATGCGCTCTACACACAACTCAAGTCACTCGAAACGTCAGCGGAGTAATCCTGGATGAGCCCAATGCCCGTGTTGTTGCAGTCCGCCGCCGCCCAGGTGCAGGCGTTGCCAGAAGAGGCCGCTGCCAGCGCCACCGAGCTGTCGGCCACTGGCGCCGCCGCTGCGGCGACGGCGCCGCTGCCCAACGACCTGAGCATCCTCGAACTGATCCTGCACGCCTCCATCCCGGTGCAGCTGGTGATGCTGCTGCTGCTGTTCGCGTCGATCTCGTCGTGGGTCATCATCTTCCGCAAGAAGCGCATGCTCGACCGCGCCGAGAAGGAAGCGGACCGCTTCGAGGAGCGGTTCTGGTCCGGCGCCGAGATCAGCAAGCTGTATGCCTCGGCCACCGAGCGTAACCGCGAGATCGAAGGTCTCGAGGCGATCTTCGAAGCCGGCTACCGCGAGTACTCTCGCCAGCGGCAGCGGCGCGGGGTGGATGCACGCACGCATCTGGAAGGTGCGCAGCGCGGCATGCGGGTGGCCGGCGCGCGTGAGCTCGACGGGCTCGAAGCCAACCTCGAATACCTTGCCAACGTCGGCTCGATCGCCCCGTACGTGGGCCTGCTGGGCACCGTGTGGGGCATCATGATCTCCTTCCACGGTCTGGCCAGCGTCAAGGAGGCGACCATCGCCACCGTCGCGCCGGGCATTTCCGAGGCGCTGATCGCGACCGCGATGGGCCTGTTCGCAGCGATTCCCGCCGTCTGGGCCTACAACCGCTTCGCGACCAAGGTCGAGCGCGTCGCTACGCGCTACGAGGCCTTCTCCGACGAGTTCTCCTCGATCCTCGAACGCCAGAGCGGCACCGACTGAACCCCTTCGGCCGCCCCCGCGGCCGCTGGATCGTCCTCGTACCCGGAAACCGCCATGTCGTCGATCTCCCTTCGCCGTTCCAAGCGGCGCAAGCTCAAGAACGAAATCAACGTCGTGCCCTACATCGACGTGATGCTGGTGCTGCTGATCATCTTCATGGTCACGACGCCGCTGATGAACCTGGGCACCGACATCAATCTCCCCGATTCGCGCGCGATGTCGCTGGGCTCGCCGCAGGATCCGGTCGTGGTCAGCGTCTACCCGGACGGTCAGCTCGCGCTGATGGTCGAGCAGCAGAACACCGCGGTCACCCGCGAGGATCTGGTCGCGCGGCTGCGCGGCATCCATACCCAGAACCCCGACGCGACCATTCTGGTCAGCGGCGATGGCGCGGCCAGCTACCAGCGGATCATGAATGCCATCGACCTCATCAACGAGGCCGGCATCAGCAAGGTCAGCCTGATCAGCCGGCCGGCGGACAGCGCGAACTGAGATGCGCGAGTCGCGTTCCGACAACGTGGTCTCGATCGGGCTGGCGCTGCTGGTCCACATCCTGCTGTTCGGGCTGATTTTCCTGGGCGCGCTGTGGAGCGCATCCTCCCGTCCGGAATCCGCGATGGGCTCGCCGGTCTCGGCCGACATCATCGATCCCAACGCGCTGAGCGCGGCGGACCGGCGCGCGCTGGCCAGCCGTCCGGATCCCGTGCCCGATCCCGTGCCCGAGCCTACCCCCGAGCCGGTGCCTGATCCCGTGCCCGAGCCTTTGCCCGAACCGGTCGAAGAACCCGCCGCTGCGACGCCGCAGCCCCTGCCCGAACCGCGGCCGGAAGACGCCGTGGCGCCGCGCCAGCCGCAGCTCCAGGAGGTGGTGCCGCAGCCCGACACCGTCTCCCAGGCTGCGGTGCGCCGCGATGCGCTCGCCGCCGAGCAGCGCGAGAAGGAACAGGAAGAGAAGCGCCGCCAGGCGCAGATCGAGCTCGCCGAGCAGCAGAAGCAGCAGGAGGCCGAGGAGAAGCGCCGCCTCGCGCGCCAGGAACTCGAGAAGCTGCGCGCGGAACGCGAGAAGGCCCAGCGCGACGCCCAGCAGGCCGAACAGCGCCTCAAGCAGATCGCCGAACGCAACGCCCAGCAGGCATCCGAGCAGCGCGCCGCCGCGTCCGCCGCCAGCCCGCCGCCGGGCCGTCCGGACGGCGACAGTGGGTTGGCGGCGAAGTACGCGGCGGCGATCCAGGAGGCGGTGCGGCGCAACTGGCGCAGGCCCGACAACATTCCGCTCGGGCAGGTCTGCCGGATGTACATCACGCAGCTGCCCGGCGGCGAAGTGATGAGCGTCGAGTTCGATGCCTCCTGCCCCTACGACGCGCAGGGTCGGCGCTCGGTGGAAGCGGCGGTGCGCGCGGCCGAGCCGTTGCCCTATGCCGGCTTCGAATCGGTGTTCAATCGCCGCCTGAATTTCAACTTCCGCGCGCAGGATTGATGCCGCGGGTGCCGGCCGTGTGCCCGTCGCCGTAGCGCCGGCGCATTTCCTTTCCGATCCGATTACCGGCCGCTGGCGCAGCGACCGGGTTTACCGGCGCGTGGGCGAGCTCGCAAGTCGATGCTCGCAGGGCGTCGAATCGCGGCGCATCGGGGTGCGCCCATGGTTTGCCGGGGTGCGTCCATGGTTTGCGAGGTCCCGAATTACTGACGTGACCCGACCGCGCCGGCAGCGCGACCCAGAGTTCCGCACGCGCGCCGCCAGCCGTCGAATCCGGGCTGCGTGGTGCCGTAAGGGCGTATGCACCGCTGGCGTGTGCAGCGTCTTCATCACGTTCACCCGCCAGGGGCCATGATTGCGCTGCTATTCATCCTGCCACCCGCGCAAGCGGCCAAGCTGCGCGGGCTCACTTTCTCCACGACCGGTAAACCGATGAAACCCATCCTGATCCGATGCCTGTTGGCCCTGTTCGTCCTCGGCCTGCCCATGCTCGCCAGCGCCCAGCAGCAGGGTCTCGAAATCGACATCACCGGCGGCAGCGCCCAGGCGATGCCGATCGCGGTCATCCCGATGCCCTATCAGGGCAGCGGTACCCCCCCCGATACCGACGTCGCCGCCGTAGTGCGCGCCGACCTCGACCGCTCCGGCCAGTTCCGTACGCTGCCCGAGCGCGACATCGTCGAGCGGCCGACCCGCGGCAGCGAGGTCCAGTACCCCACCTGGCGTGCGCTGCGGCAGGACTTCCTGGTCGTCGGCCGGGTCGTCGATGCAGGCGGTGGCAGCTACCGCGTCGAATACGAACTGTTCGACGTCGCCAAGCAGGAGCGCGTGCTCGGCCTGGCGATGACCGCGCGTCCGAACGCCATGCGCGATGTCGCCCACCAGATGGCCGATGCGATCTACGAGAAGATCACCGGCGTGCGTGGCGCGTTCTGGACCCGCATCGCCTATATCACCCAGACCGGCGTGGGTCAGAACGCGCGCTATGCGCTGATCGTGGCCGATTCCGATGGCCACAACCCGCAGACGGTGGTGCGCTCGAACGAGCCGCTGATGTCGCCGGCCTGGAGTCCCGACGGGCGCCGCGTCGCCTACGTCAGCTTCGAAAGCGGCAATTCGGCGATCTACATCCAGGACATCACCAGTGGTGGTCGCGAGCTGGTCTCGAGCTTCCGCGGCATCAACGGCGCTCCGGCGTTCTCGCCCGATGGCCGCCGCCTGGCGCTGTCGCTCTCGCGCAGCGGCAATCCCGAGATCTATGTGATGGATCTCGGCAGCAAGGCGCTGACCCAGGTGACCAACCACTTCGCGATCGACACCTCGCCCTCGTGGGCCCCCGACGGCAGCAGCATCTACTTCATCTCCGACCGCGGCGGCAGGCCGCAGGTCTACCAGGCGCCGGCCTCCGGCGGCAACGCCACGCGCGTGACCTTCGAAGGAAGCTACAACGCCGATCCCTCGGTTGCGTTCGATGGCAAGAAAATCGCCGTGGCGCAAGGTTCAGGCAACGTGTACCGTATTGCACTGCTGGATCGCAGCCTGGGGTCGCCCCGCTGGTCCACGCTGTCGCCAGGGTCGCTCGACGAATCGCCGAGCTTCGCCCCGAACGCCGGCATGGTCCTGTACGCGGCGCGCGAGGGGCGCAGGGGTGTGCTGTACGCGGTGTCTTCGGATGGCCGGGTGCGTCAGCGCCTGGTCCTCGCCGATGGTGATGTGCGCGAGCCGGCATGGGGTCCGTTCCGGGAACAGCGCTGACGCTACCTGCACGTCCTGTTAATTAACAATTGCCCTGTTGTTCATAGAAATAAACCAAGGACTGACGAGATGAAGACGACCACCCGTGTGTTGCTGGCCGCGATGCTTTGCACCGCTGCCGTTGCGTGTTCCAAGAAGGTGAAGGAAGAGGCGCCGGTCGACACCGGTCCGTCGACCGGTACCGTGGCGACTTCGCCGTCGACCGCGGGTGCCTACACCCCGGCTGACCTCGACAGCGACGCTTGCCTGCGTCAGCGCGTCGTCTACTTCGATCTCGACCAGGACACCCTGCGTCCGGAGTTCCAGGCCGTGATGGCTTGCCACGCCAAGTACCTGCGTGACCGCAACGCAGCACGCGTTTCGCTGGAAGGCCACGCCGACGAGCGCGGCAGCCGCGAATACAACCAGGGCCTGGGCGAGCGCCGCGGCAATGGCGTGTCCTCGGCTCTCCAGGCCAACGGTGGCTCGGCTGCGCAGATCGCAGTGGTCAGCTACGGCGAAGAGCGTCCGGTCTGCAATGACTCGAACGAAGATTGCTGGGCCCGCAATCGTCGCGTCGAGATCATCTACACGGCGCGCTGATGCGTTCGATGCGTCATTGGCTGGTGCTCCCAGTCGCGTTCGCGGCGACCCTCGTGGTCGCCGCGCCCGCATGGGCGCAACGCGTGAGCCTCGCCGACCGCGTGGCCGCACTCGAAGCGCGGGCGGGCGACACCAGCGCGAACGTCGACATGCTCAACCAGGTCAACCAGCTGCGTCAGGAGATCCTGGCGCTGCGGTCCCAGGTCGAGGAGCTCCAGCAGCAGAACGAGCAGCTCAAGTCCAGCAACCGCAGCCAGTACCTCGATATCGACGGCCGGCTCAACCGGCTCGAGAGCGGGCAGGGCGGCGGTGGCGGACTGGAACTCCCCGATCTCAGCAGTGCCCCGGCACCCGCGGCAGGCGCGAATGCGCAGGCCGCGCGTGGCGGTCGTGATGCACCGGCGGCCGCAGCGCCGGTGGCAGCGGCACCGGCCGACGAGCGCGCCGCCTACGAACAGGCGTTCAATGCGCTGAAGAACGGCCAGTACACCGATTCGGCCAGGCTTTTCCAGGCCTTCCTGCAGACGTATCCGCAGGGGAGCTACGCGCCCAATGCCCTTTACTGGCTTGGCGAGAGCTACTACGTCACCCAGAATTACGCGCGTTCGCAGGAGCAGTTTCTCTCGCTGCTGCAGCGCTATCCGCAGAGCGACAAGGCGCCGGGCGCGATGCTCAAGGTCGGCCTGTCCCAGTACGGACTGAAAGACCTCGATGGCGCCGAAGCGACGCTGGCCGATGTCGGCAAGCAGTATCCCGGCACCGATGCGGCGCGCACCGCTGCCGACAGGCTCCGCGCGATCCAGCTCTCGCGCCTGCGCTGATTCCATGACCGCCATCGCCTCCGATGCGGTCGCCGCATCCGCGGCCGACCGGCTCAAGCTCACCGAAATCTTCCTGTCCCTGCAGGGAGAGGCCCGCGATGCGGGCTGGCCAACGGTTTTCGTTCGCCTGACCGGCTGCCCGCTGCGCTGCAGCTATTGCGACACCGCCTACGCCTTCCATGGCGGCGACTGGTGGACGGTCGATGCGATCCTCGCCGAGGTCGCCTCGCACCGCGTCCGCCATGTATGCGTGACCGGCGGTGAACCGCTGGCGCAGAAACGTTGCATCGGCCTGCTGCGGAGGCTGTGCGACGCGGGCTACCAGGTCTCGCTGGAGACCTCAGGCGCACTCGACATCGGCGCAGTCGATCCGCGCGTGAGCCGCGTGCTCGACATCAAGACGCCGGCATCGGGTGAAGCGCATCGCAATCGCTGGGAAAACCTGGCATTGCTGACCGCGCACGACCAGATCAAGTTCGTGGTGTGTTCGCGCGCCGATTACGAATGGTCGCGCGACATCGTGTTGACCAAGGGTCTCCAGCACCGCTGCGACGTGTTGTTCTCGCCCAGCAAGGGCGAGATCACCGGCCGCGAACTGGCCGACTGGATCGTCGCTGATCGGCTGCCGGTGAAGTTCCAGATGCAGTTGCACAAGCTGCTGTGGGACGACGAACCGGGCCGCTGAGCCTGCATCCGCTGCCCGGCTGCGCTAGCCTGTCACGCGCCCACCGAATTTTCGTTCCGCATCAGATCCCAATGAAGAAAGCTGTCGTCCTGTTGTCCGGAGGCATGGACTCCGCCGCGGTTATCGCCATCGCCCGGGAACAGGGCTTCGATGTGCATGCGCTCAGCGTGCGCTACGGCCAGCGCCACACGTCCGAGCTCGAGGCTGCCGCGCGCGTCGCCGCGGCGATGGGTGTGCGCGTGCACAAGACGGTCGACGTCGACCTGCGCAGCATCGGCGGCTCCGCGCTCACCGATGACATCGACGTGCCGGAAGCGGGCGGGGCGGGCATCCCGGTCACCTACGTGCCGGCGCGCAACACCATCATGCTGTCGCTGGCGCTCGGTTGGGCAGAAGTGCTGGGCGCAGCCGACATCTTCTGCGGCGTCAACGCCGTCGACTATTCCGGCTATCCCGATTGCCGTCCCGAGTTCGTCGAGGCGTTCGAACGCCTGGCCAACCTCGCGACGAAGGCGGGCGTCGAAGGCGCGGGCATCCGCGTGCACGCGCCTTTGCAGCACATGGGCAAGGACGCGATCGTCCGCGAAGGCGTGCGGCTCGGCGTGGACTTCGGGTTGACCGTCTCGTGCTATCGCGCCGATGCCGACGGTCGCGCCTGCGGGCACTGCGATGCCTGCCGCCTGCGCGCGGACGGATTCGCCGCCGCCGGCGTGCCCGATCCCACCCGCTACATCGCCCAGGCCTGAGGGCCGACGCGCGGCTCACATTGCGCTAGAATGCGCCCCCTGCGCCGCGCTGCGGCGACAGTCTCGATGGGTCGTTAGCTCAGTCGGTAGAGCATCGGACTTTTAATCCGCTGGTCGATGGTTCGAATCCATCACGACCCACCATTCGAATCAGTCAGTAGCGGCGCCGGACTTGGCCGCTCCTGAAAATTCTCCGGAAGATCCCGCGGCGCGCACTGGTTCCACGGGTGGCAAGGCGGTCATGCGGCTGACGCTTTACCTCCCCGCTGTGCCCGCTCGATGTCTGGCGCTGTCCGCGATACCCCGATGCTTGAGCCCGTGCAGGGCGAATCACACGTCTTTGCGCTCGTGCCCGTGGGACTGCCGACTTCGTCAGTCCGCTGCCAAGCGCTGTCCATCCCGGACTTGGCCAGCGCCGGCGGCTCAACACGACCAGCCGGCGATCCTCGGGCCCCAGGAGACCGCCGCTTGTTCCGCGACCAGCTGCAGGGCCGATAGCCGCGAGCATCTGTCAGGCGCCGATACCCGTGCCAAGCTCTTTCGCGCGCGATCAACGATTGAGGGCCCGCGTCCGGTCGGGGCGCATGCGGCCATGACTCTACGAAGTTGCGCTGTGCTTTGTCCGCTCAGTCCGCGTCCAGCACCGTCTCCAGCACCGCGTCGCCATAGCGTTCCAGCTTGCCGGCGCCGACGCCGCCGATGCCACCGAGTTGTCCGTGGCTGATCGGGCGGAGCCGAGCGATCTCGCGCAGGGTGGCGTCGTGGAAGATCACGTAGGCGGGCACGTTCTGTTCGCGCGCGAGGCGTCCGCGCAGGGCGCGCAGCGCTTCGAACAGGGGACGGTCGGCTGGTGCCAGGTCGATGTCGGCGCCGGTGGCGGCGCGTGAGGTGCGTGCGCGTTCGCGGGCGTCGGTGGGCTTGCGCAACATCACCTGGGCTTCGCCCTTGAGCACGGCGCGGCTGGCTTCGGTCAGGCGCAGTCCGCCGTAGCCTTCGGCGTCGACATCGAGCAGGCCGTGGGCGACGAGCTGGCGCAGCACGCTCTTCCAGACGCGCGCGTCGACATCGGTGCCGACGCCATAGGTGCTCAGCTGGTTGTGGCCGAACTGGCGGATGCGTTCGCTGTCGCTGCCGCGCAGGATGTCGATGATGTGCGCGGCGCCGAAGCGCTGGCCGCTGCGGTAGACGCAGCTCAGCGCCTTCTGCGCTGGCACGGTCGCATCCCAGGCGTCGGGGGGGTCGAGGCAGTTGTCGCAGTTGCCGCAGGGTTCGCCCGGGCCCCTGGCGGCATAGTCTTCGCCGAAGTTCGCCAGCAGCACTTGGCGGCGGCAGCGCATCGTCTCGCAATAGCCGACCAGCGCGTCGAGCTTGCGGTGCTCGAGGCGCTTGCGCTCGTCGCCCGATTCGGACTGCTCGATCATCTGCCGCAGCAGCACCAGATCCCCCAGGCCGAAGCACATCCAGGCGTCGGCCGGCTCGCCATCGCGTCCGGCGCGACCGGTTTCCTGGTAATAGCCCTCGATCGATTTGGGCAGGTCCACGTGCGCGACGAAACGCACGTCCGGCTTGTCGATGCCCATGCCGAAGGCGATCGTCGCCACCACCACCACGCCATCGCTGCGCAGGAAGCGGCGCTGGTTGGCCGCGCGCAGGTTGGCATCCATGCCCGCGTGATAGGGGATCGCGTCGATGCCCTGGCCGGCGAGGTATTCGGCGGTTTCCTCCACCGTGCGCCGCGACAGGCAATAGACGATGCCCGCCGAACCGCGATGGCCCTGCACGAAATCGAGCAGCTGGCGCTTCGCGTTGTCCTTCTGGACAACGGTGTAGCGGATGTTGGGCCGGTCGAACGAACTGACGAAGCGGCGCGCGTCTTCCAGCTGCAGGCGCTCGGCGATCTCGCGCTGGGTCGGCGGATCGGCGGTCGCGGTCAGCGCGATGCGCGGCACGGCCGGCCAGCGCTCGTGCAGGATCGTCAGCTCGCGGTATTCCCGGCGGAAGTCATGGCCCCACTGCGACACGCAGTGCGCCTCGTCGATGGCGAACAGGGCGAGCGGCGCGCGGTCGAGCAGCGACAGGAAGCGCGGGGTGAGCAGCCGCTCGGGCGCCACGTAGAGCAGATCGAGTTCGCCGGCCAGCAGGTCGCGCTCCACCCGCTGCGCGGCCTCGCCGTCGAGCGTGGAATTGAGGTAGGCCGCGCGCACGCCCGACTGCAGCAGGGCGTCCACCTGGTCCTGCATCAGTGCAATCAGTGGCGAGATGACGATCGCCACGCCATCGCGCAGCAGCGCCGGCACCTGGAAGCACATCGACTTGCCGCCGCCGGTGGGCATCAGCACGAGGGCATCGTGGCCCGCGGCCACGTGTTCGACGATGGCGGCCTGTTCGCCGCGGAAGGCGGCATGGCCGAACACGCGCTGCAGGGTGGCGAGCGCGTCGCCGGCGATGCCGGCAGGGGGAAGCGAAGACATGGGACAAGGATACCGGCTGGTGGATCGGTCCGGCGCCTCGCCGACCTGTCGGGAGAGCCCCGATGCTTTGCTAAGCTTCCCGCCTTCTCGACAGGACCCACCGATGAACTCGACCACCGGCTCCGGCGGCATGCCGATGCACACCAAGATGCTGATCGGCTTTCTCATCGGTACCCTGGCCGGACTCGCCGCGAACTTCTTCGTCGCCGATGCCGGCTGGCTCAATGGCCTGATCACCTATGTCACCGACCCCATCGGCCAGCTGTTCCTGCGCCTGCTGTTCATGCTGGTCATTCCGCTGGTGTTCTCGGCGCTGGTGCTGGGCGTGGTCGAGATCGGAGATCCCGCCTCGCTCGGGCGCATCGGACTCAAGACCCTGGTGTGGATCCTGGCGGTGACTGCGGTCGCGGTGCTGATCGGACTGGTGGCAGTGAATGTGTTCCAGCCGGGCCGCGGCATCGATCCGGTGGTCGCGCAATCGCTGTTGGCGGCCAGTTCCGATCGGGCAACCGAGATCGCCAATGCGCGCGAAGGCGTGTCCGGTATCCAGATCCTGCTCGACATCGTGCCGCGCAATCCGGTGGATGCCGCCGCCCGCGGTGACCTGATCGCGATCATGTTCTTCGCGCTGATGTTCGGCATTGCCGCCACTGCGTTGCGTACGCCGGGCACGCGCAGCTTCGTCGCCGCGGTGCAGGGCGTGTACGACATCTGCCTGAAGCTGATCGGCTGGGTGATCGCGCTGGCGCCGTATGCCGTGGCCGCGCTGCTGTTCTCGATCACCGCGCGCCTGGGCGTGGACGTACTCGTGCAACTGGCGCGGTTCGTGGGCACCGTCATCGCGGCGCTGGGCGTCCACTTCTTCATCGTCATCCCGATCCTGCTGTGGATCTTCGGCCGCATGACGCCGCTGGCGTTCTTCCGTGGTGCGCAGCCGGCGTTGCTGACGGCGTTTTCCACGTCATCCTCGAGCGCCACGCTGCCGACCACACTCAAGGTCACCGTGGAGAACCTCGGCGTGCAGCCGCGGGTGGCACGCTTCGTCTGCACCCTCGGCGCCACCGCCAACATGAACGGAACGGCGCTGTTCGAGGGCATCACGGTGCTGTTCCTGGCGCAGTTCTTCGGGATCGAGCTGGGCATGGGCCAGCAGGGCCTGGTGCTGGTGCTGTGCATTCTTGGTGGTATCGGCGCCGCGGGCGTGCCGGGCGGCTCGTTGCCGGTGATCGCGATGATCCTGGTGATGTTCGGGATTCCGCCCGAGGGCATCGGCCTGATTCTCGGCGTGGACCGCCTGCTCGACATGTGCCGCACGGTGGTCAACATCGGCGGCGACATGGCGGGTTCGGTGGTGATCGGGCGTTCCGAGCCGGCCGAGGCACCGGACCCGGCGCTCGACGCCGCGCTGGCGGAGACGCACACCGACCCGGTCTGAGCCCGGATCGGGCGTAGACCCGGCAGCCGAGGGACAGGCATGGGACAATCAGCGGATCCCGTCCGCTGCCGCCTGCCCTTCGCCCATGACCACGCCGACCCGTCGCGAACTCGCCAACGCCATCCGTTTCCTCGCCATCGATGCCGTCGATGCCGCCAAGTCCGGTCATCCCGGCATGCCGATGGGCATGGCCGACATCGCCGAAGTGCTGTGGAACGACCACCTCAGCCACAACCCGGCGAATCCGCAGTGGCTCAACCGCGATCGCTTCGTGCTGTCGAACGGCCATGGCTCGATGCTGCACTACGCGCTGCTGCATCTGTCGGGCTACGACCTGCCGCTGGACGAGCTGAAGCACTTCCGCCAGCTGCACAGCAAGACGGCCGGCCATCCGGAGCGTCACGAAACGCCCGGCGTGGAGACCACAACCGGCCCGCTCGGCCAGGGCTTCGCCAATGCGGTCGGTTTCGCGCTGGCCGAGCGCCTGCTCGCGCAGCGCTACAACCGCCCGGAGTTCGCGGTCGTCGACCACCGCACCTGGGTGTTCATGGGCGACGGCTGCCTGATGGAGGGCATTTCGCACGAGGCCGCATCGCTGGCGGGCACGCTCGGCCTGGGCAAGCTGGTGGCGTTCTGGGACAACAATCACATCTCGATCGACGGCAATACCGACGGCTGGTTCACCGACGACACCCCGGCGCGCTTCGAAGCCTATGGTTGGCACGTGATCCGTGATGTCGACGGCCATGACGCCGACGCGATCTCGCGCGCGATCCAGGCCGCCATCGCCCAGGACGACAAGCCGGTGCTGGTGTGCTGTCGCACGACGATCGGCTTCGGTTCGCCCAACCGCGCCGGCAAGGAGTCCTCGCACGGCGCCCCGCTGGGCAAGGAAGAGTCCGACGCGACCCGCGCCGCGCTCGGCTGGACCTATGGCCCGTTCGAGGTGCCACAGGCGATCCGCGACGGCTGGAATGCCGTCGAAGCGGGCAAGGCGCGCGAGGCTGCGTGGACCCAGATGTTCGAGGCCTACCAGGCCCGCTATCCCGACCTGGCCGCCGAATTCCTGCGCCGCTCGCACGGCACGCTGCCCGAGGGCTTCGAGGCGCAGGCCGATGCCTTCATCGAAAAGCTGCAGGCCGAAGGCCCGACGATCGCGTCGCGCAAGGCCTCGCAGATGTCGATCGAAGCCTTCGCGCCGCTGTTGCCGGAGCTGATCGGCGGCTCGGCCGACCTCGCGCATTCCAACCTCACCCTGTGGAAGGGCAGCAAGTCGGCAGCCAGCACCGACGCGGATGCGAACTACATCTATTACGGCGTGCGCGAGTTCGGCATGTCCGCCATCGCCAACGGCCTGGCGCTGCATGGCGGCTTCATTCCGTTCGACGCCACGTTCCTGGTCTTCAGCGACTACGCGCGCAACGCGGTGCGGATGAGTGCGCTGATCCCGGCGCATGCGATCCACGTGTACACGCATGATTCGATCGGCCTCGGCGAAGACGGCCCGACCCACCAGCCGGTCGAGCACCTCGCGTCGCTGCGCTACATCCCGAACAACGATGTGTGGCGGCCTTGCGACGCGGTGGAATCGGCGGTGGCGTGGAAGGCGGCGATCCTCCGCCAGGACGGCCCGAGCTGCCTGGTGTTCTCGCGCCAGAACCTGACCCACCAGCCGCGCGCCGCGGCCCAGGTGGCGGCCATCGCGCGCGGTGGCTACGTGCTCAAGGACTCGGTTGGCACGCCGGAGATCATCCTCATCGCGACCGGTTCGGAAGTCGGCCTGGCCACGGAGGCCGCCGAGCAGCTCGGCGACGGGGTGCGCGTGGTGTCGATGCCCTCGACCGACGTGTTCGACCGGCAGGACGCGGCCTACCGCGAATCCGTACTCCCCACCGCAGTGCGCAAGCGCGTCGCGATCGAAGCGGGCGTCACCCCGTTCTGGCGCGCCTACGTCGGTCTCGACGGCGCGGTGATCGGCATCGACAGCTTCGGCGCCTCGGCGCCGGCCGACAAGCTCTACGCCTATTTCGGCATCACGGTCGAGAAGATCGTCGAGGCGGCGCGGGCGCTCTGACCGGCCCGCAGACGAGGATCGACGTAGATTGGAGAAGCCCGCGAAAGCGGGCTTTTTCCTGCCGGGGTACGGCCGGCCCGCTCCTGTGCGGATGCCCGAGGTCGGCAGCGTCCCGCTCGTCGATATGGCGCGCGCGCGTTCCGTTATCTTTCGGCCCCTCTCCCCCCGGGAGAGGGGTTGGGGTGAGGGCGGCCTGTCGCGAATCCGCCCGAAGGAGAAGCGGCGTCATCTCGGCGACCGATCAGACTCACGCCCCGATCCCATGGCCGCTGCGTCGGTCCCCTCTCCGGCGGAGATGGAGCAAGGGCTAACGCCTGCCAGATCCCGCCACGGCGAATCCGCACGCCCGCAACGGGTTGACCTGCCCCGCGAGCTACCCCGCGGGCTTGTCGTGTCTGCTGCCGCTGCGGCAGTGCGGGGAATCGGGTACCTGCACTTCTGCGGCCCACTCCTGGGGCGTGAAGGTGTGCAGTGCCAGCGCATGGATCTGCTGCATCTGCGGACCGAGCGCGCGATACACCATCTGGTGACGCTGCAACGCCCGCTTGCCCTCGAACGCAGCGCTGACCACCACCGCCTTGTAATGCGTTTCCAGCCCCCGGCTGTGCATATGGCTCTCGTCCTCGACATCGAGGTACGTGGGTTGCAGCGCGGTGAGCGCATCGCGGAGCTGGTCGGCTCGGGTGGTCATGGTCGGATCCTGCACGGCGGTCGTCGAACGAGATGGAGGCGCACTGCGCGATCGCAAGCGGCCACGCCTGCGCGTCTTATGCGCCGGCCGTCGGTGCGGCCGGTTCCTCGCGCGCACCGGCGCGCGCGGTGCGGCGCAATCCCAGCGACACCAGTCGCGCCATCAGGTGTTCGTTCAAGCTGCCGGGCCGATCAAGCCGCATGCGCGCCAGGGCTTCGGCGTCCGTTCCCACCCCGTCCCGCAGCGCGGCAAGCAGTGTCGCGAACTTGTCGCGTCGGCTTGCGGTACGTGCGCGAAGCCAGCCAAGCGCCCGCACCAGCCGCTGCTCGACGATGTCGAAATCGCTGCCCAGCGGATAGTCCGGCAGGCTGCCGTCCTCGCGCAGCGGCGCCAGTGCGGCCTGCAGGGCGGCCGGTGTGTTGCGCCGCCACGACGGCGGCACCGTGAAGCGCGCATCGAGCTTGCCGACCGCCTGCGCGCGCGCAATGAGGACGTCCTGGCACGGCGCCTCGGCGATCCGCGCCATCGCACGTACGCAGTCCTCGTCGGTCGCGCCACGCAGGTCGGCAATTCCGTACTCGGTGATGTAGATGTCGCGCAGGTGCCGTGGAATCGTCGTATGCCCGTAGTTCCAGCGGATGTTGCTCACGCGTCCGCCGTCGGCGTCACGGGCGGCGCGCAGCAACAGCACCGAGCGTGCGTCGGGCAGGGCGTGGCCCATCGCCACGAAGTTGTACTGTCCACCGACGCCCGACACCACGCGCCCGTCGTCCAGGGCATCGGAGACCGCCGCGCCCAGCGCGGTGGCCATCATGCAGCTGTTGAAGAAGCGCGCGTCGCGGCGCTGCAGGCGCTCCAGGCCTTCATCGAGGCCGTAGAGCTCGTTGACCTCGCCGACCCGCTTCATGCCGATGCCGCGTCGCGTCTCCTCGTCGAGGCCGCGCAGCCAGGCGTAGAAGTCCGGCGAACCCAGGTAGAAGGCGCCATGCAGGAACTCGCCGTTGCGCTCGATGAGTTCGTCGTCCAGCGCGCTGGTGGTGCCGGCGTTCGCACGTCGCATCAGCGCGGCCTTGTCGACCACGCGGCGCTTGATGACGCCGGCCTCGACCAGGCGTTTGAACCCTTCGTTGATCATCTCGCTGCAGCCGTAGAGGCCGGTGGCGAAAGGCTCGAGTCCACCATGCGCAAGCACCGCAGGATGCGTGGCGAGATCCGGGTCGAGCGCATGAAGTACGCGCCTGTAGGCGGCGTTGTCGGTGTGGCGCAGTGCCAGCGCGTGGCACAGTGCATCGGCCAGCGCGCCGATACCGATCTGCAGCGTGCCGCCATCGCGCACCAGCGCACTGGCGTAGAAGCCGATCGCATAGTCGGCATCGGACACCGCCTCGCGCGGCAGGCCGAACAGCCGCGGCGACGGCGGCGGCGGGGCGACGACGACATCGAAGAATGCGGCGTCCACGGAAGCGGCGCCACCAAGCCACGGCAGCGCGGGATCGATCTCTCCGACGACGAGCGGCCTGGCCTGGCCTGCCGCCTGCAAGGCATCGAGCACGTCGAAGGTCAGATCGGTGTTCGAGGACAGCGAGAAACGCGAGCCGTCGTCGTTGGCGGCGACCTTCTGCACCACGACGTTGACACCGCGCCCAACGAGGGTGCGGGCGACATGCGTGTAGTTGAGGCTGGCGTATCGGCGCTGGGCCTGCACCGAGCCCAGCATCGCGCCGGACTGCATGTAGAACTCCTCGATCTCCATGTGCGGCGGCAGCGCATTGCGGCGCAGCGCATCGACATACTTCAGGCGGACGAAGTCCTCGCCGAAATGCCGCTTGGCGAACGGGCCGATGAAGCGGCCTTGCAGGTCGTCTCCGCCGCGTGGCGGGTCCAGCGACAGGGCGGTATAGAGCGAGAACGGGCGCGCGGGGTCGGTGAGCGCGGCGTCGTAGAGCGCATTGAGCAGGCGGTGCGGCTTGCCGATGCCGAGAGGCGCGCAGACACGCAGTGCGCCGCTGACGTGCTCGCGCACATGCGCCGCCGCCGCATCGAGATTGTCGAGATACAGAGTCATCCCGACAGCCTAACCGCGCTGCGCAGGCGTGTCCCCGCCGGTGACGCGCTGCGCGCCGGGCGCCGCGTCGACCATCACCAGGACTTCGTCGATGCGCCAGTGCACGGCCCGCGCAGCGTCGCGGATCGCATCCGTCATCGCACTGTCGAGCATGCCATCGCGGGTGGTAACGAAAACCACGCCCGACAGGCGCATGCCTTCTTCATGGAAGCGCACCCGGCATGCGATGACATCCGGGTGCGCGGCCACCGCGGCCGCCACCGCATCGGGCAACGGGTCGTGATCACTGCGGTCGACACGCTGGGGGCGTGCATCGTGCATGTCGCGCACCGCATTGCGCAGGTTGCGCACGCCATCGTGAAGCACCGCGCCCGCGATGACGACGGCCGAGGCGGCGTCCGCCCACCACAGGCCGTAGCCGATCCCGGCGATGCCGACGATGCCGGCGACCGCGGTCATCCAGTCGGCCTTGTTCATGTCGGCGTCGGCATGCAGCGGCTTGGAATCGAGCGCGCGCGCCAGTTTGAGTTTCAGTCGGCCGAGGATCACCGGCGGCACGCACGATACCGCCAGCGCCGCGATCATCACCCAGCCCTGCCAGATCACCCTGTCGCCAATGACCACCGACCCCACGACCGGATGTGTGCGCGTGACCAGCACGTGCAGGCCATCGAACACCAGCAGCGCGCCGACCGCCGTCAGCGCGACCGCCGAAGCGAGGAAGGTGATGTCGAATGCACGCTCGCGTCCGTCGATGTAGGTGGCGTCCACGCCGCGGGCGCGGAACCGCAGCGCGATCAGGAACGCGATCGGCGGCAGCAGGCTCAGCACGTCCTCGACCAGCGCGGTCAGCATGGCCTGCGAGCCGCCCATCGAGGCATACATCAACACCGTGACCGCGCCGAGCAGGCCGATCGACCACCAGCACAGGCGAGCGGCGCGCTGCAGGTCGCGCTGCTGCGCCGGGCCGATCGGCCGCGGCACGCGGCGCCTCTGCAGATCGACGGGCGGCGTCATTGCGGCGCAGTCCGTTCGTGCAGGAAGCGGTCGACGCTGAGCTGCCAGGCGTTCTCGCCCGGCGGCAGGGCGAGGCGCCGGTTCGCGGGCCGGCCACGCGCATCGGGCAGCCGATAGGTGCGCGACCAGCTGACATCGCGCCATGGCGACGCGTCCGTGTGACCGCCCGCGACCAGGTGCAGGCGATGGTCGAGCAGGGCCTGCATCAGGGCGTCGTGGTTGCCCACGACCCATTCCACGCGCAGCTCCCGATCGGCGGCCAGCGCTTCGATCAGTTCGACCTCGTTGCCGCGCGGGCGCGCGTCCGAGGCGATGACATGCGGCGGGTCGTGGCTCAGCCCGACCCGGAACGCCTCGCGCGCGCGCTCGCTGCTGTCGTGCGCATCCCGCGGATACGGGGCACATGCGGCCAGGCAGAGATACAGCAGCAGGAGGGGAAGGCGCGACATCAGGGCCTTGTCGGGGATCCGCAATGAAGACCGCGCGTACGGTGGGCGAGGCAATGCACGGCGATTCACGACTCGAGCATGTCCGGGCGGAACAGGCGCCGGCGCGATACGGTCCGGCCCGCCACCATGAACGCCCCGCCGCCGCGGTAGTGCACGGTCACCGGCCAGCGCGGGCGCTTGGCGGCATGCGCCGCAACCACGCGCCAGACGAACAGCGGATAGTCCGCGGTCAATCTGGTCTCGTGCAGGCGGCATTCGAAACGGGCATGGCATTCGCCGATGCCGGGGGCATCGACCTCGCTGCCGTCGACGGCGGTCAGGCCGAAACGCTCGAACTTGTCTCCATCCGCGCTGCTGCAGTTGCCGATGCGCGCCACGGTGTCGAGCATGTCGGCGGCGGGCAGATTGATCACGCATTGGCGGCTGCCCAGCGCCAGTGCGTGGCTGCGATTGGCCGACCAGATGTAGGTGCCGACCAGGTCGTAGCCGAGCATCATGTGCCAGCCCAGGGTCATGATGCCGCGCTCGCCCTTGTGCGCGCTCGACAGCAGCACGACCGGGCCTGGCTCCAGGTAGCGGCGGGTGTCTTCGACGGAAACCGGATGTGTGCGAGGCATGGCGCGGTCCCAGCGGGGGTGCGTGCATTGCGTCATTGCCGGCGTGAACGCTACGTTCGCTCAGTCCAGGGTGTGCACCGCGTCGGCCAGGCGGCGCACGTCGTCGCTGGTGTGGCTGACGTAGAGCATCGGCAGGCGCACCTCGTCGCGGACCCGCTGCAGCCACGGGATCAGTTCCTCGCGGCGCGCCTCGTCCAGTGCCGAAAGAGGCTCGTCGAACAGCAGCACCGCCGGCTGCGAAAGCAACGCGCGCCCGATCGCCACGCGCTGCGCCTCGCCGCCGGAGAGATTCGCCGGCCGTCGCTGCAGCAGCGGCGCGATGCCCAGCAGCTCGACCACATGGTCCAGCGCGAAGGTCCGGGCGCCATTGTGGTGACCGCCGTAGACGAGGTTGCGTGCGACATCGAGGTGCGGAAACAGCCGCGCGTCCTGGAATACATAGCCCACGCGGCGCCGGTGCGCCGGCACGTCGATGCGCACCGCGCTGTCGAACAGCACGCGGCCGTCGATCTCGATGCGTCCGGCGCGCGGACGCACGAGGCCGGCGATGGCATTGAGCACGCTGGTCTTGCCGGCGCCGGACGGACCGGTCAACGCGACGACGCGCTGCGTGGCGTCGATGCGCACATGGCGGGCAAAACTGCCGCGGCGCAGATCGATGTCGAGATGCAGCATCAGTCGTGCGCCTCGCCGCGCTGGCGGCGCACCAGCCACTCCGATGCGAGCAACGCGGCCAGCGAGATCGCCACCGACACCGCCGCCAGGCGCCAGATGCCGGCCTCGCCGCCGGGCACCTGCATCAGGCTGTAGATCGCCGAGGAGATGGTCTGGGTTTCGCCGGGAATATTGGACACGAAGGTGATCGTCGCGCCGAACTCGCCCAGTGCCTTGGCGAAGGCCAGCACCGCCCCTGCAACCACGCCCGGCCAGGCCAGCGGCAGGGTGATGGTGCGGAACACCCGCCACGGGCTCGCACCCAGCGTGGCCGCGGCCTGCTCCAGGCGACGGTCGACGTTCTCGATCGAGAGGCGGATCGCACGCACCATCAGCGGGAACCCCATGATCGCGCTGGCCAGCGCGGCGCCGGTCCAGCGGAACGCGACACTGATGCCCAGGGTGTCCTCCAGCCAACGGCCGATGACCCCGTTTCCGCCAAGCATCACCAGCAGCGCATACCCCACGACCACCGGGGGCAGGACCAGCGGCAGATGCACCAGTGCATCGAGCAGCGAACTGCCGAAGAAGCGGCGACGCGCGAGCAGCCATGCCGTGGCGATGCCGAAGGGCAGGCTGCACAGCGCGGCGGCCGTGGCCACCTTGAGGCTCAGGCGGATCGCTTCCAGTTCCTCGGGCGCGAAGTGGAGCGCCGCCGGCAGGTCCATCGCTCAGCGCACCACGAAACCGTGCGCGCGGAAGATCGCCGACGCGGCCTCGCCATCGAGCCAGCGCACGAAGGCCGCCGCCTGCGGATTGCGGCTCGCGCTCACGCGCGCTGCGGCATAGACGATGTCGGGATGGCTGCCGGCCGGGAACGTCGCCAGCACCCGGACCCGCGGTTCGGCCATTGCGTCGCTGGCATAGACCACGCCCAGCGGCGCTTCACCGCGTGCGACGAGGGTCAGCGCGCCGCGCACGCTGTCGGACTCGGCCGTGCGCGACTTCAGCGACTGCCACTGGCCCATGGATTCCAGCGCGGCGCGGGCATACCGGCCCGCCGGCACGCTCGTGGTGAGCGCCAGTGACAGGCGCCCGCGCGGGCCCAGCAGCGGCAGCAGCTCGGCATCCGCGTCCAGGGCCATCGGCTGCGCCGCGCTGCCGGCCGGGGCAATGAGGACCAGCGAATTGCCGAGCACTTCGCGGCGCGTCGCCGCATCGACCAGGCGCCGCTGCTGCAGCCAGTCCATCCATTCCAGATCGGCGGAGATGAAGACATCCGCGGGCGCGCGCTGTTCGATCTGCCGGGCCAGTGCTGAGCTTGCCGCGTACGAGACGCGCACCGGAGTGCCGGTTTCGCGCTGGTAACGCGCCGCCGCGGCGTCCATCGATTCCTTGAGGCTGGCTGCGGCGAACACGGTGACCGGCGCGCGCTCCTGTGCCGCCACCGCCGCCGGCAGGCCGAGCGCGCCCAGCAGCAGGGCGGCGGCATGGCGCAGGACGCGGAATCGGAAGGGGTTGGAGGTCATGGTGGAACCGGTTCGAAGGTGGGCCGCTCAGGGCGCGGCGACGACAATGATGCGGTCCACCTGGCGCAGGCTGCGTGTCGGCCGCGCATCGGCCGGCACCAGCAGGCGCAGTGGACCGACGGCCGAATCGAGCGGCGCGCCATCGCAGCGGTCCACCAGATAGACCGCGCGGCCGCCGAGCGTCGGGTCGAGTTCGGCCAGCGAGAACAGCACGCGCGTGCCATCGCGACTGTCGATGCGCACGTAGCGATCGAGCTCGTCGTCCTGCAGGGCAGCCTCGGACATGGCGCCATGCGCCCGCAGCAGCGCCGTCAGCGAGACGCCCTCGCAGTGCTGATGGGCGTCGCCCGCGAAGGCTTCCACGCGGTGGCGGGTCAGTGACGCGCGCGCTGCGGCGTCCAGCGGGACAACGATCGGCGACGGTGACACCGGACCGCTCGCGTGCTGGTGCGCGGTGACCGGGTCCGGAGGCTGGGCGTGGGCGCTGGCCATAGCTTGCAGGCACAGCGCGATCAGCAGGTGACCGAGCGCCCCGCGTCCGCAACGCCCGAGGCGTCCCGCGATCGGATCCCCGTGATGCGCGCGGCGTCCGCTCAAGGCGTGTCGCCCCGCGGTTGCAGGCAGCGTGCGTGGTCCTCGCGGTTCTGCGGCCAGGGGCCTGCGCTGGGACGGGCGCGGTGCAGCGGCCGATGCGTCGGCATCACCGGCGGCACCTGGTCGACTGCCGACCACGCTGGTGACGCGCGACGGTGCGCGCGAGTCGGCATCGTGATCACCGGCCCGATGCCGTCGCAGGTGCTCCATCGGTATGAGGTACGCATTCGACATCGCGCCTGCCGTTTGGCGGAGGCCTGATGCTAGTCCACGCGGCTGCGCAGGCGGTGGGGATCCGGTCCGCTCAGGGCGCCGCCAGCGCGGCGTTGAGGACCGTGGCCAGGCGCGCGCCGGCGTCGCGGACCTGCTGCTCGATCAGCGGCAGCTGCGTGTCCACGTAGCTCTGTGCGATCCGCGCACGGGTCGGATACACGCCCGGCGCCACGGCGATGCGGCAGGCCGCCTCGACCCATTGCGCTGCAGCCGGTTGCGCCGACGCCGGCTTCCGCGCGTCGGCCGACGGCGCGCGCGCGGCGATCCGCGTCAGCCACGCATCACCCGACAGCTGCTGGCTGTTGAACATGCCGCTGTCCCAGAACGCGTGCAGGTTGGTGCCGCGCCCGCGGAAATTGAGCTGCTTGTCGTTGCCGCCCCGGTCGTGGGCATAGCCGGCATGCATCGGTTGGTGCGCATCGCCGACGAAATGCACGACGAACTTCAGTGCCTGCGCGCGTTCGGCCTGCGACCGGCGCGGATCGGCCAGGATCGCGGTTTGCGTTCGGATGGCTTCGACCACGCAGTTCCCGCCGGGACAGTCGCGCGGCGCCGAATAACGGCAGTTGGACTCGGCGATATTGACGTAATGCCAGGACGCCGAGCGCCGGCCCAGGTCCGGATCCTGCCCGCGCAGCTCATCGGCCCAGGTGGCGACGCCAGCCAGGGTCGGATCGGGCTCCTCGGCCAGCAGACGGGCCACTTCGTCGCGCGCGGCGGGGGTGAGATCGCGCTCGGCGAGCTGTGCCACCACACGGTGGCCCAGCTGGCCCCAGGCGTGGACGGGAGCGGACATGACAAGGGCGGCCAGCAGGCCGCCGCACAGAAGGATTGGACGCATCATCACGTAAGTTTAACCCGCGACGAACCCTGCCCGGCCCGTTCCCACATTGCCGAGCCTGCTCAGTTCAGCGCGGGCGCAGGATGGCTCGGGTGTGCATGCGGCTTCTGTGCCTCCGGCCCGCACGGTGCCGGCGACGGCGCGACCGCGATCTCGAGGTGCGCGATCGGAACCCGCGGCAGCAGGCGCCGCGTGAAGTAACGGTCCCGGTAGTAACGGATCTTGCGGCAACGCACCGGGCAGGCGAGTCCCTCGTAGAGCACGATCTGGGTCTGCGGACCCATTGCCTTGAGTTCCTGCGGCAGCATGAGGGCGCGCTTCTCCAGCACCTCGTTGTCCGATACGCCGCGACCGCGGCCATGCGAACGGGTACGCGCACGGCGTCGCACGGTGGTGAAGCCGAGCATCTCGGAATAGTCGTTGGCGTCCTGCTGTTCGCGCGGCGCATAGACGATCTGCAGGGCATGGTTGGTGAGGATGGTGCGCGAGAGCTCCTTGCCGTAGACCGCGTCGAGTTGCGCCATCGATTGCACGATCGGCAGCAGGCGCAGGTTGTAGCCGGCCATGTAGGCGACCGAACGCGCAATGATGTCGACGCGACCGATCGAAGTGAACTCGTCCATCAGCAGCAGGCACTGGTGCTTGAGCGTCGGATCGTTCTGCGGCAGCACCTTGGTGTTGACGTTGATCAACTGGCTGAAGAACAGGTTCACGATCAGCCGGCTTTCGGCGAGCTTGGCCGGCTGGATGCCGACATAGATGGTCATCCGCTTGCGCCGCACGTTGCGCAGATCGAAATCGTCGGCGCTGGTGGCCGCGTCGAGTACCGGGTTGAGCCAGGGATTCAGGGGCTCGCGGAACGCGCCGATGATCGAGGCGAAGGTCACGTCGGCCTGGGAGAGCAGGCCGGAGAAGGCGGTCCTGGCCTGGGCGCCGAGAAACGGAGCAGCGGCCAGTCCCTGCAGATAGGGCTTGAGCTCGCCGCCGTTGCCCGACACCAGGCGCAGTACGGCGCCAAGCGTAGGTCGTGCACCGCTCGCCTCGGCATCGGCACGCTCGAACAGGTACAGCGTGAAGGCCAGGAAGGCATTGCGCGCCTGGCCGACCCAGAAGCGATCCTTCTCGTCGCCGTCCGGGTACAGCATGGCGGCGATCGCCTGGAGATCGGAGACGCGGAACGCCGGGTCGTCGGAGACGTAGGTCAGCGGATTCCAGCGATGCGTGCGGCGGTCCTCGGCGAAGGGGTTGAACAGATGGATCTCGTGGCCGATCGAGGCCCGCCAGCCGGAAGTCAGGTCGAAATTCTCCTGCTTGATGTCGAGCACCACCGCCGACTCGCGGTAGTCGAGCAGGTTGGGAATGACGACGCCCACACCTTTGCCCGATCGCGTCGGCGCCGCCAGGACGACGAACTGCTGACCGGCGAGCCGCAAGAGGCGACCGTGGCGGCGTCCGATGACGATGCCGTCGTCGCTGCGGCCCAGGAAGCCCGCGCGCACCAGATCGAGCAGGCCGGCAAAGCGCGCCCGGCCGTGGAGATTGCGGTGGCTGCGCAGCTTGAACAGCATGACCATCACCGCGAGCCACGCAAGGCCCACCAGTCCGAACGCGATCGCGCCGGCCGTCCAGATCCGCCACGCATACCGCGCCACCTCGGGATGCTCCGCGACGCGGGCATAGGCAAGCCAGGTCCCCGCGCTGGCGGATGCGGTGTCGAGCCCGAGCAACCGCAGGACGAAGTAGCCGGCCAGGTACAGACCCGCCATCGTCGCCGCTGCGGTGGCGAGCGCTGCGGCGATCAAGCGCCCACGGCTCATGCGCCAGCTCCCCTGGCGACCCGGCGGCGCCCTGCCTGCAGGTCGCTCATTGCGCGCTGCCCCGGGTATCGACGTACACGTAGTCTTCGTTCGATGGCCAGCGCTCAAGCCCGGCCTCGAGCTTGATGCAGGGCCGGCTGTCGCATGAGGCGATGGCCACGCGTTGCAGCGCCTCGAGCACGTCTGCGCGGACCGAGGCGCGCTCCGCACGTTCGAGATTCAGTTCCGCCAGATGGGCGGTTGCACCGATGATGCCCACTGCAGCGAGCGCCAACGCCAGCAGGGCGCCGCCGCCCAGCAGCCGTGTACGCGCATGGAGCCCTGCGTGGAGGTGGCCGAGACTCTCGGTCGCGCGCTCGAGGCGCGTGGCGGCCGCATCCGTGCGCGTGGTGGTCGCGTCGAGCTGACGTGTCAGCGCGTCGCGGACCGCGGCGCCGGTCGCGTGCAGCATTGCCTCGCGACCGGCTGCCAGACGCTGCTCGATGTCCATCGCGGCGCCATGCAGCGCGCCCGCAGCGTCGCGCTGCTCTGCTGCGGCGCGTTCGCACTGCTGGGTCAGATGCGCTGCCAGCAGCGCGGCATTCGCGATGAAGTCTTCCATCTGCGAGCGATCCATCGTCCCGTCCATCGATGTTCCCCGGACATGAGGATGCGTGCAGCGCGAGCAGAATCCGGCGTGGATTTGCCGGATCAAGGGGTCAGGGAACCACCAAGCGACATGTGGAGTACGCGTCATCGCGGGTCGGTGGAAGGCGCGTAGACACCTCGCGATTGCTCATGTGCCGGACGTCAAACGCACGGAAATACGCATGATTCCCTGTGTCTGCCGAGGTTCTGTGCCCCTTGCGGTCCCCCTGGAACCCACGGCATGCGTTCAATGGCAGCGCGTTGACGCGGAATTTTCGCGTCGATAGCGTCGCTCCCGTCGAAGTGCCACGGCCCGTATGGACCATGGCAGGGGCGGGGCAGGTCGCGACGCATATACCCGCGGAAACGCGCGGTCCGATGGAATGGACACCTGGGGACGGACGTCATGGACGGGAGTGCGACACACGCACGGACGATTCTGCTGGCCATGGCCTGCGCCAGCTCGATCGGCCTGGGTGGGTGCGCCACGCCCGAGGCCGCGGACCTGCGCGGCAAGTGGCGTCCGGTGCATCAGTTCGCGGAAGCGCCCGAGGCCATACCGTTGCAGCGCGCCTATGTCTTCCAGGCGTTTCCGTCCGACCAGACCCTCAAGACCCTGCTCACGCGCTGGTCCGCCGACGCCGGCATCGGTCTGTCCTATCTGCATCCCAACGACTACACCCTGCACGCGCCGGTCGCACGGCTTCGGACCACAAGTGTCGAGCAGGCCGCGGCGGCGCTGTCGGAGGCCTATGCAGGGCAGGGCGTCCAGATCGCAGCGGAGCGCGGGTTGCTCGTGGTCAGCCAGGTCGCTGGCCCGCAGGCGTTGTCCGGTGGGCAGGACTGAGAGGGCGCCATGTCCGGCAAGCAAACCGCATCGCCTGCAGTCGAGCGCGCCGTCGCACAGGGCGTCAGCTTCGAGCTGACGCTGAGCGAGCAGTTGCGCAGGAGCGAGCGCCGGGCGTGGCGCGTGGCGTGGAGCGCAGTGGCGATGTCCGTGCTGTTGGCATGCGGTTATCTGTTGTTCCTGCCGCTCAAGGAACGCGTTCCTTACCTGGTGATGGCTGATCCCTATACCGGGACGGCGAGCGTGGCCCGGCTGGCCGGGAACTTCAACGATCGGGACGTGACCATGGAAGAGGCGATCAACAAGAGCAACGTCGCCCAGTTCGTGCTTGCGCGCGAATCCTACGATTCCGGGCTCATCGGCCAGCGCAACTGGCGCACCACCCTGTCGATGGCGGGGCCCGCAGTCGCGCCGGCATATATCGCGCTGCATGCCGAACACAATCCCGAACGCCCGTTCCGCCTTTACGGCAGTGGCCGTTCGCTCCGTGCCCGCGTGCTGAGCATCGTGCTGATCGGCAGCGGCGAAGGGCAGCGACCCTCGGGGGCGACGGTCCGCTTCCAGCGCAGTCTCTTCGACAAATCCAACGGCCGCGTCGAGCCTCTCGACGCGAGGATCGCCACGCTGGAGTTCACCTACAACGCCGATCTGCGTCTCAGCGATGAGGACCGGCTGCTCAATCCACTGGGGTTCCGGGTCACCAATTACCGGGTCGACAACGATTTCGCCGCATCGCCGCTGCCCGAGCGCGAGTTCCCGCTCCCCCGCGCGACCGCATCGCAGCCGCTCGACGAGACGCCGGAATGGCCTGCCGGAGAATCTGCCGCCGGGCTCGGGGCTTCCGCACCCGTCATGGAAAACGTTCCATGAGGCTGCCGATATCCTCACCCGCCTGGTGCTTCGTCGCATCGAGCCTGCTGGCGGCCTCGTCCGCCACGGCACAGGTGGTGGAGGAGTACCGATATCAGCCCGACGCGGTCTATCAGGTGCGTACCGGTCTGGGCATCACCACCCAGATCGAACTGAGCGCACACGAGCAGATCCTCGACTACAGCAGTGGTTTCAGCGGGGGCTGGGACATCAGCCGCCGCGACAACGTCTTCTACGTCAAGCCGCGGAATATCGACGTCGATACCAATCTGCTGGTCCGAACCGCAGCGCACGCCTACATCTTCGAAATGAAGGTGGTCGCCACCGACTGGCGCTCGCTGGATCAGGCCCGCGCCGCCGGTGTGCAGTACAAGATCCGATTCAGTTATCCGAGTGACGCGCGGTTCGTGCCCGAGGGTGGCGCCGCGCCCGAAGCGTCGAGTGAACTCGAAACCGGCGTGCACGCCAGTCGCGATTACCACTTCGGTTACGACTACACCCAGCACCGGCGCACACCCCATTGGCTCGTGCCCACGACGGTCTATGACGACCGCCGTTTCACCTATATCCGGATGGGGGATCGCACCCGTTTTCCGAGTGGAAACTTTCCCGCAGTGTTCGCCAGGGACAACGAAGACGGCGAGGAGTTCGTGGTCAACTCCACTGTCGAAGGTGACGTGATCGTGGTTCATGGAACCTACCCCTACCTGGTCGTCCGGCATGGCGCGTACGTGGTCGGCCTGCGCAGGAGCGCCGGGCCGTGAGCGGCCACGCTTCCGGCGGCGGCCACCCGTCGCAGCCTGCGAACCGGGCCGCGAATCCCTATGAGGCACGGGCCGGCCGCGGCGACGTGGATCTCGATGCTGGGGCTCCGGTACTGGAGTCGGCCGAGGTGCAGCGCCTCAATCGGCGTGCCTTGCTGTTCCTCGCCGGAATCGTGGTCCTGCTCGGCGCACTGGCGTTCTGGGCGTTCTCGGGTGGTGGGGCGGGCGAGGAGGCCGATCGTCCGGGTGCCGGGCCGGTCGAGCAGGTGGTCATCCCCGCAGCGCCCCGCGACCTGCCGGAGCTTCCCGTCGCGCGCGAGGAGATGCCAGTGCCTGCGCTTCCTCCGCTACCGGTGATCGAGGACACCGCGCCTGCTTCGGATCGCCGCATGTCGGAGTCGCTGTCCGGAATCGGCGCGTATTCCAGCGCGCCGGTCCCATCACTGCTGGAGCGCCGCATGCAGGACGTGGCGACCGGTCGGGACCCGGGCGGCTTGACGGCCATGGCGGCGGCAGGCCCCATGGGCAGCGCCGGATACGGGAGCGATGCAACCTCGTCCTCCGTGATGCAGGCGCCCGCTGATGGACCCACCAGCGCGCGTGTGCTCTACAGCCCCGACACGCTGCTGCTTCGGGGCACCTATATCCGCTGCGTGCTGCAGTCTCGTGTCATCAGCGATTTCCCGGGTTACACCTCCTGCGTCGTGACGGAGCCGGTCTACTCGGTGAACGGACGGCGTCTGTTGCTGCCGCGTGGCTCGCGGGTCATGGGCTTCTACAACTCCGACAGCGTGATCGGCGATCGCGCGGCAATCGTCTGGGACCGCATCACCACGCCCACCGGGCTGGATGTCAGCATGCGCAGCCCCGGCGTCGACAACCTGGGCGCCGCTGGCAATCCCGGTCATTACACCGCGCACTGGGGGCAGCGGATCACCTCGGCGCTGCTGATCAGCATGCTCAGCGACGCCTTCAAGTACGCAGGGGCCGAGTACGGACCCGAGCAGACCACCTTCGGCAACGGCTTCGTCGTGCAGAGCCCGTTCGAAAGCAACACGGCGCGCACGCTGGAGCGCCTGGCCCAGACGGCGCTCGAGCGCAACATGGCCCGGCCGCCGACGGTGACGATCAACCAGGGGACGGTGGTCAACGTGTACGTCGCGCGTGACGTCGACTTCTCCGCGGTCGTGCGTTGAGGCCTGGCATGGACATTCCTGCAGCCACCGCGACCGCCTTGTCCAACCGGTTCCTCGAATACCAGTACGCGGTGCTCGGCATCGGCGATCACATCCAGTCGCTGGATGTCACCGAAATCTGCATCAACCGGCCTGGCGAACTCTATCTGGAGACCCGCGAAGGCTGGCGCCGCGACGAGGTGCCTTCGCTCACGTTCGAGCGCGCGCGCCAGTTCTGCACTTCGATCGTCAATGAGAGCAACACGGGGCAGCGCATCACGGACGCCGATCCAATGGTGTCGCTGACCTTCCCGACAGGGCAACGTGCCCAGTTCGTGATTCCGCCCGCGTGCGACGCGGGACGCGTGTCGATCACCATCCGGCTGCCGTCGCGGGTGGGCAGGAGTCTGGACGAGTACGAGCGTGAGGGCTTTTTCGCCCAGATTCCGGAACAGGCCGGCGGTATCGGCGAGCAGGATCTCGAGCTGCTCGAACTGCGCCGCGCGCGCGATTACGCCCAGTTCTTCCGTATGGCGGTGCGTTATCGCAAGAACATCGTCGTGGCCGGCGCGACGGGCAGCGGCAAGACGACCTTCATGAAATCCCTCGTCGACCACATCTCCGACCAGGAGCGGCTGGTCACCATCGAGGATGCACGAGAGTTGTTCCTGCGCCAGCCCAATGTGGTGCACCTGCTGTACTCCAAGGGCGGGCAAAGCACCGGCAACGTCACTGCCAAGAGCTGCATGGAGGCCTGTCTACGCATGAAGCCCGACCGGATCATCCTCGCCGAGCTGCGCGGCGACGAATCCTTCTACTTCATCCGCAACTGCGCGTCAGGCCATCCGGGTTCGATCACCAGCTGCCACGCGGGCAGCACCGCGCAGACCTGGGACCAGCTCGCGCTGATGGTCAAGGCCTCGTCCGAGGGGGCGGGGCTGGAGTTCGATGTCATCAAGCGCCTGCTGCGGATGACGATCGAGGTCGTGGTGCACATCAAGGCGCATGCCGGTCGTCGCTACATCACCGGGATCGACTTCGACCCGGAGCGGGCGCTCGCCGCATGAACCACCTTGCGCATACGTCTGTCCAATTCCGTGCCGAGGCGCTCGGCGACAGTGCGGGTGGCTGCGCCCTCGGCGCAGGAGGAATGCGCTGATGTTGCCTGGCATGGAGCTGATGGGGTGCACGGACCTGGCGGTGCCCGCAGAGGTCATGCGCCACGTGGTCGGGGTGGAGTCGTCGTACAACCCGTTCGCGATCGGTGTCGTCGGTGGCCGCCTGGCACGTCAACCGAGGACGCTGGCCGAAGCTGTGTCCACCACCCGGATGCTCGAACGCGAGGGCTACAACTTCTCGGTGGGACTGGCACAGGTCAATCGCCACAACCTCGCGCGCCATGGCCTCGACAGCCACGAGAAGGCATTCGAAACCTGCCCGAATCTGCGCGCGGGCGCAAAGATCCTCGCTGAATGCCATGCACGGGCCGGAGGCGACTGGGGCAAGGCCCTGAGTTGCTATTACTCGGGGAATTTCGTGACCGGCTTCGAGCATGGCTACGTGCAGAAAGTGCTGGCGTCGTGGCGGGCAGGCACGCAATCGCCGGCGATTCCCGTGGTGTCGGGAACGGTCACTCGAAGCGCGTCCAAAGAGTCGCCGGCGCTGGCTTCGCGACTGGCGCGCCGCGTGCAGGAGGCGCAGTCCAAGGGTCAGCCGAGTGCTCCGGAAATGCGTTTGCCCCAGGAAGCGATGCCGGTCGGCGAACCCGCTGCGGCCTCCGCGCCCATGCAGGCAACCGCTGTCCAACGCGGCGACGCCGGCGATGGTCCCGTCACCGTCCAGGCCAGCGCCCCCACGTCGGCACCCACCGCGGCCGCCGGCACCGCGGTGTCCACGCCGTCGCGGGACGGTGCGTTCGTGTTCTGACCAGTCGGGTGCCCAGCGCAGGCCGGGCATCGCCACTCTTCGCTCCGCAACCAGAGGGGATACACGATGCAATCCATCAAATCGATCCAATCCACTGATCTGCAGCGCCGTAGGGTTCGTGCCTTCGCCGCGGCAATCGCAGTCGCGTTCCTGCCGTCGCTCGGGTGGGCGCAGGATGTCGCGGGGGCAACCTCGCGCGTGCAGACGTTCTTCGGCAACATCAACGCCCTGCTCAACGTTGCATCGATTGCGGTAGTGACAATCGCGATCATCTTTGCCGGATATCAGATCGCGTTCAATCACAAGCGGATCGGTGATGTCGCACCCGTACTGATCGGCGGTTTCCTGATCGGCGCCGCGGCGCAGATCGCAAAGATGCTGTTGCCGTCGGACGTTACTTCGGCTGCGATGCTCATGCTCGATCTTCTGCCCGTCCATGCGTAGGAACGTGCTCTTTCGCGGCTGCACGCGCCCACCGATGTTCATGGGCGTGCCTTATGTGCCGTTCGCCATCGGTGCCGGCGCGTGCCTGCTGCTGACGTTCTATATCGACATGTTCTTTCTGGCGCTGCTGCCATTCGTGGTCATGGTCATGCGCCAGATGGCCCGCCGCGACGAGATGATCTTCCGCCTGCTGGGGTTGCGCTGGCGTTTCTGGCTCAAGGCGCGCGCCGGCCGCTCGCATGACGGCGCCTGGGTCTTCACTCCACTGGCCTGTCGTCCCCTGCCTTCGGATCTTGATGGAGAGCCCTGAGCCATGCGTGCGCCCGCGACCGCAATCTCCGAATTCGTGCCCTATTCAGCGCACGTGTCGCCGCATGCGGTGAAGACCACCGGCGGGGACTATCTGCTGATCTGGCGCCTCTCTGGTCTGCCCTTCGTGGGCCGCGAAGCCTGGGAGCTCGAGCACAGGCACGGCACCTTCAACCGCATGCTGCAGACGCTGCGTGCGCCCGACTTCGTCAACGTCGCGTTCTGGGTGCACGACGTGCGCAGGCGAGGTCGCATCGCTACGACCGCCCGCTTCGCACAGGCTTTCAACCAGACCCTGTCGGACGGGTACTTCGCCGCGCTGTCGGGGCAGAAGATCATGCAGAACGAGCTGTATCTGACACTGATCTACCGGCCAATCGTCACCGGCAAGTCGTTCGCCGAGAAGTCCGCGGATCTCAAGCGTCTCCAGGCCACGCAGGAGCGGTGCGTCTCCGCGCTTGCCGAACTTGCGGACAACGTGGAGGCAGTACTGAAGGATTACGCACCGCGTCGGCTGGGCATGTACGAGGGTGCCAATGGCGTGGTGTTCTCCGAGGCGCTGGAGTTGCTCGCCTATCTGTTGAACCGGATCGACGAGCCTGTGCCGGTCCTGCGCGCGCCAGTGTGTGACTACCTCGCGGTCAGCCGGCACACCTTCTCAGCCCGGACCGGCGATTTCGTCATCGGTGTCCCCGGTGGCGGGCACCAGTTCGGCGCGATCCTCAATATCAAGGAATACACCGATGCGACCTATCCGGGAATTCTCAATGCCCTGAAATATCTCGACTTCGAGTACGTGATCACGCATTCCTTCAGTCCGATGGGCCGGCAGGACGCCCTCAAGGTGCTCGACCGGACCAAGGGCATGATGATCTCGTCCGGGGACAAGGCGGTCAGCCAGATCGTGGAGCTCGACCAGGCGATGGACGAGATTGCATCGGGCAACTTCGTGCTCGGCGAGTATCACTTCATCATGGCGCTGTATGCCCCCGACCAGGCGACGCTGTCCCAGCAGATCGCGAGTGCCCGGGCCGAGCTTTCGAATGCCGGCTTCGTCTCGGTCAAGGAGGATCTGGCCGTCAGCGCTTCGTTCTATTCGCAGTTGCCAGCCAACTGGAAGTTCCGGACCCGGCTGGCCAATGTCAGCTCGCTGAATTTCCTCGGGCTTTCGCCGCTGCATAATTTTGCGACAGGCAAACCAGACCGGAATCCATGGGGCGATGCGGTCACCACCCTGCAGACCACGAACGGCCAGCCCTACCACTTCAACTTCCACGCCACTCACCCGGCCGAGGACTCGGTCGGGGAGAAAGCCATCGGCAATACTATGGTGATCGGCAAGTCCGGCACCGGGAAGACCGCGCTGATCAACTTTCTGCTGAGTCAGGCGCAGAAGTTCGATCCGGTGCCGACAATCTTCTTCTTCGACAAGGACCGGGGCGCCGAGATCTTCGTCCGCGCCTGCGGTGGCGCCTACCTCGCGCTGGAAAACGGCGCGCCCACAGGCTTCAATCCGTTCCAGTGCGAACGCAATGATGCAAACGCGCAGTTCCTCGCAGGGCTGGTAAGGACGCTCGCGGGCAAGCAGCACTACACCGCACGCGAGGACGAAGACATCCACCGTGCGGTGGAAAGCCTGCTCGACATGCCACTTCCGTTGCGGTCGATGGGAAATTTCCACAAGAGCCTGCCCAATATGGGCGACGACGGGCTTTATGCCAGGCTGCGCAAGTGGACGGCCGGCAATGCGCTCGGCTGGGTCTTCGACAATCCTGTCGATGTCATCGACATGCACCGTGCCAGCATCATCGGATTCGATTACACGGATGTCATCGACAACGCCGAGGTGCGGGTGCCGGTGATGGCTTACCTGCTGCATCGGCTGGAAGCCCTGATCGACGGACGCCCACTGATCTATGTCATGGACGAGTTCTGGAAGATCCTCGACGGCGGAGGCGCGCTGAAGGAATTCGCCAAGAACAAGCAGAAGACGATCCGCAAGCAGAATGGCCTCGGGATCTTCGCGACCCAGAGCCCAGAGGACGCCCTGTCGAGCGATATCTCCGCGGCGCTCGTGGAACAGACCGCGACGCTGATCCTGTTGCCCAATCCGAATGCAGCCCGGACGGACTACGTGGACGGCCTGAAGTTGACCGACGCGGAATTCGAGGTCGTCCGGTCGCTCGACGAGCGATCACGCTGTTTCCTCGTCAAGCAGGGCCATGCCTCTACGGTCTGCCAGCTGAATCTGCGCGGCATGGACGATGCGCTGGCGGTCATCTCCGCCAGTACCGACAACATCGAGTTGATGCACCGCCTTGTAGCCGAGCGCGCCAGGGCCCTCGGCGTCGACCCGGCCGAGCTCACCCCCGACGGCTGGTTGCCGGACTTCTATGCGCAGCGCAAAGGCACCGGGCGTGCCCCCGAGGGGGCTTCCGGTACCCGGGCCGGCCGCCAGCAGGATCCCGCGTCGTCCCGCACGTCCGATGCGTGACGATCATGACCAGAGGAGATGGATCGATGACCTCCAGGACCACGCAAGGCCCGCGCGGTTTCACAGCCGGACTCGGGCACGTGTTCGGTTTGCGCCCCGCCTGGCCCCGTGTGCGGCCCGGACTCGTTTACGCGCTCGCCGGACTCGCCGTGCTCGCGACCGGCGCCGCAGCCGCGGCGTGGCAGGTCCACGATCGCGACACCCATCAGCAGGTGCGCGAGCTTCGCGACCGCGTTGGTGGGAGTGCCAACAACACGGTTGTCGGCGAGCTGCAGAAGGTGGCCGTACGGCTGCGCGTGGACCATGCGCCGAGCGAACCAACGACGGCGCTCGTCGCCGAACCCGTCGGTGGCGCGAGGCTGGATGTTGCGGCGTTGAGCGCAGCGCAGACCACGATCAGCAGGATGTGCCCGGCTGGCGTGCTCAGTATCCTGGGCCAGCAACAGCAGCAGCTCTGCCGTGAGCTCGTGCAGACCGAGCGGGCGCAGTATGCGTTCTCTTTGCAGATGTTCGAGCGGGCTGCGGCGCATCACGCGCGCCTGACGGAGATCGAGCAGCGGCGCCGCGCACTCGGCCCGGAGGACTACGCCGATCTGCAGTCCAACTCCAACGAGCTGCTGGCGCTGACGGCGCTGATGGACAACGACCGCGATCGCTACCAGACGTACATGCGTGCCTACGAGGCCCGGATCGCGCACATCCGGCATACGCAGGTCGCGCTCACGCGCAACCTGTTCAAAGGCGGGGGCAGCGTGGACCTTCCCACGCCATCGATGTAGGCATCGGGAGCTCCGACATGGACGGTCTGGCCAGTCTCGCGCAGTGGGCGTTCTTCGCCCTGATCTTCGAGTTCGTGAACAATCAGATCGAAGGATTCCAGAGCGGGCTGATCGCCCGCGGTACCCAGTTCGTCAGCGGGCTGGCGCTGACGTTGTGCACGCTGTGGGTGCTGATGCAAGGCTTCCTCATCGTCACCGGCCGCAGCCGGGAATCGATGATGGGCCTGGTCGTGGGCTCGCTGCGGGTCTTCCTCATCCTGTCGGCCGCCACCGCGATGTCGTTCGCCGGCACGGACCTGACCAAATTCCTCGCCGACGGATTGCCGCGGTCCATCAACACCATCGTCAGCGGCAGCGACGAAAAGCCCGAGGACTCGATCGACAAGAACCTCAAGAAGATGGGGCTGATCTTCGCCCTGATCGACACCATCGGCGTCGGCGCCGACGATTCCCAGAACCAGGAGAACCAGACGCGCACCATTACCCTGCTGGGTATCGGTATCGCGGGCCCGTCAGTGGTGGGCGGCGCGATGCTGTTGCTCTACAAGATCGCATTGGTCCTGTTCGTAGGCTTCGGACCGTTGTTCATCATGAGCCTGATGTTCGATCAGACGAAGGACCTGTTCAAACGCTGGCTGCTCTATGGACTGGGCACCATGTTCAGCCTTGGCGTCCTGTCTTTCATGGTTGCGGTCGCGACGAAACTCGTGGGCATCACGTCCGCGGCGCTGCTTGCGCAGTACGTCCTCATCGCCTCCCCGGCCCTCGACGCGCTCGGTCTGAACGCGGGAGGGCTCAATGCGGCGGCAATGCAGCAAGGGGGTATCGGTCTGTTGATGTCGGTCTTGATGGTCATGGCGCCGCCGATGGCGGCCATGTTCTTCAACGGCACGCTGGGCCAGTTCGCGGCACATTCGAGCTTTGGTACGCTGGGTCGGAACAGTTCGGGGCAGCAAACCGACTACGAGCAACGCATCGCACATCGGCCACCTGTGACGAGAACCACCGATGGTGGTTAAACCGCAGCGTTACGCTCAAGGGAGTGAGCTATGAAGAATAGGCTTCAGTGTTCTCCATCTTTGTTTTTTTTGCTGATAGCGATTGCGGGCTTTACGTATGCGCAGGATCCTACGTCCCAGCATTATCGGGACACCGTCGTGCTGCCCGCGCTCGGCTACGGCGATACGATTCCGCGGCATGATCGGGGCGGAGGTTGGGGCGCATTGGCAATCAGTCGCCCGTTCCAGGTTTTTGCCGTTGCTGTGGATGGCATTGATGAACAATCCGCAAGGCAGGAAGCCCTGGAAATGTGCCGCAATCTCGGGGGTAAGGATTGTGAGCCGCGAATGACTTTTCGCAATGCCTGTTTTGCCCTTGCAAGCGGGGGTGGGCATTGGGGCAGTGCATCGAGATCCCGCCAGCGAAATGCCGATAAACTTGCGTTGCAAAATTGCCGTAAGTTCGGCGGAGGAAGTGACTGCGCCATTGCTTATCAGACGTGCTGAAAGCAGCTGTCAGAGACCGATCACATATGCCGCGCCATATGCGATTGGATCGATTTGCGCTCTCCCTAGCTTTGTCCCATCGACCCGCACCTCGCTGTCGATATCCATCCAGCGCACGTCCACGCGCAGCTTGCCGGGTCCGGCCTTCATGTCCAGGCCCGCATGCAGTGCCAGGCCCCAGGAATCGCCGAGAGCCAGCCTCGAGCCCGCCAGGGCGCCGCGCGTTTCCTCTTCGAAGAACGTCGTGTAGTTGATGCCGGCGCCGAGGAACGGAGCGATACGCGACTGCGGGCTGAAGTGGTACTGCAGGCTCAGCGTCGGGGGCAGGTGCTTGGTGCTGCCGATGCGGCCGAGGCCTTCGATATCGAGGTCGTGGCGGAACGGGGTGGCGGCGAGCAGCTCGATGCCGACACGGTCGCGCACGAAGTATTCGACGGCGATGGTGGGCCGTGTGCTGTTGCCGACCGAGAGGGGCAGGGCGCCGTCGGCGAGCCGTCCGTTGTCGGATTTCGGCGCGACCTGGTGGACGCCGAGTGCGACGGTCCAGTCACCGGCGGACTGGGCGGCGGCGGGCAGGGTCGGCAGGGCGCAGGCGAGGGCCAGCAGGGCGAGCGGCATGGGACGCATTGGAGGTTCCGGTCTGGGTGAATGCGACCAGTTTCGAGGCCGCGCGTCCTGGCCGCCTTGATCACGATCATTGCGCAGCACGCCGATCCCGGGTGCGTCGGGGTTGGGGGCCCGGCTGTTAGACTGCGCATCGCAGTCCGGGCTGGCGCCGAGGCGCCGCGCGGTCGCGTTTCCTTCCACTTTTGCCGCGTACGCGCGGTTGCAGGAGTTCGGATTCATGGCGATCAAGGTTGGCATCAACGGCTTCGGCCGCATCGGCCGCAACGTGCTGCGTTCTGCGGTTGAGAACTTCGAGGACGACATCGAGATCGTCGCGATCAACGACCTGCTCGAGCCCGACTACCTGGCCTACATGCTGTCCTACGACTCGGTGCACGGCCGCTTCAAGGGCGAGGTATCGGTGGATGGCGACACCCTGCTGGTCAACGGCAAGAGGATCCGCCTGACCCAGGAGCGCGACCCCGCCAACCTGAAGTGGGACGAGGTGGGCGCCGAGGTGGTGATCGAATCCACCGGCCTGTTCCTGACCAAGGAGACCGCGCAGAAGCACATCGACGCCGGCGCGAAGAAGGTGATCCTCTCGGCGCCGTCGAAGGACGACACGCCGATGTTCGTCTTCGGCGTCAACGATTCGACCTACAAGGGCGAGGCGATCATCTCCAATGCCTCGTGCACCACCAACTGCCTGGCGCCGATCGCCAAGGTCATGCACGACAAGTGGGGCATCAAGCGCGGCCTGATGACCACCGTGCACGCGGCAACCGCAACCCAGAAGACCGTCGACGGGCCGAGCAACAAGGACTGGCGCGGCGGCCGCGGCATTCTCGAGAACATCATTCCCTCCAGCACCGGCGCGGCCAAGGCCGTGGGCGTGGTGATCCCCGAGCTCAACAAGAAGCTCACCGGCATGAGCTTCCGCGTGCCGACCTCGGACGTGTCGGTCATCGACCTGACCGTGGAGCTCGAGAAGCCGGCGAGCTACGAGGAGATCTGCGCCGAGATGAAGGCGCAGAGCGAAGGCGCGCTGAAGGGCGTGCTGGGCTACACCGAGGACAAGGTGGTCGCCACCGATTTCCGCGGCGAGACCTGCACCTCCGTGTTCGATGCCGACGCCGGCATCGCCCTGGATCCGACCTTCGTCAAGCTGGTCGGCTGGTACGACAACGAGTGGGGCTATTCGAACAAGTGCCTGGAAATGGTGCGCGTGGTCGCGGCGAAGTAATCGCCGCGTCATCCGCAGGACCGGGAAGCCCCGCGCAGGCGGGGTTTCCTGTATCGGGGTAGCCGCCGGCACGCGGTCGAACTCCGCCTTGGCTTCTGCTCTTCACTCTGTGCCGCAAGCCCTGCGCCGTGCCTGAAGGCTGGCCGGCTGCGCCGCGCGTCCAGCGCCATCGCATGGCGCAGACCTCTTCAACCATTCCAGCGAGTCCAGAACCATGACCATCATCCGCATGACCGATCTCGACCTCTCCGGCAAGCGCGTGCTGATCCGTCAGGATCTCAACGTGCCCGTCGACGCCGGCAGGGTCACGTCCGACCAGCGCATCACCGCGTCGTTGCCCACCCTCCGCCGCGCGCTGGAACAGGGCGCGGCCGTGATGGTCACCTCGCACCTGGGTCGGCCCAAGGAGGGCAGCTGGAGCGAGGCCGATTCGCTGGCGCCGGTCGCGGCGCGCCTGTCGGAGCTGCTGGGTATCGACGTGCCGCTGGTACGCGACTGGGTGGACGGCGTGGACGTGGCGCCCGGTCAGCTGGTGCTCCTCGAGAACTGCCGCATGAACGTCGGCGAGAAGGCCGACGACGAAGGGCTGTCGAAGAAGTACGCAGCGCTGTGCGACGTGTTCGTCATGGACGCCTTCGGTACCGCGCATCGCGCGCAGGCCTCCACCCATGGCGTGATCCGGTTCGCGAAGATCGCCGCGGGTGGTCCGCTGCTGATGGCCGAGCTCGACGCGCTGGCCAAGGCGCTCGACGCGCCGGCGCGGCCGCTGCTGGCGATCGTGGCCGGCAGCAAGGTCTCGACCAAGCTGGAGTTGCTGTCGTCGCTGGTGGGCAAGGTGGACCAGCTGATCGTCGGCGGCGGCATCGCCAACACCTTCATCGCGGCGCTCGGCCATGACGTCGGCAAGTCCCTGGTCGAACCCGACCTGCTCGACACCGCCAAGCAGATCATGGCCGACGCCAAGGCCCGCGGCGCCGAGATCCCGGTGCCGACCGACGTCGTTGTCGCGCCTGCGTTCGCGGCCGATGCGCCGGCCACGGTCAAGGCTGTCGACGCGGTGGGCGGGGACGACATGATCCTCGACATCGGCCCGGAAACCGCGAAGCGCTATTGCGCGCTGATCGAAAGTGCGGGCACGGTGGTCTGGAACGGCCCGGTCGGCGTGTTCGAGTTCGAGGCGTTCGGCGCCGGCACCGAGGCGCTGGCACGCGCGATCGCGGCGTCGAAGGCGTTCTCGATCGCCGGTGGCGGCGACACGCTGGCTGCGGTGGACAAGTACGGCATCGCCGACGACGTGTCCTACATCTCGACCGGCGGCGGTGCGTTCCTGGAATTCCTCGAAGGCAAGACCCTGCCGGCCGTCGCCGCGCTGGAGGCGCGCGCACAGGCATCCTGAAATGGGACGCAGGACATGGTGGCCTTGACGCGGGCTTTACGTCCGGCGCAAGGCGAGTGTCTATGGTAGTGGCGGGGGACCGGCACCCACTTCCAAGGAGCTCCACCATGATTCGCAGAGGACTGGTTGTATTGGCGATCGTCGCGTCGTCCGCGTTGTCCCAGGGCGCATCGGCAAACTGGCAGGGCACGTTCTATTACTACAGTGAGGAAGGCGCGCTGGTCGGTGGCTGGACCGCCGGTTGCGGGGAAGCCGATGGCCGCTGGGGCGAGACCACCGAGAATCGCCGTTTCGTGCAGGGCTGTCGCGTCTCAAGCTGATTCGACATGGCGCCGGGGCCTGTGGGCCCCGGTCGCTATGGTGGCGGCGGGCGCCAGACCAGTCGCTCGCCAGCAGGTCGACACCTCCGCGTCCGGCATCTCGCCGAGGCGTTTCATCGGCAGCGCGTTCTCGACCGTTGTCGGGGTTAGCGACCATGGCGCGCGCCGCTACAAGCGCGAACTGATCAGCGAGGCACTGTCGCGACTTGGGCTCGCGGCCGCGGACGCGACGATGATCGGCGACCGTCGCTACGACATGGAAGGCGCAGCCCAGCACGGCATGCGCGCGGTGGGAGTGCTGTGGGGATTCGGTGACGCGGACGAGTTGCGTGCTGCCGGGCGCAGGCCCTGGTCGATTCGCCCGCCGCCCTGGTCGCCGCGCTCGGCTGAGCCGGCGCCGGAGCGTCCCGTCAGTCGACCCTTTCCGGCCGGGCGCGCGCCGAGAGCCCGCGATCACCTCCGTCTCGATCACGGCCACCCTCTTCCCGCGTACTGCAGCGCGCTGCAAGCCGAGTCGTTGCGGCGCCCCGCGGCGCGTGGTCAGCCACTCCCGCCTGCGCTCAGCGATGCCCGGCGCGCTCGCGCGCTGTCGGGTGTGGGCAAGGCAGCCCGGGCGACGTGTTCTTCCGTCGCGAACGCGTTGGCCCAGCTGCCCATGGGCCGGTTAAGCTCCGGACTCCTGCTCTTGCAGGTCAGACGCACATGTTGCCTCGCAACGTGCCCTTGGCCACCGGTGGACATTACAATCCCGCTATGAATTCCAAAGACCTGCCTTCCGTTCCGGCGCATCGCCGCCGGACCCGCATCCTGGCGACGCTGGGCCCCGCTACCGATGCCCCCGGCGTCCTCGACGCGCTGATCAATGCCGGCGTCAACGCCGTTCGCCTGAACTTCTCGCATGGCGATCCGGAGTCGCAGCGGGTGCGCGCCGAGGCCGTCCGTGCGGCCGCTGATCGGGCCGGCGTCGAGATCGGCATCCTCGCCGACCTGCCGGGCCCGAAGATCCGCATCGAAAAGTTCGCCGAGGGCAAGATCCAGCTGCAGGCGGGCGCGCGTTTCGATCTCGTCGCCGATCCCGACGCGCCGCTCGGCACTGTCCACGAGGTCGGTGTCAGCTATCTGGGCCTGCCCGACGACGTGGAGGCTGGCGACGTCCTGCTGCTCGACGATGGCCTGATGCAGCTGCAGGTCACCGCCGTCGAAGGCGCACGCATCATCACGACCGTCCTCAATGACGGCGTGCTGTCCAACCGCAAGGGCCTGAACAAGCAGGGCGGTGGCCTGTCGCTCGGTGCCTTGACCGATCACGACCGCCAGCTCATCAAGGTGGCCGCGGACATCGGAGTCGATTTCATTGCGGTGTCGTTCTGCCGCAATGCCGCAGACATGGAAGAAGCGCGCTCGATCGCACGCAGCCATGGCAGCGACGCGGCCCTGGTCTCGAAGATCGAGCGTACCGAAGCGATCGACAACCTGGCCGAGATCATCGATGCCAGCGATGTGGTCATGGTCGCGCGCGGCGACCTGGGCGTGGAGATCGGCGATGCCGAACTGCCGGGTCTGCAGAAGAAGATCATTCGTGAGTCGCTGGCACGCAACAAGGTGGTGATCACTGCGACGCAGATGCTGCAGTCGATGGTCGAAAGCCCGATGCCCACGCGCGCCGAAGTGCTCGACGTCGCGAACTCGGTGATCGACGGCACCGACGCGGTGATGCTGTCGGCGGAAACGGCGGCCGGCGCGTACCCGGTGCGCGCGGTCGAGGCGATGGCGCGCATCTGCGTGGGCGCCGAGCGCCAGTTCGCGCAGGACACCGATTTCGAGAAGGCGCAACGCAACCTCGAGCGCGCCGACCAGGCGATCGCGATGGCCGCGATGTTCCTGTCCGAGCACATCGGCGTGGCGGCGATCGTGGCGATGACCGAGTCCGGCGGTACCGCGCGGTATCTGTCGCGATTCCGCGGCGGCGTATCCATCTATGCGTTCTCGCGGCACGACGGCGCACGCCGGCGCATGTCGCTGATGCGGGACGTGTTCCCGTTCAATTACGACAGCCGCGGTCAGACCCCGCGCGAAGCCGCGCGCGGCAGCATTCGCCTGCTGGTCGAGGCCGGGCTGCTGGGCGAAGGCAAGCGCGTCGTATTCACCAGCGGTGAGCACATGGAAACCCACGGCGCGACGAACACGTTGCGTCTGCTGCAGGTCGGTGCAGACGGCCGCGCCGAGGGCTTGGGCGAACTCTGACGTCGCCGGCGGGCGTGGCGATGCCGCGCGGGGGGCGTACCCCCGGCGGCAGTCCTGCTGGCCGGGTGATGGTCCAGGCCAGCCGCGATCTGCTGGCTGCTCCGTCGGCCCGCGGCCGCAGCGGGCTTCGGCACTGCGCAGTTCGCGGCTGATCGGTGAATAGGGCTGCACGGCCTTCGAAGAGGACGTGCCGCCAGTCCGTTTTCCACGCGGAGCCCGGCGAGCCCATACCCCGGCCTTCGCTCAGGGGGCGCCGGTGGCCGCGGGCTATAATCGGCGGCTTCCCGCACCGGATTTCCCCGTCCCATGAGCATCGAACAGCTTGCCGAAACCGCCCAGGCCATGGTCGCCAAGGGCAAGGGCATCATCGCGATCGACGAATCGACGAGCACCATCGGCAAGCGTTTCGAGCAGGTGGGGATCGCCAACAACGAAGAGAACCGTCGCGCCTACCGCGAGCTGCTGCTGACCACGCCGAAACTGTCGGAGCACATCAGCGGCGCGATCCTGTTCGACGAGACGATCCGCCAGTCCACCCGGGACGGCGTGCCGTTCGCGAAGTACATGACCCAGCAGGGGATGATCCCGGGCATCAAGGTCGACAAGGGCACCCATGCGCTGGCCGGTTTCCCCGGCGAGCTGGTGACCGAGGGTCTCGACGGCCTGCGCGCGCGGCTCGAGGAGTATTACAAGCTCGGCGCGCGCTTCGCCAAGTGGCGCGCGGTGATCCGGATCGGCGAGGACATGCCGTCGGGCACCTGCATCGACGTCAACATGCACGCGCTCGCACGCTACGCCGCGCTGTGCCAGGAGCAGGGCCTGGTACCGATGGTCGAGCCGGAAGTGCTGATCGATGGCGACCACGACATCGAGACCAGCTACGAAGTCACCGAGATCGTGCTGCGTGGCCTGTTCGATGCGCTCTACAGCCAGAGCGTCATGCTCGAAGGCACGATCCTCAAGACCTCGATGGTGCTGCCCGGCAGCGACTGCGACGAGGAGGCCGACGTCGAGGAAGTGGCTGAGGCGACGCTGATGTGCCTGAAGTCCTCGGTGCCGGCGATCCTGCCGGGCATCGTGTTCCTGTCCGGCGGGCAGTCCGACGAGCGCGCAACCGCGCATCTCGACGCCATGAACCGCCTGGGCCCGAACCCCTGGCCGCTTTCGTTCTCCTATGGGCGCGCGATGCAGCAGGCGGCGCTGAAGCTGTGGTCGCAGGACCTCACCGGCAACGTGCGCAAGGCCCAGGACACGGTCTACGCCCGCGCCCGCGACAACGGGCTGGCGGCGCAGGGCAAGTTCGCCGGCTGATTGCCGCCGCGATGCGTTGCGCAGACGCCGGCCCAGGGCCGGCGTCTTTGTGTGTGGAGCCGGCGCAGGCGGTCACGAACGCAGCGCAGCTTCGTAGCGCGCCAGCATCGCGCGGTCGTGGCAGCAGAACAGTACCTGCGCCGGAGTCGGGCCTTCGAAGGCTCGCACGGCTTGGACTGCGAGCGCGACGGCGGCGTCTGGCGGATAGCCGTACACGCCGCAGCTGATCGCCGGGAATGCGATGCGTTGGAGCCCGTGCGAGGCCGCCAGCGCGAGACTGTTGCGGTAGCAGGCCGCAAGCGCCTCGGCTTCGCCCGCGCCGCCGCCCCGCCAGACCGGCCCGACGGTGTGGATCACATATCGCGCCGGCAGGGCGAAGCCCGGCGTCATGCGGGCCTCGCCGGTCGGGCAACGGACGCCCGGGCGCACCTGCGCGATCCCTCGGCAGGCTTCCAGCAGGTCAGCGCCCGCTGCGCGGTGGATGGCGCCATCCACGCCGCCCCCGCCCAGCAGGGCTTCGTTGGCGGCATTGACGATCGCGTCGGCCTCGACGCGGGTGATGTCGGCCAGGCGGGCCTCGAGGATCGGCATGAGCGGCAGCGTCCTGGCGTGGATGTCGAGGCGGGGTGAGTACTGCGCCGGGATCCGCCAACCAGGCTGTCGGCGCCCGATTCGAAGCGTCATGAATGCTGTTTCCAGATCCAGCCGTCTGCATGTGCCGCTCGCGGTCCATGATGCCTTGCGACGGGGCTGCGTCAGCGAAGCCATCCCGCATCTGCACGACGCCAATCCCGGGCTCGGGGCCGTCGATGCGCGGACGGCGGTGCAGCGGCTGGCCGAGCATCCCTCGGGCGCGCTGGATCCTGTCGACCCATTCAGCCTGCCGGGGGCTCGGCCCCGCAACCGACCGGCACCCTGCCGAGCGAGGTGGCCGCCAGGATCGCCACCGGCAAATGCGGCCAGGCGTCCTGCGCGACGTCAAGCCGGGCATGAGCGAGGACGCGGCGCGCGAAGCGGTCGTCAGGCACTGCTCGCCGCTGCTGAGCGAGGCGGCAGGAAACGGTCGTGCGCGGCGACAGCGGCAACTTCGGCCGGCTGGGCTGGGTGCTTGCCGTGGTGGTCGTCGGTGGCGGACCGGCGTGGCTTGGCTAGCCTCGGGCGGGTGAATGCCTGGCCCGCACCGGCGTGCGGGCCATCGGGCACGTGAGTCAGGGCAGGCCGGCCAGCCAGTCGTCGTCCGAGCCCTCGCTGACATCGGCGAACAGCGGCGTCGAGAAGTAACGCTCGCCGGTATCGGGCAGCATCGTCAGGATCACGTCGCCATCGTTCGCGGTGCGGGCCACTTCGAGCGCGGCAGCGGCGGTGGCGCCGGCGGAGATGCCGACGAAGATGCCTTCCTCGGTCGCCAGCCTGCGCGCGGTCTCGATCGCCAGTGCGTCGTCGATCGACAGTACCTGGGCGGCGACGTCGCGGTTGAGCACGGCGGGGATGAAATCGGGCGTCCAGCCCTGGATCTTGTGCGGTGCCCAGTCCTTGCCCTGCAGCAGGGCGGCGCCGGCAGGTTCGCAGGCGGTGATCCTTACTTCCGGCCGCGCGACCCGCAGCACCTCGCCCACACCGGTCAGCGTGCCGCCGGTGCCCCAGCCCGTGACGAAGTGATCCAGCCGGCGGCCGGCGAAGTCGCGCAGGATCTCGGCCGCGGTCGTCTGTCGGTGGTAGGCCGGGTTCGCCGGGTTCTCGAACTGGCTGGCCCAGAACCAGCCGTGCTGCTCGGACAGCTCCTTCGCCCGGCGCACCATGCCGCTGCCGCGTTCGGCAGCCGGTGTGAGGATGACTTTGGCGCCATAGGCGCGCATCAGCTTGCGGCGTTCGATCGAGAACGTCTCGACCATCGTGGCGACGAACTTGTAGCCGCGCGCCGCGCAGACCATTGCGAGCGCCACGCCGGAATTGCCGGATGTCGCCTCGACCACGGTGCCGCCGGGCTTGAGCACCCCGCGCGCCTCGGCGTCGAGGATGATCGCCAGCGCCAGCCGGTCCTTGACCGAGCCGCCCGGATTGAAGGATTCCACCTTGGCGTAGAGTTCGACGTTGGGTGGGGCGAGGCGGTGCAGGCGGACGACCGGCGTATTGCCGATGGTCTGCAGGATGCTGTCGTAGAGGGCCATGGGGGTGCCTTAGACGAAGCGCGGGCGCGCGGTCACCGCAGATTGGGCCATAACGCACGCCGCAGCCAGCGGTTGACGTGGAACGCTGTTTTTTCGCGACCATCTGATGGCACGGTCGGCCTCACCGGCCAACGGTTAAGATCGGGCGGTTTTTCCGTATCCCCCCGCAGGTTTTCCCTTGTCCAAGCATGACTTCGCCCATCCCGCCCTGTCGTTGCGGCTCTTAGGCATTGCCTTCGCCTGCGTGCTGTCCGCATGTGGCGGGAGCGCGCAGGGGCCATCGCGCGGTCCGGCGGCGCCGGGCGCGGTACCGGTGACGACTACGGTCGTCGAGTCGCGCCAGTGGAACGACACGCTCGCGGCGCTGGGCACGGTGAATGCGCGCGAGTCGGTGACCATCACCGCAAAGGTCAGCGAGACGGTGCAGCGCGTGCATTTCGAAAGTGGCGACCGGGTCGCCGCCGGCGACGTGCTGGTGACCCTGTCGGGCAACCAGCAGCAGGCGACGCTGCGCGCGGCCGAAGCCGCCGCGCGCGAGGCCGAGCAGCAGTACGTCCGCGGCAATGAACTGGTGGGCCAGCAGCTGATCGCCCGCGCCTCGATCGATACCCTGCGTGCGAACCGCGAGTCGGCACGCGCCCAGGTGGCCGAGATGCGCGCCAACATCGGCGACCGGACGATCCGCGCACCGTTCGCCGGTGTGCTGGGCCTGCGCCAGGTCAGCCCCGGGGCACTGGTCACGCCGGGCACGGCGATCGCGACGCTCGACGACATCGCTAGCGTCTATGTCGACTTCCCGCTGCCCGAGGTCCGCCTGGCCTCGATCGCGCCCGGGCAACGGGTGTTCGGACGCAGCGCCGCCTATCCGGGCGCCGACATCGAGGGCGAGGTCCAGATCGTCGATTCCCGCATCGATCCCGACACACGCGCGGTCACCGTGCGTGCGAAGTTCGACAACCCGCAGATGCGCCTGCGCCCGGGCATGCTGATCCAGGTCCGGCTCGAGCAGCAACAGCGCCAGGCCCTGATGATTCCGGAGATCGCGGTCATCCAGGTGGGCCGGGATACGTTCGTCTATCGAGTGCTCGAGGATGAAACCGTCGAGCAGACGCCGGTGACCATCGGTGTGCGGCGCGAGGGGCTGGCCGAGATCGTCAACGGCCTCGAGCCGGGTACGCGTATCGTCGTCGATGGCACCGGCAAGTTGCGCCCGGGCATGACGATCGTCGAAGGCACGGTGCAGGAAGCGAAATCTCAACCGGTCGATGAAGGCGAGGCGGCCGGCGGGGCCGCGCCATGATCATCTCGGACATCTCGATCCGGCGGCCGGTCTTCGCCGTCGTTATCAGCCTGCTGCTGGTCGTCCTCGGCATCATGGCGTTCACCCGCCTGACGCTGCGCGAGATGCCCAATATCGATCCGCCGATCGTCTCGGTGGACGTGTCCTACCCGGGCGCCTCGGCCGCGGTCGTGGAAACCCGCATCACCCAGATCCTCGAGGACGCGCTGGCGGGCATCGAAGGCATCCGCACGATCGAGTCGCGCAGCCGCAACGGCCGCGCCGACGTCACCATCGAGTTCAACCTCTCCCGTGATATCGAGGCCGCCGCCAACGATGTGCGCGATGCGATCAGCCGGGTCGTGGACCGGTTGCCGATCGAAGCCGATGCCCCGCAGATCTCCAAGGTGGAAGCCGACGCCGACGCGATCATGTGGCTCAACCTGCGCTCGAGCACGATGGACACCCTCGAGCTGACCGACTACACCGACCGCTACGTGCTCGACCGCCTGTCATCGCTCGACGGCGTCGCGCGCGTGCAGCTGAGCGGCAGCCAGCGCTACGCGATGCGCATCTGGCTCGACCGCGATGCGATGGCCGCCCGCAAGGTGGCGGCAGCGGACGTGGAGGCGGCGCTGCGCAACGAGAACGTCGAGCTGCCAGCAGGCCGCATCGAATCGGCGACACGCGACTTCACCCTGCGCGTCGAGCGCGGGTACCGCGAGCCCTCCCAGTTCGCGCAGATTCCGGTCCGCCGCGGTGACGACGGCTACGTGGTGCGCATGGGCGATGTCGCCCGCATCGAGCTTGGCACCGCCGAGCGTCGTTCCTACATGCGCAGCAATTCGGTGCCCAATGTGGGCCTCGGCATCGTGCGCACGTCCACCGCGAATGCGCTCGACGTTGCCCGCGCCGCGCGCGCCGAGGCCGAGCGCATCCAGGCCTCGCTGCCCGAGGGCACCGAGATCTTCGTCGCCGCCGACAACACGGTGTTCATCGACTCTGCAATCACCCGCGTCTACTGGACGTTGTTCGAGGCGATGGCGCTGGTGTTCGTGGTGATCTGGCTGTTCCTGGGCAGCCTGCGCGCGGCGATCATTCCCGCCGTCACCGCGCCGGTCTGCCTGGTGGCGGCGTTCACCGCGCTGTACATGTTCGGCTTCTCGATCAATCTGCTGACCCTGCTGGCGCTGGTGCTGTGCATCGGTCTGGTCGTCGACGACGCGATCATCGTGCTGGAGAACGTGCAGCGCCGTGCCGATCTCGGCGAGCCTCCACTGGTCGCGGCGCGGCGCGGTACCGCGCAGGTCGCGTTCGCGGTCATCGCGACGACGGCCGTGCTGGTGGCGGTGTTCCTGCCGGTCGGCTTCATGGAGGGCAACTCGGGGCGCCTGTTCCGCGAGCTGTCGGTGACGCTGGCGGGCGCGGTCGCGCTGTCGGCCTTCATCGCGCTGACGCTGACGCCGATGATGTGCTCGAAGCTGGTGCGCAAGCACGGCAAGCCGACCGGCTTCAATGCCTGGACCAACCGCCACCTCAATCGTCTCAGCACCGGCTATGGCCGGCGGGTGGATGCGCTGGTCTCCCTGCGGGGCCCGAAGCTGATCCTGCTGCTGGCACTGTCGATCGGTGCATGCCTGGTCGCCGCATTGCTGCTGTTCTGGCGGGTGCCCAGCGAGTTGTCGCCGGCCGAGGACCGGGGCCGCTTCTTCGTCACGGTCGACGGGCCGGAAGGTGCGGGCTTCGATTACACCGTGGCCCAGATGCAGCAGGTGGAAGCGATCTTCGAACCGCTGGTCGGCCCGGACCAGCCGATCGAACGCGCCAACTCGCGCGTGCCGCGCGGCTGGGGCGGCAGCGAGGAGATGCACAACGGCCAGGTCATCGTGTTCCTCCAGGACTGGCGCGAGCGCGATGTGCCCACGCGCGACGTGGTGGAGACGCTGCGCGCGCAATTTGCCGAGCTGCCGGGTGTGCAGGTGCGCGCCAACGTGCCCGGGGGCCTGATCGGCAGCCGTGGACAGCGCTACCAGCTGGTGCTCGGCGGGCCCGACTACGCCGAGATCGCGCAGTGGCGTGATCGCATCCTGGCGCGCATGCGCGACAACCCCGGTATCCAGGATCCCGATTCCGACTACAAGGAAACGCGTCCGCAGATGCGCGTCGACATCGACCGCGCCCGCGCCGCCGATCTGGGCGTGTCGGTGCAGGAGATCGGCCGCACGCTCGAGACGATGATGGGCTCGCGCCAGGTCACGACCTTCGTCGACAACGGCGAGGAATACGACGTGCTGCTCCAAGCCGACCGCGACCGCCGGATGACACCGTCCGACCTGTCGGACACGTTCGTGCGCGGCCGCGACAACGCGCTGGTGCCATTGTCTAACCTGGTCACGCTGAGCGAGATCGCCGAGCCGGGCAGTTTCAACCGCTTCAACCGTCTCCGTGCGATCACCATCTCCGCAGGCCTCGCGCCCGGTTACACGATGGGCGAGGCGATCGAATGGACCCGGCAGGTGGCGGCCGAGGAACTGCCCGATTACGCGCAGATCGACTGGAAGGGCGAGAGCCGGGAATTCCAGGAGGCCGGCGGGGCGGTCCTGCTGACCTTCTCGATGGCGCTGCTGATCGTGTATCTGGTGCTGGCCGCGCAGTTCGAGAGCTTCGTGCATCCGCTGTCGATCATGCTCACGGTGCCGCTCGCGGTGCTCGGCGCGTTGCTCGGGCTGTGGGCAACCGGCGGCACGCTCAACCTCTTCAGCCAGATCGGCATCGTGATGCTGATCGGCCTGGCAGCGAAGAACGGCATCCTGATCGTCGAGTTCGCCAACCAGTTGCGCGACGACGGCCGCAGCGTGCGCGAGGCGATCGCCGAGGCCTCGGCGGTGCGCCTGCGCCCGATCCTGATGACTGCCGCGGCGACGATCGTCGGTGCGGTTCCGCTGGTGGTCGCGGGCGGGCCGGGCTCGGCCAGCCGGGCGACGATCGGCGTGGTGATCATCTTCGGTGTCGCGTTCTCGACGCTGCTGTCGTTGTTCGTGGTGCCGGCCTTCTATGCGCTGCTTGCGCCGTTCACGCGCTCGCCCGATGCGCTCGCGCAGGAACTCGAGCGGCTGGAGGCGGAAACGCCCGTGGTCAGTGGCCATGCCTGATGCCCCGCGCTGGGATGCGGTGCGCCTCGTCGGGCCGGGCTTCGTGCTCCGTCGATGGCGCGCCGATGATCTCGACGCGCTGCTGCACCATGCGGACGATCCACTGCTTGTTCGCGGTCTGAGCGAGCGCTTTCCGTACCCCTACACGCGCGCCGACGGCGCGCGCTTTCTCGCCGGTCGTGTCGTCGACCTGATCCAGCCGGTACTGGCGATCGAGATCGACGGTGTCGCCTGCGGCAGCATCGGCGTGCGTCACGACCCGTCCGGCGAACGCGCACATTCGGCGGAACTCGGCTACTGGCTCGGCCGCGCGCACTGGAACCGCGGGGTGATGCGCCAGGTTGTCGCCCGGTACGTGCCATGGGTGATGGAGGCCCTGGCGCTCGTGCGCCTGCAGGCGCAGGTGCTCGACAGCAACCCGGCCTCGGCTCGCGTCCTGCAGCTCAACGGCTTCGTCGAGGAAGGGCGTTTGCGTGGCGCGATCCGCAAGGCCGATGGCCTGCACGATCTGCGCGTGTTCGGCCTGCTGCGCGGCGCTGCCGGCAGCTGATCGGGCGGGACAAAAGGTCACGGCGCGGGGGCACGCAGCGCGGAAATGCGGGTATCGTGTCGGCCAGTCGCGGCGGGGATCGCGACAGCCACCCGACGGGAGCATCGCGCATCGTGGATACATTTTTCAGTGCATTGAACGGGCTGATCTGGAGCAAGGCGCTGATCGCGCTGTGCCTGGGCGCGGGCCTCTGGTTCTCGTTCCGGACCCGTTTCATGCAGGTTCGCGGTTTTGTCGAGATGACCCGGCTGACCTTCAGCGGCAAGAGCTCGAATGCGGGCGTGTCTTCGTTCCAGGCGCTGGCGATGTCGATGGCCGGTCGTATCGGCATCGGCAACATCGCCGGCGTCGCCACCGCGATCGCCTTCGGTGGTCCCGGCGCGGTGTTCTGGATGTGGGTGATGGGCTTCCTCGGCGCCTCGACGTCGTTCGTCGAGTGCACGCTGGCGCAGATCTACAAGGAAAAGGACAACGAAGGCCGCTATCGCGGCGGCCCGGCGTACTACATCGAAAAGGCCATGGGCCTGAAGTGGTACGCGTTGGCCTTCGCCTTCGCAACGCTGATCGCCGCCGGTCTGCTGATGCCCGGCGTGCAGGCCAACGCGATCGCCGACAGCATCGCCAATGCGTGCGTGGGTACCTCGGTCTGCGGTGATCTGAGCGGCCAGTGGATGGGCATGGACGCACGCGTCGCGCTCAAGGCCGGTATCGGCATCGCCGTCGCGCTGATGCTGGCGGTGATCATCTTCGGCGGCGTGAAGCGCATCGCCGCGTTCGCCGAACTGGTCGTGCCGGTGATGGCGTTGGCGTACATCTTCATCGCCGTCGCGGTGATGATCATCAACTACGATTTCGTGCCGACGATGTTCCGCATCATCTTCGAGAGCGCGTTCGGTGTGCACGCCGGCTTCGGCGCGATGCTGGGCCTGGCGATCGAGTGGGGCGTCAAGCGTGGCATCTACGCCAACGAAGCCGGCCAGGGCACCGCGCCTCACGCCGCCGCCGCGGCCGAGGTGTCGCATCCGGCCAAACAGGGTTACGTGCAGGCGTGGGCGATCTACTTCGACACGATGCTGGTGTGCACTGCGACCGCGTTCCTGATCCTGGCGACCGGCATGTACAACGTGATCCTGCCCGACGGCACCGTGCTGCAGCAGGCACTGCCCGGCGTCGAAGCAGGCTCGGGTTTCGCCCAGGCGGGCATCGAATCGATCCTGCCGGGCTGGGGCGCGGGCCTGGTCGCGGCGGCGCTGTTCTTCTTTGCGTTCACCACCATCATGGCCTATTACTACATGGCCGAAACCAACCTGACCTACCTGAACAACCACGTCGTACGTCCGGGCCGTACGCTGCTGCTCCGCATCGCGATCCTGGGCATGGTGATCTTCGGCGCCGTGCGCAGCGCGGAGATGGCGTGGATGCTGGGCGACATCGGCGTGGGCCTGATGGCCTGGCTCAACATCGTCGCGATCCTGATCCTGCAGAAGCCCGCGATGCTCGCGCTGCGCGATTACGAGACGCAGAAGAAGCAGGGTCTCGACCCGGTTTTCGATCCCGACAGGCTCGGGATCCGCAATGCCGATTTCTGGCGCAAGGCTCCCTGACATGACGAAATCACGTTGGCCCGGTGGCGGCCAGGACACACCCCGAACTCCAGCGCCCGCGCCGGGACGCGACAGCCCGTGGGGCGCACGAGCGCGACCGAACCCCGAGCCGCCGCGCGCTGCCGCACCGCGGCCCGATGCGCGTGCCGACGACGTCGCTGCCGCCGGCGAGGCTGAAGACAGGCGCGAGATGCGCCTCTACGGGCGCAATGCGATCGACGCGGTGTTCGCGCGTCGGCCCGAGGCGATCCGCAAGCTTTACCTGCTCGAGGCGCGCATTCCGCAGTTGCAGCCGCTGCTGAAGTGGTGCGCGGCGAACCGGGTCGGCTATCGCGTGGTCGCCGAGGACGATCTGCGCAAGCTCGCCGCCAGCTCACACCACGAAGGCGTCGTCGCCGACGTGCTGCGTGAGGCGCCGCAGTCGCTGGGGACGTGGCTGCAGGCCCTGCCTGCAGGACCGGCATGCGCGCTGTGGCTCGACGGCGTGGGCAATCCACACAACCTCGGTGCGATCCTGCGCTCGGCGGCGCACTTCGGCGTCTCCGCGGTGCTGCTGCCCAAGACCTCGCCGCTGGCGTTGTCGGGCGCGGCCGCGCGCGTCGCCGAGGGCGGCGCGGAAGCGGTCCCGTTCGTGCGCCTGGGGCGTGAGGACAACGCGCTTGCACAGTTGCGCAGCGCCGGCTTCAAGCTCGCGGCCACGGTGGTCCGCGGCGGCGACGACGTGTTCGCGGCAGAGCTGCCGGAACGTCTGGTCTTCGTGCTCGGCGCCGAGGGCGAGGGCATGGACGCCGAGCTCGCGAAGGCCTGTGACCTGCGCCTGTGCATCCCCGGCAGCGGCAAGGTCGAAAGCCTCAACGTGTCGGCGGCCACCGCGGTGCTGCTGGCGCAATGGTCGGCCCGGTTGCGCTGAGCGTGGATCCAGGCTGGTCCGACTACGCCGCCTGGCAGGCGGCGGCGCCGGATGTGCTCCTGGGAGACGCCGAACCGGCCGCAGGCCAGGCCGTGGCAGGACGCTGCGATGCCTGTGGCGCGGGACGCGGGTTCCTGCCGCCGATGCAGCCCGCCGATACCCGCGAGGGCATGCACTGTGCTGCCTGTGGGTGCATGGCGCGCCAACGGGCGGTGGCGCGGGTACTGGCGTCTGCCGGCCTGGATCCGGGGGCGCGCGCCTATCTGACCGAGCAGGCCAGCCCGCTGTATGTCGCGTTACGGACACGGTTCCCGATGCTCATCGGCTCCGAGTACGTCCATGCACCGCTGCGGCGGTTGCGGCTCATGCTGTGGTTGTGGCGCCGCGGGGTCTACCAGCAAGTACGCCAGGGCGATGTCACCCGGCTCTTGTTTGCGGACGCCACCCTCGACGCGGCCCTGAGTCTCGATGTGCTCGAGCATGTGCCCGACGCCGAGGCCGCGTTCCGCGAGTTCGCGCGAGTGCTCCGGCCGGGCGGTCATCTGATCGCCACCGTGCCGTTCTACCAGGACGCCGCACACAGCAAACGCATCGCGAGCCTCGGCCAGGGCGGCGAGGTGGTCCACCACGGGCCGGCCGAATTCCATGGCGATCCGCTCGGTGGCGGCGTGCTGTGTTTCCACCACTTCGGCTGGGACTTGCCAGCATTGCTGATCCGGGCAGGCTTTGCGCATGCCCGGATGCATTACGTCCGCGATGCCGCGTGCGGTCTGCCGCGCGGCATCTGGGTGCTGGCGGCGCGGCGCTGACCGCTCAGGGCGCGGTTTTGGGCGCGCTGCCGAATCCGCCTTCGGATTCCGCTGCAAGCCAAGCGAACACGGCGTACGCGGCGGTGTTTTGCGCGACCGCGTCTGGATCGACCTTGTCGAGTGTGTCGTCGGCGTTGTGGTGCAGATCGAAGTAATCCGAACCGTCCTGGCCGAGCCAGCCCCAGGCGCCGCCCTTGGCCGCCAGCGGCGAGATATCGGGGCCGGGACTGCCCTGGTCCTGCAGATAGTCGATGCCGAGCGGGCGCAGCACCTCGGCGATCGCGTCGCTGGTCGCGCGCTGGTCGGCCGGCGCGCTGGTGTTGAAGCCATAGATGCGGCCCGCACCGAAGTCGCTTTCCGCACCGATGATGTGCCTGGCGATGACGCCCGCGCCGCCATGCGCTTCGGCGTAGGCGCGAGCGCCGAGCAGGCCCTGTTCTTCGTTGGCGAACGCCACCACGCGCACGGTTCGACGCGGGCGCTGCGGCAGCTGCGCGATCAGATGGCCGGCGGCCATCGAGATGCCGACGCCGGAGGCGTCGTCGACCGCGCCAGTGCCCAGGTCCCATGAATCGAGGTGCCCGCCGATCAGCACGATCTCCTCCGGCGCTTCCCGACCGGTGAGTTCGGCGATCACGTTCTGTGAGGTGTATTCGCCATTCCAGCCCACATCCAGCGCCAGGTGCACCTGCACCGGCCCGCGCTGCAGCAGGCGGGTGAGCTGGTCGGCATCGGGCGACGACAGCGCCGCCGATGGAATCGGCGTGACATCGGCGTCGAAGCGGGTGATACCGGTATTGGCGACGCGGTGCGGGCTGGTGCTGATGGAGCGCATCAGATAGCCAGCCGCGCCCTTGCGGGCGGCGATGGACGGTCCGCGGCTGCGCACGGGGCCGGCGGCGCCGTAGCCGCTGCCGTCGCGCGAGCGCGCCATCGGCACGTCGACGAAGGCGAGCTTGCCGCGCAGCGTCGCGGGATCGGCGGCTTCCAGGGCAGCGATGCTGTCGAAGCGCACGAGCTCTGCGGTGACATCGCCGGCCGGGCTGCCGCCCAGTGCGGTGATCACCAGCGGCTGCGCATGCGCGCCCACGACCGCAGCCCGCTCGCTGCGGCGTTCCCACTTGGGAAACGTCACCGGTTCGGTCCAGACCTTGTCGTAGCCGAGCGCCTCGAAGCGCGCCTTGGCCCAGGCCACCGCGCGCGCATCCGCTTCGCTGCCCGGCAGGCGCGGGCCGACCTCGGTGGTCAGCGATTCGATCAGCGCATAGGCGGTGCCGTCGGCCACCGCGCGCTCGCGCAACTGCGTGGCCAGCTCGATCGATGCCCGGGACATCGGTGCATCCCCGCGCGGCTGCGCAAGCAGGGGCGCTGCGGAGAGCAACGCGGACGACAGCAGGGAAACGGCCAACGGCCTGAGGGACGGGATGCGCAAGCGGACACTCCAGCGGAAAGAAAACGGGCCGCGGCATTGTGCGCGCGGCCCGTGGAATTGCGAAGCTGTCGAAGAAGTCAGGGCTGGCTGCGCAGCGAATCGCGGATCTCGCGCAACAGCTGCACTTCCTCGCTGGGCTCGGCGGGTTTGTCGGCTTCCGGTGCATCCGCCTGCTTGCGCCTGAGGCGATTGATGAACTTCACCGCGATGAAGATCGCGAAGGCGACGATGATGAACTGGATGACGGTGTTGATGAAGATGCCGTAGCCGATCGTGATCGCGGGGATCTCCTCGCCGGTCGCGGCGTCGATCGTGGCCCCGCGCAGCGTGATGGCAAGGTCCGCGAAATCGATGCCGCCGATCAGCCAGCCGACCGGCGGCATGATGATCTGGTCGACCAGGGTGGTGACGATCTTGCCGAACGAAGCGCCGATGACCACGCCCACCGCAAGATCGATCACGTTGCCGCGGACCGCGAATTCCTTGAACTCGGCGAGGATGCCCATGGATCACTCCTGCACTTGGGGGGAGACACGGTGCCGACTATATCGACGGCGGAGTGATCTCCAGATGCAGTTCGATCACATCGTCGAGCCGCGCCACGCAGCGGTCGCCGGGCTGCAAGGCGGCCACACCCGCAGGCGTTCCCATGAAGACCAGATCGCCGGCACGCAGCGCGAAGAGCTTCGACAGCTCGTGCAGGATCTCGGGCACGTCCCAGATCAGCTGGTCAAGCGTCGATGCCTGCCGGCGTTCGCCATTCACCTCGAGCGAGAGGGTGCGCGGTGCGAGGGGACCGACATCCTCGGCGGGCACCAGCTCGCCGACCGGCGCCGATGCATCGAAGCCCTTGGCGACGTCCCATGGCAGACCCTTGGCCTTGGCCGCGGCCTGCAGATCGCGCCGGGTGAGGTCGAGCCCGACGGTGTAGCCGAACACCAGCGCCTGCGCGGCGTCGACCGCAAGCTCACCGGGCGGCGCGTCGGCGCCGAGCGCGACGACCAGCTCCACTTCGTGGTGCAGATCCTGCGTCGCAGTCGGGTAGGGCACTGCAGCGGCGGTCACCACCGCATCCGCGGGCTTGGCGAAGAACACCGGTGTGCCGCGGGCGGCCTTCGATGTCGGGGCCTGCGCGCCCATTTCCCTGGCATGGTCGGCGAAATTGCGACCCACGCAGTACACGCGACGCACCGGGAAAACACCGCCGCCGCGCACCGGCAGGCGGACGGGTTCGATGGCGGGCACGACATCACGCACGGAGACTGTCATCGCGAAATCCTTTCGCGCCGTGCGGCGCAATGGGGTGTTGGGGTCAACAGCGGGCGCGGCGTGGCCGCGCAGGGGATTCAGCGCAGCACGACCTGGGTGCGCTCGCGGACGACGCGGTATTCGGCGTCCACGATGCGGGTCTCGGGACGCGCCGCCGGCCGGCGTACAAGCAGACGACGGGTGACCCCGAACAGGATCATCGCTGCGCCGACGAACAGGCCGGCCACCAACAGCATGGCCAGCATCGCGACGCCGACCAGGCCGAGCGCGATTCGCAGCAGCGGGTGACGTGGCTTGCGCGGCGCGAACATCGCGCGCACGCCGGAGGCGTCGAATCGGGCATGCAGGTCGCGGAAGAAGGCGTTTGACATGGGTTCCAGAAGCGTCGTGACACAATGAGGCCGATTGGCCGGTGTCCAGTATCGGTCGACATCGCCCCGGAGTTGTAATGCATTCGTTAAAGCCACGTGACAGGGCGGCGCCCCTGCTCGCCCTCGACGCAATTGCCGATGGCGGATTTACGGAGGTGGAGGCACTGGTCGACGGCGACGCGGAATCGCTGATGCTGTTCCGGCAGGGACAGCAGGTGCGGGCGTGGCTGAACATCTGTCCCCACGCCGGGCGTCGCCTGGACTGGGCGCCCGGACAGTTCCTGCGATCGAAATCCGGCGACGTGATCTGCGCGGCCCACGGCGCCAGCTTCTCGGTGGACGATGGACTGTGCGTGGCCGGCCCCTGCAAGGGAGCCTCGCTGCGCGGCGTCGCAGTGGCGGTGGTCGACGGGCAGGTCGTGCTCGCCTGAGCGCACCGGATCAGAACAGCAGATTGACCATCGTCACGACGATCGCGGTGTAGATCAGCGAGATCGGCACACCGATCTTCCACAGCTCGCGCGCCTTGTAGCCGGCTGGACCGATGATCATCGACATCACCGGATTGGACTGGGTGACGAAATTGTTCGAGGCCGACAGCGCGACGATCAGCGCGAACGCGGTCGGGTTGCCGCCCACCGCCAGCGCGAGGTTGATCGCCAGCGGCACCACGACGATCGTCGCGCCCACGTGGCTGATCACCATCGAGAACGCCGCGGTCAGCAGTGCGACGGCGATTTCCAGCACCCAGATCGGCAGGCCGCTGGGCAGGCGCTCGATCGTGTGGCCGGCGACCCACGCCGCCGCGCCGCTGGAATCCATCGCCCAGCCCAGCGGGATCAGGCAGGCCATCAGGAACACCGTCTTCCAGTTGATCGCGCTGTAGGCCTCGTCCATCTTCAGCACGCCGAATACCAGCATGCCGGCCACGCCGGTCATCAGGGCGACCGAGGTCGGTACCCGTGACGACAGCGCGATCAGCAGGGTCACCGCGAAGATCGCCATCGCGACCTTGAACTTGTGCGGGCGCTGCTCGCCCTTGGGGTAGTCGGTGACGATGATGAAGTCGAGCGACTTCGCGGTCTTGGCGAGGTCCTGCCAGATGCTGTGCAGCACCAGCATGTCGCCGGCGCGCAGCGGCATGGTCCGCACGTTGTCGCGGATCACTTCCTTGTCGCGGTTGATCGCCAGCAGGCGCACGCCGTATTCCTTGCGCAGGTTCAGCTCCGTCGCCGACTTGCCGATGAACTTGGAGGTCGGCGGCACCACGGCCTCGGCGATCCCGGCGCGGCTGGGATTGAACAGATCTCCGAAATTGCGCAGCCGCGTGCTCATGCGCAGGAACTGGTTCTGGGCGAAGTCGGCGACCTGCTGGCGCTGGCCCATCGCGCCGATCACGCTGCCCACCCAGATGCGCGCATCCGCCGGCGGCGCCAGCCGCGACTCGTTCTCGGATTTGAGCGCCAGCAGCACCGGCGCATCATGGATCGCCTCGGCCTCGCCGAAGGTCATGCCGACCATCGGGCTTTCCGCGGTGACCACCAGTTCGTAGACGTCGCCCTCGATCCCGTAGGCGCTGGCGAAATAGCTCTGCGTCCGTGCGGGAGTCACGTTGCCTTCGCTGCCATCCTCGAGCTCTCGCAGCTGGTCGTGGCCCCGGAAGTGGAAATACGCCAGGCCCGAGGCCAGCAGCACCAGACCGATCGGCAGCGGCGCGAACATGTTCAGCGATTCCAGCGTCGCCGCGCCCGAAGGCAGGTTGGCATTGGCCGCGGTCAGCAGGTCGTTGAGCAGGATCAGCGGCGAGCTGCCCACCATCGTCAGGGTGCCGCCCATGACGATCGCCACGCAGATCGGCAGCAGCATCTGCGCCAGCCGCAGGCCCGAGCGCGAGGCGAGTCGCGCGGCGACCGGCATGTACAAGGCCATGACGGAGGGATTCTGCATCACGGACGAGTTCAGGCCGGCAATGCCGGCGGTCAGCAGGAGCAGGCGCTGCTCCATGCCCTTGGAGCGGCGCAGCAGCCAGCCCGCGAGCCGGTTGAGCGCGCCGGTCCGGTCCAGACCCATGCCGAGGATCATCGTCGCGATCACGCTGATCGTCGCGTTCGAGGAGAAGCCGTTGAACACGTCCTCGGGCGCCACCAGCCCGGTCAGCCCCAGCATCACCAGCACCACCAGTGCGACCAGGTCGGCGCGTACGCGCTGGAATACGAACAGCACCATCGTCAGACCGACGAGGGCCAGTACGATCTTCATGTCCGTGGTGAGCGCGAGCGCGGTGTCCATCAGCGTCGCGCACCGTGCGGGCGGAGAGCGGAGCGTGAGGCGTTCCGGGCGCAGGCCATCGGCAACAGACTGCGCGGCGCCGCGTGCAGCGGATGTCGAACCCGGCGTCCAGGGGCCCGTATCACGACACTACTGTCCGCTGGCGCCGTCTGCGACGCGGTCGTAGAGCAGGTCCCAGACGCCGTGTCCGAGCTTCTGTCCGCGCGTCTCGAAATGGGTCTGTGGCCGCCACGGAGGACGCGGCACATGGCCACGCGAGCCGGCGCGGTTGCGCAGTCCCGGCGCCGCGTCGAGCACATCCCACATCTGTTCGGCGTAGTCGGCCCAGTCGGTCGCCAGATGCAGGCGTCCTTCGGGCGCGAGCTTGCGCACCAGCAGCGCCGCGAACTCGGGCTTCACCAGCCGACGCTTGTTGTGCCGCTTCTTGTGCCAGGGATCGGGGAAGTAGATGCGGATCTCGTCGAGCGCGCCGTCGCCGATCTCGTGCTCCAGCACTTCGACCGCGTCGTGGTGGTACACGCGGACGTTGTCGTTGCCGTCCTCGGCAAGTGCATTCAGCACCCGCCCCACGCCGGGCGCATGCACCTCGATACCGATGTGGTCACGCGCGGGATCCATCCGCACCGAGTGCCGCAGCGCCGCGCCGTTGCCGAAGCCGATCTCGACGATACGCGGCGCGCTGCGGCCGAAGGCGGCATCGAAATCACGCGGCGTTCCCTGGTAGTCCAGCCCGAACTTCGGCCAGGCGTCATCGAATGCGCGCTGCTGCGCGGGCGTGAACCGCCCCTGGCGCAGCACGAAGCTGCGGATTTCGCGCCGGCCTTCGACAGCCGTGAACGGCTTGGGCGGGGCCTTGGCGCCTTCGCTGGAAAACGGGTTGGTCATCGCGCCGCGATCAGCCGACCAGGCCGTCGACCGGCGAGGACGCGCTGGCGAAGCGCTTGCGCGGAATGCGACCGGCAAGGAACGCCTCGCGACCGGCCTCGACCGCCTTGCGCATCGCGCTGGCCATCAGCACGGGATTGCGCGCGCCGGCGATCGCGGTATTCATCAGCACGCCGTCGCAGCCCAGTTCCATCGCGATCGCGGCGTCGGACGCGGTGCCCACGCCGGCGTCGACAATAATCGGCACCTTGGCGTTTTCGACGATCTCGATGAGGTTGTACTTGTTCTGGATGCCGAGGCCCGAGCCGATCGGTGCGGCCAGCGGCATCACCGCGGCGCAGCCGATCTCCTCCAGCCGCTTGGCCAGGATCGGATCGTCGGAGGTATAGACCATGACGTCGAAGCCGTCCCTGACCAGCTGCTCGGCGGCCTTGAGCGTCTGCACGACGTCGGGGAACAGCGTGCGCTGGTCGCCCAGCACTTCGAGCTTGGTCAGGTTGTGGCCGTCGAGCAGCTCGCGTGCCAGGCGGCAGGTGCGTACCGCGTCTTCGGCGGTATAGCAGCCTGCAGTGTTGGGCAGGATGGTGTAGCGGTCCGGCGGCAGCACGTCGAGCAGATTGGGCTCGCCCGGGTTCTGGCCGATGTTCGTGCGCCGGATCGCGACGGTGACGATCTGTGCGCCCGCAGCCTCGGTGGCCAGGCGCGTCTCGTCGAGATCCTTGAACTTGCCGGTGCCGGTGAGCAGGCGGGAGGAATAGGTCTTGCCGGCGATGACGAGGCCGGCATCTGCATTGGGAGCGGTGGTCATTGGGGGATTATCGCCGATGCGGACACGGCTGCGCGCGGAGCACGTGAACAGGCGGCCGTGCGATGGCGCAACCGCGGGCCGATCGCTTCGCCCACGAAGAGGCTGGCCGGCTGCGGTCGGCAGCCCATTGGGGCCAGGCGAGAGCGGTTGGCAGGGTGGCGTGCGCCAGGCAGCGCCTGGCGCCTCGGCAGGGCAACTGCCTCAGGGGCGCAAAGACCTGCTGAGCGTCGCGTCGCGCGTTCCGCTCAGCCGCCACCCAGGGCGTGGACGATCTCGACCGCATCCCCTTCGGTGATTACATGGGTGTCATGGCGCCCGCGCGGCACGATCTCGCCGTTGACCTCCACGGCGACGCGGCGGCCCGTCAGGCCCTGCTGCTCGAGCAGCGCGGAGACCGTGCTGCCGGCTTCGATGGCGAGTTCCTCGCCGTTGAGTCGGATGTCCATGGGGCAATTGTCGCCGCTTCGCTTGTTCGGCGCATCCGTGCGGCAGTGCGGCGTGCCGCGGGTGAATACGCGTGGGATCATCCGCGCCCGACGCGGCCGTGGTCCGCGCCGCGCCCGGCCCGGTGGATCGTCCCCGGCCGGAATTTCCAGGAGAGCTCCCCCGATGTCGTTCAGGCCCATCCGTGCCGCCCTTGCCGTGGCAATCGTTGCTGCTGCCGCCGGTCCTGCTTTCGCTGCCGAGACGTTCTCCCGCACCGTGTTCTTCGGCGACAGCCTGACCGATTCGGGCTACTTCCGGCCGGTGCTGACGCAACCTCAGCTGCTCGGCCCGCAAGGCGCGATCCTCGGACGTTTCACCACCAATCCGGGCCTGACCTGGGCCGAATACGTCGCCGACCGCTACGGCACGCGGGCAACCCCCAACGGCAACGGTCAGAGCGGCGACAACTACGCGGTCGGCGGTGCGCGCATTGCGGTCGATACCGCGACTGCGCTGGGCAGCGTGCCATCGCTGCGGACCCAGGTGAGCCGCTATCTGGCCGCCAACGGCGGGCGCGCGGATGCCGACGCGCTCTACAGCGTCTGGGGCGGCGCAAACGATCTGTTCGCAGTCTCCGCGGCCCCCGCCCAGGCCCAGCAGATCATCGGCGCGGCGGTGACCGCGCAGGTCGGTCTGGTCGCTGCGTTGCAGAACGCAGGCGCGCGCTACGTCGTCGTGCCGGCGATCCCCGATCTGGGCCTCACCCCGCAGTCGCGCGCCGGCGGCGCCGCGGCGATGGCGGCCGGCACCCAGCTCGCGAGCACCTATAACGCTGCCCTCTACGGCGGGCTCGCAAGCCAGGGGCTGCGGGTGATCCCGGTGGACGCCTTCCGCTTCCTGCAGGAAGTCTCGGCCGCGCCGGCGCTGTACGGCTTCGCCAACGTGACCTCGCCGGCATGCCGCACCCAGCCTGCGCCTGCCGGGGATTCCTCGCTTTTCTGTAATCCCAATTCCTATGTGACGCCGTCCGCTGCGGATTCGTACCTGTTCGCCGATGGCGTGCATCCGGCGGCGCGCGCCAACGAGATGATCGCCGACCTTGCAATTGCCATGATCGATGGCCCGCAGCAGATCGCGGTCCTGCCGCAGTCGGCGGCGATGACCGGCCGCGCCCGGGCGGACCGGATCAACAGCCGCCTGAGCCTGGCGCCGGCCCGTGGCGAGGGCCGCAGCTGGTGGACGGACGTGCGCGCCGACATGCAGCGCTACGATCATGGCGATGCCTATGACGGTGTCGGCCCGGCGGTGACCGCGGGGCTCGACTGGACGCCGGGCGCCACGACGTTCGGCGGCTTCATCGGCTACGGCAAGCAGGGTAACGACTGGGGCATGCGCCGCGGCAGCTGGGATCAGGCCGAGACCACGGCCGGCGCCTTCATCGGCTGGCGCGTCGACGGCGGCGCGTGGGTCAATGCCCAGCTCAGCTACACCTGGCTGGACGTCGACTCCGACCGCACCGTGCAGATCGGTCCGGTCACCCGTCTGCATCGTGGCCAGGCCGACGGCAGCAACACGACGGCAGCGATCGCCGCAGGATGGAACTTCGGCGAGGGCGCGCTGCAGCACGGCCCGGTGCTGTCGCTGGTTGGCCAGCGCATCAAGCTCGACGGGTTCGCCGAGAGCGAGCCCACGCTGTCGAGCTCGCTGGCCTATCCGGCACAGGACATCGACTCGCTGGTCGGCAGCGCCGGCTGGCAGATCGCGTATGCCGCCAGCGATGCGCTCCGCCCCTACGCGCGTCTCACCGTCGACCGCGAATTCGAGGACGCCCCGGCCGAGGCCTTCGCGCAGGCCCAGTCGCTGCCGTCGACGCTGCCCTATGCCGTGCCGGCACGCGGCTATGACGACAGCTACGCGACCGCGACGCTGGGCACCCAGGCCCGTCTGTTCGGGCTGGATGCCAACGTCGGCGCGAGTCTGACGGTGGGGCAGAAGGCCGGCAGCAACACGACCTTCTTCGCGACGATCGGCGCGGGCTTCTGATCCGGGCGCGCAACGCCGCCGTCACTTCGGCGGCGTTGCCAACGCGCGCGGCCGCAGCATAGACTGGGCATCTCGCGCGGGTGTAGTTCAATGGTAGAACTGCAGCTTCCCAAGCTGCTAGCGTGGGTTCGATTCCCATCACCCGCTCCACGTTCCAGCTGCATCCGGCGGCGACACCAATGAAACTGGTGTCGCCGCTTTTCGTTGGCGGCTGTCCTCGGGCATGCGCCCTACCGGTGATTCGATGAAGCTCGCGATCCTCTCCCGCAACACCAGGCTCTATTCCACGCGGCGCCTGGTCGAGGCGGCGCGCGCGCGCGGGCATTCGGTGCGCGTGCTCGATCCGTTGCGCTGCTACATGCGCATCGGCAGCGAGGGCGTCTCGATGCGCTACAAGGGCAAGCCGATCGTCGACTACGACGCCGTGATTCCCCGCTTTGCAGCGTCGGTGACGCGCTACGGCTGCGCGGTGCTGCACCAGTTCGAACTGATGGGCACCTTCGCGCCGAATCCCTCGGCGGCGTTCGCGCGCGCGCGCGACAAGCTGCGCTGCCAGCAACTGCTCGCCGCCGAGGGCCTCGGCCTGCCGGTCACGGTGTTCGGCGACAACCCGGACGACACCGACGACCTGCTGGCGATGCTGGGCCCGCCGCCGCACGTGATCAAGCTCAACGAGGGCAGCCAGGGTGCGGGCGTGATGCTCACCGAAAAGCCCTCGGCCTCGCGCGGCGTCGTTGAAGCACTGCGGGGGCTGTATGCGAGCTTCGTGGTGCAGGAGTTCATCGCCGAGGCGCAGGGCGCCGACCTGCGTTGTTTCGTGGTCGGTGACCGTGTGATCGGAGCGATGCAGCGGCAGGCGCCGCCGGGCGACTTCCGCTCCAACCTCCATCGCGGCGGGACTGCGACGCCGGTCGACACCACGCCCGAGGAGCGTGCGGTCGCCGTGCGCGCGGCCCAGGTGATCGGTCTGGGTATCGCCGGGGTGGATCTCATCCGCTCCGAGCGTGGCCCGCTGGTGCTCGAGGTCAACGCCTCCCCAGGTCTCGAGGGCATCGAGGCGGCCACCTGTGACGACATCGCCGGTGGCATCGTCGATCACCTCGCGGCTCATGTCCGGGGCCGCGCAGGCGGCCGCCGCGGCCGGCAGCCTCCGGCCAACGGAAGTTGAACGATTTCTTACCTTATTTCGACGGTGGCGCGCGTAGCCTGCATGTCCGGAATGCGCTAGCGCTCTCTCCACCCCGGTTCGCCGGGGACTTAGCGGATGACGGCAATCGGGGCAACACCTTCGACCCGGGCGATCCTTCGCCCGGGTCTTTTTGTGGACGCAGCGGCAATCATTGTCCCGTCCAGGCCCTACAGGCAGAATCGGGAGGATTGCAACGCGGCCGCGGTGTGCGAACGTCGTTCGATTACAGGAGTTGTCGCATGTGCAAGTGGATGCTTCCGGTTCTTCTCGCGTTTCTTCCGCTGGGCCCGGTGAGTGCGAACGTCACTGCGAACGATGCAGTCGCGCTGGACAAGGGCGTGGACCTGGGCCGATCGTTCGAGGCGCAGCGTCAGGCGATCCTCCAGGCCTTGGCCGACGGAGAGGTCTACAAGGAGATTTCTCCGGAAGATATGCAGATCGTGCGAGACTCGCTCGCCCGGATGTCGGGGCTGCTTGGCGACGTGCAGGACGTGGGACGTTTGCCTGAGCTGACGAGGGTCGAGATATTCAACGAGCAGGGCCGGGTCAACGCCCTGCTGACCCGTGCCCACGCGGACAGCCGTCTGGTCTGCAGGCGCGAAAAGCCGGTCGGTTCCAACCGTTCCATCAATCGGTGCATGACGGTTGCCGAGCGCAACCGCGAGCGCGACAACGCGCAGGACCTCATGCGGAACCAGAAAAAATCCGAAGAACTAATAAATGTACGTTAAGAGGTTTCAATGCACATTCTCGTTATCGAAGACAACCAGGACATTGCCGCCAATCTCGGGGATTACCTCGAAGACCGCGGGCATACGGTCGATTTTGCTGCCGACGGCGTGACCGGCCTCCACCTGGCTGTAGTCCACGACTTCGACGCGATCGTGCTCGACCTCAACCTGCCTGGCATGGATGGTCTCGAGGTCTGCCGCAAGCTGCGCAACGACGCGCGCAAGCAGACGCCGGTATTGATGCTCACCGCGCGCGACAGCCTCGACAACAAGCTGGCCGGCTTCGACTCCGGCGCCGACGACTATCTGGTCAAGCCGTTCGCGCTGCAGGAAGTGGAAGTGCGCCTCAACGCGCTTTCGCGGCGGGGCAAGGGCACCCACACGCGCGTGCTCGATGTGGGGGATGTCGAGTACAACCTCGACACCCTGGAGGTGCGCCGCGGCGGCAAGCTGCTGCAGCTCAATCCGACCGCCCTGAAGATCCTGCAGTCACTGATGGAAGCATCCCCGGCCGTGGTGACCCGCCAGGAGCTGGAAACCCGGGTCTGGGGTGAGGAATTGCCCGATTCCGATTCCCTGCGCGTGCACATCCATGGGCTGCGTGCGGTGATCGACAAGCCCTTCGACGTTCCCTACATCCAGACCCGCCACGGGATCGGCTACCGCATCGCGGTTCCCGATGCGGCCAGCTGAATCGAGTCCGGGCCGACCGGCCCGGACCCGCGGTCGCCGCCGTTTCCGCAGGCGGCTGCGCAGCCGCATCATCCTGTCGTTCGTGCTGCTCGGTCTCGGGCTCACGACGATCTTCGCGTTCCTGACCCAGGAAGCGCGCGACCGCGTCGAGAACACGCTGGTCGAAGACCTGATGAACCGCAACATCGACGAGTACGCGCGACGCTACTACGTGGATCCGGCGCGCAATCCGGCAGTTCCCGTCGAGCAGATCCGCGCGCGCGTGGTCAAGCGCGAGCGCTTCGAGGAGCTGCGTCGTGAGCAGCCCGACTGGTACGAACTCGGTGACGGCATCCACAACCTCAGTGGCATCGACGAGGATGGCACGCCCTTCATGTACAAGCTCGCCGTGCGCAAGACGCCCGATGAGTGGTTCTTCCTCGCCTATGACATGAGCGAGACGATGCGCGGCGCGACGCAGTTCCAGCGGGCGATCTTCGGGTCGGTGGTGCTGGTGTCGCTGCTGTCGCTGCTGATCGGCTGGTGGTCGGCGGCCCGGGTCATGAGCCCGGTGTCGGCGCTGGCGGCACGCCTGAGCCGATCCGGCGACAGCTCCATGCCCGAGGCGCTGGCGCCGCATTTCCCGGACGACGAGGTCGGCCAGCTGGCCAGCGCACTCGACGACTATGCGTTCCGGCTGACCGAAGTTGTCCAGCGCGACCGCGAGTTCAACGCCGATGTCAGCCATGAACTGCGCACACCGCTGGCGGTGATACGCGGCGCGGTGGAGCTGCTGCTGTCGCGGCCCGACCTCGACGACAAGACCCGTACCCGGCTGCTGCGCATCCAGCGCGCCGAGCAGCAGTGCACCGACCTGATCAGTGCACTGCTGTTGCTGTCGCGCAACGAACGCGGCCACGGGGCGACCGATGTCGGCCGCGTCGTCGAGCAGTTGTTCGACGCGCACCGAGGGCAGCTCGGCGGCAAGCCGCTCACGCTGCGGCTGGAGGCAGGCCCGCGGCCGCTGATCGTCGATGCCCCGGAGTCGGCGGTCACCGTCGCCGTCGGCAACCTGGTGGGCAACGCGATCAAATACACCCTCGAGGGCGAAGTGGTCGTGCGCCTGGGCGATCACGCCGTGGAGGTGGCCGATTCCGGGCCCGGCCTCAGCGCCGAGGATGCCGCGCGCCTGTTCGAACGTGGCTATCGCGGCACCCATGCCGAGCATTCGCAGGGCGGCGGCATCGGCCTGTCGATCGTGCGCCGCCTGTGCGCCCTGTACGGGTGGCAGGTGCGCGTGGTGCCGGGTCCGACCCGCGGCGTGGTGGCGACACTGTCGTTCCGGCCCCCGGCGCCATCGATGCCGGCGGACTGACGCCGGCATCGAGGCAAGCCTTCACGGCTCCAGCGGTTCCAGCCAGCCGTGTACGTCGGGCGTGGTGCCCTTGAACAGGCCGAAGAACAGGTCCTGCAGGCGCCGGGTCACGTCGCCCGCGCGGCCGGTGCCGACCTGGCGCCCGTCGACCGAGCGGATCGGGGTGATCTCCGCCGCCGTGCCGCACATGAAGAGCTCGTCGCACAGGTACAGATATTCGCGCGGCAGGTCGCGCTCGATCACCTCGATGCCGTTGGCGCGGGCGAGGGTGATGATCGTGTGCCGGGTGATGCCGTTGAGCAGCGCCGCGCTGACCGGCGTGGTGTGCAGGACGCCCTCGAAGACCAGGAACAGGTTCTCACCCGCGCCTTCGCTGAGCAGGCCCGTCGACGCAAGCGCGATGCCCTCGCCGAAACCCAGGCGCCGGGCCTCGCGCGCGACCAGCTGGCCGGAGAGGTAATTGCCGCCGGCCTTGGCGCCGGCCGGAATCGTGTTCGGCGCGAAGCGCTGCCAGCTCGACACGCAGGCGTCGATGCCGTTCTCAAGCACGTCGTCGCCGAGATAAGCACCCATCTGCCAGGTCGCGACGGCGACATCGACCGGCGTGTCGGCCGACAGTCCGAACCCGCCGAGGCCGCGATAGGCGACCGGACGCAGATATGCCGAGCGGAAGCCGTTCCTGAGGATCACCTCGCGCGATGCCGCGTTGAGCGTGTCCAGATCATAGGGAATCTCGATCTCGTGGATTCGCGCCGAGGCGTAGAGGCGGCGATTGTGTTCGGTCAGGCGGAAGATCGCCGGGCCGCTCGGCGTGTCGTAGCAGCGGATGCCTTCGAACACCGACGAGCCGTAGTGCAGCGCGTGCGACATGACATGGGTCGTGGCCTCGGCCCACGGCTTGATGCTGCCGTTCTGCCAGATCCATTCGGGATAGTGCATCGGTACGCTCGCAAAGGATGGAGCGGAGATTCTGCCCGAAGCGCGCGCTAGAGGCTCAGCCACCAGCAGCCCAGATGGCGGCGCAGGCCGAACACCGTGTGTACGGTGCCGCCGTCGTTGCCGCTCTGGTCCACGCGCAGGGATGTGGGCGCGCGCTCGGGCGCTGCGGTGGGAATGTCGCGCGCGCTGACCCAGCCCGAGAACCCGAGCTGCTGTTGTGCCAACACCGGCTGGGCCGGGCGCTGGGCGGTGATGTCGATCAGCGGTCGCTGGGCGATCCCGTCCAGGCGGTCGAGGATCCGGTAACCGCCGCTCTGGCTCAGGCCCTGCCAGTGGTAGAGGCCGATCAGGCGATTGGTGTCGCGCTGGTGGATCGCGAAGCCCAGTTCCTGGATCAGGCCGCGCAGGTGGCGCTGGCAGCTGAACCGGGGCGTATGCGACGTGGCGGCACCGGGACGGGGCGTACTCTCGCTCGCGCCGACGGCCTGGCAACTGCGGTCGGTGTAGATCGTGCCGCCGTCGGGTCCGGTGCAACGTCGGACCTGCGCGGCGACGAGCGGCACCTGCAACGCCGGCAAGGCCACGATGGCCAGCAGGACGGCGGTCAGGAATCGGTGGGGCATCGGTGCAGACTAGCGGCTGGGCGGCTGCTGCGACAGTGGCACGCGCGCCTCAGGACAGGCGCGCCAGCACTGCCTGGGTCGGGCGGGCGAGGTTGAGCGTGTAGAAGTGAAGTGCCGGCGCACCGCCGGCGATCAGGCGTTCGCACAGCCGGGTCACGATGTCGACGGCCAGCTCGCGGATCGCATCGACATCGTCACCGTAAGCGCTCATCTGCCGGAGCATCCAGCGTGGGATCTCGGCCCCGCAGCCTTCCGAGAAACGGCGCAGTTGGCTGAAGTTCGAAATCGGCATGACCCCCGGAATGATCGGCACCTCCACGCCTGCGCGGCGCGCGCTGTCGACGAAGTGGAAATACGCATCCGCGTTATAGAAATACTGGGTGATGGCGGCATCGGCGCCGGCATCGACCTTGGCCTTGAAATGACCCAGGTCCGCGCGCGCATCATCGGCCTGGGGATGGATCTCCGGGTAGCACCCCACCTCGATGCGGAACCGATCGCCGAACTCGCTGCGGATGAAGGCCACGAGTTCCGAGGCATAACGCAGGTCGCCCGGATGGCCCATGCCGGAAGGCAGGTCGCCACGCAGCGCCACGATCCGGTTGCAGCCCATCGCACGATAGAGCTCGAGCAGCTCGCGGATCTCCTCGCGACTGCCGCCCACGCACGACAGGTGCGGCGCGGCGTCGAGACGATGCTCTTGATTGAGCCGGCGCACAGTCACGGGCGTGTGGCTGAGCGTGGAGCCGCCGGCGCCGAACGTGCACGTCACGTATTCGGGCGCGTGCGCTGCCAGCTTCCTCACGGTGCGATCCAGCTGCGTGCGCTGGTCGTCGGTCTTGGGCGGGTAGAACTCGAAACTGATCGGGATCATGCGCGGCGCCGCTGGCGGATCTGGAGAGATCATATCTCTTTATCGCGATGGATTCATTTTAATTTGCCACTGACGATCCTGCACAAGGGGTGCACGACTGGTATCCGCGCGCTGTGGATGCGGTCCCCATCCCGGCCGGGCGATCGCCGACGCCGTGATCGCCGACTGGAGGCGTGCCGAGCCACCGCGTCTGGTCGCTGCGAGGGATGGCAGACGAGCCGCGGATGTCCGCTTGCGGCAATCGCGGTTGCGGCCACTGCGGCGGTCGCGGTGCACTCCGGTTCCCAGGCTGCGGGCGATCCGATCCGACATGGCGCTCCCCACTGCGATACCGTCGCGCCTTGCCGCGCGCGGCAAGGCCGGAATTTCCTTCATCCTCCAATGATTGCCCCATGTCCATCGTCATGACCCCCTTCGCCCGCGCCCGCCTGTTTCCCCGCGGTGGACGCGCCAACGCCATCCAGGACTGCACGCCTGCGCAGTTCCAGCAGCGTCTCAACGACGAGGCGCCGTTCGCCGTTCTCGACGGCTACGCGCCCTTCTGCAAGCTGCACGTGCATCGCAACTGGACCTCGACCCGCTGCCTCACCGTTCCGGTCACCGAGGCCAACCGTCATCTGCTGCGCTCCGGCTACGAAGCCCGCAACCCGGCCGAACTGCCGGTGCTCGTGCGCTGGTTCGAGGGCGTCGAAGCGCCGGTGGCGCGCTTCCTCATTCCGATCCTCTACAGCCGCCAGCAGCTGGACAAGGAAGGCACGCCGATCGAGGGCGACTGGGGCATCGTCGGCTGCCTGTACACGATGGAACCGGCGGAGATTCCGATGGCCCCGATCACGATGCTGCGCAACGCACTGGGCGTGGAAGAGGGCGGATCCGGCGTGCCGCTCGATCGCCAGGCATATCGCCGGAGCGTGGAGTTCTGGGACAGCAACGCCAACTGGCGTCCCTGAACACGCTGCCGAAAGTTCGCTGATCCCCGCGCCGCTTTCACATGCGGCGCGCGATGGTCTGGCCTCCGCCGAATCCGGCGCCGCCGCCCACGGAGAATCGAATGCTGGCCACCACCTACCGGCGACCGCGCACGATGCGCATCGCTCACGTCGCCGAGCCCGAGATCGAGCATCCCAACGACGCGATCGTGCGCGTGACCCGCAGCTGCATCTGCGGTTCCGATATCCACATATACAACGGCCTGGTGCCCGATACGCGCGTCGGGTCGATCATCGGCCACGAGTTCACCGGTGTCGTCGAGGAAGTCGGGCCCTCGGTGCGCAACCTCAAGGTCGGCGACCGTGTGCTGGTGCCGTTCAACATCTTCTGCGGCAGCTGCTTCTTCTGCCAGAAGGAGCTCTACGGCAATTGCCACAACGTCAATTCCGAAGCCAGCGCGATGGGCGGCTTCTACGGCTACACCCACACCGCCGGCGGCTATGACGGCGGCCAGGCCGAGTACGTGCGAGTGCCCTTCGCGGATGTCGGCCCCACCGTGATTCCCGACGACATCCATATCGAGGATGCGGTGCTGCTGACCGATGCGTTTCCGACCGGCTACCAGGCCGCGGAGATGGGCGACATCCGCGAGGGTGACACGGTGGTTGTGTTCGGTGCCGGCCCGGTCGGATTGTTCGCCGCCAAGAGCGCGTGGTTCTTCGGCGCGGGCCGGGTGATCGTGGTCGACTGCGAGGACTACCGCCTGGAGTTCGCGAAGAAGTTCGCCCACTGCGAGACGGTGAACTTCCGCGAGATCGACGACATGGCCACGCATCTGAAGAAGATGACCGACTGGCTGGGTGCGGACGTCTGCATCGACGCGGTGGGCTGCGACGCCAGCGGCAGTGCGTTCCACACCTTCACCGGAAAGATTGCGCTGATGCAGGCCGGCTCGCCGATCGCGCTGCACTGGGCCATCAACAGCGTGCGCAAGGGCGGGCGCATCTCGATCGTCGGCGTGTACGGACCGACCTTCAACATGATTCCGATCGGCAACGCGGTGAACAAGGGGCTGACGCTGCGCATGAACCAGGCCAGCGTCAAGCGCCACCTGCCGCGGCTGATCGAGCACATCCGCGCCGGGCATATTTCGCCGCGGGACATCATCACGCACCGCATTCCGCTGGAGGATGTGGCCGACGCCTACGACATCTTCGTCAACAAGCGCGACAACTGCATCAAGCCGGTGCTGATACCGCCCTCCGCACACGGTGCGGTGTGATGGCCGGCCAACGGGAGACGACCATGGACAACGCAAGCAAGTTCGCCCACATCCCCGGCTGGGGCGCAGACCTGCCGCGGGAAAACCGCCCGGCGGTGCCGATGGAGCGCACCCCGCCGCGGCTCGATGTGCCGTGGAGCGATCCACCGCCGCAGCAGCCGATGACCGTCGAAATCCTCAAATCGGTCGAGCGGCCCGAACATTCGCGCACTTTCGGCACGCGCCTGCCGCCCAAGGGGCTGAGCGGCGTCATCCGGCGCGCCGCGTTCAAGCGCAGCGAGAACGACATCGGCCACTGGCTGATGCTGATCGCCGCCGACCGCGTCAACGTGGTGGAAGGACTGTGCGAGGACGTGCGTCGGTCGCCGACGAAGCTCGCAGCCGTCGGTATCGGCGCCGCGCTCGCCGCGTGGTGGTTGCTGCGCGACGACTGAGCACCGGAGCCTGGCAGAACGGAAACGGAGCCATGCGGCGCCGTTCCGGTCTTGCGCGGGCGGTGTGGTTTGCCTGTCCGCCTGTCTCGCGGTCGCAGCGGGGCTCGCAGTGGGCGGAGGCCGTGGCTGCTTCTAGTCACCGTTGCCGCGCTCGCAACCGAATGACTGGTATGGCCGAGCGCGCACTCCTGCAGGGGCGCGTGTGTTCGAGGCCCGCCGGCGATTGTGGCAGGCGTCTTGCTCGCGCTTCGTACGCTGAGCGCACGCACAAAAAAAGGGCGCCTTGCGGCGCCCTTTTTCCGTACCGCGGTGACCGGCGAGGCGATCAGTAGCGGTAGTGATCCGGCTTGAACGGCCCTTCCACCGGCACGCCGATGTAGTCGGCCTGCTCCTTGGTCAGCGTCGTCAGCTTCACGCCGATCTTCTCCAGGTGCAGCCGCGCGACTTCCTCGTCGAGGTGCTTGGGCAGCAGGTAGACCTTCTTCTCGTAGCTGTCCTTGTTGGCCCACAGGTCGATCTGCGCCAGCGTCTGGTTGGCGAACGAGTTCGACATCACGAAGCTCGGGTGGCCGGTGGCGCAACCAAGGTTCACCAGGCGGCCTTCGGCCAGCAGGAAGATGCTGTTGCCATTGGCGAAGGTGAACTTGTCGACCTGCGGCTTGATGTTGGTACGCGTGGCGCCAGAGCCGTAGAGCGCATCGACCTGGATCTCGTTGTCGAAGTGGCCGATGTTGCAGACGATCGCCTGGTCCTTCATCGCCTGCATGTGCTCGAGGCGGATGATGTCCTTGTTGCCGGTGGTGGTGACATAGATGTCGCCGCGGCCGAGGGTTTCCTCGATCGTGGTGACTTCATAGCCTTCCATCGCCGCCTGCAGGGCGCAGATCGGGTCGATCTCGGTGACGATCACGCGGGCGCCGTAGGCACGCAGCGAGGCGGCCGAGCCCTTGCCGACGTCGCCATAGCCGCAGACCACGGCGACCTTGCCCGCCAGCATCACGTCCATCGCGCGCTTGAGGCCATCGGCCAGCGACTCGCGGCAGCCGTAGAGGTTGTCGAACTTGCTCTTGGTGACCGAGTCGTTGACGTTGATGGCCGGGATCAGCAGCGTGCCGGCCTCGGCAAGCTGGTAGAGGCGATGCACGCCGGTGGTGGTCTCTTCCGAGACGCCCTTCCATTCGGCGACGGTGCGGGTCCAGAAGTCGGGACGCTCGGCGCGCACGCGCTTGAGCAACGCCTTGATGACCTGCTCCTCGTGGCTGCCGCCGGTGCTGTTGACCCAGCTCTCGTCGCCCTTCTCGAGTTCATAGCCCTTGTGGATCAGCAGGGTCACGTCGCCGCCGTCATCGACGACCAGCTCCGGGCCGATCAGGCCGCCCTTGCCGTCCGGGAAGCTCAGCGCCTCCAGGGTGCAGTCCCAGTATTCCTCGAGGGTCTCGCCCTTCCACGCGAACACCGGCGTGCCGGTAGCCGCGATCGCGGCGGCCGCGTGGTCCTGGGTCGAGAAGATGTTGCACGAGGCCCAGCGCACGTCGGCGCCGATGTCCTTGAGCGTTTCGATCAGCACCGCGGTCTGGATGGTCATGTGCAGCGAACCGGTCACGCGCACGCCCTTGAGCGGCAGCGTGGCGGCGTGCTTCCTGCGGATCGACATCAGGCCCGGCATCTCGTGCTCGGCGATGTCGATTTCCTTGCGGCCCCAGTCGGCCAGCGAGATGTCGGCGACCTTGTAGTCGCCCTCGGTCGAAAAGACGCGCTCGGTCTTCAGTTGTGCGTTCATTGCGTGCTCCGTAGCAGGAATGCGGGATGCGCATTCGCGATTACGGGCGCCGTTTGCAGGACACCGCGCCGAGCCTGGCCGTCGTGGACAGCCGCACTGGAAGTGTGGCGCGTGGTTGACCCACGTGACGGTCGCAGCGCCCCTCGGCGAGGCGGACGCCCATTCTATCGCAGGCCGCGGGCGGGCGATCCCGGGAGGTCGCACCGGTACGGCACTTCGGGGTCATCGAATGAACAGAAGTTCAGGCTGGGGGCATGGCCTCGGGTTTACCCCAGTAGGTCGGCGCGTCCGGCATGCAGGACCATCTGCAGTACGCGCCGATGGCGCGACTCTTCGACGACGACCAGGTGGATCGCGTGCACATGCAAATACATGACGGCGGCGGCTCGATTGCGCGGACCCTCCCCACACCTACGCTCGATCCCACCCGGCACAACGTGGTGGCCGGCGATACCGTGGCTTCGCTCGCCGAGCGCTACATGGTCAGTCCCGAAGCGATCCACGCGGCCAATCCGCAACTGGTCTCGCCGACTGCGCAGGGCGGCAATGTCATCCAGCCGGGCGATGTCATCGAGATCCCCGTCTCGCCGATGAGCGCCAGTGGCGATGTCGAGGGCGGAGATGCGAACCACTCCACCACCGACATCAAGGTGTCCGCCAAGGCAGCCGATGGCAGCATCACCTGGCAGCCCGACAGCACCGCGTTGAAGCTCACCGCCGAGCAGGAGGTCCAACTCGGGAACAGCCGCGCCGAAGGTGCGGCAGCTGGCAGTCGCGGCGCGTCGATCAGCGTGGCCAGCGAGTCCTCCGTCGAAGTGCAGAAAAGCAGCGGCGATGGCACGACGTCGTTTGCGGTCACCACAGGCACCCAGGTCAGCGTGTCGGGGGAGGCGAACGCGGGCGGCCGCGGCGGCGCCGAGGTCGAGGCCAGCGCCGCAACCGGTTTCGAATCCACCTACAAGGTCATCTTGCCCGGGGAGGACCGCAGCGTCGAGGCGGCGGCAGCGGTGAATCCCTTCGACCCGACGACGATCCCGGTCGGCGGCAGCGTCACGCTCGACAGCAGCGCGTTCGCCGAGACCGCGCTCGCCGGCTCGTTCCGCATGATCGGCACCGAGACCAAGGTCAAGGAGTCCGATGGGGTCAGCTACACGGTCGAGCGCGTGGACGCCGACACGGTGCGGGTGACCAGCGGCCCGACCGAAACGATCAACGCCTTCAACGGCGTGGGCCTGCGCGCGGGCGATCTGTCGGTGATGGCAGGCCGCGAGGACCAGCTGCACGGCGCGACCCTGCAGACCGCCGAGTTCGACATCTCCAGCGTCGAAGGCCAGGCCGCGTATGCCCACTTCAATTCGACCGGACAGGTGGCGCACGAGACGGCGGGCGTCGCCAACGTCGCCACGATCTCGCGCATCGACTATTCCTCGCAGACCCAGCTTCGTGCCGGTTACGACAGCCTGAGCGTGGCGCTCGGCGGGCAGGCCAATCTCGGCAGTTCGGTGCAGGTCGAATACCCGGACGGCTCGCGGTCACTGACCACCGATCTGAGCTATGGAGGCAACGTACCGCTGACCATCGAGCAGCGCTTCGACGCAGCAGGAAACGAACTGCCGGGCGAGCGCAGCTACGCCTTCGAGCTCGATACCGATCGACCGTCCTACAACTGGTTCGAACGCAACATCCTCGGTCGCAACGAAGCCAGCGAAGAGCAGGCCAACGCCGATCTGCTGAACTGGGCGCTGACCGGCGGCGTCGATGGCGCGGGGCCGGTCGGGGCCGGCGAGACGGTGACGCTGACCTTCAGCGAATCGCAGCTCCAGGCCCTGATCACGCAGACGCGCGCGACCGTCGACGGCAACGAGCTGGGCGGCGCGCATCCGGACCTGCGCGTTCTCGTCGAGGACTACAGCGGCACGCCGGTCAACGACACGATGGACTTTGCGGTGGCGCTGGCGCGCAATCTCGGCGGCGATCCCTACGGTTTCGCCGCGCGCCTGCAGACCATTTCCGCAGGGGCCGACGGCGACACCGCCAATCGCGGCTATGCCCGTATCGATGCGGATGTGCAGACGCGCTGATCCGCTGCACGGTTTGGCATCGAATGGATGTCAGTTTCGGGGCCACCTTCGGGTGGCCCGTTTTTTTGCGTCCCGTTGTGATGCGTCTGCCGCAAACGCGTGTCTCGCTGCAAGTCCCGACGGTCCCGGTCCGATTGCGCGGGTAGGCCCTGATGCGGCGGGTATGCTCGACGACCCGCGTATGTCCGGATTGCCTGCCGATGTCTTCAACGAGTACCAGTCGCCACCTCTCCGTGGTCGTTTCCGCCACGCTGCTTGCCGCAAGCCTGTCATGGAGCGCGCCCCTGCTCGCGCAGGACGGCCCGGGCGCGGCGACGTCCAACACCAGCGGCTACCAGTTGCCGCCCGAGGCCCTGCAGGCGATCGTCGACGCACCGCGCCCGCCGCGGCTGCTGCTGAGCCCGAATCGCGATCTGGCGGTGTTCCTGCAGACGCCTGCATTGCCCGGTATTGCCGAAGTCGCGCAGCCCGAGCTCAAGCTGGCCGGCATCCGGATCAACCCCAAGACCTATTCCAGCAGCCGTGCCTCGTACGTCACCGACCTGTGGCTGCGGCCGGTCGACGGCGGTGGCGATCAGCGTATCGCCGGACTGCCCGAGCCACTGTCGCTGGCCTCGCTGCTGTGGTCTCCCGACCAGCGCCATATCGCCTTCAGCCAGGTCGACATGCGCGCCGGGCAAGTGCAGTTGTGGATCGTCGATGTCGCCACCCGTCAGGCGCGCCGGCTGCTCACGCAGCCGCTCAATGCGGTGGTCGGCAACGGTTTCGAATGGATGCCCGACAGCCGCAGTCTGCTGGTCCGCCTGCGGCCCGAAGGGCAGGGCGAGGTGGGGCAGGAAGATGCGGTGCCAGCCGGCCCGAATGTGCAGGACACCGGCGCCGGTGGCACGGTGCAGCAGCTGCGCACCTACCAGGACCTGCTGCGCAGCGAGGCGGATGCGCGCGTGTTCGCGCACTACATGACCAGTCAGCTCGCGTATGTGGCGCTCGATGGCCGGATCACGCCGATTGGCGCGCCGGGCATGACCACTAGCGCGAGCGCGTCACCCGACGGACGCCACATCCTGCGCCAGCAGATCGACCGGCCGTTCTCCTACCAGGTTCCGTATTCGCGCTTCCCGCGGCGGATCGAGGTCGTCGGTCTGGACGGCGCCGTGCAGCACACCGTCGCCCGTCTGCCGCTGGTCGAGGGCCTGCCGGTCGGCAACGACGCGGTGCCGACCGGTGTGCGTTCGGTCGCCTGGCGCAGTGATGCGCCCGCCACGCTCGCGTGGGTGGAAGCGCAGGACGGCGGTGATCCGTCGCGTGAGGCCGACGTGCGCGACATCGTCTACATGCAGGCTGCGCCGTTCCGCGATGCACCGCAGGTGCTGGCCGAACTGTCGATGCGCTATGCCGGCACGCAGTGGGGCACCGGCGATCTCGCCCTGCTCAGTGAGTACTGGTGGAAGACCCGAAAGATCCGCGAGTGGAGGTTGCAGCCCGATGGTGGGGCGGCGCCGGTGCTCGTGCGCGACGGTTCCTACGAGGATCGCTATGCCGATCCCGGCAGCGCGGTCACGATGCCCGACGCCACCGGCAACAGCCGGCTGCTGATCGCCGCCGACGGCACCAGCATCTACCGCATCGGTGATGGCGCCTCCGACGAGGGCGATCGCCCCTTCCTGGATCGCCAGAACCTCGCCGACGGCAGCACCGAGCGGCTGTTCCACTCGCAGGCGCCGTACTACGAAGCCCCGGTGGCGGTGCTCGATGCCCAGGCCACGCGGCTGTTGACCTCGCGCGAGACCCAGGTCGACCCGGCGAACTATCTCGTGCGCCGGGTCGATGCACCCGACGCGGCGCCGATGGCGCTGACCGCATTCGAACATCCCACGCCGCAGCTGCGCGACGTGCAGAAGGAGCTGGTGCGCTTCAAGCGCAAGGATGGCGTGGACCTCAGCGGCACGCTGTACCTGCCGGCCGGCTACGACGCCAGGCGCGACGGCCCGCTGCCGATGCTGATGTGGGCGTATCCGGGCGAGTTCAAATCCGCCGATGCCGCCAGCCAGGTCACCGATTCGCCGCACCGCTTCAATGCGATCGGCTACTGGGGGCCGCAGGCGTTCCTGGCGATGGGGTATGCGGTGTTTGCCGACGTGTCGATGCCGATCATCGGTGAAGGCAACGCGGAGCCCAACGACACCTACATCGAGCAGCTGGTGGCGAGCGCCGAGGCCGCGATCGACGAAGCGGTACGCCGCGGCGTGGCCGACCGTCGCCGTGTCGCGATCGGCGGGCACTCCTACGGCGCGTTCATGACCGGCAACCTGCTGGCGCACTCGCGCCTGTTCGCGGCCGGCATCGCCCGCAGCGGCGCCTACAACCGCACGCTGACGCCGTTCGGTTTCCAGGCCGAGGAGCGCAACTACTGGCAGGCCCAGGACACGTATCTGAAGATGTCGCCGTTCAACTATGCCGGGCAGATCAAGGACCCGATCCTGCTGATCCATGGCGAGGAGGACAACAACTCCGGCACCTTCCCGATGCAGAGCGAGCGCATGTTCGCTGCGATCAAGGGTCTGGGTGGCACGGCGCGTCTGGTGATGCTGCCCAAGGAGTCGCACGGCTACCGCGCCCGCGAGTCGATCCTGCACATGCTCCATGAAACGGAGGCGTGGCTGGACCGGCACGTGAAGAACCGACCGGCGGATACCGCGCGCTGAGCGCGTCTCGTCAATCGGCCTCTCCCTTCGGGAGGGGCCGATGCGCGCAAGCACTTCGGATGAGAGGTATGGGGGTCTGCGCTGGTGAGCATCATCCGCATTTCGCGAATCTCTCCCGGAGGAGGGCCGGGGAGGATGCGGGAGCCGGGCGCGTCGGTTCCCCGTGGGTCATGCGCCACGCGTGCAGCGGCCGGATCAGGCCCAGTCGGGCAACGGTAGATCGGCGACGGCGCGGCGCATGCTCTCGTTCCAGTGGCTCCGGATCGACTGCAGGTAGGCGTCGCCATCCTCGTAGCGCCGCTGGATCTGGACCTGGAGGCTGTCGCGGCAGTAGACCAGCAGATCGATCGGCGGGCCGACCGACAGGTTCGAGCGGATCGTCGAATCGAACGACACCAGCGCGCATTTTGTCGCGGTGACCAGGTCGGTGCGCGAGGTGATCACCCGGTCCAGGATCGGCTTGCCGAACTTGATCTCGCCGCTCTGGAAGAACGGTGTCTCCCGCGAGCTCTCGATGAAGTTGCCTTCCGAGTAGACAAGAAACAGGCGCGGCGCCTCGCCGCGGATCTGGCCGCCGACGATGAACGAACCACTCGGATCGATTCCGCTGTCGCGCAGATAGCTCTCGTCACGGGCGCGGATCTCGCGCATCGCATCCCCGACCACCTGCGCCACCTGGAACATCGACTGCGCATTGAGGATGCCGACGCGATCGGTCTCGTGACGCGCGCGATGCTCGATGAGGTTGAGCACGTTCTGCGTCAGCGAGAGGTTGCCCGCCGACAGCGTGACCACGACCCGGTCGCCATCCTGGGCGAAGACCCGCAGTTTTCCGGCACGGCGGATGTGGTCCACACCGGCATTGGTACGCGAATCGGAGGCCAGTACGAGGCCTTCGTCGAGGTTCAAACCGATGCAGTAAGTCATAAGGTGCCGCGACAGCGCGCAATTGCAGCACGCATTGTGCCCCGCGCGGCGGCGCAGCGACAGCTCAAGACGAACGCTGCCATTGTGACTGCGACATTCCGGGCGGGGAGAACGGCACCACTTCGGTGGTCATGAACTGGCGGTGGATCTCGTTGCCGAGTCGCGACAGCCTGCCCATCGTGTCCTGCAGCCACGTCTCCAGGCCAGCGGCAATGATCTCGTCGATGCGCGCATAGCGGGCCTGCGCCGCCAGTGCGCCGGCCTGACGCGCGACCTCCACCGATTCGCCGCCCGACAGCGATTGAAGGATACGGTGGATCGCGGCGACGCAGGCCTGCAGTGAGCGCGGATTGTCGTCGTTGAGCAGCATCAGCGCGGCCACGCCGGCGGGGCTCACCGACTCGCGATACAGGCGACGGTAGGTTTCGAACGCCGAGAGCGCCTGGAGCAATGCGCTCCACTGGAAGTACTGGGTCGCGTCGCGCACTTCACCTGTCTCGGGCAACTCTTCGTCGCTGCTGATCATGTCGAGCAGTCGGATCGACCAGTCCGCACGTTCGATAAAGGCGCCCAGTTGCAGGAAGCGATAGCCCTCGCCGCGGCCGAGCGTGCCGATGGTGATGCCGCGGAACGCGGCCGAGCGCGTCTTCACCCATTCCAGCGCGTTGCTCAGGCCCTGCTGGCGCAGGCGCGTGGCATCGAAGCGGCGGATCTCCAGCCACGAACTGTTGAGATCCTCGTACATCTCGGCAGTGATCGCCACGCGCTGCGCGCGTGCGTTCTCGCGCGCCGTGCGCAGGCAGCTGTAGATCGAGCCCGGGTTGTCGGGCGAGAGCAGCAGGTGCTGCACGACACCCTCGGCATCGATGCGGCCGTGGCGCTGCTGGAAGCTCTCCACCAGACCGAGCGAATCGAGCGCGCGGCGCCAGGGCGCCGCCTGCGCCTTGCCCCGGTCGAGGCGTTCGGGGAGCAGCGCGATGCGCTGGGCCATGTCGAGCAGGCGCGCGGTGTTCTCGGCGCGTTCGACATTGCGCGCTACCCAGTAGAGATCGTTTGCGGTGCGGCAGAGCATGGATCAGCGCCTGTGCGAAGGACTGGCCAGCGCGAAGCGGCCGGATACGGAGCGGGCAGTCAGGGCATCGCGACCTGCGGTGCGCGACGGCGGGACGGGGGCAGGGGACACGGCGGGCCGGCGACTCATACTTCCATCACCCAGGTGTCCTTGGTGCCGCCGCCCTGCGAGGAGTTCACCACCAGCGAGCCCTCACGCAACGCAACGCGGGTCAGGCCGCCGGGCACGACATGGATGCGGCGGCCGCTGAGGATGTAGGGGCGCAGGTCGATATGCCGCGGCGCGAGGCCGCTCTCGACGTAGGTGGGGCAGGTGGACAGCGACAGCGTCGGCTGGGCGATGTAGTTGCCCGGGTCGGCGAGGATGCGCGCGCGGAATTCCTCGATCTCCGCCTTCGTGGCGGCCGGCCCGACCAGCATGCCGTAGCCGCCGGCGCCGTGGACTTCCTTGACCACCAGCTCGGGCAGGTGTTCGAGGGTGTATTTCAGGTCGTCCGGATTGCGCAGCTGCCAGGTCGGCACGTTGTGCAGGATGGGCTCTTCGCTGAGGTAGTAGCGGATCATCTCGGGCACGTAGGGATACACCGACTTGTCGTCGCCGACACCGGTACCCGGTGCATTGGCGAGGGTCACGTTCCCGGCGCGGTATGCACCGAACAGCCCGGAGACCCCGAGCATGGACTCGCGCCGGAACACGGTGGGATCGAGATAGTCGTCGTTGATGCGTCGATAGATCACGTGCACGCGCTGGGCGCCACGCGTGGTCTTGGCGTAGACCATGTCGTCCTGGACGAACAGATCGGCGCCTTCGACGAGCTCCACGCCCATCTGCTGGGCCAGGAAGGCGTGTTCGAAGTACGCCGAGTTCGCCGCGCCCGGGGTCAGCACCGCCACCACCGGGTTGTCGACGTTGGCCGGCGCGCTCTGGCGCAGGACCTCGAACAGCGCATCGGGATAGCGTTCGACCGGCGCGATCTGCTGGCGGGCGAACAGTTCGGGGATGAGCCGCGCCATCATCCGGCGGTTCTCGAGCATGTAGGACACACCTGACGCCACGCGCAGGTTGTCTTCCAGCACGTAGTACTCGCCATCGCCGGCGCGTACAAGATCGATGCCCGACACGTGCGAGTAGGTGTTGCAGGCCACCTTCAGGCCCTGCATCTCCTTGCGGTACTCGCTGTTGGCCAGCACCAGCTCGGACGGGATGCGGCGATCGCGCAGGATGCGCTGCTCGCCATAGATGTCGCCCAGGAACAGGTTCAGTGCATGCACCCGCTGGCGCAGTCCGGCTTCGAGGATCTTCCACTCGTGGGCGGGGAGGATGCGCGGGACGATGTCGAACGGGATCAGGCGCTCGTTGCCGGACTCCTCGCCGTAGACCGAGAACGTGATGCCGACGCGGTGGAAGGACACCTCGGCCTCGAGGCGCTTGTGCGCCACCTGTTCGTCGGGAGTCACCTGGAGCCAATCGTCGAAGCCGTGGTAATGGGGGCGCACCTGCCCTTGGGCATCGTGCATCTCGTCGTAACTGGGCGGCATCGTCAGTCGGGCTCCGTGGGCTTGGGGGCGGAGCTGTGCTGCGCCCCGGTACAGCATGCGAACTCGGCGATGCACACGAAGTGAGGGCAAACCGCCAGACGCGGAACGGGCCGCTTGCGCGGCCCGTCCGGTAACGCCCATGTACCACGGCAACCGCCGCGGCGCGATGTCACTTCAGCTTCGCATCCGTGCGCAGCGCGTCGGCGCGATCGATCTTCTCCCACGAGAACGCGGTCGCGGTGTGCCGCTCGCCGGCGCCGTCGACGTAGCTCACGTCCTGCGGCTTGCGGCCGAAGTGACCATAGCTGGCGGTGCGCTGGTAGACCGGGTGGATCAGGTCCAGCATCTGGATGATGCCGTACGGACGCAGGTCGAAATGCTTGCGGATCAGCTTTTCGATCTTGTCATCGCTGATCTTGCCGGTGCCGAAGGTGGTGACCGAGATCGAGGTCGGCTCGGCCACGCCGATCGCGTACGACACCTGCACTTCGCAACGGTCGGCCAGGCCGGCCGCGACCACGTTCTTGGCGACGTAGCGGGCTGCGTACGCGGCCGAGCGGTCGACCTTGGACGGATCCTTGCCCGAGAACGCGCCGCCACCATGGCGCGCCCAGCCGCCGTAGGTGTCGACGATGATCTTGCGCCCGGTCAGGCCGCAGTCGCCGACCGGCCCGCCGATGATGAACTTGCCGGTCGGGTTGATGTGGAACTTGGTGCCCTTGTGCAGCCACTTCGCCGGCAGCACCGGCTTGATGATCTCCTCGCGCACGGCTTCGATCAGGTCCTTCTGCTTGACGCCCGGATCGTGCTGCGTCGACAGCACCACGGCGTCGATCGCGGTGGCGACGCCGTTCTCGTAGCGCAGCGTCACCTGGGACTTGGCGTCGGGACGCAGCCACGACAGCGGGGAATTCTTCTTCTTGCGGACCTTGGCCTGCTGCTCGACCAGACGGTGCGAGTAGTGGATGGCCGCCGGCATGAATTCCGAGGTCTCGTTGGTGGCGTAACCGAACATCAGGCCCTGGTCACCGGCGCCCTGCTGCTCGGGATGCTTGCGGTCCACGCCCTGGTTGATGTCGGGCGACTGCTTGCCGATCAGGTTCAGCACGCCGCAGGTCTCGCCGTCGAAGCCGACGTCGGAACTGTTGTAGCCGATGTCCAGGATCACCTTGCGGGTAAGCGCCTCAAGATCGATCCACGCACTGGTGGTCACTTCGCCGGCGACGATCGCAACGCCCGTCTTGACCAGGGTTTCGCAGGCCACGCGCGCGCGCTTGTCCTGGGCGAGGATCGCATCGAGCACGGCGTCGGAAATCTGGTCGGCGATCTTGTCCGGGTGGCCTTCGGAGACCGACTCGGAGGTGAAGAGATAGCTGGACATCGGGCCTATATCCCTATATTCGGATGAAAAGATGGCCGGCAATCATACAGAGCGGCCGGCGGAATTGCATTGTGGACTGCGCCGGATTGCAGCGCGGTTAAGCGCGATTACGGTGCAGGACAAGTGTCATCACGCCGAGCGGCGGCTGCAACCGCAGCGCCCCGGCGCAGTTGCGGGCCGGCGGCGCGCGTGCGCGACAGGCTCGGCATGGGCCCGGAAGGGACGTGCTGTGCAGGGCTGACGCGCTTGCCACGGGCGCCGCTCCGCAGCGCGCCAGGTGCTGCGGTCTGCAGCCACTTGTGGACCGCTTTCGCAGTGGCACATCCGGGGCTCGGCTTCGCCCGTCCCGCGCCCGGCATGCATGGCTGCTTGCCAAGGGAGCTCCCTGTGCGGTGCGGCGGTTACGCCGGCGTGGCCCGGAAGGCTTCGCTCGCCGGCAAGTCCGTCCGGCCCATGGGCCGGGTAGTCCCATGGCATCGTCTGCGGCCAGATCCGTCGCGCGGCGACGGTCGAGCATGCGGGTCCTCTACGCACCGACGGCGACGGGTCGGCCGCCTGGCCGCACTCGCCGAAGCGCCAGACGGCCGCCTCCGGGCTGCGTCTGCTTCGCCTCGGGGCGGAGTGCCGGAGCTGCCTGCATGCACCGAGCCCAACGGCCAGGCGGTGTCGCGCCCCGCCCGCGCCCCGGCGTCGTGTCGTTAGCGGCTGCTAGCATCGGCCGATGGACTCGTTCACCCAGATCGTGCTCGGCGCTTCGGTGGCCGCGGCTGTCGTTCCTGCCACTGATCGCCGCGCCGCGCTCGCTGCCGGCGCCATCCTCGGCACCTTGCCCGACCTCGATGGTATCCCGATCGCGTTGATGACCGACGACCCGGTGCTGCGCATGACCCTGCATCGCGGGCTCACGCATTCGCTGCTGGTGTTGCCGTTGATCGCCGTCGCGATCTGGTGGCTGTTCAAGCGTTTCGGCAAGGGTCGCGTCGCGGCATCGCCGGTGCGCTGGTTCTGGGCGATAGCGCTTGCATTGATCACGCACCCGCTGCTCGATGCGTTCACCGTCTACGGCACCCAGCTGTGGTGGCCGCTGCGGCCACCGCCGGCAATGTGGTCGAGCCTCTTCATCATCGATCCGCTGTACACCATCTGGTTGCTGGCAGGCGTGCTGGTCGCGCTGTTTGCGGGGGCGCGCCCGCTCGGCAAGCGCGCACTGGTGTTCGGCCTGGTGCTGAGCACCGCGTACATCGGCTGGTCGCTGGTCGCCAAGACCATCGTCGACCGCGAGGCGGAGCGCAGTCTTGCGACCATGGGGCTGGCGGATGCGCCGCGCTTCTCGGTGCCGATGCCGGCCAATACCCTGCTGTGGCGTGTGGTGGCGATGACCCCCGACGGATATGTCGAAGGCTTCCGCTCGCTGGCCGCCGACCGGGGGCCGATGCGCTTCACGGCGTACGCGTCCGACACCCGCGCGCTGCAGGCCAATGCCGGACTGCCGGCGGTGCGGCGTCTCGCGTGGTTCAACCACGGCTTCGTGGGCGCGACCGTGGTCGATGACCGGCTGCAGCTCAGCGACCTGCGCATGGGCGCCGAGCCGGACTACCTGTTCCGCTTCACGGTGGCCGAGCGCGCCGACGGCGCCTGGCGCGCGGTGCCGCCGGTGCAGGCCGGCATGCCGCGTGACATCGCCGGAACCTTGCGGGCGACGTGGGCGCGGATCTGGCGCGAACCCGCATTGCCGGGCCTCGGCAGCGAAGAGGCTGTCGAGGCGCACTGAGGGGAGGGACGCGTCTGCTCGCTGCGGGCGCGCAGGGATCCCGGGGCGTGGACATCGTCAGTACGGGCGCGCGCACCCCGAGCAGGCGTCCGCGTCAGGCTGCGAGCGTCGGCCGGATGTCGCCCGCGATCAGTGCATCGAAGTACTCGTGCGTCAGCGCGATCTGCGCCTGCGCCGTCTCGGCGCGGTTGACCACGTTGCGGAATGCCGCGTTCTCCGGTCGATCCTTGGCGTACCAGCCCAGATGCTTGCGCGCGATACGCACGCCGGAGGTCTCGCCATAGAAGGCATGCAGCGCGGCAAGATGGTCGAGCAGGATGTCGCGGATCTCGGGCAGCGTCGGCGGCGCCAGATGCGTGCCCGAACTCAGGAAGTACGCGATCTCGCGGAAGATCCACGGCCGGCCCTGCGCGGCGCGGCCCACCATCACCGCATCGCAGCCGGTATGGCGCAGCACGGCCAGTGCCTTCTCCGGCGAGTCGATGTCGCCATTGGCGAGCACCGGAATCGTCAGTGCGGCCTTGATCGCGGCGATCGTGTCGTACTCGGCGGTGCCGGTGTAATGCTGGTCGCGGGTACGGCCATGCACGGCCAGCGCGGCGATGCCGGCGTCCTGCGCGATGCGCGCGATCGTCGGCGCATTGCGGTGCTCGGCGCACCAGCCCGTGCGGATCTTCAATGTCACCGGCACGTCGACCGCGCGCACCACCGCGTCGAGAATCCGCGCGACCAGCGCCTCGTCCTGCATCAGCGCCGAACCGGCCCAGGCGTTGCAGACCTTCTTCGCCGGGCAGCCCATGTTGATGTCGATGATCTGCGCGCCGTGGTCGACGTTGTAGCGTGCGGCCTCTGCCAGCATCGCCGGCTCCGTGCCGGCGATCTGTACCCCGACAGGCGCGGGCTCGCCGTCGTGGTCCATGCGACGCAACGACTTCTCGGTCTGCCAGAAGCGCGGGTCGCTGATCGTCATCTCCGACATCGCCAGCCCCGCGCCCAGCCGCTTGCAAAGCTGTCGGAACGGCTTGTCGGTGACCCCGGCCATCGGGGCCAGGACCACGTTCGGTTCGATGCGGTAGGGGCCGATCTGCATGCGCCATTGTCGCCGATCGGCGAGATGCGGGGCCGCGTGCGGCCGATTCCGGGGTTCAGTCGCCGGGGGTGAGCCGCGGCATCGCCAATGCGGCGCCGACGCGTTCGGTCGACAGGCCGGCGTAGCGATTGGCGAACCGCACGTGCGCGGCAAACGGCTGCGCGGGCGCGGCGGCATAGGCGGCTGCAAGGGCGCCGTTGAAGGCATCGCCGGCGCCGGTGGTGTCGACCGGTTCCACCTTCTCGGCGGCCACGCGGTAGAACGGCGCATCGTCGCCGCGCAGCAGGTCTTCCCGGTGCGAGACGAACGCGCCGGCTGCCCCGAGCGTGATCACCACCGTGCCGCGCGGCAGCAGGGTGCGGCACAGGCGGTGCAGCTGCGCGTCGGGCGCGCCGGCGATTTCGTCCCTGTCGATGCGATGGCTGGTATGGCGTTCCAGCAGCGCGGCGAACTCGGTTTCGTTCGGTGTGAGGATGTCGGCCGCGGCCAGCAGTTCGCGCAGGCACTGCGCGTTCGCCGGCGCGGGATTGAGCATGGTGATGGTGCCCGCGGCGCGCGCCAGGCGCATCGCTTCGAGCACGCTGTCGAGCGGCGACTCGAGCTGCGACAGCAGCACGCGCGCGCCAGCGAGCGCGGCGGCCTGCCGCCCCAGCCATGCGACGCTGAGATCTGCATTGGCGCCGGCGCCGATGACGATGGTGTTCTGGCCGGCTTCGTCGACATAGATGCCGGCGGTGCCGGTCGGCTGGGCGCTGTCGTGCACGCGCAGGTCGATGCCGTCGGCCTGGGCCAGCGCACGCGCCTGGCGGCCGCCTTCGTCGCCGCCAAGTGCGCACAGCAAGCCCGTCTGGGCACCCGCGCGGGCGGCCGCGATCGCCTGGTTGAAGCCCTTGCCGCCGGGGCCGGTGTGGTAGCGGCCGCTCAGCGTTTCGCCCGGACGCGGCAGTGTGGCGCAGTTCCAGACATGGTCGACATTGAACGACCCGACGACGACGACATGGCTCACGCGCACCTTCCCCTGTTCTGTATCCGCTCGCGCGACTTCAGAAAGAATCGAAATCAGGCACCGACGTAGGTCAGCACGCCGGCAATGGTGGCCGTCATCAGCGTGGCGATCGTGCCGCCGAGCACCGCGCGCAGGCCGAAGCGCGCAAGGTCCTGGCGGCGGTCGGGCGCGAGCCCGCCGATGCCGCCGATCTGGATCGCGATGGAACTGAAATTGGCGAAGCCGCACAGCGCATAAGTCGCGATCAGGCGGCCCTGCTCGCTGAGCGTCACGCCGTCGACGCGGCCGTTGACGATGTCGGCCAGCTGCAGGTACGCGACGAATTCGTTGATGACGATCTTCTGACCGATCAGCGAGCCGACCACCGACGCGTCCTGCCACGGCACGCCGATCAGCCAGGCGATCGGGGCGAGCACGAAGCCGAAGATCGTCGCCAGATTGGTGGGCTTGCCGATGGCCTCGGCCAGGCCGGTGACCTCGCCGATCCACTCGAGCGGGTAGTTCACCATCGCGATCAGTGCGATGAAGGCCAGCAGCATCGCGCCGATGTTCAGCGCCAGGCGCAGGCCATCGCCGGCGCCGGCGGCTGCCGCGTCGATGACGTTGCTGGTGGTCTTCTCGACCTCCATCTTCACCGTGCCGCGGGTCAGCGGCTCAGCGGTTTCGGGAATCAAAATCTTGGCGATGACCAGTGTCGCCGGCGCGGCCATGATCGACGCGGCCAGCAGATGCTTGGCGTAGAACGCCTGCTCTTCCGGGTTGCCGCCGCCGAGCATGCCGACGTAGGCGGCCAGCACGCCGCCGGCGATGTGCGCCATGCCGCCGATCATCATCGTGATGAGTTCGGATTCGGTCATTCGCGAGATGTAGGGGCGCACGGTCAGGGGCGCCTCGGTCTGGCCGATGAAGACACTGGCGCACACGCTCGTGGTCTCGGCGCCCGAGACCCGCATCACCTTGGTGATCGCCGACGCCATGACGCGCACGATGAACTGCATGATGCCCAGGTGGTACATCACGCCCATCAGCGCGGCGAAGAAGATGATCGTCGGCAACACCTGGAAGGCGAAGATGAAGCCGTAGGTCTCGATGTTCATCAGACTGCCGAAGATGAACTCCGAGCCGGCGTTGACGAACGAGAGAACCTTGACGAAGCCGTGGCCGAGCGCGTCGAACACCTCGCGGCCACCGGGTACGCGCAACACCACCGCAGCGAAGGCGATCTGCAACGTCACGCCGGTGGCGACGAGCTTCCAGTCGACCCTGCGCTTGTTGTTGGAGAACAGCCACGTGATCGCGAGCAGCACGGCCAGTCCAAACAGGCCGAAGCCGATCCGCGTCAAGTCATCCATCGTGGCCCCCGGGCCATTCGCCAAGTCGCGCAGCCTAGTGCAGCGGGCCGGCCCCGGCAACCATACCGGGCGTGAAAGTCATGTCATTCAGGCGCCATGCGCCTCCGCACGGCCGCGGCCCCCACGCCTGACCTGTTGCAGGCGCCCGCCCGCGCCGCCCGGGCAGGGCGGATGCGTCGCGCACAGGTCGGAAATGCGGTGGCCTCCGGCGCCTGCCAGGGAGCACCCCCGGACGCCCCACGCCCGGCCGCAGGCCAGCAGCATGCGGTGGACCCGGACGGTCGAGTCGCTCCCATGCGCCACCCGCCGGGCCGCAGCACGCACGCTTGGTCACGGATCCGCGACAGGGCTCTTCCTCTTTGAACATCGTCTGCAGAGGCACTGCGTCGGCACGGGATCTCCCGGAAGAGCCGGCGCGGGTCGGCACCGGCTTGAGCCGCCGAAACCCTCGGGCTCAGGCAGCTTCAAGGCCACCGAGCGCTCTTGTCAGCGCGCACCATCGCGTTGACGCGTCGCGTGCTGCGGCAGCCACGCCCGCTGGCTGGTCTTCAGATCGTGGCGGGAGCGTCTCCAGTCGCAGCTGGGTGCAGCGACGGCCGTCGTCATCGCCAGCAGCATCGGGCGCTCGACCCGGGCGGCCGCTCGCAGCCGGCGGGCATACTGGTCCACCCGTCCGTCGCCTGTTCCAGGAGTCTCCATGCAGTACCGCCGCCTCGGATCATCCGGCCTGCAGCTGTCCGCCCTGTCGTTGGGTGCCTGGGTCACTTTCGGCAGCCAGATCGGCCGCAGCGAAGCACGCGAGCTCGTGGCGACCGCGTGGGACCACGGTGTGAACTTTTTCGACAATGCCGAGGGCTATGCCAATGGCGCGGCCGAGCAGGTCATGGGTGACGTCATCGCCGACCTGCGCCTTCCGCGCGACGGCTACTGCGTCTCGAGCAAGGTGTTCTTCGGCGCCGCCGCCGACCCGCGACCCACCCAGCGTGGCCTGTCGCGCAAACACGTGCGCGACGCCTGCGACGCGGCATTGAAGCGTCTGCGCGTCGAGCATCTCGACCTCTACTTCTGCCACCGGCCCGATCCGGACACGCCGGTTGCCGAGACCGTCTGGGCGATGGATACGCTGATCCGCCAGGGCAAGGTCCTGTACTGGGGCACGTCGGAATGGCCGGCGACGCTGATCCGCGAGGCTGCGCAGATCGCCCGCACGCATCATCTGCACGGCCCGACCATGGAGCAGCCCGAATACAACCTGCTGAAGCGAGCCCGCGTGGAACTGGAATACGCGCCGCTGTACGCCGAACTCGGACTGGGCACCACGGTGTGGTCGCCGCTGGCCTCGGGTCTGCTGACCGGCAAGTACACCGGGGGTGTGCCTGCGGACAGCCGCCTCGCCCAGCCGGAACTCGCCTGGCTGAAGCGCAGCGTCCTGGGCGACGACGGTGATCGGCTCACGCGGGCAGGCCGTTTCGTCGCGCTCGCCGCCGAGCTCGGTGTGGCACCCGCGCCACTGGCGATCGCCTGGTGCCTGACCAATCCTCATGTGTCCACCGTACTGCTCGGCGCCAGCCGCACCGCGCAGCTGATCGAGAACCTCCAGGCGATCGAGTTGCTGGATCGTTTGGACGAGGCGACGTGGAGGCGTCTCGAAGCAGCCACGAGTGCATGAACTTGGCGCTTGACCCGTTAATGAGAATCACTATCATCGGATTTCCGATCGGAGGATTCGTCATGCGTGCAAGCCCGTTCCAGGATGCAGCCGTCTCCCGTAATGCCCGCGATGGCCGGAACGTCCATGCGTTGGCGCATACACCCCAGGTGCCGGAGCTCGACAGCGTGCAGTTGCTCGGCGGACACCGCGAGCTCTGCATCCGCCATGGCAACGAGGTCTATCGCCTGCGCCATACGCGCAACGACAAGCTGATCCTGACCAAGTAATCGCCAGCCAGGCTGGCGCCCGGTTACCGGGCCATTCGCTCGATCGTCCCGTGTTCGCGACGCGCGGATCGATGCGCGCACGCCTGCGCCGATGCGCGGAGGAGGGGCGAAGCCCCGGGATACGCGGCCGATCGCGGGCCTACACCTCACGATCAGGGTGCACGGCATGGCCTCGCGCCGGCCTTTCGCCAAAGGCGCAGGCCGTCGGGACGGCGGCGATGTCACTGCCGCCGGATAGAGGCGGTACGGGCCGTTGGATACACCACGGACAACTCGCCATGCGTCCAGCCCCGGCCCGGAGTGCGCGACGGGGCCGGCGCCTATACTCGGCCCGGCGGCATCAGCCGACCAATACAGGGAGAAGAAGAATGGGGACAGGGCTGTTTCTTGCGGTGGTGCTTGCGTTCGCCGGCGTCGTCGTGCTCTTCAAGACCGTGCGCATGGTGCCGCAGGGCTTCGAATGGACCGTCGAGCGTTTCGGCAAGTACACGCATTCAATGACGCCAGGCCTGCATTTCCTGGTGCCGATCGTCTACGGCGTCGGCCGCAAGATCAACATGATGGAGCAGGTGCTCGACGTGCCGAGCCAAGATGTGATCACCCGCGACAATGCGGTGGTGCGCGTGGACGGCGTGGTGTTCTTCCAGGTGCTGGACGCGGCCAAGGCCGCATACGAGGTTTCGAATCTCGAGATCGCCACGATCGCGCTGGTGCAGACCAACATTCGCACCGTGATCGGCTCGATGGATCTCGACGAATCGCTGAGCAACCGCGAGAAGATCAACGCCCAGCTGCTCAACGTCGTCGACCAGGCGACCAACCCATGGGGCATCAAGGTCACCCGCATCGAGATCCGCGACATCCAGCCGCCCCGCGACCTCATCGATTCGATGGCCCGGCAGATGAAGGCCGAGCGCGAGCGTCGTGCGGTGATCCTCGAGGCCGAAGGCCACCGCAGCTCCGCGATCCTGCGCGCCGAGGGCGAGAAGCAGGCTGCGATCCTCGAGGCCGAGGGCCAGAAGGAAGCGGCGTTCCGCGAGGCCGAAGCGCGCGAGCGCCTGGCCGAGGCCGAGGCCAAGGCCACCGAAATGGTCTCCAATGCGATTGCCCAGGGTGACGTGCAGGCGATCAACTACTTTGTGGCGCAGAAGTACGTCGAGGCGTTCAAGGAACTGGCGACCGCGCCCAACCAGAAGTTCGTGCTGATGCCGATGGAGACCAGCGGCATCATCGGGTCGATCGCCGGCATCGGCGAACTTGCCCGCGAGGCCCTGAGCAACCAGAAGTCGGCGCCGCGCGGCGCGCAGCCCCCGCCGCCGCCGTCACGCGCAGGCCTCTGACATGGACTGGCTGCGTTGGGACGTCGTGGGCTGGGGCGCGATCGCGTTGCTGCTGATGGCGGCCGAGACCCTGGTGCCTGGTGCATTCCTGCTGTGGATGGGCTTTGCCGCGGCGGCCGTGTTCCTGATCACCTTGTTCCTGCCTGGCCTCAGCCTGCTGGTGCAGGTGGCGCTGTTCGTGGTGCTGAGCTTCCTGTCGGTGCTCGTGTACCGCACCTGGTTCCGCGGCCGCGAACCGCAGAGCGACCATCCCACCTTGAACCGGCGCGCATCGCAGCACATCGGTCGCGTGGCGCCACTCGACCAGCCGATCATCGCCGGTCGTGGCCGGATCAAGATCGGCGACGCGTTCTGGATCGTCGAAGGTCCCGACCTGCCGGTGGGCACGCCGGTCCGCGTGGTCGGGACCGACGGCGTCAACCTGCACGTCGAGATGGCCTGACGGTCATCCGGCCGGGGCCAGGCGCGCATGCCTGGCCCCGGCTGCAGGAGCGGCTCGGGCCTGCTGGCGGCCGGCGACCTGCGATAATCCCGGCTTTCCGCAAGTGAGCCGGCAGATGACGCGCAAGACGATCCTCAACGATGCCCACCGCGCGCTCGGCGCGCGCATGGTCGATTTCGGCGGTTGGGACATGCCGCTCAATTACGGCTCGCAGATCGAGGAGCACCACCACGTGCGACGCGACGCGGGCATGTTCGACGTCAGCCACATGACCGTCGTGGATCTGCGTGGCGCCGGCACCCGCGATTTCCTGCGCAAGCTCGTCGCCAACTCCGTCGACAAGCTCAAGGTCCCCGGCAAGGCGCTCTACACCTGCATGCTGACCATCGAGGGCGGAATCGTCGACGACCTGATCATCTACTTCATGGCCGACGACTGGTTCCGCCTGGTCGTCAACGCGGCGACCCGCGAAAAGGACCTGGCGTGGATCGCGTCGCAGGCCGATGGGTTCGATGTCGTCGTCACCGAGCGCCCCGAGCTGGCGATGATCGCGGTGCAGGGACCGAAGGCGCGGGAGATCGTCGCCGGCCTGCTCGGCGAAGCCGATGCGGCAAAGGTCGCCAAGCTCGGCCGGTTTGCTGCCGCGGCGCTCAGCGGGACGGCGTTCGGCGATCTGTTCGTGGCCCGTACCGGTTACACCGGCGAGGACGGCTTCGAGATCGTGGTCGACGAAGCAAATGCGACTGCGCTGTGGACGGCGCTGCATGCAGCGGGCGTCGCCCCGGCGGGCCTCGGTGCGCGCGACACGCTCCGTCTCGAAGCAGGCCTGGCCCTCTATGGTCAGGACATGGACGAGACCGTCTCGCCCTACGAGGCGGCGCTCGGCTGGACGGTCGCACTCGACGAAGGTCGCGCATTCAACGGGCGCGCGCTGCTTGAGACGCAGGCCGGCGGAGCGCCGCGTCAGATGATCGGCCTGGTGATGGACGACAAGGGCGTACTGCGCCATGGCCAGGCTGTGGCGACCGCCAATGGTCCCGGCGAGATCCTCTCGGGCACGTTCTCGCCGACGATCGGCAAGGCGATCGCATTCGCACGCGTACCCGCAGGCGAGCCCGGCGCTGTGACCGTCGACATCCGCGGCCGCCAGGTACCGGTGCGCGTGGTGAAGTTTCCTTTCGTACGCAACGGTCAGCCCGCCGACGGCGTCTGATGCGCGCCGCGCGCGATCGTCGCTACACTAGCCTCCTCTTCCCGACAGCACGCGTTCCCGGAGCCGACCATGAGTGAAATCCCAGGCGACCTGAAGTTCCTGAAGTCCCACGAATGGGTCCGTATCGAAGGTGACGGCAAGGTCACCGTCGGCATTTCCGATCACGCCCAGGGCCTGCTCGGCGATCTGGTCTATGTGGAGCTGCCCGCGGTCGGCGAGACGGTCGAAGCCGGAAACGGCGTCGCGGTGGTCGAGTCGGTGAAGGCTGCGTCCGACGTCTATGCGCCGGTGTCGGGCACGATCACCGCCGTCAATGAAGCGCTGGCCGACAAGCCGGAAACGATCAACGAGGACGCCTTCGGCGAAGGCTGGCTGTTCGTCATCGAACTCAGCGAGCCGGAGCAGCTCAACGAGCTGTTGCCGCCTGACGAGTACAGTGAATTGCTCGAGGGCGAGGAAGACTGAGACGTCGCAAGACGTGGCGTCTCCCGACCGGCGCGTTCCGCAAGGAACGCGCCGGTTTCTTTTGGGCGCTCGCTCGCTGCGGGTCGATGCGAAGCGGCGTCGTTGATCGCACATGCGGTCGACGGTTCGCGACCTCCCGACGTCGTTCGAGGGCTGCGCATTTTTCGCGCAAACCGATCCTGCAGCCGCGCAAAGCCTTGGCATTCGTCATCGCACGATTTACGTAGCGGTAGGTTCGGTGATGGTTTTTTCACCGCACTGGAATCGGCGTTGCCTGTGTCGGGCTCGGGTCTGAAATTTTCAGGCCTTGCGAAGTTGATGCCTTGTTTTGTGGTGTTTCGCAAAAGCGGCTTCGCGTAGTGCGTGCACCGCGAGGTCCTGCGCGATGCGATGACCTTGTCGCGATGCCCGGGTGTGAGGCGACATGCGCGCGCTCGACCTTGCCGGAAAAATATCAACACCTGTTGACAGTGGAAAAAACCGTGATTAGGTTTCGCCGCAACAGACGTCTGCCGCCAAACGAGTGAGTCGAACGACACCAGCACGCAGCACAACTCGAAACTCCGCCAGCACGATCACAAGGTGGACGCGGGCATCGTCTTCGCTGCGAAACACGTCCACCCTTCATTCCGTCTCCGCGCCGTCGACCCGGCGCAGAGGTACCGTTTCACCAGGGCGACGTCGTGCAGTCGACGACCCTCCCTTCGAATCCGGTCGATGCGCGGTGCGCGTCGGCGGTTGTGCGCGGGTCCGACTCCCGCGCGCCGTTTGAGAACTGGGCCGTTGTACCTGCAAGTCCACTGACGAGGAGAGCCATTCCATGGCCACGAAGAAAGCTGCAAAGAAAGCGCCTGCCAAGAAGGCAGCCAAGAAAACCGCTACCAAATCCACCGCCAAGAAGGCAGTGAGTCGCGCGAAGAAGGCAGTGAAGAAGGTCGCCAAGGTCGCCAAGAAGTCGCCGGCCAAGAAGACCGCGAAGAAGGCCGTCGCCAAGAAGGCCGTGAAGAAGACCGCGAAGAAGGCCACGGCCAAGAAGACCGCAAAGAAGGCCGTCGCCAAGAAGGCCGTGAAGAAGACCGCGAAGAAGGCCACGGCCAAGAAGGCGACCAAGAAGACCGCCAAGAAGGCCACGGCCAAGAAGGCAACCCGGTCGACCGCCAGCAAGAAGGCCGCCACCAAGAAGACCGCGAAGTCGGCCACCAAGAAGGCAGCCACCAAGAAGACGGCTACGAAGAAGGCCGTCACCAAGAAGGCCGTCGCCAAGAAGTCGCCGGCAAAGAAGGCCGCGCAGAAGCGTACGCCGACCAAGCGCGCCCGCAAGTCCTCGGCACCTGTGGTGATCCCGACGATCCCGACGCCGCTGATCTGACGTCACAGAGTTCGTATTCGAAAGCTCTTCCTCCGCGTGCCCAGGCGGAGGAGGAGTTTTTTTATGTCCGTCTTGCAGGGCGCGAGTCCATGCCGCCTGGCCGCGCGCACGCGGGACGATCACCCGTCAGGAATGCGCACGTGCCGGGTGATCGGTGGTGGTGCGCGCCGACGCTCGCGGGGCGCGGTGGAGCACCGGCCAGGGCGGCCGCGCCCGCACGGCACCACGTCCTCGTTCTCTTTGCGGACGACCGTCGCGGTGCGCACGTGGCCGCGCGCCGCGGCGACGATTTCCCGCTTACTCCGGCGTCGCGTCCGCGCGGTGGGTGGTGCTGCCGCCCGTTGGCGATGCGGCAGGTGACCGCGTGCGCTGCGCATGCAGGGTTTCGAGATTCGGGTCCACGTCCACCCAGCGCTGCGGCGGCAAGCCGATGGCGCGGTCGAGGATCGTCGGCAGCATGCCCGAGGGCAGGCTGCTTTCGCTGTTCCACAGCACGACCATGCCGAAGTCGCGGCCCGGGATCAGTGCCATGAGGCCGCGATAACCCTGGACTGCGCCGCCATGGAAGACCACCCGCTCGCCGGCGTAGTCGTAGACACGCCAGCCCAGGCCATAGCCCGCGGCGTCGAGACGGTCGCGGCGCCACGAGGAATTGCGCATCTCCGGCGGGGTGCCGACGATGGGCGCCTGCAGGGTCGCCAGCAGTGGCGCCGGGAGCACATCGGGCCGATGACCGGTCTGCGCGACCAGCCACTGCGCCATGTCGCTGATGCTGGCATTGACCCCGGCCGCGGGCGCCAGGCGATAGTAGGTGGGCTTGGGCATCAGCGACGTCCAGCCGCCACCGGCGCGAACGTGCGGCTTGGCCCAGCGCGTGCTCGCCTGGATGCCTTCGAGACCGTAGCTCGCATCGTTCATGCCGAGAGGCTTGAAGATACGGCGCGAAACCGCCTCGCTGAAGAACTGCCCCGAGGTGGCGAACACGACGTCACCGACCAGGCTGAAGGCGACGTTCTGGTAGGCATAGCAGTTGCCGGGCTGGCAGCTCATCGGCGCCGACGCGAGGCGCTGCACCAGATCGTGATAGTCGGCGTTGCGTTCGATGTCGCGGTCGTAGGTGTTGCGGCCCAGGCCGACCCGGTGGCTCAGCACATCGGCAACGGTGAGCTGCTGCGCCGCCATCGGATCGGAGAACCGCAGCGAGGGCAGATAATCGACGACGTGGCTGTCCCAGCGCAGGGCGCCTTCGGAGACCAGCATGCCGGTGACGGTGCCGGCGAAGGATTTCGACAGCGACGCGAGGCGGAAGACGGTGTGCGCATCGACCGGTTCGGCCGCCTTGACGTCGGTGATGCCGTAGCCGCGGGCACTGAGCACCTGACCCTTGTGCACGATCGCCATCGCCATGCCGGGCACGCGCTGGTTGGCGACGAGGTCCTGCGCCATGGCTTCGAGCAGGGTGACGTCGAAGCTTGGCGCCAGGGGCCTGGTCTGGCCGGGTGCCACCGGCCGCGGCTTGACCGCATCCTCGCGGCTGACGATCGCCGGCCTGCCGGGCTGCTCGTCGAGCGGCACGATGGCGGTGACGGCGTCTTCGCCGTCGCTTTCGATGATGTCGGAGGCGGTCGGCGCCTGCGCGGCCGAGCCCAGCGCAGCGGGCAACAGCAGCCCGATCAGCCCCAGGCGTGCCAACGGCCGGCGTGAAGGATGTCGGCTTTTCATCGGACCTGCCCCCTGCGTATGCTCTGGTGCTGCGGCGATGATAGCGCCTGCGATCTCGATTGCATGAACAAGGGGAAGTTTGATGGCTAGCGCTTTGATCGTGCTGGGTTTGCTCGTCGCCGTGGCCGCTGGCCTCGCGCTCTGGGGGGTGGGTATCTACAACGGGTTGGTGACTGCCCGCAATGCATACAAGAATGCGTTCGCGCAGATCGATGTGCAGCTGCAGCGTCGCTTCGACCTGATTCCGAACCTGGTCGAGACGGTGAAGGGTTACCTGAGCCACGAGCGGGAAACGCTCGAAGCGGTGACCCGGGCGCGCAACCTGGCGCAGGCGGGCCTGTCGGCCGCCAAAGCCGATCCCGGCGATCCTGCCGCGATGGCACAACTCGCGCAGTCGGAGGGCGCGCTCAACGGGGCACTGGGTCGTCTGCTCGCGGTGTCGGAGGCGTATCCGGACCTCAAGGCCAGCCAGAACATGACGCAGCTCACCGAGGAGTTGACCAGCACCGAGAACAGGGTCGCCTTCGCGCGCCAGGCCTACAACGACTCGGTAATGGCCTACAACAACCGGCGCGAAGTGTTCCCCTCGAGCGTGCTCGCGGGCATGTTCAACTTCAAGCAGGCCGCGCTGCTCGACATTCCGGCCGACCGCGCCGAAGTGCGCGAAGCGCCGAGGGTGACGTTCTGACCCGCGGGCGCGCCGGGGGGACGCGCGGGGTCGCAGCCTGATGAATTTCTTCGAAGAACAGGCCCGGGCGCGACGCAACAGCACGCGCCTGGTCGTGCTGTTCGCGCTCGCGGTACTGGGCATCGTGGTGATGGTCGACCTGCTGGTGCTGCTGATGGTTGGCCCGCGCCCCGGCGCGCTGCTCGCGGCGGCGCTGGGCGCGGTCGCGGTGATCGGCCTGGGGTCGCTGTTCCGCATCGCGTCGCTGCGCAGCGGGGGCGAGCCGGTCGCGCTGCAGCTTGGCGGCGTGCCGGTGCCCGAAGACACTCGCGATCCGCATCTGCGCCGGCTGCGCAACGTGGTCGAGGAGATGTCGATCGCATCCGGCGTGCCGGTGCCGAAGATCTACGTGCTCGAACAGGAGGCCGGCATCAATGCCTTCGCGGCCGGCTATTCGGCGTCCGATGCGGTCGTCGCGGTGACCCGCGGCGCACTCGAGCGGCTCAATCGCGACGAGCTGCAGGGAGTCGTCGCACACGAGTTCAGCCATGTGCTCAACGGCGACATGCGGCTCAACATCCGGCTGATGGGCGTCCTGTTCGGCATCCTGATGATCGGCATCATCGGGCGCAAGATCCTGCTGCATGGCCGCGGCTTCCGGAACAGCGCGACGCTCGCCGTGATCGGCGCGGCACTCGCGGCCATGGCGGTCGGCAGTCTGGGCATGTTCTTCGGTCGCATGATCAAGGCCGGGGTGAGCCGGTCTCGGGAAATGCTGGCCGACGCCTCGGCCGTGCAGTTCACGCGCCAGACCGCCGGGATTGCCGGAGCTCTGAAGAAGATCGGCGGACTCGATGCGGGCTCCCGACTCGCCCACCGCGAGGATGCCGAGGAAGTCAGCCATATGCTGTTCGGCGAGGGCGCCGGGCTCAGTGGCCTGTTCGCGACGCACCCGCCACTGATCAAGCGGATCCAGGCGCTGGACCCCGGCTTCCGCGCCGAACAGCTCTCGCGCCTGCAGATGAAGTGGCGGTCCCTGCCACCGGACGGTCTGCAGGAGGATGTGGCGCTGGGCCTCGTGGCACCGGGCGAGGCTCTGCCGGGTGTGGATCGCGCGCTCTCGATCACGCCGCCAATGGTCGCGGCGCAGGTGGCGCAGCCGCGCGACGAAGATTACGAACGGGCGCACGCGCTGGTTTCGGCGATCAGTGATGCCCTGCACGACGTCGCCACCCATCGTGAAGCGGCCATGCCGCTGGTGCTGGCGTTGCTGCTCGACGCGCGCAGCGATGTGCGCGAGCGCCAGCACAGCGAGATCGTCGCCCGGCTTGGCGTCTCGGTGGCGACCGAGGCGGCGCATCTGCGCGAGACCTATCTGCTGACGCTGCATCCGATGCTGCGCCTGCCGCTCGCGGCGATGGCCTTTCCGGTGTTGCGTCGGCGCCCGCGTCCCGAGCTCGGGACGTTCCTCGATACCGTCCACGCCGTCATCCATGCCGACAATCGCGTCTCGCTGTTCGAATACTGCCTGGGCCGGCTGCTGGAAGTGCAACTACGCGAGGCGCTCGATCCCGGCCGTCATATCCAGTTCGGCCGGCGCAAGCCCGGCAATGTGAAGTCGGAATTCGCGACCCTGCTTGCGGTGGTCGCGCAGGCGGGTAATCCCGACGATGCCGCCCAAGCGCAGCGCGCCTATCTTGCCGGCATGCAGCGCGTGCTGCCCCGCGATCACGTGCCCTACGCGCCGCCCGCCGCCGGGGTGCAGGCGCTCGACGCGGTGTGGGAACCGCTCGATGCACTCGACCCCCTCGCCAAGCAGGTCATGGTCGAGGCGATCACTGCCGCGATCAGCCATGACGGGCAGGTCAGCGTGGCCGAATCCGAGTTGTTGCGCACGATCTGCGGGGTGCTGCACTGCCCGCTGCCGCCGACGCTGGAGCAGTCGCCGCGTGGTGGCGGCTTGGGCCAAGGTCGCAGTGACAGGGGCGCGCTCGCAGACCGACGATAGCGGACACGCCTGCTGCGGCCGTCCATGACCGATCCGCGTTCCCTTCTTTCCTCCAGTGCCACGCTCGGCACCGCATTCGTACTGCTGTGGTGCACCGGCTACATCGCCGGCAAGTTGATGGTGGCGTATGCCGCCCCGTTGACCGCACTCGTCTGGCGCTTCGGCCTGGCAGGGTTTTCGTTCGCGGTGTTCGCGCTGGCCACGCGTGCGCCCTGGGGGCGCCCGCGCGCGCTCATGCACAGCGCGGTGGCGGGCGTGCTGATGCTCGCCCTGCAGTTCGGTGGCGTGTACATGGCGATGGAGCGGGGCGCGGGTGCAGGCGTCGCCGCGCTGGTCATCGGCACGATGCCACTTGCGGTCGCCGTGCTCGCGGTGGCGACGGGTCAGGAGCGTCTGCGCGCGGTCCAGTGGTGCGGTCTGGTGCTCGGCATCGCAGGCGTCGCGCTGGTGGTGGCGGACCGGATCGGCGGTGAGGTGTCGTGGGCGGCGTGGCTCGCGCTGCTCGCCGGTCTGGCCGGCATCAGTCTGGGCACCGTCTACCAGAAGCGCCACGCATCAACGGTCGACCTGCGCACCGGGCTCGCCATGCAGAACATTGCGGCCGCGCTGGTGCTGCTGCCGGGCGCGCTGTGGGTCGAGGGGTTCCGGTTCGCCCATGCGTCGGATTTCTACCTGCCGATGCTGTGGACGGTGGCGGTCAACTCGATCGGCGGCTTCGCCCTGCTGTTCGTGCTGATCCGGCGCGGCGCGGCGACGCGCGTTGCTGCGTTGTTCTTCCTGATGCCGCCGGTGACCGCGCTGTTGGGCACCTGGTTCCTCGGCGAGCACCTGACCGCGCTCAAGCTTGCGGGGTTCGCGCTCGCCGCTGTCGGGGTCTGGCTGGTGGCCAGGCCGGCGGCCACCACCGCGCGCTAGCCCGCTGCGATCAGGCTGGCCGCGCGCTCGGCGATCATGATCACCGGTGCGTTCGTGTTGCCACCGGGCAGGGTCGGCATGACCGAGGCGTCGATGACGCGCAGGCCCTCGACGCCCCGCACACGCAGCTGTGGATCGACGACGGCGTCATCGTCGCTGCCCATGCGACAGGTCCCGGCCGGGTGGTACACCGACTCCGCTCTGGCCCGCACGAATTGGGCGAGTTCGGCATCGGACAGGTCGGCGCGCGGCGGGAACAGGGGCGTGCCGCGGACTCCGTCGAATGGCGACTGGGACAGGATCGTGCGCGAGATACGCGCGCACTCGACCATCATTCGCAGGTCGAAGCCTTCCGGGTCGCCCAGATAGTTCGCTTCGATGCGCGGTCTGTCGGCGATGCGGTTGCTGACGATCGAGATCCGGCCGCGACTGCGTGGTCGCAGGCTGCAGGCGTGCAGGGTGTAGCCGTCGCCCGGCAGCCGCTTGCGGCCATGGTCGTCCAGCAGTGCGGGCACGAAGTGGAACTGGATGTCGGCGCGCGCGTCCGGGGCGAGCGGCGAGCGGTAGAAGCCGCCGGCTTCGGCGAGGTTGCTGGTCCCGGGGCCGCGATGACCGCGGGCGAAGTATTCCCAGATGACCGCCGCTTCACTGATCCGGTCATAGCTGATGCGTTGGGTGGACCGGACCAGCGTGCAGATGTCGAGATGATCCTGCAGATTGCCGCCCACCTGCGGCGCGTCGTGGACGACAGCCAGTCCCTGCCGGCGCAGGTCCATTGCCGGGCCGATTCCCGAGAGCATCAGCAGTTGCGGCGAGTTGATCGCGCCGCCGCACAGCAGCACCTCGCGCGTGGCCGGCTGATGGAACGCGCCGCGCGCGGTCGAATAGACCACCCCATTGGCGCGTCCGTTTTCGAACGTCACCCGGCTGGCGAGCGCGCCGGTCTGGATCGTCAGGTTCGGCCGGGCGCGCGTCTCGCGGTCGAGATAGGCGACGGCTGCGGAACAGCGCGCGCCGTTGCGCTGGGTCACCTGGTAGAGCCCCACGCCCAGCTGCGACGGTCCGTTGAAATCGTCGTTGATGGGGAGCCCGGCCTGGCCCCCGGCTTCGACGAACATCCGGGACAACGGATTGACGTGGCGCAGATCGGTCACGCCGAGCGGACCGTCCGCACCGTGCCAGGCATCGGCGCCGCGTGTATTGCCTTCGCTGCGCCGGAACCAGGGCAGCACCTCGTCCCACGACCACCCGCTGGCGCCCTGCGCGGCCCACGCATCGTAGTCGGCAGGGGCGCCGCGGGTGTAGCACATGGCGTTGATCGAACTCGAGCCGCCAAGCACCTTGCCGCGCGGCCACCACAGGCTGCGACCCTGGAGCGCAGGCTCGGGCGCGGTGTCGTAGCTCCAGTTCACGTCCTTGCGGTTGACCAGCCTCGCGAGCCCTGCCGGCATGTGGATGAAGGGATGCGCATCGTTGGGGCCGGCTTCGAGCAGCAGCACACGCACGTCGGGATCGGCGCTGAGCCGGTGCGCCAGTACGCAGCCGGCGGAACCGGCGCCGACGATGATGTAGTCGTAGACGGGGGCGGGGCGCGGGGGCATCGGTGTACCGGTGGGGGAGGGGGCTAGAGGATATGCGCGCGCGCCCCATCGTGCCGGGCGCCGCGCTGGTCGCGGGCGGGGCGTTGCGTTAACGTGCCGCGTCCGTCTGCGAGCCTGCCATGCGTCCCCCTGTCATGACGCCGCCGCGCCCCCGGTTGCGCACCGCGCTCGCGGAGTCGCCGCCCCTGTGGTGGGCGCTGCTGTATTTCTTCTGCCTGCTGTGCGGCTACTACGTCCTGCGTCCGGTGCGCGACGCGATGGGAGCCTCGTCCGACGCGGCCGCGGTCTTTCCGTCGTTCCTGCTCGACTGGGCGACGGCGCGTGGCATCGCGCTTGGCGACTTCACCCTGCAGGCGCTCTTCAGCGGCACCTTCGTGGTGATGCTGCTGCTGCAGCCGCTCTATGGCGCGCTGGTCTCGCGCTTTCCGCGACGGGTGTTCCTGCCGGTCGTGTATCTGGTCTTCATCGCCTGCCTGCTGGGGTTCCGCTGGGCCTTCGATTCAGATCTCCAGGGTCGCGGCGCGCTGTTCTTCATCTGGATCGCGGTGTTCAACCTGTTCGCGGTCAGTGTGTTCTGGAGCTTCATGGCCGATGTATTCGACAACGAGCAGGCCAAACGCTATTACGGCTACATCGGCGCCGGGGGCACCATCGGCGCATTCGTCGGTCCGCTGATCACCACCCTGCTGGTCGACCGGATCGGCGTCGCCAATCTGACCCTGGTCTCCGTAGGGTTCCTCGGCGTGTGCCTGCTGTGCATTCTCAGGCTGCGCAGCTGGGCCCTCCGCAACGAGGGCTCACGCGCTGTGCAGGGCGAGCAGGCGATCGGCGGTTCGATCTGGGCGGGACTCAAGCTCATCGCGGCCGACCCGCTGCTGCGTGGCCTGGCGATGCTGATGTTCTTCGGTGTCGGCGTCGGCACGTTGCTCTACAACGAGCAGGCCGCCATCGTGCGTCGGCTGTATCCGACGGCCGAGGCGGCGACGCGCTACTACTCGATGATCGACTGGGCGATCGCAAGCCTGACGATCCTCGTGCAGTTGCTGCTCACCCGCTGGCTGCTGCGCCGCTATGGCGTGGCGCCGCTGTTGCTGCTGCCGGCGATCGCCATCCTGCTGGGTTTCTCCCTGCTCTCGGCATCGCCGCTGCCGCTGCTGGTCGCGATGGTCCAGGTGGTGACGCGTTCGAGCGAGTTCTCGCTGGCCAAGCCGGCGCGCGAGACGCTCTACACCCGGGTGGACCGGGAATCCCGCTACAAGGCCAAGGCGGTGATCGACACCGCGGTCTACCGCGGCGGCGACGTGACCTTCGTCTGGGTGCACAAGGCCTTGGCCACACTGGGCTCGCAGATGGTGTTCGTGGCCGGCATCGGCATCGCGCTGGGAATGACCTTCGGCGCATGGCGGGTGATCCGCGCCGAGCGCGGGCTGCCCACTCAGCCGACACCGGACCGGTCGGCGGAACGCCCCGCAGCCAGGTGATGCCCCGGCGTAATGTCCGAGACGACAGGCGCGCTTCTTTGAAGGCAGGGATGTCGAGTAGCCGGCCCCGGGGTCGCGGATACGCGGATCGAGGCGTCACCGCTGCGGCCATCATTGCGCCAGGTGGAGGAGTGCCTCGATCGGAGTGCCGGATACGACAACGGCGGGCTTGCGCCCGCCGTTGCCGGTCTCATGTCACGTGTGGTGCTCAGGCGGCTTCGCGCGACTCGGACTGCTGCGCCGCTGTCCGGAAACCCGCCGAGCGCAGTTCCTCGGTGTCGAAATCATCGACGGTGATCACGTCCAGGGTGAGCTCACGCAGCTCCTCGAGCTGGGCGCGCTCCTCGGCAGTGATGTGGCCTTCGCGCACCGCCTCGTCGAGCTGCGAGGCGTAGTCCAGAGCCTCGATGCCCTTGCTCTTGAGCGCCTTGAGGAACTTGCGCTCCACCGGCTCGGCCGCAATCGCCTTGGCCAGGTAGCTGTCGATGCGGCCACCCGGGTTGTTCTCGCCCGGAGTGAGGAAGACACCCTCGGCCAACCGCGCACGCGCCTCGTTCGGCGCCATCAGCAGCGCTGCGACCCGGCGCGACAGACGGTCGCCGGGGGCCTCGGCGCGACGGCCCAGCGGGAAGATCAGCGCCCACATCAGCCAGCCCACCGGGCGGATCGGGAAATTGCGCAGCGCATCCGACAGCGCGGTCTCGATCTTGTGCACGCTGTCGTGGAATGCCCAGGCCAGCAAGGGCTGGTCGGCCTGCGGCGCGCCCTCGTCGTGGTAGCGCTTGAGCATCGCGCTGGTCATGTAGATGTGGCTCAGCACGTCGCCCAGGCGACCAGACAGCGACTCCTTGAACTTCAGCTTGCCGCCGAGCGTCAGCATCGACACATCGGCCATCAGCGCGAGGTTCGCCGAATACCGGTCGAGCTTGCGGAAATAGCGGCGGGTGTAGTCGTCGCCGGGTGCGGCGCCGATCTTCGCGCCGGTCAGGCCGAACCAGATCGAACGCACCGCGTTGGAGATCGCGAATCCGATGTGGCCGAACAGGTTGCTGTCGAATTCCTCCAGGCCGCGCTTCTCGTCCGGATCCTGCGCTGCCTTCATTTCCTTCATGACCCACGGATGGCAGAGGATCGCCCCCTGGCCGAAGATCAGCAGGCTGCGCGTCATGATGTTCGCGCCCTCGACGGTGATGGCGATCGGGGCCGCCTGCCAGCTGCGGCCGGCGAAGTTCTTCGGGCCGAGAATGATGCCCTTGCCGCCGATCACGTCCATGACATCGCTGATGACCTCACGGCTCATCGAGGTGCAGTGGTACTTCGCGATCGCCGACGGCACCGACGGCACGTCGCCACGGTCGACCGCGGCCGCGGTCGCCTGCGACAGCGCACTGATCGCATATGCCTTGCCGCCAATGCGTGCCAGCGCCTCCTCGACGCCCTCGAAGCGGCCGACCGAGAGGCCGAACTGCTTGCGGATCCGCGCGTATGCGCCGGTGACCACCGCACCGGCCTTCGCGCCGCCGGAAGCGGTGGAGGGCAGGGTGATCGAGCGGCCGACCGCCAGGCACTCGTTGAGCATGGCCCAGCCCTTGCCGGCCATCTCGGCGCCGCCGATCAGCTGGCTGAGCGGAATGAAGACGTCCTTGCCGCGGATGGGGCCGTTCTGGAATGGGGAATTGAGCGGGAAGTGGCGGCGGCCGATCTCCACGCCTGCGGTATCGCGCGGCAACAGCGCCAGCGTGATACCGATGTCCTGGGTGTCGCCGATCAGGCCGTCCGGGTCATACATGCGGAACGCCAGGCCGATCAGCGTGGCGACGGGCGCCAGCGTGATGTAGCGCTTGTCGAACGTCAGCCGGACGCCAAGTACGTTCGCGCCGTTCCATTCGCCCTTGCAGACGATGCCGTAGTCCGGGATCGACGTCGCATCGGAGCCGGCGAACGGGCCGGTCAGGCCGAAGCAGGGCACTTCCTGGCCCAGCGCGAGGCGCGGCAGGTAGTGGTCCTTCTGTTCCTGGGTGCCGTAGTGGTTGAGCAGCTCGCCCGGGCCGAGCGAATTCGGCACGCCGACGGTCGAGCTGACGACGCTCGAGATCGACGACAGCTTCTGGATGACCTTGTGGTGGGCCAGCGCCGAGAAGCCAAGGCCGCCGTAGGCCTTGGGAATGATCATGCCGAAGAACTTGTTGACCTTGATGTAGTCCCAGAGTTCGGGCGGCAGGTCGGCATGGACGTGGGTGATCTCCCAGTCGTTGATCATCTTGCACAGGGTTTCGACCGGACCATCGAGGAAGGCCTGCTCCTCGGCGGTGAGCTGGGGCTTCGGATAGTCGAGCAGCTTCTGCCAGTCCGGGTCACCGGTGAAGAGCTCGCCCTCGAAACCGACCGAGCCCGTCTCCAGTGCGATGCGTTCGGTCTGCGACAGCGGCGGCAGGACCTTGCGGAAGAACTTCAGCAGCGGCGCGGTAATCAGCGCCTTGCGCACGGGTGCGATCAGCAGCGGCAGTGCGATCGCTGCAACCAGCAAGGCGGCGACCGCGGTTGCGACGCCATTGGCACCCAGCAGCCAACAGGCGAGCAGGACGGTGACGGTGATCGCCGCCCAGTACGCCAGACGCAGACGGTGATAGGCGGCAAAAGCGCCCACCAGCAGGAAAGCAAGGAAGGGGATCGCGACGCTCATCATGAACTCCGGCAGTCGGCATAGCAGAGAAAACGGAGCCGACGCCGCGACGGCGCCGGCTGCAAGGGCGGGGCCCTGTGCTAACCGTACGCTCGAGTATGGTGACGAGTCTGGCCCGTGTCAATGCTGCCATCGGCGTCGTGTCGGGGGCGTCGATACTGTTGCAGACCGAGGCGTATGGATAGACTGTGGCGATGAGCAGAACCGCAGCCAAGCCGGCGTCCGCGACGTCCACCGCCAATGCGGCACCCGTCGAGCGGCAAGGCCGTCTGAGTGCCGACGACTGGGCGCAGGCCGCACTCGACCTGATCGCTGAAACCGGCGTGCAGGCGGTGGCAGTGGAGCCCCTCGCGCGGCGCCTGGGGGTGACCAAGGGCAGTTTCTATTGGCACTTCCCTTCGCGCGACGCGCTGCTGCAGGCAGCGCTCGAGCGCTGGGAAAACGTCGAGCAGGAGGCGCTGTTCGGTGCGCTCGAAAAGGTCCCCGATGCGCGCGAGCGCCTGCGCGCGCTGTTCAACATGGTCGCGCGTGAATACAAATCGCACGTCATCTACAGTGCCCTGCTCAAGGCCCAGGACCACGCCACCGTGCAACCGGTGATCGAGCGCGTGTCCAAGCGCCGGCTCGACTACCTCACCGCCTCGTTCCGCCAGGCCGGTCTCGGCCGCGAGGACGCCCAGCACCGCGCACGGCTGACCTACGCGGCCTATGTCGGCTTCCTCCAGCTGAACCTCCAACTGCACCAGGCGCGCATGCAGCAGGACGAATTCGACGCCTATGTCGAGCATCTGGCGCAGACGCTGGTGCCGGCCTGACCGACCCGCCCGCCGTCGGGTGCATGCGGCGGGAGGGTGCGATCACCGCGGACACTGCCTAGGCAGGGGGCGGGCGTAGGTGCCCAAGTTCAGTTCCGCTGGCCATGACACCGGTGGCTGACGCAGCGCAGCGCGACTGGTTGCATACGTGACGAATAGACTCCGCTCACTATGTGCGTAGGGAGTGGTCATGAGTGCAGTGCTGAAAACAGAAGCGTCCACGGGCACATCGCTGGCGGCGCTTGCGGCCTGGGTCCAGGAGGTCGCTGCACTGACCCAGCCCGATGCGGTCCATTGGTGCGATGGCAGCGATGCAGAGAACCGCAAGCTTCTCGAGATGATGCAGGCTGATGGCAGCCTGATTCCGCTCAATCCCGGCACCCACCCGGGGTGCTGGCTGCACCGCTCCCACCCCGACGATGTCGCGCGCGTCGAACACCTGACCTTTGTCTGCACCCGCGAGGCAACGGCGGCCGGCGCCAACAACCACTGGATGGCGCCCGCCGAGGCCCACGCGAAGATGGACGCGCTGTTCGCGGGCTGCATGCGCGGACGGACGCTGTATGTCGTGCCCTATTGCATGGGGCCGATCGATTCGCCGCTTGCGCGTTGCGGCGTGGAAATCACCGACTCCCCCTACGTCGTCGTCAACATGCGGATCATGACCCGCATGGGGACGCCAGCGCTGCGCAGGATCGAGCAGGAGGGGACGTTCGTGCGGGGATTGCACTCGCTCGGCGAACTGGATCCCGAACGTCGCTTCATCATGCATTTTCCCGAGGAGCTGACGATCAAGTCGTACGGTTCCGGTTACGGTGGCAACGCCCTGCTCGGCAAGAAATGCCACGCCTTGCGTCTCGCGTCCTGGCAGGCCCGCGAAGAAGGCTGGCTGGCCGAGCACATGCTGATCCTTGGTATCGAGAATCCGCAGGGTGAGGTCCATTACATTGCCGCGGCATTCCCCAGCGCCTGCGGCAAGACCAATCTGGCGATGCTCGTGCCCCCGCAGGCCTATCGCGAGGCGGGATGGAAGGTCTGGACGGTCGGTGACGACATCTGCTGGATGCGTCCGGGCCCCGACGGGAAACTCTGGGCGATCAACCCCGAGGCCGGCTATTTCGGCGTCGCGCCCGGCACCTCCGCGCGTTCCAATCCCAACGCGCTGACGATGATCCAGCGCGACACGATCTACACCAATGTCGCCCTGACTGCGGACAAGCAGCCGTGGTGGGAGGGGCTGGATGATCGGGTGCCCGCGCTGGACTGGCGGGGGCGGGTATATGACCCGGCAAACGGCCCGGCCGCGCATCCCAACGCACGTTTCACCGTGTCCGCGCGGCAGTGCCCCAGCTGGTCGCCACGCAGCGAGGATGCCGGCGGGGTGCCGATCAGTGCCATCGTATTCGGCGGGCGTCGCGCGAGCACGATTCCCCTGGTGTTCGAGGCCCGGGACTGGGCGCACGGCGTATTCGTCGGCGCGACGATGGCCTCGGAAACGACCGCAGCGGCGACCGGCCAGGTTGGCCTGGTACGGCGCGACCCGATGGCGATGAAGCCCTTTTGCGGCTACGACTTCGCCGAGTATTTTGCCCACTGGCTGTCGTTCGACACCGCCGGTGCGCAACTGCCGAAGATCTTCCACGTCAACTGGTTCCGCAAGGACGCCGAGGGCAACTTCCTGTGGCCCGGCTTCGGAGAGAACCTGCGGGTGCTCGAATGGATCATCGACCGCGTCGAGGGCCGTGCAGAGGCGCGTGATGCCGGGCCGGGACTGATGCCCGTCGAAGGTGGGATCCGGGCGGGCGAAGACATGTCCGCGGCTACGATCGAACGCGCCTTGCAGGTGGACGCCGGCGACTGGGAGCGCGAGTTCGCCGACCAGACTTTGAGCTGGGGGCAGGCCCGGAAAACCGCTGTACCGGCCTGACCTCACGCCTGCCGACAAGGGGCGATCGCGAGACCCACTCGCCCTGTTGCGTGTCGCCCGAAGATGGCGCGCCGGGCAGGGCGCATCGGGCGACGACGTCTGCCGCTGAGCGCCAACAATTCTTGCCCCTCGCGCGGCGGGCTGAAGTCGTCCGCCATGCGCCCGGGGCAGGGGTTCCCTGCGCTCGGTTGACGGTGGTGAGCCGTGGCCTGCGAGGCGTCACGGCAAGGCCGTCGCCCCCGTGGCGGCGCCCTGCGTGAGATCAAATGATCGGCCGCCGGCGTTGCCGGGCCGGAGCTGGCGCTAGCAGGTCGCCGTTTTCCCGTGCCGCACTGCGGCTCCGTGTCGGGGTACGCCCGCGCCGGTCGCTTCGTGTGCTGCAACCGGTGCTTCGTGTACCGTCGTGCTGTGCAGCCGTGCAGCGCCTGTATCCGGCGCAATCGCATGCCTTGCGGGCGGGCGCGCATCTCCCGATCTCGCTCCGCCACAAAAAACTACGGCCCCGAAGGGCCGTAGTCGTGTCACTCAAACCACTTCGATGATCAGAAGTTCTGCTGATACTTCATGAACAGGAAGCGGCCATTGTCGAACCCACCGTAGTAGGAGAAGTTCGAGTTGGCCTGGCGGTACCACGGCGAAGCCTCGTGGTTGAACACGTTGTTCGCACCGATCGAGATCTTCGCGTCCCACGGGGCGCTGTAGGTGATCTGCACGTCATGGAACGTGTTCGAGCCCAGGTCGTTCTGCGGCGAGATGCGACCCTGCGTATCCGGCGCAGCGTACTGCGGACGGCTGCAGAACTCGGGCGTATTGACGTAGCACGACTCCATGGAACCGGAGTAGTAGCGGGTCCCCCAGTTCACCGACCAGTCGTTCATCGCCCAGCTGATGCTTGCGTTCGAACGGACGCGGAAGGTGCCACCGAAGCCGACGGACTGCGACGGAACCGCGGTCGCGTCGTTGGTTGCCTTGGATTCGTAGCGGCTGACATAGGTCGTCATCCACTTGGCGCCAAAACGACCGTAGTCGGTGCTCACGTTGTAGGCGACGTCGAAGTCGTAGCCTTCGGTTTCCGTGTAACCGGCGTTGCGCATGCCGTACGTCAGGTTGTTGACGATCTGGGTCACCGGGTCGCGGGTGAAGCCCGCGCAACGCGATTCGATCAGGTTGATGTAGCAGTCCGCGAGCATCGTGTTGGGCGCATCCGAGACCACGGTGTTCTCGATCCGGATCTTCCACCAGTCCAGGGCAAGGCTCAGGCCCTGCACGTACGACGGGCTGTAGACCAGGCCAAGCGTCCTGGAAACCGAGGTTTCAGGCTGCAGGTTCGGATTGGAGCCGCTGGTGAACGGAACCGGCGTCTGCGCGGCAGCGCTGACGGTCGGAATGAAGCCCTGCTGCAGCTGGCGATAGTTCGCAGCCACGTCCTGCAGGCAGCGCGGGGTGCCGCGTGCGACGCCGTATACGCTGTCGCAGGGATCGACGAAGCCCGTAGTGAAGGACTGCGAACCGCCGCCGAACAGGTTGCCGATGGTCGGCGCGCGGAAGCCTTCCGACCAGGTGCCGCGGACCAGCAGGTCGTCGATCGGGCGCCACTTGAAGCCGGCCTTGCTGTTGGTCGTATCGCCGAAGGTGTCGTAGTCGGAGTAGCGGCTCGCCAGGCTCAGGCTCAGCTCGCGGGCGCCGGTGATGTCGGCCAGCACCGGCACGTTCAGCTCTGCATAGACTTCGTCGAGCGAGTAGGCACCGAACGTCGGGCCCGACGCGAGGTTGGTGGAGTCACCCGACTGCGCGATCGCGTCCGGATAGTAGCCACCCTCTTCCTTGCGATGCTCCAGGCCGACCGCAAAGCCCAGATCGCCGGCCGGAAGGGTGTACAGCGAGCCCGACAGGTTGGCGAAGTAGTTGTGGGTCGAGGTCTCGCCGAGCGCATGCTCCTGACGGAACAGCTTCGCGAGGACTGCCGGATCATCCAGCGAATTGGCCACCGCACCCGTGCCGAAACCGGCAAAGGGATTCCACGGCACGCAGTTCGTGAGGGCGATCGGGGCGGCAGCGGTACCGCACTGGACAACACCCTGGCTGTTCAGGAACGACGGGCCCACAGCCGCGCGGACGCCCGGAATGTAGAAGTTGCCGTTGTTGACGGTCTTCTGCTCGTTGTCCGTGTACATGTAGCCCACGTCCCAGTCGAAGAAACGTTCGCTGATTTCGAACGAGCCTTCCAGCGCGGCGGTGAAGCGCCAGGTGCTGACGGTGCTGTCGGTCGTACGCGGCACTTCCCAGCCGCGACGGCGCCAGTCCACCTGGGTGCCCGGCAGGGGATTGAAGTAGCTGTTCGGCGACATCGGCGCGCCGATGGCGGTCGACTGGGTGGGGTAGCCCGCGATCTGGCGCCCAGACTCGCGGCGCATGTAGCCGAGGTCCGTGGTGAAGCGGACGTTGTCAGTCAGGTCGTAGTTGCCGTTGACGTAGAGCGAGCGGCGCTCCAGCGGCGTCAGCAGGTGCATCTGGTCGTTGGAACGGCTGGTGTCGTCGGCGGTCTGGGGATGGAAATCGCCCGCGCCGATAGCGTCGCTGCCGCGGTTGGGTGCGAACCAGGGCGCACTTGCTGCTGCACCGGACTGGCGCCAGTTACCCCACTGACCGACGGTCGTCAGGCTCGCTGCCGGGAAGCCGGGCGCGGTATCGCGCGAATACCAGCGGTCGCGCGCCCACACTTCCTTTTCCTTGTGGTAGTCGGCGCCGATGGTCAGGGAGCCGCGGTCGCCAGAGAAGCCCATCATGAAGTCGAGGCTCTGCTTGGCGCCGTCGCCCGCGCTGAACTGGCCGTAGTACGCATTCGCCTGCGCACCTTCGAAGTTCTTGCGGGTGATGATGTTGACCACGCCGGCCATGGCGTCGGAGCCGTAGACGGCAGACGCGCCGTCCTTGAGGATCTCCATGCGCTCGACCATCACCATCGGGATCGCGGAGAGGTCCTGGAACCCGTTGGGGCTGATACCCAGGCGCTTGCCGTTCACCAGCACCAGGGTGCGCTGCGCGCCCAGGTTACGCATGTCGATGTACTGGCCGCCGGCTTCCTGGTTGGCGGTCAGGGGCGAGGCGCGGCTGAAGGTCGGCGAACCGGCTGCGGAGATGTTCTGCAGGACGTCGGCAATCGTGCTGAAGCCCTGGGCTTCGAGCTCCTGGCGGGAAATGGCGAGGACCGGCTGGGCGGTCTCGATATCGACCTGGCGGATGCGCGAGCCGGTGACTTCGACGCGGTCGAGCGTGGTTGCTTGGGGCGAGCTCTGCGCGAATGCGGTGCCCGCAAACGTCGTGGTGCTGGCGATGATGGCGAGGCCGATGGCATCGCGCAGCTTGGTGGACTTCAGGATCATTCTTCTCTCTCTCCGAGTGTGTTCGGGATATCCCCCGCGAGCCCGGCCGCGCGGCGCCAAGTCAGACGCCAAGAACGGCAAGGTGGGTCGATACTAACCGCGTCAATCCACAAATTAAAGTCTCGTTAAGAAAAAGATTGGGTGGCGTGAAGAAGGAGGCCGGCACTCCCCTGATCGGCATTCAACATGAATAGACGCCGTCTACGGCGTCCCGCGCGGCGGAAGTCGCTGGGGTTGTCTAACCGCGCACCCCCAATAACAGCGGCAGCGCCACCGGATCGCTGCTGCACCGCTACGGCGCCGTGGCAGTTGCGGTTGCGGTTGCAGTTGCCGGTTCGGGCGCGAACCGGCGCCGACGAGGGGCACTTCTCTGCGCGTGCGGCGCATACCGTGGCCAACTCTCCACGTCGCTGCGGGGTGCACTCGCGTCGGCACGAGCGTCGGTCCCAGGCGCAAGGCCAGCCAAAAAAAAGACGGCCCCTTGCGGGGCCGTCTTGCAACGCAGGTGTGCGATCAGAAGCGCTGTACGTACTCCATGTACATGTAACGGCTGTCGGGGATGTCGTACTGGTAGTCGAACGAGTTGGCGAAGGCCTGAGTCGCGAACGGCGGATCCTTCTTGAACACGTTGTTCGCACCCAGCTTGACGGTGCCATTCCACGGCAGTTGGTAGCGCACCTGCACGTCGTGGTACGTCGTCGCGCCGAGGCGGTTGCGTGGCGCCGGGCCTTCCGCCGTGCGGCGGTCTTCATCGGTGCACAGGCCCCTGCCCGGAAACGCACAGGCTTCGTTGAGTCCGGACATGTAACGGGTCATCCAGCTGGCCGAGAAGTCGCCGTAGCTCCAGTCGAGCGATGCGTTGGCCCGCAGACGCCAGTTCGGATCGCTCTCGTAGTAGTTGCCGACCGCGCTGGACACTTCCGACTCCGGGGTGAACTGCGAATCCCACTTCGACACATAGGACGTGTCGAGGGCGAAGCCGAAGTTGCCGAAGTTGGTCTCGGGCATCGTGTAGCTGACGTTGACATCCCAGCCTTCGACCTCGGTGACGCTGAGGTTCTGCGGTGCCAGCAACATGAAGTCGATCTGGTTGTCCGCAGCGCGACGGCTGAACAGGTCGCACCAGGCCTGATCACCCTGTGCGTAGCACTGATCGAGGATGTAGGCGGCGCTCGGCGTGGAGAGCGCGTTCTCGATCTTGATGTTCCACCAGTCGACGGTGATGTTCAGGCTCTCGATGAAGGACGGGCTGTAGACGAAGCCGGCGGTCTTCGAGATGGAGGTTTCCGGGCCTGCGTTGGGATTGCCGCCGATGGAGAACGGGAAGATCGTCTGGCCGAAGTAACCCAGTCCCGTGTTGGTGCGCTGGATGAAGTCGGCCGGCACGCCGTCGGCAAGGCAGTTCGCGGCGATGGTGCCCGTGCGGCCCTCATAGTCGGCCGAACAGATGTCGCCGAACTGGGTGTACGAGTCTGCAAGACCCCGGAACAGGGTCGAGATCGGAGGCGCGCGGAACCCCTCCGACCAGTTGCCGCGGATCAGCAGGTCGTCGATGGGCTTCCACTTGAAGCCGGCCTTGCTGTTGGTCGTATCACCGAAGTTGCTGTAGTCGGAATACCGGCTGGCCAGGCTGAGTTCAAGCAGCTGCGCACCGGTGACATCGGACAGCAGGGGGAGCAGGACCTCGGCATAGATTTCGTCGAGGTCGTACGAGCCCGCGGTGGGCTTCCGCCCGTTGCCCGAGGTCAGGCCGGCCGCGACGAACGCATCCGGAGAATCGAAACCGCTTTCCCTGCGCGATTCGATACCCACGGCGAAACCGGCGGTGCCGCCCGGCATCGTGAACATGTCGCCCGACATGTTGGCGGTGAAGCTTTCGGTGCGGTTCTGGTACACGTCCTGCGCAGTGAACAGGATGTAGTCGAGCATTTCCTGGCTCACCCCGCCGGCGGGCGAGAGCGGGTTGAACGGTACGCATCCATCGATGATGTCGCCGCCCGGGCCGGTGACACAGACCACGCGGCCATCGCGAAGCTCGGACGGACCGACGCCTGCGGCCACGTTGAGCATGTTCGCGTCGCCGATCTGGCGATCCGTCTGGTCGGACTTGTTGAAGTTGTAGCCGACGTCCCAGCTGAAAAAGCGATCGGCGAAATCGAAGGTGCCTTCGAGGCCGACATAGGTGTGGAAGGTCTTGACGTTCTGGTCGTAGACGCGCGCCTGCTCGGTCAGACGATGGCTCCATTCCACCGCGCGTCCGTCTCCACCGTACGCAGGGTTGTAGGGATTGAAGTAGCTGTCGGGGCTCATCGCCGCGTCGGGATCGCCGAAGCCGGCGCCGCCTGTCAACGGGAAGCCGGCCAGCTGCTGCTGGGAGCGACGCTCGTTGTACAACGCTTCGGCGCGCACCGCGATGGTGTCGGTCAGGTCGTAGCGAGCCTTGGTATAGGCGGAGGTACGGGTCTGCGGAGTGAGGAGATAGTTGTCCTTGGCATAGTTGTAGGCGTAGGACGCGGCGCTCCAGGGCACGGTCTGGTCAAGCCCGTAGCGCTGCTGTCCCGCCGGACCGATACCGGTAGCGTTGGGCGGGACGATCAGATATTCGCTCCAGCCGTCGTCGCCGTCGTCGAGCGGGCCGGCGTTCCAGATCTTGCCGTTGGACGAATAGCCGCTGTACTGGGACGCGCCCAGGCCACGGACCGGGTCGCGAGAGAACGCGCGATCGCCGGCCATGACAGCCTCCTCTTCCACGCGGGACAGGCTGAAGACCACATTGCCGCGTTCGCCGTTCGACCCGATGGTCAGTTCGACCGACTTGCGCTCGCCGTCGCCCTGGCTGAACTGACCGTAGTGGGTACGCAATTCCGCACCTTGATAGTTCTCGCGGGTGATGATGTTGACGACGCCCGCGATCGCGTCGGAGCCGTAGATGGACGAGGCGCCGTCCTTGAGCACTTCGATCCGCTCGATGATCGCAGCGGGGATCGTGTTGAGATCCACCGAGCCGCCGAGCGTCGACACCCAGCGCCGGCCATCCACCAGTACCAGCGTGCGCGCCGAGCCCAGGTTGCGGAGCGAGACTTCGGACGAGCCATCGCCGCCGTTGTTGAACGTGCGATTGAGGGCGGCGCCGTTGGAAGAGATGCGCTGCAGTACCTCGGCCACCGAGGTCAGGCCTTGCTTTTCGATCGTCGCCCTGTCGATCACCTGGACCGGCTGGGAGGTTTCCGCATCCACCGAGCGGATGCGAGAACCTGTGACTTCCACACGATCGAGGGTTGTCGCCTGCGGCTCGCTCTGTGCCAGCGCGGTGCCGGTGCTCGCCGCCAGGGTGGCGGTCGTGAACAGTGCGAGCGTGACAGCGTCACGCAGCTTGGTGGTTCTGAGCATCATCGTTCTCTCCAGAGTCGGGGATGTCACTTGAACCGTCACGGCAAGTTGACTTGCCAGATTCAGCAAAGTGCCGCCCGATACTAGCGAGGGGATGAGAGAAATTAAAGCGGCGTTAAGCGCGTTTATGGACCAAACCCTATTCAGTCTCTGCCGGATCCTCCGGCCCCTCCATGGCTTGTCCAGTAGCGGCCTGCGGTAGCCGCTAACCCACCCTCGGACGTCCGGCCGAGGCGCAAAAAAAAAGCCGCGGGGTCCGCGGCTTTTTCGGAAGTGCTTGCGGGCTCAGAGATCCTGCTGATACCGGATATACGGCACCGCGCCTTCGTCATCCGCGTTCTCGGTCATCTTCGAGAAGGGATTCTTGCCACGCGTGATCACATTGTCGGCGCCCACGGTGAGCTGTCCGCTCCACGGCGTCCGCCAGCTCACGCCGAGGCCCACGCCTTCCCATTTCGGCAGGCCCGGGGTATCGACCACTTGGCCGACGATATTCGCGCTGAACCGTCCGATGCCGCCGCCGACACTGAGACTGCGGCTTGTCCACTGATCGCTCAGGGTGGCGGGGGCGGCCGCGGTGGGGATCAGCGTGGCCTTGGCAAGCGTGCCCGCCAGCGAAACGTAAGCATCGTCACCGACATCCTTCTTCGCGAAGACGGTCAGATCATGCAATTCGACATTGCCGGCCGACCCGGCCCGAGAGGGGCTCAGCCAGCTCGGAAGTGCCTCCCGGCCCTCGCCCAGCGTCATGCCGACGGCGCCGCCGGGGCGGCTCATGCTCGCGGTCGCAGTGGCACGGCGGCCCTGCGTGTCGGCGACGGAAGCAAGCTGGCAATTGCGGGCGAGATTGCTGACCGCGCCGGTAAAGCTGCTGCCGGGACTGCACAGCAGGGCGAGCGAGCTGCCGGCCTGGAGGCCGAAGGCCGCATCGAACTGGTTCTCGCCCATGCGCCAGCGCCGGCTGGACTGGTTAGCGCTGGTGGGCTCAAGCACGAGAAATGCTTCGACCTTGCCCGAGCTGTCCAGAACGGGGAGAACCGTCTGGTTGCGATTGTCCTGGGCAGCCGCACCCGAGGCCGCGGTGAACGCGAGACCAAAGGCGAGACAGAGGCGTGAGACAGGCAATCGCATGAGCCGTGTGACCGGGGGTAAGCCGGGAAGTTCCCCATTCGTTCGTTTTGGACTCTAGAACATTTATGTTTCTTTAACAATCTCGTCAGCAACTACGCTGCCTACTGCAGCAGGCCCGGCGGCTCCACGTCGGCGACCGGTCGGTCAAGCAGGTGTTCGACCTCACTGGCGGTGAAGACGTAAACGCGACCACAGAACTCGCAGGTCACCCGCGCCTCGCCGTCCACCACCGCAGCGCGCGCCTCCTCGGCCCCCAGCGATGCCAGCATGCCCTCCACCCGTGCCCGCGAGCATGAGCATCCGAACACGAGCGGGCGTTCGCCGAGCAACTGCGGCGCATCCTCAGGGAAGAGCCGGGCCAGCAGGACATCGGTAGGCCATCCGAGCAGTTCTTCGGTGGAGAGCGTGTCAAAGAGGAGGCTGATCCGATTCCAGCCGTCGTCGTCGCCCGTGTCGCCCGGAAGCTTCTGGAGCATCAATCCGGCGGCTTCATCGCCATCAACGGCAAGCAGGACCCGGGTAGGAAGTTGCTCGGACTGGCGGAAATAGTCCTCGAACGCGCCCGACAGCGACTCGGAAGTCAGGCCAACCAGGCCCTGGTAACGGTTGGGCTCGCCGTGGGGCGAGGGGTTCTCGATCGTGATCGCCAGCAGGGCGTCATCGCCGAGCGCGCGCAGGTCGCGCGAGACGCCAGTGCCGTCACCCTCGTAGCGCGCAATACCGCGGATCGTGCCCGATGCGGTGCATTCGGCGAACAAGGTCCGCAGCGGGCCGGACGCACGCAGCTGCACCGACAGCCGGCCGTCCACCTTGGCATGGCCTGTAAACAGCGCCGATGCGACGCAGGCCTCGCCGAGCAGCTCCTCGATCGCGGGCGGATACGGCCCGTTCGCACGCACTGCGCGCCATGCGTCGCGCAGATGCACGCGGACACCGCGCACACCGGCGGTCTGCAGCAGGAATCGGGACAGGCGATCGCTGTCGTGCAAGGCGGGGTCGGTCATAGGGCTCACTGGGAAATTCGATTGGCGGTATCGGGGACGACCGATAGAGTGGCCGCATGGAAGATCAAGCCAACCGAAATGGGGACGGCATCGTCGCCCCGCAAGCACGCCCCTTGTTCGCACGCCGATGGGGACGTCGGCTGGCGTGGCTGATGGTACTGGCGGTGGCGGTGTCGGTGCTGCAGGTTGTGGTGCTGCGCTTCGTGGACCCGCCGCTGTCGACGTTCATGGCCATCCGCCAGGTCCAGGCGTGGACAGGGGGAGAGCGCGACTTCCGGCTGCAGTACGAGTGGCGCGACCTCGATCGCATCGCGCCTTCGCTGCCGATCTCGGTGATCGCGGCCGAGGACCAGAACTTCGCCTCCCATCGGGGATTCGATCTGGAGGCGATCGAACAGGCACGCGCGCACAACGCACGGGGCGGACGCACGCGCGGCGCGAGCACGATCAGCCAGCAGACGGCCAAGAACCTGTTCCTCTGGAGCGGGCGCAGCTGGATTCGCAAGGGAATCGAGGCCTGGTACACGGTATTGATCGAGGCGTTGTGGCCCAAGACACGCATCCTCGAGGTTTACGTCAACATCGCCGAGTTCGGCGACGGCATTTACGGCGCGCAGGCTGCGGCGCGCCGGAATTTCGGCAAGGACGCAGCGCAACTGAGTGCCGGCGAAAGCGCGCGGCTGGCTGCCGTGCTCCCGAGCCCGCGTCGCTACAGCGCATCGCATCCCGGGCCTTACGTCCAGCGCAGGGCGCAATGGATCCAGCGCAATGCGCGCCAGATCGGCGGCGAAGCCTATCTGGAGTTGCTCGAATGACGGCCGAAATCGCTCATGTGCACCTGACGATCGTCGTGGCGGCATTCGACGAGGCGCGTGCATTGCCGGTCCTGCACCCACGGATTGCAGCGGTGATGGATGTGCTGGCCGCCGACGGCATCGTGCCGCGCGTTCTCTACGTCGACGATGGCAGTGGCGATGCGACCTGGCAGGTGCTGCAGGGCATCGCGGCCGCTGATGCGCGCGTGGCGCTGCTGCGGCTGTCGCGCAATTTCGGCAAGGAGATCGCGCTGACGGCGGGCCTCGACCAGGTCGCCTCCGGCGCGGCGATGATTCTCGATGCCGACGGCCAGGATCCGCCGGAGCTGATCCCGCAGTTCGTCGCGCGCTGGCGCGAGGGCTATGACGATGTGCATGGCACGCGCCTGAGCCGGGAAGGCGAAAGCTGGCTCAAGCGCTCCACTGCCCACGTGTTCTATCGCGTGATCCAGCGCCTGGCCAAGACGCCGGTGCCTGCCGATACGGGTGACTACCGGCTGCTCTCCGAGCGCGCCCTGGCCGCGCTGCGGCAGCTGCGCGAACGCCATCGCTTCATGAAGGGATTGTTCGGCTGGATCGGCTTCAACCGCGTCGCGGTGCCGTATGCGCGGGAACGGCGTATCGCCGGGCGCACCAAGTTCGGCTTCTGGCGCCTGTGGAATTTCGCCATCGACGGTGTGACCAGTTTTTCGACGGCGCCGCTGCGGCTGGCGACCTACGTCGGGGTATTCACCGCGTGCGGCGCCTTCGCCTTCGCGCTCTACGTGATCGGCAAGGCGCTGATGTACGGCGATCGCGTGGCGGGCTGGCCGACGATGATGGCGGTGATCCTGTTCCTGGGCGGCGTGCAGCTGGTGGCGCTGGGTGTGATCGGCGAATACCTCGGGCGCCTTTACGAGGAATCCAAACAGCGGCCTCTCTATCTGGTCAGCGCACGACATCCCGCGCCCGGACCGGGGGCGGGCCCGATGTCGGGCGCCGACTGATCCTTACTTCGCGTAAGAACCGCCGCAGTCGCTGTCCTCGCCGCCGCCAAGTTCGAGCGTGGCCAGCAGGGCGGCCGGCGGCGCAATGGAACCGAGCGCCAGGGCCAATGCGCCGCGCAGCCCGAGGCGGGCGAAGTCGGGGCGGAAGCTCGGCTGCGAGAAGCTTCCGCCGATCGTGAGGGGCGTGCGCAGTGCGAGGAAGCTGCGGTCCTTCGGACGGGGGCGCAGTAGCAGGTCGAGCCGCTCCTCGCCGAGGTCGATCGTGCCTTCGCCGATGATGATGGTATCGGTGGTATCGAACGCCAGGGCGCGGGTTTCCATGACCCCGTCCTGCACGCCGAAATCGGCGAACGCGCACCGCACGGGGATCTGCTGGTCCTTGCCGATCAGGTATTTGAGCGCTTCATAGATGTCGATGCCGGCCAACTCCACCAGCAGGTTGCTGACCCGCCCGGCGCCCATGCCCACCGCGACATCGCCATCGGCGCTGCCGAGCATGGCTGCCACCGAATTGCCGGTGCCGACGAGGTTGAACGCGCCGCCGATGCGCCCGACGGCGTCGCCGGCGAGCGTGTCGGGTTTGAACAGGCCGCCGAGGTCGATCCGCCGCACGGTCGCCTGCAGTCGGGTCTGGATCGTGTCCTTGCGGGCGTCGAGGCGGATCGTCGAGCGGATATCGCCGCCGGCGACGCCGAAGTTGAGGGGGTCCAGTCGCGCCAGGCCCGCTTCGAGCAGCAGGTGCGCGTCCATGTCGTTGAGCGGCAGGTCCGGTGCATTGATGCGCTGCGCGCGCAGTCGCACGTCCGCATCCATGGAGCGCAGCTTGCCCAGGTCGTAGGGCGTATCGGGAATCACGCGCCCGCTTGCGGCGAGCCGACGCTCGCGCTCGACCAGCTCGGGGTCGAGCGCGTCGCCGTCCTCGTGGTCCGGTGCGCCGCCGACAAAACCGGCCAGGTCGTCGAAATCAAGCCGCTTGGAGACCAGGTCGGCCTTGAGGAACGGACGCTCGCGGCCCAGCGTCACCGCCGCCGAACCGCCCAGATCGCTCTGGCCGACCTTGCCGGTGAAGCCGTCGTAGTGCCACGTGTCGACGTCGCGGGTGAGTCGGCCATCCAGTGCGTAGGGCGGGGTGTCCGGCATCGCGATGCCGATCAACGGATAGAGATGCGCGAGGTTGCGGCCCGACAGGGCGAACTGGACATCGAAATCCTGCAACTGCAGCGGTGCCACGAGGCTGCCGCGGACATGCGCGCGCGTGGCGCCGGCACGTGCCCGCAGATCGATGCGATACGGCTTGTCGGTGTCCTGCAGCGCAAGCAGCGACTCGACAACACCTTCGAGCGTGAACTCGTTGCCTGTCCAGTTACCGCCGCCTTCGATGGTGATCGCCGGTGCGCGTCCCGCCTCGGCCGATTCGCGGCTGCTCAGGCGCACGTCCAGGTCGGTGCGTCCGGGCACGTCGAGGTAGCGCAGATGGCCCGCGTCGACCCACAGGCCGCGCACCTGGGCCGGCGTGCCGCCTTCCTTGTCGTCCCCGAAGTCGATGTCCCAGTTGGCGGCGCCGCCCTCTGGATTTGTCTCAAGCAGCAGGATCGGCTTCACCAGGCGGATCTCGGGCACGCGCACTTCGCGCTTGAACAGCAGCGGGAAGGTCTCGATCCGGATCTCCGCCCGGTCGGCCGAGGCCATCGTCTCCGATTCGGACCAGTCCGCGTTCGCGAAGCGCAGCGAATCGGCGCGCACCGTGGTGGTGCGGCCGAGGTCCACGTCCAGATCCCCGCCGATCACGAGCGCGCGCCCGGTACGGGCTTCGACCAGCCGCTCGACCGGTCCCTTGAACCAGTTCCAGTCCCACATCACGACCAGCAGCACGATCGCGACGAAAACGACCAGCGCGCTGATGCGCAGGGGACGCGATGCGGTCAGCTGCCCGAATCGGCGGCGCGGGGAGACTTTCTGGGGGGGCGTCGACGTCATGTGGTGGTCCTGTGCGGGCATCCACAGTCGACGCGGACCGGTCTACTGCGGGTGAACGCGCTCACGCTCGACTCAGCCCGGCGGATCACCCGGGGGCAGCTCGCCGGCCGTGCAGCGGACGGTACGACCGCCTTCCTGGGACAGCTCGGCGCCGGCCTGGTCGGTCATGAAGCGCAGGCCGACCTCGGACCATACCGGCGGTTGACTGCCCTGGATCACGCCGAGATTGACGATGCGTCCGTCGATCATCCGCACCCGGGCGAAGCGGCCCTCGCGGATGATCTCGACGATACCGACGGTGGGGCAGTCGTAACGCGCTGTCACCGTTTCGGGTAACGGCTCGGCAACAGGGGTTGGCGGCTGCGATTCCGGAGGCGACGGCGCGTCGGGCGAGCAGGCTGCCAGTCCGCAGGCGGCAATGGCGACAATGGCGATTGGGCGGAGCGGATGCATGGCGAACCTCCGTCGGGGCAACGTGGCCATGATAGCGGGGCAGCCCCTTCGCCCCGCGTCAACGCGCCGGCACGACCTGGGCGAGCACCGCGACGTAGTGGCAGACGCTGCCGCCGATGCAGAACAGGTGCCAGATGGCATGCGCATAGGGAATCGATTCGCGCATGTAGAAGTAGGTCCCCAGCGTATAGAACACGCCGCCGGCGATGAGCCAGCTCAGCGTCCAGGTGTCCAGGGCGGCGGCGACCGGAACGATCGCGACGACCACCAGCCAGCCCATCGCGACGTAGATCGCCGTCGACAGGCCGCGGAAGCGCCCGGTATAGAACAGCTTGAACACGACGCCGGCGATTGCCAGGGTCCAGATGATGCCGAACAGCCACCAGCCGAGCGTGCCGCGCAGGCCGATCAGGGTGAATGGCGTGTAGGTGCCTGCGATCAGCAGATAGATCGCGCAGTGGTCGAAGACCTTGAGCCGGCCCTTGACCACGGGGTGCTCGACTGCGTGGTACAGCGTGGACGCCAGATACAGCAGCAGCAACGACACGCCGAACACGATCGATGCGCCCAGCTGCCAGGCGTTGCCGTAGAGCGCGGCCAGGGTGATCAGTACCGCGCCACCCGCCAGCGCGGCGGTGGCGCCGAGGCCGTGGGTCAGCGCGCTGGCGAGTTCTTCGCGGCGGCGGCGAAGCGACAGGGTGGATTCGTTCATGACGTCCGATGGGGGAGGGACCACTCCCCCGATTATGCCTTGCGCCGGTGTAGGCCCAGGCGTGAGGTCAGTCTGCCGAAACCGCGTGCGCGTGCTCGCGCGTGGCCAGGAACTCGACGCCCGGGGCACGTTCCTGCGCCAGCTGCAGGTTGACCCGCGTCGGCGCCAGATAGACCAGCTGGCCGGCGGCATCGATCGCGAGGTTCATCGCATGCTTGTCGCGGAACTCCTCGAGCTTGCGGTCGTCGCTGCAGCGGATCCAGCGCGCGGTGCTGACCTGTACCGGCTCGAAGCTCGCGTCCACGCCATACTCGTCCTTGAGCCGATAGGCGACGACATCGAACTGCAGCACGCCGACTGCGCCGAGAATCAGGTCGTTGCTCATCAGCGGCTTGAAGAACTGCGTGGCGCCTTCCTCCGAAAGCTGCGCCAGACCCTTCTGCAGTTGCTTGAGCTTGAGCGGGTCGCGCAGCCGCGCGCGGCGGAACAGCTCCGGAGCGAAGTTCGGAATGCCGGTGAAGGCAATGTTCTCGCCTTCGGTGAAGGTATCGCCGATCGAGATCGTGCCGTGGTTGTGAATGCCGATCACATCGCCCGGATACGCCTCGGCGGCGATCTCGCGGTCGCTGGCCATGAAGGTCAGGGCATTGGCCAGCTTGAGCGGCTTGCCAGTACGCGGATGGAAGGCCTTCATGCCGGCCTCGAACCGTCCCGAGCACACGCGCATGAAGGCCACGCGGTCGCGGTGCATCGGGTCCATGTTCGCCTGGATCTTGAACACGAAGCCGGTGAGCTTGTCTTCCTGCGGCGCCACTTCACGCGTGGTGGTCTGGCGCGGTTGCGGCGGCGGTGCATGTTCGACGAAGAAATCCAGCAACGGCTGCACGCCGAAGTTGTTGACGCCCGAGCCGAAGAAGACCGGTGTCTGGCGTCCGTCGCGGTAGGCCTCCAGATCGAAGGCGTGGCTGGCGCCCTGCACCAGCTCGAGTTCGTCGCGCAGGTCGGCGAGCATCTTGTCGCCGATCTTCTCGGCGAGTCCGGGCGCATCGATCGACGGGAAGATCGTCGAGTCCTGGCGGGTGAAGTTGCGACCCTGCTCGTACAGGTGCACTTCGCCGGTGATCAGGTGCACCACGCCCTTGAGGCGCTGGCCCATGCCGATCGGCCAGGTCACCGGCGCGCACTGGATGCCGAGCACGGTTTCGACCTCGTCGAGCAGGTCGATCGGGTCCTTGCCCTCGCGGTCGAGCTTGTTGATGAAGGTCATGATCGGCGTGTCCCGCAGCCGGCAGACCTCCATCAGCTTGATCGTGCGTTCCTCGACGCCCTTGGCCACGTCGATGACCATCAAGGCGCTGTCGACCGCGGTCAGCACCCGGTAGGTGTCCTCGCCGAAGTCGGCGTGGCCCGGCGTATCGAGCAGGTTGACGATGCGGCCTTCGTAGGGGAACTGCATCACCGAGCTGGTCACGGAGATGCCGCGCTCCTTCTCCAGCGCCATCCAGTCGGAGGTCGCATGGCGGGCGGCCTTGCGGCCCTTCACCGAGCCGGCCATCTGGATTGCGCCGCCGAACAGCAGCAGCTTTTCGGTCAGCGTGGTCTTGCCGGCGTCGGGGTGCGAGATGATCGCGAACGTGCGGCGGCGGGAACTTTCGGTGGCGACGTCAGGCATGCGGGCAGCGCACGCTGGGCGCGCGATCGGGAATCCGGGAGCCGACGATTATACGCCCGCAGGCGCTCGGCTCAGGGCGCGGCGGGCTCGGCGTCCACGCCGACCCGGGCAAAACGCAGCGGGCCGTCAGGTCCCGTCATCCGGAACGGCAGCGATTCCAGGCGCATCCCGCGGTTGGCCTGTACCACGAAGTGCAGATGCGGCGCGGCGCTCAGGCCGGTATTGCCCGAAAAGCCGATGACCGTGCCGCGACGCACCCGCGTGCCCGCTCCGACGAGCACGCCGCCGGCCTGCAGGTGGGCGTAAAGCGCCATCGTGCCGTCGTCGTGGAGGATGCGGATGAAATTGCCGCGCGCGCGGTCGTCGTCGAGGTCATGGCCCAGTCGGGGATCCAGGCGCGCGGTCGCATCGGATTCGACCTGCATCACCAGGCCGTCGCGCGCGGCCAGCACCGGCGTGCCAGGTGCCACGGCGAAGTCGACCGCATGCAGGTTCTCGGAATCGGCGTGGCTGAAACCGCCGCCATACCCCTGGCCGACATGCACGGGCGCATCGCGCAGCGGATAGACATACGTGACATCGCGCGGCCGCGCGGTCGGCAGGCCGGGCACTGCGGGCAGCCGCAGCCGCGCCCCGCCGGTGCCGGCCTTCAGACTGGCAACGATCACGCGGCCGCCGCCCGGAACGATCGCGCGCGCGGGCAGTTCCGGGTGGGCGGATGGCGGAACGCCGTCGGCAACCAGCATCACTTCGACCGGCCCTGCGAGGCGGTTGACCGCGATGGCCTCGACGCCGCCGGCGTGGGGGCGCAACTCGAGGCCCACCGGCGCCAAACCCGCGCTGCGCTGCGGGGCGGGCGGCGGCGCAGCGGGCGAAGAAGCGGTGCGCATGCCCGACCACTCGCGCCACGCTGGCGTCTGCGCGTGGCCGAGCGTCGGCAAGCAGATCGCCAGCAGAACGCAGGCGATGCCCAAGCGATGCCTCGAGGAGGCGGGCTCGGCGCCGGCGGTCGGGATGGAGGCGCGGGCTCGCGGCAACGTGGCGCAGGTCGCAGGCATAGGTCGAAGTGCCGTCATCGACTGGGCACAGCGCGCCTTACGGAAAACGCCCCGCGGTCGTACGCCAAGTGACCTGGGGACCCGGCAAGGCAGCGGAGCGCGCGGAGAAGCGCCCGGCCTCGAAGGGCATCAGCGGTCCGCCCGCCGCAGTTGCCGGCCAGACACCGGTGCGGGACACGCGGGCGCCTGGCGAGCGTGGTGGAACAGGCGGTCAGCGAGTTGGCTGCGAAGTGGCGGGCGTGAGGCATCCGCCGAGTATGCCGGCGCGTCCCTCTGAGCCGCCCGATACTTGCGGCTGCAAGTATCCATCTCTGCATCCGCATGAAGCGATTGACTTGTGTCGTGGGCGCAGGCAACCTGCGTCCATCCATCGAGACCGGCTGAGGGACAGGCCCTTTGAGGCCGGGGCAACCTGATGGGATCCGCGCATCGCGCGGCGTCCATCGCGGTGCCAAGTCCTGCGGGGACCTGCGTGTCCACCGGAAGATGGTGATGCCGTGCCGGCCGCATGCCGGTATTGCATTCCGCCCATTGGCGGCTTCCGGCGATCTCCGCGCGACGCGATGGCCCCGTCCATCCGGAAGAAGCCGCGTCATGAGCCTCGTCGATACCCCCCATCACCGCACCGACCCCACGTACGAGACTGCCGGGCCGCTCGGCGTTGGCTCCACCTGCGCCGCACTGCCCGCGGCCTTTCGCGGCAGTGCGGATGTGCGTTTGCCGATGCGGCATGCGGGCAGCCGGCGCCTGATCCTGCGCTACGAACTGCAGGGTCCGGCGTCGGCGCCCGTCGTTTTCGTTGCCGGCGGCATTTCGGCGAACCGGCATCTGGCCGCGAACGCCGCCGATGGTGATGCCGGGTGGCTGGAGGGCCTGGTCGCGCCGGGCCGCACGCTCGATCCGGCGCAGCTGCGATTGCTGGCCTTCGACTTCGTCGGTGCCGATGGCGAACTCGACGCGCCGATCGACACCGCGGATCAGGCGGACGCGATCGTGGCGCTGCTCGACGCGCTCGGCATCGCACGCCTGCATGCCTTCGTCGGCTATTCCTATGGCGCGCTGGTCGGACTGCAGCTGGCGGTGCGACATGCGGCACGGCTGCAGCGGCTGGTCGCGGTCAGCGGCGCGCACCGCGCCCATCCCTATGCAGCGGCGTGGCGCGCGCTGCAGCGGCAGGCCGTGGCGCTGGGCCAGCTGCAATGCGCCGACGCACAGGGACTGGCGCTGGCGCGCCAGTTCGCGATGCTGAGCTATCGCACCCCGGAAGAATTCGCCGAGCGTTTCGACGCCGCGCCGCAGCTCGTCAACGGCCGCGTCCGCGTGGCGGCGGAGGACTATCTCGATGTCGCCGGCGGCAGATTCGCTGCGCGCACCCCGGTCAATGCCTGGCTGCGCCTGTCGGAATCGATCGATCTGCATCGCGTCGATCCGCGCCAGGTCCACGTGCCGACCACGGTGATCGCGGTCGAGGGCGACCGCTTGGTGCCGCTGTCCGAGGCGGTGACCTTGCTCGAAGGTCTGGGCGGCAACGGACGCCTGCGGGTACTCCGCTCGAGCTTCGGCCACGACGCCTTTCTCAAGGAAACCGATCGCATCGACAACCTGCTCGCGGCCGCGCTGCGCGCCCCACTGCCTGGAGAATCCGCATGAGCTTCCACGTTCCGACCGGCGCCCCCTGCCATCCCGCCACCCGTGCCGTGCGCGCCGGCATCGATCGCGATCCGGCCTTCGGGGCGGTGACGCCGCCGATCGTGCTGTCGAGCAACTTCAGCTTTGCCGGCTTCGGCGAGAAGCGGCAGTACGACTACACCCGCAGCGGCAATCCCACGCGCGATCTGCTCGGCGACGCATTGAGCGAGCTCGAGGGTGGCGCGGGTGGGGTGGTCACCGCGACGGGCATGGCCGCGATCACCCTCGTGCTCAACGCGCTGCTGGAGCCCGGCGATCGCCTGGTCGTGCCACACGATGCCTACGGCGGCAGCTGGCGCCTGTTCGATGCCCTCGCGCGCAAGGGCCATTTCAAACTGGTCACCGCGGATCTGACCGATCCGCGCGCCCTCGCCGACGCGCTCGCGACGCGGCCGAAGCTGGTGCTCATCGAGACGCCGTCCAACCCGCTGCTGCGCATCACCGACCTGCGCTTCGTCATCGAGGCAGCGCACCGCGCCGGCGCCCTGGTGGCAGTCGACAACACCTTCCTGTCGCCGGCCCTGCAGCGCCCGATCGAGTTCGGCGCCGATGTCGTCCTGCATTCGACCACCAAGTACATCAACGGCCATAGCGATGTGGTCGGCGGCGCGGTCATCGCGCGCGATGCCGACCTGCACGCGCAGCTGGCTTGGTGGGCGAATGCACTCGGCATCACCGGCTCTCCCTTCGACAGCTTCCTGACCCTGCGCGGCCTGCGCACGCTCGATGCCCGGCTGCGTGTGCACCAGGAGAACACTGCCGGCGTGGTCGCCCTGCTGGACGCGCATCCAGCCGTCGCAAGGGTGCATTACCCCGGGCTGGACGATCATCCGGGCCACACGATCGCCGCGCGCCAGCAATCGGGCTTTGGCGCGATGCTGTCGTTCGAACTGGCCGAAGCGCCCGGCGTGGCGCAGGCCGACGTGGTACGCGCCTTCGTCGAGGGGGTGGGACGGTTCACCCTGGCCGAATCGCTCGGCGGGGTGGAAAGCCTGATCGCGCATCCGGCCACGATGACCCATGCGGCGATGGCGCCGGACGCCCGCAGCGCTGCCGGAATCTCCGATGGCCTGTTGCGGTTGTCAGTTGGCATCGAGGCGCTGGACGATCTGCTGGCCGACCTGGAGAGCGGGCTGGCGCGCGCCACTGCGGTGCTGGACTCGGCCCCGCGTCCCGGCCGCGCGGGCGCTGAAGCATGAGTACGGTCGTGCCGTTGTGGCGGGAACGCGGCCCACACCCGCGCCCGGGGCACCTGGCCCTGCTCGGCACCGGCACCGTGGGTTCGGCGTTCGTTGCCCGCTACAGCCGCCTCGTCGCCCAAGGCGCTGCGTTGCCCGACATCGCCTGGCTGTGCAATTCGAGAACCCAGATCGCCGGTGGTGGCGACCTGCAGGGCGCACTCGCCCAGGCCCGCGCCGCTGCGCGCCGGCACGCGGGTTTCCCGCCGTGGGCGGAGGGCGAGAGTCCCAAGCCCGGCGACATCATCGTCGATGCGACCGCGAGCGAGACCGTTGCCGACTGGCATCCCGAATGGCTGGCGCGCGGTGTGCATGTGGTCACCGCCAATAAGCTTGGCACCGGTGGCGATCTCGGGCGCGCACTGGCCATCGACGACGCCCGCGCGTCCGGCGGCCGCTACGGCGACAGCGCCACGGTGGGCGCCGGCCTGCCATTGCTGCGCAGCCTGCGTTCGCTGATCGCCGGCGGAGACCGTATCCACGCCATCGAAGGCGTGCTTTCGGGTTCGTTGGCGTGGTTGTGCGCGCACCACGATGGCAGCCGGCCGTTCTCGGCGCTGGTCCGGCAGGCCCGCGCCTCGGGCTATACCGAACCCGACCCACGCGTGGACCTGTCCGGCGAGGACGTGCGCCGCAAGCTGCTGATCCTGGCGCGCGCTGCGGGAATCGCCTTGCCGGCGCACGAGGTCGTGGTCGAGTCACTGGTGCCCGAAGCGCTTGCCCGCGCTGCCGGTGATGCGGTCGATGCCTGTCTGCATCTGCTCGACGCGGATCTCGAGGCAAGGCGCGTCGCGGCGGCTGCAGCGGGCGCGCGGCTATGCGTCGTCGGTCGCTTCGATGCGCAGGGCGCGTCCGTCGGACTGCGTGCGTTACCGGCGGCGCATCCGCTGTGCGCGGGCAGCGGCACCGACAACCGGGTCGCGATCCACAGCGATCGCTACAGCGCACAGCCCCTGGTGATCCAGGGGCCGGGGGCCGGGGCCGAGGTCACGGCCGCTGCGCTGCTCGATGATGTGCTCGCGATCAGCGCAGCGACGGCCTGATCCGCGCGCGGGCGTGGGTGCCGGCTATGGGGCGGACCCTAGATCGGGCGCGCCCGGATGTCGCGGGGCGCCGCGGCGCGCTGGAATGGCGTCATCCCGTCGCATACCAGGGGCATCCCGTGACCGACACCTTGAGCGTTTCCGTCTCCCTCAGCGTCAATGGCCAGTTGCCGGCTGCGCCCGGTTCCGCGAGCACCCGGCGCACTGGCGACGGTCGCGTGCAGTTCGAGAACGACAACTACCGGATCACCGCCGGCGACAACGACGAGGTGATCGTCTTCAACAAGGGCACGGGCGAGAACTACCGCATCTGGGGCGACCCGCATGTCGAGATCGACGGCAAGCATGCCTTCGATTTCTGGGGCCAGACCACGTTCCAGCTCGACGACGGCACCAAGGTGACAATCGAAACCACGCCCTGGGCCAAGGGCGGCAACGGCGCCACCGTGGCATCGGTGGTGACGATCACCGATGGCGACTATGGCGTGCAGATCAGCGGCGTGGACAGCAATGCCCGCGGCGACCTCTCGTTCCAGGAATTCGCTGGCGGCGGCCGGGTGCTCGACATGGCGGTGCGCGACGGCAACGTGCTGCTGGAAAACGAGAACGGCAGCGGCTTCATTGCCGTCGATCGCAATGGCAACATCCAGAATGTCGACCAGGCCTTCATTCACGCCACCGACGAGCTGAAGAACGGCGGGCCGGATTTCCTGGCCCATTTCGCCGAGATCTTCAGCTTCTTCACCGGCCTGATGTCGATCGGTTTCAGTGGCGGCCTCTCGCTGGGCAGCGACAATCCCCACCGCGACCCCGAACCCGTCGCCACTCCGGTGCCCTGGCAGTTCAGTCTGACGCTGTCGATCAGCGACTGAGCGCAGCTTCCGCTGCGCCCTGGTGGTGATCGGCGCACTGGTGGTGTTCGAGCTGTTCCTGCTGCGCGGATATCTGCCCGGGCGCGATCACGCGATGAAGAAACAAGGCCCCCCGAGAGAGCGGAGCAGCGCCATGGCGCCAGCATCCGCGGGGGCTGGCGACGCTCGATATCGCGGCGCGGGCGCTGCGCCAGCCCCTGGGCGTGAACAAGGGGCCGCCGGGATCACGCCACGCCGATGATCACCAGGGCCTCGACGCGCCAGCCGACCATCGGGAGCGGCGGCTCGCCCGGCGTCACCGTCTCAGCATTCGATCACGTTGACGGCGAGGCCGCCGCGTGAGGTTTCCTTGTACTTGTCGCGCATGTCGCGGCCGGTGTCGCGCATGGTCCTGATGACCTTGTCGAGGCTGACCTTGTGCTTTCCGTCGCCGCGGAAGGCCATGCGCGAGGCGTTGATGGCCTTGACCGCGCCCATCGCATTGCGTTCGATGCAGGGGATCTGCACCAGGCCGCCGATCGGATCGCAGGTCAGGCCGAGGTTGTGTTCCATGCCGATCTCCGCCGCGTTCTCGATCTGGCCCGGCGTGCCGCCGAGCGCTGCGGTCAGGCCCGCGGCAGCCATCGAGCAGGCCACGCCCACCTCTCCCTGGCAGCCGACCTCGGCGCCGGAGATCGAGGCGTTTTCCTTGTAGAGGATGCCGACGGCGGCCGCGGTCAGCAGGAAATCGAAGATGCCCTGCTCGGTGGAGTTGGGGCAGAAGCGGTCGTAGTAGTGAAGCACCGCAGGCAGGATGCCGGCTGCGCCATTGGTCGGCGCGGTGACCACGCGCCCGCCGGCGGCGTTCTCTTCGTTGACGGCGAGGGCATAGAGGTTCACCCAGTCGAGCACGGTCAGCGGATCGCGCATGCCGGCCTCGGGCTTTGACGATAGTTCCGCGTGCAGCGCAGGCGCCCGGCGCGTCACGTGCAGGCCGCCGGGGAGGGTGCCGGTCTGGCGGATCCCACGCGCCACGCAGGACTGCATCGCGGTCCACAGCTCGCGCAGGCCTTCGCGGATCTCGTCCTCGCTGCGCCAGACTTTCTCGTTCTCCAGCATCAGCGTGGCGATGCTCAGGCCGGTGGCATTGGCGCGCGCGATCAGTTCGTCGCCGCTCGCGAACGGGTGCGGTACATCGGTGGTGTCGGCGACGATGCGGTCCTCGGCCGCCTCGTCCTCGTTGACCACGAAGCCGCCGCCGACCGAGTAGTAGTCGCGCGTGGCGATCACGCTGCCATCGGCGGCGTAGGCGGTGAAGCGCATGCCGTTGGTATGGAACGGCAGCTTCTGGCGCTTGTTCATCACCAGGTCCGACTTCTCGTCGAAGCCGATCTCATGGCTGCCGCCCAGGCGGATACGCTTCTCGCCTCGGATGCGCGCCAGCGCGTCGGGGATGATGTCGGGATCGATCCGGTTGGGCATGTGGCCTTCCAGGCCCATCATCACGGCCTTGTCGGTGCCGTGGCCGCGCCCGGTCAGCGCCAGCGAGCCGAACACTTCGGCGCGGATCCGCGTGACGTCGTGCAACCGTCCCGGCGCCTCGAGCCAGCGCCGCACGAAGCGCGCGCCGGCGCGCATGGGCCCGACGGTGTGGGAGGAACTCGGCCCGATGCCGATCTTGTAGAGGTCGAACGTGCTGACTGCCATGCCGTTATTCTACGGACCGCATCCCGCCCAGCGCTGACGCGCCGCCGCATGAATGCACCGAGCCTGATCCTCTACCAGCGTGACGACTGCCATCTGTGCGACCTGGCGCTGGAGGTGCTGGCGGCCGCCGGCACGCCGGATTTCGAGAGCGCCTTCATCGACGAGGACGCGGCACTCGAGGCCCGCTACGGCGCCCGTGTTCCGGTGCTGCACGACGCCGCGAGCGGCCTCGAACTCGACTGGCCCTTCGACGCGGCCACCGCCCGCCGGTGGCTGGGCACGCGGCGGACTAGTTCGCCGGCTGCAGGTGAAGGCGGGTGCTGACCGCGATCTCGTCGGGAATCATCGCGGTGTCGGCCCATTCGCCGCCACCGACCCCGAAGTCCAGCCGCGGCACGGTGGCCCGTCCCGACAGCAGGGGGCGCGAGCCCGGCGTCCAGGTGAAGGTCAGGGTGACCGGCTTGCGCACGCCGCGCAGCTCCAGCGTGCCGTCGGCCGCATAACGGCCATTGCCCAGATCGCGGAAACCACTCGCCGTATAGGTCGCATTGGCGAACTTCGAGACATCGAAGAACGCGCTGCCGCGCATTTCGCCGTCGTAGTCGGGGTTCTGCGTCGTCGCGGTCGCCAGCGGAATCGTGACCGCGAGCTTGCCGGCGCCGAGATCGGCGGGATCGAAGCGCAGCGTCGTGCGGAAGTCGGGGAAGGTGCCCGAGAACGTCTCGCCCTGGTATTTGCCGGCGAACGCCAGCGACGAGCCGGGGGCCTGCACGTAGTCGGCTGCGAGCGCGGGCAGGGTGACCGCGGCGGAGAGAGCAACAGGGATGAGTATCCGGAACATGCGCATGGGGTCAGTCCTGGGAAAGAGGAGGCGGTACGGCGCGACGTCGCCAGGCGCGCGGCAACATGCGCCCGAGTGTGTCGTCACGGAGGACCAGGTGGTGGTACACGGCGGCAGACGCGTGCAGCAGCGCAACGACGACCAGTGACCAGAACAGCCACTCGTGCAGGTCGCGGGCGAGCTGGCGCAGCTCGACATCGCGCGCGACCAGCGCGGGCAGGTTGAACAGCTTGAACCACTGCAGCGGGTAGCCCGCGGCCGAGTTGAAGGTCCAGCCGCTGAGTGGAACCGCGAACAGCAACCCGTAGAGCAGCCAGTGGGTGAAAGTGGCGAAGCGGCCTTGCCAGCGCGGCGTAGCCGGTGCCGGCAGCGGCGCCCCGGCGTGCATGCGCCATGCGAGGCGCAGCGCCGCCAGGGCGAGGATGGTCAGCCCCAGGGATTTGTGCAGTGCGTAGATCTCGATCTTGGACGGACCGTTGCGCATGTCGCCCATCACCAGGCCCAAGGTACCGGTCGCCAGGATCAGCGCCACCACCAGCCAATGCAGCGACTGGCTGACGGGGCCCCAGCGCTCGTCGGTGTTGCGCAGGGTCACGGGGTCGCGGCCGCCGGCGTTGCGTCCCGCGCCGGTGGGCTGGCACCTTCGGGTGGAACGTTCTCCGGCACGCCGTCCTCGGGCGCCTCGACGTCGCTACCGCCCCCGCGGCTGCGGGTGGCCTCGACCTCCAACCGCAGCTCGACCGCATCGCCGATCATCGAACGCCATGCATCGATGCCGAAGTCTGCGCGCGACAGCGCCGCGGTCGCCGAGAAGCCGACGGTGCGGCGGAATGGCGGCAGCGGATGGCGCTTGCGCCCGTTGAGTACCACCTGTAGCGCGACCGGACGGGTTTCGCCACGCAGGGTGAGGTCGCCATGCACGATCGCGCGCTGATCATCGATCGGTTCGACGCGGGTGGAAACGAAGGTCGCGACCGGATAGCGCTCGGCGTCTAGCAGGTTCCGCGCGAGCGTGGCCTGGTTCCACTCGGCGTCGCCGAGGTCGACCCGGCCCATTGGAATCGAGGCTTCGACGCGAGACAGGGTCCAGTCGTCGGGATCGAACACGAGGGTGCCTGTGGTGCCCGACACCGTGCCGATGGCCTTGGAGAATCCGGCATGGTCGACCGCGAACTGCACGCGGGTGTGGACGGGATCGAACGCGTACTGCGCCGGCGCTGCCGCCGCGCTCACCGCAGCCGGCAGCAGAACACATCCGAGAATGAACCGGTGCACCAATCCCATCACAGCACTCCGGTCGACAAGGCGGTTGCGCCAATTTTAGGCACGTTCCAGCCGAACGTGCCTGGGACTGGGCCATCAGTCGTCGCTTGCATCCGTAGCGCAGCGTTGCGAGCATCGTCGACAGGGAGGCGCGGCCAGCGCCAGCGTTGGGGACGCAATGCGCTTTGCATGGATTGCCTTGATCGGGCTGTGGTGGTGCGTGTGCGCGAGCCCGGCGTACGCGCGTCCGGACGCGCCGACGACCTTCAGCCTGCCGCAACCACGTCAGCTCAGCGTGATCGACGGCCTGCCTTCCAATCGCGTCAATGCGCTGGCCGAAGACCGACAGGGCTACCTGTGGATCGCCACCCGTGACGGCCTTGCCCGCTACGACGGCGTGGGCTTCCGCGTATGGCGGACCGAGGATGGCCTGCGCGACAACTTCGTATGGGCCGTGCATGTCGATGCGCAGGATCGTGTCTGGGCGGGTACGCGTCTTGGCGGCCTCTCGATGCTGGATGCCGATCGCCAGAGCTTTACCCACTACCGGCATGACACCCATGCCGAGATTGGAACCGACGACATCTGGGCGATCAGTTCGACCGCCGACGGCGCGATCTGGTTCGGGATGAGCGAGACCGGTCTCTACAGACTGGCGCCCGATGGGAGCCTGCGCCGCTTCGTCGCCGACGCTACCGATCCCGGCAGCCTGCCGTCCAATGCGGTCGGCTATCTCGCGTCCGATTCCGCCGGCATGTTGTGGGTGGGCACCAAGCACGGCGTGGCCCGCTGGATTGATGGCCGCTTCCAGCGGTTGGAGATGCCAGCTGGCCTCAGTGGCGCCCTGGTCGAAGGCCTGGTCTTCGATGCACAGGAGAATCTCTGGATCGGCGTCCATGGGCGCGGACTGGTCCGACGTGCGGACGGCGTCACCGAGGCCATACCGCTGCGGGATCCGGTCCTGGGCATGCCCCCGCTGCACATGCTCGTCCAGGACCGGCACGGCGTGCGGTGGTTCGACACGCGCAGCGGACTGGCGCGGGAAGTGGATGGACGGCTCGTGGACGTCCCGCTGTTCAGCGTCGCAAGCCGCGGCGTGGTGCGTCCTGCGTGGGCATCGGCCCTGGAGGATCGCGAGGGTGGCCTGTGGTTCGCGAGCGGCAATGCGGGTCTGTGGTACCTGCCGGCGAACTGGCGCAATTTCACGGTCCTGCAGCGCCGGATCTCCGATCCGACGACCGTGGCGAACGCTTTCGTCGAGAGCGTTTCGCCCGCCGCCGGGGGCGGGCTCTGGCTGGTCGGCGACGGCGGGGTGCTCGATCACCTCGATCCCGCTACGGGCGCGATCACCCACCGTCTGCTCCAGGTGTGTGGTGACCAGATCAACCGCTCGGTGCACGAGACGAGCACGGGCCACGTCTGGGTCGGATGCAACTTCACCCTCGCGCGCTTCGACCCGCGCACGCGCGAAGTGAAGCGCTGGGAGCTGAGTGAGCAAGCGGCGTCGGAAGCCCATGAGATCGGCACGATCGTCGAGCAGGCCGATGGCACGCTGTGGTTCATGAGCGCGACGATGATCGAGCGGCGCACCCCGGATGGTCGCCTGCTCGAGGCCGTCCGTCCCGGTGACGGCAGAGGCGTGCCGTCGGGGGTGGCGTTCCGGCAGAGCATATTGGGTCCGGACGGCGTGGTCTGGCTTGCAACGACCGGCGGCGTCTACAGGTGGAACGCCAGTGACCGACGGTTCTCGCTCGTTCCCGGAAGTCCCCAGCAGCTCGTCAGTGCCATCACCGTGCATGGCAATGACTCGGTCTGGATCGCAGGTGCGGGAACGCTGGACGAGCTGCGGTGGAATGGGGCTGCGCTCGAGTATCGACGTGCGTTCGGTCGCGCGTCGGGGTTGCCGCAGGTCGCGCCCGGCGGGATGCGGGTCGACGACAGTGGCGCGGTGTGGATGACCACTTCCCGCGGTCTTGTGCGCTTCCAGCCGTCCAGCTCGCGCATCCGCGTCTACGGCGTGCGCGATGGCTTGCCGAGCCAGGAGTTCTCGGACCGCGAAATCGGCAGGTCGCCGGACGGACATTTCGCCATCGGCACCGCCGAGGGCCTGCTGTTGTTCCATCCCGACCAAGTGCAGCAGCGGGCCAGGACACCGCCGCTGGTGCTCGAGACCCTGGAGCTGCGCCGCGGCGAGGAGACGATCGAGCTGCCCACCGGCGAGCCGATCGAATTGCGTGATGGCGACCGGGACCTGCACGTGGTGGCCCGCCTGCTTTCGTTCACCGACTCGCATGTCCACCAGTACCGGTTCCGTCTGGAGGGCTACGAGTCCGAATGGGTCAGCGCGGACGCGGCAGCCGAGCGGGTGTTCCCCGGGCTGGAGCCGGGCCACTACACCCTGCATATCCAAGCGCGTACCGAGGACGGTGACTGGACCTCGCTGGATCCCATCGAGATCCGGCAGGCGCCGCCGTGGTGGCTGACCCGCTGGGCCCTGGCGGCAATGGTGGTCCTGGCCCTGCTGCTGCTCGCGGTGGCCGCGGCCGCGTATCGCCAGCGGCTGCGCCGGACGGCGAGCTGGCATGTGGCCGAGCACAAGCGCGAACTGGCCGAACGTGCGTCGGAAGCGAAAAGCCGTTTCCTCGCGACGCTCGGCCACGAGGTACGCACGCCGATGACGGGCGTGCTGGGCATGAGCGAGCTGTTGCTCGATACCGAGCTCGACCCCCGCCAGCGCGGCTACGCCGAATCGATCCGCCGTGCGGGCAACCATCTGATGCGGCTGGTCAACGACGCACTGGACCTGGCGCGTATCGAGGCCGGTCGTCTCGATCTCGACCCCCAGCCTTTCGAACTGCCCCGGTTGATCCAGGAGCTCGCGCAGCACTGCGAACCGCTGGTCCGGCAGAAGTCCTTGCGCTACGACACCGTGATCGACGATGCGGCGCCGGCCTGGGTGTACGGCGATGTCGGCCGGGTGCGCCAGATCCTGCTGAATCTGCTCGGCAACGCGACCAAGTTCACCGAGCGCGGCTCTGTGGGCCTGCATGTGGGCGTCGATGCCGACGGTGCGCTGGTGTTCGAGGTCAGCGACACCGGCCCCGGACTCAGTACCGAGCAGCGCCGCCGGCTGTTCCGCCGCTTCGAGCAGGCAGAGGGCGCGCGCACGGCCTCGCGCTATGGCGGCAGCGGGCTGGGGCTGGCGATCAGCCAGGAGCTCTCCATCGCCATGGGCGGACATATCTCGGTCGACAGCAAGCCGGGAACGGGCACGTGCTTCCGTGTGGTCCTGCCACTGCCGGCGGTGACCGACCCGCCACCGTCGAGTGCCGGCGAAGTCCACGAACGCATCACGTCCGCGATCGGCCTGGAGATCCTGCTGGTGGAGGACGACCAGACCGTGGCCGATGTCATCGCGGGCCTGCTGCAGTCGCAGGGACACGCGGTGGTCCACGTGATGCATGGCCTGGCGGCGCTTTCGGAGATCGCCACGCGGAGCTTCGATCTGGCCCTGATCGATCTCGACCTGCCCGGTGTCGATGGCCTGACCCTCGCCGGCATGATGCGCGCCCACGGCTTCGTGCATCCGATGGTCGCGGTGACCGCGCGTGCGGACGCCGACGCCGAAGTGCGCGCGCGCGCAGCCGGGTTCGACGGCTTCCTGCGCAAACCGTTGACCGGCGAAATGCTGGCAGACACGCTGGCCTCGAGCTGGCGGCCGGTCTATGCGGAAGACGACCCCGAAGCGGGCCTGTAAGTCAGGGGCGGGGGGCGGCGGCTGAATCTCCGCGGTCCATCGTCGTGGGCGTCTCGATCGCCGCGACGCCGCGGAGGCAGGCTTGGCGCGTCGTGCACAAGCCCGCCACCAGACTGCGTCGAATGCCCGTCGCCTCACAAGACCTGATCCAGCTCCGCCCGGAGGGGCTGTACTGCCCCGCCGGCGATTTCCATATCGATCCCTGGCGCCCCGTGCCACGGGCGGTGATCACGCACGGCCATGGCGACCACGCGCGGCCGGGCATGGGCGCCTACCACACTACGCGCATCGGCCTGCCGATCCTCGAATGGCGGCTGGGCGAGCAGATCTACGTGTCGCACGAGTACGGCGTTCCGTTCCGGATGGGCGACGCGACGGTGTCGCTGCATCCCGCGGGGCATGTGCTGGGCTCGGCGCAGGTGCGGGTCGAGGTCGAAGGCGAGGTCTGGGTCGCCTCGGGCGACTACAAGCGCCAGCACGACCCGACCTGCGATCCCTTCGAGGTCGTGCGCTGCGACACCTTCATCACCGAGGCTACGTTCGGGCTGCCGATCTATCGCTGGCCCGACACCCCGGCGGTGGCGCGCGACATCGTCGCCTGGCGCGACCACTGCGCCGAACGCGGCGAGGCGGCGATCCTCTACTGTTATGCCCTCGGCAAGGCCCAGCGCGTGCTCGCCGAACTCGCCGCCCATACCGATACGCCGGTGCTGCTGCACGGCGCGGTCGCCACCGGCGTGGAGGTCTATCGCCGCGCCGGCATCGCGATGGTGGAGACCATCCCGGTGGTGGAGACCGACCGGTCGGCCGACTACGCAGGCCAGCTGGTGCTGGCGCCGCCTTCGGCCGCGGGCAGCCCGTGGATCCGTCGTTTCCGCCGTGCCCAGCAGGGCTTCGCGTCCGGCTGGATGCGGCTGCGCGGCAATCGTCGGCGTCGCAATTACGACCGCGGTTTCGTCGTCTCCGACCACGCCGACTGGCCCGACCTGATGCGCACCGTGCGCGAGACGGGTGCGTCGCGGGTCATCGCGACCCACGGCAACACCGACGCGATCATTCGCGCGCTGTGCGAGGACGGAATTGCGGCCGAGGCGTTCCGGACGGATTTCGGAGGTGAGGAATGAGGGCTGGCAGCCTGGCTTCGGCTTCGGCTTCGGCTTCGGCTTCGGCTTCTGATTGTGCTTTGGCCGTTGCTTTGCTCGTGCTTCTTCCGAGCCGTAAAGCGACCCGAGCATCGCAGGGTGGCAGGGCCGTAGAGGCGCCCATGTCCGAGCGCAGCGAGTTCGGGCTGCGGCACCGTGAAGCTGCCGATGTGCCCTCGCTGGCCGGGCGCAGGGACCCGACGCGGCTCCGTCGCGACGGATCGCGTTCGGCGAAAGGACTTTCTGGCTCCTTTTCGGTCCTTCAAAAAGGAACGCGCACGCGTAGCGGCCGAAAGCTCTGCACCGGTTCTGCTCTGCTTTCTCCGCGCCAAGGACGGCTTGTTTTTTGCAAGGCTGGTGAACATCAAACCCGGAGCTTCCACGGGCTCCGCGCGCGGCTTACTTTTGTCTTGTCAAAAGTAAGCAGAACCGTTTTCGCCGGACGCGATCCGGCCGGGCTGCGCCCGTCCGGTCCCCTGCGCGCCTCGCCTGACGCGGCACGGCGCCCAGACTCGCTGCGCTCGGACATGGGCGCCTCTACGGCCGCGTCAGGCTGCGGTGCTCGGCTCGCTCTACGGCTCGGGACGTCGATAGCAAGAGCAACAGCAGAAGCGAGCCCAGCAGAAAGAGCGCGGGCGCGCGTGGAAGCGGCAGCGCACATCGCGCGCGCGGCCGTCGGGGCGACCGATGTCCGCGCCAATCGGAGCGCGAGCGCATGAAGCGCTTCGCCCAGCTCTATCGCGAACTCGACCAGAGCACCGCCACGCTCGACAAGCGCGCTGCCCTGATCCGCTATTTCGAGGAGGCCCCCCCGCGCGACGCTGCATGGGCCTTGTATCTGCTGTCGGGCGGCAAGGTCGCCAGTGCGCGGCAGAAGATCGCCAACACCCGGGAACTGCGCGAGTGGATCGCCGTCGAGTCGAATACCCCGGACTGGCTGGTGGACGACAGTTACGACCAGGTCGGTGACCTGGCTGAGACCCTGGCGCTGCTGCTCGACGATCCGGTCGAGGCGGCGCCGGATATCGCGCTGGCCGACTGGATCGAGCAGCGCCTGCTGCCGATCGCCAACAAGCATGTCGACATGCGCCGCGGCGTGGTTGTCGAGGCCTGGCGCAGCCTGCGGTTCGACGAGCGCCTGTTGTTCAACAAGCTGTTGACCGGCGCGTTGCGGGTCGGCGTGTCGCAACGGCTCGTGCAGCAGGCGCTGGCCGAGCTGACCGGTATCGACATCGCGCGCCTGGCGCAACGCATGCTCGGCAGCTGGTCGCCGACGCCGGAATTCCTGCGGGATCTGCTCACCGTCGACGAACTGCCCGGCGATCGCCAGCAGCCCTATCCGTTCTTTCTCGCCTCGCCGCTGGAATCGGCGCTGCGCGTGGAAGCCGGCCTGACCGAAGAGCTGCCTGCGGCGGATGAGCCGGCCCCCGCCGCCGTCGCGCTCGCCAACGATCCCGGTGCCGTCGCCCGAGCGCTCGGACCGATCGACGACTGGCTGCTGGAGTGGAAGTGGGACGGTATCCGCCTGCAGCTGCTGCGCCGCGATGGCGAAGTGGCCCTGTGGTCGCGCGGCGAGGAGCGGCTGGATGGGCGGTTCCCGGAGATCGAGGCCGCGGCCGCCACGCTGCCTGATGGCACGGTGCTCGACGGCGAGCTGCTGGCCTGGCGCGCGGACGACGCCATGCCGCTGCCGTTCACTGCGCTGCAGACCCGCATCCAGCGGCTCAAGCCGGGGCCGAAGACGCTGGCCGACACGCCGGTGCGGGTGCAGGTCTACGATCTGCTGGAACTGGCCGGCGAGGACTGGCGCGATCGACCGCAGCACGAACGCCGCGCCGCATTGGAGGCGTTGATCGCCGCGCACGGCGACCCGCGCATCGTGGTCTCGCCGCGCGTCGAGGCTGCCACCTGGGCCGATGCCGCGCGCTTGCGCGAAGACGCCCGCGATCTGGGCGTCGAAGGCTTGATGCTCAAGCGTGCGCAAGCGCCCTACCAGGCCGGGCGAAGACGGGGCGACTGGTGGAAATGGAAGATCGATCCGCTGACCATCGATGCGGTGTTGCTCTACGCCCAGGCCGGGCACGGCCGGCGCAGCACGCTCTACACCGACTACACCTTCGGCCTGTGGGACGGGGACGCACTGGTGCCGGTGGCAAAGGCCTATTCGGGTCTGGACGACCGCGAGATCCTCGCGCTCGACAAGTGGATTCGCGCGCATACGCTCGAACGCTTCGGCCCGGTGCGTTCGGTCCGCGCCCATCACGTCTTCGAACTCGGGTTCGAGGCGGTCAATGTCTCGAAGCGGCACAAGTCCGGCATCGCGGTGCGCTTCCCGCGGATCCTGCGCTGGCGCCACGACAAGCCGATGGCCGAAGCCGACCGGCTCGAGACCTTGAAGGCGCTGGCGCGGTGATCCGGGCGGGCTTTGCGTCGGTGCGCCTGGCCTGCGCGGCGTTGTCCCTGCTTCCGGATGACGCCCAGTACGGCCAGGCCGGTGCGCGTCGGTCGCGGACGATCCAGGGAACTGCGCGCGCAGCGCATGCGGGCGCGCCAGCCCCGCGAACGCGGCGCTCCGCAGTCGAACGCGGGCGCCTACGATGAAGGCGTCCACCAGGAAGCGCCTGCGCGGGCCCGATGCTCCGCTGCGCGCCTGGTTCGACGCGCAGGGCTGGACGCCGGCGCCATTCCAGCGCGAGGTCTGGCGCCGCTATCTCGCTGGCGAATCCGGACTGCTGCAGACGCCGACGGGGAGCGGAAAGACCCTGGCCGCGCTGGGCGGCCCGTTGCTGGAGGCGCTGGCAATCCAGGCAGCAGGCGCGCGCAAGGCGTCGAAAGCGCGGGTGGGGTCGAAGGGCGATGCCGCGGCGGCCACTTCGCCTGCAGCCACCACCAAGCGCGCGGCCACACGACTGGCAGCACCATCCGTGTCGAGCGCGGACGAGCTTTCATCGGAAGGGCGGGTCAGGCCGCCCGATGCACGCCCGCTTACCCGGCGGACGCGCGCCCGCGCCATGCCACGCGATCTTTCGCTGCTGTGGATCACGCCGCTGCGCGCGCTGGCCAGCGATACGCTGCGCGCGATGCGCACGCCGATAGAAGCGCTCGGCCTCGACTGGCAGATCGGCATGCGTACCGGTGATGCGAGTGCACGCGACAAGCGGCTCGCCCGCGAAGGCAAGCTCGATGCGCTGATCACCACGCCCGAATCGCTGTCGCTGCTGCTGTCGTATCCCGATGCCGGACCAAGGTTGTCGACACTGCGCTGCGTGATCGTCGACGAGTGGCACGAGCTGCTCGGCAACAAGCGCGGCGTACTGCTTCAGCTGGCGCTGGCCAGGCTGCGCAGGCTCAATCCGCAGCTCCGTATCTGGGGCGTCTCGGCGACGCTCGGCAATCTCGATGAAGCGCGCGATGCGTTGCTGCCGCATCTGCCCACCGCGCCCACCGTTGCCGGCGTGGCGCCGAAGGTGCTGACCATCGACACGCTGCTGCCGGCCGAGGACGAGCGCTTCCCGTGGGCCGGCCATCTCGGCCTCGCGCAGTTGCCGCGCGTGCTGGAGCGGCTGATGAGCCAGCGCACCAGTCTGCTGTTCGCCAACACGCGCTCGCAGGCCGAGCTGTGGCACCGGGCGCTGTCGGCGGTGTGGCCGGAAGCGCCGGAGACGCTGGCCCTGCACCACGGTTCGCTGGACCCGAAGTTGCGCGCCGCGGCCGAGCAGGGGCTGCGTGATGGCAGCGTGCGCTGCGTGGTCGCGACCTCCAGCCTCGATCTCGGCGTCGATTTTCCCGCCGTCGACCAGGTGCTGCAGATCGGCAGTCCCAAGGGTGTCGCGCGTCTGCTGCAACGCGCCGGCCGCGCCAAGCATCGGCCGGGCGAGGCGGGTCACGTGGTCTGCGTGCCGACCCATGCGCTCGAACTGGTCGAATATGCCGCGGCGCGCGAAGCCGTGGCCCAGGGCAGCATCGAATCGCGGCCGGCGCCACGGCTCAGCCTCGACGTGCTCGCCCAGCACTGCGTCACGCTGGCGCTCGGCGGCGGCTTCGACGGCGAGGCGCTGCTGGACGAGGTGCGCGGCACCCAGGCCTTCCGCGCGCTTGATGATGTCGCCTGGCGCGCCGTGCTGGACTTCATCGTCCAGGGCGGACAGGCGCTGTCGCATTACCCGGATTTCCATCGGGTCGAGCGCGACGAAGCCGGGACCTATCGCGTGACCGATCGCCGCGTGGCGCTGCGGCATCGGCTGTCGATCGGCACCATCACCAGCGACGGCGCGGTGCGGGTGCGGCTGCTGCGCGGCGGCGGGCTCGGCGCGGTCGAGGAGAGCTTCATCGGACGGATGCGCGCCGGCGACAGGTTCCAGTTCGCCGGCCGCACCCTCGAGCTGGTGCGCCTGGAAGACATGACCGCCTACGTGCGCATCGCCAAGGCCGGCACGGGTACCGTGCCGAAGTGGAACGGCGGCCGGATGCCGCTGTCGAGCACCCTGGCGCACGAGGTCGAGCGCGTGTTCGACGGCACGCACCACTCGCCCGAGCTCCGCGCGATCAGGCGCCTGCTCGATCTGCAGCGACACCTCTCGGCATTGCCGGCGCCGGAACGGCTGCTGGTCGAATGGGTGCACGCACGCGGCGCGCGGCATCTGTTCGTGTTTCCCTTCGCCGGCCGCCATGTGCACGAAGGCCTGGCGGCCCTGCTGTCGCTGCGCTGGGGCAGGCGCACGCCCAACAGTTTCACCTTCGCGGTCAACGATTACGGCCTGGTGCTGTCGCCTGCGAAGGCGGTGGAGCTCGCAGCGGAGGACGTGGCTGCGCTGCTGTCGCCGGAGCACCTGCTCGAAGACCTGCGCGAGAGCCTCAACCTCGCGGAACTCGCCCGGCGCCAGTTCCGCGATATCGCCCGCGTGGCCGGCCTGCTGCCACCGTCGCTGCCGGGACGCGCGCCGCGCTCGATGCGGCAGCTGCAGGCCTCCAGTGGGCTGATCTTCGACGTGCTGCGCCAGCACGACCCGGGCCACATGCTGCTGGCGCTGGCCGAGCGCGAGGTGTTCGCCGCCCAGCTCGAGGTCGTGCGCCTGCGCGAGACGCTCGAAGACTGCAGCCGCCGCCAGCTCGACCTGCATCCGCTGAAGACGTTCACCCCGCTGTCGTTTCCGCTGTGGGCGGAGTCGATGCGCGGCCAGCTCAGCACCGAGGACTGGCGTACCCGCGTGCAGCGCGCCGCGGCGCAACTCGAGAAGCGCAACCGTGGTTGAGGCGTCCGCGCCCGGCAGTCTCGCCATCGCCCTGGCCGGCGAAACGGTGGTGCTGCTGCCCGGGCGTGCATTGTGGTGGCCGCGGATGTCGCTGCTGGCGATCGCCGATCTGCATCTGGGCAAGGGCGATCACTTCCGCCGCGCCGGCATCGCGCTGCCGAGTGGCGGCACCGCCCACGATCTGAAGCAGCTCGGTCGCCTGCTCGATACGACGCGCGCGGCGCGCCTGCTCGTGCTCGGCGATCTGCTGCATGCGGCCGTGACCGACGCGCCATGGCGCGAGGCGTGGATCCACTGGCGTCGCGGCCGCGCCACGCTGTCGGTTGAACTCGTCAGCGGCAATCACGATCGGGCGCTGCACGCGCAGCCGGCGCTCGCGCAGGTGCTCGGCATCCACGTGCACGGCCCCGCGCTGCAGTTCGATCCGTTCGTGTTCGTCCACGATCCGGCGGATGCCGCGTCGCTGCCCGGCTATCGGCTCGGCGGCCATGTGCATCCCGTGGTTCGCCTGCCGGGCGTGCCCCCGCTGCCGGCGTTCCGCTTCGATGAGGTCTCGGGCGTGTTGCCTGCGTTCACTGCATTTGCCGGGGGCTGGCGCGTCGATCCGGAGGCCGGAGCGCGGCTGTTCGCCTGCGCGCCGGACGCGGTGATCGCCGTTTCCGGCGGCTGATCGGGGCCGGCTACCGCGAGTGAGGCGGCCTCGGCCACAGTGCAGGCAGGGAACCCGTGCCCGAGCTCGATCTCGACCAGCCGTCCTTCGATCTCCTCGACGCATCCGGGCGTGCCCGTCTGCAGGCGAGCGTCGACCTCTGCGTCCACGCTGCGGGCAGCACGCTGATCGCAGCGGGTCAGGCCTCGCCGCATGTGTTCCTCAACCTCAAGGGGCTGGTGCACGCGTGTGCGGCCGATGTGGACGGCGTCGATCAGCGTTTCGCCGATTACGGGCCCGGTGACGTCTTTGGCGCCTGCGCGGTCATGGCCGGTCGCGCGCGACTGCACGACCGCAGCGCCCGCGACACTATGTACTTCCTGATCCCGGCCGACGTGTTCCGCGCGCTGATTGCCGACAACCCGCGTTTCGCGGCAAACCGAGGTCTATGCGGCGCACGCCGTGCACGCCCGGACGTGCCGCGCGATCTCCATTTCGCCCATATCGCAGGATCGCCGGGTGTTCCGGTCCTCGATCGACACACTGCACTCGACGCCACCACCACCGCGGCGCTGTGCTGGCTGGCACTGCGCGGGGCCAGCGGCTGCCGCGCAGTGGCGTTGCGGCCGACTCAGCGCGCGCTGTAGGCGTGCACTTCGTCGACCAGCACCCCGACGTGGTCGGGGTTCATGTCCGGCGACATGCCGTGACCGAGGTTGAAGATGTGGCCGTCGCGCGAGCCGCCGTTGCCATCGCGGTAGCTGTCGAGCGCGTGGCGGACCTGTGCGCGGATCGCATCGGGCGAACCGTAGAGCGTGGTCGGATCGAGGTTGCCCTGCAGCGCGACGCGGCCCTGCGTGCGGCGTGCGGCGTCGCCGAGTTCGATCAGCCAGTCGCAGCCCAGGCCTTCGGCCCCCGAACGCGAGAGTTCATCGAGATACGCGGCATTGCCCTTGCCGAACAGGATCAACGGCGTGCGCTCAGCGCCGTCGCCACGCTGCAGTTCCTGCGCGATGCGGGTCAGGTACGGCAGCGAGAATTCGCGGTACATCGCCGGCGACAGCACGCCGCCCCAGGTGTCGAACACCTGCAACGCCTGCGCGCCCGCGGCGCGTTGCGCGGCGAGGTAGGCGATCACCGCATCGGTATTGACCGACAAAAGTGCATGCAGCGCCTTGGGATCGTTGAGCGCCATCGCCTTGATGCGGGCGAAATCCTTGCTGCCGCCGCCTTCGACCATGTAGCAGGCCAGCGTCCACGGGCTGCCGGAAAACCCGATCAGCGGCACGCGTCCGCCGAGTTCGCGGCGGATCACCCGCACCGCGTCCATGACGTAACGCAGCTCGGTCTCCATGTCCGGCACGCCGAGCCTGGCGATGCTTGCGGCGTCGCGCACCGGATTGCGGAACTTCGGGCCTTCGCCTTCGACGAAATACAGCTCCAGACCCATCGCATCGGGGATGGTCAGGATGTCGGAGAACAGGATCGCCGCGTCCAGGTCGAAGCGCGCCAGTGGCTGCAGGGTGACCTCGCAGGCGAGCTCGGGCGTCTTGGCCATCGCCAGGAAGCTGCCGGCGGCCTTGCGCGATGCGCGGTACTCGGGCAGGTAGCGGCCGGCCTGGCGCATCAGCCAGACGGGGGTGCGGTCGACGGGCTCGCGCCGCAGTGCGCGGAGGAAACGATCGTTCTGCAGGACGGCGGAGGACATCGAGGACTGGATTCCCTGGAAAAAGTGGAGGGCGCGCGGCACCGGATCAGGCGGGCGCGTCGCTGCCGCGGGCGAACATCAGCTGGAAGCCGCGCTTGAGCTGGGCATCGCGCGCAGCCTCGAGCGCCTTGATCGCGCTGGGCTGGTCGAGGAACAGGTCGCGCCGCAGCGTGCTGCGGCCGCCGACCTGTCCGCTCTCGCGCAGCAGCGTCCAGCCGCCCAGCAGGTCGGGCTGCAGGCTCAGCTGCACGAACCGCGGGGATTCGGCACCTTGGGGGCGTTGTTGCAGGTACAGGCGCATGTCCGCGATTGTACGGCGTGCGGTGTTCAGCCCGTCTGCAGGACCGAAAGCACTGCCGCTTCGGGCACGTCGCCCAGTACTTCCGCGCGCCCCGCGCCACGCCAGAGGACGAAGCGCAGCCCGCCGGCCACGGCCTTCTTGTCGAGGCGCATGTGGGCGAGCAGGCGCCCGGCGTCGAGGCCGGGCGGCACCTCGACGGGCAACTGCAGGCGCAGCAGCAGGTCGCGCAGGCGCTGCGTGTCGGCGGCAGGGGCCAGGCCCAGCATTGCCGACAGCCGCGCGGCCAGCACCATGCCGATCGCCACCGCTTCGCCATGATTCACGCCGCCGTAGCCCTGCTCGGTCTCGATCGCATGACCGAAGGTGTGACCGAGATTCAGCAGGGCGCGCTCGCCGTGTTCGAAGGGATCGCGCGCGACGATCGCTGCCTTGTGCGCGCAGCTGCGGGCGATGGCCTCGGACAGCGTCGCATCGTCCATCGCCAGCAGTGCATCGGCGTGGGCATCGAGCCAGTCGAGGAAATCCGCATCGCCGAGCGCGCCGTACTTCACCACTTCGGCAAGGCCGGCCCGCAACTCGCGTGCGGGCAGGGAGCGCAGCGCCGCGGTATCGGCGATCACCGCGCGCGGCGGATGGAACGCGCCGACCAGGTTCTTGCCCTGTGGCAGGTCCACCGCGGTCTTGCCGCCAACCGATGAATCCACCATCGCCAGCAGCGTGGTGGGCAGCTGCACGCAGTCGATGCCGCGCATCCAGCAGGCCGCGGCGAAGCCGGCGAGATCGCCGATGACGCCGCCACCGAGTGCGAACAGCGTCGCGTCGCGGCGCATGCGCGCCTCGGCCAGCGCCGTGGTGACCTCGGCGAAGCTGGCCAGCGTCTTCGATGCCTCGCCCGGCGGCAATACATGGCGGTGGATGCGCAGGTCCGGGCGCGCGGCCTGCAGCGCGGCGGCGACGCGGTCGGCGTAGAGGGGCGCCACATGCGCGTCGCTGACGATCATCGCGTCGCGACCGCGCAGCGGCCGGGCCAGCAATGCACCGTCGTCGAGCAGGTCCGGGCCGATGTGGATGGTGTAAGGCGGGTCGCCAGCGACGGCGACTTCTCGGGTGGGGTGGGTCATGGGTGCGGGCAGGATGGAGGCCGCTGGCGCAGGTCGCCAGGCCGGCTCATGGGACGGGGCTGGACGCGGCGCCGGCGGACGCGACGACGGAGGCGTCCGGGTCGGCGGGGTCGGCGGGTGGCTGCCAGTGGGTTTCGATCAGATGGCCAAGCTGCGCCGTGGCTTCGTTGCAGGCGTGCGGCCCGGTATCGAAGCGCAGGTGCGCACACTCTGCATACAGCGGCGCACGCTCGGCTGCGAGCCGGCGCAGGACCTCCACCGGGTTGTCACCCGCGAGCAGCGGACGGGTACGGTCGCGGGCCAGGCGGGTGAGCTGGGTGTCGATATCCGCATGCATGTGCACGACGAATCCGCGGGCGCGGAGCAGGCTGCGGTTGCCGGGATCGAGCACCGCGCCGCCGCCGGTGGCGATCACCTGGCGGGAGCCGACGAGGATGTCGGCCAGCGTTGCGCGCTCGCGTGCGCGGAATCCGGCTTCGCCCTCGCACTCGAAGATCATCGAGATGCGTGCGCCGGTGCGCTGCTCGATCTCCTGGTCGATGTCGACGAACGCCAGGCCGAAGCGCGCGGCGATCCGGCGTCCGATCGACGATTTGCCGGCGCCCATCGGTCCGACGAGCACGAGGTTGGGGGCGGAGTGCATGGCCGCATGCTAGCAGCGGGCCGTGGCTGCCGACGGCTGGAGACGCAGGCCCGGCGTCGAAGCCGTGCGACCTGCCGACCTGGTCACATGGGTGCGGGCCGGAGGAAATATGGCCGCACCAGGCTCGCGTCCCGGAGCCCACGCCCCGGCGCGCCCCTGGCGCGCCCGGCATCACTCCATGGCGAGGATCCGCCGCTGCGCATCGAGCCTGACCACGACATCGGCCGACATCGGCAGGGTCTGCAATGCCCGCCGGCTGACCCGCTCGTAGTGCTGCACGAACCGGGCGATCTGCGCCCGGTCCATGCCGCGGATGCCCGGCGCGGCTTGCTGCAGGGATCGCTCCTGTTGCCAGCGCCATTCCGGCACGACCTCGAAGCCGGGCGGCTGCAGGAAGGCCAGTGTGTCGATGGCCCCCCAGAGGGGCGGATAGTCGCGGGCGAGGGCGGCGTTGCACCAGCGGCGCCACACGCCTTCCGCATCCTCGTCACGCTCGAGGGCATTGAGCGGCGCGGCGAGCGCCGCGTCGTCCTGCGCCGTCGCGCCGAGGCACCAGCCTTCGAAGACCAGCAGGTCGAGCCCATGGACCCGTGGCCAGGCGCCTTCGGGCAGGCGGCGGTCGCCGAGCTTGTCGAAGCGCGGGAGCCGGGTCTGCGCGTGCCCACGCACCGCATCGATGATCGAAAGGCCGAGCGCGACCTCGTGCGTGCCGGGTGGGCCGCGGGTCGCGAGCAGGGGATGGACGTCGCGGGCCAGTGCAAGGCGCGCGCCGCGATCCAGATACAGATCGTCGAGCGACAGGACCGCGGCGCGCAGCCCGCGCGCGGCGGCGGTGCTCACGATCTGGCCGGCGAGCGTGGATTTGCCGGTGCCCTGCAGGCCGCTGATGCCGAACACGCGCGGCGCATCGCCCGGGCGCAGCCTGGCGAGCAGCCGTCCGACGAGGGTCTCGGGCCATGGGCCGGAAGCGGAAGCCGTGGACATGAGGGCACGATACCCACCATGGCCATCGCCGCCACCCTGGTGCTGATCCTGATCCTGATGCTGGGCTGGGCTGGCTGGCACGACACGTGGTCGGCCGGCGCCTGCTGTCCTGGCTGGAGGCGCCGGTGCAGCGCATCCCGCTGGCCAACATCAATTATTCCAGCGTGCAAGCTGCTCGACATCCTGCAGACCAGGCCCGACGTCACCCAGCGCGTGGTGCGGATCGACTTCGCGCGCAGCCGGATGAAGTCGGTGGGTTTCGTCACCCGGGTGGTCCGCGAGCAGGGCACTGGCCGCGAACTGCTGCGGTCCACGTGCCGACACGCCCAAGCCGACGTGCGGACCTGGAGATCGTGCCGGTGGAGAAGATCACGCCCACCGACCGGATCGTGGACCAGGCAATGAGCTCAGCGGCGGCGCGATCGCGCCCGACACCATTCCCTTCGACCCGCCCGCGCGGCTGGCCACGGACTGACCGGCGCGCGCTCAGGCGCGCAGGCCCAGCACCTCGCGCAGCGCGTGGCGGTAGCTGCGGCCGCTGGCCAGGCAGGTGCCATCGCGCAGGCGCAGCCAGTACTGGCCGGCGCCATAGGGCTCCACCTGCTCGATCAGGTCCACCCGCACCGCGCGCGAACGGTGGACGCGGACGAAGCGCGCCGGGTCCAGCCGCGCCACCAGCGCCGAGAGGGGCTCGCGCAGCAGCAGCCTGCGCGCGGGCAGCACCAGCTCCACGTAGTTGCCCTGCGCCACCAGCATGCTGATCTGCTCCACCGGCACCATTCGCACGCGCTCGCCATCAGGCACGGCCAGGCGTTCGGGATAGCGCGCGCCGGCTTGCGCCACCGGCGCGGGCGGATCGAGCCGCCCGCGCCAGGCGCGCACGCGGGCGAGCGCGTCGCGCAGGCGCAGTGGCGACAGCGGCTTGACCAGGTAGTCCACCGCTTCGACCGCGAACGCATCCAGCGCGCGCTCGCCGTAGGCACTGACGAACACCACCAGCGGGCGTTTCGCCGGCAGCAGCTCGATCAGCTGGAAGCCGTCCAGCTGCGGCATCCGGATGTCCAGGAACAACACGTCCGCTGGCCGCGCCGCCAGCCCCTCCAGCGCCTGGTGGCCGTCGCCATAGCAGCCGACCACGTCGACCCCGCCCAGTTCGCCGAGCATGCGCAGCAGCCGCTGCCGCGCCAGCAGCTCGTCGTCGACGATGGCCGCGCGCAGCGCCCGCGTGCTCACGTCGCCGCGCTCACGTCGCCGCGCTCATGGCCGCACGGCAGAGAGGCACGCGGATGCTGGCGGTGGTGCCGCCCTGCCGGTTGCGCTCCAGGCGCAGCCATTCGCCGTCACCATAGAGCTGGCGCAGGCGCGCGCGCAGGTTGGCCAGGCCGCTGCCATGGCGCGCGGTCGCCGCTTCATGGCCGCCGTCGTCGGCGATCGCCAGGTGCAGGCGCTCGCCTTCCAGCCGCGCCTCGACCCGCAGCGTCCCCGGCGACAGGCGCAGGGCCAGGGCATGCACGATCGCGTTCTCCGCCAGCGGCTGCAGCATCAGCGGCGGCACCGGCGCCTCGCCTGCCTCCTCCGCCACGTCCCATTCCACCCGCAGGCGTTCGCCCAGGCGCAGGCTCTCGATGTCCAGGTAGTGGCGCAGCAGCCCCAACTCATCGCGCAGCGGCACCAACGACGCGGACTGGCGCTCCAGGCTGCTGCGCAGCAGTTCGCCCAGCGCCACCAGCATGCGGTCGGCGACCGCGGGGTCCTGGTGCACCACCTCGGCGATGGAGTTGAGCGCGTTGAACATGAAGTGCGGGTTGAGCTGCGAAGCCAGCACCTGCAGGCGCGCCTCCACCAGCGCTGCCTGCAGCTGCTCGGCATGGCGTTCGCGCTGGCGCGCCCGCGCCGCGTACAGCAGCGCATGCGCCGCGCCGACCATCAGCCACAGCAGCAGGAAGTTGTTGGCCAGGCTGGTGAGCAGGACCTCCAGCGGCCGCGGCGGCGCGTGGTACCAGCCCACCCAGGGGTTGAGCACGATCACCGCCAACGCCCGCAGCAGCACCAGCAGCAGGACCATGGCCAGCAGCACCGGCAGCGAGCGCCCCAGCCGGCCGCGCTCGAGCGGATAGCGGCGCACGCTCCACAGCAGCAGCATGCTCAGCGGAATCCACAGCCAGGCCGAGGCCAGCGCCAGGCGCACGGCCTGCGCCGGCGCCATCACCTGGCCGTCGGCAGCCTCCATGCTCAGCCACTGGCTGGCGGTGACGAGCCCGTACAGCGTCCACCAGGCGGACACCGCGAGCAGGGTTGGCCAGGGACGCAGCTGCATAGGAGCGCATGCTGGAACCTCCGGCAGGCGCCTGCAACCGTGTGCGACACGCTCGTCCCGCGATCCGGACGGTTGGTCACAACAACTTTGCGTTGCACCCGGCAGGCGCGTCCACTGGCCTGGTTCCCCTTCTCCTGGAGCCGCCCATGTCGCACCGCATCGCATTGCTGGCCGCCGCCCTCGCCCTCACCTTCGGCCTGCCCACGGGCACCGCGCACGCGCGCGGCACCCAGGCATCGCCCGGTCAATGCCCCGCCACCGAGGTCTTCGCCCCCGGAACCATTTCCCTGCCCGACAGTTGGCAGTGGCGGCTGAGCTTCGACCCCACCCGGACCCGGGCGTTCTGGTCGCACAGCCAGGGCTGGTGGCCGGGCACGCGCGAACGCGCCGAGATCCGCAGCGCCCACCGGCTGCCTGGCGGGCGCTGGTCGACGCCGACCGTCGTGCCGTTCTCGGGCCAGCACGCCGACATGGACCCGTTCGTCGCGCCGCTGGGCACGGCGATGTTCTTCTCCTCGATGCGGCCGGTGGCGGGCGAGGCGCGCGCCGACATGGACCTGTGGATGGTGCGGCGCACGCCTAGGGGTTGGGGCACGCCCGAACACCTGGGGCGCGAGGTCAATGCCGACGGCTACGACGAGCTGTATCCGAGCGTCGATCTGCTCGGCAACCTCTACTTCGCCCGGGTCAAGGCACCGGTCCCCACCGAGGACGTGCAGATCTGGCGCAGCCAGCGTCGACGCGACGGCAGCTACGGCGCGCCGGAATTGCTCGGTCCCGGCGTCAATACGCCGGGGCGCTGGGAGTTCAATCCCGAGATCTCGCCCGACGGGCGGACCCTGCTGTTCGTGCGCCTGGACCGACCGGACGACGGCCTCGACGACCAGGGTCACGGCTGGGGCGATCTGTACGTGAGTCGGATGGTGCGCGGCCAGTTCGGCGAGGCGGTCAACCTCGGGCCTTGCGTCAACACCGCGGCCGACGAGTTCCATCCCACCGTGCTGTGGGAGCGCGGCGAACTGTACTTCGCGCGCGACGCCGGCGCGCCCAGCGATTTCCATCGCACCCGCCTGCAACTGCCGCGCTGATTCCGGGTTGTCGAAGGCCATGGACACGGCCGGCCTTTCTCGGGCCGGCCGTGCTGTTCCAGTCCGGCGATAGCGCGGATCCCATGCGCATCCCGCCGCCGGCCGCCGCTCGCGGCGGCGCTCACGATCTGGCCGGCGAGCGTGGATTTGGCGATGTCCTGCAGGCCGCGGATGCCGAGCACGCGCGGCGCACCGCCCGGGTGCAGCCGGGGGTGCAGTCACGGCCCTGTACCGCGGCCACGCCGTGCTGCGCCGCGGTTCGACATCGCGGCGGGCTGGGGCGATCATCGGGGGCATGAGCACCGCGACCACCACCCAGCTGTCCGAAGCCCTCGACACCTTCGCCGCCCTGTTCGACGAGGCGCTCGTCGCGGGCGAGCCCGATCGCACCGCGATGACCGTCGCGACCGCCGCCCTGGATGGGCGTCCTTCCGCGCGCACCGTGCTGCTCAAGGCCTGGGACGAACGCGGCTTCGTGTTCTACACCCATCTCGACGGGCGCAAGGGCCGCGAGCTGCAGGAGAATCCGCACGCCGCGCTGCTGTTCCACTGGCCGCGCGTGCGTGAGGGCGTGCAGGTGCGGATCGAGGGGCCGGTGGTGATCGTCTCCGACGAAGAGGCCGATGCGTATTTCGCCTCGCGTCCGCGCGGCAGCCAGATCGGCGCGTGGGCGTCGAGACAGTCGGAGGAACTCGAAAGCCGCGAGGTTTTCAACCGGCGGCTGGAGGAAGTGGAGCGTGAGTTCGAAGGTCGCGACGTGCCCAGGCCGCCGCGCTGGTCGGGACTGCGCGTGCGCCCCGATCGCATGGAGTTCTGGTACGGCGCGCAGTACCGCCTGCACGAGCGCTGGCTCTACGATTGCGATCTCGCGGGGGACTGCCGCAAGCGGATGCTGTATCCGTGACAGCCGGCCCGCGCCGCATCGTCTGCCTGACCGAAGAACCCACCGAAGTCCTCTACGCACTCGGCGAACAGCACCGCATCGTCGGCATCAGCGGTTTCACCGTGCGTCCGCCGCAGGCACGCCGGGAAAAGCCCAAGGTCAGCGCCTTCACCAGCGCGAAGATCGACGAGATCCTCAAGCTCGAACCGGATTTCGTTGTCGGTTTCTCCGACATCCAGGCCGATATCGCCGCCGAGCTGGTCCGCCGTGGCGTGGAGGTGTGGATCAGCAACCACCGCAGCGTCGACGGCATCGTCGACTACGTGCGCCGGCTCGGCGCCCTGGTCGGCGTGGGTCCGCGCGCCGACGCCTATGCCGACACCCTGCGCCGCGGTCTGGACGCGATCGAAGCGCAAGCCGCGAAGCTGCCGTATCGGCCACGTGTCTACTTCGAGGAATGGGACGAGCCGATCATCACCGGCATCCGCTGGGTCGCCGAGCTGATCCGTATCGCCGGCGGTGACGATGTGTTTCCCGAGCTCTCCGCCCAGTCATTGGCCAGGGCGCGGATCCTCGCCACTGGCGATCCGGTGATCGAGCGTTCGCCCGACATCATCCTGGGCTCCTGGTGCGGCAAGAAGTTCCGCCCCGAACGCGTCGCCGCGCGCCCGGGATGGGACTCGATTCCGGCCGTCCGCGACGGCGAGCTGCACGAAATCAAGTCCCCGCTGATCCTGCAGCCCGGGCCTGCCGCGCTGACCGATGGCGTGGCCGCGATCGCGTCCATCATCCGCAACTGGGCGCAGAGCTCGCGCCGCGCCGCGTAGCGCCGGCCGCAACGGTGGGTTGCACCGGCGGCCATTCGCGGTCGCAGCTTCGCGCCTAGCATGGACGTCCCCACATCGCGGAGCTTCCCATGCAACGCATCGCCCTGATCGGTATCACCGGACGCGCGGGCTCGCGTATCGCCAGCGAACTGCTCGCGCGTGGTCATCGCGTCACCGGCATCGCCCGCAACACCGCCGACACGCCTGCCGAGGCCGGCCTGAGCCTGCATTCGGCCGACGCCTCGCGCGCTGATGCCCTTGTGCCCTTGCTGCAGGGACACGACGTCGTCGTGAGCGCCGCCCGGTTCGATGGCGGACCGACCGCCGAGGTGTTGCTCGAGGCCGTGCGCCGCGCCGGCGTACCGCGCCTGCTCGTCGTCGGCGGCGCCGGCAGCCTGGAGGTCGCGCCTGGCGTCGCGCTGATCGATACGCCCGAGTTCCCGCCGGCCTACAAGGCCGAAGCCGCGGCAGGCCGTGTGTTTCTCGACGCGCTGCGCCGCGCTGACGACATCGACTGGACCTTCGTTTCGCCGGCTGCCAGTTTCGAACCCGGCGCGCGCACCGGTGCGTTCCGCCTCGGTGGGGATGCACTGCTGGTCGACGCTGCAGGCAACAGCGCGATCTCGATGGAGGACTACGCGATCGCCTTTGCCGACGAGATCGAACGTCCCGCGCATCTGCGCGAGCGTTTCAGCGTCGCCTACTGACGGCAGCAGCAGGGCGCGGCGCAAGCCGTGGCGGGTGGTGCGGCGGACGCCGGCTTTCCGCGCCACGCCGGATCGGCGCTACTGCTGCGGCTGTTGTCCGTGGCGGTTGGTTGCCGCGCTGGCCGGGCTGAATCCGTGGCGAGCGCTGCCGCCACCGATTGAAACCGCTCGGGCGCAACCCGACCGGCCGCGCGCGTCAGCGCCCGATGTCGCGGCTGAAGCGCAAGTTGACCCGTTCGCCATCGTCGGTGGCGACCCGCAGATCCAGGCGCAGCGTGTCCGGACCTTCCACGCGTGCGGTCGCGACGTATTCGGTGGCGCCATCCACGTCCACCGCGTCGAACTCGAGGACCTGACGCACGCCGCGCAGGTCGCGGGCTTCGCCGCGGACGCGCGCGGGTGTTGCGGCGTCGCCGCGTCGGACGCTGACCAGCACGAGCGCGCGATCCCGCGCCGGTTCGATCCGGTAGCGAGTGGCCACCGGGGCGCTCAGGCCTGCGGTCGGCACCACGCTCCCCAGCACCTCCAGCTCGCCGGTCGTGGCCCGGGCCGGCATCGCTGCATTCGTCGCCGCGGCGGCGACCTCCGCCTGCGACGGCGCCTGCCCGCAGGCAGTGACCAGCAGCGCGAGCATCGCGACCGGAAGGCGCGCGCCCTCAGTCATTGGCGGCCGAGAGTTCGCCCCCGCGGCGCGCGGCGTTGTCGATCGCTTCGGCGACCAGGACGCGCAGGCCGCCCGCCTCGAAGGTTTCGACCGCCGCATGGGTGGTGCCGCCCGGCGAGGTGACCTGGCGACGCAGTTCGGCGGGCGCTTGCCCGGATTCGACCAGCATCCGCGCGGCACCCAGTACGGTCTGCAGTACCAGCGTGCGCGCATCGGCAGCTGGCAGGCCCTGCGCAACCGCCGCGTCTTCCATCGCCTCGGCGAGGAGGAACACATAGGCCGGTCCGCTGCCGGACACGGCGGTCACCGCGTCCATGCGTGCTTCGTCGTCGATCCATACGGTGGTTCCGGCGCTTTCGAGCAGCGCCTGGGCGCGGGCGCGCCCGGCCTCGTCGACGCGCGCATTCGCATACAACCCGGTCACGCCGGCGCCCAGCAGGGCCGGCGTGTTGGGCATCGTGCGCACGACGGCCGCATTGCCCCCCAGCCAACGGTCGAGCTGGTCGGAGGTGATGCCGGCCGCGACCGACATCACCAGCGGGCGGCTCGCACGCGCCTGATCGGCCAGGCTCTCGCAGACGCTGCGCATGACCTGGGGTTTGGTCGCCAGCACCCAGGTACCGGCCCCGGCCACTGCATCGGCCGCGTCGGCATAGGTCGCCACGCCGAAGTCGCGGGCCAGCGCCTCGCGTGTGTCGGGGTTCGGATCGACGACGCGCACCGAAGCGGCATCGCCGCCACGCGCGACCAGGCCACCGATCAGGCTGCGCGCCATGTTGCCGCCACCGATGAAGACGATGGGCGCATCGGAAGGAGCAATGGTCTGGGTCATGGCGGTACCGGAGAAGAAGCTGCGTCGATGGTAGCCGACGCATCCGCGACGCTCAGCGCGATAGGCGCGCACCGAACAGCGCAGTCCCGACGCGGACCATCGTCGCGCCTTCGGCGATCGCCAGCTCCAGGTCGTCGCTCATGCCCATCGACAGTGTGTCGATGGCGGGATCCTGTCCGGCCACCGTGTCGAACAGGCGGCGCATGCGCGCGAACGCCTCGCGCCGGCGCGATGGTTCGGCGTGAGGCGCGGGAATCGCCATCAGGCCGCGCAGGCGCAGGCCGGGCGCGGCGCGGATCGCCGCCACCAGCGTCGGCACTTCGGTCGGCGCGCATCCGTGTTTGCTCGACTCGTCATCGATGTTGACCTGCACCAGCACGTTCAGAGCGCCGCGCGCAGCCGGCCGGTGCGCGGACAGTGCGTCGACCAGTTTCATCCTGTCGACGGTCTGCACCCAGTCGAACAGCGCGGCCGCCTGTTTCGCCTTGTTCGACTGCAGGTGGCCGATCAGGTGCCATTCCAGATCCAGTCCGGCCAGGGCTTCGATCTTGCCGGCGGCCTCCTGGACATAGTTCTCGCCGAATGCGCGCTGGCCCGCGGCCGCGAGCGCGGCGATGGCTTCGGCCGGGTGCCGCTTGCCGACAGCGAGCAGGCGCGGGGGCTGCGGCCGCGACGCGTCGGCCGCCGCTTTCCGCAGGCGCGCGAGCACCGCGTCGAGTGCGTTGCGGGCGGGGAGTGTCGACACGGGCAGGGCACCTCGATGGTGTCTTCGGACGGGGGCGGCGCGCACTGGTTATGGCCAGCGCGTCCGGGTCTATACTGCCGCCGGGGACAGGGGCGGCGCCAGTCGGACGGCGGATCCGTATCCTGCGCGGATCATTATCAAGGGGTGCTGCATGGATATCGCCGAACTGTTGGCGTTTTCGGTCAAGAACAAGGCGTCGGACCTGCATCTGTCCGCGGGATTGCCGCCGATGATCCGCGTCGATGGCGATGTGCGCCGTATCAACATCCCCGCGCTCGAGCACAAGCAGGTGCATGCGCTGATCTACGACATCATGTCGGACAAGCAGCGCCGCGACTTCGAAGAGTTCCTCGAGGTCGACTTCTCGTTCGAGATCCCCGGCCTGGCCCGCTTCCGCGTCAACGCCTTCAACCAGAACCGTGGCGCCGGCGCGGTATTCCGCACCATTCCCTCGGAAGTGCTGACGCTCGAGGATCTGAACTGTCCGCCGATCTTCCGCCAGCTTATCGACCAGCCGCAGGGCCTGATCCTGGTGACCGGCCCGACCGGTTCGGGCAAGTCGACCACGCTCGCGGCGATGATCGACCACATCAACAAGAACGAATACGCACACATCCTCTCGGTCGAGGATCCGATCGAATTCGTGCACACCTCGCAGAAGTGCCTGATCAACCAGCGCGAGGTGCATCGCGATACGCACGGCTTCAACGAGGCGTTGCGCTCGGCGCTGCGCGAGGATCCCGACTACATCCTGGTCGGCGAGTTGCGAGATCTGGAAACCATCCGCCTGGCGCTCACGGCCGCGGAAACCGGCCACCTGGTCTTCGGCACGCTGCACACCTCGAGCGCGGCCAAGACCATCGACCGCATCATCGACGTCTTCCCCTCGGGAGAGAAGCCGATGGTGCGCTCGATGCTGTCCGAATCGCTGCGCGCGGTGATCTCGCAGTCGCTGCTCAAGAAGGTCGGCGGCGGACGTACCGCAGCCTGGGAAATCATGGTCGGCATGCCTGCGATCCGGAACCTGATCCGCGAGGACAAGGTCGCGCAGATGTATTCGGCCATCCAGACCGGCCAGCAGTACGGCATGCAGACGCTGGACCAGCATCTGCAGGACCTGGTGAAGCGCGGCCTGATCACGCGTCCGTCCGCCAGGGAATACGCCAAGGACAAGCGCCTGTTCGACTGAGCGGACGCGAATATTGATGCGCCGCCGACCGCTTGCGGTCGCGGCGCGAGACGGGATCCCGGAGGATCGTCATGAGCAGCATCGATTTCACCTCGTTCCTCAAGCTGATGGCCCATCAGAAGGCCTCGGACCTGTTCATCACGGCCGGCATGCCGCCGTCGATCAAGGTCCACGGCAAGATCTCGCCGATCACCCAGAACCCGCTCACCCCGCAGCAGGCGCGCGATCTGGTGCTCAACGTGATGACCCCGCCGCAGCGCGAGGAGTTCGAGAAGACCCACGAGTGCAACTTCGCAATCGGCGTCTCGGGCGTCGGCCGCTTCCGCATCTCGTGCTTCTACCAGCGCAACCAGGTCGGCATGGTGCTGCGCCGGATCGAGACGCACATCCCCAGTATCGAAGAGCTGAACCTGCCGCCGATCATCAAGACGCTGGCGATGACCAAGCGCGGCATCGTGATCTTCGTTGGCGCCACCGGCACCGGCAAGTCGACCTCGCTGGCGGCGATGATCGGCTACCGCAACCAGAACTCGACCGGGCACATCATCACGATCGAGGACCCGATCGAATTCGTGCACAAGCACGCCGGCTGCATCATCACCCAGCGCGAGGTGGGCATCGACACCGACAGCTGGGAGAACGCGCTCAAGAACACCCTGCGCCAAGCGCCTGACGTGATCATGATCGGCGAGGTGCGCACGCGCGAGGGCATGGATCACGCCATCGCCTTCGCCGAGACCGGCCACCTGGTCCTGTGCACCCTGCATGCGAACAACGCCAACCAGGCGATGGACCGCATCATCAACTTCTTCCCCGAAGACCGACGCAGCCAGCTGCTGATGGATCTTTCGCTCAACCTCAAGGGCGTCGTCGCACAGCAGCTTATCCCCACGCCCGACGGCAAGGGCCGCCGCGTGGCGATGGAGGTCATGCTGGGTACGCCGCTGGTGCAGGACTACATCCGCGATGGCGAGATCCACAAGCTGAAAGAGGTGATGAAGGAGTCGACCAACCTCGGCATGAAGACCTTCGACCAGGCCCTGTTCGAGCTCTACCAGGCTGGCGAGATTTCCTACGAGGACGCACTGCGCTACGCCGACTCCGCCAACGAGGTGCGTCTGCGCATCAAGCTCGCCCAGGGCGGAGATGCGCGCACCCTGTCGCAGGGACTCGACGGGGTGGAAGTGGCCGAAGTGCGCTGATCCTGCCTCAGACGGAATAACGGACGCCCCGCCCAGTGCGGGGCGTTCGCGTTGTGGGCCTGGCGCAACGCAGTGTCGACTGCGTCGTTCGCACTGCCCCGGTATCGTGGGCGCGGTGTTGTCGCCAACTTGACCCCCGCCGGGGGACAATGGCGCGCATTCATTCCCCAAGGAGATCGATGATGGCCTACACCCTTCCCGAGCTGGGCTACGCGTACGACGCGCTCGAGCCGCATATCGATGCCAAGACGATGGAAATCCATCACACCAAGCATCACCAGACCTACATCAACAACGCCAACGCCGCGCTCGAAGGCACGCAGTGGGCGGACGTCCCGGTCGAGACGCTGATCGCCGATCTCGACGCGCTGCCGGAAGACAAGCGTGGCCCGCTGCGCAACAACGCCGGTGGCCATGCCAACCATTCGCTGTTCTGGACGGTCATGTCGCCCAACGGCGGCGGCAACCCGGTCGGCGAGGTTGCCAAGCGCATCGACAGCGATCTGGGTGGCTTCGACGCATTCAAGGAAGCCTTCACCAAGGCGGCGCTGACCCGCTTCGGCAGCGGCTGGGCCTGGCTGTCGGTCGACACCTCCGGCGCGCTGAAGGTCGAAAGCAGCGCCAACCAGGACAATCCGTTGATGAAGGGCATCGGCTCGGGCAATACACCGATCCTCGGCCTGGACGTCTGGGAGCACGCCTACTACCTCAAGTACCAGAACCGTCGTCCTGATTACATCGCCGCCTTCTACAACGTGGTCGACTGGAACGAGGTCGAGCGCCGCTACCAGGAAGCGGTCAAGGGCTGATCCCTGACGTTTCCGAGGTATCCCGTTCCGGCCGCGCAAGCGGCCGGAATGCTGTGGGAGCCGTGGAACGCGCCGCAGTCGAAGGTCGACACGAGGTTTTCGTGGATGTCGGCGTGGGCTGCGTGCCGCGCGCCGGATGGCCCGGCCATGCGAACGGCCGGTCGGGCGTCAGACGTTCCGCTTCACGCGTGCGATGTCCTGCATTACCGGACAGTCCGCGCGGTGCGCGCCGGGCAAGTACCCCAGGCTCATCAGGAACTCACCGGTGATCTCGCCACCGGTGAAGCGGAATGTCCGCTTGAACAGCTTGACCCACGAGGCCTTGTCACGCGGCGTGCCGTAGTCGCGTGCATGCGCATCGAGCCAGTCCGCGAAGCCGCCATGGCTGTCGCGCAGGCGGCGGATCACCTGTGCGTTGTGGATCGCCGCGTCGACCTTGAGCCGGTTGCGGATGATCGCGGCGTCGCCTAGCAGTCGCGCGCGGTCCGCTTCGCCGTAATCGGCGACCGCATCGACATCGAACCCATCGTAGGCGGCGCGGAAGCCAGCGCGCTTGCGCAGGATGGTCTCCCAGCTCAACCCGGCCTGGTTGATCTCGAGCAACAGCCGCTCGAACAGCACTGCCTCCTCGCGCTGCGGAAAGCCGTACTCCGTCGCGTGGTAGGACGCATGGACGGGATGTCCGGGGGCGATGTCGCAATAGCCGCTCATCGCCCCAGCATAGGGTGCGCCGCGCGGGTCTGCCACCGACGACCGGGCCGGTTGCGCCCGTGACGCTGGTCGCGCCAACATGCGGCACCGCCCTGCATGGATCCGTCGATGGAAATCGCCCACCGCCGCGTTGCCACCGTGCACTTCACCCTCTCCGATGATGCCGGCCGGCAGCTGGTGACCACGCGAGGCCATGATCCGCTGGTGTACATGCACGGCAGCGGTTCGATCATCGTCGGGCTCGAAGCTGCGCTCGAAGGCCGCAGCGCCGGCGATACCTTCACCGTCGACATTCCGCCCGAGCGCGGCTTCGGGCCTCGCCACGACAGCCTCGTGCAGACCTTGCCGCGCTCGATCTTCACCGGCAGCAACACGCCTGCCGTCGGCGAGAAGCTGCGGGCGCAGACGGAGAAGGGGCCGCTCGATGTCCTGGTCACCGCGCTGAGCGATGACGCGATCACGGTGGACGGCAACAATCCGCTTGCCGGGCGCGTCCTGCGCGCGGATGTGGAGGTGATGGCGGTGCGCGTGGCAACGCCGCAGGAGATCCAGTTCGGTCTCTAGCTGGCGGGGAGTCGTCGGGCGAGGGCCTGGGCGTCGAACGGCGCATGCACCTTGGCATCGTTGTCGAAGTAGCAATAGACATCGCGGCCTTCGTGCGCGCGTGGTGCCCGCGGTGCGCTGCGTTGCGCGTCTCGCGGCTCACCGCCCGCAGCCCAGCGACGGATCCGTTGCGCCCAGCGGTCCAGCGCGGCGTCGCCATAACCGCTGGTGTAGAGCTCGGTATCGCCATGCAGGCGGATGTAGATGAAGTCGGCGGTGACATCCTCGGTCACCGGATGCCGGCCGGCACTGTCGGAGACCACCAGACCCACGCCGTGTTCGCGGAGCAGTCCCATGAACTCCGGCGTCTGGAAGCTGGCATGGCGGACTTCGATCGCGTGCCGGATGGGGCGCCGCGGCAGTTGCGGCAGGGCGCTGCGCCCCTTCATGCGGGCGGCCTCGCGGCGACGCGCCAGCGACAACGCGGCGGTGGTGTCGCGCGGCAGCAACGACAGGAAGGCCATCATGCGCGCAGGGTCGAAGGCCAGGTTCGGCGGCAGCTGCCAGAGCAGGGGGCCGAGGCGATCATCCAGCGCAAGCACGCCGGATGCGAAGAAATTGGCCAGCGGCATTTCGATGTCCTGCAGACGTTTCATGTGGGTGATGAAACGTGGCCCTTTGACCGCGAACACGAAGCCGTCGGGCACCGCGTCGCGCCATGCGCGCCAGCTCGCCGGCGACTGCAGTGAATAGAACGAGCCGTTGATCTCGATCGACGGGAACAGGCCGGCTGCATACGCAAGCTCGCTGCGCTGGGGCAGCGCCCCGGGATAGAACACGCCACGCCAGGGCGCGTAGCGCCAGCCGGAAATGCCGATGCGGATCGTCATGCGCCGCACCGTGGCCGCAGACGGTTCGAATCCGCGTGAAGCCGGGCGAGCTGTTTCGATCGCGAATGCGGGCCATTTACGCAGCGTCGTGAAGGCCGCCGCTAGAATGTCGACATGTCGTTCTTCGCCAACCACATGCTGGTCGCGCTGCCCGGGCTGCAGGACCAGAATTTCTCGCGCACGGTCGCGCTGATCTGCCAGCACGACGGCGACGGCGCGATGGGCGTGGTCGTCAATCGCCCGTCCGAATTCACGTTCGGCGATCTGGTCGACCAGATGGGGATCGCCTTGCGCGACGACACTTTGCGCGACCAGCGCGTGCTCGCCGGCGGCCCGGTGCACCCCGAGCGGGGTTTCGTGTTGCACGACGGCGAAGGCGGCTGGGATTCCAGCCTCAAGATCGCGGAGGGGCTGCATGTCACCACCTCGCGCGACGTGCTCGAGGCGATGGCGGCCGGCGACGGCCCGCAGCGTGCCGCCGTCGCGCTGGGCTGCGCTGGCTGGGGCAGGGGGCAGCTGGAACTCGAACTGACCCAGCACAGCTGGCTGACCGTACCTGCCGATCCGAGCGTTATTTTCGACACGCCGCTCGACGCGCGCTGGCAGGCGGCGGCGGGCCGCATCGGCGTCGACATGATGCATGTCGCCGGCCACAGCGGCCGCGCATGAACGATGCCGCGCCCGCCCGCATCCGCCGCGATGGCACCGTGCTGGGCTTCGATGTGGGGTCGCGGCGGATCGGCGTAGCGGTGGGCAGCGCCTTCGGTCATGGCGCGCGCGCGTTGGCGGTCATCGACGTGCATGGTGAGCAGATCGACTGGCAGGCGGTCGATCGCCTGCACAAGGAATGGCGCCCCGACGGCATGATCGTCGGGGATCCGATGACGCTCGACGGCGGCGATCAGCCCGCACGTGTGCGGGCGCATGCCTTCGCGCGTGAGCTGCGGGGACGCTACCGGGTGCCTGTGGTGCTGGTGGACGAACGCGCGAGCTCGATCGAGGCCGCGCAGCGTTTCGCCCTCGACCGGGCCGAGGGCCGGCGCAAGCGCCGCGACGCGGCCGCGCTCGACGCGGTGGCGGCCGCAGTGATCGTCGAGCGCTGGCTGGCCGCGCCGGAAGACGGCCAGCCGGTCTGATCCACTTCGCACTCGCCGCATGCTTGCGGCTGCGGGACAATGGCAGGCCCCGCCGCTGCCCGAGCCCGCGATGACCGTGCAAGAACCCTGTGTCGCTTCCGACGTCCAGCTCGGTGACGACGGCCGCCTGCGTCACCTGCTCACCCTCGACGGGCTGCCGCGTCCGGTGCTCGAGGCACTCCTCGATCGCGCCCAGGAAATGGCCGATTCCGGCGAGATCAATGCGCGCCTGTCGGGGACTGCGGTCTGCACGCTGTTCTTCGAACCCTCCACCCGCACGCGGCTGAGTTTCCAGCGCGCAAGCCAGCGACTCGGCGCCGATGTGCTCGCATTCGACGCCTCCACTTCCTCGACGACCAAGGGTGAGACGGCGCTCGACACCTTTCGCACCATCGAGGCGATGGGTGTGCGCGGCTTCGTGATGCGTCATGCCTGCGACGGCGCAGTGGCCGAGCTGGCCGCCGTGGCGGGGCCCGGCACCGCCCTGGTCAACGCCGGTGACGGTCGCAGCGCGCATCCCACCCAGGGCCTGCTGGACATGCTGACCCTGCGCCAGGCCAAGGGCCGCGACTTCAGCGGGCTGAAGGTTGCGATCGTCGGCGACGTCCGCCATTCGCGGGTCGCACGCAGCGATCTGCATGCGCTGCGGATCCTCGGCGCCGGCGAGATCCGCGTCTGCGGCCCGGCCGCACTGCTGCCGGACGACGCCACGCTGGCCGGGTGCACGGTTACCCACGACCTCGACGCCGCGCTCGACGGCGTCGATGCGGTGATGATGCTGCGCCTGCAGCGCGAACGCATGGCCGAAGGCCTGGTCGGGTCGCTCGAGGACTACCACCTCCACTACGGACTCGACATGCGACGCCTGCGCCGCGCCGCCAACGATGTCGTGGTCCTGCATCCCGGTCCGATGAACCGCGGCGTCGAGATCGATGACGTCGTCGCTGACGGCCCCAGCTCGCTGATCCTGCGTCAGGTCGGCAACGGCGTGGTCGCACGCATGGCGGTGCTGGAGGCCCTGCTGGGTTGAGCGTCGGGCGTCGCCTGCGTGCGAATCCGGTATCGTGCGCCACGCCCCGCCACCCGCCTGCCGAGCCATGTCCTCCAACGATCCCCATGTCCCGCCGCCCGCGCAGGTGGCATCCGCGCCCGCGCACGCATTGACGCCGCGCCAGCTGGTGATGATGGGCCTCGGCAGTGCGATCGGCGCCGGCCTGTTCCTGGGGTCGGGCGTCGGCGTGCAGACCGCGGGTCCGGCCGTGCTGGTCTCCTACCTGATCGCCGGCGCACTGGTGATCGTGGTGATGCATGCGCTCGGCGAAATGGCGGCAGCCAAGCCGGCCAGTGGTGCGTTCTCGGTGTATGCGGCCGACGCGATGGGACCGGTTGCCGGCGCGACGGTGGGGTGGCTGTGGTGGCTGCAGGTGGTGATCGTGATCGCCGCCGAGGCGGTAGGCGCGGCAGGACTGCTGGCTTCGATCTGGCCATCGCTGTCCGTACCCGGGCTGGCGCTGTGTTTCATGGCCGTGTTCACCGCGATCAACCTGCTGGGCGTGCGCCGGTTCGGCGAGTTCGAGTTCTGGTTCGCGATCCTCAAGGTGATCGCGATCCTGGGGTTCATCGCCATCGGTATCGCACTGATCGCCGGATGGCTGCCCGACGTGGCCTCGCCGGGCCTGTCCAACGTGCTGGGACCGGACGGCTTCGCGCCGCGCGGCTGGGCCGGTATCGGCGCGGCGCTGCTGGTCGTGGTGTTTGCTTTCGGAGGGACGGAGATCGTGGCGATCGCCGCGGCCGAGACGAATGATCCCGCGCGCAGCCTGGCGCGCGCGATCCGCACCGTCGCCTGGCGCATCCTCGTGTTCTATCTGGGTTCGATCGCGGTGATCGTGGTCGTGGTCCCCTGGGACAGTCCGGCGCTTTCCTCGCCATTCGCCGCCGTGCTGCAGACGGCGCGGATCCCGGGCGCAGCCACCGCGATCACCCTGGTCGCGGCGATCGCACTGCTGTCGGCGCTCAACGCCAATCTCTATGGCGCCTCGCGGATGATCTGGTCACTCGGGCGGCGCGGCGATGCGCCGTCCCTGCTCGGCCGCAGCGATCGGCGCAACGTGCCGGTGGCGGCGGTACTGGCGAGCGTGGCGTTCGGCTTCGCCGCTGCCGCGCTGGAGCTGATGTTCCCGCAGCGAGTGCTGCCGTTTCTGCTCAACATCGTCGGTGCGACCTGCCTGCTGGTGTGGACGATCGCGCTGGTTTCGCAGTTCATCCTGCGCCGCCGCGCGGATCGCGCCGGCCGCGCATTGCCGTTCCGGATGCGCGCCTTTCCGTTGCCGACGATCGTCGCGCTTGGTGTGCTCGGGGCGATCTTCGCGATGCTCGTGGCCTCTCCCGATACCCGTGCGCAGTTCCTGTCGATGGCTGCGCTGACGGTGGCGATTGCCGGCCTCAATGCACTTGCGCAGCGCATGCAGCGGGCGCGTCCGTCACGCTGACGCGCGTCAACGCTGCTGCGCGAACAGCCAGGGCCACAACGCTTCGGTGCGGTAGGCCGCATCCCAGCTGTTGTGGTTGGCGTCGGGGAATTCGGTGTAGCGCACGTCCGCGCCGACCGCGCGCAGCGCGGCATGCATGCGTCGCGACTGCTCGGGCGGCACCACGTCGTCGCGCGCGCCATGGAAGATCCAGCTGGGAATGTGGCGCAGCTGCCGGGCGGTCTCGGAGAACGGGTCCGCAGCCGCGTGCGTGGATTCGACCTGGAGCGAAGCGAGGTCGGGCCGGGTGCCGGGCGGGGTGATCCCGCCGCAGACCGGCACCAGCGCGGCGAAGCGGGCAGGCTCGCGCAGCGCCAGCGACCACGTGCCGTAGCCGCCGCGGGACATTCCGGTCAGCGAGGTGCGTGCGCGATCGCCCTGGAATTCCTCCGTGGCCGCATCCAGCGCCGCGAGCGCCATCGTCGCGGTATCACCTTCCCAGGATTCGCCCTCGGGTGACTGCGGGAACACCACCAGCGCCGGGAAGTCGCCCCCACGGCCGCGCAGGTATGGACCCAGCCCGGCCTGGGTCTGCTTCTCGCCGTCGTCGCCGCGCTCGCCCGAGCCGTGAAGGAACAGCACGACCGGAAGCGGCCGCGGCAGTCGCGCTGCCGGTACGAACACCTGGAAGGCGGAGCTTCGTGCGCCGGCGCGCACTTCCCGGCGCACGAAGCCACCCGCGGTGTCGCGGCCCGTCAAAGCAGTGGCGCATCCGCCCAGCACCGTCGACGCTCCGGCAATTGCGAGGCCCTGCAGCAGGCGGCGGCGGGCAGTGGATTGAAGAGGCATGGACAGGACTCGAGATGACAGGGCAGGCGAAATCCACGTAACCGCCGGCGGATGCGCGACGACCTTCGCGGAGCAGGCCATACGTTACGTCGTCCTGGATCTCGTGTGCGCAGCACGGAGCTGCCATGCAAAAGCGCCGCAGAAACTGCGAGCAACTCCCTTGGTCATACGCCGGGGCTGCCGTGAGCGTGGCGCACGGCGAATTCCTCGGCTCCGGGGTGGCGACCACCCCCGGCCATTCTTCCGAAGCTCCCCGGGGAGGCAATGTCTACGCGAACGAAACCGCCTGCATGCGGATGCTGCCGCTAGCGACGAAGCGGCAGAGCGATGCGCGGGTACTAGACGGCCAGCGGCTTGAGATCCTTGCGCATGCGGAAGGCCAGGGCGACTTGCAGGGCGCCGTAGACCAGGGCGCCGGCTGCAATCCAGATCAGGACCGTCAGCATGCCCACGCCAGGCATCGCCAGGAACAGCACGCCCAGCACGATCGCCAATACGCCGCTGAGCGCCAGCATCCATTCACCGCTGACCTCCTTGCGGACTCGGATCGCCATCACGATGCGCGCGACGCCGGCAATCACCAGCCATATGGCCAGCACCCAGAACATCGCTTCGGCCATGCCCAGCGGCTGCGCGATCGCCAACACCCCGAAGAGGATCGAAGTCAGCGAGTAGACAATCAGCAACCAGCGCGGCAGGGAGATGTCGCGCCGGAAGGCGCTGATCAGGGTGACAATGCCGTCGGCCAACGACAGGACGCCGAAGCTCCACACCAGTGCCAGCACCGATGCGATCGGCCAGAACATGCACGCCACGCCAAACGCGATCGCGATCAGGCCGTAGAGCAGGAACAGCCACCAGCTACGGCCCACGTCACCAAGAACTGCAGCCATCGTCGTGCTCCACGTGTGCCAGCGGCTGCCGGCTTTTTTGGAACTTACGCCGGTTGCGTGCAGGGGGCGTGAGCGCTTGCCGACGGCCTGGGCGGTGGGCTGGACGTGCCTCGTGCCGGCTCGTTCGCGAGCCCGCCGGGCCCTGCGAGGACGGCAGTGCGCGCTCGATCGAGGCGCGGACCGGTGATTGATTGGCGACATTCGCCGTAGCGTTTGCGGTGCCCATCCGAGCGTCGGCACGCCACGCATCCAAGCCGGACCGGAGTTGCTTTCGGGGCTTCGGTGTCCGAAGCAGGCCACGTCCGCAGGCGCGAAACTTCCCGGGTTCCGTCGTCCTGCTAGCCTCGCGCAACGCCCATTTTTTCCGAGCATGCCCATGCGCGATTGCGAATCCCTCCCTGCCGGCGCGACAGCGATGGCGCTGGCCATCGCGTTTGCCGCGGCCTCCTGTGCGAGCCCGCATGTGGCGCATCCGGAAGTCAGCCGCGATGTCGCCATCGAGGGCACCGTCGTGGCCATCGACACCCGGCCGTGGGCGTACGACGGACACGCGGTGGTCGAGGTCGATGTCGATGGCGGCGGGCGCGTGGCGCTGCAACTGCCCGCGCGCTGGAACCTCTGCGAGGCTGCGCCGGTAGACCTTGAGGCCCTGGCGCCGGGGGTGCGCGTGCAGGCGGTGGGGGCTGCGGAAAGCGAGGGTCGGCTGACGGTCTGCAACGATGCCGGACACCGGCTGGTGACGCTCGCTCCCCTGGGCGGTCCCACCCGCGGCGGCGACGGGTCGGAGAGCATGCTCTCGCCGCTGTCGCTGCAGGAGATCGAGGGTGCGGCGCTGGCCGGTGAGCTCGGCTGCAGCTTCGCCGGCACCGCCGGAAAGGCGCCGCTGCTGCTGGCGATGGGTGACGTCGCATCAAACGCGCCGGCACGCGGCGTGGTCAAGGTGGGTGACTACCTGGAGCAGGTGGCAGCCCCCGGCGGCTTCGATGGAATGCTGCGCGGCGCGCGGTTCGCCGGTGCCGGCAAGACCATCGATATCGAAGTAACCGGCGCTGCGGTAGGTGGTGGCGAATCGCCGCCGGTAGCGGCCACGCTGACCTATCACCGTGCCGATGGCGCGCAACGCCAGTGGGTCGGCTGGTGGCAGTGCGGGCCATGAGCCGGGCAGCCGTCGGCTAGCGGCACGAGCAACGGGACAGGGAGCACGGCGCCCGCATGCGATCGGCAGCCGGTGTCGCTGTCGGTCTCGCCTGCGGCTGTGTCGATCCTTGTCGCGGCGCAGAGACGGCCTGGGGTTTTCACCGCGGCCAAACGGCGGCACTGCTACCTGCAGTCCATGCTGTCCTGGGCGGGCGGCGGGCACGGAGGTGCCAGGTGTGCAGCACGTCGGTCACGCCAGCCACCCGCGATCCGCGACCCGTGTTGTTCTCGCGCGTCTCCATCGTGGCTACGCGGCCCCCCACGGACGATGTCGTGGCACAGGCGGCCAGGCACGCCTTGCGCCCAGGTCACGTGCGCAGTGGGCGCTCCGTGCATCTGCGGCGTCCGCGCCGTGTGAGGCCCGGCCGAATCGGTCCGGACCCCCCGACCGGCAAGCCCGCCATCGATGCGCGCGACGGGCCCGCAGTACGGGATGTCATCCCCCCTGTCCGTCGACGCAGGTCCAGCCGGCCAGATCATCCTGGCAGCGGATGCGCGGGCCGTGAGCCATCGCATGCCGGCTGCTGCCAGCGGACGCCACTGGAGAACCGCCATGGTTGAGCGCAGGGACGTCCTTCGCCTGGGGCTCACCGGGCTGGCGCTATCGGTGCCGGTCCTGTCCGGATGCGGGCGCGGTCCGACGCGCGGGCATACCCTCCGCTTCGATACCGAAGCTTTCGAAGAACTGACCGACACCATCGCCACCGCCGGCGGCAACCGCTCCGTGACCTACCGGTTCTACCGGGCCATCCCGTATGTGGCCAAGCCGGTCGATGTCGCCTGCCAGAGCCTCAACATATCCGTCCCGGTGGCGATCGATGCGGTCCCGGTGGACGCATCGCGGGCGCCGATCCTGTTTGCCAATTCGGTGGGGGGCTACCTGCCGTCGAGCACCGTGAAAGCGACAGGCGTGGGCGCCGGCGGCATGACCGGCATGCCCGGCATGGGCGCGATGCCGCCGGGCGATCCACCGCCCGACGCAATGGCCCAGGTCGGCAGCGGCGGCAATGCGATGATCTCGCGGGCCGGCAGGATGGTGAACAATGCGCGGCTGGCGCTGGCGGCCGGCAACGTCGTCGTGGAACCGGGCGCGCGCGGACGCACGCTGCGCAATGACGAGGGGATCTATTACGGAGTGGCTCCGGCGGCCATCGTCGATCTCAAGGCGGCGGTGCGCTACCTGCGCGCCAACAGGCACAAGGTGCCCGGCAATATGGATCGGATCGTGTCTTCGGGCACCAGCGCCGGCGGCGCGCTGTCCGCCCTGCTCGGGGCGTCGGCGGACGACGCCATCTATGACGAAGCGCTGGCGGCGGTCGGTGCCGCCGATGCCAGTGACGCCGTCTTCGCCGCAGCTGCGTGGTGCCCGATCACCGACCTCGATCATGCCGACATGGCCTACGAGTGGAACTGGGGCGACAACCCGCTCGCCACGGGCGGCCCTGTCGACCCGCTGGAGTCCGCGCAACTGGCCGGTGCGTTCGCGGGCTACCAGGCCAGCCTGGGGCTCCATGGCGAAGGCGTAGGTGCGTTGACCGCGGAGACGCTTGGCCCGTACCTCGTGGAGAGCTATCTGCAGCCGGCCGCAGATCGTTATCTGGCGTCGCTGCCTGCTGCCGAGCGCGCGACCTATCTCTTCACCCACTCCTTCATCCGCTATGTCGACCGCCGCTCGGGCTTCTCCTGGGCCGACTTCAGGGCCCATGTCGGAGCGCGCAGGAAGTCGCTTCCGGCCTTCGACGCCTTCGATCTGTCGGCCCCCGAAAACAACCTGTTCGGGCTGGGGAAAACCAAAGCCCGGCACTTCACCACCTACAGCCTTCGCAAGGCCAGCGGCGATCCCACCGCCGTACTGGATGCCGACCTGCCGCGTACGCTCGAGCAGATGAACCCGATGCCGTTCCTCCTCGAGGGCAACCGCGCAAGGGCGAAGCACTGGTGGCTGCGGGTCGGTACCCGCGATACCGACACGTCGCTATCGGTACTCGCCAATCTCGCTGCTGTGGCGGCCGCCCGCGGCGACGATGTGGACGCGGCGATGTACTGGGATGCAGGACATGGCGCCAACGAGGACGCCGACGACTTCATCGCCTGGATCAGTCGCATCGCCGACGCCTAGGGCTGCATGGCGTAGCACGCCATGCAGGGCGTTCCTTCAGCGCAGCATGATCACCGTGGCCAGACCCAGGAAGCTGAAGAAGCCCATGATGTCGGTCACGGCCGTGACCACCACGGTACCCGCGACTGCGGGATCGACGCGCATGCGCTTGAGCAGCAGCGGCAGCAGTACGCCCGCCAGCGCCGCGGAGCAGAAGTTGATCACCAGGGCGGCGAAGATCACCAGCGACAGCACCCAGTCGCCGAACCAGACCAGCGCCACCAGCCCCACCAGGCTGCCGATCAGCAGGCCGTTGATCAGCGCGACGCGCGCTTCCTTCCACAGGAGGATGCGTGCATTGCTGGCGCCGACCTGGCCGAGTGCAAGGCCTCGGACCATCAGCGTCAACACCTGCACCGCAGCGTTGCCGCCGATTCCGGCGACGATCGGCATCAGTACCGCGAGCGCGACGACCTGTTCGAGGGTCGCCTCGAAGCGGCCGATCACGAACGCCGCCATGAACGCGGTCAACAGGTTGATGCCCAGCCACACCACGCGACCACGCACCGCGCGCTTGATCGGGGAGAAGAGATCCTCGTCCTCGTCGAGACCGGCAGCCGACAGGGCCTGGTGCTCGGCCTGTTCGCGGATGATGTCGATCACGTCGTCGACCGTGATGCGGCCGAGCAGGACGTTGCCGTCATCGACGACCGGCGCCGAGACCCAGTCGTTGTCGGAGAACTGACGGGCGACGTGTTCGGCGGAATCGGCCACGTGGATCGAATCGAGCTCGTCGTCGATCAGCTTGTTGATCGGCGTAGCGGGCTCGCGCGTCACCAGATCCTGCAGAGCGACCCAGCCCATCAGCTGGTGGCGCCGGTTGACGACGTAGAGGTGGTCGGTGTGCTCGGGCAGTTCGCCGCGCAGGCGCAGGAAGCGCAGCACCACGTCGACGGTGGTGTCGGCGCGTACCGTCACCACATCGGGATTCATCAGACGGCCGGCGGTGTCTTCCGGATACGAGAGCACCTGCTCCAGGCGTTCGCGGTTCTCGCGGTCCATTGCCCGCAGCACTTCGTCGATGACTGCATCGGGAAGGTCTTCGACGAGATCGGCCAGATCGTCGATGTCGAGATCTTCGACAGCGGCCACCAGCTCGTCGGCGTCCATGTCCGCGATCAGGCTCTCTCGCACCTCATCGCCGACGTGGACCAGGACCTCGCCATCGTCCTCGGGGTCGACGAGACCCCAAACGACCATGCGCTTGTCGTGCGGCAGCGATTCGAGAAGATTGCCGATCTCGGCCGGCGCCAGCGTATGCACCAGCCGACGCACCGGCCCCAGTCGGCCGCTGTCGAGTGCATCGGACAGCAGGCGCAGCTGTCGCGCGGTCTTGTCGTGGCGGACGGCTTCGGCCATGGATCGCTCCGCTGCGCGTCGCGACGGGCTGGCGCGACTGGTCGGGTTTGTCTATCCGCCCATTATCGGGAAAGCGATGGCCTTGCGCCATCGGCGCGCGAAGATGTCGGAGCGAAGGCCGCGTTGGATACCCGGTGGGGATACCGAGCGCGGACGCGCGCAGGGCATTTGCCCAGCGATGCGCAGCCTGTCATGCACTCGACAGCCCAGTGTCGCCATCGGGTGCCGACCCGGAAGACAGCACGAAGGTGCTGGGCGCCGCTCAGCCCGGGAGATGCACCGGCTGCGCCGAGTCGAGCCAGCGCTCGATGCCCGCACGATCGCGCGCGCGCAGCAGTGCAGGCGCACGGGCACGCAGCTGGCCGAGGTCAATCGCCCGGATCGCGCGGCGCACTTCGAGCATCGGCGAGGGATGCAGGCTCAGTTCCTCGAGACCGAGGGCGAGCAGCAGCGGGGTGAAGCGGGCATCGCCGGCGATCTCGCCGCACACCGATGCCGGCATGCCGCGGGCGCGCGCGATGCGCACCACGCTGTGCACCAGGCGCAACACGGCCGGGTGCAGGGGTGAATACAGCTCGCCAAGCGCATCGTTGTTGCGGTCCGCGGCCAGCAGGTATTGCACCAAGTCGTTGGTGCCGATCGAAACGAAGTCGAGATCGCGGGCGAATACGGGCAGGGCGATCGCGGCCGATGGCACCTCGATCATCGCGCCCAGCGCGATCCGCTCGGCCGTCTCGAATCCCTCGCGGGCGAGGTCCTGCTGCACACGCACCAGCAGGCGACGTACCGCGACGATTTCCTCGCGGCCGCTGACCATCGGCACCAGGATGCGCACCGGGCCGTAGCCCGACGCGCGCACGATCGCGCGCAACTGGGTCTCCAGCAGGCCGGTGCGCGCCATCGACAGCCGCACCCCGCGCAGGCCCAGTGCCGGATTGGGTTCGTAGCGCAGCGCAAGGCCGGTTTCGTCGGCCTTGTCGGCACCGATGTCGAGGGTGCGGATCGTGACCGTGCGGCCGGTCATGCCGAGCACGAGATCGCGATAGGCGCGGAACTGCGCCTCCTCGTCGGGAATCTCGCGGCCCTGCAGGAACAGGAACTCGGTGCGGTAGAGGCCGATGCCGGCAGCGCCGATCGAATGCGCCTCGGCGACGTCCTCGCGCGACTCGGCGTTCGCGTACAGGCGGATGTCGACCCCGTCGAGCGTCTTGCTCGGCTCGCGTCGCAGGCGGCGCAGCTGCTTGCGTTCGCGTTTCTCCTCGCGAAGACGCGTGCGATACGCCCGCAGGTCGTCCGCGTTCGGCTCGATCACGATCTCGCCGGTGCTGCCGTCGATCACCAGTACGTCGCCGTCGTTGACCATGCCCAGCGCCTGCGGCGCATTGACGATCAGCGGCAGGTGCAGGCTGCGGGCGAGGATCGACGCGTGCGACAGCGCGCTGCCGCCGCAGGTCACGATGCCGAGGACGCCCTGTGCCTGCAGTCGTCCGATTTCCGATGGAGAGATCGCATCGGTGACCAGGATCTCGCCGGCCACGCCCTGCAGTTCGGCTTCGTGCGCATGCAACGCCGCATGGACGCGGCCGATGACGTGGTCGATGTCCTCGATGCGGCTGCGGAAGTAGGCATCGTCCATGCTTTCGAAGACCGCGGCCAGACGGTCGCGCTGCAGGCGCAGGGCGTAGTCCGCGCCGTACAGGTCGTTGCGCACGAGTGCGTCGAGCCCATGCAGCAGCTCGGGGTCCTCGAGCAGAAGCGTGTGCAGGTCGAGGAACTCGCCGACCTCGTGGGCGAGCGCGCCATGCAGCTGGTCGCGCATCGCGCGGATCTCGCTGCGCACCTGCTCGATGGCGGCGTGCAGGCGGGCCAGCTCCGCCTCGACTTCGTGCGGCCCGATGCGGGCTTCGGCGACTTCCAGAGCGTGCGGCTCGCGCACGCGTGCCCGTCCCAGCGCATTGCCGCGCGACGCGCCCTGCCCGGGGACAGCCTTGCGCATCAGCTCTCCTCGTCGAACCTGCGCTCGAACAGCGCGGCGGCGGCCTCGGCGGCGGCCGCCTCGTCCTCGCCATCGAGACGCAACACGACCTGGGTGCCATGGCCCGCGGCGAGCAGCATCACGCCCATGATGCTCTTGGCATTGACCTCGCGCCCCTTGGCGACGAGCGTCGCGTTGCAGCGGAAGCCGGAAAGCACCTGGACGAGTCTTGCGGTCGCGCGCGCGTGCAGGCCGAGCTTGTTGGCGACGAGCAGTTCGCGTTCGATCATCGTGGGGTCCTGGGGGATGCTTTGCGTGGAAGGAGTCAGGCGTCGTCGAGCAGCACGCCGTTGCGGGCGCCCGCCGCGGCGGTGGCCGGCATCGCATCGAGGGCCTGCTCAGGATAATTCATGACCCGCAGCAACATCGGCAGGCTCAGCCCGGCGACGCGCCTGGCGGGCGTGCCGAGCCGCGCAAGTTCCGCGGCGAGGTTGCTGGGGCTGGCGCCGTAGAGATCGGTGAGCACGAGCACGCCATCGCCATCATCGACGCGCCGCATCGCCGCGCTTGCACGCGGCAGCGCGGTTTCAGGATCCTCGTCGAATGCGAGTTCGAACACCGCGGTCTTGAGCGGCAGCTGCCGCATCAGACGCGTCGCCACCGCGAACATCGCGGAACCGATCCCTTCGTGGGTCAACAGGAGTACGCCTACGGCCATCGGTGGACGTTAGCAGAGCGGGGTGACCGGCCGGAAGCACCACGCATGGTGCAATGTGTCGCAAACCACACCGAATGCCGCGTGCGCGGCCCCAGGCGGCTCAGTCGAGTTCGCGGTGATAGGTCGCCACGTCGCGCCATCCCTGCTCGCGCGCGTGACGGGCCAGGGCTTCCGCGAGGTAGACCGAGCGGTGCCGGCCGCCGCTGCATCCGAACGCGACCGTCACGTAGCTGCGCGTGTCGCTGCGCAGCCGCGGCAGCCAGTTGTCGAGGAACTGTGCGACCTGGCCCATGAAGTCACCCACGTCCGCCTGGCCTTCGAACCAGGTGCGCACGTCCGCGTCGCGCCCTGACAGCGGTCGCAGCCGCGGATCCCAGTGCGGGTTGGGCAGGCCGCGTGCGTCGAAGACGAAATCGGCGTCCGCCGGCACGCCGCGCCGGTAGGCGAAGGATTCGAACAGCAGCGACACCGACTCGTCCTGGGACAGGTTGAGCTCGGTGACGATGCGCCTGCGCAGCTGATGGACATTGAGGTCGCTGGTGTCGATGACGGTGTCGGCGAGGCTGCGCAGCGGTCGCAGCAGGTTGCGCTCGAGCGCGATCGCATCGGCCAGAGAAAGCCCTACGCGGCTCAGCGGATGCCTGCGGCGGGTGTCGGCGAAGCGCCGCAGCAGCACCTCGTTCCCGGTTTCGAAGAACACCAGTCGCGGGTCGAGCCCCAGCGCGCCCACCCCGGCCAGCCAGCCGGGTACCTTCGACAGGTCGGTGTGGCGGTTGCGCACGTCGATGCCCACGGCGAGCCGGCGCGGCGGCTCGTCGGCGCGGGTCACGCTGGCGACGAAGTCGGCGAGCATCGCCGCCGGCAGGTTGTCGACGCAGTAGAAGTCCAGGTCTTCGAATGTGCGCAGCGCAACGGACTTGCCGCTGCCCGACAGGCCGCTCACGACATAGAAGAGGGGCGGGGTGGTTTCTTTCATGGGGCGCCCCGTTCCAGGAACTGTGAATGACGGGCGAGGAACGCCGCGGCGGGATCGAGCCCCTTGGTTCGCAGGATGTGGATGCGCGTTGCCGCTTCGGCGAGCACCGCCAGATTGCGGCCCGGCATCACCGGCAGGGTGATCAATGGCACATCGAGGTCGAGGAGCCGACGCACGCCCAGATCGCCGGTCAGGCGCACCATGCCGTCGCCATCACCGGCCATCGTGTCGGCGTTGGGACGGCTGAGATGGATGATCAGGCGCAGGTACTTGTTCCGCTTCACCGCGGTATCGCCGAACATCTCGCGGATGTTCAGAACCCCCAGGCCGCGCAGTTCCAGCAGGTCCTGCAGCAGTTCGGGGCAGGTGCCGTCGAGCACGTCGGGCGCAATCTGGGTGAACTCCGGCGCGTCGTCGGCGACCAGCCGATGGCCACGGGTGATCAGCTCCAGCGCGAGCTCGCTCTTGCCCGAGCCGGACTCGCCGGTGATCAGCACGCCGATCGAATACACCTCCATGAAGACGCCATGCAGGGTGATGCGCGGCGCGAGCTGCCGGGCGAGGTGGTACTGCAACAGGTTGAGCAGCTCGTGGCCGCGGTTGGGCGAACTCCACAGCGGCGTCTGCGATTCATCCGCCGCCTCGCGCAGGTCCTCGGGGCAGGGCTGATCCTTGCTGATGACGATCGCCAGCGGCCGGTACTGGATGACGCGTTCGATGGTCTCCCAGCGCAGCCGCGAATCCAGGCCGTCGAGCCATGCCAGCTCCTCGGTCCCGAGGATCTGCACCTTGTTGGGATAGATGATGTTGAGATAGCCGGCGAGCGAAGGGCGGCGGGCAATGGTCTCGACCGACTCGAGCACCTTTTGTCCGCCATGCTGGCCGGCCAGCCAGCGCAGGCCCAGACGCTCGTGCAGCTGCGCGAAGAGCTCCTGCGCCTGGATACTTGCGTTCATGGCGCCGCCCCCGCGGCTGGCGCCGCAGGATCGAGCAACAGCCCGCGCAGCTGCGTCAGGTCGCGCGCCTGACGCACGGCATCGCGGAATCCGGCGTCGGCGAAGCGCTCCACCAGGCCCGCCAGCGTCTGCAGGTGTTGTTCGACCTGCTGGTCAGGCACGCACATCGCGAACACCAGATCCACCGGCTGGCCATCGGCCGCGTTGAAGTCGACCGGATGCGACAGGCGCAGGAATGCCGCCCGTGGTTCGCGGAATGCGGTGCTGCGCGCATGCGGAATCGCAACCCCGTGTCCGATCCCGGTGCTGCCCAACTGCTCGCGGTCACGCAAGGCGTGGGCGAGCAGCGGGGTCAGCGTGGGCGAATCGCCCGCAAGCAGGCGCGCTGCGGAGTCCAGGACGACATCGCGGGAACCGGGCGCCACCACCATGACGATGCGGTCGGCCGAAAGCAGATCGGAAAAGGGCATGCCGCGAAGCCCGGAGGCGTGTACCTGGGGAGCCGCAGCCTAGCCGAAAGTACCGTCGCGTGCAGGGTTCTCCCCGCGGTGGTGGTCGACGACCTTCTTGCGGTGCTTGACCAGCAGGCGATCGAGCTTGTCGGCGAGCTGGTCGATGGCGACATACATGTCTGCCGCGCTGGCATCGGCGTGGAGGGCCTTGCCGGCGATCCGCATGGTGGCCTCGGCCTTGTGGTGCGGTTTGTCGACGCGCAACTGGGTGCGCACGTCCAGCGGTCTGTCGAAGTGTCTGGCGAGCTTCTGGAATTTGGTTTCCACGTGTTCGCGCAGCGCGGGCGTCACCTCGAGCTGGTGGCCATGGGTTTCGACTTGCATCGGCAAACTCCTTCTACGGTTCGGGAAGGACCCGCCCGCGATCGCGGGCGATCGGCCCCAGAGTAGCGCGGCAGGGGCCGGGTGCAAGCGCTGCCGACCGGATGCATGGGTCCCGGTCAGGCGGGCGCACATTCAGGCGATGCGTACCCGCTCGTGCGACGACGCGATGTGCAGCGCTTCGCGGTATTTCGCCACCGTGCGGCGCGCCACCGGTACGCCGGCGGCCTTGAGCAGTTCGGCCAGGCGGGCGTCCGACAGCGGTTTGCGCGGGTTCTCGGCCTCGACCAGGCTGCGGATCATCTGCTGGATCGCGGTGCTCGATGCCTCGCCGCCGCCTTCGGTGCCGACGCCGGAGTCGAAGAACTCCTTCAGCGACAGGGTGCCGCGCGGCGTATGGACGTACTTGCGCGCGACGGCGCGCGAGACCGTGGATTCGTGCATGCCGATCTCTTCGGCAACTTCACGCAGCGTCAGCGGCCGCAGGGCCCGCTTGCCGAACTCGAGGAAACCCGATTGCTGGCGCACCAGGCAGCGCATGACCTTGAGCAGGGTCTCGCCGCGCGCCTCGATGTTCTTCAGCAGCCAGCGCGCTTCCTGCAGGCGGCCCTTCAGATAACCCGCATCGCTCGCGCCGCAGTGCTGGATCATCTGCTCGTAGCCGCGGTGGATGGTCAGGCGCGGCGCGTGCGAACCGGCCAGCACGACCCGCCAGACGCCGTTCTGGCGCGTGATCACGCAATCCGGCGTGACGTAGTTGTCGTGCGGCACGTTGCCGATCTGCGCGCCGGGCCTGGGGTCGAGACTGCGCAGCAGTTGCAGTGCGGATGCAGCTTCCTCGACCGTGCAGCCCAGGGCATCGGCGAGCCCTGAAGTGCCCAGCTTGGGCAGCCGCTCGATCTGCTCGCGCGCCGCACGCCGGGCCAGCTCAAGGCTGGGCGTCGCGGCGGGCAAGGTGTCGAGCTGCAGGCACAGGCATTCGCTCAGGCTGCGCGCGCCTACTCCCGCAGGATCGAAGCGCTGTACGCGACACAGTACGGCGGCGATCTCCGCGGCGTTCGCGCTGGTTTCGGGCAGCAACGCCGCGGCGATGTCGTCAAGCGATTCGCGCAGGTATCCGTCATCGTCGATCGCGTCGATCAGCGCAATACCGATGTTGCGGTCGCGCGCCGACATCGTGCTCAGGTGCAGCTGCCAGAACAGATGGTCCTGCAGGCTTTCGGTCTGGACCATGCGGTCGGCAGGATCGCTGTCGCCATCGCGGTCGCCACTGTGACCGCCGCTCGCGCCGCGCTCGGGCCAGCGTTCGTCGCCATCGCCCTCCCAGGACTGCGCGGCCTCGCGCTCCGCGGAATCGGGGGCGTTCGAATCGTCCGTGTCCCGGGTGCGCTCGGATACCGGCAGGGTCGAGATCGGCGCCGTCTCATCCCAGTCGAGCAGGGGATTGCTCTCGACCGCAGCGGCGATTTCCGACTCCAGTTCCACCGACGACAACTGAAGCAGATGCAGTGCCTGACGCAACTGTGGCGTCATGACCAGATGCTGCCCCAGCGATGTCTGCAGTCTTGGCTTCATCATCCCGGCACTCCCCTGGCCGGATGCGGCGCCGACTACAGGCGGAAGGATTCCCCCAGGTAGACGCGACGCACATCCGGATTGGCCAGCAGCGCGTCCGGAGCTCCCTGTGCGAGGACGGCGCCGTCGCTGAGGATATACGCCCGGTCACAGATACCCAAGGTCTCACGGACATTGTGGTCGGTGATCAGTACGCCGATGCCGCGCGCCTTGAGATGGGTGACGATGCGCTGGATCTCGCCGACGGAAATCGGATCGACACCGGCGAAGGGTTCGTCGAGCAGCATCATCCGCGGGTTCGCGGCAAGTGCACGGGCGATCTCCACGCGTCTGCGTTCGCCGCCCGAGAGGCTGGCACCGGCCTGGTCGGCGACATGGGTGATCTGCAACTCGTCCATCAGGTCTGCAAGCGCCTTCTGGCGCCCGGCCTTGTCGAGATCTTCGCGCAGCTCCAGCACCAGCATGATGTTGTCCGCGACGCTCAGCTTGCGGAACACCGATGGCTCCTGCGGCAGATAACCGACGCCGAGCTTGGCGCGCATGTACATGGGCTCGGCGGTGATGTCGTGGCCGTCGAGCACGATGCGTCCGGCGTCGGCCGGCACCAGGCCGACGATCATGTAGAAGCAGGTGGTCTTGCCGGCGCCGTTGGGCCCGAGCAGGCCGACGACCTCGCCCGGCTCCAGCGTCAGTCCGAATTCCCTGACGACTTCGCGCTGCTTGTAGCGTTTGCGCAGACCTTCGGCGACGAGCATCAGCGGCCGCCCTGCGCCGCAGGCTGCGCGGGTTGCGGGGTGCGCGGCTGGAACTGCATGCGCACGCGGCCCTGGCCTTCGCCGCCGCCCTGCACGCGGCCGGTCGACATGTTGTAGACGATGCGCTGGCCTTCGATCTTGCCCTGGCCGGGCTGGTTCACGACGGCGTTGCCGGTCAGCACGACGGTGTCGCTCGGCATGTTGTAGTCGGCTTGCGCCGCGGTCGCGTCCACCCAGCCGCCATCATCCATCTGCTGCTTCATCTTCACCGGGCTGCCGTTGAGGATCACGCGCTGGAATTCACCATTGCTGCGGCGCAGATCGGCACGGGTCGCCTGGATTTCGAGGGTGCCCTGGGTGATCGTCACGCCACTGGTGAGCAGGCACGGCAGGCGCTCGTCGCTGACCGAGCAATCGCTTGTGCCCGCATCGACATCGATCGGCTGGTTGCGGTCGGACGACTTCGCGGCCGCGCCCATCGGCACGGCAAGGGCTGCAAGCAGCAGCAGGCTAACGGCGGGAGTTCGGTTCATTGCGGAGTTTCACCTCGGAGAGAAGCTCGATCCGTCCCGAATCGAGGTCGGCACGCATGCCCGTGCCCTGCATTGTAAAACCGGGCTGGACGACATCCACGAGGACCTCGGACGTGGCGTGGTTGCGCTGCGGAAAGACGTTCAGCGCTTCGGTGCGCATGCGGGTCGGACGCGGATAGCCTTCGGGGCTGTCGGCAACGACTTCGCCGCGCAGACGGACTTCGTCGTTGCTCTCCGACACCCAGCCCGTCTTTGCGCGAACGGTCCAGCGCCCCTCGCCATCGGATTCCGGGATCAGGAACAGCGGTGTCACCAGCTCCAGGGTGCGTGCGCCCGGGGTCTGTTGCAGCTCGGGTGCCTGCAGCGAAAAGGCTTCGCGACCTTCATTGTTGAGGGCGACGATGTCGAAATCGCGCAGCAGGTAGTCGGTCCTGCCGTCGGCCGCATCCTCCGGGATGATGCTGTCGTTCTGCCGCCAGACCGACCAGCCGGACACCAGTGCCCCCAGCAACAACACCACGGTGAGGGTCAGCCGCCAGTTCACGAGATCCGTCCGTCGGCGTGGATGCCGGCAAGCCGTCCCTGCGCATGCAGGATCAGATCGCACAGTTCGCGCCCGGCGCCGCGACCGCCGCCGGCGCGGGTGCGCCAGTGGGCGCTGTCGCCGGCGCAGGCATGGGCATCGGCAGGCGCCACCGCCAGGCCGACCGCGCGCATCGCGCCCACGTCGGCGAGGTCATCGCCCATGAAGGCCGCCTCGTCCAGGCCGATACCGAGCGCCGCGCACAGCGATTCGACCCGCGCACGCTTGTCGGCCACATGCACATGCGCCTCCACACCCAGATCCGCGGCGCGGCGCTCGACGATGCCGCCCTTGCGCGCGGTCACCAGCGCGACTCCGATGCCTGCCTTGCGCAGCAGCACCAGGCCCTGGCCATCGTGAACATGGAAGGTCTTGATCTCTCGACCATCGCTGTCGAAGGCGAGATCGCCATTGGTCAGCGTGCCGTCGACGTCGAAACAGGCCAGGCGCACGCGCGCGGCGCGGGCAAGGATCGCGCCGGGAACATCGGCGAACGGCAGGCTGGCTGGCATGGGGGCGGATTGGTCCGGCATCTTCTGAACAGGGCCTCGGTTACACCACGCGGGCGCGCAACAGGTCCTGAACATTGAGTGCGCCGACCACACGGCGCGCCTCGTCGACGACCGGCAGCATGGTGATCTTGCGGGTTTCCATCAGCCGCGCGGCCTCGACCGCGAGCGCGTCCGCGCCGATTGCGATCGGGTCGCGGGTCATGACGTCGGCAATGCGCGCATTGCGCACGTCGATCGCCGGGTCGGTCAGGGTGCGACGCAGGTCGCCGTCGGTATACAGGCCGATCAGTCGCTGGGCTTCATCGACGACGACGGTCATGCCCAGTCGCTTGCGGCTCATCTCCATCAGCGCATCGGCCAGCGAGGCGTCTGCGGTCACCGCCGGAATCTCGCCTCCTCCGTGCATGACGTCGCGGATGTGCAGCAACAGGCGGCGCCCGAGCGCCCCGGCAGGGTGCGAACGGGCGAAATCGTCGGCCGTGAAGCCGCGTGCTTCCAGCATCGCCACCGCCAGTGCGTCGCCCATCGCCAGCGAGGCGGTGGTGCTCGACGTCGGCGCAAGCGCAAGCGGACAGGCCTCGGCCGGCACGCTGATGTCGAGATGGATGTCCGCGGCGCGGGCCATCGTCGAGTTCGCGCGACCAGTCATCGCGATCAGCGGGTTGCCCTGACGCTTGAGCACCGGCAGCAGCATCAGGATCTCGTCGGACTCGCCCGAATAGGACAGGGCCAGCACGACATCGGCATCGGTGATCATGCCGAGATCGCCGTGGCCGGCCTCGCCCGGGTGGACATAGAACGCCGGCGTGCCGGTGGAGGCCAGGGTGGCGGCGATCTTGCGCGCCACGTGACCGGACTTGCCCATGCCGGTGCAGACCACGCGTCCGCGGCAGGCCAGCATGCGCGCGCAGGCCTCGGAGAATTCCCCGTCCAGACGCGCCGCGACCGCCTGCAGCCCCTGCACCTCGATCTCGAAGACGCGGCGTCCGCTGGCGGCGAAACCGGCCCCCCGGGCGGGGGCGTTTCGGGCGCTTTCGACCATATCCGGCACAGGGCTTTTCCGTTAGGCTAAGCCATTCATTTTATGCGCTACGCCGCGTGAATGCTCCGCGACAGGCAGCGTCGGTGCTGAGGGCTCATGCGCGCTTCACCCGGCGCAGCGACGATCACGGCACGCTGCGCCGCTACAGGACCCGATTCTTGGATACCCAGACCATCACCGACCTCATCCTCAAGGGGATGCCCGATGCCGTGGCGAACGTGCAGGGGGACGACGGCGTGCACTTCGAGGCACTGATCGTCTCGCCCGCCTTCGCCGGCAAGCTGCCGCTCGCCCGCCACCGCATGGTCTACGCGACCCTCGGCCCGCTGATGGGCCGCGAGATCCACGCGCTCGCACTCGTGACCCGGACCCCGGACGAACACGCGGCAGCCACCGGCGCGGGGCAGGGCTGATGGACCGGATCGTTGTCACCGGCGGAGCCACGCTGCAGGGTGAGGTGCGCATTTCCGGCGCCAAGAACGCCGTGCTGCCGATCCTCTGCGCGACCCTGCTGGCCGATTCACCCGTCGAAGTCACCAACGTCCCGCACCTGCACGACGTGCTGACCACGGCCAAGCTGCTGTCGGGGCTGGGCGCGGGCGTCGAGCACGATGTCGAGTCCGGGCGGGTGACCGTCGATCCCCGCAGCGTCAGCAGCCACGTGGCGCCCTACGAGCTGGTGCGCACGATGCGTGCGTCGGTGCTGGTGCTCGGGCCTCTCCTCGCACGCCATGGCGCGGCCGAGGTCTCCCTGCCGGGCGGCTGCGCGATCGGCGCCCGTCCGGTGGATCTGCATATCAAGGCGCTCGAAGCGCTGGGTGCGCGGATCACCGTCGAACACGGCTTCATCCGGGCCAGTGCCGAGCGCCTGCGCGGCGGGCACGTGGTGTTCGAGACCATCAGTGTCGGCGCGACCGAAAACGTGTTGATGGCGGCGACGCTCGCCGATGGTGTCACTTTGATCGACAACGCCGCGCGCGAGCCCGAAATCGTCGATCTGGCCGAGTGCCTGATCGCGATGGGCGCCGACATCCGCGGCGCCGGTACCTCGCGCATCGAAGTGCGCGGCGTCGAGCGGCTGCACGGTGCGAGCCATGCGGTCATCGCCGACCGGATCGAGACCGGCACCTTCCTCGTCGCCGCGGCAATGACGCGCGGTCGTGTCACCGCAGTCGGCGCGCGCCCCGACACGCTCGGCGCGGTGGTCGAGCGGCTGCGCCATGCCGGTGCGTCCGTGGAGATCGACGGCGACCGGATCACCGTCGACATGCAGGGACGGCGGCCGCGCGCGATCGATATCGTCACCGCGCCGCATCCGGGCTTCCCGACCGATATGCAGGCGCAGTTCATGGCCATGAACTGCATCGCCGAAGGAACGGGCACGATCGACGAGACGATCTTCGAGAACCGCTTCATGCACGTCAGCGAGCTGATGCGGCTGGGCGCGGTGATCGACATCGACGGCCCGCGCGCCAGCGTCCGCGGCGTCGAGCGCCTGAGCGGGGCCCCGGTGATGGCGACCGACCTGCGCGCGTCGGCTTCGCTGATCCTGGCAGGGCTCGTGGCCGAGGGCGAAACCCTGATCGACCGCATCTACCATCTGGACCGTGGCTACGAACACATCGAGCGCAAGCTCTCCGGCCTCGGCGCGCAGATCCGGCGGGTGCGCTGACGGTGGCGTTCAACGCGCGGATCACGAAACGTCGCATGGCCCTGTTCGTAACGATCGCGGCCGTGCTGTTGGGTCTGGGCTGGATGAGCTACACGGGCGCCGCCGCGCTCAGCGGCATGGCGTTCCGGGACATGGACTGGAACGAGGACGGCGAGCTGACCCGCCGCGAGATCCTGCAGGGGTTCTTCTCGGTGAAGGCGGTCCGCAGCACGGAAGGCCAGCGCAGCTGCGTCGACTATCGCTGGCGCGACAGCGACGAGTCGATCCGACTGGAATGCCGGACCGAGGCCGCGCCCTGAGCGTCACCGCTTCCGCAGGGGCGCAGCCACCCATGAACGAAAAGGCCCCGCATCGCGGGGCCTTTTCGCATTGCGCGGGGGGCGCGGGGGTCAGTTCACTGCCTGCAACCGCATGTCGATCTGGTCCTTGCCGTCGCGGCGCTGCAGCAGCCGCGCGGGTACCGGCATGCCGTCGACGACCCAGGCGATGATCTGGCGACGCCCGTCGGTGCGCACCACCTTGGTCGCATCGAGCGTCCGTCCACCCACCGTGACCTGCTCGGTGCCTTCGCGCTCGAACACCTGGCGCTTGGCGCGCCCGTCCTCGACCAGGCGATAGCGCAGCGGCGACTTGCCGGCCTGCACGTCGCGTACCAGCACGAGGTTCATCAGCATGCCGTCCAGATCGCCCGGCTGGAGTTTCACCGGCCCGGCCTGGCCCTCGCGGACATCGCCACTGAAGCGCGCTTCTCCCGCGTTCCAGTCGTAGGCGGTGTTCAATTCCCGGTTCTTCAACAGCATGGCCGCGATGCCGGATTCGCCGCGCTGGGAATCGCTGCTCGACACGGGACGCCACTGCTCGCCGTTGGCTTCGAAGGTGGTGACCTGTTCCAGGCGCGCGCCGGCGCCGGTGACTTCGAGCCCGTACTTCCAGCGGTTGTCGGACTCCTGGGCGAGGGTCATCTTCGCCTGGGCGCGCATGCCCATGTAGTTGGCCTGGTAGGTCGCGTTGAACGGCTCGATCGCCAGCGCGGGCAGCGTGGCGATGGCGAGCACAGCCGCGCCGGTCGCAGCGATCAGGCGTGACATGGGCTTGTTGCACTTCATCATGGAGCTCCTTGGTATTCGACCAGGCGCAGGTCGACTGCGTCCTCGCCGTCTTCACGTTGCAGGATGCGGATCGGCGTCGGTACGCCTGCCGCGACCCAGATGATCATCTCGTCATTGCCACCATTGGTCCGTGAAACGCGCAGCGCCGAATAGCTCATCTCGCCGACCGGAAGGATCTCGGGCTCCGCCGCCGCCTGATAGGCGTAGTCGCGCACCCGGCCGCCATCGACGAAGCGGTAGTTCAGCGCCGCGCCCGGGGCCGCATCTCGCATGACCGCCAGATTGATCAGCAACGCGCTCATGTCCCCGGGCTGCAGCGGCACGGGATCGCGCCGGCGCTTGCTCAGATCGCCGGTCCAGCGGGCGACACCCCGACTCCAGTCGTAGATGCCCTCGATTTTGCGGTTGAAGAACACGGCGGCCTTGCGCGTCGTGGTCTGGCGCAGCGGCCGGTAGATGCCCGCGGCCACATCGAACAGGGTGTCCTGTTGAAGGTTCAGGCCGAGGATGCCGGCGAAGCCGCGGTTGCCGCGGATTCCAAGATCGATCCGCCACTGGGCGCCCTCGGGCTGCAGTCGCATGGTCGCGGTGCCGGCCTGTTTGCCTTGGTACCAGGCGTCGTAGGTAGCCACGAAAGGCTGCAGATCGTCCGCATGCGAAACCGCCGGCGCAAGGGCCAGCATCAGGGATGTCAGCAGCAGGGGCAGGGAGGCGCGCATCGGTGCGCCATCATGCGAACCGGTCTGTGGCTGCCAGCTGAAGCGGCGCAGTGGCCATTCTGCCGTCGACATGCACCCCGTCGGCCTGCCAGCGCACCCGTCCCGCGGCGATCCAGCGCAGCGTTTCCAGCAGCAACGGGTGCTCGCGCGCGAGCACGCGCGCGGCCAGCCGCGCCGCGTCGTCGTCCGCCAGCACCGGGACCCGGGCCTGTGCGATCACCGGCCCGCCATCGAGTTCGGCGGTGACGAAGTGCACGCTGCCGCCGTGTTCGGCGACGCCGGCCTCGAGCGCGCGCTGATGGGTGTGCAGACCCTTGAATGCAGGCAGCAGGGAAGGGTGGATGTTGATCAGGCGGCCTGCCCGCGATGCCAGGACGTGGGCGCCGATCAGGCGCATGTAACCGGCGCAGACGATCAGGTCCGGGTCGTCGGCGTCGATCGCATCGAACATCGCGCTGTCATGGCTGGGGCGGTCGGCGAAATCGCGCGGGCGCATCGCCCGGGCGGGAATGCCTGCGCCGCGCGCGCGTGCCAGGGCCTGGGCATCGCCACGGTCCGACCAGACGCCGGTCACTTCCGCGTCCAGCGTGCCCGCGTCGATCGCGTCGACGATCGCCTGCAGGTTGCTGCCGCGCCCGGAGGCCAGTACCGCGATTCGCAACGGCATCTCAGGCGACCTCGCTACCGCGCCTGGTCCACGCCGGCGCGGCGACCATCAATCGCTGCGCGACGAGGATTGACGCCAAGGCAGTGACGATAGTGCGGGAAAAACGTGCAGCCGCGTCTGCGGTGAGGCGCCCGCCTGTCATGCCGGTCAAAGCGCCGGATGGACGGCCGGTCGCAATGCGCGCCGGCCAGTCGGGCTGGCGAGGAGGGCGGGGGGGAATCGGCAGCAGGTGCAGGGGCTCGTCGTCGAGGGCCTGCGCCGGGGCGGCCTCAGCCGATGCGGACACGTTCGCCGTCGCCGGCCGTGACCACTTCGCCGATCCGCCAGTGCGCCAGGCCCAGGCCATCGAGCGCGGCGCCGAATGCGGCCACGGCCTCTGCCGGAACCACCAGCACGAAGCCGATGCCGCAGTTGAACGTGCGCCACATTTCGTGGTCGGCAACCGCGCCCTCGCGCTGCAGCCACTCGAACACCGGCGGCTGCGGCCAGGACGATGCGTCGATGGTCAGGCCAAGGCCGTCGGGAATCACGCGGATGATGTTCTCGGTCAGGCCGCCGCCGGTGACGTGGGCCATCGCATGCAGCTGCGGGCCGAGCTCGGAGCGCAGCAGTTCGAGCACCGGCTTCACGTACAGCGTGGTCGGCGCCATCAGCGCATCGACCAGATTCACGCCGCCGACCTCGATATCGTCCGGGCGGGCGGCACGTTCGAAGATGCGCCGGATCAGCGAGTAGCCGTTGGAATGCGGCCCGCTCGACGCGATGCCGATCAGCGCGTCGCCGGCGCGGACCTTGCCACCGTCGCGCAGTTCGGACTTCTCGACCGCGCCCACGGTGAAGCCGGCCAGGTCGTATTCGCCGATCGCGTACATGTCCGGCATCTCGGCGGTCTCGCCGCCGATCAACGCGCAGCCCGAGAGCTCGCAGCCGCGCGCGATGCCGCCGATGACGGCCGCGGTGGTATCGATGTCGAGCTTGCCGGTGGCGAAGTAGTCGAGGAAGAACAGTGGCTCGGCGCCCTGCACCAGCACGTCGTTGACGCACATCGCGACCAGATCGATGCCGATCGTGTCGTGGCGGCCGAACTGCTGGGCGAGCTTGAGCTTGGTGCCCACGCCGTCGGTGCCCGAGACCAGTACCGGCTCGCGGTACTTGCCCGACAGGTCGAACAGCGCGCCGAAACCGCCCAGGCCACCCATCACCTCGGGGCGGAAGCTGCGCTTGACCAGCGGCTTGATGCGTTCGACGAGTTCATTGCCGGCATCGATGTCGACGCCGGCGTCGCGGTAGGTCAGGGGAGTGGGAGCGGTCACGGCAGCCGTCATCTGGCGGGAAGACCGCGGATTTTAGCAGCCGCCCGCGCCACAGTCGCGGTTTCCTGCCGCGCGGGCGCCACGGACCCTCTGCGCGGTTTGTGGCACCATCGCGCCTCGATTCCGCCCCGATCCAGGACCCACCGGATGCACTGCCCGAAGCGTTTGTTGAGAATGTCGACATGGCTGCTGGCGGCGCTGCTCGGCCTCTCCATGGCATCTGGCGCGGTGTTCGCCCAGCGCATGGAAGGCGACCGCGCCGCGGCGATCGGCCTGTATGCGGCGGAAATCCCGGTGCGCAGCCAGAGCGAGAGCGAACGCGAGGCCGGGTTCGCGCGTGGCCTGGCGCAGGTGCTCGGCAAGCTCTCTGGCGACCGCAATGCGGCGCAGCGTCCGGGCGTCGCGCAGGAACTGCGCCGCGCCGGCCAGTACGTCGAGGGCTACGACTACCGCCAGGACGAAGGTGTCTCGTCGCGCGGCTCGCCGACTTTCACCACCACCCTCGTCGTGCGCTTCCGCCAGGACGATGTCGATGGCGTTGCCGCGGCGCTCGGCCTCCCGGTGTGGCCGGACCCGCGCCCCAAGCCGGTGATGTGGCTGGCGATCGATGACGGCTCGGGCCCGCGCCTGGTCGCCCTGCAGCAGAACAACGTCGCCCGACCCGCGCTGCAGCGTGCGATCGAGCGTGGATATCGCCTCGGATTGCCGACGGGCAATGCCGCCGAACAGGCCGCGGTGGGTGCGATATGGCGCGGCGACACCGCCGCCATCGCGCGTATCTCCGCCCGCTACAACCCGCCGATGCAGCTGATCGGCAAGCTCTATCGCAATGGCGAAGGCGGCGGCTGGAAGGCCGACTGGATCTTCGTCGACAACGGCCGCGTGCTCGCGCGCTGGAGCGAGACCGGCGACGACGCCCGCCGCACGCTGGCCACCGGTGCGGACGGCGCCGCCGATGCCCTGACCAAGCGCTATGCGCGCAGCAGCCCGGCCGGCGCGCCGTCGACCGAGTCCATCGTCTTCTCCGGCATCAACAGCAGCGCCGACTACATCCGTCTGTCCTCGTTGCTGCAGCGCATGTCGGTCGTGCGCGGCATCCGCCCGGTGCGGGCGACCCCGATGGGCCTGGAACTGCAACTGGATCTGCTGACCGGCCTGACCGGTTTCCGGCACATGGCCGACAGCAACGTCCTCGTCGAAGCCGACGGCACCATCGACGGCGAGCCCCCCGTGTTCCATCTGCGCTGACCCGGCGGAACCGTCCATGATTCCGACCGCCGAATCCGCCAACGCCGACATCGCGCGTTTCCTCAAGCGTCTGCAATGGGGGCTGGTGTTCCTTGCCGCCGGCTGGGTGATCTGGCTGCTCGGACCGATCCTGACCCCGTTCGTGCTCGCGTTGCTGCTCGGCTGGCTTGGCGACCCGCTGGTCGACCGGATCGAGCGCCGCGGACGGTCTCGCGCGGTCGCGGTCACACTGGTGTTCCTGTTGATGACCCTGGTGCTGGCCCTGGTGCTGATCATCCTGGTACCGATGGTCGAGCGTCAGATCGTGACCCTGATCGACAGCCTGCCGGGCTACCGCGACTGGGTGCTCGGCACCGCGTTGCCGTGGATCGAGCAGCGCACCGGTTACGCAGTCGTCTCGTGGCTCGATCCCGACCGGCTGATCGAGCTGATCCGCAGCCACTGGCAACAGGCCGGCGGGATCGCGGCGACGGTGCTGGCCTATGTGTCGCGCTCGGGATTCGCGATCCTCGCGCTGGTCCTCAACCTGGTGCTGGTGCCGATCCTCGCGTTCTATTTCATGCGCGACTGGGATCTGCTGGTCGAGCGCGTCGCGGCCCTGATTCCACGCGATCACATCGACACCGCGACCCGTCTCGCACACGAGACCAGCGAATCGCTGGGCGGCTTCCTGCGCGGACAGTTCCTCGTGATGCTGGGGCAGGGTGCGATCTATGCGGTGGGCATGTCGCTGGTCGGCCTGCGGCTGGGCCTGCTGATCGGCATGATCGCCGGACTGATCAGCTTCATTCCGTATCTGGGCGCGACGGTCGGGATCGCGCTGGCCCTGATCGCGGCGATCGTGCAGGCGCAGGGCTTCGACTGGCAGCTGCTGATCCTGATCGGCGTGGTGTTCACGATCGGCCAGCTGGTCGAAAGCTATGTGCTCACCCCGCGCCTGGTCGGTGACCGCATCGGCCTGCATCCGGTCGCGGTGATCTTCGCGGTGCTTGCCGGCGGACAGCTGTTCGGCTTCCTGGGCATGCTGCTGGCGCTGCCTGTGGCCGCGGTCGCCAACGTCATGCTGCGCTACGCACACGAGCGCTATACCCACAGCCGTCTCTACGCCGGCGACGGGCCGGAGATCGAGATCGCCGGCGCGGGCGCGCCGCGCGTGGTGATCGTCGCGGTCGACGGTCCGGGTCAGGGGCAGGCCTGAGTCCGGCATGAGCACATCGTCTCCCCAGCTGCCGCTGGCCCTCCGGTATCCGCCGGACCAGCGGCTGGAAACCTTCGTCTCTCCCGATCCGGCGCTGCTGCCGCAGCTGCGCGATTTCGCGCTGGCCGGCGTGCGGCGCGGGCTGTTCGTCGAGGGCGCGTCCGGTACCGGCAAGACCCATCTGGCGATCGCCCTGTGCGCCGAAGCCGACAAGCTTGGTCGGCGCGCGGTGTACCTGCCGCTGCGCGGCATTGCCGGGCGCCTGCGCGATGCCGCGGAGGGGCTGGATGGGCACGATCTGGTCGCGATCGACGATGTCGAAGCCATCGTCGGCGACCGCGATGCGGAAGTCGCGCTGTTCGACCTGCACAATCGCCTGCACGACGCCGGCCGCGCCGTGTTCTACACCGCCCCGGCCGCGCCCGATCAGCTCGACATCGGCCTGCCCGACCTGCGCTCGCGGCTCGGCCAGTGCGTACGTGTGCCGCTGCCGGCGCTCGACGACGCGGGGCGGCACGATCTGCTGCGGCTGCGCGCCGAGCGCCGCGGGCTGCAGGTCGACGCGGCGACGATCGACTGGCTGCTGCGGCGTGTGGACCGCGACCTGCTCGCGCTGACCGCGCTGCTCGACCGTCTCGACCACGCCTCGCTCGCCTCGCAGCGGCGCTTGACCGTGCCCTTCGTGCGGCAGGTGCTGGCGAAGGACTGATCAGGCGCCAGCCGGGGGATGGCGGAATGCCCGCCCCAGCGGTCGGCATCGAGCGTGGTGATGCCCAGTTCGATGTCGGGATTGGCGACCTGCGCGGCAGGCGCGGCGTCGGGCCCGTCACGCCGATGGGCGGCTGCAGCCCCGTCGCCGTAACTTCCCGCCCCGTCAGTCCGGCGCGGTAGCCAGTGCCTCGTCCAGCTGCGCGAGCCGCTCCGGGGTGCCGACATCGGTCCAGCGTCCGGGATGGTGTTCGCCGCCGACGCCACCGTGCGCCATCGACGCGCGCAGCAGCGGCGCAAGCCTGAAGCGCGGTGGCGTGGCATCGGCACCGGGTGCGTCCCCGATGGTTGCGCGCCAGTGGCGCAGCAGCGCCGGGCGATAGACGCCGATACCGGAGAACGTGAGGCGGGATGGACCTTCGCTGCGCACCCGTCCTCCCTCGAGCGCGAAGTCGCCGGCGGGGTTGTGCCCGGGATTGTCGACCAGCACCAGATGCGCATCTCCGTCGGGTTCGGCGGGCAGGCGTCCGAGGTCGAAGTCGCTCCAGATGTCACCGTTGATCGCGATGAACGGCGCATCGTCGAGCAGGCGCAGGGCATGCAGCATGCCGCCGCCGGTCTCCAGTGGCGGCGCGCCCTCGTTCGAGTAATGCAGCCGCAGGCCCCAATGGCCGCCGTCCCCGAGCGTGGGAGCGAAGGCCTCGGCGAGCCACGAGACATTGACCACCACGTCGCGTACCCCGGCCGCGGCGAGCCTTTCCAGGTGCCAGCCGATCAGCGGCTTGCCGCCCGCGAACAGCAGCGGTTTGGGCGTGGTGTCGGTCAACGGCCGCATGCGCTCGCCCAGGCCCGCAGCGAAGATCAGGGCCTGTCGGGGTCCGGGAGACGATGGCGACATGGCGACGGGATTCCTGCGCAGGCGGGCGCGACAGCGTACCCGCCCGGCCGGCAACCGGCGACCGGCCTGCGTTGGTAGCCGTCACCGCGGCCTACGGTGCCGAGCGCATGCTTGAAGCGTTCTCCGCCACCTATGCCGCAGGAGTTCCCATGACCAGCTTTACCCGTTCCAATACCGGCCTTGCCGTGGCCGCGCTGGCCGTCGCCATGCTCGCCGGCTGCGCCTCCACGCCGCGCATGAGCGATGCCGAGAAGTACGCGCTCTATGAAGCCCATGCCGGCGCACCGGTCAGCAGTTTCCGCTACTACGGCTCGCTCAACGGCTTCACGCCGCTCGGCGACAGTGCGCTGGTGATCTGGACGCGGCCCCGCGAGGCCTGGCTGCTGGACCTGTCGGGCAGTTGCCCGGATCTGCCCTACACCAACGCGATCGGCCTGACGAGTTCGATGAGTCGCGTCAGCGCGCGCTTCGACAAGGTGCTGGTGCGCAGTTTCGGGTCGATCAACATCCCCTGCCAGATCCGGGAGATCCGCCCGCTCGACGTCAAGGCGATCCGTGCGGCGGAGAAGCAGAACGCTACCGACGCGCCGGCGATGGATCAGCCGTCGGATGTGGGCACGTAACCGGCGACACTGCCGGTCTGGCGCTCGAACAGGTACTTGCGCATCTGGTCCTCGAGGAAGGCGCGATGCTTGGGATCGAGGGGCGAAAGCCGGTTCTCGTTGATCAGCATGGTCTGGTGCGCAAGCCAGCGCGCCCAGGCCGGTTTGCCGATGCTCGCGAACACCTGCTTGCCGAGTTCGCCCGGCCAGGGAATGAAATCCAGGCCCTCGGTTTCGATCTGGTCGTGAACGCAGAAGACGCGTCGGCTCATGTTCAATCCTCCTGGGCGACGCGCGGCGCGAGCAGCAGCGTGCGGATCGGGGCGGGGATGCCGAGGGTCGCGAGTTCGTCGCGGGCCACCCAGCGCAGTCGGTCATTGTCGCGCACGTGATGACGCGCGGCGAGCCCGGACCAGTGCAGCGGCTGCAGGCGAAGACGGAAATGGGTGAACCCGTGCTGCACCGGCTGCAGGCGACGCGGCGAATCGACATCCACCGGATCAACGATTCCCGGTGACTGCCCAGCCAGCCAGTCCAGCGCCTGTGCATCGTCATCGGCCTGCGGCAAGGACCACAGCGATGCCCAGACTCCCGTCGGCGGGCGCTTTTCGAGCAGCACGCGACCCTGGCCGTCCTCGAGCAGCAGCACGCTGGCCTCCCGTTCGGGCAGCGCCTTCGCAGGACGCGGGGTCGGCAGCTCGTCGACCCGGCCCTGGAGGAACGCGGCGCAATCGGCGTTGACCGGACACAGCAGGCAGGCGGGGTTGTGCCGCGTGCACAGGGTGGCGCCGAAATCCATCTGCGCCTGGGTGTAGTCGGCAAGGCGGTTCGCAGGCAGCAGGCCTTCGGCGATCGCCCACAACCGTGTCTCGACCTTCGGCTGGCCAGGCCAACCCTCGACCGCGTGGCGCCGCGCGAGCACCCGCTTGACGTTGCCGTCGAGGATCGCGAACGGATCCCCCCAGGCCTGCGACAGGATCGCGCCGGCGGTGCTGCGGCCGATGCCCGGCAGTTCCAGCAGGGCGACGGGATCGCGTGGCAGGTCACCGCCGTGCATGTCGACGCAGCGCTGCGCGGCCGCGTGCAGGTTGCGCGCCCGCGCGTAGTAGCCGAGCCCGGACCACAGCGCGAGCACGGTGTCCTGTGGCGCGCTGGCCAGCGCCTGCACATCGGGCAGCGCGGCGACGAAGCGCTCGAAATACGGAATCACCACCCGCACCTGGGTCTGCTGCAGCATGATTTCCGACAGCCACACCCGGTAGGGCGTGCGCGGGTGCTGCCAGGGCAGGTCGTGACGGCCGTGCACGTCGAACCAGGCGAGCAGACGGGTCGCGTAGTCGGCGTGCGCGTTCATGGGGCGGGATTTCCGCTGCCGTCGTCGATCGTGATCTCGACGCCCTCGAGCACGGCGCCACCGAGCTCCACGCGATCGGCGGTGAGGCGACCCTGCAGCGGCGGCAGCGGGCTGCCGCCCGTCGGCGCGGCGAGCCAGTCGAGCATCGCGGCGATGCCGACCTGGCCGACGAAGCCGGCACGGGGATGTTCCAGGCGCAGGGAGACCGGCGCCGACGCATCCCGCGGGCCGGCGTAGCGCAACGCGAACGGCAGCGGCGCGACATCGTCCGACAGCGGCGAAGGCAGCGCCGGCCACGCCTCCGGCCAGCGTTCCAGGCGGCCGTCCAGGACGACGTCGAGCAGCTCGCCGAGCGCGACATGGCCGCCCGCAATCACCTCGGGCACCACGCCGGCACCGCGCAGCACGATCCCCAGTGGCGCCAGGCGCACTGTGTCGCCACCGCCGCCGGCATGCAGGTCGCCATGCAGGCCGAGCACGAAGGGCAGGGGATCGGCCTCACCGTCGGGTTGCCAGCGGGCATCCAGCGCCAGGCGCAGCGGCGCCAGCACGAGGCCGGGTTTGGCGGGGTCGAGGCTGCGCGCCGCATCCAGCTGCAGGATGCTGTCGAGGCGCCCGGCGGGGTGGAGCAGGGTCAGGCTGCCGAGGGCGTTCAAGGCGCGCGCATCGACCGCGCGATCGGCGCGTACGCGCAGGCCGAACAAGGCTTGCAGGGTGTCGGCGTGGGCCGTGCCCGAGACCCGGGCGTCGATCGCGCGCTCCGCATGCAGCGCAGGCAGATCGAGCGTGAGCGCGTCGACATGCCAGCTGCCGCCCTCGAGGCGTCCGTCGCGAATGTGCACGCCGTCGCTGATCGTCGGCACCTTGCCGTCGCCCGGTGGGCGAGCGTCGAGCCAGCGCAGCAGCGTGGGCAGGTGCAGACGCGGGCTGTCGAGTTCGACGCGGGTGAGATCGAACTGCGCGCCGCGGCTGCGGATGGTCGACCAGGGCAGGGACAGCAATGCCCGCTCGGCCACCAGCATCGGCTCGCTGTCGTCGCCGGGAGCGAATACCGTGACATTGCGCACGACCAGCTGCGGCGTGCCGCGCAGCCGGTATTCGACATCGCCGTCGAAGCCGACCCGCAGGCCCAGGGTCGGCTCCATGCGGGCCAGCAGCAGGCGCAGTGCGCGCTCGGGCGGCAGCATGATCTGCACCAGCAGCGCGAGCGCGACCAACAGCAGCAGTAGCCCCAGGAGGACGCGCAGCCAGCGCTGGCGCCGCGGCGCCGGAGTGGCCGGCGCCGGCGCTGCGGCACTCACGCCCCCAGCGTCTCCGGCAGCATCGCGTCGACGAAGGCTTCGGCGTCGAATACCCGCAGGTCTTCGGGACGCTCGCCGATACCGGCGAAGCGGATCGGGATACCGAACTCGCGGGCCAGGGCGAACACCACGCCGCCCTTGGCGGTGCCGTCGAGCTTGGTGACGACCAGGCCGGTGACCTGGACCGCCGCATTGAACTGGCGCAGTTGCGACAGCGCGTTCTGGCCGGTCGTGCCGTCGATGACCATCAGGACTTCGTGCGGCGCGCCGGCGTCGATCTTGGCGAGTACCCGGCGGATCTTGCCGAGTTCGGCCATCAGGCCCTGCTGGGTATGCAGGCGGCCGGCGGTGTCGGCGATCAGCACGTCGGTGCCGCGCGATTTCGCCGCCTGCAGCGCGTCGAAGGCGACCGCGGCCGGGTCGGCGTCCTGGCCCTGGGCGACGACGCTCACGCCATTGCGTTCGCCCCAGGCCTTGAGCTGGGCGACGGCGGCCGCGCGGAAGGTGTCGCCTGCGGCCAGCATCAGTCCGTGGCCCTCGTCCTTGTAGCGCTTGGCGAGCTTGCCGATCGTGGTGGTCTTGCCGACGCCATTGACCCCGACGGTCAGGATCACGAAAGGCCGCGCCGAGGTGTCGATCTCGAGCGGCTTGGCAACCGGCTTGAGCATGGCGACGAGGTCGGCGCGCAGTGCCTGCAGCAATGCATTCGCATCGACGAACGCCCGCGCCTTCATGCGCTTGCGCAGCGATTCGACGAGTTCGGTGCTCGCCGCGACGCCGACATCGGCGGTCAGCAGCGCGGTCTCGATCTCGTCGAGCAGATCGTCGTCGAGCTTGGGGTTGCGCGAGAACAGACCGCCGAAGCTGCGCGCAAGGGTGCTGCCGCCGAGGCGCTCGCGCCAGCCGGACTTGCCCGGCGCGGCGGCCGGCATCGTGCTGGCGAAGACATAGTCGGCCAGCGCTGCTGCCGGATCGACGAATGCCGGCGGAGCCGGCGCTGCAGGCGGCGGCGTGGTTTCGACCGCCGGCGTGAGGCCTGCGGGTGCATCGGCAGCCACCCCGTCCTCGCGCTGCGGCGCATCGGCGACCGGTGCGTCGACGCCCTCATCGGCGCCTGCCGGCGGTGATGTCGGAGGCGGGTCCGCGACCGGCGGCTTCGGCACCGGCGGCGCAGGCGCGGGAGCCGCGGGCGGCGCGAACGCTGCAGCGATCTCTTCCGCACTGAGGCGGCGTCGGCCACCGTCGGTGACGGGCGTATCCGGGGTTTTTTCGCGCTTGAACCAGCTGACCATGCGGCGGTCGGGACGGGGATGGAGGAGAATGGCGCGCATGGTAGCACCCGCCTTTCAGCCGCCCCGTGTGGGCGCATCCGCTTGAACACGCCGCGCAACCGGCCGTCGAACACCGACCGGAACACCGGTCCGGGCAGCGTGCGGATCGTCGGTGGACGCTGGCGCGGCACGCGTCTGGACGTGCCCGCGGTCGTCGGCCTGCGCCCGACCTCCGACCGCGTGCGCGAGACCCTGTTCAACTGGTTGCAGCCGGCGTTGCCGGGCGCACGGGTACTCGATCTCTTCGCCGGTACCGGCGCGCTGGGGCTGGAAGCGGTCTCCCGTGGCGCGGCGCACGCCCTGCTGGTCGAACGCGACGCGGGACTTGCCGCAGCGCTCACTGCCACGGCGGCGCGGCTGCCCGGCGGTGATGCGGTCACGGTTCGTCGCGGCGACGCGCTGCAGATCGCAGCGGGCCTGCCTGCCGGCTCCGTCGACCTCGCCTTCGTCGATCCGCCGTTCGGCGCCGATCTGTGGCGGCCCGCACTCGAAGCGCTGGCACCGGCGATGGCGGCCGACGCCTGGCTCTACGTGGAATCGTCCAGCGCGCAGCCGGCATTCCCCGGCGGCGCATGGCGCCTGCATCGCGAGCTGCAGACCCGCGAGGCGCACTGCGCGCTGTACCGGCGCGACGGCTGATGCGCGCGGGCGGCGCTGCTACACTTGCGGCCCGCGCACCGACGCCCCCGAATCCGACAGCGAACGCAAGCCATGAGTGCGAGCCGCAACCGCATCGCCGTCTATCCCGGGACCTTCGATCCGATCACCAACGGCCACGTCGACCTCGTCGACCGGGCCGCGCCGTTGTTCGAGACGCTGATCATCGGCGTGGCCGAAAGTCCGGCCAAGCGGCCGGCGATGACGATGGACGAGCGGGTGGAGCTTGCGCGCGAGGCGCTCGCGCACCACGCCAATATCCGGGTCCTCGGCTTCGATTCGCTGCTCGCACATTTCGTGCACGAGGTCGGAGCCGGCGTGCTGCTGCGCGGCCTGCGCGCGGTTTCGGATTTCGAGTACGAGTTCCAGCTCGCCAGCATGAACCGCCATCTGATCCCCGACGTCGAGACCCTGTTCCTGACGCCCGCCGAGCAGTACGGCTTCATCTCCTCCACGCTGGTGCGCGAGATCTCGCGCCTCGGCGGCGACGTGTCGGGCTTCGTGCCCGCCGCGGTCGATCGCGCTTTGCGCAAACAAACGCAACGCTGACGTTGCCCACCTGAAACGCTACAGAAAGAGGGAAATCCCATGAAGTCCATTACCCGTGCGCTGCTGATCGCCTGCCTGGTCCTGCCGGTGATCGCCTGTGGCAAGAAGGAGGAAACGCAGGAGGTCGAAGTCGTGGCGGTCGCGGTGCCGACCACCGAAGACAAGGTCGCCTGGAACGCCTATCTCAACGATGTGGCCGGCCGCCACATGGAAGGCATCAACAACTCGCCCTATGTCTATCTGGTGCCGCCGCCGGCCGCGGCCGCGACCGATGCCCCGCCTGCGGACGTCACGACCACCGACGCTGATCCGACCCTGTCGACGCCGGTAGACGGCGCCTACGAGCGCCTGCTCGAGAAGGCCCAGCAGGACGTTGCCCGCGGCATCACCCGCGGCAACCTGCTGATCTTCGCGGGTCTGGATTCGGCCCGTACCGCCGATCTCGTCGTCGCGTCCTTTGCCCAGGTCGGCGCCGGCACGATGAACGGCGTGCGCGTGCTGTTCATCGGCAACGCGGCCGACAGCGACCGGGTCAAGGCCGTCGTCGAGCCCACCGGTTCGGAATACGTGTTCATCGACACCGCGGGCTGATCGCGCTCCCGGCGGCCGCCTTCGCGCCCGCCGTTTGATCCAGAACGCCACCGTGCCCAGGCACGGTGGCGTTTTTGTGTCCGCGCCCACAACAGGGGCGGAGCGCGTTCCACAACTGGAACACCAGTTGCGCAGGTGGCCCGTACAATGCGCGCATGTCTCTGAAGATCAACGAGCTCTGCGTCAATTGCGACGTCTGCGAGCCCGCCTGCCCGAACCAGGCCATCGCCCAGGGCGAGACCATCTACGTGATCGATCCGGCGCGCTGTACCGAATGCGTCGGCCATTTCGACGAGCCGCAATGCGTGGTCGTCTGCCCGGTCGAATGCATCGACCCCGATCCCGATATCCCCGAAACCCAGGTGCAGTTGCTCGCCAAGCTGGCGCGCCTGCGGCAGGAGGCGTCATGACGCGTGCCCGTATTCCGTTGGCCGGGATGCCGGCATTGCTGCTGTCGTTGTTGCTGCTGGCGGTCGCACCCTCGTGCGCGCGCGATGTCCGCGCGCCGGACGTTCCCGCTCCGGTCACATCGGTCGCTCCGGCGACGCCGCCGGGCAATGCGGTCGCCTCGGCGCATGCGCTGGCGACCGAAGCCGGCCTGCAGATCATGCGCGAAGGCGGCAACGCCTTCGATGCCGCGATCGCGACGTCCGCAGTGCTGTCGGTGGTCGAGCCGATCTCGTCGGGGCTGGGCGGCGGCGGCTTCTTCCTGCTGCACGATGCGAAGACCGGCCGCGACATCTTCATCGACGCGCGCGAGACCGCGCCGGCCAGCGCGCATGCCGACCGCTACCGTGACGTGAACGGCGAGTTCGATCGCGACCGGGCCGAGAACGGCCCGTGGTCTGCGGGAATTCCGGGCCTTCCGGCCGCGTTCGTGCATGTCGCCGAACGTTATGGCGCGCTGCCGCTGTCGCAGTCACTGGCGCCGGCGATCCGCATCGCCGAGGACGGCTTCCCGGTCTATGGCCGATTCGCCCGCGGTTACCAGTCGCGGCGCGCGGTGATGGAACGCTATCCCGGCACCCGCGCGGTGTTCCTCGCCGACGGTCGTGCCCCGCAGGAGGGCGACACGTTCCGCCAGCCCGATCTGGCGCGGACGCTGCGCCTGCTGGCCGAGCGCGGTTTCGACGGCTTCTACCGCGGCGAGACCGGCGACAAGCTCGTCGCCGGTGTGAATGCCGAGGGTGGTCAGTGGACCGCGGCGGACCTCGCCGCCTACAAGGTGATCGAACGTGAGCCGATCCGCTTCCGGTACCGCGGCTGGACCGTGACCACCGCGCCGCCACCGTCTTCGGGTGGCATCGCCATGGCGCAGATGCTGCAGATCCTCGAACCCTATGATCTGCCGGCCATGGACGATGCCGCGCGTGCGCATCTGGTGGTCGAATCGATGCGCCGCGCCTTCCGCGACCGCACCTTCTATCTGGGCGACCCCGATTTCGTCGACATTCCGCAGCGCACCCTGCTCAGCCGCGACTATGCCGCCGGCTTGCGCGCGACGATCAACCCCGACAGGGCGACGCCGAGCGAGCTGTTGTCGGGCAAGCCGACACCGCTGGAAGACGAGGAGACCACGCACTTCTCGATCGTCGACGCCGCCGGCAACCGGGCGGCCGTCACGCAGACGGTGAACCTGCTGTTTGGCAGCGGCCTGGTCGCGCCGGGCACCGGCGTGCTGCTCAACAACGAGATGGACGATTTCGCGCTGCAGCCCGGCGTGCCGAACGCGTTCGGCGTGATGGGTTTCGATGCCAACGCGCCCGCGCCGGGCAAGCGTCCGCTGAGTTCGATGACGCCGACGTTCCTCGAATCGGACGAGCGGGTGGCCGTGCTCGGCACGCCCGGCGGCAGCCGCATCATCACGATGGTGCTGCTGGGCATCCTCGGCTACGACGCCGGCCTCGGCGCGCAGGCGGTCGCGGCGCTGCCGCGCTACCACCACCAGTGGCTGCCGGACAGCATCTCGGCCGAGTCCGACACGTTCTCAGCCGACACCGCCGCGAAGCTGCGCGCTCTCGGTCATGCCGTCGATCTGCCGGGTGACCGCGCTGCGGGTGGACGCGGGTCGAGCCATGTCTGGGGCAACCTGCAGACGATCGAGTGGAACCGCGCCGAAGGCAGCCTCAGTGGCGGCAGCGACCCGCGCAATCCGGTCGGCGCCGCGAAGGTGGAGGCGGTCGCGCGCTGATGCCCGGCCTACAATCGCTGCAGGATCCGGCGGGGAGGGGCGCATGAAACTGTGGTCGATCGAAGGTAATTCGCAGAAGCTCGACGGCGGTTCGATGTTCGGCAACGCGCCGCGCGCGATGTGGACGAAGTGGGCCACGCCCGACGATCTCAACCGTATTCCGCTGGCGACGCGCGGGCTGCTGGCCACACCACTCAACGGCAAGACCGTGCTGTTCGAGACGGGCATCGGCGCGTTCTTCGAGCCCAAGCTGCGCGAGCGCTTCGGCGTGCAGGAAGACCGGCACGTGCTGCTGGATTCGCTGCGCGCCGCCGGTTTCGAGCACACCGACATCGATGTCGTCGTGCTCAGCCACCTGCACTTCGACCACGCCGGCGGCCTGCTGGCGCCGTGGGAGGAAGGGCGGGCGCCCGAGTTGCTGTTCCCCAATGCGACCTTCGTGCTCTCGACGCCGCACTGGCTGCGGGCGCAGCGCCCGCATCCTCGCGACCGCGCGAGCTTCATTCCCGGGCTCTGTGAACTGCTGGAGGCGACGGGGCGGCTGGAGTTCGTCGAAGGCGCGCGCGCGCCGTCGCTGGGCGATGCGGTGCGCTTCCATCACAGCGATGGGCATACGCCTGGAATGATGCTGGCCGAGATCCTGGGCCCCCGCATGCAGGACGACGGTCTGGCCCACGGCGGGGTGGTGTTCTGCGCCGATCTCGTGCCCGGGCTGCCCTGGGTGCACGTGCCGATCACCATGGGCTACGACCGCTACCCGGAACTGATCATCGACGAGAAGCAGGGCTTTCTCGCCGACATGGCCGCGCGCGAGGTGCGCCTGTTCCTGACCCATGATCCCGGTACCGCGCTCGCGCAGGTGGTGCGGGGCGACGACGGGCGCTTCTCGGCCACCCGTACCAGCGCGACGCTGATCGCGCGGGAGCTGCATGCGGAGGCCTCGTCATGACGCCGCGCATCTCCCTGTTGATCGCATCGCTGCACGTGCTGCTCTATCTGGCGCTGACGCTGCGCGTGATCCTGCACCGCAGGGCGCACGCGATAGGCCTGGGCACGGGCGGCGACGCGGTGCTGACCCGCAAGGTGCGCGTGCACGGCAACTTCAGCGAATACGTGCCGCTGGGGCTGCTGATGCTGGCGCTGCTGGAACTGGCGGCGACGCCGATTCCACTGCTCTGGGCGTTCGGGATCGCCCTGCTGCTCGCGCGCGTGCTGCACGCGATCGGGCTCGGTGGTTCTGCCGGCTACTCGTTCGGGCGCTTCAGCGGCGCCCTGCTGACCTTCGCCACCCTGGTCGCCATGGCACTGCTGGGCGTCTGGCGCTTCGCCGCGGGTGCCATGCTCGTGGCCTGAGAACGTCCTGAAACCGACGGCATGCCGCGTCGTGGAGCTGCTTGTCGGGGTGCTGCCAAGTGCGTGTAGATAAAGCGCGATGCTGCAGGCGCGCGAACGGCGCGGCGGCAGCGCGAGCGCGGGCATGCACCGTCGACGCAGATGCGGAGCGACCGCTCCGGGCCCGCGCCGCATCCTGCGGGCCTTCTGACCGCCCGGCAGCGGAGTTTCTAGCGGGCTTCAGACAGCGCCGACAGTTCGAGCCGCCCGTCGGCGTGCGCCCGCAATACCGACCCCTGCTCGAACCAGTCGCCGAGCACGATGCGCCGACAGTCCCGGTCGCCGACACGCAGCGTATGGATCGCCGGCCGGTGGGTGTGGCCGTGGATCATCGTGTCGATGCCGTAACGCACGAACCACTCGTAGACCGTGGCCGGTGCGACGTCGGTGACGCTTTCCATCGTGCCGGCGCCGCGCAGTGCAGCCGCGCGGGCCTGGCTGGCGTCGCGCGCCTGCTGGGCGAAGGCCAGGCGCACCGGCAGCGGTTGCGCGAGCATCTGCGCCTGCCATTGCGGGTTGCGCACCTGCGTGCGCACGGCCTGGTACTCGACATCGCCCGTGCACAGCAGGTCGCCATGGGTTAGCAGCACCGGGCGGCCGTAGAGATCGATCACCGCCGGGTCCGGCAGCAGGGTCATGCCGGCGCGGCGCGCGTACTCATGGCCGACGAGGAAGTCGCGGTTGCCGTGCATGAAGACGACCGGCACGCCTGCGGCCTTCAGCGCGGCCAGGTGCCGGGCGACCGCGGCCCCGGCTTCCGACGGATCGTCGTCCCCGACCCAGGATTCGAACAGGTCGCCGAGGATGTACAGCGCGTCGGCCTCGCGGGCCTCGCCGTCCAGCAACGCCAGGAACAGGGCGGTGATCTCCGGCCGCGCAGGATCCAGGTGCAGGTCGGAGATGAAAAGCGTGGTCATGGCGACATTGTAATCCGGCCGCCGGGGCCGACCGGGTGCGCCGGTTAGAATGCGCACTGTTCCCGCACCGAGCTTCGCGCATGTCCTGCCGCACCCGTTTCGCCCCCAGCCCCACCGGTTACCTGCACATCGGCGGCGCACGCACCGCGCTGTACTGCTGGCTGGAGGCCCGCAGGCGCGGCGGTCAGTTCGTGCTCCGCATCGAGGACACCGATGCCGCGCGCAGCACCCAGGCGGCGATCGACGCCATCCTCGAGGCGATGGACTGGCTGGGCCTGGACTACGACGAGGGCCCGATCTACCAGACCCACCGGTTGCACCGCTATGCCGAGGTCGCCGAGCAGCTGGTCGCCGCCGGCAAGGCCTACTACGCCTACGAGTCGAAAGCCGAGCTCGATGCGATGCGCGAGGCGGCGATGGCCGCCGGCGAGAAGCCCCGTTACAACGGCGCCTATCGCGATCGCAACGAAGCCAAACGCGACGATCCCAACCGCGTGATCCGGCTGAAGAATCCGCTCGAGGGCACGGTGGCCTGGGAGGACAAGGTCAAGGGCCGCATCGAGATCGCCAACAGCGAGCTCGACGATCTGGTGATCTTTCGACCCGACGGCTATGCCACCTACAACTTCGCGGTGGTGGTCGACGATCTGGACATGGGCATCACCGATGTCGTGCGCGGCGACGACCATGTGAACAACACGCCGCGCCAGATCAACATCTACCGCGCGCTCGGCGCGGATGTGCCGGCGTTCTCGCACCTTCCGATGATCCTCGACGAGCAGGGCGCCAAGCTGTCCAAGCGCACCGGCGCCGCCGATGTCATGCAGTACCGCGATGCCGGCTATCTGCCGCATGCCCTGCTCAACTATCTGGTGCGGCTGGGCTGGTCGCATGGCGACCAGGAGATCTTCTCCATTGCCGAGATGCAGCAGCTGTTCGACCTCAAGGACGTCAACGCCAAGGCGGCGCGGCTGGACATGGCGAAACTCGGCTGGCTCAACCAGCAGTACCTGAAATCCGACGATCCGGCCGAAGTCGCGGCGCACCTGGAATGGCATCTGCGCAAGGACGGCTACGATCTGGCGAGCGGCCCGGCGCCGACCGATGTGGTGCTGGCCCTGCGTGACCGCGTGCAGACGCTCAAGGACATGTCCGAACGCGCGGCGGTCTGGTACCGCCCGCTCACGACCTATGACGACAAGGCCGTCGCCAAGCACCTGAAGGCCGAATCCCGCGCGCCGCTGGTGGACGTGCGCGCGCGTTTCGCAGCCTTGCCGGCCTGGAACGTCGAGGCCATCGACGCGGCATTCCGCGAGACGGTCGAGACGCTGGGCCTGGGCATGGGCAAGGTCGCGCAGCCGCTGCGCGTGGCCATTACCGGCACGCAGGTGAGCCCCGACATCGGCCACACGGTGTATCTGGCCGGGCGCGATCAGGCGCTGGCGCGCATCGACGCGGCGATCGCGATGCTGCCCCCGGCGGATCCGACCTGAAAGTGGCGCTGCTTGCTGGTCCATGGTGCGACGCGCATGCCCTTCCGGGGTGCGCCGTCCTCGACACTGTCGACGCCCTGGCCTTGCCTGCCTGAGGCAGCGAGCCGGGACCGCGATCGCCGTCCCGGCCCAGGAACGAGAGCAAAGGCGGTCGCGCGGCGAGATCCATCGATCGCGCCGGACGCTGCGGACGCCGCGGACACGGCGCCCCGGTTCGCGGGCGTGTTCGTCGGCGTTCAGGCGCGCTTGAGTCCCCGCCGCCCCGCACTCATCATGGATGCATGGCCACGCACGCCCACCCCTGCACCGATCCGCATCATCACGTCGACGACGCCGCCGGTTTCATCGGCGCGGTGGAGCGTGCCTGCGGCGAACGCGGGCTGCGGCTGACGCCGATCCGGGCGTATGTGCTGGGCCTGATCGCAAGGGCGGGGCGGCCGCTGAAGGCCTACGACCTGCTGGACCAGGTGCGCGAGGGCGATGGCCCTGGCGCCGCGGCGCCGCCGACGGTCTATCGCGCGCTGGATTTCCTGCTGGCCAACGGCTTCATCCACAAGCTGCAGTCGGTCAACGCATTCGTGGCCTGCCACCACCCGAGCACGGCCCAGCACTCGGTGCCGTTCCTGATCTGCGACCGCTGCCACAGCGCGGTCGAACTCGAGGACGAGGCGGTCGTCGGCGCGCTCGATGCCCGCGCTCGCGCGCTAGGCTTCGTTCCGCAGGCGCAGACCCTGGAAGTGCACGGCCTGTGCGCGCAATGCGCGGACGCCGCAAACGCCTGACCCGACTTCCGGCGCAGCAGGCGGTGCATATGCCGAGCGGCAGTCGGCCATCGTCTGGCATCGCCGCGAATCTCATCAACGCCCGTGGCGGGACAGTACGCGTGCCTGCGTGCGCGCTGGGGCATGCCCCCGACGACGACGCGTACCGAAATGAAAAAGCCCCGCTGCCGGAGGCCGGAGCGGGGCGGAGACGACACAGGTCAAGGGCGAGCGATCTGGAACGCTGGGGGTTCGCGGGTCAGAAGAACACGCGGACCCCGCCGGCGACCATGCGCCCCGGCAGCGGCGCGAAATCGCGCAGCAGCGAGGTGTGCGGGCGGGCTTCGCGATCCGTCAGGTTGCGACCGTCGAGGAACAGTTCCCACTGGGTGCCGTCGGCTTCTCCCAGCCGCCAGGCGATACCGGCATTGACCAGGGTGTAGCCGGGGCTCGGATCTTCCAGCGCCGCAACGCGGTCCTGCTTCTGGTAGCGCACCGCGCCGGCGTGCGCCCGCAGGCCTCCGAGCGTCCAGTTGATGTCGGCGCCAAAACGCGACGGTGCGATCCGCGGGAGATTGCCGCCCATCGCGATGTCGGCATGGTGGTGGTGGCTGTGGTCGCCATGCGGCACATCGAAATGCACGTGACGCGTGCCGCTGCCGTCGAGTTGCGCGCGCACGATGTCGCCGAACACCCGCAGGTCGAAATCGCCGGCCTCCGACTCGACGAGGTGGAACTTCGCTTCGGCTTCCGCGCCGCGGAAGGTCGCATCACCCTGGGTCCACAGCCGCACCGGCAACCCGTCTTCGGCCACGCCGGTGTCGGCGAGGTAGGTGTAACGCTTGAACTTCGTCTGGTAGACCGCGGCCTTGAACTCGACGCGGTCGGTGTGTGCATGCAGGCCCACTTCAAGGCGCTGGCCGCGCTCGGTGTCGAGGTCGGCGTCGCCGATCTCGATCGAACGGGTCGCGATGTGCGGGCCGGCCGCGAACAGTTCTTCGTTGCTCGGCGCGCGCTCGGAGATGTCCGCACCGAAGCGCAGGTCGAACGTCTCCGACAGATGCCAGATCGCCGCGCCCGACAGGCTGCTCGCGTCGAACTTGCGCCCCTCGCCTGCGGCCGGATCGATCTCGACACGCTCGTGGCGGCCGCCGAATTCGAGCTTCACCGGGCCGAAGTCCTTCTCCTGCACGACGAACAGACCCAGGGTGTCGGTCACGCTCGGCGGCACGAAGGCTTCTTCGCCGACCGCGCTGAAATCGACATGGCCCACCTGCAGGCCGAAGGCGCCGTCCCAGCCGTTGAAGGTGTTCTGCACTGCTTCCAGGCGCGCCTCGGTTCCCTTGTTGGTGAAGCGCGTGGCAGCCAGGCCGCCTTCGAGTTCGACGTGCTCGTAGTCGTTGTGGGCGGCGCGCAGGTTCAACGCCCTGAGGAACGGCAGCGGATCGTAGATGCCGCCCTTCAGATCGATGCGGTTCTGCGCGAGATCGATGCGGACCGGGCCGTCTTCATGACCGTGCTCGTCTTCGCCATGGCCATGCCCATCGTCGTGGTCGTGCCCGTGGTCGTGCCCGTGACCATGGCCATGGTCGTGTCCGTCGTCGCCTTCGGCGTGGGCGTGGGCACCGTCGGGCAGTCCGTAGTTGGTGCGGTAGGTGCTCAGCGCGACGCCCAGGTGGCCACGCGCGCCGAACCAGGTCGCGCCGACTGCGCCGGCGCGGGTGCGGATCGAGCTGTTGGGCAGGGTGCCGTAGGCGTTCTCTTCCTCGCCGTCCCCATGGTCGTGGTCATGGTCATGGTCATGTCCGTCATCGTGGCCATGGTCGGGACCGTCCGGCACCTGCGCGAAACCCGGGATGTCGAAATCGCCCGTGTTGCGGATCAGGCCGTCGACATGCAGCACGAGGTTGTCCCCGCTGACGCCGTCGAGGCGGAACATGCCGCTGCGCTCGTCGCTGCCGCTGCCTGCGCGCAACTCGGCGCGGCCGCTGAGGGGCCGATCGGGCACTTCGCGCGCGATGCGTCCGTCGACGACGTTCACCGCGCCGCCGATCGCGCCGCTGCCGTAGAGCAGGTTGGCCGGGCCCTTGAGCACCTCGATCTGGTCGGCGAGGAAGGGCTCGATGCCGACGGCGTGGTCGGCGCTGACCGTCGAGGCGTCCATGCTGCCGATCCCGCCGGAGAGCACCTGCACCCGCGGGCCTTCCTGGCCGCGGATGATCGGCCGCCCCACGCCGGTACCGAAGAAGCCGCTCTGCACGCCCGGGAGCGAGGACAGCGTGTCGCCCAGATTACCGGCCTTGCGGTCCTCGAGCGCATCCCCGTGCAGCACCTCGATCGGATGGGCCAGGTCCTCGGCGTCGCCACCGAGTGGCGTGGCGGTGACCTCCACCCGCTCGAGCGTGGTCGGGTGGGCGTGCGTCTGGCTCTGGTTCTGCGCGAGCGTGGTCGCGGCTGGCAGCAGCAGCGCCACGGAGATGGCCAGGCGTGAACGGCGCGGCATGAAGCGGTGGGGCATGGCTGGAGTACACTGGAGAACGAGGAGCGAATGTTATAATGTCACGCAAATCCCCGCACCCCCCAGAAGACATGGCTGCCCAAGATTCCGCCCTTCGACGCGCAGACCGCGTCGGGTTCGCCGCCTCGTTCCTGTGTGCGATCCATTGCGCGCTGTTTCCGATCCTGCTGGCGCTGCTGCCGGCATTCGGTCTGAATCTGGGGGGATGGATCGATCTGGACCAAGCCTTCGTCGTGTTCGCGACCCTGCTCGGCGCGACCACGCTGACCCTGGGATGGCGGCGCCATCGCGCGTTCCGCGCATGGGCCCTGCTGCTGCCGGGCCTGGCGCTGGTCTGGGCGGGATCGTTCAGCCAGTTGCACGACCACACCATCGGCCATGCACTAGTCATGACGATCGGGGGGCTGCTGCTGGCCGGCGCGCATCTGCTGAACCTGCGGCTGACCCACGCCCACCGCGTCGGTTGAACGGGAGACCGGTTCCGGCCACGTGCTAGAATCCGCGGTCCAGTGCGCCGGAGCGGTGCACTTGCGTCCAACATATCAACACGCAGCATTCCAGGAGCACAGCAATGGGCAAGGGCGACCGCAAGACCCTCAAGGGCAAGCGCTACAATTCAAGCTACGGCAATTCCCGTTCGAAGGGTCTGGTCAAGGCGACGGGCACCGCGACCGCGCCGGTCGTGAAGAAGGCCGGCAGCAAGACGGTTGCCAAGGCGCCGGCGAAGAAGGCAGTGGCCAAGAAGGCCGGCTGAGTCTTCCAGCCTCTGCGCGTATTGAAAGCCCCGCATCCGCGGGGCTTTCGCGTTATGGAGCGGGCGGTCCGGGCGCGGCGGGTTCAGGCCAGCCGCTGGCCACCGGCGAATGACATCGTCAGCAGCGGGCCGCCGAGCCAGTAGGCGAGTTCGGCCGGATGCGCCAGTTTCCAGCAGGCGAAATCGGCGCGCTGGCCTACGGAAAGTCGTCCGCGATCGGTCAGTCCCAGCGCCTGCGCCGCGTGCACGGTGGCGCCGCGCAGCGCGTCCTCCGGGGTGAGGCGGAAATGCGTGCAGGCCAGTTGCATGGCCTGCCGTAGCGAGAGCAGCGGCGAGGTGCCGGGGTTGCAGTCGGTCGCGATCGCCATCGGCACGCCGGCGCGGCGGAACGCAGCGAGCGGCGGCAGCGTGGTCTCGCGCAATACATGGAACGCGCCGGGCAGCAGGACAGCGACCGTGCCGGCCCGCGCCATCGCGGCGACGCCAGCTTCTGATGTGTATTCGACGTGGTCTGCCGAAAGCCCGCCGAATTCGGCGACCAGCGCCGCGCCCGCGCCATCGCTGAGCTGATCGGCGTGCAGCTTCACCGGAAGCCCCAGCGCGTGCGCCACTTCGAACACGCGCCGCGTCTGCGCTGCGCTGAAGGCGATGCGCTCGGCGAACGCATCCACCGCATCGACCAGGCCTTCGTCGTGCAGCCGCGGCAACCAGCCGCAGACCGCCTGGATGTAGTCGTCGCTGCGCCCCGCGAATTCCGGCGGAAGTGCATGGGCGCCGAGGAACGTGGTACGCACGGTGATGCCGAGCAGCTCGCCGATGCGGCGCGCGACGCGCAGCATCTTGCACTCGTTGTCGAAGTCGAGGCCGTAGCCGGATTTGATTTCCAGCGTGGTCGCGCCGTCGGCCACCAGGGCCCGCGCGCGTGGCAGCGACTGGGCGAGCAGGGTGTCCTCGTTGGCTGCGCGCACGGCGCGTACCGTCGAGACGATGCCGCCGCCGGCGCGTGCGATCTCCTCGTAGCTGGCGCCCTGCAGGCGCTGTTCGAACTCCGCGGCACGGTTGCCTGCGAACACGACGTGGGTGTGGCAATCGATCAGGCCGGGGGTGACCAGGCCGTCCGTCTCGATGACCAGGTCGGTGCGCGCCTCGATGTCTTGCGGAAGTCGGGCACGCGGGCCGGCGTAGGCGATCACCCCGTCACGCCAGCCGAGCGCGCCGTCTTCGATCAGGCCATAGCCGGTGTCGTCGGCCAGCGTGGCGAGCGTTGCGCCGAGCAGCAGGCCGTCCCAGCGCTCAGTTGCCATCGCCGCCTCCGTTGAGACCCGCAAGTCCACCGCTGTCGACGAGATCGGTGCAGGTGGCGGGCAGGTCGCCCGCAGCCGTCCAGCCGCTGGCGCCTGACGCAGACGGTCTTGCGTCGAGATGCGCGGCCGTCGCGAGCACCGGCAGCGTGAGCCCCGCGCACACGATCGGGGCCGCGATGAGGATGGCGTTCGGCATCTGCTTCCTGTGCGCGCTTGGAGTGACGGGTTAGCCTAACGCACCGCCCGAGGAACCTTCCGATGCGAGATGCCGACACGCCGCATGTGCAGCGCACGCCCGCAGGCTGGCGCCTGCCCGGGATCGCCAATCTGCATTCGCACGCGTTCCAGCGGGCGATGGCGGGCCTGGCGGAAGTGCAGACCGATCCGGCGGATTCCTTCTGGACCTGGCGCGAGACGATGTACCGGATGGCGGCGCGTTTCGATCCGGGCCTGCTGCGCGCAGTGGCCACGCAGTTGTACGTGGAGATGCTCGAGGCCGGCTACACCACGGTGTGCGAATTCCATTATCTGCACCACGCGCCGGACGGCGCCGCGTATGCGCCCGCTACCGCGATGGCGGATGCGTTGATCGCGGCCGCGCACGACACCGGAATCCGCCTGACCCTGCTGCCGGTCCTGTACATGGCAGGCGGTTTCGACGGCCATGCGCTGGGGGCGCGCCAGCGCCGCTTCGGCCACGCGGTCGATGGCTATCTGCAACTGTTCGAGGACCTGCACGCGCGCCAGGGCGAGCACCTGCGCGTCGGCTGCGCGCTGCACAGCCTGCGCGCGGTGCCGGCCGAGGCGATGCAGGCGGTGCTTGCGGCTCTGCCCGCCGATGCCCGGGTGCATATCCATATCGCCGAGCAGGTCGCCGAAGTCGACGAATGCGTGGCCATGCGCGGCGCGCGACCGGTCGCCTGGCTGCTCGACCACGCGCCGGTCGATGCGCGCTGGACCCTGGTGCATGCGACCCATCTCGACGCGGCCGAGGTGGCAGGCATTGCCCGCAGCGGTGCGACCGTCGCGATCTGTCCGACCACCGAGGCCAACCTCGGCGACGGCCTGTTTCCACTGCGGGCGTATCTCGATGCCGGTGGCGCCTGGGGCATCGGTTCGGATTCGCATATTTCGGTGTCGCCGGTCGAGGAGCTGCGCTGGCTCGAGTACGGCCAGCGACTGGTCGCGCGACGCCGCAACATCGCCGTTGGCAGCGCCACGCCGAGCGTGGGCGCGACCCTGTTCGATGGTGTGCAGGCGAGCGCTGCCGCATCGACCGGCTTCACCTCGCACGAGGACGCCGTGGTCCTCGATGCCGCGGCGCCGGTGCTGGCTGGCGCAACCGCAGACGACGTGCTCGACCGATGGGTGTTCTCCGGCAACCGGCCGCTGGTGCGCGAGGTGCACGTGGGCGGTCGCTGGCTCGTTGCCGACGGACGGCATGCGCTGCGCGAGGACGCCGCGCGCGACTACGCCGACGCGATGCGCAAGCTGCTGGCCGACTAGCGCGGCGGCAGGCGCACTGGCGCTGTTCGCACGCACGGCCAGATGGACCTCGCGGTTGTGTAGCCCGATCCGCGCCATGCCCGTGGACGATTCCGCCATGCATCCCGCCTGCGCGCATTCCGTCCTGCGATCCGATGCGTTCGTCGCAAACCCCGGCGCGCCCGATGCCGGGCGAAGAGCATGGCAACATCCCAGACAGGAGGCCCTGACATGTTGCCGAACGCACTGACCCTCGCCGCGCTGCTCGCCTTGAGCGGCGGCGCATCCGCGATGACCGACGCCGCGCTCGCGGAGACCGTCGACCGGCGCCTCGCTGGCGACCGCACCGGCGCGTGCTTCGCGGTCGCGGTGGTCGAACGCGACGCGGTGGCCCGCGCCTACCGCTGCGCCGACGGCGCCGCGACGCCGCGCATCGGCGCCGACAGCGCGTTCGAGATCGGCTCGGTCAGCAAGACCATGACCGCCGCGCTGCTCGCCCAGCTGATCGAACAGGGCCATGCCTCGCTCGATGATCCGCTTGCAAGCCTGCTGCCCGAGGGCACGCCGGTCCCGACGTTCGATGGCCAGCCGATCCTGCTGCGCCATGTCGTCACCCATACCTCGGGCCTGCCCGCGCTGCCGGCGCGGATGCAGGTCACCGATGCCGCCGATCCTTACGCCGTACTGACCCCGGAAGCGTTGCTGGCTTCGCTCGGCGACGTGACCCTGTCGCGCGCGCCAGGATCGCAGTTCGAATATTCGAATTTCGCATCGATGCTGCTGTCGTACGCGGTCGCGCGCCGCGCCGGCCAGCCGCTGGAAACCCTGCTGCAGGAGCGCCTGTTCGCGCCGCTCGGGATGACCGGGGCGTATCTCGCGCAAACGCCGTCGCATGTGCGCGCGGCGGCGGGCCATCTGCCCAATGGCGAGGCGACGTCGGCCTGGACCATTCCCGGCGACATGGCCGGGGTAGGGGGCGTGCGTGCCACGCTCGACGACATGGTGCGCTACGTGCAGGCGCAACTCGGCCAGGCGCCCGGCGCCGACGCCGGACCCGTGCTCGCGTCATTGCGGGCCACGCAGCAGCCGGTTTCGCAGCAGCCGCCGATGGCGATGAACTGGATGATCGTGCCGCTGGCCGGAAGGCAGGTGCTGATGCACGAAGGTGGTACCGGCGGCTTCTCGTCGCTGGTGGGGTTCGATCCGGCGCAGGGCCGCGGCGTGGTGGTGCTGTCGGATACAGCGCTGACTGCGCTCGGCGGACTCGGTGGACTCGGCGCGCATCTGCTCGAGCCATCGATGCCGGTCACTCCGCCGCGCAGGCTGGCGACGCCGCCGGCCGAGCTCGTCGATGCGCTGGTGGGCACGTGGCAACTCGGCCCCGGCCTGCAGGTGGAACTCGCGCGCAAGGACGATGGCCTGACGATCCATCCGGTGGGACAGCCGGTCTTCGAACTTGCCTACGACGATGCCGGCGATTTCTTTCCCGTGCGTTTCGATGCCCTGCTGTCGCCGAGGCGTGCGTCCGACGGCAGCTACAGCTTCGTCTGGCACCAGGGCGGCGGCGCCATGCCGGCAACGCGGGTGCGCACGGCGGCGGAGCCCGCGCAAGTCCGCGCCGAGGCGACGCCGGTCGCGACGCTGTCGGATTACGCGGGTGTCTATCCGCTGGCGCCGGGGTTCGCGCTGACGATCGACCAGGCCGATGGTGAGCTGCGCGCCCAGGCCACCGGGCAGGGTGCTTTCACGCTCACGCCGTCGAAGGCGGATGTCTTCGAAGCGCCTGCGTACGGCATCGAGCTGCGCTTCGAGCGCGACGCCTCCGGCGCGGTCGTCGCACTCGATCTGCACCAGGGCGGCCGGGTCACACGCGGCGAGCGCGACTGAAGGCCGCGCAGTGACCGCCACCCCGGTGCCGCTCTACCAGCCCTTGCCCGACAGTGTCGTCGTCGGCGGAAACCTGCTGTGGACCCGCTACCGGCGCTATCCGGTGTTCAGTCTGCCGTGGCTCGGTGGACGGATCCTGCTGTTCGGCAGCGTGATCGCGGTGTTCTCGCTGCTGACCCTGCTGGGCACCCTGCTGTCGCCGGCGAGCGTGCGCGGCGCGCTGACGGCGACGGCCTACACCTTCTTCGGCTTCCTGCTGATCACCACCGCCGGTCCCGCGTTCGCCACTGCGGTCAGGCACATGCGCCTGCCGCTGGCCCGGGAACGCGTGGGCGTGGTGATCGCGCTGTGCACCGGCATCGGCGTGTCCTGGGTGGTGGATTCATGGGCGAGCGCGCGCATCAACGAATTCCTGGTCTCGGAGATGGGCAGGGGCGTCATCGATATCGACGCCGCGCGGCGCGAGGCGGGGACCGCCGCGATGCAGGCGGTCTCGGTGGTGATCAGGCTGCTCACCCTCGGGCTGATCTACGGCCTGCTGGGCGGCGGGGCGGCGTTGCGTGCGTACTTCCTCGAGCAGGGGCGCCTGTCAGAGAGCCGCCACCGCAGCGAACTGGCGCAGGCGCAGTCCCGGCGCCGCGAGTCGGAGCTGAGGCTCGCGGCGCTGCAGGCCCAGGTGGAGCCGCATTTCCTGTTCAACACGCTGGCTTCGGTGCGTGCACTGGTGCGGCAGGACGCCTCGCGCGCGGAAGCCACGCTCGATGCACTGGTCGACTACCTGCGCACGACCATCCCGCGCCTGCGCGATGGCGAGGCCGGCCTGCGCGCGACGCTCGGCGACCAGCTCGACATCTGCGCGCGCTACCTGGAAGTGATGCGCCTGCGCACTGCCGACCGCCTGCGCTACACGATCGAGGCCGACGATTCGCTGCGCGCGCTGCCCTATCCGCCGCTGCTGTTGATCACCCTGGTCGAGAACGCGATCAAGCACGGCATCGAACCCAGGCCCGGCGCAGGCCACGTGTGCCTGCGCGCGTGGCGCGAGGCCGACCAGCTCTGCGTGGCCGTGATCGATGACGGCGCAGGCCTGCAGCCCGGCATCGGCGGCGGCATGGGGCTGGCCAACGTGCGCGAACAACTCGCGGCGCGCTACGGAGCGCGGGCGAGCCTGCAGCTGTCGGGCGCCGTCACCGGCGGCGCGCGCGCCGAAGTGCGCACGCCACTGGAGGGCGGATGAGCGCGAACACCTGCGTCACCGCGCTGCTCGCCGAAGATGAAGCGCCGCAACGCGCTGCGCTGCTCGCCATGCTCGAGACCGCCTGGCCCGGGCTCGACATCGTGGCTGCATGCGAGGACGGCATCGCCGCGTTGCAGGCCACCGCCGAACACCGGCCGCGGGTCGCCTTCCTCGATATCCGCATGCCTGGCGTCGGCGGGCTCGATGTCGCGCGTGCAGTCGTCGCCGGCGGGGGGCTGGTCGTGTTCACCACGGCCTACGACGAATACGCGATCCGCGCGTTCGAGGCCGGCGCCGTCGATTACCTGCTCAAGCCCATCGTGCCGGCGCGCCTGGGGCTGGCGGTCGAGCGCCTGCAGGCGCGCCTGCGGCAGCCGCCGCGCGACGACATGCAGGCGGTGACCGAGCTCGAGGCACGCCTGCGCCCGCAGGGTGAGCGGCAGATCCGCTGGATCAGCGCGAGCGTCGGCGACCACGTGCGCATGATCGGCATCGACGAGGTGCTGTTCTTCCAGGCCCAGGACAAGTATGTCCGCGTGGTCACCGCGGACGGCGAGGCCCTGATCCGCACGCCGGTCAAGGAGCTGCTGGCCGGGCTCGATCCCGACGCCTTCTGGCAGGTGCATCGCGGCACCCTGGTGCGCGTGTCGTCGATCGACCGCGTGCGCCGCGACGAGTTCGGCAAGACCCGAATCAGCCTTCGCGGGCATCGCGAGTCGCTGCCGGTCAGCGCGGCCTTCGTGCACCGCTTCCGCGGCATGTGACCCTGCCTCCGGCAGCATGCGGGCGTGCCCCGACACGCCTTCGCACGCGCCTGCCGACGGCGGCTGGCGAAGCAGCCACGGGGCGCCCCGTTACCCGCAGGCCCCTGGCGAATCAATCGCGCGCGTCGCCATCCCCGCCGGCAAACAGGTCGTCGCGCGGCCTTGCACCCTCCAGTGACAACAGGAAGGCCTTGGTCGGAAGTCCGCCGCCGAAGCCGGTGAGCAGCCCGCCGGCACCGATGACCCGATGGCAGGGCACGACGATCGACAGGGGGTTGCGACCATTCGCCGCGCCGACCGCGCGCGATGCCGTCGGCCTGCCGATCGACCTCGCCAGTGCGACGTAGCTCGCGGTGGCGCCGAAGGGGATGCGCGTCAGCGCCTGCCAGACCACCTGCTGGAACGGCGTGCCGTGCGCGGCGAGCGGCAGGTCGAACTTGCGGCGTCGGCCGGTGAAGTACTCGTCCAGTTGCTGCTGCGTCGCATCGAGCACGGGGTGCGCGCCCTCGCGCCAGTCGTCGTTTCGGCGCACTGGATGCCTGGCCGACTCGAATTCGATCGCATGCAGGCCGGCGCCGGACGCGACCAGGAACAGGGGGCCGACAGGGCTGCCGATGGTGCGGGTGAAGACCGGGGCCGGATAGGGAGTCATGTGCGTCTCCGGGTTGCGGACGTGCGAACGGGCGCCGGACCGGGCGCGCGCGCGGGCACCGTCGTCGCGGCCTCGCGCCACAGGTGGAAGACCGCATAGCCGCGCCAGGGGTGCCAGGCATCGGCGTGCGCCCGCAACGCGTTGGCGGTCATGCGCGTGCCATCGGTCGGAAGGGTTTTCTGCAGCACCAGGTCTTCGGCGGGAAAGGCATCCGGATGGCCGAGTGCGCGCAGGGCGATGTACTGAGCGGTCCACGGGCCGATGCCGGGCAGCGCGACCCAACGCGCGACGAAATCGTCGAGCGTGCGCGAGCGGTCGAAATCCACCTGGCCATCGAGCAGGGCGGCGGCGATGCCGCGGATCGTCGCGATGCGGCTGCCGATCAGGCCAAGGCCATCGAAGTCGGCATCGACCAGCGCTGCCGGGGTCGGGAACACGTGCGCGAATCCGCGCGCGGCCAGTGTCTCCGGCAACGGCGCGCCGAAGCGTTGCGAAAGCCGCGCGGTCAGCGTGCGCGCCGCCGCGACACTGACCTGCTGGCCGATCACCGCGCGCACCGCGATCTCGAAGCCATCCCAGCCACTGGGCAGGCGCAGGCCGGGTCGCGCGCGGAGCAGTGGCGCAAGGCGCGTGTCGCCCGCCAGATGCGCGGCAATGACACCCGGGTCCGCGTCGAGGTCGAACATCCTGCGCACGCGCTGCACGGTGTCCTGCATCCGCGCGGGCGGGCAACCGTGCAGGCTCAGCCGCAATGCGCCGGGGGCCGGCTCGCTCCGGGTTGCCGGCCAGGCATCCACGCGCAGCCAGCCGGGAGCTTCGGCCGGGCCGATGACGCGGCTGTAGCTGCTCCCGTCGACAAGTTCGATACCGGGCAGGGCGCGGCCGCGCAGGAAGTCCAGCATCGCCGGCAGATCGTAGGGTGGCCGGTAGCCGAGCCGCAGCGTCAGTGCATCGCCATGCGCATGCTGCGGCGGCGCCCTGCGCAGCTCGCGCGGCGGCATGCGATAGGCGGCCTGGAACACCGAATTGAAACGCCGCAGGCTGTTGAAGCCCGACGCGAGGGCGATCTCGGTGACCGGCAGCGCGGTTTCGGTCAGCAGCTGTTTGGCGAACAGCAGGCGACGCGTGCCGCGCACGCCGATCGGCGCGGCCCCAAGGCGTTCGACGAACAATCGCCGCAACTGGCGTTCGCCGACATGCAGGCGCGCTGCCAGCGCCGATAGCGGCTGCGCGTCCAGCGCGCCGGCATCGATCAGCGCGAGCGCGCGGGCGACGATGTGGTCGCCCCGGTGCCAGCTGCCATCGGCCGGAGAGAGCTCGGGCCGGCAGCGCAGGCAGGGCCGGAAGCCGTTGGCCTCGGCCGCCGCCGCATTGGGGTAGTAGACGACATTGCCCGCACGCGGCGCCGGTGCCGGGCAGACCGGGCGGCAGTAGATGCCCGTCGTGCGCACCGCGGTGAAGAAGAGCCCGTCGAAGCGCGCATCGCGACTCAGGCGTGCCTGTTCGCAGACGGCGGCATCGGGCAGGGCGGTCGGAGGCGACATGCGATGCAGGCTAGCACCGGGCCTGCGGCCGGACTGGCCGTTTTCGGACATGGATGTCGCAGCGTGCCTTGGGTGTTCCGCGAGTACCTGCCCTCACCCCAACCCCTCTCCCGGGGGGAGAGGGGCTCGATCAGAATCGGGCTGAAGGCCGCCCACCATGCCCACCGTCGCAGCGCATAAGCCCCTCTCCCTCCGGGAGAGGGGTTGGGGTGAGGGCCGCACATCGCAGCAATCACGCACTGCGCCTAAGCCCCTCTCCCTCCGGGAGAGGGGTTGGGGTGAGGGCCCGCAGATCGCAGCAAACCACCCGCAGCGCCCGAGCCCCTCCCCCCCCCGGGAGAGGGGTTGGGGCGAGGCCCGCAGCTCACAGCAAACCACCCGCAGCCCCGAAGCCCCTCTCCCTCCGGGACAGGCGTTGGGGTGAGGGCCGCAGATCGCAGCGAACCATCCGCAGCGCCCAAGCTCCTCTCCCTCCGGGAGAGAAGTTAGGTCGGCATCCGGCAGCCATCACACCCTCCAGCGGATCAGGCGCCCTCAGTGCACCCCATCACGCAGCGCCGGCAGCAACGTCGCGGGATCGCCATCGTTGTCAGCCGGCGTGACGCCCAACAGGCGGGCCAGAAGCGGATACACATCGACATTGTCGAAGCCGTCCAGCTGCACGCCCTCGCGGAACGCCGGGCCATGCGCGATGAAGAACGCGCGCATTTCGGGCGCGGCGGGATCGAAGCCATGCGAGCCGCGCGCGTGCGTCGGCCGCCTGGCCAGTGATGCGCGCGGTAGGGCATCCCAGCCCAGATGCATCTGGCAGACGATCGGCGGCACGCGCGGATGCGTGCCGAACTTCCAGCGCGCCGGCAGCTCGCCCTTGCGCCAGCAGTCGTAGCGGGCGTGCGCCCCGAGCAGCCTGCGTTCCACCTGTGCCTCGAAGCCGGGGTTCGGCACGATCCCGATCACCTGGCCGATGGACGTTACCCATGCCTCCTCGACGGTGGCCATGTCCTCGATTGCGATCGCCTGGCCGGGCGGCACCTCGGCCATGCCGTGGTCCGACACCAGCACGAGGTTCACGCTGTCCAGCAGCCCGCGCGCACGCAGGCCATCGACCAGTCGCGCCAGGCCCGCATCGACCTCGCGCATGGCCTGGCGGACTTCCGGCGAGTTCGGCCCGTAGTCGTGGCCGACGGAATCTGGATGCTCGAAGTACAGCGTGGCGAAGGCCGGGCGGCTGGCTTCGGGGGCCAGGAGCCAGCCCAGCACCGTGTCCACACGCTCTTCGATCGGGCGCGATGCGTCGAACCGGGCCCACTGCGTGGGCTGCACGCCGCGCACCGGGGCTTCGCTGCCGGGCCACGACAGCGTGGCGGTGCGCAGGCCGGCGTTCTCGGCGGTCACCCACAGTGGCTCGCCGTCATTGAACCAGGCCGCATTGCCCACCGCGTCGCGGTCCGACAACCGGAACTCGCCCAGCGCTTCGTCGTACATCGAATTGTGGATCAGGCCGTGGCGGTCGGGGCGCAGGCCGGTCACCAGGGTGTAGTGGTTGGGAAAGGTCAGCGACGGATAGGACGGGCGCATCCACGACTGCACGCCGTCGTCGGCGAGGGCGTCGAGGGTGGGTGTATCGCCGCGGCCCAGATAGTCCGGGCGCACGCCGTCGAGCGAGATCAGAAGCAGGGTCGGGCGCTTCGCCGGAGCGTTTGAAAGCGCGGCGGCGGAGGTCGGGAGTTCGGAGATATCGGGCGTGGCGCAAGACGCGACCAGGACCAACAGCGGAAGCAGCGCATACGCGCGCACACGGGAAGCGACAGGCATGTGCACAGGATAACGGCGGTACATGTCCGAGCGCAGTCAGCGGCGTGAAGGCTTGCCCGTTACAAGCGGCTTGTGCGGATGTTCATCGGCCAGCGAACACTGCGCCAGCGGCACGGCGTATCGTGGCGGACCGATGGACTGCACCGGGAGGTGCGCGATGAAACATGCATGGTGGACGGCGGCAATCCTGGCCGGCCTTGCGTTCGGCACGGTCTCGCAGGTCGCACAGGCGCAGCAACAGCAGGAAGAAGAGGAGGAGGTGGTGCGCGAGCGCGGACAACAACGCGCGAGCGCGGGCGATCGCTTCTGCATCCGCGAGACCGGCTCGCGCATCACCGCGGCCCGCAATACCCGCTCCAGGCGTGCCGAGCAGGAGTGCGTGAACGGTGGCGGGCGGGTCTATACCCGCGAGGACATCGATCGCACCGGCTCGGTCGATCTCAAGGACGCGCTGCGCCGGCTGGATCCTTCGATCTACTGATCCAACGCTGCATCGAAACGCCCGGTTACGGCCGGGCGTTTCCGTGTCCGCTCAACAATCCGCGCGGCGGCCGGTGGTGAACTCCAGGCCGCGCAGCAGCTGGGCGCGGAACACCGGGTCGGCGTAGAGCGCCGGGTCATGGCCCAGCCCCGTGTACCAGGCCGGGCCACCGGCATTGCGATGACACCAGGCGATCGGGTGGTCGTCGCCCATGCGGCCGTCGGGATGCGAGGCCGGGTCGATCGAAGCCGTCACCCGCACCCTCGGCCGGGGATTGCGCCGGTAGTCGTAGATCTCGTCGGTCACCTGCCACTCGCGCGCGCCGTCGGGGCCGGCGTCGCCCTCGAACACCACGCGCACCGACTGCAGGCCCTCGGGATGTCGCGCGAACCAAGCGCCGACGAGGTCGCCGTACCACGGCCAGCTGTAGCCGCTGTCGGCGGCGGCATGCACGCCCATGAAGCCGCCACCCGCTGCCATATAGCGTTCGAACGCTGCCTGCTGCGAGGCATCGAGCACTTCGCGCGTGGTGCTGTTGAACACCACCGCGGTGTAGGTGGCCAGCGTGGCGTCATCGAACAGCGCGGCGTCCTCGCTCGCGTCCACAGCGATGCCGGCCTGCGCGCCGAGCATCTTCAGCGTTTCGATCGCCACCGGGATCGAATCATGGCGAAACCCGGCCGTGCGCGAGAACACCAGCACGCGCGGCGCGTCGGGGCCTGCTTTCGATGCGGATGGGGCCGGGGCGGAAGAGGCCGCGGCGGGGACGGAAGGCGTGGTGGGCGTTGCGCAGGCGGCGAGTGCGGCCGTGCAGGCGGCAGCGAGGAAAACGTGGCGTGGTGTCATGCCGCGAAGGATACGGCGGCGCCGCGCCCGCGCCACGCCGCGGCGCACCAGCCGCCCCGCGGCCCGGTGCGATAATCGCCGCATCGTCTCCAAGGGAATGCCGCAATGACTGATGCCTCGCGCCACGATCCGTCCCGCAAGATCCGCGCGCCGCGTGGCAGCGCGCTGACCTGCCGCTCGTGGCTTACCGAGGCGCCGATGCGCATGCTGATGAACAACCTCGACCCCGAAGTGGCCGAGCGTCCCGAAGACCTCGTCGTCTACGGCGGCATCGGCCGCGCCGCGCGCGACTGGGCCAGCTACGACGCCATCATCGAATCGCTCAAAACCCTCGGCGACGAGGAAACCCTGCTGGTGCAGTCCGGCAAGCCGGTCGGTGTGTTCCGCACCCATGCAGATGCGCCGCGCGTGCTGATCGCCAATTCCAACCTCGTGCCGCACTGGGCAACCTGGGAGCACTTCCACGAACTCGACCGCAAGGGTCTGGCGATGTACGGCCAGATGACCGCCGGCTCGTGGATCTACATCGGCAGCCAGGGGATCGTGCAGGGCACGTTTGAAACCTTCGTCGAGATGGGCCGCCAGCATTACGGCGGCGATCTCACCGGCCGGTGGATCCTCACCGCCGGCCTCGGCGGCATGGGCGGCGCGCAGCCGCTGGCCGCGAGCCTCGCCGGTGCGTGCAGCCTCACCATCGAATGCCAGCAGAGCCGCATCGATTTCCGCATCAAGACGCGTTACGTCGACGAGCAGGCCACCGATCTCGACGACGCACTCGCGCGCATCGAGAAGTACACGCAGGCGGGCGAGGCGAAATCCATCGCGCTGCTGGGCAACGCCGCCGAGGTGCTGCCCGAGCTGGTGAAGCGCGGCGTGCGCCCGGACTGCGTGACCGACCAGACCAGCGCCCACGATCCCGTGCACGGCTACCTGCCCATCGGCTGGAGCGTCGAGCAGTGGATCAGTGAGCAGACCGCCAATCCGGAGAAGGTACGCGACGCCGCCAAGCAGTCCATGCGCGTGCATGTCGAGGCGATGCTGGCCTTCCATGCGCTGGGCATTCCCACCGTCGATTACGGCAACAACATCCGCCAGATGGCCAAGGACGAAGGCTGCAGCAACGCCTTCGATTTCCCCGGTTTCGTGCCGGCCTATGTGCGTCCGCTGTTCTGTCGCGGCATCGGCCCGTTCCGCTGGGTGGCGCTGAGCGGCGACCCCGAGGACATCGCGAAGACCGACGCCAAGGTCAAGGAACTCATTCCCGACGACCCGCACCTGCACCGCTGGCTCGACATGGCCGCCGAGCGCATCGCCTTCCAGGGCCTGCCTGCGCGCATCTGCTGGGTGGGCCTGGGCCTGCGCGACAAGCTGGGCCTGGCCTTCAACGAAATGGTGCGAAACGGCGAACTGAAAGCGCCGATCGTCATCGGCCGCGACCATCTCGATTCCGGCTCCGTCGCATCGCCGAACCGCGAGACCGAAGCCATGCGCGACGGCAGCGATGCCGTCAGCGACTGGCCGCTGCTCAACGCCATGCTCAATGTCGCCGGCGGCGCCACCTGGGTGAGCCTGCACCATGGCGGCGGCGTCGGCATGGGCTATTCGCAGCACTCGGGCGTGGTGATCGTCTGCGACGGCACCGCCGAAGCCGACAAGCGCATCGCCCGCGTGCTGTGGAACGATCCCGCCACGGGCGTCATGCGTCACGCCGATGCGGGCTATGACATCGCCAGGGACTGCGCACGCGAGCAGGGCCTGAACCTGCCGATGGTGCAGGCATGAGCGCCGTGCCCGCGGCCCGCGTGCCGCTGCGCATCGATTTCGTCTCCGATGTCGTCTGTTCCTGGTGCGCCATCGGCCTGGCCGCCCTGGAACAGGCACTCGCGCGCCTGCCCGACAACGTGGACGTCGAATTCCACGTGCGCCCGTTCGAACTCAACCCGCAGATGGCGCCCGAAGGCGAAGACATTACCGAGCACCTGCAGCGCAAGTACGGCATGTCGGCCGAACAGCTCGCTGCTGCCCGCGCCAACATCGCGGCGCGCGGCGCCGAGGTCGGCTTCACCTTCGGCGAGCGGCAGCGCATCTGGAACACCTTCGACGCGCATCGCCTGCTGCACTGGGCCGGCATCGCAGGCCGGCAACTCGAACTCAAGCGGGCATTGCTGCAGGCGTATCACGGAGATGGCGAGAACGTCAGCGATCACGCGACGCTCGTGCGCATCGCGAGCGGCGTGGGATTGGATGGCGGGCGTGCCGCTGCACTTCTTGCTTCCGGCGAATATGCCGATGAGGTGCGTACCGAAGAGCAGTTCTTCATCCGTAGCGGCATCAACAGCGTGCCGGCGGTGATCATCGATCAGCAGCACCTGATATCGGGCGGGCAGCCGGTGGAGGTGTTCGAAAGGGCGTTGGGGGAGATTGTGGCGGGGAAGGGGGGGCAGGACATTTCGGGCACAGCATAGGAGCGAAAGCCGCTTCCGTCAGGCGCGAACCGCCAGCGGGAGCGGAGAATTCTCTGATACGCACGGAAATGATGCGGATTTTGCAACCCGCCGGCACACGCTTCATGCGAGTAAGCGCAGAGGACGGTTTCCGGGGTGGGAGCCCAAAGGACGCCGTGTCGCCGTCCCCAGCCTTGGAAGAAGCGCCAAGCGGCTCCAAATGCTGGTGGCACTTGGACGGGCTTGGGAAGAGCATAAGAATTGCAGCTCGGAAGGGGGCGTGCCATTCCTCAACGCAGCTGAGATTGGAGGTCGACATTGAATATGGCGACAAGGGAAACAACTGCGTTGCTGGACGTATCGTTGCTGCGCTGGATGACGCAATCCACTCGGGTGAAGACCGCGCACACCATCGAGTCTGAGGGGCGCGCTCAAAAATTCCATGTAGCCCAGGTCCTCCCGCGAGAAATGCCCAAGGGTTGGAAGGCAGAAGAGGTGGCCATCCTGCCGGAACTTTGCATGCTGGAAAGATCGGGTTGGCTGGCTCTGTTCAAGAGCGCCGAGCTGCTCAGTGAAGAGATGCGTGGTTGGCAGGTCGGTCAAGGGCTGGCAGGTGATCTTCTATCGAAGATCAGATTCCGCTATGTCCCATCTCCCATCGAAAGAAGTCGATTGATGTCTTTGCCGTCGAATACTTACAATTCGAAGGAGTGCCAGACAGATTTCTTTAAAATGCTGCTGGAAGCCAATAGGCGCGGCGACCTGCAGAATCTTCGCAGGTGGCCATTAACCAAGTTCGAGCTGCAAAGTGTTGAAGAGTTCGGACGTTTCGCTGAGATCTGCTCATGTCTCACCGAGTCCCAGTACGTCGACGCATGGCACCTTTGGACAGCCGAGCGTAGTGGGATCGATTTTTTTCTGACGTTGGACAAGCGTTTTGTCAATGCGATGACTCGCACGTCACGTGTTTCTCTGCTCTCGCGTCCAATCTATCCGTCAGATCTTGTGGCTATCGCTCGCTGCGATGACCACGATCTTCTTGACATGAAGTCGAAGGAATAATGGGTCCAGAGTCACTTGGCCCGAGTGACGTTTGGCCTGATAGGGTCGGCCTCCCTTCTCTTGGTAGCTTGTCTTCAGAGGGGCAGGTCACCAGCAATAAAGGGTGCGCCGGTTGATCGACGTTACTGGTGCGACACGCCGCCGACAATCCACTCGACAATCGCATCGAATCTTCCCTGATCGAGCGCATATCCACGCTCGACGCGCAGCTCGGTGATGAAGTCTCCGGCGACCCTGGCCACCACCTGACCCGCATCGCGCGAGTATTTGTCCTCGGTCCCCGACACGACCAGCGTCGGGCGCGGGCCGATGGCCGCCAGCACGTCGTGCGTGTCGACCAACTGCGGGAGGCCGGGTACGGCTTCAAACAGGGTGATGCCGGTCTCTTCGCGGCGGCGGGTTTCGAAGCTGCACGCCGCGCTGAACTAACGGGGTCAGGTTCACTTACCTTGGCCAGATAGCGGTGCCAGGTTCACGTACTTGCACGTGGAGCGAATCTGTAGATTCCCCGCCTTAGCGGTCCGAGGTGCATTGACCGAGATCGAGTCCCCGCATCGAGTGCTTAGTGCATCGGGATGTCGATTTGGTCAGGCGTTGATCGTCGTACCAGGACAAGGCGGCATCGATTCGCCGCCAGAAGGAGACGACGATGCGTGTGATGGTGTTGGTGAAGGCCACGCAGGACAGCGAAGCGGGGATGCTTCCCACGCCCGAGATGTTCGAGGCGATGGGACGGTACAACGAGGCGCTGATTGACGCGGGCATCCTCAAAGGCGGTGATGGGCTGAAGCCGACCTCTCAGGGCAAGCGCGTCCTGTTTTCGGGCGCGGAGCGCACCGTCGTCGATGGACCGTTCGCCGAAACCAAGGAACTGGTGGCCGGCTTCTGGCTGTGGGAGGTCGAAGACCTGGACGAAGCGGTCGCCTGGGTAAAGCGCTGCCCGAATCCGATGCCCGGACCGAGCGAGATCGAGATCCGCCCGCTCTATGAGGCATCCGATTTGGGCTGATGGGCTGACGAGGCCTTGGGGCGCGCCCGTGTTGGGACTAGTGGGCTACACACCGCGCCGCTGATGCAGGCGAAGCGGCATCACGGAAATGACATCACCTTCGAGTCCGCGGTACTCGATCCGCTCGCGGCTGAAACCGTGGAAGGCGTCGATCCGGCCGCGCTCGAATGCGAGGGGAGCGGGGGCCGCGAGCCGGAGGCGTTCGCGAAGCATCGAACCGATAGCGTTGTGCATCGCGCATGATAATCCCGCCTGGCGCAAGAGAGAGCCCGCGGCACTGGTTTGCTCTACCGAGGATCACGCATGGCCAAATACCTGATCTCCTTTCCCGCGGCGGCGATGGTCGTGCCCGACGAGCAATGGAACGCTGTCGTACGCGAGTCGCATGCGGTGATCGAAGAGGCGAACAAACTAACGGGGTCAGGTTCACTTACCTGGGCTGCTTGTTCTGAAGGCAGGCGACTAAGTAGCAACGCGTGCGCCAGTTGATCGACGTCACTGGTGCGACACGCGGCCGACAATCCACTCGACAATCGCATCGAATCTTTCCTGATCGAGCGCATGCCCACGCTCGACGCGCAGCTCGGTGATGAAGTCTCCGGCTACCTTGGCCACCACCTGATCCGCATCGCACGAGTATTTGTCCTCGGTCCCCGACACGACCAGCGTCGGGCGCGGGCCGATGGCCGATAGCACGTCGTGCGTTTCGACCAGTTGCGCGAGGCCGGGTACGGCTTCGAACAGGGTGATGCCGGTTTCTTCGCGGCGGCGGGTTTCGAAGCTGCACACCGCGCCGCTGATGCAGGCGAACCGGCATCGCGGATCGACGGCGGCGTGGTAGAGCGCCGTGTAACCGCCGTACGAATGTCCGGCGATTCCCACGTGGCGTTCGTCCAGCTCGGCCGCGTCGATCAGCACGCTCAGCGCCCGCTGGGCGTCGTCGAGGCCCTTGCGCATCAGCGTGTCGCCGTCCAGCAGGCGATAGCTCATGGCGCTGTAGTGCTGCAGCCAGTCGTAATAGTGCGGCTTCACGCCGCGGATCTCGCCTCGGCGATCCTCGAACGTGAGCGCATCCGGGGCCAGGACAGCGAGGCCACGACGCGCGAGCGCCGGGCCAAATGCCTGGAATGGGCTGCCGACATCGCCGGCGACTTCGCTCTTGCCGAAGTGGAACTCGCCGTTGTGCTGGTGGAAGACCACTACGCCGCCTTGCGCGCGGCGCCCCGTCGGCTTGAACAGGAATGCAGGAATGACGTCGCCTTCGAGTCCGCGGTACTCGATCCGCTCGCGGTTGAAACCGTCGAAGGCGTCGACGCGGCCCCGCTCGAATGCGATGGGGGCGGGGGCCGCAAGCCGGAGGCGCTCGCGAAGCAACGAACCGATAACGTTGTGCATCGCGCATGATAATCCCGCGTGGGCCGAGATCACGCGGCCCGCGCCTGGCGCAAGAGAAAGCCCGCCGCACCGGTTTGCTCCACCGAGGATCACGCATGGCCAAATACCTGATCTCCTTTCCCGCGGCGGCGATGGTCGTGCCCGACGACCAATGGAACGCCGTCGTGCGCGACTCGCATGCGGTGATCGAAGAGGCGAAGGCCGCCGGCGCCTATGTGTTCGCGGGCGGCATCGATGCCGGCGCAGCGGTGGTGCGGGTGTCCGCGGATGGCACGGTCACCGACGGCGGCTGCGCAGCGGCGCGGCCCCTCGATGGCGGATTCGCCGTGCTCGAGCTGCCGACGCGTGAGGCGGCCGTGGCGTGGGCGGCGCGTCTGGCCAGGGCCTGCAGGTGCGACCAGGAGCTGCGTGTGTTCATGTTCGCCCCGGCGTCCTGAGGACGCCGGGCGCGCGATTGCAGTCGCGATGCACGCTTGCCAGGCCGGGCGGAGTCAGCAGGCGTGTCGCCCGGATCATCCCCAGCGCTGAGCGGTCCGGGTCAGACGAGGCGGCCGACTGTTCCCGCTGCGCGGAAGCTTCCGCCCGTGGGCCGCGACCAGCCCGCCGGCACCCGACGTTGCAGGCGCTCTGCCGGGCCGACCTCAGTGATGCGCGTGCGCGTCGTCGTCGGCTGCGGGCGCATCGGCAGCAACGCCACGTGCCTCCAGCCAGCGCTGCATCATCGCGATCTCTTCGTTCTGCGCGGCGATGACCTGCTGCGCCAGTGCGCGCACTTCCGGGTCCTTGCCGTACTCCAGCACGATCTCGGCCATGTCGATTGCGCCCTGGTGGTGCGGAATCATGCCGCGCATGAAGTCGACATCGGCGTCGCCGGTGAATCCCATCCCCATGCCCGCGTGCATCGCGTCGTTGGCGCGTTTGTAGGCGCGGGTGGCTTCGGAGTCGGCGCTGGCCACGGCGGCCGGAGCCGTTGCCGTGGACGGAACGGCGTCTGCCGTCGTCTCCGGTGCGGGTGCGGGCGAGCAGGCTGCCAGTGCAGTGGTCAGGGCGGCAAGCGCTGCGAATCGCATCTTCATTGCAAGGGTCCGTGTTCCGATAGAGCGCGCTAAGTTGCCTGCGCAGCATCGCGCTGTCCAACCCGGGCTCCCGGGCCGCGTGCCTGCTATGCGAGGTCGGCGGACACTCGGCCCGCCTGGACGGCCCGAAGCACGCGTAGGCAGCCGCCCGCCGCTGCGGCATCCGACCTTGCATGGATGCACCATCGCCTCCATCTCGTCCACTCGCGCCTTCCACGGAACTGCCATGAGCCGCTTCGATCTAACGCCGCCCAGCCCCGAACAGCGCGCCGCGCTTGAGGCGGGTCTTTCCGCCGACGAGCGCCGCGTTCTGCTGCAACATGGCACCGAAGCGCCGTTCTGCGGCGTATTCCTCGACAACAAGCGCGAGGGCACCTACTGCTGCCGCCTGTGCGGGCTGCCGCTGTTCCGTTCCAGCGCGAAGTTCGATTCGGGCACCGGCTGGCCGAGTTTCTTCGCGCCGTTCGATGCTGCGCATATCCGCCTGATCCGCGATACCAGCCACGGCATGATCCGGGTGGAAGAAGTGTGCGCCCGCTGCGGCAGCCATCTGGGCCACGTATTCCCGGACGGGCCGCCGCCGAGCTACGAGCGCCATTGCCTCAACTCGGTCTCGCTGTCGTTCGTCGATGCCGGCGAGCCGCTGCCTGATCCCTTGCAGCGCGGCGGCGCGGAAGCTGGCAGCGTCTAGAGCGCAGGTTCTGCCAGAAGTCACGGTGACCGATCTCACGCGTACGCAGTTGCCGCCTCCCGCAGAGTCGGCATTCCTCGGGGAGAACTGCGATGCAGCCGGAAATCGAAGTTTCAGCTTGGAGTCGTGCCAGCGCGGCACGGATCTGGATCGTCGTTGCTGTGGCCGTCGCCGAGCTGGCGCACCTGGCGTGGGAACATCTGCACGGTGGCATCGTCAGCCACCATCTGCTTGCCGATCCCGGATTGCCCGCCGTCTGGAACGGCTGGGGCCTGGTGCTGTTGCCGGCGCTGGCCTGGTGGACGTCGGGTCGGTTCGTCCGCCGCATCGCGCGTCACGATGACAGGCGCCGCGCCATGGTGGGGGGAGTGGCAGGTTTCGCAGTCGCTGCGATCGCCGGTGTGCTTCTGTCCGCGGCGTTCCTGCAGGGGCGCGAGGACCTTGCCAGCCTGGTGCTGTTCTCCGCCTTCGGACTGGCACTGCTGTTGCCCGGCTATCGCGCCGAATGCGTGCTCGGGTTCGTGCTGGCAATGACGTTCGTGTTCGGCGCCGTGTTGCCGCTGATGATCGCGAGCGTGGTGGCTGGTGTTTCGATGCTGGCCCACCGCGTGATCTACCCGGTGGCATCCCGCCTGTGGCGTCGCTCGCGCAGACCCGTGCCTGGGTGATCGCGTCATCCCGTTGCCCGGCGCGGCCGAGCCCAGGTCGAGGGCGACACGTTGGCGGGCAGCGCGGCTGCCTGGCTCAGTGGGCCTCGAACTCGGCGATCTCGGCCAGCATGCGCCTGCTGCGGCGGATGCCGTCGGCGCCATCGCCGCAGGCGCGTGTCTCGGCATCCGGTGCTCCGAGGATGCGCCGGTAATGACGAATGGCGTAGATACCGGTCGCGATCAGGCCGGCCGCACTGATCGCGAGGCTCCACACGATCCATGACGGCGTGCCGGCGCCGGGCTGGATGCGGTCGAGGCCGGCGACCGCGACCACGACCGGCAGCCACATGATCCACCAGGGCAGTCCGCAGATCGCGGAGTTGAGCGCATAGGTCCGCAGCAGGGTGGCCAACCGCCGCTGGATCTGCAGCACCGGCGCGGCGTAGTCGACGCGCGCAGCGAGCACCAGGGCCAATATCGCGCCGATGATGTTGATGACGCCGAATGCGTGTACCGCGATGCCGGCGGCCAGCAGGCCGGCGATGTCGGGATTGCGCGTCCAGCACATCACGCCCAGCGCGACCAGGCCGAGCCCGAGCAGGCATTGCAGCCAGTGGCCGAGCTTGAAGAAGCGCAGGTGGCTGCGCGCGCGGCCCAGCCGCGTCTCGCGCAGGACCGCCAGCTGCAGCGCGTCGCTGCGGCTGATGCGCGCTTCGAGCGATTGCCAGGCGGCCTTGAGATCGTCGTGTTCCATGGCGATGTCCTTCACAGTTCGTTGCGGATCCGCTGGCGCAGCCGGCTGATCTTGGTGGCGACGTTGGTCTGGCTGAGGCCGAGGATCTCGGCCATCTCCCGATGGCTGCGGTCGTCGAGGTAGAGCAGCAGCAGGGCCCGGTCGAGCGGCGCCTGGGCGTGGATGAAACGATGCAGGGCGCGGACCTGTTGCTCGGCCTGCGGGTCGTGGGGCGCAGGATCCTCCACGTCGTGCAGAGCCTCGTCGAACCGCACTGCATGCCGGTGGCGATGCGCCGCATTGCGGACGGCGCTGATCGCCACGTTCAGGGCAATCCGGTACATCCACGTGCTGAAGCGACGCGCCGGGTCGTATTTCGGCCAGGCCCGCCACAGCTGGATGGCGATTTCCTGGGCCAGATCGGCGCGATCGTCGGGGTCGCGGCAGTAGCTCGCGGCCACCGTCGCAATGATGCCGTGGTGCGCTTGCAGCTGCTTCGCGAATGCCTGGCGCTCGTCTTCGATGGGAACCGTCGTGTCCATGGGTTGCCGTGGTGCACCTGTCATTGGATGGTTCGCACACGGGCGGGGAATATCACGGATGCGATCGGCATCCATTGGCGGCGCTGGTGGACGGCCCCCGCGGATGAATCCGCAGCGCCCCTATACTCCGGCCCCGGTCCCGCCCAGCAGATCCATTCATGAGTGCTCCTGTCGCGCCCGCCGCCGTCAGCGCCGTGCGCCCCGCAAGCCTGCGCCGTTCGGTGTCCAACACCCTCAAGGGCTCGGCCGGCAACCTCGTCGAGTGGTTCGACGTGTATGTGTACTCGGTGTTCGCGGTGTACTTCGAATCGCAGTTCTTCGCGCCGGACGACAAGAATTCCACCCTCTACGTATGGGCGATATTCGCCGCGACCTTCCTGATGCGCCCGATCGGCGCGTGGTACTTCGGTCGCTTCGCCGATCGCTACGGCCGGCGCCTGGCGTTGACGGTATCGGTGTCGGTAATGGCCGGCTGTTCGTTTCTCATCGCGATCAGTCCGACCGCCCAGCAGATCGGAATCTGGGCGGCGGTGCTGCTGCTGATCGCGCGCCTGGTACAGGGCTTTGCGACGGGCGGCGAGTACGGCGCCAGCGCGACCTACATGTCCGAGGCCGCGATCCCCGGCCGCCGCGGCTTCCTGTCCTCGTTCCACTACGTGACCCTGGTCGGCGGCCACGTGCTTGCGCAGGCGACGCTGCTGGCAATGCTGTTGACGCTGGATACGTCGCAGATCTCCGAGTGGGGCTGGCGCGTGGCATTCGGCATCGGCGGCGTCGCCGCGATCGTCGTGTTCTGGCTGCGTCGTACGATGGACGAATCGCTGGAATCCGATTCCATTGAAGCCGCCAGGACTGGCGGCGCGCAGGCATCGGGTTCGATCCGCGAATTGTTCGTCCACCAGTGGCGTCCCCTGCTGCTGTGCTTCCTGATCACCGCCGGCGGCACGGTGGCGTTCTACACCTATTCGGTCAACGGCCCGAAGATGATCCAGGCCGCGTTCGCCGGCGACGACGCCATCGTCGGCACCTGGATCAACCTCGGCCTGCTGACCTTCCTGATGCTGCTGCAGCCGGTCGGCGGCTGGCTGTCGGACAGCGTCGGCCGCAAGCGCCTGCTGGTGTTCTTCGGCATCGGCGGCGTGCTCTACACCTGGTACCTGGTCACCGCGCTGCCGCAGCAGACCAGTGCGCTGTCGGCATTCGTGATCCTCGGCATCGGCTTCGTGATCCTGACCGGCTATGCCTCGATCAACGCGGTGGTGAAGGCCGAGCTCTTCCCCACGCACGTGCGCGCACTGGGCGTGGGCCTGGGGTATGCACTTGCGAACTCGGCCTTCGGCGGCACCGCGCCCCTGGCCTATCAGGCAGCGCTGAAGTCGGACCGGGTCTCGGCCTTCGTGGTCTACGCGACGTCGGTGATCGCGGTTTCGCTGGTGGTCTACGTGTTCTTCCTGAAGAACAAGGACCAGAACTGGCTCGATGACGAAGCCCACATGCGCGAGCGGACGGGCAAACGCGTCTGATCGCCTGCGGATCGCGCCAATTCCCAAGGTTCGCCGTAAGCCGGAGCCCTCCCCCGCAAGCGGGGGAGGGTTGGGTGGGGGCAGATGTTCCGATGCCGCATTCGCTGGTTCGCGAGACCAAGCCGCACTGTCGCGTCATCGCCGGGTCGCACGCTAGCCCCGTCCCGCGCACTCCAGTGTGTGCTCAGTCAGCGAGCGGCGCCGGCTCGCCATCGAAGCGGTAGATGTCCATCGCCAGAAACCCCATGTCGATGCCCGCATCGATCCGCTGCGCGCGTTCGGCGTACGGCGCCTGGCGCCGGTAGTCGAGCAGGGCATCGACATCCTCGGCGGCCATCCGCTGTTCGATCCAGTCGATGAAGGGCTGCACGTAAGGCGCCTGTCGCGCCTCGTCGTAGCTGCGCCAGTCGTGCAGGTTGTGGGTGATGCTGCCCGAACCGATCACGAGCACGCCCTCGTCGCGCAGTGGCGCGAGCGCGCGGCCGATCCGCAGCTGGTGCGCAGGACCGAGGCCGGGCTGGATGGACACCGGCACCACCGGAATGTCGGCGGCCGGATAGAGCAGGCGCAGTGGCACCCAGACGCCGTGATCGAGCCCGCGGTCCGGATCGACCTGCGGCTGCAGGCCGGCCCCCTGCAGCAGCGCGGCGACGCGCGCGCTCAACACCGGATCGCCGGGCGCCGGATAGCGGATGTCGAACAGCGCCTGGGGGAAGCCGCCGAAATCGTGCACGGTCCCGGGCGTCGCCGCGCCGCCGACCTGCGGGGAGCGGGTGAGCCAGTGCGCCGAAGCAAGCACGATCGCGCGTGGTCGCGGCAGGTCGGCGGCCAGCTCGGCCAGGCGTTCGCCGACCTTGCCGGGCTCGAGCGCGGTCATCGGCGAGCCGTGCGAAATGAAGAGCGCGGGCAAACGGGACATGGAAACTCCTGGGCGGCGGCATCGCGGCCGGAAGGGGAGCGGCCGCGGGCAGAAACTGGAGCCGGTCGGCGGCGGATTAAACAGGCGCCGCAGCAAGGCTCTGTTGCGGACGCAGTGGCGCGCCGCCTCGGCTTGTTCCGGGTGTGACTGCTGCCCACCGCTTCCCGGCGCAGGCGTACGGCGCTTGCCCCGCCAACGTGGCACGCTTCCAGGCCCGGACCTGTATGAGGCATGCCATGCGCTTTTTTTCCCCGCTGTCTGGCCTGATCTGCGCCACGCTGATCGGTGGCTGCGCGAGCACGCCAGTCGCGCAGTCGCGCGCCGCGCTGAGCGCCGAGGATCCGCGCTTCCACGACGTGGTTGCGCCCGACGCGCGCATCGAGCGCCTGGCCGAAGGCTTCACCTGGGCCGAAGGGCCGGCGTGGATCGACGACGGCAGCTATCTGCTCTTCACCGACGTGCCGGAAAACCGCATCCACCGCTGGTCCGACACCGACGGCATCTCTGTGTTTCTAGAGCCGTCCGGCTACGACGGCCCGCCGACCGAGGTACTGCGCGAGGCCGGTGCCAACGGCCTGTTCGTGGAGCCGTCGGGCAGCGTGCTGATGGCCGATTCCGGCAGCCGCACGCTCGCGCGGCTCGACCCGCGCACGAAGCGAAAGACCGTCCTCGCGCGCGCCTTTGACGGCCGTCGCTTCAACAGCCCGAACGATGTCGTCGCCCGCAGCGACGGCGCGATCTTCTTCACCGATCCGCCGTATGGCCTGGAGGGGCTGGACGAATCTCCGGTCAAGGAACTGCCTTTCAATGGCGTCTACCGGCTCGACCCCGACGGCAGCGTGCATCTGCTCGACGACGGCCTCACGCGCCCCAACGGCATCGCGCTCTCGCCCGACGAACGCACGCTCTACGTCGCCAATTCCGACCCGGCGCGCGCGATCTGGATGGCCTATGCGCTCGATGCCGCCGGCGCGGTGACCTCGCGGCGCGTGTTCGCCGATGCCACGGATCTGGTCGGTGACGACGCGCCCGGCCTGCCGGACGGCATGGCGATCGCGGCCGACGGCACGGTGCTCGCGACCGGTCCAGGTGGCGTGCTGGTGTTCGCCGCCGACGGTACGCGCCTGGGCAGGATCGCGACCGGCGGCCCGGTCGCCAACGTGACCTTCGGCGATGCCGATCGCCACACGCTGTATCTGGCCTCCGACAGCATCCTGGCGCGTGTGCCGCTGAAGATCGCAGGCGCTGCTGCGGTCCCGCGCTGAGGGCTAGCCGGCCCCTGCACAGGACGCGCCGTGCGGCGATACGCGCTGTCACTATCAGAGCTCGCCGCGCGGGCGTCGCGGACGGCGATCACGGCGCGAAGGCGGGTGGGCATTCCGGACTGCGTATGCGACTGGAAGAAATGGCGGCCCGCCCGGCCGCCGTTGTGGGTCCAACCGGCCACGAAAGCCGGCATCCGGTCCTGTTGCCGAGGCGCGTGGCCACTGAACGCGCAGGCATCGACGTGTGCCCGGGTGCTGGGTCGCCCCACGTGGCGCAGCTGATCGCGCCGCGAAAGGGGCCGGTGGCGACAGGTCCAGCCCATCACTGGTCAAGCGAGCCAGCCGGACGATCAGCCTCGGCACGCTATCCACGCATCGGCCCGACGCGTACCCGAGCATCGGCCACGCCTGGCTCGCCGTGGGGTACATAGCGGAACGGCCCGGTCGATGACCGGGCCGTCGGGCCACACTGAGTCGGCTCAGAGGCGTTGGGCGCGGCCGCTGGAAACGGCTTCGTCGAGCAACGAACGTGCCTGCCGGTTGGCGCGGGCCTGGGCGTCGGCCTGCTGGCGGGCCAAGGCGCTCTGCTGCTCGGCCAGTGCAACCTGCTGACCGCTCATGGTGCCCAGCTTCGCACCGAGCGCGCGCGACTCGGCCTCGAGCGCGGCGAGCGCGGTGCGGCGCGAGGCATCGTCGCCATTGCGCACCGCCTGCAGGGCAAGGTCGGCGACACGTCCGCCGATTTCGCCCTGCCGCGCACCGAGTTCACCCTGCTCGGCACCCAGCGCCCCCTGCTCAGCACCCAACGCCCCCTGCCGTTCGCCCAGCCGGGCCACGTCGGCAAAGGCCTCGCGGAAGCGCCCGATGGTGTCGGCATCGCGGACCACGTAGCGCGCATCGCCCCGACGCAGCCACAGCAATGATTCATTGCCACGCTGCGCGGCGCGGGCTTCGGCGAGTTCGTCGGTCGAACCCACGGCGACGCTGTGCTCGGGATCGATGAGCACGTACGACTCGGCGCCCGGCTTGCCGAGGGTGAAAGTACCGCGCAGCGCACCCTCGCCGTCACCATCGTGGCGGGTGCGGATGGTGTGCACGTGCCCACGCGAACTGTTGACGACACCAGCGGGCGGCGCAGGCGGCGCGGTCGGTTCGGCAGGCAGTGCGGGCGTGGGCGGCAGGTCAATCGGAGCGGGCGCCGAGGGCGCAGGCGGCGTCGCAGGCAGTGGGGGCAGGGCAGGCGCGCGGGGCATCGGCGGCGCGGGTGGGGCAGGCGCCGCCGCGGCGGGCGGCGGCGGTGGCGGCGGCGTCGCGGCATTGGTGATGCGGTAGGGCAGCACGCCGACGGCGGCGACCAGCAGGGTCGTCGACAGGGCAATGGCACTCGACAGCGGGCGGGTGGTCTTGAGCATGGTCAATCTCCGCTTGAGGAAGGTGTAGTCGGGGGAGGCGCTGGCCAGCCCGGCGTCGGGACGCGGCGCGATGCCCAGGCGCAGCAACAGCTGGGCGTATTCGCGTGCGCCGTGTTCGTGACCCGCCAGCACTGCGGCATCGCAGGCGCCTTCGCGGGCCAGGCCGTACTCGCGCGCTGCCAGGTGCGCGAGCGGGTGGAACCAGAACAGGTGCTGGGCAAGCGCCGGCAGCAGACCCAGCCACAGATCGCGGCGCTGCAGGTGCACCAGTTCGTGAGTCAGCGTCATGTCGAGCTCGTCGGGCCGCAGCGCTTCGCCGTAACCGCGCGGCAGCAGTAGCACCGGACGCCATGGGCCGATCAGCTGCGGCGAGGTGATCGCAACGGAAACTCGGACATCGGGCGCATCGCGCAGGCCATGTGCGTCGGCGGCCAGCGCGAGCGCCTGCAGCAGGGCGCGATCGCCGCAGGGCTCGGCCGCGCGGATCAGGCGCCGCGACGCGCGCAGGCCGGTCAGGCTGCGGGCGATCATCGCGACGAGCCCGAGCAGCCATATCGACGCGACAAGCAGCGGCCATGACCAGGGCGTCGACGCCTCGGGTGCGAACTGCACCGGATCGCCGCTTGCGAACGCCGCAAGCCCCGCTGCGCCCGCCTGCATCGGTTCCACCGGCGGGACCGGCATCGCGAGCTGTTCGAACGCGGGCAGCAGCGGCAGCGCCAGCGGGTTCGACCAGACGAGGCCGACCACCAGTTGCAGGGCGACCAGCCACCACAGCCAGCAGCGCGCGTTCGCGGAGAGCCGCGGCAGGGCGCGGCACAGCGCCCAGACCAGGGTGACCAGCAGCGTGCCCTGGATGCTGGCGGCGAGCAGTCGCGGCAGCAGGGTGTCGATCAACAGCGCGATGGCCATGTCAGGACTCCCGACGCTTGGATTGCAGGGTGGCGACGAGCGCCTCGAGTTCGGCCAGCTCGTCGGCGCTCACCTCCTTGCGCTCCGACATCCAGGCCACGAACGGCGAAACGGAACCCTGCAGGGTCTTCTCGACGAAACTGCCGATCGCGCTGTGCACCACCTCGTCCTGCTGGGTGGTCGGGGCGTAGCGGAACACGCCGCCCCCGGACTGGCTGCGGCGCAGATACGACTTCGCGCGCAGCCGCTCCATCATGGTCAGCACCGTGGAGCGGGCGAGCCCGCGCGGCTCGCCGAAGGTCGCGGCGACTTCGCCGACGCTCGACGGGCCGGCTTCCGCGAGATGTTGCAGCAGGGCCAGTTCCTGATCCCCGACGGTTTTCTTCGCCATGACACTTCTCGGTGACTACACGTGTCGTCACCATGCACATGACTACAGATGTAGTCAATAGGCCGGCAGGCACCCTGTCGGCCGGCCGGGTGCGCGCAAGGAATCCAATGCACGCATGCACGGCAGACATCCGCGCATGACGGGCGCGGCGTCGGGGGACGGGTGCGGGGAGGCAGCTCCCGCAGGCTCGAGCTCAATCGATCGCGAACGACCCGGTTTCGACCCCACCGGTCCGCGCGTACCGGGCGATCACGATGCCGTTCTGCGAGATCGCGCCGTATTCGAGCCTGAAGCCCGCCGGATACGAATCCGCGTCGAACAACCGCTTGCCGGCGCCCAGCACGATCGGAAACGTCAGTAGGCGCAGTTCGTCGACGAGGTTGGCGGCAAGCAGTTGTCGGACCAGCTGGCTGCTGCCCTGGGTCACCAGGGTCGGCCCGTCCTGCGCCTTCAGCGCGGCCACGCTGGCAACGGCATCGCTGCCGAGCGCGTGACTGTTGCGCCAGTCCAGGGACGCCGGCCTGTGCGTGGCCACGTGCTTGGCGGTGCGGTTGAACAGGTCGGCCAGTCCCGCATCCTCGCTGTCTGCCGGCACGCGCGGCCAGTGCGCGGCGAAGATGTCGTAGGTGCGCCGGCCGAGCAGCAACTCGAAAGGCCGCGAGAACAACGCGCCCATTGCCTCACCGAAGGCCACATCGACGTGGGGCGCCACCCAGCCGCCGAACTGGAAGCCGCCATCGCGGTCTTCGTCCGGTCCCCCGGGGGCCTGCATGACGCCATCGAGGCTGAGGAAGGCGGCGACGACAAGTGTGCGCATGATCGAACTCCCCGGAAGTGTTGGCGGTTGGTGGCATCAGTGACGACGAGCGAAGATCGTCGCGATCGACATGGCCGGGGTGATCGCCGTCCGCACTCGGCGGCCCGCGCACCCCACGCACACCAGTTCACATGGTCGTCGCTAGACTCGCCGCCACCTTCCCGCGGACCTGTCCCATGATCAAACGCATCGCTTCCGTCATCCTCGTCGCCCTGCTGGCGGCCTGCAGCGCCCCCGCCGAGCGTGTGGACGGGGTCATGCCGATCGGCGGTCCCGACAAGGCCACGATCACCAACGAAACCGACTGCATGCGCGAAGGTGGCCAGTGGACACAGCTGGGCCGTGCACCGGTCAAGCAGTGCCTGCTGCAGACCACCGACGCAGGCAAGGCCTGCATCGACAGCGATCAGTGCGAGGGCCAGTGCATCGCCCCGGAGGGTAGCGTGGATGGCACCCAGGTCGGCGGCAAATGCAGCGTCGATACCAATCCCTTCGGTTGCCAGCAGCGTGTCCGCGATGGTGTCGCCTCGACGATCTGCGTGGACTGACTGAGTACGGGGAATTCATGCCCGCTGCATGACGCGGCGCCTAGCGTCGGGACACTCCCCGATCCCAGGCGCCGCCATGAACCGCATGTCCCTGTTGTCGACCGCCGCGCTGCTGACCGCCTGCGTCACCGCGCCCGGTTGGGCCCAGCAACTGCAGCGTCCGAGCAATCCGTTGCCGCAGACCGCCACGCAGCCGAAGCCGGCCACGATTCCGGCCGATGCCTCGCAACGCGCCCATCCCGTGGGCACCATTCCGGAAAGCGGACCCTCCACGCCGATCCGGCCAGCGACGACGACGCAACCCATACAGCCGGCACCGGCGGTTCCCACGCCGGTGCGCGACGCCCAGGGCCGCATCGTGCCGGATGCACAGCAGACCACGCCCGGTCGGGCGCGTGATCCGGTGACCGGTCAGGAATTCCAGACCATGCCGACGCCCACGCGGCCCTGACCGCCGGCTACCCGCGCCAGTCTCAGTCCAGGCGGGTACCCGCGCCAGTCTCAGTCGAGGGTTGGATAATCGGTGTAGCCGGCATCGCCGCCGCCGTAGAGCGTGGCGGGGTCGAGTTCGTTGAGAGGTGCGTCCTCGCGCAGGCGCCGGACCAGGTCGGGATTGGCGATGAATGCCCGGCCGAACGCGACCGCGTCCGCATAGCCGGATGCGATCGCTGCCTCGGCGGAGGCCTTGTCGTAGGCGTTGTTGACGATCCATGCGCCCTTGCCGCCCGCATCCGTGTAGGCCGCCTTGAGCGCGGCATAGTCGAACGGCGCATCGCCCTGCCGGTAATCGCGCGGGCCGCCAGTGGCGCCTTCGATGACGTGCACGAAGGCCAGGTCCAGCGGCGCCAGCACCTCTGCCACATGCTTGAACAGCGGCATCGGCTCCGGGTCGTGCGCATCATTGGCCGGCGTGACCGGCGAGATGCGGATTCCCGTGCGTCCGCCGCCGATTTCCGCCACCACGGCCTGCATCACCTCGCCGAGGAAGCGGGCGCGATTTTCGATGCTGCCGCCATAGGCGTCGGTGCGCGTATTGCTGCCGCTGCGCAGGAACTGGTCGATCAGGTAGCCGTTCGCGGCGTGCACCTCGACACCATCGAAACCCGCATCGATCGCCGCGCGCGCGGCGCGCCGGTAGTCCTCGACAATGCCTGGCAATTCCCCGAGATCCAGGGCGCGTGGCGCGGACGTATCGACGAAGGCGCCATTGCCGGCGGCATCGTGGATGAAGGTCTTGGCATCGGCGCGGATTGCGGAAGGGGCAACCGGCGCCTGGCCATCGGGCTGCAACGACGTGTGCGAGATGCGACCGACGTGCCACAGCTGCACCACGATGCGGCCATCCGCGGCATGCACGGCATCGGTCACGCGGCGCCAGCCGTCGAGCTGTTCGGGGGCATACAACCCCGGCACATCGGCATACCCCTGGCCTTGCTGGGTGATCGCCGTGGCCTCGGAGATCAGCAGGCCCGCGGTGGCGCGCTGCGCATAGTAGACAGCGGTCCGCGGCAGGGGGACCGCGTTGGGGGAACGGTTGCGGGTGAGGGGCGCCATGACGATGCGGTTGGGCATCCTCAGGGCGCCGGCGGTCAGGGGATCGAAGAGTGTGGGCATGATGGAGTCCGCGGGGGGAGCCAATGAACCTGCTGCCGGCGCCGGCGTTTTCAAGCGCAACAGGCGATGCGCGATCAGGCGATCTTCCGGCCCGGCAGGCGTGGAAGGCCCCTCACTTCGATCCTACCGGGTCGTCGCTAGGCTCCTCCGCAGTCAAATCGGGCCCTGCACAATGTCGCGACTCCTGCTGTTTCTCCAAGATCCCCAGCCATGCGCCCGGGTGGCGCAGTGAGCGTGCTCGACCAGGTGGGAGCGGCGCTCGCGCGCGAACTCGCGCTTCCGGATGCGGACACCATGACCACGATCGTGGTCAGGGTGCTGGTGGCCGCGATCCTGGGCGGCATCGTCGGTTGGGAGCGCGAACGCAAGGGCCGTGCGGCCGGCCTGAAGACCCACATCCTGGTGTCGATCGGCTCGGCGCTGTTCGTGCTGGCGCCCCTGCTCAGAGGCATTGAGGGCGGGGACGTGACGCGCGTGATGCAGGGCGTGGTGTCGGGGATCGGCTTCCTCGGCGCGGGCGCCATTCTCAAGCTCGGCAAGGAGGAGCGGATCGAAGGCCTGACGACGGCCGCCGGGGTGTGGATGACGGCGGCGATCGGCATGGCGGCCGGCATGGGGGAAGAGATGGTGGCCTTGCTGACCACCGCCGTCGCGTTGCTGGTGGTCGCGGCGGTGCCGCGCTTCCGCAGCGAGCCGGGACCGCATCGCAATCTCAAGACCGGCAGGACGGTGGACGACGCGTCCGAGCTGGGGGGCTGAACGGACCTGCGCATGTTCGGCTTTCAACGACGGCGGTTTCATGCGGCTCCACTCACGGTGGGCGCCTGATCCCACACCGCTGGAGCGACGCATGAGCAAACACGACGACACCCATGACAACGGCCGCGACATGAATCGCGATCCGATCACCAAGGCGCCGGGCGCGCATCCCGTTGGCGTCGGCCTCGGTGGCGTGGCCGGCGGCGCGGCCGCAGGCGCGGCGGCCGGCACCGTGTTCGGCCCGGTTGGCACCCTGATCGGCGCGGCAATCGGCGTGGTTGCCGGCGCTGCGATCGGCAAGGGCATTGCCGAGCGCATCGATCCGACCGGCGAGACCGAGTACTGGCGAGAGGCCCACCGCGAGCGCGACTATGTGAAACCGGACCACGATTTCGACCGCGATTACGCGCCGGCATATGGCTTCGGCCTGCAGGCCCGCGAAGCGGACCGTACGCGCGGCTGGGACGAGACCGAAGCGGATCTCGAGCGCGAGTGGGAAAGCACCCGCGGCGAGTCCAAGCTCGCCTGGGACGATGCACGTCCCGCCGTACGCGATGCATGGGACCGTACCGATCGCACCCACGCCTTGTACGAGCGTGTGGACGCCTATCACGTCGAAGCATTCGACCGTGCGCCGTACCGTGATCCGGACGCCGATTACAACCAGTACCGGGACGCCTACCGCTACGGTGCGTACGCGCGCAGTCGCCACACGGACCGTCCGTGGGACGACACGCTGTCGAGCGAACTGGAGGCCGACTGGCCGCAGCGTCGTGGCCAGTCCAAGCTCGATTGGGACCGCGCCAAGGCGGCGGTGCAGGACGCCTACGTCTCGCACGATCACTACGGTGACAGTTACCTGCCCCGGAACGACGGGCTGATCAACAGCGACCGCTTCCGCGTCGGCTGAGTTGCAGCCGCAGCGGTAAAACAGAAGGGCGCGCCGATGGCGCGCCCTTTTTTTCTGGGCACCGCCGCCGGTCAGTGCCCCGCCGGCACACGCGCGACAGGTGACGACCGACGCAAGCGCAACAAGCGAGGGCTTTGACCTCAGCCCCTGTCCCCGAGCGCGACCACCGGAAGGAACCCGCCATAGATCATGCGCTTGCCGTCGAACGGCATGGGGTTGCGCTCCGGGTCCATGCGCGGATCGCTGCCGTCCATCATCTTCGCGAACGCGGTGTCTCGGGTGGACTTGTCCGGCCATTCGATCCACGAGAACACGACCGTCTCGTCGTCGCGCGCCTGGACCGCCTTGCGGAAGTCGGTGAGTTTGCCGTCTGGCACGTCGTCGGCCCAGCATTCGAGTACACGGATCGCCCCGAACTCCATGAAGAAGGCATCGCCGGTTTCGGCGTGTTCGATGAACTTCTGGCGGTTGGCGGTGGGGACGGCGAGGACGAAACCATCGATGTAGGACATGGCGAACTCCTGGTGGTCGCGGTGCGGGCGGCGACGGCTGCCGTCGCCTCGCAGGAGCGACGAACGAGGGCGTCCGCGTTCGACATGCCGCGCGGATGCAGCCAGCGTGGAGCGGTCAGTCGGCCACCGGCGCGTGGAATGCATCGAGGATCGGGCAGGGGCCAACGCCCCCTCGGCTGCATCGGCCGGAGCGTCGGTGCGGCGACAGAGTGCGCCACCTGGTCTTCGTATCCCTCAGCGAGAACCTGATGATGGGGCGCTCGAGGCGTGCATGCGGATAGCGTCGGTGGTGCGGCGGTGCGCCATGTCTGGCGGGTCTCTCGTCCCTTCACGCACGCATTCAGCTTGATCGCGCACGATCCCGGTCAATCATCCAACGGAGCACGCCATGAGCGCACAGGGTTCGACCGGCAATGTCATTGCCGCAATCTGCAGTTTCTTCGTTCCCGGCCTTGGCCAGCTGGTGCAGGGGCGCCCGCTGTCGGCGCTGCTCTGGTTCTTTGCCGCGTGCATCGCGTTTGCGGTCACCTGGCTGCTCACGCTGTCACTGCTGCCGTTCGGCTGGTTCGTCGTCAGCATCTTCGCGTGCATCAACGCGGCGGTTTACCGGCCCCGCGTCTGACTCTTACGCAGGAACGGGCGGTGCGTGCACCGCCCGTTCGCCTCATAGGGGCTCGCCGTTATTGACGCCGGAATCGCTGCGGACGTCGTCGGCGAAGGAATGGCCGTCCGGGCCACGATCACCGAGCTGCTCGTCCAGTTCCAGGTCGAGCAGGTCGGCCTGATCGTCGACACCGATGTTGTCCATGGCTGCGACCGATCTGGGATCCAGCAGGACGGGACCGCTCGTGTCCGGGAGATCGTCATGGTCGCGCAGCGCCTTTTCGTCCTCCGGTGCATTCGGACGGGTGGGGTTGGACTTGCTCATCGTTCGGCTCCGCGGTGGGGTGTCGACAACATTGCACCCGGGAGTGTCACGCCGCCGGCAAGCCGGGGTGATGACCGGGCGCACATCAAGGGGGCATTCGATGCGTTGCGTGCGCCAGGCGCACGTTCCCATGGATTTCGGCCGCGCACGAATCAGGCGACGGGGCGAGCCCCTGTGTCGCGCACGCTCGAGATGGGACCGTCTGGTCCGGCCGGTCTCTGGCGAGGGCCTCTGCAAGGCAACGCCCTGCGCGGCCACCACGCAGCCGCTGTCCCACCGCGAAGCGAACGTCAGGCGGCGCGATGCTCCATGGTCCGGCGACGCTGCGGGGCGGCGTCCTCTCCGGCGCGCCATGCAGCCAGCACCGTGGCGCGGACGTCGTGCCAGGCGCGAAGGCGGCCATCGAATTCCCACATCCGGCGCAGCACCGGTTCGATCTCTTCCCATGGACGATCGGGATAGGACGCACGACCGTTGCGGCCGAGCGAGATCATCAGGGTGCTGTCGGAATCGTGCTTCATTGCGGGGTACTGCGGGTTGGGAGCGCGCAGGCTACGGGCGCTTTCGTCTCGTCGCCGTGAACCGTGGAGTCGATTTCGATGACACCCTGCGCAACTGTTTCAGCTGTTCAGGCGCGATCGCTCGGACACACCGAATTCATGCGCGAAGAAGCGGCACGAGCAGTTGCACGATGCCCCACAGCGAGACGATCCAGATGACACTGCGCAGGTAGGGAATGCCGATCGCATACACGGGCAGATAGGCAACCCGCGCCCACAGATAGAGCTGGGCGGCGAATGCGGTCTCCGCATTGCTGCGCCCGGCGACGACCAGGGCCAGTACTGCAGCGGCGAAGAACGGAAACGTCTCGAGGAAGTTGCGGCTCGCGGCAGCGGTCCGGATTGCCGCCCCGGTCAGCGGTGGCGCGGCCCCATCGCGATTGCCCGCGTTCCAGCGCACGCCGCGCTGCGCGGTCGCGAACGCGGCGGCCACACCGATGTGGACGAGGCCCAGGACGATCGCCCAGCCGAGGGTCTGCAGTTCGATCGTCATGGGCCTGTTCTCCGCTCTCGCAGGCTCAGCCCGCGACGGCCTTGGCGATCGCTGCGTTGAACGCCGGAATATCATCCGGCTTGCGGCTGGTGATCAGGTTGCCGTCGACGACGACTTCGGAATCCTCCCAGTGGGCACCGGCATTGACGAGATCGGTCTTCTACCGATGGCCACGAGGTGACCTTGCGGCCCTTGGCAAGCCCGCTTTCGACCAGCAGCCATGGGCCGTGGCAGATCGCCGCCACCGGCTTGCCGGCTTCGCCGAATGCGCGCACGAAGGCCACGGCATCGCTCTTGGTGCGCAGCACATCCGGATTCATCTGCCCGCCGGGCAGCACCAGCGCGTCGTAGCTGCCAGCGTCGGCCTTGGAGAGCGACACGTCCACATCGACGCTCCGGCCCCAGTTCTTCTGGTCCCAGCCCTTGATCGAACCCGCATCGCCCGGGGCGATCACGTCGACCTGGGCGCCGGCCTGGCGCAGCGCCTGAAGGGGCTGCTCGAGCTCGGACTGTTCGAATCCGTCGGTGGAGAGGATGGCGATCTTCTTGCCGTCAAGGCTCTGCATGGGGTGCTCCTGGGGGAATCGGGGGAGCACCCGATGCTAGGAAGCGGCCGGTGCCCCGACCGTGAAGCGTCCCATTGGAGCGGCCCGGCCAGTCTCGCAAGCTGAGACGCCGGGCGGGCAGGCTTGCCGGCATTTCCCCTGTGCCGGAGCTGGCCCTGAACGCGATACTCAAGCCCTCCCAGGCCCTGGTCGGCCCCGCTGAAACCGCGAGCGGCAGCGCACTAGCCACCCGGCTTGCGGCGAAATATCCCGGCCGTGTGACCGGCACGCTGCTGCTGCCGGGGCAGGTGGGCGACTACGCGCCGATCCCCGACGACGTGCCCGACGCGCTGGCCCAGGCGCTGCGCAGCCGCGGTATCGAGCGTCTGTACCGCCACCAGGCGGACGCCTGGGCGGCCACGCAGGCCGGGCGGCATCTGGTCGTCGCGACCCCCACCGCGTCGGGGAAATCGCTGTGCTACACGCTGCCGGTGCTGTCGGCGGCGCTCACCGCGCGCAGCAAGGCGCTGTACCTGTTCCCGACCAAGGCGCTGGCGCAGGACCAGGTGGCCGAACTGCTGGAACTCAACAAGGCCGGCGAGCTGGGCCTGCGCGCGGCGACCTTCGATGGCGACACGCCGGGCGATGCCCGCCAGGCGATCCGCATCAACGGCGACATCGTGGTCAGCAACCCGGACATGCTGCACCAGGCGATCCTGCCGCATCACACCAAGTGGGCGCAGTTCTTCGAGAACCTGCGCTACGTGGTGATCGACGAGATCCACACCTACCGCGGCGTGTTCGGCTCGCATGTGGCCAACGTGATCCGCCGGCTCAAACGGGTCTGCGCGTTCTACGGCGTGACTCCGCAGTTCATCCTGTGCTCGGCGACGATCGGCAATGCCCGCGAGCACGGTCGCGCGCTGGTGGAAGTGGACGACGCCGCGCTGGAGTCGATCCTCGAATCCGGCGCGCCGCGCGGCGACAAGCATGTGCTGCTGTGGAATCCGCCGGTGGTCAATCCCGATCTGGGTCTGCGCGCCTCGGCGCGTTCGCAGTCCAACCGCATCGCGCGCATGGCGATCCGCGCCGGGCTCAAGACGCTGGTGTTCTGCCAGACCCGGCTGATGGTCGAGGTGCTGACCAAGTACCTCAAGGAGGTCTTCGACCACGATCCGCGCAAGCCCAGGCGCATCCGCGCGTATCGCGGCGGTTATCTGCCGACCGAGCGCCGCGCCGCCGAGCGCGAGATGCGTGCCGGCAGCATCGACGGCATCGTCAGCACCTCGGCGCTGGAACTCGGCGTCGACATCGGCAGTCTCGATGTCGTGGTGCTCAACGGCTACCCGGGCAGCATCTCGGCGACGTGGCAACGCTTCGGTCGCGCCGGGCGCCGGCAGCAGCCGTCGGTTGGCGTGCTGGTCGCGAGTTCGGAACCGATGGACCAGTACGTGGTGCGGCACCCGGAGTTCTTCGCCGAGGCCAATCCCGAGCACGCGCGGATCGAACCCGACCAGCCGCTGATCCTGCTCGACCACATCCGCTGCGCGGCATTCGAGCTGCCGTTCGTCGATGGCGACATGTTCGGGCCCGTCGCGCCGCTGCCGTGGCTGGAGGTGCTGGCCGAATCGGGCGTGCTGCACCACGAGGGCGATCGCTGGGAATGGATCGCCGACAGCTATCCCGCCCAGGCGGTGAACCTGCGCTCGGTCGCCGACGGCAATTTCGTCGTCGTCGACCGCACCGATGGGCGGCAGACGATCATCGCCGAGGTCGACTATTCCGCCGCCGCGCTCACCCTGTACGAAGGCGCGATCCACATGGTGCAGTCCGAACCGTTCCAGGTGGAGCGACTGGACTGGGAAGGCCGCAAGGCCTACGTGCAGCGCACGCAGGTCGACTACTACACCGACTCGATCGACTACACCAAGCTGAAAGTCCTCGACGACGAGGAGCAGGCCGATTCGGGGCAGGGCAGCGCGCACCTGGGCGAGGTGCACGTGGTGCGGCGCGTGTCGGGCTACAAGAAGATCCGCTTCCACACCCACGAGAACATCGGCTACGGGCCGGTCAACCTGCCCGACCAGGAACTGCATACGAGCGCGGTGTGGTGGCAGCTGCCGCAGCAGGCGCTGGATCGCGCCTTCGATGCGCGCCATGAAGCGCTTGATGGATTCCTCGGCGCCTCGTACGCATTGCATCTGGTCGCGCAGGTCGCGGTGATGGCCGAAAGCCGCGACCTGCAGAAGGCCGTGGGCAGCGGCGATGGCACGTGGTTCGCGACCGCCGACCAGCGCGGTCGCGGGCAGCTGCGCGACGGTGACGGCGCGGCGCTGGATTTCGACGGGATCGGACGCTTTACCCCGACGCTGTACCTCTACGACAACTATCCGGGCGGCGTCGGCCTGTCGTCGCCCTTGTATGAGCGTCGCGACGAACTGCTCGGGCAGGCCGCTGCGCTGATCCAATCCTGCAGTTGCCGCGGCGGTTGTCCGGCCTGCGTCGGCCCCATTCTCGCCGCGGAGGAGGCCGCCGAGCGCACGCCACGCCAGCTCGCCGCACGCGTGATCGAATTGCTGGCGCGCGCGCCGCAGCTGCCGGCATGAGTGCACTGTCCAAACGCCTCGGCCTGCTGCGCAGTCAGGCGGGTACGGTGCTGCCTTCGGTAAGCCCGACGCCGCCGATGCCGACACCGGCACCGTGCGCGCAATGGCCACGCGCCGATGGCGCGCGTTCCCCGGAGCAGATGGTCGCGCAGTTGCGCAAGCTGATGAAGCTGCGCGTATCGACGCCCGCGGCGCGACCTGCCGCTCCGGTCGATCGCACGCTGCCTGGCGACGAGATCGCGCCGGGCCTGCGCTATCTCGAGCAGACGGCGGCCTGGCCGCACGAGGACGAGTCGCTGTCGTTGTATGACATCCGCCACGAGCCTGCGCGTCGCGCGGATCTGCTCGCTTTCGACACCGAAACCACCGGGCTGGCCGGCGGCACCGGCACGCGGGCCTTCATGATCGGCGCGGCGGATTTCGTCGATGGACGCATGCGCATCCGCCAGCTGTGCATCACCACGCTCGGCGCCGAACGCGAAATGCTCAAGACGTTCTCCACCTGGCTGCGGCCGGAGACCGTGCTGGTCAGCTACAACGGGCGCAGTTACGACCGGCCGCTGCTGACCACCCGCTATCGCCTGGCGCGGCTGCGCGATCCGCTGATCGACCTGCGCCACGTGGACCTGCTGCATCCGGTGCGCCGCCGCTATCGCGGCGTCTGGGTCAACTGCAGGCTGGCGACCGTCGAGCGCGAACTGCTCGGCGTGCTGCGCGAGGACGATCTGCCGGGAAGCGAGGCGCCCGCGGCCTGGCTGGATTACCTGCGCGGCGGCAGCGCCGACAAGCTGCGCCGCGTCGGCCTGCACAACGCGCAGGACCTGCGCAGTCTGTTCGGCGTGCTGGAGGCGATGCGCGACGAGGCGAGCGTCGACACGGTCGTCGTGCCCGACGTCATCGGACCGGAATGCGGGGATTTCGCCGACGGTTGAGGCATGCCATGCGACGCCCGCGCCGCGATCAAGACGATCCAAGGCCGACGGGATCGCGGGCATCGTCGATGGGAGGACATGGCCGGCTCGGCGGGCCGGCTGCGTGACGCACGGGGCGGAAGCCCGGGGGCGCATGCAGGCTGCAGTGCGTCGGTGCCATGTGGGAGCGAATGTATCGACGTGGACGCTTGCGCCGACGCAGTTGCGCGTCGCGCGTTCACGCCGCGGGCAATGCCGTGATGCTTGAATCGGCCGGCCCGCCAGTCCAGAGTCGCGCGTCCACCGGCGACCGGCCCGTTCCAGTCTGGAGCCTCATGCATTTACGGAAACGCCGGCCAGTGATGGCCGACACTGGACCCGCGCGCGCCACCCTCCGGGTGCGCGACGCATTCGCGATCACCGTTGGTGTCGTGATCGGTGCCGGGATCTTCCGTACACCGTCGCTGATCGCCGGTGCGTCGGGGAGCGAGTTCGTGATGCTCGCGGCCTGGGCCATCGGTGGCGTGCTCTCGATCATCGGCGCGCTGTGCTACGCCGAGCTCGCGACCGCCTATCCCCAGGCGGGTGGCGACTACGACTACCTGCGTCGCGCCTACGGCCTGCGACCGGGGTTCGTGTTCGCCTGCGCGCGCGCGTCGGTGATCCAGACCGGTCGATCGCGTTGTTGTGCTTCATCGTCGGCGACTGCCTGGCGCAGTTCTTCGGCATCGGCCCGGCCGCGTCAGCCCTGTACGCGGCCGCGGCGATCGTCATGCTGACTGCGGTCAACTGGATCGGCACCCGCCAGGGCGCGTGGGTACAGACGTGGCTGACGACCAGTGAGGTGGTCGGGGTGCTGGTGATCATCCTCGCCGGGCTGATGTTCGCCCCGAGCGACGTGACGCTTATTCCGGGCAGCGCCGGCGATAGCGCGATCGGCCTGATTCTGGTGTTCGTGTTGCTGACCTATGGCGGCTGGAACGAGGCGGTCTATGTCAGCTCCGAGGTTCGCGATGCGCGCAGGTGGATTCGGCGCGTGCTGATCCTCCGCCCGATCGTGATCGCGGCCCTGTATGTACTGGTCGACCTTGCGTACCTGAAGGTGCTGGGGCTGGGCGGCATGGCCCAGCACAACGCCGTTGCCGCCGAACTGATGGGGCGCGTGTTCGGGCCGACAGGGGCGGTGGTCATGAGTGCGATCGTGATCGCGGCGGCGCTGACCTCGGCGAACGCGACCCTCATCACCGGCGCACGCAGCGTCTTTGCCGTCGGGCGGTACTTTTCCGCGCTGGGCTTCATCGGCCGCAGGGATGCGCGCACCGGCACCCGCGTGCGGCCATCATGAGCCAGGGCGTACTCGCGCTGGCGCTGGTGGGCGTCGGCGCGTTCGCGCGCGACGGCTTCGAGGTGGCGGTCGAATACACCGCGCCGGTGTTCTGGCTGTTCTTCCTGCTGGTCGGCATCGGCCTGTTCGTGCTGCGCCGCCGCGATCCGCACTTGCCGCGCCCGTTCCGGGTGCCGCCCTATCCCGTCCTGCCGCTGCTGTTCTGCGCGACCAGCGCTTACCTGCTGTACTCGAGCCTGGCCTGTACCGGCCGCGGGGCGCTGTTGGGTGTCGGCGTGCTCGCTGTCGGCGGCCTGCTGCTGTTGCTGCTCAAACCCGATCCGCATTCCGAGGAGAGCCTGTGATGAAGTCGAAAAAGATTCCGGTCGTGCTGGCGATATGCGCCCTGCCGGCCGCGCTGCTGGTCGGCTGCGCGGAGCCAGCCGTCAGCACCAGCGGGACCGCGAGCGTCAATGCCGGCACCACCGACGCCACGTCCGCGGTGAACGCCTCCCCGCCCGTAACCGGCGCAATCGGGGCCGATTCCGCGCATGCCAGCGGCGCGCGCGGGCCATCGCGCGAGCCCGACGTGATCTACGTGCCAACGCCCGATCGGGTCGTCGACGCCATGCTCAACCTCGCCCGGGTCAAGGAGGGCGACGTCCTCTACGACCTGGGCTCCGGCGATGGCCGCATCCCGATCGCTGCTGCCCAGCGCTTCGGCGTCCGCGGCGTCGGCATCGACATCAATCCGGTGCGCGTGCGCGAAGCCAACGCCAATGCGCAGGCCGCCGGGGTCACCGGCCTGGTCACGTTCAAGGAGGCCGACCTTTTCGAGGAGGACGTCAGCGAGGCCAGCGTGGTCACGCTGTACCTGCTGCAGAGCCTCAACGTGAAGCTGCGTCCCAAGCTGCTGGCCGAGCTCAGGCCGGGCACGCGCATCGTCAGTCACGCCTTCGACATGGCGGACCAGTGGGAACCGGAGCAGACCCAGGAGATCGACGGCACCCGCATCTACCTGTGGACGGTGCCCGAGAGTTGAGCTGGCGACAGCGCGGGCGCGGGCCCGCACGTGGTTCCCATAGTGATTTCCCTGCCGGATCCTCCGCCATGCGCCTTGCCACTGCCTCCGTCCTTCTGTTCGCCGCCCTGGGTGCCGCCACGTCCGCCTCGGCCGCGTCCTACGGCGGCGAACTGCAGGGGTTCGAATACCCCTACCCACGGCAGGCCCATGCACTGGAGTCGCAGGGGCAGGCTCTGTCGATGGCCTATATGGACGTGCGGCCGCCGGGGCAGGGCAACGGGCGCACTGCGGTGCTGATGCATGGCAAGAACTTCTGCGGACCGACCTGGGAGGACACCATCGAGGTGCTGGTCGGAGCCGGCTGGCGGGTGATCGCGCCCGACCAGATCGGTTTCTGCGGTTCGTCGAAGCCGCGCGGCTACCAGTTCTCGTTCGCCCAGCTCGCGGCCAATACGCGCAGCCTGCTGGAGGCACTGGGTGTCGAGCGGCCGGTGCTGATCGGGCATTCGATGGGCGGCATGCTCGCCACCCGGTATGCGCTGCAGTACCCCGACGCGGTGGCCCGGCTGGTGCTGGTGAACCCGATCGGGCTCGAGGACTGGCAGGCCGAAGGTGTGCCATACGCGACGATCGACGCACTGGCCGAGGGCGAGCGCAGGACGACCGCTGGCACCATCAAGGCCTATCAGCAGAAGTTCTATTACGACGGGAAGTGGGCGCCGCGCTATGACCGCTGGGTCGACATGCTGGCGGGCATGTACGCCGGACCGGATGCGGAGATCGTCGCCTGGAACCAGGCGCAGACCTCGGAGATGGTGTTCACCCAGCCGGTCGTCCACGAGTTCCCGTTCCTGCGCGTGCCGACCGTGCTGATGATCGGCGGCAAGGACCGCACCGCGCCGGGCGCCAACCGCGCCGCGCCGGAACTGGCCGCGCGCCTGGGCGACTATCCGCTGCTGGGGCGCCGGGCCGCCGAGGCGATCCCGCAGGCGCGGCTGGTGGCGTTCCCGGCGCTCGGCCACTCGCCGCAGGTCGAGGCGCCGGACACGTTCCACCCGGCGCTGCTCGAGGTCCTGGCGGAGCCGTGAACGTCGCCGCCGCGCGGTGTTAGCGCGCGCATGTTCATTCGGCATTCCAACCGCGCTCGAGCCAGCCCCTAGACTGGTCCGATCCGCACATTGACGATGCGCCCGCACTGACGAGGACCCTTTGCCGATGTCGATCCGGCGTCTGACAGTTCCACTGCTGCTCGCCTGCGTTGCACTGGCCGCGTGTCAGCGGAGTGCCCAGGATGCCGCGCCCCCGGTCGAGACGGTCGAGGTCGCGAGTCCCGAGGAAGGCGGCGCGCTGAGTACCGCGCCGGTGGACGTCGCATCGACCCCGGCATTGCCGGTCGCCGACCCCGGACCCGCCAGCGTGGACTGGTCGCCGATGACCCTGCCGACCGGCGCGGCTTCGATCAGCTGTGAACTCGACTACGCCAACACCGGCGATGGTGATGTCCTGGCCGACTTCGATCGGGACGCCTTGCACGAGGCGATGGCCGACTGTGCCGAGCGGGGCGTGTTCCGGCTGCGGTTCAAGGGGCGCGTCACCCAGGAGTTCACCCATCTGATCCAGCGGTTGGCAGCCGTTGCCGAGGACCTCTCGATCGGCAAGCGTGTCCTCGACATCGATTCGAGCGGCGGCATGGTCGAGGAAGCGATCCGCGCTGGCGACGTGATCGCCGAGACCCGCTGGACGATCTGGGTGCGCGAGGGCGCGGTCTGCCACAGCGCCTGCGTGTTCCTGCTCGCCGGTGGCGATACCCGGCTGATCGGCGGACGCGTCGGCATCCACCGCATCATCCGCATGAGTTCCAGCGCCACCACCCGGGCCGAACTCAACCGCGAGCTGCGCGCGGTCTATGGCCGCGTGCGCGACTACCTCGAGCGCAACGGCGCGGCGACGGCGGTGGCCGATCTGATGATGGCCGTGCCCAACCGCAACCTGCGCATCCTCGCCCCCGACGAGCTCAAGCTCTATGGCCTCGACGGCGTGAACCCCGCTCAGGACGATCTCGACCGGCTGCGCCTGATGCGCAAGTGCGGCGAGGATTTCGTGGTGCGCCGTGACGCCTACGTCCGCGCGTTCGACAGCAGCTGCAGCGCACCGGACCGTGATGTCGAACAGATGGCGAACTGCGGCCTCGAGCTGCGAGGCAAGTTCGGGTTTCCGGACGGGCAGTGTCCGAGCGAGAGTCCGCTGTCGGAATTCGACCTGGTCGATGCACTGACCGCCGCGGCGGGCAACGCCAGTCGCCTGCGCATTCTGGACGTACCGGCGGCCGAACCGCGCCCGGCCGCTCGCCAGCCGCGCAGCGCACCCACGCCGTCGCCCGCAACCGCACGATCCCGTGCCGCGGCCGAGCCTGTGGAGGCAGCGGAGTCGTCCGCCGACGACCAGGCCGAGGCGCCGGTCATGGAGTGAGTGCGCGGTCGGGCTCTGGAATGCGCTGTCATTCCCGGGGCCGCGTTTCGTGACGTGCGGCGGTGCGCATCCGCCTCGCGGGCGGCGAAGCGCCTGTCAGCAGCCCATCTGTCCGCCCGGGGCTGACGTGCCCGTCCTCGCGGCAGCAGTGCCCCCGGCGCTGCAACAGGAGATCGCGTGGTCGAGGGGCCTTGGCGCGCCCCATCGCCTCCCGACGAGAGAGCCGACGTTGCAAGTGCCGTGAGGGGGTGCCCCGGAATCTCCGGTCCCGGCGACTGCGCCGCCGCCCGTCGGTGAACCGGTTGGCTCGCCCGGATCAGCCCTCCGCCCCGTCGGCGAGGAAACCGCCCGACTGGCGCTTCCACAGCTGGGCATACACACCATTACCGGCGATCAGCGCTTCGTGCGTGCCCTGTTCGACGATGCGGCCGTGGTCCATGACCACCAGGCGGTCCATCGCCGCGATCGTCGAGAGCCGGTGCGCGATCGCGATCACCGTCTTGCCTTCCATCAGCCGGTAGAGGTTCTCCTGGATCGCGGCCTCGGCCTCCGAATCCAGCGCGGACGTGGCTTCGTCGAGCACCAGGATCGGCGCGTTCTTCAGCAGCACGCGCGCGATCGCGATGCGCTGGCGCTGGCCGCCGGAGAGCTTGACCCCGCGCTCGCCGACATGCGCGTCGTAGCCGGTCCGGCCCTTGGAGTCGCTGAGCCCGAGGATGAAATCATGCGCCTCGGCGCGGCGCGCGGCCTCGATCATCTCCGCTTCGGTCGCATCGGGACGGCCATACAGGATGTTCTCGCGCACCGAGCGGTGCAGCAGCGAGGTGTCCTGGGTGACCATGCCGATCTGCGCGCGCAGCGAATCCTGCTGGACCGTCGCGATGTCGATGCCGTCGATGCGGATCACACCCGCTTCGCGGTCGTAGAAACGCAGCAGCAGATTCACCAGTGTCGACTTGCCGGCGCCCGAGCGGCCGACCAGGCCGATCTTCTCGCCCGGGCGCACATGCAGGTCGAGGTCTTCGATGACGCTGCGGTCGTTCTGGCCGTAATGGAAGTCGACGTGCTCGAAGCGGATGTCGCCCTTGATCGGCGGCAACGGCGCCGCGTCTGGCGCATCTTCAACCGTGGGCGCCAGAGAGATCGAGTTGATGCCGTCGCGTACGGTGCCGATGTTCTCGAACAGTGCGGACAGTTCCCACATGATCCATTGCGACATGCCCAGCATGCGCAGGGCCAGCGCGATGGCCACTGCGATCGCGCCGGTGCTGATCGCGCCGTCGATCCACAAGTACAGGCCCAGGCCTGTCACCCCGGCGACCAGCAGCATGTTGAGTGCGTAGTTGCAGGTGTTGACGATCGTGACCAGCCGCATCTGGCTGTGCACGGTGTCCAGGAAGCCCTCCATCGCCTCGCGCGCATAGCCCTGTTCGCGCTGCGAGTGCGAGAAGAGCTTGACCGTCGCGATGTTGGTGTAGCTGTCGACGATGCGGCCGGTCATCACCGAGCGGGCGTCGGCCTGGCGTTCGGAGATGTGGCTCAGGCGCGGGACGAAGCGCCACATCAGTGCGGAGTAGAGGAGCAGCCACCCGACGAAGGGCAGCATCATCCGCCAGTCCGCCGATGCGGCGACGATGATCGCGCCGGTGAAATAGACGATGACGTAGTTGCCCACGTCGAGCAGCTTGATCACCGTTTCGCGAACCGCCAGCGAGGTCTGCATCAGCTTGGTCGCGATGCGCCCGGCGAATTCCTCCTGGAAATAGCTCATCGATTGACGCAGCAGGTACCGATGCACGTTCCAGCGGATCCGCATCGGGAAATTGCCGAGCAGGGTCTGGTGGATGACCATCGCGTTGAACCAGGTCAGCAGCGGCAGCGCCACCAGCACCAGCACCGCCATGCCGACCAGGCGCCCGGCCTCGGCGCTCATGAAGCTGGCGGGCGTGGACGCGCCGAGCCGGTCGACCAGCGAACCCACATAGGCGTAGAGCAGCACCTCCGACACCGCGATCGCCGCGGTGAGCGCGGCCATGATCAGCAGCCAGCGCGTGCTGCCACGGACGTAGTGCATGCAGAACGCGAACAGGGTGGTCGGCGGCTGGGTAGGGCGCGCGGGCGGGAACGCATCGATGCGGTTTTCGAACCAGCGGAGCATGAGCAATCCAGTGCGGGCGCGTGGTCGCGCGTGGGGCGGCTATTGTCCGCGATCGATGTGGACGCTGGCGCGACCGGCCGAGGGACGCTGTGGACCGTCAGGCCCGTCCGCACGATACGGCTGCGATGGTGGTCGACGCCTGCGCTCCAGTGCGGCAGCGGCCAGGCGAAGCGCGCCTCGCAGCAGGATCCCAGCGGTGCGCTACCGGCCAAAAGCGCTCCGCATCGTCGACCACGCACCGTCGTGAGCGCCCGGCCGGGGCTGCGCGGGCGCAGCGGGCCGTCGACGCCATCGCCGTCCCGCCAGCGCCGCACGGCACTGCCGAGCCCGTGCTGTGGGATTCGCCGTGTGCGGAAACACCGGCCGCTAAATGGCCTGCGGCGCCAGGGCACCTTGGCGTTCGAGCCTGTGCCGGCGTCGGGAGCGCGCCAGCCCCGCCGGAACATGAACCTGGCGCGCTGGCACCAGGGCTGAAGGCCGCTCAGGCCTGTCCGGTGTCTCCGCCGGCCGCCCGGGCGCCGCCAGTTTCGCCATGGCGTCGCCGCCGCGGGTGCACCACGGCTGCGAGGCGCGCGCTGAGGCTGTCGCCCATCGAACGGCTGAAGCGGCCCAGGTCGGTGACGGTGATCCCCCGATACCAGGAGAAGCCGGCCACCGCTTTGCGCGCCGCCGGCACACCCACCGACGCGGCGAAGGCCGATGTCCAGGCGTCTTCCACATCCAGGGCGACGGCGTATGGCAACAGCCGCGCGTAGCGCGCCGCGTCCAGCAGCGGAGCGGTCGCTCCGGCGGCGCCGCGGCGGGCACCCTTCGCCGTGCTGGCCATGGAACGACGCAGCCCTTCGGCATGCGCCAGCAGTTTGCGTCCCTCGGCTGTGGGTTCCCGTACCAGCATCACGAATACAAGCAGTACCGGCGCCATCGACGCGATGACGAGCAGGGTCGCCGGCAAAGACGGTGCGTGACGCGAGAACCACAGCGCGGGGCCGGCGGAGGTCACCGCGATCGCGAGGGCGCCGACGATGGCGCCGCGATGCGCGCGGAACAGTGCCGGCTGGAAGCGCCTGCGCAGCGCCGTTTCGTGGGCTTTCCACGCCTGCGCGATGCGCGCGCTCGCATGGCGTCGCAGCTCCACCGTGTCGCGCGGCTCCGGAAGCAGGGCGCTGACCAGGGCGCGCTGTTCCATCGTCGGCAGCGCCTGCGCACCTTCACGCGTGCGTTCGATCCGCCAACCGGTGCGGGCGCCCTGCGGCGTGCGCTGGAGACGCAGGTGGTCATCGACAGCGCTGGCCAGCAGGTCGGCGGCGAAGGTGCGCGCGTCGTAGTGCATCCGCCGGATATAGCGCAGCCCCGCTGGTGAAAATCCCGCAGGCGGCTCGTCGCGCAGTGGCACCACGCCGTACACCAGCGGCTGGCGCACACGCTGCCAGCGCCGCACGCAGTAGATCGCCAGTACCAGCCATCCTGCCAATGCGAGGACCAGCCCCGCGTGGTCGCGCAACCACCAGATGGCCTGTTGCCGAGGCTCCGGTGCCGCGACGATGCCCTTGGGGAAGGCCAGCCGCACCCGTAGGCCCGTATGTGCCGGCAATGGCCGCGTCATCGTCCAGCGCGCCTGGCCGATGGCCGACAGGGCGACGTGGAGATCGCGTCCTCCCGCTCCGGTGACGCCCTCCGTGCGCAGGCTTCCGACCTCCACCGGGGCCGGCAGCGTCAGCGAGACCGTGGCCTGTTCGACCGGCACCTGATGGCCCGTGCCCATCGCGGCGAGCGTCACCGCGTCCTGTGTTTCGCCGAAGACGATCTGTCGCGCGCTGCGGTAGTGGAGGGTGTAGACCGGCTGCGACGGCATCGACAGGTGGCGCGCGTCACCCGTGTGCAGCCGCAGGACGTCGCCGACGCGCTCGACCCGCCAGGGTTCCGCGCGGCCGTCGCGCAGCACGTCGCGGATCTGCAGCTCGGCGACAAGCGGCTCGCCATCCAGGCCGCGGCCGCGCAGCGGAAAGTCCCGAACGAGCCCGTGCCGGAAGATTCGACCTTCGGCGCGCAGCTCGAGGCGTTCGGTGACGTCGATCCGGCCGTCGGCGAGGATGCGCGCGTCGACGTCGTGGCGCAGGATGCGCTCCTGTGCGGAGGCCGGAGCCATCACGCAGGCGAGCAACAGGGCGATGACGACCCGGATCAAGCCGTCAATCCCGCTGGGGATGACCGGGACCGGCACCGGCAGTGGCGTGCAATGTCGAAGTCCCGATCCATGCGCATCGCGAAACCGGATGGAGCGGCCGAGCATACCCGTTGGCCTCGGGGCGTCCAGCCATCTCCGGGGCGGCGGCGTTCGCTTGCCGGGTCGGGCGCAATGCGTACACTCGGATCCGCTCCACTCCACTTCCGATCCGCGAGGAATGTCAAGCATATGGGTATCCTACGTCTGTCGCTTTCGACCGCCTTGCTGGTCGCTCTCGCTTCTACCGCCCACGCACAGCAGCCGGCGACCCAGCCGGGAACGGCGGTGCAGCAGCAACTCACCCCGGAACAACAGGCGCAGGTGGCACGTCAGGATGCCGAGATGAGCGCCGCCGCGTCGCAGGTCATGCAGATGATCGACGGCAATCGCGCGGGCGAGGTGTGGGACGGCGCGTCGCAAGCGATGAAGAGCGCAGTGACGCGCGACGACTTCGTGCGCCAGCTCAGCGCCGATCGCAACCGCCTGGGCGCGCCGACCGCGCGTGAGCAGCCGGTCGTCAGTCGTTCGCAGTTCCGCGCTGGCGAAGCGGTGCCGGCAGGCATCTATATCAACGTCGCCTCGCCGACCAGGTTCGCCAACCAGCCCGAAGCCGTTCGCGAGCTGGTGTCGTTCCGGCTTGACGAGGACCGGACCTGGCGCGTGTCGGGCTACAGCGTGCGCTGAAAGGCCTCACGGGCTTGGATAACGAACGGCGCCCGCGGGCGCCGTTCGCATTTGCGGGCCGGGCTCAGCCGGCGGTGACGTGGATCACATGCCCGGCCAGCGCGACCGCCTGTCCTGCGCGGACCTTGCAGGTCTTGCGCAGTTCCACCGCGCCGTCGACGGTCACCGCGCCGCTGGCCACGATCGCCTTGCCGGCGCCGCCGCTGTCGCACAGGCCGGTCAGTTTGAGCAGCTGGTTGAGTTCGACGTAATCGCCCTCGAGTGGAAAGTCGATGTGTTGGGGCATCGGTCGGCCTCGGTCTGCGGGTGGGCATTATCGGCCATCCGCGGCGGCAGGCGGCCGATGGAAGCATTGTGCGGGCGGGAGTCGCCCCCATTGCCGTAGGTGGGCTCCCTTTTGGGAGAGCGGCCATTTGCCGCGGCGTCGGCAGGGCAGTGTTCGCCCAGCGCCCGTCTCTTTGGCGTGCTTGCCGGGGCCCGCCATGCCGCATGCGCGGAGGCGCCCGGGGCGCGATTTTCTGCAGTGTCCGCCGTCGGCGGTGGTGATCATGGCGACCGGTCGTTGCCTGTGATCTGTTTGGCCTCGCCGGTCACCAGGTTCTCCGGATGCGCGATCCGCCCGGACCGTGAAAGCAGGGGATAGACGAGCACCGCGGCGAGGATGATCGCCACGCCTGCATAGAAGCGCGGGGTCAGTTCGTGCTGCTCGCCCAGGAGCAGGATCGCCAGCGCGATCGCGTAGACCGGCTCCAGGTTCACCGCGAGCTGCGCGGCGAAGGCGCTCATGTGGCGCAGGGCCACCAGCGACAGCGCGAACGGCAGCAGCGTACAGGCGAACGCGAGCAGCAGCAGATAGGCACCGTCGTGCAGGCTGGGGAGCGTCAACAGGCTTCCCGCGAAGGCCGGGAACAGCAACGGCATCAGCGGCGCCAGCAGGGTCAGCGTCAGAGTGCCGGCACCGAGCTCGAGTGCGGTGACGGTCAGGGGATCGGCCCGTTCGACCAGCCTTTTGTTCAACGAACCGAAACAGGCGACGAACAGCGCCGACAGCGCACCGACCACGACGCCGATCCGCATGCCGTCTGGAATGCCACCGACCACCAGTGCGACGCCAGGGAGAACGGCGAGGCCCAGCGCCAGCTCCCGCCACGAGAAGCGGCTGCGCGCGACCAGCGGTTCGATCAACGCGATGAAGACGGTCGCCAAGGCCATGCAGGTGGCGGCGACCGAGGCGTTCGCGAGCTTGACCGCGCCGTAGAAGGTCAACCAGTGCAGCGCCACCAGTGCACCGACCCCTGCGTAGGCCAGCAGCAGGCGCGTCGGCAACGCGCGCAGCCCGCGCCAGACCCGCGGCAGCAGCAACAGCGTCGCGGCCACCAGCAGCATCCGCCACCACACCAGCGGCAGGGCCGGCAGGGTGATCAGCTTGCCAAGGATGGCGGTGAAGCCCCACAGCAGGACGCAGAAGTGGATCTGCCAATGGGCTTTGGTCGAGGGCTGCATCGCGAAGCTGCCTGCGGGGGCGCGCATTATCCACCGCCGGCGGGCCGGCGCGAGGAGATCAGGCGCGTGGTCAATGGGGGCCGCTTGCGACCGGCTCCAGCGCAGCACGCTGGTGGGCGCGGCCCAGCCAGATGCCGAGCGCCGCCCACACCAGGGCAAGCGGCACGACCACGCTGACCAGGCCACCCAAGGCCAGGCCCAGTCGTCCAAGCACACCTTCAGTCTGGGCGCCGATGACGTCGCCCGCGCGATAGACGAAGGTGTCGATGAAGGCTTTGGCCTTGTATTTGTCTTCGCGCCCGACCACGGTGAACAGGGTTTCGCGCGCCGGGCGGGTAATTCCGCGCTGGATCGCCCGGTTGGCCGCTTCGAGCAGGATGAGCACCGCGAACGAGCCGTACAGCGCCAGTCCGATGAAGCCCAGCGCCATCGCGACCGGCAGGATGGCCAGGGCGACTGCCAGACCGAGGCGTCGGATGATCTGCCCGGTCAGGGTGAGCTGCAGCGCCAGCACCGCGATCTGGGTCCACATGTCGATGCTGCCGAGCAAGCCGGTGCGGGCGTCCAGCCCGCTCTCGGCGGCGGCGACCATCTGCAGGCGGGTGAAGTACAGGAAGGTCGCGACGACGGTCATGATCACGACATAACCCGCAATGCCCAGGAGGTAGCGCGAGGCGAACACCGCGCGGATGCCGGCGAGGGCGCTTCCGCCGATGCGTGGCGGTTCGCGGCCGTCGGGCGATGCGAGGGCGTCGTCGGGACGGTCCGAGCGGATCCGCACCAGCAGCCAGGCCAGCGCGATTGCGGTGACGAGAAACCCCGCCGCCACGAGCAGCAGGGCAGGGGTGCCAAGCGGCCCGGCCAGGCGTGAGGCGAGCCACGGCCCGAAGATCGCCCCGAGCGTGCCGCCGATCGCGATCAGGGCGAAAAGGCGCTTGGCCTGGTCGCTGTTGAAACGATCGGCCAGCAGGGCCCAGAACACCATCGTCACGAACAGGTTGAAGACACTGAACCAGACGTAGAACACCTGGCCACTGCGCGCCCCGACCGCGTCCGGCGCGAACGCCAGCAGGGCCCAGAATCCCACGAGGCTCAGGGCGAAGAACGCGTAGGTCGCGGCGATGAAATGCAGCCGGCGCAGCCGCGCGACCAGCGCCCCGAACGCTGGATTGACCAGCAGGGTGACCACGGCCGTTCCCACGAACAGCCAGCGCACGCTGTCCAGGCCGCTCTCCATGCCCAGCGCATCCCGCGCCGGACGCAGCAGCATCAGCGCGCTCAGGATGCAGAAGAAGAACAGGCCTGCGACCAGGACCGGGGCCGCCTCCCCATGGCGCAGATTGAGCAGGTCGAAGGCTGCGGACGGCAAAGAGCGTCGACGGGGTGGCATGTCTGGGTTCCTGCGTCGGATCGGCCCCGATCATAGGGGGTGGAGGCCGCCTCCCATCGCAGCTCGCTCGCTGCGGCGCCGGAAAGCGGCGGTCTCCTCGCGCGAGGGTGGGTCAAGCGCGAGGGCAGGTCCGTTTGCTGGCGGTGGGGGTTGTCCCGGCGCGACCGGCGGCCGGGGGGCGCTGAAGGCGTGGCATTCGGAGCCCGCAGGCGCCACCAGGCGCACTCGAGCGGCGATGAGCACGATGTTTTCATCCCGTCAGCCTGTACGCTGGGCGTCCGGCCAGATGCACCTGCTGCGCCGGATTGTCGGTGTCCCGCGAGCGGGGCCAGGCGATGCCGAGGGGGCGGTAGTGCAAGGCCAGGAGAGCCGACGGGCCAGATGACGCTGGAAGAACTCAAAGTCGCCGTAACCGATCTGCAGGTCGGGATGTACGTGTGTCGCCTGGATCGGCCATGGGAGGGCACGCCTTTTCTGCTGCAGGGGCTGATGGTCGAATCGGCGGACGATGTCGCCGTCCTGCAACGCCTGTGCACGCACGTATATGTGGATGTCGAGCGCGGACTTGGGCGTATGCCGCCGTCGTTGCAGGTGGTCGGACCCGCAGCGACACCATCCGCAGTACCTGCGGCGCCCCGCAACTACGAAAACGACCAGATCGCCGCGCTGCAGGGCACCGTGGCCTATCCGGAGCGCGTGGAGTTCGATCAGGAGCTCGACAGCGCACGGCAGGCCCATGCCCAGGCTGCGGCGTTCGCCGAGCGGGCCCTAGAAGAGGTCCGGGGCGGGCGCGCCATCGCGGTCGAGGAGGTCCGCGATGCGATCGAGCCCATGGTGCGCAGCCTGGTGCGCAATGCCGACGCGTTCCTGTGGCTTGATGCGCTACGCGCTCGCGGCGCCTACGAATACCGCCATGCGCTGTCGTGCAGTGCGCTGGCCGCCGCGTTCGGCCGGCACGTCGGCCTGCCCGAACCCCTGCTGCTGGACATGGCAAGCGGAGGCCTGTTGCTCGATGTCGGCAAGCTGAGGCTGCCGCCCGCGCTGCTGGCCAGCCCGGCACCCTATGACGATACACAGCGCAGTGTGATGCAGACGCATGTCGAATCCGGGTTGGCCCTCGTCGATGCCGCGGGGGTGCCGGCGCATGTCCGTGAAATGATCCGCACCCACCACGAATGGATCGACGGCAGCGGTTACCCCGGGCGCCTGCAGGGCGATGCGATCCCGCTTCTGGGGCGGATCGCCGCGGTGATCGACGCCTATGACGCGATGATCAGCACCCGCCCGCACCGGCAAGCGGTCGCTCCGCACGTCGCCCTGCAGTCGCTCTACCGCGGACGCGGCACTCAGTTCGCGGCCGAGATCGTCGAACAGTTCATGCAATGCATGGGGGTCTATCCGATCGGCGCGCTGGTCGAGTTGAGCACCGGTGAGGTGGCGATCGTCACCGCACAGAACGCGGCCCGGCGCCTGCAGCCCCGCGTCATGGTGCTGACCGGACCGGACAAGCGGTTGCTCACGCAGTTCCACTCGATCGACCTGCTGGTGCGCGGGCACAGCGACGAACCGGTGCGGATTGCCGGTGCGCTTGCGCCGGGTGCGTACGGGCTCGATCCGGTGGGCCTGTTCCTGTGAGGGCGGCAGGGATTTGCGCGTGCTGAATCACGCCCAGGCACTGGTCGACATCCGCACGTTCCTCGCGCAGGCGCGCTCGGGTATTCCGCTGGGGGTGCTGGTGATCCGCGCCGATCGCGTGCGCGAGACGGAACTGTCGCTCGGCTATGCCGCCGGCGATGCCCTGCGCGCCGGGATGCAACAAGCGCTGGAGGCCGCGGTGCGGCCCGGCGATCACGTGTGCCGCATCGGCGAGGACGCCTTCCTGGTGCTGCTGCCGGCTCTGCGCGGCCGTGCGCACGCCGCACTGGGCGCAGCCAAGTTCGTGCGCGCTCTGCAGCGTCCATTCGACGTCGGGGACGCGCACGCTCAGCCATCGGTGCGGGTGGGCATCGCCATCGCGCCGGAAGACGGCACCGATGCCGAGCAACTGTGCCGGCGCGCCGACCGCGCCTGCGACGATGCGGCGGCATCCGTCGAAGGCTTCGCGTTCTGGGAGGCGCCGTCGGTGCCGCTCGACACCCTGCACCACGATCTGCGCGCGGCCCTTGCCGAGAACCAGCTGGCCCTGCATCTGCAACCGCTCGCTGCCTTGCCCGACCGGGTGATCCGCAGTTACGAGGCGCTCGCGCGCTGGACGCATCCTCGACTGGGCGACATACCGCCCGATGTGTTCATCGAAATCGCCGAACGTGGCGGCCTGATCGGCGACCTCACCCGCTGGAGCCTCAACGTCGCCCTGCGCCACCTCGCGACGCTGCGGGGTGCAGGCCTCGAGGTGCGCATCGCGGTCAACCTGTCGGTGGAGGCGCTGCAGGCCCCCGGCTTCGTCGAACAGGTGCTGGATCTGCTGCATCTGTGGCGCGTGCCGGGGCAAGGACTGGTGTTCGAGATCACCGAGAGCGCGCTGATGCGCGACATCGTCCGGTGCAGCCATCTGCTCGCGCGACTGCGCCAATCCGGCGTCCGCATCGTGATCGACGATTTCGGTACCGGCTATTCGTCGCTGGCGTACCTGCGTCGGCTGCCGGTCGACGGCATCAAGATCGACCGCAGCTTCGTCCAGGACATGGCCCGGGACCGGCGCGCGTGTCGCATCGTCGAGACGATGATCGATCTCGCGCACGAGTTGGAGCTGAAGGTCGTCGCCGAAGGCATCGAGGACGAGGCAACGCTGGAGCTGCTGCGCGAGGCGCACTGCGATCTCGTGCAGGGCTATCTGATTGCGCGCCCTGCGCCCGCCGAGGATGTCATCGAACGACGTTTGCGGGCCGACAAAGCCTGACTTTCGCGTGCCCGGCGGTCGGTCAGCGCAGGCGCGCCGCAACCACGTCCCAGTTCACCAGCTGCCAGAAGGCATCGAGGTACTTCCGCCGGTTGTCCCGGTAGTCGAGATACCAGGCGTGTTCCCACAGCGAGATCGCCAGCAGGGGCGTGTCCTGGCCGGTGATCGGCGTCGCTGCGTTCGCCGTGGCGGCCAGTGCTATCCGCCCGTCAGGCCGTTGCAGGAGCCAGACCCATCCGGCGCCGAATGTCGCCAGCGCCAGCGCTTCGAAGCGCCTGCGGAAAGCCGCGACATCCCCGAACTGGCGTGACAGGGCCTCGGCCAGCCGCCCTTTGGGCTCGCCGCCACCGCCGGCTGCGGCGGGCTTGAGCGAATGCCAGTAGAAGGCGTTGTTCCAGGCCTGCGCCGCGTGGTCGAACGCCGCGCCCTGAGCCTTGCGGACGATGATCTCCAGCGGGGCATCGGCAAGTTCAGAGCCGGCCAGCAGTGCGTTGAGACGTTCGATGTGGGCGCGCTGCAGGTGGCCATGGTGCTGGTCGAGGGTGTCGCCCGAAAGGTGCGGCTCCAGCGCGGTGCGGTCGTAGGGCAGGGCGGCAAGTTCGAGGGGCATGGCCGGCGGTCCGGTGGTCGATGGGCGGCGACGCGATAGAATGCACCAATTCGAATCCCGATCCCCGCTGGCCGCTCGGCAGCGGCGAGGTCCTGCAGGAGCGTCAACGTGTCGATCCTCGAACGCATCCAGGCCGAAATCGACGGCCATGCCATCGTGTTGTTCATGAAGGGAACGCCGCAGTACCCGATGTGCGGGTTCTCCAGCCGTACCGTCGCCGCCCTGCATGAAGCGGGTGCACGCGACTACCGCGCGATCAACGTGCTCGAGGCTCCGGAAGTCCGCGCGAACCTGCCACGGTTCTCGAACTGGCCGACGTTCCCGCAGCTGTTCATCCACGGCGAACTGATCGGCGGCTGCGACATCGCGCTCGAACTGCACGAGGCGGGCGAGCTCTCACGCATGGTGGCCGAGGTGGCAGCGTCGTGAGTGCGCTGGCGGAGCCTGCTGCCGAGGCAGCAGCGCTGGAAGGGCGCGTGGTGCTGGTCGTCGGCGCGCATGGCGGGCTCGGTGAGGCCACCTCTCTGGCCTGCGCGCAGGCGGGCGCCTCGCTCGTACTGCTGGGACGACGCGTGCCCCGGCTCAACCGTCTCCACGACCGGCTGCAGGCGCTCGGCGCCGCGCCGGCGCTGTACCCGATGGATCTCGAGGGGGCGAGCCCCGACGATCATGCCGATCTTGCCGCGCGGATCGAGGCCGCCTACGGCAGGCTCGACGGCATCGTCCATCTCGCCGCCGCCTTCGACGGTCTCACCCCGCTGGAGTTGACCGATCCGGCCGCCTTCGCCCGCGCACTGCATGTCAACCTCACCGCGCGCTGGTGGCTGACCCAGGCCTGCCTGCCGCTGCTGCGCCGTTCGGGCGACGCGGCCGTCGTGTTCGCGATCGACGACCCGGCGCGCACGGGCGGCGCCTACTGGGGCGGCTATGGACTCGCCCAGGCGGGGCTCTCGGCCATGGTGGGGATGTTGCAGGCGGAGCTCGGCGACGCGCCGATCCGCGTCAGCGGCCTGCTGCCGCCGCCGATGCGCACGCCGCTGCGCGCCCGCGCCCACGTCGAAGCCGAGGACCGGATAGCGCGCGCGCCGGCGGATGTCGCCGCGCACTGCGTGGCCTTGCTGGCTCCGGGCGGAGACGCGCATCGCGGTGCGCTGTGGGCGCCGTTCGCGCCGGAGGGGCGCGCATGACCATTGCCTCGGCTGCCCTGCTGCTGTTCCTGATCCTGGATCCACTGGGCAACATCCCGGTGTTCCTGAGCATGCTGCGGCGGCTCACTCCGCAGCGCCAGCGCGTCGTGCTGGCGCGGGAACTGCTGATCGCGCTGGTCGTGCTGATGGTGTTCCTGTGGGCGGGCAAGTACGCGCTCGAGGTCATGCACCTGCGGCAGGAGTCGGTGGCGATCGCCGGCGGCATCGTGCTGTTCCTGATCGGCATCCGCATGATCTTTCCGCCACCCGAGGGGCTGATGGGAGAGATACCCGACGGCGAGCCCTTCATCGTGCCGATGGCGATTCCGCTGGTGGCGGGCCCATCGGGCATGGCTGCGGTGATGCTGATGGGCAGCAACGAGCCCGACCGACTGGGCGAGTGGAGCCTGGCGCTGCTGATCGCCTGGGGCGCCACCTCCGCGATCCTGTTCTCGGCGACCTATCTGTACAAGCTGCTCGGCGCCCGCGCGCTGACGGCGATCGAGCGGCTGATGGGCATGCTCCTGGTCGCGATCTCGGTGCAGATGCTGCTCGACGGGCTCGTCAGCTACCTCAAAAGCGCCTGAGCGACTCGTGAGAGGTCCGTGAAGGTTTTCGACGGCAAGCAGCGCGCAATTTCCGCGATTGCAGAGAAAGTTCAGGTAGCTCAACGGCTTGCGCGGCGCGCGCGCTGTCATGGCACTGTCACTCTCGAAGGCTAACGTGTTAATCTGCGGTTAAACGGGATGGCTTCCCAAGCGCCCGTCGCGAGACCCCCACCTCTCCAAGACTCCCGTTGCCTTCCGTCCGGACGGTGACGACATCCACGTACCGAGGCTATAAAACCCATGAACCACACGCATCGCGCCCGACTCTCGAAGTTGTCGCTCGGCCTGATCGTCGCCCTTGCAGCCGCTCCCGCATTCGCGCAGAGCACCTCCGCCGGTGTCGGTGGTCAGGTGGTCGGTGCGGGTGGCGCACCGGTGTCCGGCGCTGAAGTGACGATCGTGCACACCGAGTCCGGCACCGTCAGTCGCGTCACGACCGATGCAAGCGGCCGTTACAACGCGCGCGGCCTGCGCGTGGGTGGCCCGTACACGATCACGGTGACCAAGCCGGGCGAAGGTACGCGTACCGAGGACAACGTTTTCCTCAATCTCAACCAGGTCAACACCGTCAATGCCGCCCTGAGCGGCGACATGACGACGTTGCAGACCGTCACGGCGACCGCGATGGGGGGCGGCTCGGAGGTCTTCAGCGCCAACAAGATGGGCGCGGGCACGAACGTCACCCTGGCGCAGATCGAAGCGCTGCCGTCGATCGGCCGCAACATCCAGGACTACATGCGCCTGGATCCGCGTCTGGCGCAGACCAGCAAGGGCCGCGGCGAGATCTCCGCCGGTGGCCAGAACACCCGCTTCAACGCGATCCGCGTCGACGGTGTGTCGGCATCGGACACCTTCGGCCTGGAGAGCAACAACTCGCCGACGCTGCGCCAGCCCGTGTCGCTGGACGCGATCGAAGAAATCAGCATCGAGCTCTCGGACTATGACGTCACGGTGACGGGCGCTACGGGCGCGGTCGTCAATGCGGTGACCAAGTCCGGCACCAACACCTTCTCCGGCAGCGCGTTCTACACCTACCGCGATCAGGACTGGGTGCGTGACAACCCTGACGGCTCGCCGTTCAACGGTTTCATCGACGAAGAAAACTTCGGCGGCACCTTCGGTGGCCCGATCATCCAGGACAAACTGTTCTTCTTCGTGAACTACGACAAGTTCACCCGCAGCGCCCCCGGCACCACCGTCAGCCCGGCCGCGGCGCGCATTACCGACCAGCAGATCGACGAGGTCCGTCAGATCGCATCCCAGCGCTGGGGCTTCGATGCCGGCGACCAGATCGCGCCTGACAATCTCAAGACTGAGGTAGAGGAATACGCCGGCAAGATCGACTGGAACATCAACGACGATCATCGCGCGTCGTTCCGCGTCAGCCGCGTCGAGCAGTCGGACGTGTTCCTGTACGGTTTCAGCAACACCGGTCGTTCGCTCAGCACCAACTGGAGCATCACCGACAAGCAGGTCGACAGCTACTCGCTGCAGTTCTTCAGCAACTGGAGCGAGAACTTCAGCACCGAGCTCAAGGGCACCTACCGTGAATACTCGTCGGTGCGCAGCCCGTTCTCGCGCCTGCCTTCCATCGGCGTCGCCTTCGGCACCCCCTCGAGCAGCGGCGCGCCCAACTCGCCGTACCTGAACTTCGGTACCGAGTCGAACAGCCACTACAACGTGCTGGAAACCGACACCACCAACGTACAGGGCTCCGGTACCTATTACGCCGGTGATCACGAGATCAAGTTCGGCTTCGACTACGAAGACAACGGCGTCTACAACCTGTTCGGCCAGAACCAGTTCGGCAGCTACACGTTCGCGTCCACGGAAGATTTCCGCAACGGCGACTACTGGTCGTACTCCTCGTTCGCACCGCGTCCGGGTGCGGGGATCGGCAGCATTGCGGCCGACTACAACCAGAAGAACACCGGCCTGTACATCCAGGACCGCTGGAACGTCAACATGAACCTGACGCTGATGTTCGGCCTGCGTGTCGACCAGGTGACGCTGGGCTCCGAGCCCGAGTTCAACGCACTCGTCGACCGCGTTTACGGCTACGACAACAGCGTGACCCTGGATGGCAAGAAGCTGTGGCAGCCGCGCTTCGGTTTCAACTACACCTTCGACTCCGAGCGTCCGACCCAGCTGCGCGGCGGTGTCGGCCTGTTCCAGGGCGCGGCTGCGAACGTGTGGGTGGGTAACTCGTTCGCAAACACGGGCCTGAATGTGGTGGAGTACTCCACGCCGTCCTTCAGCGGTTTGACCGAGGCCCAGCGCGCCGCAATCCGCGCGCAGTATCCCTTCAGCACCGATCCGGACAACCAGCCTCAGCCGACCTCGCAGCAGCGCCAGTCCGTCAACCTGATGGATCCCGGCTTCCGCCAGCCGTCGGTATGGAAGGCGAACCTTGCATTCGATCATGAGCTGCCGTGGCATGGCCTCGTGGCGTCGGCCGAACTGCTCTACACCCGCGTCAATGACGGCATCTACTACGACCGTCTCGATCTCGGTACGCCGCTCGCGCGTCCGGGCCAGGATGGTCGCGACCTCTACTGGGCCAATGCCAACGGCACCGGCACGCGTGGTCGCGGCAACGCTGGGATCAATGCCCTGCGCGCGGCTGGGCAGATGCCGCCGGGCTTCGAGAACGTGGTGGGTTGGGCCAATGACGGCGTGATCCTGATGCGCAACACCGACAAGGGTGGCTCGCAGCAGTTCACGGCCAGCCTGACCAAGCCGATGACCGATACCTGGTCGTGGGTGGCCGGCTATACCTACACCCGCGCCACCGAAGTCAGCCCGCTGACCAGCTCGCGCGCGATCTCCAACTGGAACGGCCGTTTCGCGTTCAACCCGAACGAGAACGTGGCGGGTCGCTCGGCCTACGAGATCCGTGATCGCTTCACCGGCGCGCTCACCTGGCAGAAGGCGTTCTTCGGCGACAACAAGACCAGCGTCGCGGTGTTCTACGAAGGCCGCAGCGGCAAGCCCTACAGCTGGGGCTTCCTCAACGATGCCAACGGTGACGGCTATACCAACGACCTGTTCTACGTGCCCAACGGCTACGGCGATGTCGAGTTCACCGGCGGCCCGGCCATGGAGCAGGCGTTCTTCGAGTGGCTGTCCGAGAACCCCGATCTGGCCCGGTACGCGGGTGGTGCGGCGCCGCGCAACAGTGCCACTTCGAAGTGGGTCAACAGCTTCGATGTCCGCATCAGCCAGGAATTCCCGGGCTTCTTTGCAGGCAACAAGGCCGAGATCTGGCTCGACATCATCAATATCGGCAACCTGATCAACAAGGATTGGGGCGAGATCTACGAAGTGGGCTTCCCGCTCAACCGTGGTGTTGCGCGGATGGAAGGCATCAACGCGGCCGGGCAGTACATCTACAACTTCAACCCCGACAACATCACGGCCGAAGGCCTGTACGACAATCAGGACCAGAACAAGGGTCTGTCGCGCTGGCAGCTGCAGGTCGGCTTCCGCTACAAGTTCTGATCCCCGGATTGAACGCGTGACACCAGAAACGGCCGGGGAAACCCGGCCGTTTTCTTTGCTGACGGCTCCTGCGCTACAGTGCCGGCCTACGAAAAACACATGATAGAAGACCAGATGAACAAGCAAGCCGGAGCGGCGACGGCGCTGCCCACCGTGAGTGCATATGTCTATCCGCGCGGCGGCCTGGACGTGCTGTCGCGCGACGAGGTCGCGAGGCTGAAGGATGCGTCCGCCGGCGGCATGCACGACCTGCTGCGCCGCTGCGCGCTGGCGGTGCTGACCAGCGGCAGTGCATCCGACGATCCGCGCGCCGCGCAGGAGCTGTATCCCGACTTCGATATCCAGGTGCTGCAGCAGGATCGCGGCATCCGCATCGAACTGACCAACGCCCCGGCGATGGCCTTTGTCGACGGACAGATCATCCGCGGCGTCGCCGAGCTGCTGTTCGCCGTGGTGCGCGACCTTGCCTACACCGCGATCGAGCTGGATCCAGCGGACGCGGGGGACCTCGATTCGTCGGCCGGCATTACCAATGCGGTCTTCGGTCTGCTGCGAAATGCCCGGCTGCTGCAGCCGGGTGACCCCAACCTGGTGGTGTGCTGGGGCGGCCACTCGATCAACCGCGGCGAGTACGACTACACCAAGCTGGTCGGCTACGAGCTCGGCCTGCGCGGCATGGACATCTGCACCGGCTGTGGCCCGGGCGCCATGAAGGGGCCGATGAAGGGCGCCAACGTCGCACACGCCAAGCAGCGGCAGTATCCCGCGCGTTACATCGGCATCACCGAGCCGGGCATCATCGCGGCCGAATCGCCGAATCCGATCGTCAACCAGCTGGTGATCATGCCGGACATCGAGAAGCGTCTCGAGTCGTTCGTGCGCCTGGGGCACGGGATCATCGTGTTTCCCGGCGGCGTGGGCACGGCGGAGGAGATCCTCTATCTGCTCGGCCTGCTGCTGCAGGAGGAGAACCGCGACATCCCGTTCCCCTTCATCCTCACCGGCCCCACCGCATCGGCGCCGTACTTCCAGCAGATCGACCAGTTCATCCGCCTGACGCTCGGCGACGAAGCCGCGTCACGCTACGAGATCATCGTCGCCGATCCTGAGCAGGTGGCGCGGCGCATGGCGGCCGGTATCCGCAAGGTCAAGGAGTACCGCGTCTCGCACAAGGACTCGTTCTACTTCAGCTGGTCGATGACGATTCCGCTCGACCTGCAGCGTCCCTTCGTGCCCACCCACGAGGCAATGGCCGCGCTCGACCTGCACCATGGCCGTCCGCCGCACGAGCTGGCGGCCGACCTGCGCCGCGCGTTCTCGGGCATCGTCGCCGGCAACGTCAAGGAAGACGGCATGCGCCGCGTCGAGGAACTCGGCCCGTTCCGCATCAACGGCGACCGCGACATCATGCAGTCGCTCGATGCGCTGCTGCGCGCGTTCGTGGAGCAGCGGCGGATGAAGATCGCCGGGGACTACAGGCCCTGCTACGAAGTGGTGGCCTGAGGGTCATAAGGGCCCGCGGCTTGGGACGGCGGTGACGCTCATCGCCCGATCTCGACCGTCCATCCGCTGCCCCTTGTAGGAAAAGAAGCGCGCACTAGACTGCGCGACGGGGAACGCCGGATGTGCCGGCGGTGCGGGAACGGTATGCGTGCGAGGGGATTTACGCTGGTAGAGCTGATGGTCACGGTCGCGATCATCGCGATCCTCGCGGCCATTGCATTTCCCAGCTTCGAGGCGACGATGCGCTCGAATCGCGTGGCGACCACGACCAACGAGCTGATCGCGTCGTTCGCGCTCGCCAGATCGGAGGCCCTTCGCAGCCCCGGTGGCGCCCGCGTCTGCACCAGTAACGATGGCACCACCTGCACCGGCACGGCCTGGAGCAATGGATGGATCGTCTGGATCGATATCGACGGTAGCGGCGGTCAGCCCGTTCCTGCCAGCGGCGATCGCGTCGTGCGCTATTCGCAAGCCAAGCCCGGCATCGTCATCACAGCCGCCGCCGGCGCGGCCAATCTCGATATTCCGTTCGACCAGCGCGGGTATCTGGTGGGCGGTGCCCGCGCGTTGACGCTTGCATCCGAGGAATGTCCATCGAGCGCGCCCCTCGTGCGTACGTTCGCGGTACGGGCCACGGGCGGGACTGCAGTCACCCGGGGGGATTGCCCATGATCGACTTCCAGCGGACGCGTGCCCGGAGGGCGGGTGAGCGGGGCTTTTCGATGATCGAAGTGCTGATCGCGATCGTGGTGCTGGCCATCGGCTTGCTGGGCTTTGCGCTGCTCCAGACCACCACGCTGCGTTACACCCAGAGTGCGAACAGCCGGACGCTGGCGACCAATCTGGGGTACAGCCTGCTCGATCAGATGCGCACCAATCGGCTGTCTGCGGCGCAGTACACGAGCGCGGGCTTCACGGCCAATTCGCTGGCTGACACGGCCTGCAATCCGTCGGCCTCGACGGACGCCGTGGCGCAGGGGATTGCAAGCTGGCAATGCCAGGTGTTCAACGCGCTAGGGCCATCGGCCGCAGCCACGGTGACGTTCGATGCGTCCGGGCAGGCGTCGGTCCAGCTGAGCTGGGGCGAGCGCAGCGCGATCGACAGCGAAAACATGACAACGTTTACCGCGAGCACCCAGCTATGAGGCTTTCGTTCCCTCACCGCGCCCGTGGCGTCTCCCTGATCGAGCTGATGATCGCCTTGGCAATCGGGGCCTTCTTGATGCTGGGCCTCGTGCGGGTGTTCTCCGCATCACGCACCGCCTACCAGTTGTCGGAAGGCGTATCGCGCGTGCAGGAAAACGGCCGCTTCGCGATGGACTTCATCCAGCGCGATCTGCGCATGGTCGGCCATATGGGCTGTGTCAACGACCAGTCGCACATGCAGAATGCCGGTGCGCTGGCGAACCATGTGCCAGCGGGCGGTTCGGGTGTGAACTTGCCGACGGGTATACAGGCCTACGAAGCCACCAAGACATCAACGAGCACGATGAATCTGGGGACGGCGGCCAGTACCTGGACGCCTGCCTTGCCTCCGGCAGTCGCCGCGCTCGGGCCCTTGCCTGGCAGTGACGTATTGCAGCTGCGTTTTCTGCTCTCCGAGGGTGCGCCTGTCAGTACGATCGCGGTGGCCGGCGGCAGTTCGACGATCACCATACCTGCGGCCCGTTGGGAGGCGCTGACTCAGGGCGGCGTCGCTGCGCCGACCCTGCTGGGGCTTGCGGACTGCAGCTTCGTCGATCTGTTCGTGGCCGGCGCCACCAATTCCTCGTTGGGCACGGTCACGGTCGCAACTCCGCTTGACCGCTACACGCCGCAGCCTGCAGGCCAGACCATGCTGCACCGCCTGGAATCGGTGGTCTATTACGTCGGCAGGGGAGCGAGCGGCCAACGCGCGCTCATGCGTGCCCGCGCCAACCCCAACGGCAGTTACCAGGCCGGAGAAGAGCTGGTGGACGGCATCGAGAGCCTGCAGCTGGAGATCGGCCTGGACCGCAATGCGGCGGCCATGGCCACGGAACCGCCGAGCGGATATGTCGGCAGCTTCGTGCGGCCTTCGACTGTCGCCAATACCGAGCCGGGGTGGCGTGCCGTCGGCGCCGTGCGCCTCGGCGTGCTGGTCAGCAGTCCCGACCGCGCCGCCTCCGAGCAGGCTGAGGACGGGCGGAGCCTCTTCGGCGTGCGCTTCACGCCGGAGGATCCTTCCGACAACCGTTACCGCTTCGGCTACGAGTCCACCGTCGCCTTGCGCAACCGTCTCTATGGGAACTGACATGGGTCGCTTCCATCCAAACCCGCGGCAACGACAGCGCGGCGCCGTGCTCTATATCGCGCTGATCATGCTGGTTCTGCTTGCCCTGCTTGGCATTGTCGGCATGCAGGTGGCCGGTCTGCAGGAGCGCATGTCGTCGAATTATCGCGCGGTAAACCTGGCGTTCCAGCAAACCGAAGCGCTCGCGCGCAGCGCGGAGTGTGCGCTTGAAGACATGATCAACCGCACCAGTACCGCCGGTTGCGATGGGGTGACCAGCTCGATGATCGACTCCTGCGACACCGGCTTCGATCCGGGTGGCTGGGCCCAGGACAGATCGCTTGGTCAGCACTCTGCTGTCAATGCGCGGTTGATCGGCCCCTGCATCTCGGGGAACTCGTCGCTTGAAATGGGCGGGGCCGTCAATGAAGACCCCAATCCGATCTATCAGGTGACCGCTTTCCGTGTGGATGATCCGGACAACCCGACGGCACAGGCTGTCATCGACACCATATTCAGGCCGTGAGGGTAATGCCATGAAAGGCCGCACAAAACTCTACGCCGGCGCCACCGCGCTGGTCCTGGCCGGCAGCGCCTACTTCCTGCATTCGGTCATGGCCGTGCAGGGGCAGGGCACACTGGCGCAGCAGCCGCTCAACGTGCAGTCGCAGATCCCGCCGGCCTTCATCATGGCGGTGGACGATTCGGGGTCGATGACGTTCGAGACGCTGTTTCCCGGGCAGGACGGACAGGCTTGCTGGAATCCCACCGGCGGATTCTTCAACGCTAACGGCTCTTTGCGGACGATAGCCGGATCGGGCGGCGCATGTGGATACAACCATCTGATCCCATATCCCGGGCATCGGATCGATGCCAACCGTCACGCGATTCCGCCACTTCCAGCGTTCGGCTTCGCTCGTTCGCACTGGTTCAACCCCTCGTACTACAACCCGGGCGAGACCTATCTGCCCTGGCTCGACTCGGAAGGCAGGCCCTACGATCGGACGAGCGACCCCCAAGGCAATGCTTCCGTCTCCGCGACCCGGGTGAATCCGCGCAACGCGACGCCAACCATCGATCTTTTCGCCACGCGCGAGGAAACCGATGCCAACAACAGGTTCCGCGTGTTGAACGGCATGGTGATCCCGGCCAACACGCGCTACTACAAGACCGCCAACTGCGGTGGACTTGCCAATGGCAACAACAATGTGTGGAGATCGGTCAATTCAGATCAGACGGTCACGGCAAACTGTCAGATCGGCATCAGCTATTACCCGGCGACCTTCTACCTACCCGAGGCGGCGAGCGTGCCGGCGGGCTTCAAAACAGCCAGCCGGGTTCTGGTCAACAACGCCTGCGGCGCGGGCTGCAACCTGTACCGCTACGAGATCAAGAAAGACAATTACACCAGCGACGCGGCGTTCGAGGCGGCCCGGCAGAACTTCGCCAACTGGTTCTCCTTCTACGGCAACCGCAACCGCGCGATGATTGCGGGCATGACGCGCTCGCTCAGCGACGTGAAGAACATGCGGGTCGGATATTTCAGGATCAACAGTCGTACCGCGAACGTGGCGATGCGGAACATGAACTCGCCGGGTGAGAAGTCGTTGCTGTACACCGACCTCACCGCACTGCCAGCCAGCGGCGGCACGCCGAACCTTTCTGCGGTCGACCACATCGGCAAGCAGTTCCAGCGCACCAATAACGGCGCGCCCATCGAACTCGCCTGCCAGAAGAACGCCGGCATGCTGTTCACCGACGGCTACAGCAACGGCGGTAGTCCCGGCGCGCCCGCTGTGACTGGTCTGGGAGCGCCATTCGACCCGACGCCCGCGAACAGCATGGCGGCCATCGCGACCAAGTACTACCAGACGACGCTGCGCACCGGCCCCAACTTTCCTGCCGGCCGCGTGCCCGTGCCGTCAGGTTGCGGCCTGCCCAACCCGGACCCACGGCTGGATTGCAACGCCAATCTGCATATGAACTTCTACGGCATCACGCTTGGCGCGACGGGTGCGATCTACGACCCCGAAGCCGAGCGGGACCCGTTCGTGTCGCCGTATCCGGCTTGGCCGGGGCACACCGACGACAATCCCTCCACGGTGGATGACATCTGGCACGCCACGGTCAACACCCGGGGGGAGTTCATCAACGCCCGTACCCCCAGCGAGATCACCGCCGCCATGCGCCGCGTTCTGAGCTCTGTGAGTGAGGGCAGGTCGCCGGCCGGCAGCATCGCACTCACCGGGGCGCGGATCGGCCAAGGCTCGCTGACGGTTTCGCCGATGTACGAGGCCCGCAACAACGGCACCGACTGGTACAGCACGCTGACCGCGCAGACCGTGGCGACCAACCCAATCACAGGCGTGGCGACGTTCACCGACGCTTGGGAGGCCAGCCGCGAACTGCCGGCCGCCGCGAGTCGCGCAGTCTGGTACGGCACCGGCAGCACTGCGCTCCCGTTCAATGCGGATAATCTCGGCAGCCTTGGCAAGCTTTGCGATAACCCTGCGCCCAATATGTCGCTGTGTACCGCGACCTCACTGCAGGCGTTGGGTACCTCGGGCAACCTGAGCGTGGAGCAGGCGGTGAGCTACCTGAAGGGTGACGCCAGTCTGGAAGTCGACCGCAATCCCGCCGGCCGGCTGCGGTACCGCAGCACGCGTCTGGGCGATATCGTCAACGCGACACCGGTGGTGAGTGCACCGACCGATGACTACGGGTATGGCAACCTGCCAGCGCCGTATGGCGCGGGCTACAAGACCTATCTGACGACGAAAAAGTCTTCGAGCGATCCCAATGCGCATCGCCCGATGGTCTACGCGGGCGCCAACGACGGCATGCTGCACGGCTTCGACGGCCGCGCCGGCACCGGGGGGGGCGTCGAGCGCCTGGGGTTCATTCCGCAGTCCGTGCTCGGGCACATGGGTAATCTCCTGTTTCCTTACGATCCCGCGGCGAGCGGTGACCAGAAATTCCAGCACCGCTACTACGTGGATGGTCCGCTTGTCGTATCGGATGCCTATTACGGCTCGAGCTGGAAAACCGCACTGGTCGGTTCGACAGGAGCGGGCGCCAAGGGCGTATTCGCGCTGAACGTCACTGGCGTTGCGCGTGGCGGCAGCTTCGCCGCTGCCGATCGGCTGTGGGAGATCAGTCCGCTCAATGAAGCGCTCTCGATAGCAGTGCGCGAGAACATTGGCAACGTGCTCGGCAAGCCGGTCATCGTTCCGATCAAGACCGGTGGCGCCGAGGGGCCGGTAAAGTGGCGGGCGATCTTCGGCAACGGCTACAACAGCACCACTGGCCGTGCGGTCCTGTTCCTTGTCGACATCGGTACCGGGGCTCCCACGATCTCGATGATCCAGGCCACCGAGACCGGCGCACCCGCTGGATCCAACGGGCTCGGCAACCTGGTCGCACTGGATCGTTTTACCGCGGCCGCCGACGGGACGCTCTCGGCGCCAGGTCGCGACGGGTTCGCCGATACCGTGTACGCGGCTGACCAGAAGGGCGCGATCTGGAAGTTCGACCTGCGTAATTCGGCGGGGGCGGCGCCCGCTGGACCGACCCGGCCGCTGTTTACGACGCTGCGTTATTCCAGCGGCCCTGAGAACAACACCCGTCAGCCGATCCTGGGTGGACTGACCGCAGCGGCGGGGCGCAACGGGGGGGTGATGCTGTTCTTCGGTACCGGCAGCTTCTCTTTCGAGGGCGATCCGCTGGATGCGACACAGCAGTCGCTCTACGGCATCCTCGACACCGCATCCGGGCAGCCGACGACCACGGTCACCCGGAGCAACCTCCTGGCCCAGACGGTCACTGTCAGCGCTGCAACGCCAGGAGTGCGCGGGGTCTCGTCGAATACCGGTGCAGGCAATCTGGGCTGGTACATCGACCTGCCGGCGCGCGAACGTTTTGTGGCCTATCCGCGTGTCGACAGTGGCGTGGTGTTCATGCCTACCTATGCGCCGGTGAGCGCGCTGCAATGCAGCGTCGAGGGCGCCAACTGGCTCTACGGCCTCAACTCGCTGACCGGTGCGGCAGGCCTTTCGAACGTCAGTTTCGATTCGCCCGGCGGCGCATCGCCGGGAGCCGGGACAGGCGCGATCGCGCTGCAGACATCGGGCACCGCGCCGGTCAAGGATGTGGCCATCTTCAGCGCCCCGCGGCTGGCGCCTCTGCCGGCCGAAGCGGACGCCGATGATCTCGACAAGGCGCTTGCGGCCCAGTGCTCGATGATCGTGCAGGTAGCCGGCGCCCCGACGATGTACCTCAAACGGCCATGTGGTCGCCAGTCGTGGAGACAGATCCAGTGAGCAACACACGCATCCACGCGGCAAGGGGACCGCTCGGCCGCACCAGGGGCTTCACGCTGATTGAGCTGATGGTGGTAGTTGCGGTCGTCGCAATTCTTGCGTCGATCGCCTATCCGGCCTACCAGGATTCGGTGCGGAAGTCGCGGCGTGCGCAGGCCAAGGCCGACCTGGTCGAACTGGCCCAGCGCTTCGAGCGTCATCACACGGTCAACAATACGTATCAGACGTTCTGGACCGCAGCGAACGTGCCAGTTGCTACGCGGGTATCCCCGACTACGGAAGGCGCCGTTGTGGCCTACGACCTCTCGGTCCAGAATCTTGGACCCAATACCTTCACGCTGGTGGCCACGCCCCGGGCCGGCAGTCCCCAGGCCAAGGACACCCGGTGCGGCACGCTGACTCTGTCGAACACCGGCGTAAAAACTGAAAGCGGGACGGGTGCGCTTTCAGACTGTTGGTGACGTGTCGCCCATCTATGCCCAGCAAAAAGCCGCGGATCAAACCGCGGCTTTTTGCTGGACGGCGCATGTCGATGGGTCTGGTTGGCAGTGGCACTGGTGTGGCTGCAGGGACCTGTGCCGTAGAGGGGGATCGACGCAGCCAGATCTGCCGCGGACGGCGGGCCATGGCCGATGCGGGATAGGGTGACCCCGCGTCGCGCGGTCTGGTGCGATGAACATCGCCACATTGGAGGGCTCAAAATATTGCGCACAAAAAAAGGCCCGCATTTCTGCGGACCTCTTGATTTTGGCGCCCGAAGTTGGACTCGAACCAACGACCCCCTGATTAACAGTCAAGTGCTCTAACCAGCTGAGCTATTCGGGCGGGGACGCACATTCTAATCGGTTGTCTGCAGGGGTCAAGCGTTTGCGCGCGTTATTTTTTGGTGCCGGTGCATGGCCGTGAGCCGGCCCAGTGCGTCCTGTCGGCGCATACGGAGGCTCTGGCCGGCGGACGGACAAGGCGGGTTGGCCACCCTGGGAGTTCGGCCGTCAAACCAACTTTCCGTTCGCGGTTCAGAAGGGGCATGCCTCGGGGCGAGTCGGCTTCCGGCTCCGAACACGGCCGAGGTTGTTGACGATGACCTCGCCGTCGAGGCTTTCTCGCGTACAGATGCGCACGGTGAGGTTGGTGCCGGCGCTGCGGCCGTCACGCTGGTAGCGGACGAAGTTGCGGGTCGCGCCCATTCGGAGCCGGCTGGAGCTGCCGCCGCCGGGCGCGTCCGACGTACGCAGAAGGTCTCCAGGTGCGTCGGGTTTTCGATTGCCGTCGGGATCAGCGAATACGATCCAGCCATGGGTCCAGTCGGCGTCGCCCCGGCAGCCCGTGGATTCGGTGCCGGGGCAGGCCACGACGTGGGTGCGCCGCATGATGGCGCTGCTGCGGGCCATGGCGAGGTCGGTGCTGACCAGGTGCATCGCCGTGCGCACCCGGTGCCGGTCGAGCGTGTCGACGAAGCCAGGCGTGCCCACGGCCACCACTACGGCGAGGATCGCGACGACTGTGATCGTCTCTACGAGCGTAAATCCGCGAGTTCGGGGCACGGCAGCGTCCTTGCGGCCAGGAAGGGACAGCCTGACTGCGGCGGATCGCGCCTGGATTCAGGCGGTCGCGCTTCGCGGGGTGGGGATGGGCCGATTGATATCGTCGGAAGCCGATTCCGACCGCCTGTTGCCGTGGCCGCGATCCGTCCCCATCTCTCCATCTCCCTCGCATCCGCCCGCCCATGAACGACGTCATCCATCCCGCCGGATTCCAGCTCGTCTCGCCCTACCAGCCCGCGGGTGACCAGCCACAGGCGATCGAGAAGCTCGTCGAGGGCTTCGAGGCCGGGCTCGCCCACCAGACGCTGCTGGGCGTCACCGGCTCGGGCAAGACCTACACCATCGCCAACGTCATCCAGCGGGTGCAGAAGCCGACCCTGGTGATGGCGCCGAACAAGACGCTGGCGGCGCAGCTCTACGGCGAGTTCAAGTCGTTCTTCCCGCACAACGCGGTCGAGTACTTCGTCAGCTACTACGACTACTACCAGCCCGAGGCGTACGTGCCGTCTTCGGACACGTACATCGAGAAGGACAGCTCGGTGAACGAACACATCGAGCAGATGCGCCTGTCGGCGACGAAGGCGCTGCTGGAGCGGCGCGACGCGATCGTGGTGTGCTCGGTTTCGGCGATCTACGGCCTGGGCGACCCCAACGAGTACTTCCGCATGGTGCTGCACATGGTGCGCGGCGAGCGGATCGACCAGCGCGAGCTGATCCGCCGGCTGAGCGAGATGCAGTACAGCCGCAACGACACCGAATTGCGCCGCGGTACCTATCGCGTCCGCGGCGAGGTGATCGACATCCATCCGGCGGAATCGGAGATGGATGCCCTCCGCATCGAGCTGTTCGACGACGAGATCGAGCGCATCACCCAGTTCGATCCGTTGACGGGAGAGACCAAGCGCACCCTGCCGCGCTACACGATCTATCCCAAGTCGCATTACGTGACCACGCGGCGCACCACGCTCGAGGCGATCGAGGCGATCAAGGCCGAACTGCCGCCGCGGCTGGAGCAGTTCTATGCCGAGAACAAGCTGCTCGAGGCGCAGCGGCTGCAGCAGCGCACCCAGTTCGACCTGGAGATGATGGCCGAGGTCGGCTACTGCAATGGCGTGGAGAACTATTCGCGGCACCTGACCGGGCGCATGCCCGGCGAGGCGCCGCCGTGCCTGTTCGACTATCTGCCGCCGGATGCCCTGCTGGTGGTCGACGAATCCCACGTCACCGTTCCGCAGATCGGCGCGATGTACAAGGGCGATCGATCGCGCAAGGAAACCCTGGTCAACTTCGGCTTCCGCCTGCCCTCGGCGATGGACAACCGGCCGCTGAAGTTCGAAGAGTGGGAGGCGCGCGCGCCGCGCGCGATCTTCGTCTCGGCCACGCCCGGCAGCTACGAGCTCGAAAAATCGGAAGGCCAGATCACCGAACTGGTGGTGCGCCCGACCGGACTGATCGATCCGGAGGTGGAGATCCGGCCGGTCGCGAGCCAGGTCGACGACGTGCTCGGCGAGATCCGCGAGCGGGTGGCGATGGGGGATCGCGTGCTGATCACGGTGTTGACCAAGCGCATGGCCGAGAACCTTACCGAGTACCTCGGCGAGCACGACGTCAAGGTGCGCTACCTGCATTCCGACATCGATACCGTCGAGCGCGTGGAGATCATCCGCGACCTGCGTTTGGGCAAGTTCGATGTGCTGGTGGGCATCAACCTGCTGCGCGAGGGCCTGGACATGCCCGAGGTGTCGCTGGTGGCGATTCTCGATGCCGACAAGGAAGGCTTCCTGCGCTCGGGCGGCTCACTGATCCAGACGATCGGCCGCGCCGCGCGCAACCTGCGCGGCAAGGCGATCCTCTATGCCGACCGCATCACCAAGTCGATGCAGATGGCGCTCGACGAAACCGACCGGCGCCGGGCCAAGCAGGTGGAGTACAACGCCGAGCACGGCATCACTCCGACGTCGGTGGCGCGGGCGATCGTCGACATCATGGAAGGTGCGCGCGTCGATCCGGAGACCGAGAAGAAGGGCCGCGGCAAGACACGCAAGGTCGCCGAGCCGGCCGAGGACTACGCATCGCTGCCGCCGGAGAAGCTTGCTTCGCGGCTGAAGGCGCTCGAGCAGCAGATGTACCAGCACGCACGCGATCTGGAGTTCGAAGAGGCCGGTCGGATTCGCGATCAGATTCGCCAGATCAAGGAAGTCAGCCTCGCGCGTTAAAAAAACTTCAACAAGTGTTCGACATCGCCAGAATCCGGTGTATGATTCGCACCCTTCGGGCGGTTAGCTCAGCGGTAGAGCACTACCTTGACATGGTAGGGGTCACAGGTTCGAACCCTGTACCGCCCACCACCTTGAAGCCTTGATGCAAGCGGCTTTAGGTGGAATTCGAAGAAGCGGTGTGGGTGACGATCGACCCCGCGCCGACCCAAGTTCGTACTGGACCGCCGCATCTCGCCGGCCGGCTCCTCGATGAACCCTTGAGTATCCGTCGCACCTCGCCAGGATGGTCCGTGGGCGAGTTTCTCGTGCGTGTCTGTTCGGCGGTGCGCTCGCCGGACCAGTCCCCGGGACCTCCAGCGCCGGCACGCCGCGCTGACGGCGCCATGTCCCGCCCGGGTAGCGCGTGGGGATCCAACGCAACCTCAGCTCCACCCTGATTTTCGGCGATCGTGCGCTGCGTTTTCCGCGCTATCGCCAGCGTCGTTGTTCAAGGTGTCCTGCGTTGGATGCACCTGCGCGCGCTTTGTCCGCGCGCGGCTGCCGCGGAGTTGCGGGTGATCGGGCATCCCATCGTCGTGGCCTGCCGGCTCCCGGCCTCCTGAACGACGTGTCGCGGTCTCGTCACGCGGCGCCGGGGGGGCGGTGCAATGATGCGAATCTCCCCGCCGCCGGCCGCTGGCCCACGGATATCGGACATGGGCACCGCTTCGACGTGGTCACGCCGGTGGCTGCGTCTGCAACGCGTCTTTGGTGGCAGCTCCACCCCGCGTTCGGCAGGGCTGCGGGAGGAGGCGCCGCTGCGGGCGCAGCTTCTGAGCGCCGAGCAGATGGAGCTGCACGGGCGCGGCCTGGCGCGGACCCACCAGATCAATCCCGGCCGTGCTCCCGATCTCCTGTTGTCCAGGCTCAGCGAGAATGCGGCGGTTCTCGAGGACGCCCGCACGTTCCTCTCCCGGATGGTGCGCGACGAGCTTCGCATCACACCCGCCGGCGAATGGCTGCTCGACAACTACCACCTCATCGAAGAGCAGGTGCGGCTCGCGCGGCGCCACCTGCCCAAAGGCTACAGCCGCGAACTGCCCACGCTGGCACAGGGCCCCTCCGCGGGGCTGCCCAGGGTGTACGACCTGGCAATGGAAGCGGTCGCCCATGGCGACGGGCGGGTGGACGCGACCACGCTGAGCCGCTTCGTCGCCGCCTACCAGACGGTGACCCCGCTCTCGATCGGTGAGCTCTGGGCCATTCCGATCATGCTGCGCCTGGCGGTCATCGAGAACCTGCGCCGGATGGCGGTGCTGGTGATCCGCGACGGGCGGGACCATCGACTCGCGAAAGAGTGGGCGGAGCGCCTCAGCGCGGTGTCCGTGGACTCGCCCAAGGACGTGGTGCTGGTGGTGGCCGACATGGCGCGCAGCGGGCCTCCTGCGAGCGGCGCGTTCGTCGCCGAGCTGACGCGCGGCCTCCAGGGCCGGGGCGCGCTGTCGCTGCCGTTGACATGGCTCGAGCAGTGGCTGGGCGAGACCAGTCTGCGCATCGAGGCGCTGGTGCATGCCGAAAGCCAACAGCAGGCGGCCGACCAGGTGTCGATCGGCAACAGCATCGGCACCCTGCGGTTTCTGGCCCACATGGACTGGCGCGAGTACTTCGAGAGCATGAGCCTGGTCGACGCGGTCCTCCGCGACGATCCGGCCGCCACCTACGGTTTGATGGATTTCAGTACCCGCGATCACTACCGGCACGCGGTGGAGACCATCGCCCGGCGTGGCGGTATCAGTGAACTGGTGGTGGCCCGTACTGCGGTGGGCCTGGCGAAGGCGCATCCTGCCGATGCCATCGAGGCGCACGTGGGCTATTACCTGGTGGATGACGGTGTGGCGCAGACCCTCGCGGCGCTGTCCGCACACACGGGTGGCAAGCGGATCCCGATCGCGCCGCGCAGGGTGCCGCTGGCCATCTACCTCGCACTGATCGCTGTCGTCGTCGCGCTGGCGACCACCGGCCTCATGGGGCAGGCGGGCGCGCGCGAGGTGGGCTGGGTTCCTGCCTGGCTGCCGGCGGTCCTGGCCGTGCTGGTCTTCAGCGAACTGGGCATCGCGCTGACCAACTGGCTGGCGACCGTCGTGGTGGCGCCCAAGCCCTTGCCGCGTCTCGATTTCTCGCATGGCATCCCGGCGGCGTCGCGCACCCTGGTGGTGGTGCCGTGCATGTTCGGCGATGTTGCGTCGGTCGATGCGCTGGTCGAAGGGCTCGAGGTGCGGTTCCTCGCGAATCGTGACCCGCACCTGCATTACGCGTTGCTCAGCGATTATCTCGATGCCGACCAGGAGACGCTGCCGGGCGACGCCGCAACGCTCGCCCATGCCTCGGCGAGGATCGGCGAACTCAACAGGCGCTATCTGGGCGACAGCCCGGGAGGCGGCGAGCGCTTCTTCCTCTTCCACCGGCCGCGCACCTGGAATCCGCGCGAGGGTCGCTGGATCGGCGCGGAGCGCAAGCGCGGCAAGCTGGCGGCATTGAACGCGCTGCTGCGCGGTGGCGGCGCCGACGCGTTCGAGCAGGTGGTCGGCCGCACCGCGGTGCTGGGCAACGTGCGCTACGTGATCACCCTCGATACCGATACGCGCCTGCCGCGCGATGCCGCCCGCGAGCTGGTGGGCACCTTGGCGCATCCACTCAACCGCGCCGTGTTCGATCCCGTGCGTGATCGCGTCACGCGTGGCTACGGCATCCTCCAGCCCAGTGTGGGCAGCAGTTTCAGCGGGCGCCGGTTCAGCCGATATGCCCGGATGTTCGGCACCGAGCCGGGTATCGATCCGTACACGCGCACGGTGTCGGACGTCTACCAGGACCTGTTCGGCGAGGGTTCGTTCATCGGCAAGGGCATCTACGAGGTCGACACGTTCGAGCGCGCCCTGCAGGGCCGCTTCCCGGACAACCGGATCCTCAGCCACGACCTGCTCGAGGGCTGCTACGCGCGCGCCGGGCTGGTGAGCGACGTGCGCCTGTACGAGGACTATCCGGCGCGCTATGCGGCCGACGTCAAGCGACGCCATCGCTGGATCCGGGGCGACTGGCAGCTGCTGCCGTGGGTATTGCCATGGGTGCCGAGTGCGGACGGGGGCAGGGTACGCAATCCGCTGTCGGGCCTGTCGCGCGGCAAGCTGCTCGACAACCTGCGCCGCAGCCTGGTGCCCGGGGCCACATTCGCACTGCTGCTGCTGGGTTGGCTTGCGCTTGAGGATCCGCTGCCGTGGACGCTGTGGCTGATGACCGTGGCTTTCGCACCGGTGCTGATCCCCGCGCTGCGGGTCCTGCTGTCGAAGCCTGCGGACATGCGGTTGGAGACGCATCTTGCCCAGGTCGGCGATGCGACCGGACGCGGGCTGGTGCGCGCCGCGGTGGGGTTCGCCTGTCTGCCGTACGAAGCGGCCTACAGCCTGTCGGCGATCGCGGTCACACTGTGGCGCACGCTGGTGAGCCGGCGCCATCTGCTGCAATGGAACCCGTCGAGCGAGGTCGAGCGGGCGCTGGGCAGCGGCGCGTCGGCCGAGCTGCGCACGATGTGGCCTGCGCCGCTGCTGGCGGGACTGGCCGCCATCGCCGTGTGGCGGGTGAATCCGGCAGCCCTGTGGGTGGCGGCGCCGATCCTGGTGCTGTGGGCGGGCTCGCCGCTGCTGATGACCTGGCTGGGCCGCCCCCCGCCGCAGCGCAGCGCCGAGTTGTCGTCAACCCAGCGTGCGTTCCTGGGGCGACTGGCACGGCGCACTTGGGCGTTCTTCGAGGTCAACATCCGCGAGGAGGATCACTGGCTGCCGCCGGACAACATCCAGGAGCATCCCGGCCTGGTCGTCGCCCGCCGCACCTCGCCGACCAATATCGGCCTGTCGCTGCTGGCCAACATGGCGGCCTGGGATTTCGGCTATCTGCAGGCAGCAGCGGTGGTGCAGCGCACCCGGCAGGTGTTCACGACGCTCGACCGCTTGGAGCGCCACCGTGGCCACTTCTTCAACTGGTACGACACCGAAACCCTCGCGCCGCTGCCGCCGCGCTTCATCTCCACGGTGGACAGCGGCAACCTGGGTGGCCACCTGCTGACCCTGCGCCAGGGGCTGCTGGGGCTGATCGATGCGCCTGTGCTGGCGCCACAGACGTTTGCCGGCCTGGCCGACACGCTGGCCGTGCTCGGCGAGGTCGTGGAAGCGCGGGCCGAAACGCCGCAGGAGCTTCAGAGCGCGATCGACGCCTGCCGCGTGCTGCTCGGCCGCGCGCTTGCCGCGCCTCCGGTCGCGCTGGCAGACGCGGCGGTGGTGCTCGACGCGCTGGTCGGGGTGGCCGATGACATCGTCGCCATGGAACCCGAAGCGAACGCCGCCATCACGCACGACGGTATCGATGACTCGCCGGCGCTGTGGGCGCGGCGCCTGCAATCGGGCTGCCGCGACGCCCGGGACATCGTCCAGGCGTGGGACGACGTGGGTTCCACGGAGGTGGCCGAGACGGCCCGGAGGATCCCGTCGCTGCGCGCCCTGTGCGCGCCGGGCACTTCACCGCAACTGCGTGCGCAGGCGCAGGCGCAGGTGCGTGAACTGGAGCGGCTGGCCCACGTGGCCGGGCAGTTCTCGCTGATGGAGTACGGCTTCCTGTACGACGCGGCGCGACACCTGCTGTCGATCGGTTACGACGTCGACAGTCGCCGGCTCGACCAGGGGCATTACGACCTCCTGGCTTCGGAGGCGCGCCTGTGCAGCTTCGTCGCGATCGCCCAAGGCCAGTTGCCGCAGGAGACCTGGTTCGCGCTCGGTCGGTTGCTGACCGAGGTCGACGGCAATGCGACGCTGCTGTCGTGGAGCGGCTCGATGTTCGAATATCTGATGCCCCAGCTGGTGATGCCGAGCTACCCCGACACCCTGCTCGACCAGACGTCGCGGCACGTCGTCCAGGCGCAGATCGCCTACGGGCGGAAACACGACGTGCCGTGGGGCATCTCGGAGTCCGGCTACAACGCCGTCGACGCGCGACTGAACTACCAGTACCGCGCCTTCGGCGTGCCGGGCCTGGGTCTGAAGCGCGGACTCGCAGAAGACCTCGTGATCGCGCCCTACGCCACGATGATGGCCTTGATGGTGGCGCCGGAAGCGGCCACCCAGAACCTGCAGCGCCTGCATGCGGCGGGGTTCTGGGGACGCTTCGGCTTCTACGAAGCGATCGACTACACCGCCAGCCGGGTGCCGCGCGGGCAGTCGCATGCCCTGGTGCGCTCGTTCATGGCCCACCACCAGGGCATGGGCTTTCTCGCGCTCGACCACCTGCTGCGCGAACAACCCATGCAGAAGCGCTTCGTCGCCGACGCCGAGTTCCAGGCCACGCTGCTGCTTCTGCAGGAACGCGTACCGCGGATCGGCGTGTTCGTTCCGCACTCGGTGGAGTCGGTGGGCACGCGGACGACGAGCCTGGTGAACGAAACCCAGCTGCGCATCTTCCGGACCGCCCACACGCCGCGCCCGGCGGTCCAGATGCTGTCGAACGGGCGGTTCCATGCGCTGCTCACCAATGCCGGCGGCGGCTCCCTGCGCCAGCACGACACGGCGCTGATCCGCTGGCGCGAGGACGGCACCCGCGACCCGTGGGGCAGCTTCTGCTACCTGCAGGATGTGAAGAGCGGGGATGTGTGGTCGGCCGCGCACCATCCCACCTGCGCGCCCGTCGAGGATTACGAGGCGATCTTCTCCGATGCCAAGGTCGAGTACCGCGCCAGGCGCAAGGGGCTGGTCAGCCATCTGGAGATCGCAGTCTCCGCGGAGGACGACATCGAGCTGCGTCGCCTGCGCCTGTCCAACCGGTCCCGGCGTCGGCGAACCCTGGAGGTCACCACCTACGCCGAAGTGGTGCTGGCGCCTGCGATTTCGGACGAGATGCACCCGGCTTTCAGCAACCTGTTCGTGCAGACCGAGATCCTCCGCGACCGCCAGGCGCTGCTGTGCACGCGGCGCGCGCGCGAGCCCGACCAGACGCCACCGTGGATGTGCCACCTCGTGGCCGCGCACGATGTCGACATCGTGGAAATCTCCTACGAGACCGATCGCGCACGCTTCCTCGGCCGTGGACATACCCCGCGCGATCCCGCGGCGCTGGAACGGCCCGGCCGGCTGTCGGACACCGCGGGATCGGTGCTCGATCCGATCGTCGCCATCCGTGTGCGCGTGACCCTCGAGCCGGAGCAGACTGCGGTGCTCGACCTGGTCACCGGCGTCGGCCCCGACCGCGGCGCCTGCGAGGCACTGATCGACAAGTACCGCGACCGGCGCCTGGCCGACCGCGTGTTCGACCTCGCCTGGACCCACAGCCAGGTGGTCCGCCGGCAGATCAACGCCTCCCAGGGCGATGCGCGGCTCTATGAGCGACTGGCCGGGCTCATCGTGTTCGCCCACCCGGCGCTGCGCGCCGAGAGCGGGGTGCTGCTGCAGAATCGACGCGGGCAGTCCGGGCTCTGGGGGCACTCGATCTCGGGGGACCTGCCGATCGTGCTCGTGCAGATCGCCGATGTCGCCAACATCGAGCTCGTGCGGCAGATGGTGCAGGCCCACGCCTACTGGCGGCTCAAGGGCCTGCACGTGGACCTGGTGATCTGGAACGAGGACCAGGTCGGATACCGGCAGCAGCTGCAGGAGCAGATCCTGGGCCTGGTCTCGGCCGGGCCGGAAGGCAACGTTCTGGATCGCCCCGGGGGGATCTTCGTGCGACCGGCGCAGCAGATCTCGCAGGAGGACCGGATCCTGATCCAGGCGGTCGCCCGCGTCATCCTGAGCGACCGGCACGGCACGCTGGCCGTCCAGGTGGTGAGGCACATGGCCCCGGCGCGGGTGCAGCCCCTGCTGGTCCCTTCCGGCATGACGCCGCAACCGCCGCTGAGTGCACTGGTTTCGGTGCAGGAAGATGTCCTAGGCGGTGGACACGGTCAGCGCTACGAGGAAGGGCGCGACGCGGACCCCGCTCCTGCCTGGCCCTTCGATGCGATGCAGGGTCCGACACGATTCGACAACGGCCTCGGCGGATTCGCCGCGGATGGGCGCGAGTACGTCATCGAGCTCGAAGAGGGCGCGCCCACGCCGGCGCCCTGGTCCAACGTCATGGCCAATCCGCAGTTCGGCACCGTGGTCAGCGAAAGCGGTCCTGGATACACCTGGTTCGAGAACGCGCACGAGTTCCGGCTGAGCCCATGGCACAACGACCCGGTTGCCGACACCGGCGGTGAGGCGTTCTACCTGCGCGACGAAGCCACCGGCCACGTCTGGTCGCCGATGCCGCTGCCGAGTCGCGGTACCGGCGCCTATCGCACCCGCCACGGATTCGGTTACAGCGTCTACGAGCACGTCGAGCACGGGATCGCCAGCGAGCTGTGGATCTACGTCGATCTGCGCCACGCGGTGAAGTTCAGCGTGCTCAAGTTGCGCAATCTCTCCGCGCGCGCGCGTCAGCTGTCCGCCACCGGTTACGTGGAATGGATTCTCGGCGACATCCGCGCCCGTTCGCACATGCACGTGATCAGCGAGCGGGACGAGGTCAGCGGTGCGCTGACGGCGCGCAATCCCTACAACACCGAGTTCCCCGGCCGCGTGGCGTTCTTCGATGTCGACGGCGATCGACGCAGCTTCACGAGCGACCGTCTGGAGTTCATCGGCCGCAACGGCAGCCTGCGCGCACCGGACGCGATGCGGCGGGACCGACTGTCTGGCCAGCTCGGCGCCGGACTCGATCCCTGCGCCGCGATCAGCGTCCGCGTCGATCTGGCGCCCGGCCAGGCGACTCAGACCGTGTTCCGCCTCGGCAGCGGCGTGGACCCGCATGCGGCGCTGGAGCTGGCCCGTAGCGTGCAGGGGTCGACGGCTGCACGCGATGCACTCGCCGCTGTGCGTTCGCACTGGCAGGCGACGCTCGACGGGCTGCGCGTGGAGACGCCCGAACCGGCGGCCGACCTGCTGGTGAACGGTTGGCTGCTGTACCAGACGCTGGCCTGCCGTTATCTCGCCCGCAGCGGTTACTACCAGTCCGGCGGAGCGTTCGGGTTCCGCGACCAGCTGCAGGACACCATGGCCAGCGTGCATGCAGTGCCGGCACTCACACGCGCCCACCTCCTGCTTTGCGCGGCCCACCAGTACCCGGAGGGCGACGTGCAGCACTGGTGGCATCCGCCGATCGATCGCGGCGTGCGCACGCGGTGTTCGGACGACTATCTATGGCTGCCGTTCGCCGCCTGCCGGTACCTGGACGCGACCGGCGATCACGGCGTGCTTGATACCCCCGTGGGATTCATCGAAGGACGGGCGGTCAGTGCCGACGAGGAGTCGTATTACGACCTGCCGATGCCCTCGGCCCGTCACCGCTCGTTCTACGACCATTGTGTGCTCGCGCTCGGACGCGGCATGGCCTTGCTCGGCGAGCGCGGACTGCCGCTGATGGGAACGGGCGACTGGAACGACGGCATGAACCGGGTCGGTCACGGCGGACGCGGCGAGAGCGTGTGGCTCGGGTTCTTTCTCTATGACGTGCTGCGATGTTTCGCTCCGGTGGCGAGCGCACGCGGCGATGTCGCCTTCGCGGACACCTGTGTCGAAGCCGCCGCGGCGCTGCGGCGCAACCTGGACGCCCATGCCTGGGACGGCAGTTGGTACCGGCGTGCGTGGTTCGACGACGGCACCCCGATCGGCTCCCGTGCCAGCGACGAGTGCCGGATCGATTCGGTGTCGCAGAGCTGGTCGGTGCTGTCGGGGGCCGGCGAGCCTGGCCGCGCGCGGCAGGCGATGGAGGCGCTCGACACGCACCTGGTCAAGCGCGAGGCCGGACTGATCCAGCTGCTCGAACCACCGTTCGACAGGACCGAGCACGATCCCGGCTATATCCGTGGCTATGTGCCCGGGGTGCGCGAGAACGGCGGTCAATACACCCATGCGGCGGTATGGGCGGCGATGGCCTTCGCTGCGCTTGGCGATCGCGAGCGTGCCTGGGAACTGGCGCGCATGATCAATCCGGTGAATCACGCCGTGGACGCGGCGGGCACGGCGGTCTACAAGGTCGAGCCCTACGTGATCGCGGCCGATGTCTACGGCGTCGCCCCGCACGTCGGGCGTGGCGGCTGGACCTGGTATACGGGCTCGGCAGGGTGGATGTACCGGTTGCTCAGCGAATCGCTGCTCGGCGTGCAACGCCATGGCGATCGGCTTCGGATCGTGCCCTGCGTACCGGCATCCTGGCCTGGTTACCGCATGGAGCTGCGGCATGGGGCGGCGATCTACCGGATCCAGGTCGACTGCATCGATACGGGCCACGCGCTGCTCACGCTGGACGGCGTGCCACAGGAGAACATGGTGGTCGTGCTGGACCACGCCGAGGCGATCCACGACATCGAACTGCAATGGCCGCGTGACATGCGGAAGGACGGCGACTGATGGCACTGCCGACCGAGCTCGAAGAGGCTCTCGATACGCTCGCCGGAATGTTGCCGGTGTGGCTGGAGAAACTGCGCGAGCCGGCAGCATTCTGGCCGCAGTTCGATGCGCTGTCGCGGCAGATCCTCGCCCGCGCGGTCACCGACGACGAGCGGGCGGGCGTGGGCCGGCGTCTGGATGCGATGCTGGCGGCGCAGGGCCTGAGACGCCCCCCTGGCGAGCGCTGAAGAACATCGCCGCGTTGCCTGTGCAACGTGGCGAAGAACGCTTCCGCAGGTGCGGGCGGGATCCGGACGCTGCGGCGCGCGCTGCGCCGGTCTCAGCTCATTCCGGTGATCAGGCAAGGGGGCGCCACTGCCGGGTGGCCGGCGCTGCCCTGCCCGGATGTCGGATGCGCATCCCTTGCAGAGCGCGCCGCAGAAAAAACGAGGGGCGCCTGATGGCGCCCCTCTCCGGTCCCACTTCGCGTTGAGATCAGAACCGGTAGTTCAGGCCCACCAGAAAGGTGCGGCCCCATTCCAGATTCTCCAGCGGCCGGTCGCGCGTGCCGGCGTAGGTGCGATACGCCGCGTTGGTGAGGTTGTTGCCCTGCAGCAGCAGGGTCAGGCCCGACAGCGAAGAGGCGTCGCCGAAGCTGTAGCTGATCTGCGCATCGGTGATGTTTTCGCCGACCACATAGCGCAGCGTGCGCGCGCCGTCGAAGTTGCCGATTTCTCCGATGAAGTCCGAACGCCGGCGCTGGCTCACGCGCGCCTCGAAGCCGTCGCGCTCGTAGTAGGCGGTGAGGTTGTAGACACGCTTGGACAGGCCCGGCAGCTCGATCGGATCACTGCCCACGCTGTTCGCGCTTTCCGGATCGAGGATGCGGATGCTGCTGTCGTTGAAGCTCGCGCTGGCGACGATGCCGAAGCCGCGCAGCGACTCGGTCCACAGATCGAAGGGCAGCGATGCCGTCAGTTCCAGTCCGCGCAGCGTGCCGCCCTCACCATTCTGCGGGGCGGTGAAGTTGCCCACGGTCTGCACCGGCGGCGTGCCCGGACGTGGCACGTAGCTGGCGACGAAATCGGAGAAGTCGTAGTCATCGACGGTCTGCGTGTAGATGTAGGTGCGCAGGTCCTTGTAGAAGAACGCGGCGGCCACGTAGGCCCGGTTGCCGAAGTACTTTTCCCACGACACGTCGAACGCGTACGCACGCCACGGGTCGAGCAGGGGATTGCCGCCACTGCCGCCGGGGCGCCCGGTGGCCTCGTCGACGCCGAACTCGAGCGAGGAGCGCAGCTGGTCCACCCGCGGCCGCGCGACCTGCTCGGCCAGGCCCACACGCAGCGTGTGCTCGCCAGGCAGCTGGAACGCCAGGTTCATGCTCGGCAGCACGTCGGTATAGGTCTTGCCCGATTCGAACGGCCGCACGTTGCTGCCTGCCGGCTGCGTGCTGTCCCAGTAGCGCGATGCCGAGGACTGGTCGACGTGCTGGATCTGCAGGCCCACGTTGCCGGTGACCGCGGTGGTGCCCCAGTCGGTGCTGAGGTTCGCGCGGGCAAAGGCGGTGGTGATCTTTTCGCTGACCGTCCACGCCTTCGGGATCAGGTAATCGAGATCCTCGGTGGGGTCGAAGATCATGTAGCGCGCGACGGCGGCCGGCACGTTCCAGGCCGGAATGTAGCCGACGCCGGCGAATCCGAGATCGACCAGGCCGTACTGCAGGTCGCTGGCGATGGCGGTGTCGCCCTGCGGGCCGAGGTTGATGTTGCCTTCGGGTTGGCGCTTGGATTTTTCGCGGTCGGTGTAGTTGAGGCCGAGGTCGATGTCCGCAAGCCAGGTTGCGGCCGCTGGGCCCGGCAGGGTCAGGCCGATCCGCGCGGCCTTGAGTTCGTCTTCGACCTCGGGCGTCTTGCCGTAGCCGGAGCCGTAGATGGTGTTGGTCAGGAACAGCTGCGCTGCATCGGAGTAGTCGAGGCCGGGTGCCAGCTGGCTGAAATCGTTGCTGCGGATATCCAGCTCGATGGTATCGAGCGAGGGGTTCGGCAGCCGCTGGGTATTGTTCTCGAGACTGACTTCCGAGCGCCGGGCCTTCGACCAGCTCAGGTCGGTGACCAGGCGCGCGCGCTCGAAATTGAACTCGTTGGCCCAGCCCACGGCCGAGATCCGGTCCTTGCGGCGGTTGTACATGCCGCGGACCAGCGGATACACGCCGGTCAGCGTGCCACCGGCGAACGTGTCGTTCCCGCTCAGGCGCACGTTGCTGTAGACGCAGTCGACGTTGCAGGTATCGGAGCCGTTGTACTGGGTGTTGACCTCGAACTGGTTGGCGGTGTCTTCCTGCTCGGCGCGCGAGTGGAAGAGGTCCAGGGTGCTGGTCCACATGTTCGACGGGCGGAACTGCAGCGTCGACATGATGCCGTCGCGCTTGGTGTAGCCGGTGCGGCGCAGGGCCTTCATGCCGTCGGTCGCCCAGGTCCCGGGGGCGAGGCCCGGCCGCGGGTCGGTCTTCCACGGCTCATAGAGACCCACCTGGTTCTCCTGGATCGGCGTGTCGCTGTGCGCGACACCGATCGAGAAGCCGAAGCGGCGGTCGGCCGACTGGCCGATGAAGCTGGCACTCAGGCGATTGCCGTAGGGATCGGTATCGGCGGCCTTGCCCAGCGAATTGCGCTGGAAACGGCCGTTGAGCGTGATCACCGAGTCGCTGAAATTGAGCGGTCGGACGGTCTGCATGTCGAGCGTGCCCGACAGGCCCTGACCCACCAGGGCGGCGTCCGGCGTCTTGTAGACCGTGACGCCGCTGACCAGCTCGGACGGGTACTGGTCGAACTCCACGCTGCGGTTGTCGCCGGTGCTGACCATCTCGCGGCCATTGAGCAGCGTGGTGGCGAAGTCGGGCGACAGGCCGCGCACACTGATCACCTGGGCGCGACCGCCGACGCGTTGCGCGGAGACGCCCGGCAGGCGCGCGATCGACTCGGCGATGCTGACGTCGGGCAGCTTGCCGATGTCCTCGGACGAGACCGCTTCGACGATGGACGTGGCATCGCGCTTGACCGAGATCGCGCTTTCGATGCCGCGGCGGATGCCGGTCACCGTCACCGTGTCGAGCTCGGTGGCATCGGAGGACGCCGGCGCAGCGCCGGCAGGTGGCGTGGTGGTCTGGGCATGCACGCCGGCGGCGAGCATCAGCAGCGCCGACGACAGTGCGGCACTGAGCAGGTTGCGATCGAGCTTCGACATCTCCCCTCCCAAGGGTGTCCAGCAGACAGCTGTGTGTCTTCGAGTTGTGCCGTCGTGCGCGACGCCGGAGGGCGGGCTGGACGGGTCGCGGCCATGGTAATCACGCGCTTCCCGCCACGGCGCGCGCTGCATACGTATTCATGGCGACCCCTTCGCCAGGTCGATCCGGGGGCGTGCGGGGCCACGGAGCCGGCGCGTTCGCGGCGCATGCAGCCGCGTGCCGCTAGCCTTTTCCCGATGGAGATCTCTCGTAACCGTCCCGCCGCCTGGATGCAGGCCGCGATCCGCCACTGGGTGTTGAGCGTCTTTCCGCGCGGACAGAGCAACATCGATTACGACCGTCCACCCGGCGATCCCGGCCTGTTCGGTCCCGACACCGTCACATGGCGCGTGCATGCCGATTTCCCCGGCATGCTCGCCGGCGGACTGGGCGCACTGCTGCTGCAGGCGCTGCATCCGCGCGCGCTTGCAGGGGTCTGGGATCATTCGGACTTCCGCGCCGACCTGGTCGGCCGTCTCCGACGTACCACCGCCTTCGTCGCCGGCACCACCTATGCAGGTACCGCGGAATCACAGCGGCTGATCGCGCGCGTGGCATCCATCCATACGCATGTGCGCGGCACCACCGCCGATGGCATCGCCTATGCGGCCGACGATCCGGACCTGCTGACCTGGGTGCATGTCTCCGAGGCCTACGCCTTCCTCCAGGGCTTCCGTGCGTATGCGGGCATGAGCCTGCCGCCGGGTGCCGAGGATCGCTACTACCAGGAATCAAGCCGGGTCGCCGAAGCGCTCGGTGCGCGCGACGTGCCAAGAAGCGCGGCGGCAGTCACGGCCTACTTCGCGAAGGTGCGCCCGGAGCTGCGGTTCGACGACAGATCACGCGAAGTGCTCGACGTGCTCCGGCGTGTGCGCTTGCCGGTACCGGGCGCCACGGTATCGCGTGAGGTCTTCCTTGGCGCCGGCGCCGCGCTGTTGCCGGGCTGGGCGAGGGCGCTGCTGGGCACGACGCCGGCGCAACGTCTGCGTGACCAGACATATGCCGGGCTGCTGCGGACCTCGGCGCCGATGTTCCGCGCGGCATTGCCCGACGGCATCGCGCCGCGTGCGTGCCGGCGCATGGACGTTCCGGTGGCGATTCTTCGCAGCTGGGACGGCGTGCGGCTGCACGGGCAGGAAGCGGCGGAGCGCTGACCGGCGCAGCGCATCCGGACGCGCCGCCACGCCGTCCGGCCGATCGCCTTCAGTCGAGCGTCGCGAACAGTGCCGCATGCGCCGGCAGATGGACCACGCCCGCTTCGATCAAGCCCGCCATCAGGCCATGGCCGCCTGTCGCCTGCGCCCCGCCGAGGTGTGCGGGCAGTGGCCACGCCACCGGCGATGCGGACAGATTGAAGATCGCCAGCAGCCTCGACCCGGCATCGCCGCGCACGAACGCCAGCACGGGTTCGGGGGCCGCGATGAACTGCTGCGCGCCTGCAATCAGTGCAGGCTGGCCTCGCCGCCAGTGCAGGAAATGGCGGGTGGTCGCCAGTACCGAATGCGGATCGGCCTCCTGCGTGGCCACGCTGCGCTGCCGGTGGGCGTCGGGAATCGGCAGCCAGGGCGTGCCGGCGCTGAAACCGGCATCGTCGGCGCCGGTCCACGGCATCGGCGTGCGGCAGCCGTCGCGGCCCTTGAAGTTCGGCCAGAAGGTGATGCCGTAGGGGTCGCGCAACTGCTCGAACGGTACATCCGCTTCGGGCAGGCCGAGTTCCTCGCCCTGGTAGAGGCACACCGAGCCGCGCAGGCTGCAGACCAGGCCCACCATCTGCCGTGCGAAGTCGGGGCTGGCGTCCGGGCCACCCCAGCGCGTGACCGCGCGCTGCACGTCGTGGTTGGAGATCGCCCAGCACGGCCAGCCGTCCGTGGCGGCCTCCAGCCTCTCCACGGTTTCGCGGATGTAGCCGGCGCTGAAGTCGTCGACCAGCAGTTCGAAGCTGTAGCCCATGTGCAGTCGGCCGGGGCGGGTGTATTCCGCGGTCGTGGCCAGCGAGTCCTCGGACGAGATCTCGCCGAGCGCGGCCACGTCGCCGTATCCGTCCATCAGGCTGCGCAGACGCTCGATGAAGCCGATGTTTTCCGGCTGCGTGTTGTTGTACCAGTGGTACTGGAAGGCGTAGGGGTTGTCGGGTGAGAAGCCGCGACCGATGCGCAGCGCCTCCGGTTTTGCCGGGTTGTCGCGCAACTGCGCGTCGTGGAAACAGAAGTTGATCGAGTCCAGGCGGAAGCCGTCGACACCGCGGTCAAGCCAGAACCGCACGTAGTCGAGCGTCGCCTGCTGCACGGCCGGCTGATGGAAGTTGAGGTCCGGCTGGCTGGCGAGGAAGTTGTGCAGGTAGTACTGGCGCCGCCGCGGCTCCCAGGTCCAGGCGGGTCCGCCGAAGATCGACAGCCAGTTGTTCGGCGGCGTGCCGTCGGGCTTCGCGTCGGCCCAGACGTACCAGTCGGCCCTGGGGTTGTCGCGTGATGCGCGGCTCTCGACGAACCACGCATGCGCGTTGGACGTGTGGCTGAAGACCTGGTCGATCATGACCTTCAGACCCAGCGCGTGCGCCTTCGCCAGCAGTGCGTCGAAATCGGCCAGCGTGCCGAACAGCGGATCCACATCGCGCTGGTCGGCGATGTCGTAGCCGAAGTCGGCCATCGGCGAGCGGAAGAAGGGCGAGACCCAGATCGCATCCACGCCCAGCGAGGCCACGTAGTCCAGCCGCGCGATCATGCCCGGCAGATCGCCGACGCCATCGCCATCGCTGTCCATGAAGCTGCGCGGGTAGATCTGGTAGATCACCGCGCCGCGCCACCACGGGCTGTTGCTCATCGTCGTCTCGTCGTTGGATGCGTGGCGACGGTAGAGCATCGCGCGCCCTGCGCGGAAGCGCGCATCGACATCCGAAGCCATGAATACGTATGCGGCGTGGGGCGGGTCGTGGCGTGCTCGTTACCATGCGGCATGCACGCGCCACCGGCGGCGCGTCGCAGCGGACCTCGGGAGGGCCTCGCCGCGTATGCGCAACACGAAACCGCAGCTGTCGTTCGGGCAGATCTGGAACATGTGTTTCGGCTTTCTGGGGATCCAGTTCGGGTTCGCCCTGCAGAACGCCAACGTCAGCCGCATCTTCCAGACGCTGGGCGCCGACATGGAGGACGTGCCAGGCCTGTGGATCGCCGCGCCTCTGACCGGCCTGCTGGTGCAACCGGTGATCGGTTATTTCTCCGACAGGACCTGGACCCGCCTCGGTCGTCGTCGCCCCTACTTCCTGTGGGGCGCGATCTTCTCCACCGCCGCCCTGCTGGTGATGCCGAACTCACCGGAACTGTGGATCGCCGCCGGCACACTCTGGGTGCTCGACGCCTCGCTCAATGTGTCGATGGAGCCGTTCCGGGCCTTTGTTGGCGACCAGCTGGCGCCGCGCCAGAGGCCGACCGGGTACGCGATGCAGGGCTTCTTCATCGGCGTGGGTTCGGTGGTGGCGAGTGCGCTGCCGTTCGTGCTGGCGAAAGCCGGCGTCGCCAATACCGCCGGCCCCGGCGAGGTGCCAGACACCGTGCGCTACGCGTTCTACTTCGGCGGCGCCGTGCTGCTGTGCGCGGTGCTGTGGACGGTCCTGCGCACGCGCGAATATCCGCCCGAGGTGCTGGCCGGCTTCGATGACGCGCACCCGCCGGGCACGCTTGTCGTCGGTGATGCGCCGGTCCCGTCCGCTGCCGGCGGCGTGCCGTGGCTGCTGCTCGGGATCGCCGGTGTCGCGCTGGTCTGGTTGATGGAATGGGACCGCATGCTCCTCGTGCTCGCGGGGCTGCCGCTGGCCTATGGCGTGCTGCGGCAGGTCGCGGCGCTGGGAACGCGCGGCATGGTTGCCGCGATCGTCGGGGACCTGCATGCGATGCCGGTGACGATGCGCCAGCTCGCCGTGGTGCAGTTCTTCTCGTGGTTCGGGCTGTTCGCGATGTGGATCTACACCACGGCCGCGGTGGCGCAGACCCACTACGGCGCGACCGATCCGCAGTCGGCCGCCTACAACGAAGGTGCGAACTGGGTCGGCGTGCTGTTTGCCGCCTACAACGGGTTTGCCGCGCTCGCCGCGGTTGCGATTCCGTGGATGGCGCGCCGGTTCGGCCTGCGCGTGACGCACCTGGTGAACCTGTGGCTGGGCGCGGCGGGGCTGGTGTCGGTGGCCTTCATCCGCGATCCGCAGTGGCTGCTGCTGTCCATGGCCGGCGTCGGCTTCGCCTGGGCCTCGATCCTGTCGCTGCCCTATGCGCTGCTGTCCGACAGCCTGCCCGCGCACAAGATGGGCGTGTACATGGGCATCTTCAATTTCTTCATCGTCATCCCGCAGCTGGTTGCCGTGAGCACGCTGGGTTTCCTGCTCGGTCACGTGTTCGGCGGCGCGCCGATGCGCGTGCTGATGGTCGGCGGCGTGAGCCTGGCGCTGGCCGGCCTGTTCGCGCTGCGCGTGTCGCGCCCGCTGTCGGAACGGGCGCGAATCCGAGGAGTTACTGCATGACCCGAGTATTGCCCGTCGCCATCGCCGCGCTGCTGTGCGTGGCCTGCAGCCATGGAGGGGCCCGCGCCAGCGATGCGTCAGCGGAGGGGGCGCTGTACGGCACGCGTGCGCCGTTCGCCGCGCATGCGGTCTACTTCGTCGTCACCGACCGCTTCGTCAACGGCGACCCGGCGAACGACCAGCGCGAGCAGGGCGGGGTGCATCGCACCTTCGACATCCCGGTGCGCTGCGCGGATGGCATCGACGGCAACATCGGGTATCTCGGAGGCGACTTCCGCGGCGTCCTCGACAACGCCGGCTACATCCGCGACATGGGCTTCGGCGCGGTGTGGATCACGCCGATCGTCGACAACCCGGACGAAGCTTTCACCGGCGGCGATCCGGTCGCCTGCGGCAGTTCGCTGACCGACCGCGGCAAGACCGGCTACCACGGTTACTGGGGCACCAATTTCTACAAGGTCGACGAGCACCTGCCGAGCGCCGACCTCGACTTCCGTGGCTTCACCGACGGCATGCGCGCCGCGGGCCTGAAGACCGTGCTCGACATCGTCGGCAACCACGGATCGCCCTCGTGGACGATGCCGGTCGCGCAGCCCGGCTTCGGCCAGATCTTCGATGTCGCGGGCGCGCTGATTGCAGACCACCAGAACCTGCCGCCGCAGCAACTCGATCCCCGGAACGCTCCGCTGCACGCGTTCTACAACGCGACTGGCGTGGTCAATGCCGAGGAGGGCTCGATCTTCGACGGCAATCTTGCCCAGCTGTCGGATTTCGACGCCGCCAACCCGGCTGTCTTCGAGTATCTCGCCGGTGCCTACGAGCACTGGATCGGGCAGGGTGCCGATGCGTTCCGCATCGACACCATCGCGTGGATGCCGCATGCGTTCTGGAAGCAGTTCGCCGAGCGTATCCGTAGCCGGCATCCGGACTTCTTCATGTTCGGCGAGGCCTTCGACTACGACGCAGGGAAAATCGCCGAACACACCTGGGCGCGGAACGGTGGCATCAGCGTGCTCGATTTTCCGATGAAGCAGGCGATGGACGAGGTGTTCGCGGGCACGGCCGGTTTCGAGCGGCTTGGATCCGCGCTGCATCTCGAGCGCGGCCCGTACGCGAATCCCTATGAACTGGCGACGTTCTACGACAACCACGACATGCCGCGCATGGACGCCACGGACGCCGGGTTCATCGATGCGCACAACTGGCTGTTCACCGCGCGCGGGATTCCGGTCGTCTACTACGGCTCGGAGACCGGCTTCATGCGTGGCCGCGCCGAACACGCCGGCAACCGCGCGTACTACGGCCAGACACGCGTCGACGCCGGCGCGCGGAGTCCCATCCATGGCGCGCTGACGCGCATCGCCAATCTGCGTCGCGACACCCCGGCGCTGCAGCGCGGGCTACAACTGCCGCTGCGCTTGCAGGACGACCACGCCGCGTTCTATCGCGTGATCGACGACGAGGGCGTACGGCAGACCGCGCTGGTACTGCTCAACAAGGGTGATGCGCCGTGGTCGGCATCGCTCGATGCGGACGAGGTCGACGACGGGACCTGGCGCGATGCGCTGGGCGGTACGCTGGTGACAGCCCGGGATGGCCTGGCGCTGGACGTGCCAGCACATGGCGTGCGGGTATTGCTCCGGGACGACTTGCCGGGGCGGCCTGGCCTGCGTGCGCGTCTGCATTCACTCATGTCGGGGCGCCACGGCGGCCCCGACGTCGCGCACTGAGCGCAGGGTGGGCCCCGGGCATCCGGGGCGGCTGGCACGGCGGTGCAGCGTCGGGTCGGTGGCCCGAACCCCGCCCGGTGGCAGCCGACAATGCCATCCGGGGCCGTCCTCGATCCGGTGATGTCTCGGGATGGTGCTTGTGGCCGCTCGCATCGCACGTGGGAGCGGGCGCTACCGGGGCGGGTGCGGCGCGCGGCGAGCGCCGGGGCCGCCCCACCGCGCGATGCAGGCAACGGCGGCTCCGGGCCGGAGTGCGTCTGCGCGTGAGGCTACGGATCGCGCCTGCCGCTCGAGTCGCGCACCACCAGCGATGTCGGCATGCGCATGCTTTCCGCCGGCTCGCCCAGCACCAGCCGCATCAGCGTGTCGACCAGCAGCTCTCCGGCAGTCAGCGTGTCCTGCACCACCGTGGTCAGCGCAGGCGTGGTCATGCGGGCTGCGGGAATGTCGTCGAAGCCGGCGATCGCGATGTCCCCGGGCATCCGCAGGCCGTGTTCGGCGAACGCGCGCATCGCGCCGATCGCGATCAGATCGCTGGCAGCGAACACCGCATCGAATGGCAGCCCGCGCCGCAACAGTTCGGTGGCCGCCGCATGGCCGGATTCCTCGGCGCTTTCGGCATCGACCTGCAGCGCTCGCTCCATGGGCAGGCCGCGCGCCTGCAGCGCCGACTCGCAACCGCGCCAGCGATCCAGGAACTCCGGGTAGCGGCTGGACGCATCACCCAGGAACGCGATGCGCCGATGCCCCAGCCCCGCGAGATGGGCGCCGACCAGCGCGCCGCCGCCGGCGTTGTCGCAGCCGATCGAGATGCCCGGCTGCTCCGGCAGTACCGCCCCCCAGCGCACGAACTGGGTGCCCTGTTCGACGAGGGTCCGCAGTTTTCCCTGGTAGGCGAGGTAGTCGCCATAGCCCAGCAGGATCAGTCCATCGGCCTTGTGGCTGTCGCCGTAGTCGGCATGCCAGTCGTCGGAGAGCTGCTGGAACGAGATCAGCAGATCCTGGCCGTGACGCGCGCAGGCGCGGGTAATGGAGCCCAGCATCGGCAGGAAGAAGGGGTTGATGTGCGACTGGTCGCTGGTGGGATCCTCGAACAGCAGCAGCGCCAGCGTGCCGGATTGCTGGCGGCGGAGGTTCGAGGCGTTCTTGTCGACCTTGTAGTTGAGCTCGCGCGCGATCGCGAGAATGCGCTCGCGGGTCTCGCGATTGACCGAGGGCTGCCCGCGCAGCGCCCGCGATACCGTGGGCTGGGACACCCCGGCGATGTGGGCGATGTCCAGGGAGGTCGGCTTGCCTTTGATCGTCATCGTGCCTGCGCAGGGCGTGTGGACCTCGGCGGATGATGCCATGCCGGCTGGCGGCGCCCGGTCCGGCCGCGGTGCGTTGCGGGGATCCGCGATCCCGGTCGTCCAGCGCAGCGCACGCGAGCGTTCTCGGCTAGAATCGGCCTCTTCGCTCCATCAGGAACAGGTGGCCCGCGACCCCGCCGGCCGAGCGTGCGACATGAGCACTACCACCGCCCATCGCTGACCGTTCCCGGGTGTGCCATCAGGCGCCCTCGTGGCGCCTTTTTGTTGCCGCCTTCTTCCGCTCCGCCGGCCCTGCCGGCCACCACGCCAGACGCCTCCCATGATCACGATCACGCTCCCCGACGGCAGCCGCCGCGAGTTCGACCACCCGGTCTCCGTCATGGAGGTCGCCCAGTCCATCGGCCCTGGCCTGGCCAAGGCCACCGTCGCCGGCAAGGTCGACGGCCGCCAGGTCGACGCCTCCGATGTCATCGACCATGACGCCACGCTGCAGATCCTGACCCCGAAGGATCCCGAGGGCGTCGAGATCATCCGCCACTCCTGCGCGCACCTGGTCGGCCATGCGGTCAAGCAGCTCTACCCGGACGCGAAGATGGTCATCGGCCCGGTGATCGACGACGGCTTCTACTACGACATCTACAGCGAACGCCCGTTCACGCCCGACGACATGGCCGCGATCGAGAAGCGCATGGCCGAGCTGATCGACACCGAGTACGACGTCATCAAGAAGATGACGCCGCGCGCCGAGGTCATCGAGACGTTCAAGGCCCGCGGCGAGGACTACAAGCTGCGCCTGATCGAGGACATGCCGGCCGACATCACCGAGATGGGCCTCTACCACCACCAGGAATACGTCGACATGTGCCGTGGTCCGCACGTGCCCAACACGCGCTTCCTCAAGGCCTTCAAGCTCACGCGCATTTCCGGCGCGTACTGGCGCGGTGATTCCAAGAACGAACAGCTGCAGCGCATCTACGGCACCGCGTGGGCGGATTCCAAGCAGCTCAAGGCCTACATCCAGCGCATCGAGGAAGCCGAGAAGCGCGACCACCGCCGCATCGGCAAGCAGCAGGAGCTGTTCCATCTGCAGGAAGAGGCCCCGGGCCTGGTGTTCTGGCATCCCAAGGGCTGGGCGCTGTGGCAGGTGGTCGAGCAGCACATGCGCGGCGTCTACCGCGAAAGCGGCTATGGCGAAGTGCGTTGCCCGCAGATCCTCGACGTGTCCCTGTGGCAGAAGTCCGGCCACTGGGACAATTACAAGGACAACATGTTCTTCACCGAATCGGAGAAGCGCACGTACGCGGTCAAGCCGATGAACTGCCCGGGCCACGTGCAGATCTTCAACCAGGGCCTGCACAGCTATCGCGACCTGCCGATCCGCTATGGCGAGTTCGGCAGCTGCCATCGCAACGAGCCTTCGGGCGCGCTGCATGGCATCCTGCGCGTGCGCGGTTTCACCCAGGACGACGGCCACGTGTTCTGCACCGAGTCGCAGATCGAATCGGAAGTGACCGCGTTCCACCAGCAGGCGCTGGCGGTGTACACCCACTTCGGTTTCGACGAGATCCAGATCAAGATCGCGCTGCGCCCCGAATCGCGCCTCGGCGATGACGCGACCTGGGACAAGGCCGAGGCCGCGCTGCGCAATGCGCTGTCGGCCTGCGGCGTCGCGTGGGAAGAGCTGCCGGGCGAGGGCGCCTTCTACGGCCCGAAGATCGAATACCACCTGAAAGATGCCATCGGCCGCACCTGGCAGCTCGGCACGATGCAGGTCGACTTCATGATGCCCGGGCGCCTGGGCGCCGAGTACGTGGACGAGCACAGCCAGAAGCAGATCCCGGTGATGCTGCATCGCGCGATCGTCGGCTCGATGGAGCGCTTCATCGGCATCCTGATCGAGCATCATGCCGGCGCATTCCCGGCCTGGCTGGCCCCCGTTCAGGCCGTGGTGATGAACATCACGGACGCCCAGGCCGACTTCGTCGAAGAAGTCCGGAAATCCCTTGCAAATCAAGGGGTCCGGGTCGAGGCGGATTTGCGCAACGAAAAGATCGGCTATAAGATCCGCGAGCACACGCTGCAGCGAGTGCCCTATCTGATCGTGGTTGGAGACCGTGAAAAGGAGACCGGCACCATTGCCGTTCGGACGCGGTCCGGGGAAGATATGGGCTCGATGCCGATCGCAGAGTTCGTGGCGCGGTTGCGCGAGACGCCCGTTTCAACATGATTCCTTCACCGGCGCGGGTCCACCATGGTCCGCGCTGGTCGCCCCGCCGGTCGGCGAACCGGCGGTATGTTCCATTTTGGAGATTGCAGTATTAGCACCCCTGACAAGCAGAATCGGCGTAACCAGGACATCCGCGTACCGCGGGTGCGCGTCATTGGTTCCGACGGAGAAATGATCGGCGTCCTGACGCGCGACGAAGCGCTCAAGGCCGCCGAGGACGAAGGTCTGGACCTCGTCGAGATCCAGCCCAACGCGGATCCGCCGGTCTGCAAGATCATGGACTTCGGCAAGTTCAAGTTCGAAGCCCAGAAAAAGGCCAACGAGGCCAAGAAAAAGACCAAGCAGCAGGAGATCAAGGAACTCAAGTTCCGGCCGGTCACCGACGAGGGCGACTACCAGATCAAGCTGCGCAACATGCGCCGCTTCATCGAGGAAGGCGACAAGGTCAAGGTCAATATCCGCTTCCGTGGCCGCGAGATGAGCCATCAGGAGCTGGGCCGCGAGATGGCGTCGCGGATCGAAGCCGATCTGGGCGAGGACATCGTGATCGAATCGCGTCCGCGCCTTGAAGGTCGCCAGATGGTCATGATGATCGCCCCCAAGAAGAAGTAAGTGCGCGCCGCGCGCGGCGCTCAGTTCTGCCTCCCTCCGGGGTGAAGGCGGTCCGCTTGCGCAGACTCTCTGCGGATGGGCCGTCTGAGCGCTCCGGCGTTGGCGGGATCTGAGCCGCGAGGTGCGGCTGCAAGGTGAGGGGCGTCGCGAGGCGCCTCTTTCCGTTTCGGGCCTGAGCCGGGGGCGAGCGCTTCTGGCTCCGGGTCGCGCTCCGCGCGTGGCCTTCATCGGGCTTTTCGCCAGCCAGCGATTTGCAACCCCGTTCCCCGCGCGGCATAATGCCCGGCTCCCGGTCCGCCGGGGGATAGATTCATCCAGGACCCGCCTGGATTCCCTCGTGGGATCAAAGGCTTAAAACCGGCATGGGCAGGACGGAAAGCGTGGCGTCAGCCACCGCCCAGTCAGTACTCGTATCCCAAAAGGACTCTCGCAATGCCCAAGATCAAGACGCACCGGGGCGCCGCCAAGCGGTTCCGGAAGACGGCGTCCGGCAAGTACAAGGCCGGTCATGCAAACCGTAGCCACATCCTCACGAAGAAGGCCACCAAGCGGAAGCGCAATCTTCGTCAGACGAACCATATCCCGGCGTGCGACAGTGGTCGTCTCGACCGCATGCTGCCGTATCTCTGAGGAGGACTGAACCATGGCACGAGTCAAGCGTGGCGTTCAGGCGCGCCGTCGTCACAAGAAGGTCCTCGGCCGCGCGAAGGGTTATTACAACGCCCGTCGCAAGGTCTTCCGCGTCGCCAAGCAGGCCGTCATCAAGGCCGGCCAGTACGCATACATCGGTCGCAAGCTCAAGAAGCGTGATTTCCGTTCGCTGTGGATCACGCGCATCAACGCCGCGGCCCGCATGAACGGCATGAACTACAGCCGCTTCATGAACGGTCTGCTCAAGGCCGGTATCACCCTCGATCGCAAGATCCTGGCTGATATCGCGGTGAACGATGCCACCGCCTTTACCGCGCTCGCCGAGAAGGCAAAGGGCGCGCTGGCGGCCTGAGGCCGTCGTCTCCACCGTAAAGCGGTACTGCCGCCGGATCCGTCCGGCGGTCACGTGGGGAAGGGCGCAAGTCCTTCCCCATTGTTGTTTATGGCACCGGTGCCCTGCGCGTCAGCGCGGTCCCGGGCCATCGGATCACCACAGCGACGGGCCAGCAGTGCGATGAGCGAAATCGATTCCCTTTCGAACCAGGCGCTTGCCGATATCGAGGCTGCCTCCACGCCTGAGGCGCTGGAAGCCCTGCGCGTCGGGCTGCTCGGCAAGAGCGGCAGCATCACTGCCCAGCTCAAAGCGCTCGGTGCGCTGCCGGCCGACCAGCGCAAAACGGCGGGCGAGGCGATCAACCGCGCGCGGGACGCGATCGCCGGGGCGCTGTCGACGCGCAAGGTCGCGCTCGACGATGCAGTGCTCGATGCCCAGCTCGCATCACAGACCGTCGATGTCACGCTGCCCGGGCGCGACGGCACGCGTGGCGGTGTGCATCCGATCAGCCGCACGCTCGAGCGCATCGCCGACATCTTCGGCCGCCTCGGCTACGAGCTCGCCGATGGTCCCGAGATTGAGGACGACTGGCACAACTTCGAAGCGTTGAACTTTCCCCCGCACCATCCCGCGCGGGCGATGCACGACACGTTCTATTTCGGCGACGGTCGCCTGCTGCGCACCCATACCTCCGGCGTGCAGGTGCGTTACATGGGCGAGCATGCGCCGCCGCTGCGGATGATCGCCGCCGGCAAGGTGTACCGCTCCGACAGCGACCAGACCCACTCGCCGATGTTCCACCAGGTCGAAGGGCTGCTGGTCGACGAGCACGCGACCTTTGCCGACCTCAAGGGGACGCTGAGCGAATTCGTCCGCGCGTTCTTCGAGCGCGACTTCGAGATGCGGTTCCGTCCGAGTTACTTCCCGTTCGTCGAACCCGGCGCCGAAGTCGACATCGCCTGGCAGCAGGCCGACGGCAGCACGCGCTGGCTGGAGGTGCTGGGCTGCGGCATGGTCCACCCGAACGTGCTGCGGGCTGTCGGTATCGATCCGGAACGCTATACCGGGTTCGCCTTCGGGCTGGGCGTGGAACGCTTCGCGATGCTGCGTTACGGCGTCGATGACCTGCGCGCGTTCTTTGACAACGACGTGCGGTTCCTGCGCCAGTTCGCGTAACGCGGCCGCTGCGCCTGCCGACAGACAACCCGAAGCATTCGCGCCCGCTCGCCGGGACGACGATTCCAAGAGATCGCCATGAAATTTTCCGAGAACTGGCTGCGCCAGCACGTCAAGACCGATGCGACCCGCGAACAGCTGGCGGCCACCCTGACGGCGATCGGCCTGGAGGTCGAAGACATCACGCCGCTGGGCGAGGCGCTGGATGGCGTCGTCGTTGCGCGCATCGTCTCGGCAGAGAAGCATCCCGAGGCCGATCGCCTGCAGGTCTGCCAGGTGGATGCGGGTGGACAGACGCTGCAGATCGTCTGTGGCGCGCCGAACGCGCGTGCGGGACTGATCGCGCCGCTGGCGACGATCGGGACCACCGTCGGTGCGCTGACGATCAAGGCCGCCAAGCTGCGGGGCGTCGAGTCCAACGGCATGCTGTGCTCGGCCAGGGAGCTGGGTATCGACGCCGATGCGGCCGGCCTGCTCGAACTGCCTGCGGATGCACCGGTCGGTGCGCCGCTCGCCCAGTACCTCGGTCTGCCTGACGCGACGCTGGAACTGAAACTCACCCCGAATCGCGCCGACTGTTTCAGCGTCCGCGGCATCGCGTTCGACGTGGCGGCTGCATTCGGCAGCGGCGTCGTCGAGCTGGACGCGGCGCCGGTTGTTGCCGAGTCGTCGGCGCGGCTCGCGGTCACGCTCGATGCGGGTGCCGATGCGCCGCGCTACCTCGGCCGCGTGATCGAAGGCGTCGATGCGACACGGCCCACCCCGGTGTGGATGGCCGAACGCCTGCGTCGCAGCGGCATCCGGCCGGTCAGCTTCCTCGTCGACGTGACCCAGTACGTGATGCTCGAACTCGGCCAGCCGATGCATGCCTTCGACCGTGATCTGCTCACCGGACCCGTCGGCGTGCGGCGTGCCCGCAAGGGCGAGACGCTCACACTGCTCGACGGGCGCGAGGTGACGCTCGACGAACAGTTCCTTGCGGTCACCGACGCCGACCGGGTCGTGGCGCTGGCCGGCGTGATGGGTGGCCTGGATACGCGCGTGACCGATGGCACCCGCAGTGTGTTCCTCGAGTCTGCGCACTTTGCGCCCGACGCGATCATCGGCCGCAGCCGCAGGCTCGGCCTGCACACCGAGGCCGCGCACCGCTTCGAGCGGGGGGTCGATCCGGGCCTGCCGCGCACCGCGATCGAGTATGCGACCCGCCTGATTCTCGATGTCGCCGGCGGCAAGCCTGGCCCCGTGGTCGCCGCCGAGGTGCACGAGCACCTCGCCCGCCCGCGCACCATCGCCCTGCGCCGGGCGAGGATGGCGCGTGTGCTCGGCCTGTACATCGCCGATGCGGAGGTCGAGCGGATCCTGCGTGCGCTCGGTCTCGAGGTTGCTTCCGATGCCGAGGGCTGGCAGGTCACCGCGCCGACGCGCCGCTTCGATCTGGCGATCGAAGAAGACCTCATCGAAGAGGTCGTGCGCATCCACGGCTATGACCGCGTGCCGACCACGCTGCCCGGCGGCGCGACGCGGATCGCAGCGCCAAGCGAAACCCGGATCGCCGAAGCCGAGCTGCGCCGGCAGATGGTCGCGCGAGATTGCCTCGAGACGGTCAACTTCGCCTTCGTCGATGCCGCGCTGCTTGGCGCATGGCAGGCGGATGCGGGCAGCGTGCCGCTGGCCAATCCCCTCAGCACCGAACTGGGCGTGATGCGCACCGCGCTGCTGCCCGGGCTGGTCGCGAGCCTCGGCCGCAATCTGGCGCGCCAGCAGGATCGCGTGCGCCTGTTCGAGATCGGCAAGGTGTTCGCCCGAGCCGGGGCCGACAAGGCCGCGCCGGTCGAAACGCTTCGCGTGGCGGCGGCGGTGTCGGGCGATGCACGGGCGGAGCAGTGGGGCGATTCCTCGCGCCCGGTCGACTATTTCGACCTCAAGGGCGATCTGGAAGCGCTGGCCGCCCTTGCCGGCGCGCGTCTGACATTCCAGCGCTCGGACGCGCCGCACGGCCATCCGGGCCGTTCGGCCGATGTCTGCCGGGACGGCGTCCGGGTCGGCTGGGTCGGTGAGCTGCATCCACGGCTGCGCCGCGCGCTGGACCTCGACGTGCCGGTGGTCGCGTTCGAGCTGGATGCGAGCGCGCTCCAGGAGCGCCCGCTGCCCCGCGTCGCCGCGTTGTCGAAGTTCCCGTCGGTCCGTCGCGACCTGGCCATCGTGGCGCCCGAGGCGGTCGCCTGGGCGGCACTTGAGTCGACCGTACGCGCCGCCGCCGGTCCGTTGTTGGCGGAAGTCGTATTGTTCGATCGGTATGCCGGCCAAGGGGTCGAATCCGGCTTCAGGAGTCTCGCCATGGGCTTGATTTTGCAGGAACTTTCACGCACTCTGACCGACCGCGATGTCGATTCCGTCGTTGCGGATGTCGTGGCCGCACTCGCGCGAGAACACGGCGCGAAGATCCGGGGCTGAGGCCTCGCAGGGAGTTGCAGCGTGGCACTCACCAAGGCGGACATGGCCGAGAAGCTCTACGAGGAAGTAGGGCTGAACAAGCGTGAGGCGAAGGAATTCGTCGACGCGTTTTTCGACGTGCTTCGCGACGCGCTGCATCAGGGGCGGCAGGTGAAGCTGTCGGGTTTCGGCAACTTCGACCTGCGCCGCAAGAACGAGCGACCCGGTCGCAATCCCAAGACCGGTGAGGAGATCCCGATCTCCGCACGCACCGTGGTGACCTTCCGTCCGGGTCAGAAACTCAAGGAGCGCGTCGAGGCCTACACCGGCGCTACTGCAGGCGCGGACCATGCTTGATCCGGGCAGCAATCGAGAACTTCCACCGATCCCGGCGAAGCGGTATTTCACGATCGGGGAAGTCAGCGAGCTGTGCGATGTGAAGCCGCATGTGCTGCGCTACTGGGAAACGGAGTTCCCGAGTCTCGAGCCGGTCAAGCGTCGGGGCAACCGCCGTTACTACCAGCGCCACGACGTACTGATGGTCCGCCAGATCCGTGGGCTGCTCTACGAGCAGGGTTATACGATCGGCGGGGCGCGGCTGCGGCTGGAAGGCGAGGGGGCCAAGCAGGAGTCCGCGCTGAGCAACCAGATCGTGCGTCAGGTGCGAATGGAGCTCGAGGACGTTCTGCAGTTGCTCAAGCGCTGAAAATGCCTGCATATATGGATGCGCAGACGCATCCGTTGCCGGTATAATTCACAGATTCCGGGGTATAGCGCAGCCTGGTAGCGCACTTGTCTGGGGGACAAGTGGTCGTCGGTTCAAATCCGGCTACCCCGACCAAAACGTGTCAACGAACGGCCCGCGCGCAAGCGCGGGCCGTTTCGTTTGCGGGGTGTGCTCAGGAGGCGTCGAGGAGGGCGCGCCCCTTCGCCGTCAGATCGATGTCACCGTCCTCCGCCAGCACGGCATAGCCGGCATTGACGGCCCAGTCGGTCTCCGATGCGGTGATCGGGGTGGTGGTGTCGATGTCGCGCAGGATGCGCCGCTGGTCGTGGTCGGTCATGTGCTTGCTCTCAGGCATTGGAAGGGCGGAACCCTAACGGGGATGGCGTCGGGAGCGCGTCTGCATGAATTTACTAGGGCGGCCTAGGGGCGACGCTGAACGCCAGGCAGCGCCTCCTCGAAGGCGGCGCACATCCGGTGCCGGGCCTTCGTATGCTCGGCCTTCATTTTGTTGAACGGAGCTGACTTATGGACAAGCGGTTCGCTGGCGCGATGCTGGCAGCGGTTGTGGCGGTAGCGTCTTCGCCGCTATTCGCACAGGGCACGGAGGCAGGCTTGCCGGCCCGCGCTGGGATGTCGCCGCCCTCTGATGTACGCGACATGGAAACGGTCGTCGTCACCGGCGCCCAGCCGGGACCCGGGCTATGGCGGGTGCGGCGCGAGGACGGTCACACCCTCTACATTCTCGGCACCCTGTCGCCATTGCCTGCCGACATCACCTGGCGTGCAGAGGAAGTGCGAGAGGTGCTCGCCGAAGCCGGTGCCGCGCTGGGGCCGCCAGGTGTCAAGGTGGGCGCGGACATCGGTTTCTTTCGCGGGCTGACGCTCGCGCCATCGGCGTTCCGCGCGATGCGCAATCCGGACGGCGCGAAACTCGAGAGCCTGCTGCCGCCCGATCTGTACGTGCGCTGGGCGGCACTGAAGCAGCGTTACATCGGTCGCGATCGCGGCATCGAGCGCAAGCGGCCCATCATCGCGGTCTATCAGCTGTATCGGGCGGCGCTGGAGCGGAACGGCCTGCGCGAGGGCGGCATCATTCGCCCGGTGATCGACGAGGCGTTGAAGGCGCGCGCCATGGAAGTCGCGCCTACGGTTCTCGACCTGAAGATCGACGATCCGGGCGCCGCACTCTCCTCATTCCGGCGCGAGACCCTGAGGCCCGAGGACCTCGACTGCGTGCGCGCCACGCTCGACATCATCGAGAACGATCTGCCACGCATCGCGGCCCGTGCCAACGCCTGGGCGGTCGGCGATCTGGAGACATTGCGTTCCATGCCTGACGCCCGTGCCCAGGTCAGCGCCTGTCTGTCCGCCTGGACATCGAGCGAGACTGCGCGCGGTCTCGGCATGGCCGATATCGAAGCGAAGGTGTCCGCGGTGTGGTTGTCGACGGTCGAAGCCGCGATGACCGAGCACCCGGTGGTCTTCGCGGCCGTGCCGCTGAATTCTCTGCTGAGTGCCGATGGGCAGCTCTCGGCGTTGCGCGCGCGTGGCTATACGGTGATTGCACCGGATGAGGTCGACCCCGCCGAGAGTGCCCCCAGCGACACGGCTGGCGGGGGCCTGAAGCCCTGATCCCAGGGCCGTAGCGCCGCCGGATCAGCCGGCGGCGGCCTGCAGGGTGTTGCTGCCGCTGCGCAGGTCCGGCCAGCGCCGCAAAACCGCCTCGCGGATGCCGTCGACGTCGAGCCCGGCTTCGGAGAGCAGGTCCTCGCGAGAGGCATGGTGCTGGAAGGCGTCGGGCAAGCCGAGATGCAGCATCGGTATCGTGACGCCTTCCGCGCTGAGCAGTTCCGCGACCCCCGAGCCGGCGCCACCGGCGACGACGTTGTCCTCCAGTGTCACGAAGCCGTCGTGGGTCGCGGCGAGCTCGAGCAGCAGGGCACGGTCGAGCGGGCGCACGAAGCGCATGTTGACGACCGTCAGGTCGAGCGCCTCGCCGACCTGCTCGGCGGCGGGCACGATCGCACCGAACGCCAGCAGGGCGATGCGCCTGCCGCGACGGCGCCGCTCTGCCTTGCCGATGGGCATGGTTTCGAGCTTCGTCTCGATCGCGACGCCGGGGCCGGTGCCGCGCGGGTAACGAACGGCCGCCGGGCCTTCGTGGCGGAAGCCCGTCGTCAGCATCGCGCGACACTCGTTTTCGTCCGCCGGCGCCATGAGGACCATGTTCGGCACACAGCGCAGGAAGCTCAGGTCGAGATTGCCTGCATGCGTGGCGCCATCCGGACCGACCACGCCGCCGCGGTCGATCGCAAACAGAACGTCGAGCTTCTGCACCGCGACATCGTGGATGAGCTGGTCGTAGGCGCGCTGCAGGAACGTCGAGTAGATCGCGACGACCGGCTTGGCGCCTTCGCAGGCCATGCCCGCAGCCAGGGTCACCGCGTGTTGTTCGGCGATTGCGGTGTCGAAGTAGCGCGCGGGGTATTCCTTGCTGAAACGCACCAGGCCCGAGCCTTCACGCATCGCCGGCGTGATGCCGAGAAGCAATGGATCCGCCGCTGCCATGTCGCAGATCCAGCTGCCGAACACGTCGGTGTAGGTCGGCTTCTTGGCGCCCCCGTCCTTGGCGACGACCCCCAGGCTCGGATCGAATGGCGAGACCGCGTGGTAGCCGATCTGGTCGCCCTCGGCGAGCTCGTAGCCCTTGCCCTTGGTCGTGATGACATGGAGCAGCTGGGGACCCTTGAGGCCCTTGAGGGTCTTGAGCGTGTCGGTCAGCGCCTTGACGTCATGGCCGTCGATGGGACCGGTGTAGTGGAAGCCCATCTCCTCGAACAGCGTGGAGGGCACGAACATGCCCTTCCAGTGTTCTTCCCAGCGCCGGACGAACTTGGCCGTCGGGTTGTTCTTGTCGCCGAGCAGCTTCTTGCCCCCTTCGCGAAGCGCGTTGAGGGTGCGGCTGCCGGTGGCGCGGCCGAGGATCTTGGTCAGCCCGCCGACCGCTTCGCTGATCGACATGCGATTGTCGTTGAGGACCACCAGGATGTCGGGCTCGGGCTCCATGCCGCCGGCGTGGTTGAGGGCTTCGTACACCATGCCCGCGGTCATTGCCCCATCGCCGATCACCGCGACCACGCGCCGATCGTCGCCGTTGCGCGCATTGGCGATCGCCATGCCCAGGGCGGCGGAGATCGACGTCGAGGAATGGCCCACGCCGAACGTGTCGTACTCGGACTCCTCGCGCTTTGGAAACGGCGCGACGCCATCCTTCTGCTTGACCGTGTGGATGCGGTCGCGACGGCCGGTCAGGATCTTGTGCGGATAGGTCTGATGCCCGACGTCCCAGACGATGCGATCGTGGGGGGTGTCGTAGAGGTAGTGCAGGACCGTGGTCAGTTCGATCACGCCGAGGCCGGCGCCGAAATGGCCACCGCTCTTGCCGACGGATTCGATGAGGTAGGCGCGCAGCTCGTCGGCGATCGCGGGGAGCTCGGCTTCGTCGAACTGGCGCAGGTCGGACGGCCCGTCGATGCGCGCAAGGCGCGGATAGCGCGTGGAGTCGATCATGGGCCCATTGTACGCCGCGGGCCCCCGGCTGGCGTCACGCAGCGCGACCGCGCTGCCTGATGTCGGCGGCGGTCAGCGGCGGCGCAGCCGCGAGAAAAAGCCGCCACTCCGCTCCGGCGTCTCTACAGGCTCGGGCGTCTCGATGAACGGCTCGGCATAGCCGGTGACCAGATTCGCGTTCACGAAACGGATCACCTCTTCAGCCGGCACACCGCTGGCCGCAATGATCTCGTCGAGCGTTGCAGGGCCCTTCATCATCGCGGTCGCGATCCTGAAGTGGCGGGGATACTCGCGTTCGGTCTGCGGCCATTTGCTGAGCTGGTAGCGCGCCTCCGGGTCGTAGCCAGGCACGAGGGTGGTGCCGTCTCCTTCCAGCAGGCCGCCGAGCCACAGCAGCCGGGACAGTGGCTGTGGCGGGCCGGCGACGAGCGCGTTGGCCGACCAGGTGGCCGCGTCAACCGCCTCGAACACATCTCCAGTGACCGCGCCGTTGAAGTATTGGGTCAGGGGCTTGAGCGTGGCGGGGCCGTGGTAGTGCTGCGCATCGAAGTCGAGCCACAGCGTCGGGCCGGTGTCGCTGCGGAAACGCCGGCGTCCGCGCAGCGCGCCGGTCGCGATCCAGCTCACGAAGGGCAATGCGCGACCGGTCTCCGGCTCCGCCTCCGGAAGGGGAGCGGCGGCGGGCGCTTCGGGCGAGGCGGGCATGGGCGCCGCAGCGGACGCTTCGAGCGAGGCGGGCATCGGCGGCGCGATGTCCAGCGGCCGCGGAGCCTCGTCCGGGAATACCGGAATGTCGCCCGCTTCGAGCGGGGACGGATCGCCGCTTGCGCGGGCGACGGCCGGCGCGGCTTCCGGGGCAGGTGTCGTGGTCGCCTCACTGGCATCGTCGGTCGCGACTGCCGGGGACTCGCCAGCAGGCGCGGTCGCCGGCGCATCCACCTCGACCTCCTGCGCTGCCGCGACCTCGCGCAGCAGCGTCGCCATGGCGTTGTCGTCGAAGGGGCGCCCGAGCCGGAAATGGGTCTGCACGCGCGGCGCCGAGGTCAGACCGATGATCTGCTTGCCCGACGCGTGCAGGCGCAGCCAGCTCATCGGGCCGTACATGCTGTCCATGTCGACGATCACGTGCGCGGCCTCGGATTCCGCGGTCAGGACGAAGCGTCCGCCCAGTTGCGCGTTGGCGCCCGAAAATGCCGCGCGCAGTGCGGTCTCGGTCGCGTTGTCCATTCCGCTCAGCGCGATGGTCAGTGTCATGCAGGAGGTACCGGCGACGCGGCGCGATGCGCGCCAAGGCCGGAGTTTAGCCATTGCCGCAGGCGATGTGCGCGCCTACCTGCTCAAACCGCATGCTCCTGGCGTCGGCGTTGCGGCAGATGGGTGGTCAGGAAAGCCATCTGGTCGGCAAGGATGTTGCGGTTGCTCAGGATCAGATGCTCGATCCAGCTCGGCCGGAACGGCACTGCCAGCAGTGGCATCAATGCCTCCTGGGGCGTACGCGCGCCCTTGCGCGAGTTGCATTGGAAGCATGCCGAGACCACGTTCTCCCAGATGTCGAGTCCGCCGCGCGAGAGTGGCGAGACGTGATCGCGCGTGAGCGTCTGCCGGCCAGCGCGACGGCCGCAGTACAGGCACAGCTGGTGGTCGCGGGCAAACAGGGCGGTGTTGGTCAGCGCGGGCGTGGGATCGACCGCGCCGGGTCGTACGTGGCTGCGGCCTGCGATGATCGGATGCAGATCCATGTGGCTTCGGGCGCCGGTCGCCCGGCAGACGCCACCGCGGACGGTGATGCAGGGGTCGCCGATCGTCCAGGCCACCGCGCCTCGCGCGTACAGGCATGCTGCGTCCTGCCAGCTGATCCAGTTCAGCGCCCGGCCGTATGCGTCGAGCGCAAGCAGACGCACCGCGTCGCGGCGTGGTGCGAGTACAGAAACCTTGGAGGAAGCTCCGGACTCCAGCCCCGTTGCGGCGCCGGTGGGGATCGAGCGTGCGATCGCGCGGTCTGCCTCCATCGCGATCGAGCATATACCCGATCAATGACGGTTTGTGCAATGGTCCAAGCGCCCCGCGGCCGCACGCAGCGACCGCGAGGCCGTTCGGGGTCAGCTGTCCAGCGCGTCGTCGGGGATCGACAGCAGCGACGCGGGCCCGCTCGCGATCGCTGCCGCATGGCCCAGCGTGCGCGGCAGGATGCGGGTGAAGTAGAAGCGTGCGGTTTCGCGCTTGCCGGCCTTGAAGGTCTCGGGGCGCGCGGAGGCCTCGGCCACCGCGACGCTGCGTGCCCACCAGTAGGCGAGGGCGACATAGCCCGAGAAGAACAGGTAATCGTGCGCGGCTGCGCCGATCTCCTCCGGATCCGCTGCCGCGCGCTCGGCGATGCTTCGGGTCAGCTGTTGCCACTCGGCCGCCTTGGCGCGCAGTGGCACGACGAATTCGGCCAGCGCGACGTCTTCGGCATGCGTCGTGCAGAAGGTCTCGATCATGCCGAGGAAGACCCGCAGACCCGCCCCCTGCAACTGCATCGTCTTGCGGCCCATCAGGTCCAGCGCCTGGATGCCGGTCGTTCCTTCGTAGAGGGTGGTGATCCGGGCATCGCGTGCCAGCTGTTCCATTCCGTGCTCGGCGATGTAGCCGTGGCCGCCGTAGCACTGCAGTGCGTGATAGGTACATTCGTTGCCCCATTCGGTCAGGCAACCCTTGACGATCGGCGTCAGGAAGCCGAGCAGGTCGTCGGCCTGCTTGCGCGCCAGCGGATCCTGGGCATGCGCGGCGCTGTCGACCAGCGAGCCGGCGTGGTAGGCAAGCAGGCGCCCGCCCTCGGTCAGCGCCTTGCAGGTCAGCAGCATGCGTCGGACATCGGGCTGGACAAGGATCGGATCGGCCGGTTTTGAGGGCAGCTTCGCGCCCGAAAGCGCGCGCGACTGCAGGCGCTCGCGTGCATAACGCAGTGCGTTCTCATAGGCCCGCGTCGCCAGTCCGAGGCCTTGGATCCCCACGCCCAGCCGCGCGGTGTTCATCATCGTAAACATCGCCATCAGGCCCTTGTGGGGCTGTCCGATCAGGTAACCCTGCGCACCGTCGAAGTTCATGACGCAGGTGGCCGAGCCGTGGATCCCCATCTTGTGTTCCACCGCGCCGCAGCGCACCGCGTTGCGCGTGCCGACACTGCCGTCGCGACCCACCTGCATCTTGGGCACGATGAACAACGAGATTCCACGGCTGCCTTCGGGCGCATCGGGCAGGCGCGCGAGTACGAGGTGGATGATGTTGTCGGTGAGGTCGTGCTCGCCGGCGGTGATGAAGATCTTGGTGCCTGTGATCGCGTAGCTGCCATCGGCCTGGGGTTCGGCGCGGGTCTTCAGCAGGCCGAGGTCGGTCCCGCATTGCGGTTCCGTCAGGCACATCGTGCCGGTCCAGGTGCCGGCGACCAGTGGCTTGAGGAAGACGTCCTTCTGCCAGTCCTCGCCATGGTGGTGCAGCGCATTGACCGCGCCGTGTGACAACAGGGGGAAGTTGCTCCATGCGAGGTTGGCTGCGTCGATCATCTCCTCCAGGCAGATGCCGATGCCGTGCGGCAACCCCATGCCGCCGAATTCCACGGGAGCGCTGATGCCGGTCCAGCCGCCCTCGACGAACTGGTCATAGGCATCCTTGAAGCCCGTGGGCGTCGTGACCGCGCCGGTCGCCTTGTCGAAGCGGACGCCGACTTCGTCGCCGATCCGGTTCAGTGGCGCCAGTACCGTCTCGCAGAGCCGCGCGCATTCGTCGAGCACCGCATCGAGGGTTTCCCGACCGGCGTCCTCGAAACCGAGTGAGGCGAACAGGGGTTCGACCTGCAGGACATCGTGCAGCGCGAAACGGATATCGGTAAGCGGGGCGTGATAGGTACTCATGGCGTCGGTGTGGCTCGTATTCGTGGAAGGGGTGCGCGTGGCGTGCGGGTGTTGCTCAGCGCATTACGCCGGGAAGGCCGGGCACGGGGCTGAGCACACTTTCGTGGCGGACCTTGTAGTCCTTGGCGCTGCCGCGATCGTCGGGCGCCGCGCGCAGCGTGCCTTCGATGCGGTAGGCCAGGCGACGGCCGGCGGCAAGCGCATCCGCGGCCTGCAGGCGGCCTTGCGCAGACGGCTGCAGGGCGACCTCGACGATGTCGGCCGATTCCGGGCCGACCGTCAGTGCCGGAGCGATTTCGAGAACACCTGCGGATTCGCCGCCTACCGCCAGCTCCAGGCGTACCGATTCGAAGCGCATCGGGATGCTGCTGTAGTTCTGCAGCCGCAGTTCGAGCGCCCATGCACCATCGGCGCCCACGCTGAGCTGCTGGATGCTGGCGGCCGGCTCCGAGACGCGGCGTGGACCGGTCGCGCAGGCGGTGAGCACCGCGGCCATCAGCAGGATCGTCAGCAGTTTCCACGGTTTCATGCGCGGCGCTCCGGTGTGGTGGAAGGGTCGATGTTAACGCGTCGCCAGCCCGGGACTTCTGCTTGTGACCGACCGCTCAATCGGTCGCCGACCCGGATTTTGTGAAAAACGGTTGCCGTTCGCGGGCGCGCCTCGTATGATGCGCCTCCGCAGTGGCCGGGTAGCTCAGTTGGTAGAGCAGGGGATTGAAAATCCCCGTGTCGGGGGTTCGATTCCCTCCCCGGCCACCACTAAGATCAAGGGCTTGCAGAGATGCAGGCCTTTTTTCTTTTGGGGTATTGCTAATTTGGTGGCCGCTTGGTGGCCGTTTGTGCGGAGCTCATGCAGCTAGTGTCTCCGCGCAGTTGTCGGCAAGCACGCGCGCAACCCACGCTTCGACTTCGGCTTCAGACCAGACAGCAATTGTTGGTGTGATCTTCCGCTGACGCGGGAACGTGCCTGCATCGATGAGGGCATAGATGGTGCTTCGCCCGAGGCCAGTCATCCGCTTCACGTCGGGAAGCCGCAAAAGACGCGGAGCATTGGTCGTGGTGTTCATTGCTTCTCCAAATGGAAAAGACCCGAGCGCAAACGCTCGAGTCTGACTGTGATGAGGGAGTTCAGCGGCCTCGTGGCGGGATCTGCTGAAGGTGCCGCCAGCCGAATCGAGTCCGTAGTTAACGATTTGGCTTTCGGGCGAGAAGTGTGCGCCCGTCGCTATGTCCGGCCTGCGACTTCAAGATGATCAAGGGCGAACCGCCACGTCTGCATGCGGGCCGTTACCAGCCCGCGTGCGCCGTGCGATCAGCACACTTGCGTGTGCCGGAAGGCAAGGCTTGGCACGACATCTTTCAACCATCTGCCTGTAACAAGTGGGTGGGGCGCCGTCGGAATTCCGCTAGGCGACGACCAGACACTCACCCCATACTCAGCGCAACACCCCCGACCGGGGGCGAATGCTGCTTAGGCACATTGAGAGGGTTCTAGAATGACCATCAATTGGGGGCTCGTCGTAACGCTGGCTTCGCCGATACTGGCGCTGTTTGTCGGCGCATGGTTTGATCGGTTTCTTGCAGGTCGCCCGAGGGTCATTAGCTTTTTGCTCCATGCTTCTGCAGTGACTATGCATCAGGCGGCAAACCCAATCACTGTCAACACGCATTCCATAGTCATAAAAAACCCCCGCAGAACAGCTGCTTCAAATGTACGCGTTGGCCATTACGTGCTGCCGGACTTTCACATTTATCCGGACATCCAGTACGAGATCGTTGATTTACCGGGTGGCGGCAAAGAAATCTTGATACCGCGCCTTGCTCCGCACAAGCAGATCACGATCGCGTATTTGTACTTTCCACCCTTGCTTTGGCATCAGGTCAACACTGAGACCGAGGTAGATGGCGGCGCCGCAAAGATCGTGAATGTGCTCCCCACAGTTCGGCCGCCTGCAGTTGTGCGATATATCCTTTGGTTCTTGGTTGGCTGCGGCCTATTGGCTATTCTCTACTCCCTGTCAGTGCTTGCAATGCGGCTAGCGGGGCCAAGCGCCTAACAATCATTCAAGCCGATGCGGATTCGCGGAGCGGCTTAATTTCAAGCGTTAGAGGTCACTTTGGCGACGCATCCAATTGCAATTACAAGTCTTCGTGAGCTAGAGGAGCTTGCCTCCTCGCTTGATGCTGAGTGTCGAGCCAGGAAGCCGCACGAGTACGCTTACATTTCCCCAGTCCTTTTTAGAGGGCAGTCACGAGCAAGTTGGACGCTGGATACAACGCTGGAGCGCTTCGGTAAGAAGAACCTGGATCTTGACGAATACGTACGCTACTTGAGCAGGGTTAAGCCGGCCGTTAAGGCGTACACGGACAGGGAGTTTTCCTTCCATTCGGGCAACCAAAAGACTAAGGGATATGCTTTCGGTCTGTCGCAAGTTGCATTCCTTGAGGGCCAGCCTGAGTTCATGGTGTACCTAAGGCATCATGGGTTTCCAACGCCGCTACTCGACTGGAGTAGATCTCTCTACGTTGCCATCTATTTTGCTTGCTCCGGTCCGGAGAGTGATGAAGATTCGGCGCTGTATATGTACGTGGAGAATCTTGGTCATGGTAAGAGCGGCTGGGTAGGTGCGCCTGAGATCGCAACTCTAGGCCGGTACATTCCAGCCCACAAGCGTCACTTCACGCAGCAGTCCGAATACACCGCCTGCATAGCCATGATCGATGACAAGTGGTGTTTCCATCCTCACGAACAGGCAATGGGATCAGCGAGTGATCAGTATGATCGGCTTGAGAAGTTTCTTATCCCAGCAAGGCTTAGGAGGGAGCTACTCCGAAAACTTGATGCGATGAATATCAATGCCTTCTCATTGTTCAGTACAGAGGAAGCGCTCATGCAAATGCTCGCGTTCCGAGAGTTGCATGAGTGGTGACCACTAATAATTGGTTCAACCCGATTCCACTTTGTGGCACGAATCAACTCATTCTTAGGCCGCGCAGAAGGATTCGCACATGACGCATTTCACGCAGTACGGTTTCTCACGCGCTGACGTAGCGGGGGCGGTCGCAGCGGCAGCAATTGAAGACCTTCGTGTCAATGGGTTCTCTTTCAACGGGTTTCCGCAAATTCTGGTGTCGGCGAATTCTGATCTACGGGCCTTTCATGTCACTTTGAGCTGGGCGGAGCATGGTCACTGCAGTTGTGTGTTCGAGCTATCTCTGGCTGAAGCAACGGCGGCCGTGAAGCGGCTCAAGGTCGAACAAGGCTACGACCCGCAGATCTTTGAGAGGGTTCAAGTTGCTCTCGCTTCGCTGGAGGGGAAGGCCGGCGACGCTTATCGGCAGGCTTCCAGGAGTCATGTTTAGCAACTTATTCAAGGCTACGTCCCTTCGTGGCGTTGCTTAGTGCGGCAACCTGCCGAAGACTCCATGCCTATTCAACGACCGTCGATAGCGTCGATGAGCTCCCTGTGGTCCGCTAGGAACTGGGCTTGGACCGCGTTTGTAGCGGCGTCCTTTCGAAGCGTTTTCAATCGCTTCTTTAAGAGCCCAACCTCTCTATTGAACTCTGGAAACACTCGCCAATAGGCTTGGGGACGCTCGCTCCTCTGCATCCAGTCAACAAGCTCGATGGACATTGAACGCACAAGGTGCAGCTTCTCCGCTGTCTTGGCCTGCCATAGCTCAATCTCGCGACTTCGCCGAGCTGTGAGCTCCTGCGCCAAGAGTTGCGCCTCAGCGCGCTCCCCTCTCTCAATCATGCGCAACGCGTGTGCGCGCTCTGCGTTTGTTCGTTGCTCGTCGAAGGCAATCTCGCGCCAGTCCGCTAGGCAGCGCGCTCCGGGCATCCTTGGAAGCTTGAACGAGACCCCTGTCTCTCCCAACTCGGGAGCGGTGTGAATCGAGCTTTTCATACGGTCGCTCCTGGTGCGATGCGGGGGCGGCGCCATACTCCGAATTCATTGGGGATCATGCGACCTGCCCGCAGTTCTGCAGCGGTGAGACATCGGCGGGCCTCTGGGTGCGGTGGTGACACGTCGAAACGGCCTTTGCGATGACGATCGAAGATCGACTCTCCGCCGAAGACGAGGCCGCACGTCGGGCACTGGCAACGAGCGCCCTTCAAAGCGGGCGTGGGTGTATTGGTCATTGATGGGTTCCAGAAATGAGAAGAGCCGGGCTGTGCCGGCTCTCTGGTCGACCAAATAAGGGTCGATTCCTGATTGATAAATTCGATCGAGTCTGCTACCCTAAAACCCCTAAGGGTTTCTATAGGTTCCTTTCCTTAGGTTCCTTCTCATAGCTCCCTCCCTAAGAGAAACCCTCCGGGTTCCTCAGGATCTTCCCCAAGGCCTCCTCAGGGACTGCCGGGGATCAGGGACGGTGGTGCGCCCCCTCTCCCGTGCATATCCGCTATTTGAGCGTTGGCAGATGCCGACCCGGAGCGATGCCCCTATGGGTGCCTCGGGATCGCCTTAGGGCTCGACGGTGAGGGCTTCTAGCGCGCCTTTCGCTGACGAAGCTGTTCGGCCTGCAGCTGTGCATAGGGGAGCGCCGAGGTTGTCAGCTGGTGGAGCTCCATTTCCAGTCCGCGGCGCAGATAGTCCGGCACGCTCCCGCCGTCGAGCTTGTTGCGCACCTTGTCGATGCGGCGCTGTACCTGGCCGGTGATGTCGTCGGGCGCGGTGTTCCCCGTACGGCTGTTGTCGAGTTCGTGGCGTGGGTCTTCCTTGCCACTGTGACCGCGTGCCATTGAGGCGGATAGCAGCTGGTCGAATGCCGCGGCTGAAGTCGTCGGGGTCGCGATGATGGTGCTCTGTGCGTTCTGCAGGCGGTTGCGGTCGTAAGTCATGCTCTGTTCTCTCTGGATTGATGGTTAAGGGCGACAGCCGTGATTCCCGCGCAAATAGCGCCCCTCCACCCCTGCCCGGTAGGTCGGGAAGGGGCGGGGCTTGGACGGGTCTCTAGGTGCGGTGGTAAGGACTCAGCGAGGTAGCAGCAGGTGCCAGAGGCGCTGCAACTCTTCATTGACCTCTTCCGGCCGATGCGTGTCGAGCACCCGAGCGATGTCATCGAGGTACTGGACAGTCGAACAGTAGGGGCGAGCCTCGCCAGCCTTGCGGACAGGCCTGAGAAGGCTTTCAGCTTCCCGGGCGACCACTTCGAAGGGGATCTCCCGGCCAGCTTTTGCCGCCATTGCGGAGCGGATTGTCCTCAGGGCTTCGACTGTGGCGATGAGACGAGCGGTCTCGTGGGGTTTGCCGTCGACCGCGCCGGCACCTGTGGTGCTCATGCGGTCACCTTCGAGGCCTTCGAAGTCTTCGTGACCCTTGGGGCGGGGGGCTCTTCGTCCAAGTAGACATCGCCTGTGGTCGACCATACGGCGTGCCGCTTGATATGCCGGGTCAGGGTGACGGGTGTCAGTTGCTGATACCAGAGATCCAGCCCGCCCACTGCAGTGAAGCTGCTGGCGCGGTGAGCGACCGGGCCGGTCTCGGTTTCGTCGACGACGATCACGAAGGGAGCGCCGCCGGTCGAGCGCTCGGCGTTTCGGCTGATGACCTCATCGTCAAAGGTGATGAGCTTTCGGGTTCCTGCTGGGAGGCGCATGAGGGTTCCTTGGGGGTGCCTGAGGGGCTCCCCGGGTTGATGGGCAAAAGGGACAGGCAGGGCGTCGCGGCACATCTGCCGATGCGGGTGGCGGTGGCAGTTGTGCTGGGGTGCGCCCTAATCGGAAACGTGCGGACTTCCGTGGACTGGCTGGGTATTCCAAAATCGGAAAAACCGATACGCCCGCTCGCGAGAGGAATCGCGGGGAAAAGGCGTTCACTGCTGAGACGGCCGGTGCGGGTGGCTGTGGCCGTTGTTGCTCTTACTGGGGTGCGCCCTAATCGGACGAGCTTGGACGGCCTTGGTCTAGCTGGGGTCAGCTCCAATCGATCTGTGTCGACAATCGATCTCTCGCTGGAGTGCAGGGTGATCGGACACCCATGGACGGCTGTGGTCTAGCTGGGGGTGGCCCCTAATCGGCCGAAGCCGGTGGTCATCGTCTGGCTGGGGTGCCCCCTAATCGGATGCCCGTGGAGGGTTGTGGTCTGCCTGGGGTGGGTGCCAATCGGCACGCTCGGCACTCTTAGTGTTGGCGTGGGGAGTATTAATCCCCCTGTTCCTGGCGCTGCGAGCTCTAATGGTCATTTGAGATCAATGACTTGTGAGGATCGATAGCGATCCATGCAGCATAGCCAGCCGGATGGTGGCCTATGGGTGGCCGTTGAGTCGCCTGAGGGTCGCTGAGAGCCTAAGCAGGGGATGATCTGCAAAGGCAGGGCGCCCAGTCACGGACACGGCTTCGACGTGATGTCGTGCGGCAGGCATCCATGACGCACGGCTGGCTTTGGACGGGTCAATAGGGCGTGCGCTGTGGCCGAGTCCCGAGGTCGTCGACCACCACCGGCATGCGCGAACGCATCCGTTTGTCCGGGCGGACTCCACTCGGGGCTCTTGCTTCTGTAGGGGTGCGGGCCAATCGACCAGCGTCGACCGACAGGACAGCCGAAGAACCCCCCTACGGGGGGAATCGGCATTGCCTGATGTATTCAACCCGCCTCGAATTTTTGCGACAAAACGGCGCTTCAAGCCGCCGAGGTCGTCTTCCGCAGCGGCACCACCTTGGAGCCGCTGCCACTGATCAGCTGGTGCAGGCGCTCTAGCGCTTCCCGCTTCTCGTGTAGATAGTCGTGGCGGTCGTAGTGGCGAGCTTGTACGCCGCCGAGGCCATGGGACTGCAGTTGCGCGCGCACGTCCGAATGAACCCCTAGGTCCGCTAAGCGAGTCTCTACGGTGCGACGAATGTCGTTTAGAGAGAACGTGCCGCCGGGGAGCTCCTTAGCTTCTAGCATCGCCTCCATCACCTCTCGGCACCGCAGGTATGCCGTGGACGAAGCCATTCCAGATTTGCCAGCGGTGGCGGTGAACAGGAAATCTCCCTCGCGATGACGCCGCCCGCCGTCGGCGTTCCCGAGTTCTCCCTCAGGCATGGCGGGAAGCATCGCGACCATCGCGGAGACAGCCTCAGGAATCAGAGGAACGACATGCACGCGCGCGGAGCTTCGCCGGCCCTTCATATCGCGAATGGTGATAGTGGCCTGCTCGTCGTCGTAGTCGGCAAGCGTGAGCCGCGCCATCTGGTCAAGCCTCTGGCCTCCCGATAAGAGGTGAAAGCGGAGGCAGGCGCCCTCCTGATCGGGCATGTCGCGGACGCGCGTCCAGTAAGCGCGGAGCTCGGCGACGCTCAGGGCTCGCTCACGGGCCTTTGAGGCGCCTTCAATGGTCCCGAGGTCGCGCGCGGGGTTCGTTCGAATGCGTAGGGAGCGAAGGGCAGGGGTTGCGCTTGCAGTCGTTCTGGCCCGCATTCCGGCGTTGTAGGCAGCTTGCAGGTAGGAGCGTACCTTCGCCGCCTCGCGCAGCTTCCCGTTGTCGGTGAGGCGGGTCAGGATTGGCATTAGATCGTCGGTGGTCACATCGTCCGCCGGGGTTTGCCAAAGGAGCGGCCAAGCCTCACAGACATGGCGCCGCAGAGCGGCCCGCACTGCTGATGCGCTCGCACGCTTGCGTGATTCCAAGGCGTCCGCATAGGCGTCCAGAAGTGCCCCGAGGGTTGCCCCGGCGCGCGCCTTCGCGTCGCTTTCCGCCCGGGCCACGGCCTCGCGCTCCCGGCGCGCCTCGCGTTCTTCAGTCTCCAGCACGGCCCGCAAGTCACGCGCCCCGGCGCGATAGCGCGCTGATAGCTCGTTGGCACGGACGCGCGCACCTTCCAGTGACAGCGGTCCACCCGTGCCGTCCCATTCCCCAAGGGGGTAGGGATCGCGCGCGCCATCGGGCGTGGTGTAGCGGAAATAGAACATGACGCTACCGCTAGCGCGTTTCCTGGCAGAGAGGGCGCCGGCTCCGCGCGGGGCCTTGTCGGAAATCTCTCCCCCGAGGCGCAGCGCCCTCAGTCCCCGAACTGTGATCTGCGGCATTCCTGAAGTCCCCATCTGGTGGCCGTGGGGATGCTAGCACGGCGGTGGCCGTTCGGTGGCCGTTCGTGCGCGGCTCGGGGTGGACGGTGCTGGACGATCTCAGACGACAATGTCTTGTATAATCAGTGGCTTATATATATGTCGCGGACGTTTCCGGAAAGTGCAGGAATCAGAATCGAGGGATTGAAAATCCCCGTGTCGGGGGTTCGATTCCCTCCCCGGCCACCATTGCGAGAACGTCGAAGGCCCGCGCAAGCGGGCCTTTCGCGTTGGTGGCGCCGGACTGTTTACCTGCGCCCGCCGCCGGCGCATCATCGCCGGCGCGCCGCTCCGGCGATGGAATCCTCCGATGCCCACTGCCCAGCTCTCGGTGTTCTTCTTTCTGCAGGCCGCGGTGATCCTGCTGGTCTGCCGGCTTGTCGGCCGGCTCGCCCAGCGCTTGGGGCAACCGCAGGTCGTCGGCGAAATGATCGCCGGCGTGACCCTGGGACCCTCGCTGCTCGGCTGGCTGTTTCCCGGCGTGCAGGCCGCACTGTTCCCCGCGCAGACGCTCGACACGCTGTACGTGTTCGCGCAGTTCGGCGTGGGCCTGTACATGTTCCTGGTCGGAACCGAATTCCGCAGCGATCATTTCCGTTCCCGCTTCCGGGGCGCGTTTTCGGTGTCGGTGGCGGGCATCGCGGTGCCGTTCGCGCTCGCGTTCCTGATCACGCCGTGGCTGCTGGATGTGCCGGGTCTGTTTTCCGCCACGGTCAGGCAATCCGATGCGGCCTTGTTCCTCGGCGCGGCAATCGCGATCACCGCCTTCCCGATGCTTGCCCGGATCATCCACGAGCGCGGCCTGGCCGGTAGTCCGCTCGGCACGCTCGCCCTGACTGCCGGCGCAGTGGACGACGCGGCCGCCTGGTGCATCCTCGCCGTGGTGCTGGCGAGTTTTGGCGGGAGCTGGGACAGCGCCTGGGTGGCGATCGGGGGCGGCATTGCCTATGCGGTGTTCATGCTGCTGGTCGGGCGACGCCTGCTGCGTCGCCTTGCAGACGCGGTCCGCCCGGACGCCCCCCTGAGCGCAACGATGCTCGCCGTCATGCTGATCCTGTTCTGCCTGAGCGCGTGGATGATGGACGCGATCGGCATCCACGCGGTGTTCGGTGGGTTCCTGCTTGGCGCGTGCATGCCCAAGGGCGCCTTGGTCGATCGCGTGCGCGAGACCTTGCAGCCCTTCGTGGTGGTGTTCTTCCTGCCGATGTTCTTCACCTTTTCCGGCCTGAAGACCGACCTGGGTCTGGTGATGGCGCCGCAGCTGCTGCTGGCCGCAGCCGTAATCCTCGTCGCTTCCTTTGCGGGCAAGGGCCTGGCGTGCTGGGCTGCAGCGCGGCTTGCGGGCGAGAGCCCGCGGGATGCCCAGGCAATCGGTGCGCTGATGAACGCACGTGGGTTGATGGAGTTGATCCTCATCAACATCGGCCTGCAGGCCGGCGTCATCGAGCAGGGGCTGTTCTCGATTCTGGTGCTGATGGCGATCGTCACCACGCTGATGGCAACGCCGCTGTTCAACTGGATCATGCGCCGCCGCGCAAGCGACGCGCGCCCTGTCCGGCCCGTCGACGCCTCCGGCTGAAAGCCTCCGAGCAAGTCGACGGGTCGGCAGTCGTCTCCGGCAGCCGGCGGGAGGTGGGCCCACTGATAGGGCGACACGCCGTGCGTCGTCCCTGAGCAACTACTGTGCCCATAGCCAGCCTCTCGCCGGGCAGAGGGCGAAAAAGCACTCGCGATATCCGAAGAGGTCTGTTGACTGCGTCCGTCTGCTTCAGCCGAAGATGCCGTGTTTCGTGTTTCGTGTTGGCGCGGCGTTGCCCCTCCCCTTGTCGATCAACGACAATTGGCTGCCCGTCCGGGGTGTCGGAGATGTCATGCAGACCGTTGAAAATGATCTTGCGGAGCTGGAGGCGGAGAGCATCCACATACTGCGCGAAGTCGCAATGGAAAGCCGTCGCCCGGTGATGTTGTACTCGATCGGGAAAGACAGTTCGGTACTGCTGCATCTGCTGCTGAAAGCATTCGCGCCGGCAGTTCCGGCGATTCCGCTGTTGCACATCGATACGCTCTGGAAATTTCGCGAGATGATTGCATTCCGCGACCAGCGTGCTGTCGAAACCGGTCTGGAGCTTCGCGTACATACGAATCCGGACGGCATTCGCGATGGTGTCGGGCCGCTGACTCATGGAGCGGCACTGCATACCGAAATCATGAAGACGTTGGCGCTCAAGCAGGCGCTGGAGGCCGGGCGTTACGACGCGGCGATTGGCGGGGCGAGGCGTGACGAAGAAAAGTCGCGAGCCAAGGAACGTGTTTTCTCGTTTCGGGATTCCGAGCAGCGCTGGGACCCGCGTCGGCAGCGCCCCGAGCTCTGGAATCTCTATAACGCAAAGGTCCGAGAGGACGAAAGCGTGAGGGTGTTCCCACTATCGAATTGGACCGAGCGGGACGTCTGGCGCTATATCCGACAGGAAAATATTCCGGTGGTCCCATTGTATTTCTCCGCCCCCAGGCCAGTGGTGGAGCGGGGCGGTATGTTGCTTGTGGTAGATGATGCGCGTTTCGTGCTGCAGCCAGGGGAGGAGGTCCGGGAGCGTCGGGTGCGTTTCAGAACGCTCGGGTGCTACCCCTTGACGGGCGCCGTGGAGTCGTCGGCGGAGAATGTCGATCAGATCCTTATGGAAATGGAAAGCGGGCGGCTCTCGGAACGCGCGGGCCGCGCGATCGATCATGTGGATGGTGCCGGTATGGAAGAGAAAAAGCGTGCTGGGTATTTCTGATGGTCGGTAAAACTTTGCGGATTGTCGCCTGTGGAAGCGTCGACGACGGCAAGAGCACCCTGATAGGCCGTTTGCTCTACGCGGCGGAGAATGTGCCGGATGACGAGTTGGCTGCGCTGCAGGCGGCGAGCGCAAAACACGGCACGCGCGGGTCGCAGCCTGACTACGCACTTCTACTGGATGGCCTGGCGGCCGAACGGGAGCAGGGCATCACGATCGATGTTGCGTGGAGACACCTGCGCACATCCCGCCGGCGGTTTCTCATTGCGGATTGTCCCGGGCATGTGGAATACACCCGCAATATGGCGACCGGGGCATCGACCGCGGACGCCATGATCCTGCTGGTCGATGCGGCGAAGGGACTTTCGCTGCAGACCCTTCGCCACACGGCGATCGCCTCGATTCTCGGAGTGCGGAATATCGTGTTGGCGGTGAACAAGATGGATCGGGTTGATTTCCGGCAGGATCTCTTCAGCGGGATCGTTGAGAAGTACCGGGTCCACTGTGAAGCTCTCGGCCTTGAGAATGTAACGGCGATTCCAGTGGCGGCAGCCGATGGCGACAATGTTTCGGAGTCGTCGGCTCGACTTGCCTGGTATGACGGCCCGACGGTCCTTCAAACAATCGAAGACCTGCCCGAGCCGTCACGTGCTGACGAAGTCGATTGCCTCCCGATCCAGCTCCTCAGCCGGGGCCCGGACGGAGCGCGATGGTATGCCGGGACTTGGCAAGGAAAGGAAGTAACGCGTGGTCAACGTCTCTCCGTCGCGCCTGGGGGGCGCGATGTCTCGATCGCCGGGATTCTGGATGCCGGATCAGAGGTGGAGAGCGCCAAATCAGGCAGTGCGATCAGCGTCCGGTTTGACGAGGAGATCGACGCGGGCCGCGGGGATGTGCTCGTCGCGGACAACGCGCAGGTGGAATTCAGTGATCAACTGGAAGCCGATGTACTGTGGTTCGCCGATGCTCCGCTCGTAGCCGGCAGGCGATACCTGTTCCGCAGTGCGGGCAGGACCGGCGGCGCAAGGATAGGGGAGCTGAAATCTCGCTTCGATCCCGTCACCCTGCAACCGCTCGCGGAGAAGCGCCTGGAGGCCAATGGTATCGGTCGCGTCACGCTTGCCCTGGATACGCCTTTCGCGTTCTCCGCTTACTCGAAAAGCCGGGTCCTCGGTGCGTTCATTCTTGTAGATCCGGTGTCCTTCGCGACCTTGGGTGCCGGAATGATCCGGCACGGCCTGCGTCGCGCAGACAACTTGCATTGGCAGGTGCTTGATGTCGATCGGGCCGCCCGCGCTCGAATGAAGGGGCAGCGTCCTCGATGCATCTGGTTCACCGGCTTGTCGGGCGCCGGCAAATCGACCGTGGCAAACCGGGTCGAGCGTGCCCTGCATGCTCGAGGCCTTCATACCTATCTGCTTGACGGCGACAACGTGCGGCATGGGCTCAACCGCGACCTCGGCTTCACGGAGGCTGATCGAGTGGAGAACCTTCGGCGTGTCGCCGAAGTCGCGCGGATGATGACCGACGCCGGCCTGATCGTCCTCGTCAGCTTCATCTCGCCCTATCGCGCGGAGCGCGCGGCGGCGCGCAGCCTGTTCGATCCGGGCGACTTCGTGGAAGTGTTCGTGGATGCGCCGCTCGCCGAGGCCGAGCGCCGTGATCCGAAGGGTCTGTACGCCAAGGCGCGTCGCGGTGAGCTTCCCAACTTCACCGGGGTGGATGCGCCTTATGAAGCGCCGGATACACCTGACATCAGGCTGGACGCGATGCTGCACGATCCTGATGTACTCGCAGAGCAGGTCCTCGACTACCTCGCGGCCTCTCACTGAGTTCGGTTTTTTCTGGCGACCGTGGACGGGCCGGCGCACGCGCCGGCCCGTCTGACTTTCAGCAGCAGCCGTGGGCGCCGTGTCGCGAACCACTGTCGGCGGCGACAGCGACGCCGCGGGTTTCGCCGCGCTGGCTGGCGTGGTGATGGTCGGCAATTACTTTCGCCACGCAGCTGGTGACGCGCTTGCCCATGTCGATATGCAGGAACTCGTTGGGACCATGCGCGTTGGAATGCGGTCCGAGGACCCCGGTGATCATGAACTGCGCACCGGGGAACTTCTCCCCCAGCATGCCCATGAACGGGATCGAGCCGCCTTCGCCCATGTACATCGCGGGCTTGTCGAAGAACGCCTGGCTGGCATCTTCGATGGCCCGGGTGAGCCATGGCGACATCGTCGGCGCGTTCCAGCCGGTGGCGGCCTTCTCCAGCACCAGGGTGACCGTGGCTCCGTTCGGCGGGTCTGCGAGCAGCGCCTGCTGCAACAATTCGCCAGCACGCTTCCCGTCGACGGTCGGGGGCAGTCGCAGCGACAGCTTGACCGCGGTATGCGGACGCAACACGTTGCCCGCAGACTGCAAGGGCGGCATGCCGTCGATCCCGGTGACCGACAATGCCGGCCGCCAAGTGCGGTTGAGAACGAGTTCGGACAGGTCTTCGCTGGGTTTTTCGTCGGCGTCCTGGGGAAACATCGGGCGGAGCGCGCCCGTCATCGGGAACTTGTCGTAGACCGCAACATCGAGCACGTCGGCCACGCGGCGCGCCTGTTCGAGGCGTTCGGCCGGAATCTCGGCGTGCAGTCCTTCCAGGAGGATTCGGCCGCTGCGTTCGTCCTCGATGCGCGAGAGCAACTGGCGCAGCAGTCGGAAGCTCGACGGCACGACACCCGACGCGTCGCCCGAATGCACTCCTTCGTCGAGCACCTTGACCGAAAGATTGCCGCCCGTGAGCCCGCGCAGTGAAGTGGTGCACCACAGCTGCTCGTAGTTGCCGCAACCCGAGTCCAGGCAGACGACCAGCGACGGCTTGCCGATGCGTTCGGCGAGATGGTCCACGTATGCGGGAAGGTCGTAGCTGCCCGATTCCTCGCACGCCTCGATCAGCACCACGCAGCGCGCGTGCGGCAGGCCCTGCTCGTGCAGCGCGAGGATCGCGGTGAGCGAGCCATAGATCGCATAGCCGTCGTCGGCGCCGCCGCGGCCATATAGCTTGCCGTCCCGCAGGACCGGCTTCCAGGGGCCCAGGTCGTCATCCCAGCCGGTCATTTCCGGCTGCTTGTCGAGGTGTCCGTACAGCAGCACGCAATCGTCGTCGCTGCCACCGTTCGCGGCCGGGATCTCGATGAAGATCACCGGAGTGCGGCCCTCAAGGCGCACGACTTCAAGGGACATGCCCGGAATCGCCTGCGCCCGCGCCCAGTCGGACATCAGCTCGACGGCGCGCTCCATATGCCCGTTCGCGACCCAGTCGGCGTCGAACATCGGCGACTTGTTCGGGATCCGGATGTATTCGACGAGCTGGGGGACGATGTCATCGTCCCACTTGGCGCCGACGAAGCGGTCGGCCTGGCGGGTGTCCATGGGGGAGACTCCGGTTGCGTGGGTTGTCCAATTCTAGCGCGCAGGGACTTTGTAGGATTTTTCCTACGCCACTGCGGGCAATTAGCTGGTTAGTGGCCAACCGCGCGGCGGATATCCTGTCGACCTGGTGTTGGGAAGACTGGCAGTACCGGCAAGGACGCAGCATCGCCGGTCGGGAATGGATTCCACCCAATACCAAGGAGTTAGACATGAAGTCGATTCGGGCCATGTTTGTGTCGCTGTGCCTGTCGCTGCTGCTTGCAGGCACCGCATTCGCCAACGACACCCAGAAGGTCAACATCAACACCGCCGATGCGGCAACGCTGGCGCGGGCGCTCCACAACGTAGGACAGGCGAAGGCCGAGGCCATCGTTGCTTACCGGAACGAGAACGGTCCTTTCAAGAGCGCCGAACAGCTGGCGATGGTGAAGGGGATCGGGATGAGGACGGTGGAGCAGAACGTCGATCGCATCGAAGTCGGTGCAGCTGCGGCCCGCCCGGCAGCTGCCCGACCGAAGCCCGCGGCACCTGCGGCTGCCGCCGCAGCGAACAAGGGGGCAGCGCCACTGCGCTGACTTGCCCCATCGCTGCCGCCCGCACATGGAGTGCTGGCGGCAGTCGAGGAGCAGGATGCTCCACGGGACCGGCAGGATGCCGTTACAGGGACGTAATCGTCGCCCGCCTCGCATTGGATGCGAACGCGGGCGACCCTTTGTGGGCAGATGAAAACCTGGCGGTGCATGTCCCGTGCCAGGGGCTGGAAAGCCGATCGCCATGCGTGAGCGCTTGTGCCCTGCAGACCGTGGGCAGGTGGATGGATGCTCCTTGGGCATACCGATCTAGACTGCCGGGATGAGCGCATCAGCTGACATCCAGTTTTTGCCCGCGAACGAGGCCCGGCGCGTGCGTTGGCGAAACGACCTGGGCTGGACGCGGGAAATCCACGCGGAACCGGCTTCGGATGGCGGTGGCTGGCGTTGGCGGATCTCGATCGCGGAGATCGGACAGGCTGCCGCGTTCTCGCGATTCGACGGCGCCGAGCGCGAACAGATGTTGCTGAGCGGCGATGGGCTGAGGCTGCGGTTCGATGATGGCGAGGTCGTAGACCTGGAGCCACCGTACGCACGCTTACGTTTTTCGGGAGAGCGCGGGCTGCAGGGCGAGCCCGTCGGCCCGGGTGTCAGCGCGCTCAACCTGATGTGGCGCCCCGACCTCGTCGAGGCGTCGACCTGGTTGCGCCCGCTCGTCGGCACGATGCTGGTTTTCGTAGATCCCGGAGACTGTTGGCTTGTGCACGTGCTGGCCGGGCAGGCGTGTCTGGCGAGGACCGCGCTGCCACCGCTCGAGTGCGGTGATACGTTGCTGTTGCGCGCATCCGAGCTGCGCAGCCGTTATGTGCTCGATGGTGGGGGCTCGCTGCTACTTGGGAAGTTCAGTGATGCGACACGGGCGTGATCCCTGCCGGGTTTGAAGAGCGATCAGCCGGGCTGCTCAAGGTAGTGGGCCTGGCGCCGTATCAGCGGGGGGAAAGAAAGGTGGCGTTTCCCTCGAACGTCTGAAGCCGCGGACATCCTGCGGAGATGGCCGCTCGGCCACTCGGCCCGGAATGGCTGCTGGTACGGTCGCATTCCGCGGCGCAGCCGCGCGGAGCCTCTACTCTGGGCGTCTGGGACTCTGGAACTCTGCAGCTCCGGGCCGAGCAGTGCCCGATGCTGCCTGCGGCCTACCGCGCCTGCCCGTTGCCTGAGCCGGGGAGGGCTCCCAATGGCAGCTGCCGGATGTCCGGCCACTGTTGGAGAACCAAAGCAGGAACCATCTTGGGCAGCCGGCTTGAAGTCTTCCTGGAACGGCGTAGCCCGGGCATACGTTTGGTCAACTGGCCCCAGGCCTTTTCGCGGACTGGGGGCCCGAGGCGATAGTGGCTTACGTCTTCACCAACTCGTCCAGGCACGCCCGGCCCGGGGACTGAGCGGGCTGCGGCTGCAATGTCCGCCGGGCGCCGACACCGGCACGCGGCGCCGCGCTGCCTTGACCGAGCCGATATCCGCTCGGCGATCGACCGGTCTCGCGCCGCTCCCGTTGCCTGCTGGCGGACCGTTCCGTTCCGGCCGGTGTGGAGCGGGGGCGGTACGTCGCTTCCCCCGCTCCTCCCGCCTCTGCAGGCGATTGCACTCAGAAGCGCAGGTTCACGCTCAGCCAGAGACCGCGGGCCTTGTCCTTGTTGTTGTAGTGGTCGAAATACAGGATCTCGTTGGTGCCGTCGTAGCCGGCTGTGTTGTCCAGTTCGCGGAACTGGGTGTCGTAGGTCGTGAAATCCCGGTCGAGCAGGTTGTTGATGCGGCCGTTGAGCGTGACGTGCTCGTTGAGCTTGAAGGACGCGCCCAGGTGCAGCACCTCGTAGTCGCGGTAGTAGAGGGGCTCCTGGGTGATCGTATGCAGGGCGAAGTAGCGCTTGGAGCGGGCCTCGGCAGTCAGGAACATGCTCAACCGCTCGCTGGCCTGCCAGTCGAGCGTCGCGTTGGCCATGTGCCGCGCACTGTTGCCCAGCGGAAGGCCGATCTCGCTTCCACTCTTCTGCTCGCTGTCGGTGAAGGTGTAGTTGGCGCGAAAAGCGAAGGTCTCATTGATCTGCCAGCGCCCCGCCACTTCGGCGCCCTGGATCACCACCTCGTCGAGATTGACGGTCCTGCTGCTCGAGGCATAGCCGATGTCGGCGTATTCGCCCGCGCTCGTGCAGGCGAGCGTGGTGCCCGGCCCACAGGCCTGTGACGTGATCTTGTCCTCGAACTCGTTCCGGAACAGGGTGAGGTTGAAGTTGTGGCCCGCCGGGCTCTGCCAGTACACGGCCACTTCGGTGCTGGTGCTGGTCTCGGGCTGCAGGTCGGGGTTGCCGAACAGCGGCTGGGTGCCCTGTCCGCCGAAGCCGGTCACGCCGTCGTAGAGCTGGGTGGTCTTGGGTGTCTTGAAGCCGGTGCTGACGCCGCCCTTGACCGTCCAACTCGGGCTCACCGTGTAAACGCCGTACAGGCGCGGACTGAGGTGGTTGCCGAAGACCTGGTGATCGTCCCAGCGCAGGCCGGCGGTCAGCGCGAACGGCGTGGTCACATACCACGTGTCCTCGGCGAAGACCGAGTACATGTCGTGTTCCTGCTTCATCCCGGGCGTGCCGCTCTCGATGCCGAAGATGCCGTCGGTCAGCTCGCCCCGGATCACCTGCGCGCCGACCACGGCGGTGTGGTCGCCGGCCAGCTTGAAGGGCATGTCGAGCTTGGCGTCGAGCGTGTACTGCGCACTCTCGAGCGTGCGCTTGGGGCGCGGCAGGAACGCGGATTCCGCGAGTGCGCGGCGCTCCGCCAACGGCAGGCCCGCATAGGGACCGGTGCCGTCGATCATCTCCAGCAACTGCGCGCGTTCCTCCACGGTGAACGGCATGGTGCGGCCGTCGTTGTTGGTGGCCACGTGGGCCAGTGACACGAAACTGTTGCCGAAGTCCCAACGCCCCTCGTGGGTCAGTGACCAGGCATCGCGGGTGAACTTCTGCACCGCGCCATAGCCGACGCGCGGATTGGCACGGCGCGCCCAGGTGCCGCCATTGCCGCGACAGGCGGTGGCATTGGCGCCCGTGGCGCCGAGACAGAAGTTGCCGGCACTGAAGATGCTGTTGATGTTGTCGACCGTGCCGACCGGATATTCCTCGACGCCAGCGTCGTTGATCCTGAAGGCGTTGTCGTATTCCTGGCGGGAGGTGTCGTAGTCCAGGGTCAGGCTCTGGCTTTCGGTCGGCGTCCAGACGAGGGTGAGGCCGCCGGCCTTGTTGGTGTTGTCGACGGTCTTGCCGCCACCGCCGAAGCCCAGCGGGCGGCTGTGCTCCACGCCTTCGGGATCGAGGATGGGCGCATAGGTGGGATTCGACGCATCGCGCTCGTACCAGCTGCCGCGCGCGCTGAGGTTCAGTACGCCAGGCACCAGCGGACCGGTGACGAAGGCGTCGACGGTGTTGTCGTCACCGAACTCGCTGGCCTCGAACGAACGACCGACCGTGGCCGAGCCGTGCCAGGCATCGAGTGCCTTGCGGGTGATGATGTTGATGACCCCGCCCATCGCGTCGGCACCGTAGAGCGTGGATGCGGGGCCGCGGATGACCTCGATCCGTTCGATCGCGTCCAGCGGCGGAATGTGGTTGAACTGGTTGCCACCGAAGTTGTTCGGATAGATGTCGCCGTGATTGTTCTGGCGCTTGCCGTCGATGAGGATCAGCGTGTAGTCCGACCCCATGCCGCGCATCGAGATTGAGCCCTGGCCGGTCTTGTCCCGCGTCTCGCCCACGTCGACGCCCTCGATGTCGCGCACCGCGTCGAGCAGGGTCATGTAGGGGCGGCTGGCGAGGTCTTCCTGCGTGATCACGCTGATGCTGGCCGGTGCATCGGTGAGCTTCTGCTCGAAGCCGGCGGCAGTGACGACGAGAGTGTCGAAATCGGTCGGCACAGCCTGGGCGGCCTCATCGGCAAGGACCGGCATGGACATCAGGGCGAGCAGGGCGACGGCGAGCGGACGACGGATCGGGAAACGGTTCATGGGGATCTCGGAGAGGATGTCGTGTGACGGCGGGCGACGGCTGGCCGAGGTGGAGGGGCGCGGAGCGGGATCGCTTCGCGGGTGGGGATCGATCGGATGGGCGCAGCGACGGCGACCCGACTCACGGGGCGCGCCGTCGTGCTGGGAGAGGTATCGGGGTGGGGAAGCCGGACAGTGGCTGGGGACGCAGCCGCGGTACGCGGCTCCCCTGGCGGTGCGCTGGCCTCGCCGGCGGGCATCGGTCGCGGCCGTGTGCGGATACGGTCCGACACCGGGACAGCTCGGGCGGCCGCGGGCTGGGACAGGCCGCTGGCGGGCGCCGCGGCATGCGTCCGGGGTGACGCGTGAGTGTTGGCTACGACAGATCGCGCGCCAGCCCCGTGATCCGCATGCGCTGCGGTCAGGCGTGATGTGTTCCAGCAACGCGCAGCTGTCATGCGACTGGGGGCCCGGGCGGGCGACATGCCCGGCAGGGATTCTAACCGAGAATGATTCTCGACATCAAAGGAGAATCATTCCGCAGGCGCGCCTTCAGTCCCGGTCGTCGCGCGCCCAGACCCCGCCGTGTTCGATCCGGGTGGGAAACTTGGCCACCGGCTCGTACGCGGGCGCGCAGAGCGCGCGTCCGTCGCGGATGTCGAACCTGGCGCCGTGCAGCACGCACTCGATCGTGGCGGCTTCGGGGTCGAATGCGCCGCCGCCCGACAACGCGAAGTCTTCGTGGCTGCACTGGTCCTCGAGCGCGTAAAGCTCGCCGTCGTGGTTGAAGACCACAATCGGCGCGCCGGTCACTTCGTCGAATCCGCTGCGCATCTCGCCCGGCAGCAGTTCGCCGGTCGCACAGATGTAGGTCCAGGTCTCGCTCATGGTTCGCTCCGGAATCGTTTGTCGAGCACCTCGAAGCGCAGATCGTCGCGCTTCGGCCGGCCGAAGCGGATGTCCCCGTAGGGAAACGGCTTGTGGACTCCGGTGCGCCGGTAGCCGCGACGCGCGTACCACGCGATCAGCGACTCGCGCAGGTCGATCACCGTCATGCGCATGCCGGGCAGGTGCCACTGCTCGCGAGCGATGCGCTCGCATTCGGCGAGCAGTGCATCTCCGGTGCCGCGGCCCTGCAGCGCGGGGTCGACGGCGAACATGCCGAAGTAGCCGTCGCCGTCCTCGATCGCCACGTGGGCACAGGCGAGCAGGCGACCTGCTTCGCCGTCGATCACGACGACCTGGCTGTCGGGCCGGGAGATATCGGCCCGCAGCAGTTCGGGATCGATCCGTGCGCCTTCGAGAAGGTCCGCCTCGGTGGTCCAGCCGGCGCGGCTGCTGTCGCCACGGTAGGCCGAGGTCACCAGGGCGACGAGGGCCGGGATATCGGCCGCCGTGGCGATACGGAAAACGGATGCGGGCATGGGAGCACGGGAAGTCCGGAGGCGCGCATTATCCCGCGATGCAGGGATGCATGCGATTCGCAGCCCGCTTCATCGCGGCCGGGGTTGTGCTCCGGCCGGCGGCCGAGAAGGACGCGGCTGCGTGTGCGCTCGTCGAGGCGGCTGCGCGGGGATTGGCGCGCGGACGATCCGCCACGCACGCCAGGGCCGCATTTCACCCCAGCAGGCGTCGCACCTTCTGTAGGGCGGCGACGAAGGCGTCGATCTCGTCATGCGTGTTGTAGAACGCTGGCGAGACGCGGCAGGTCGCGGCCACGCCATAGAACTGCAGCAACGGATGCGCGCAATGCTGGCCGGAGCGGATCGCAACGCCTTCGAGGTCCAGCAGCGTCGCCAGGTCGTGCGCGTGCGCGCCGTCGAGCAGGAACGACACCACCGCCGCCTTGCGCGGTGCGTTGCCGAGGATGCGCAGGCCGTCCACCTGCGACAGCGACTCGGTCAGGTGCGCGAGCAGTTCGCCTTCGCGGCGTTCGACCTGCTCGGGCCCCAACCGCTCGAGGTAATCGACCGCCGCGCCCAGGCCCACGAAGCCGGCGATGTTCGGTGTGCCGGCCTCGAACCGGTGCGGCGGGTCGTTGTAGACGATCCGCTCGAAACTGACTTCGCGGATCATCTCGCCTCCGCCGAGGAACGGCGGCATCGCCTCGAGATGTTCGCGCCGCGCCCACAGCGCGCCAGTGCCGGTCGGTCCGCACATCTTGTGGCCGGTGAAGGCGTAGAAGTCGCAGCCCAGCGCGGCGATGTCGACGCGCATGTGCGGGACTGCCTGGGAGCCGTCGATGACGGTGACGACGCCGCGCCTGCGCGCCTCGCGGCAGATCTCCCGCACCGGGTTCACCGTGCCGAGCACGTTGGAGACATGGGTCAGCGCAAGCAGCTTGACGTCGGGCGTCATCGCGCGCCGAAGCGCATCCAGGTCGAGCGTGCCGTCGTCGAGGATCTCCGCCACACGCACGGTGGCCCCGGTGCGGTCGGCCACCAGCCGCCAGGGCACGATGTTGGCGTGGTGCTCCATCCGCGACACCAGGATGGTGTCGCCGGGCCCCACGCGCGGCAGCGCCCAAGAATAGGCGACAAGGTTGATCGCGAACGTGGTGCCGCTGCACAGCACCAGTTCGTCGGCGCGCACATTGAGGAAGCGGGCGAGCTTGCCACGCGTGCCCTCGTAGGCTTCCGTGGCCTCGGTGCCGAGCTGGTGGACGGCGCGGCTGACGTTGGCGTTCTGCCGCCGGTAATACCCGTCGACCGCCTCGATCACCGACGCCGGCTTCTGCCCGGTATTGGCGTTGTCGAGATAGATCAGCGGCTTGCCGTGGACCTCGCGCAGCAACAGCGGGAAATCCGCGCGCACGGCAGCCCAGTCCACCGCGCCGTCGTGTTGCGCCACGCTGGGCGCGTCGAATGGCGGCATCACCGGCGGCACAGCGCTCATGCGCGGGCGAGCGCGGCCAGGGCGCGGTCGAGGCCGACTTCGGCCTGCGCGCGCAGTTCCGGCATGGCGATCGCCGCCAATGGCTCGCGCACGAAGGCAGTGGTCAGCAGGCGCCGGGCCTCGGGCGCAGGCAGGCCGCGCGAGCGCAGGTAGAACAGCGCGCCGGGGTCGAGCTGGCCCACGGTTGCGCCATGCGCGGCCTGTACTTCGTCGGCATGGATCACCAGTACCGGCTGGGTGTCGATCTCGGCGGTGGGCGACAGCAGCAGGTTCTTGTTCGACAGGCGGGCGTCGGTGCCGTCGGCCCCCGCATCGATGGTGATGCCGCCATGGAACACCACGCGGCCACGCTGGTCGCCGATGCCGCGCCACTTGAGTTCGCAGGATGTGTCGCGGGCCACGTGGCGGATGCCCAGGCGCGTATCGACATGGGCGCGACCGCCGGCCAGCAGCACGCCGTTGGCGGTCAGCGAGGCGGCCTTGCCGAGCAGGCGCACGTCGAGCTCATGGCGCGACAGCGCGCCGCCCGCTTCGACGTCGACCCGGGTATAGGCCGAGGCGGCCTGGAGCTCGGCATCGGTGCGCAGAAAGCTCGTCGCACCGGCGTCGCGCTGTTGCAGGCGGACATGGCGCAGCGCCGCGCGGTCGGCGAGACGCAGCGACATCACGCTGTTGTCGAGATGGCGGTGCGCGGCGGCGTCGATGTGATGTTCGACCAGGGTCAGCGATGCGTCCGCGCCCAGTGCGATGTGGTGGCGCAGGTGCCAGGCGAGATCGCCATCCGCCGGCGCGCCGACGAACACCAGGTGCACAGGGCGCTCGACCTGCGCGCCGTCGGCGACGGTGAGCGAGATGCCGTCATCGGCCAGCGCGGCATTGAGGCGGGCAAACACCGCATCGCCACGGTCCTCGATCAACGGCAGGGAGGCGACCGCGCCGGTGCGGCCGATCGTCAGGCCGGGGATGGGCGCAGTGTCGGACAGTGCGTCGGAATATCCACCGTTGACGAACACGATGCGCGGCGCGGGAATGTCGGCGAGCAGCGCCGTATCCACCATGAACCCGCCGGTCGCAGCGCCGAAGCTCCGGCGTTCGAGCGCCCGAAGCGAGGTGTATTTCCACGATTCGCTGCGCGGTCCGGGCAGGCCGGTCGCAAGCGCGGCATCGAGTGCGGCGCGGCGGCCGGGATCGCCGCCGAAACCGGCAGCAAGGGAGTCGAGCAGCGCGCTCATCAGGCAACGGTCTCCGGGGCAACGCGATCCTTGATCCAGGCATAGCCCTGGGCCTCGAGCTGCAGCGCCAGTTCCGGACCGCCGCTCTGTACGATGCGGCCGTCGGCGAGCACGTGGACCACGTCGGGCTTGATGTAGTCGAGCAGGCGCTGGTAGTGGGTGATCACGATGAAGGCGCGGTCCGGCGAGCGCAGCGCGTTGACGCCGTCGGCGACGCTCTTGAGCGCGTCGATGTCGAGACCCGAATCGGTTTCGTCGAGGATCGCCAGCTTCGGTTCGAGTACGGCCAGCTGGAAAATCTCGTTGCGCTTCTTCTCGCCGCCCGAGAATCCCTCGTTGACGCCACGGTGCAGCAGGCGGTCGTCGAGGTGCAGCACTGCCAGCTTCTGGCGGACCAGCTTGAGGAACTGCATCGAATCGAGTTCTTCCTCGCCGCGGGCCTTGCGCTGCGCATTGAGCGCGCTACGCAGGAAATAGGTGTTGTTCACGCCCGGAATTTCGACCGGATACTGGAACGCCAGGAACACGCCGGCAGCGGCCCGCTCCTCGGGCTCCAGCGCCAGCAGGTCGTCGCCTTCGAACGACACATTGCCGGCAGTGACTTCGTACCCGTCTCGACCCGACAGGATGTTGCCGAGCGTGGACTTGCCGGCGCCGTTCGGCCCCATGATCGCGTGCACTTCGCCGGGCTTCACATGCAGCGAGAGGCCCTTGAGGATTTCGCGCTCGTTGATGGAGGCGTGGAGGTTGTCGATATTGAGCATGGGATGCGGGATTCGGAAATATGAAAAGGGGAGCAGGGTGGGCGGACGCGACCACGCGCCGCCCGGCCGGCGGGATCAGCCGACCGAGCCTTCCAGCGACACGTCGAGCAGCTTCTTGGCCTCGACCGCGAATTCCATCGGCAGTTCGCGGAACACCTGCTTGCAGAAGCCGTCGACGATCAGGCTGACCGCGTCTTCCTCGCTGATGCCACGTGCGCGGCAGTAGAACATCTGGTCGTCGCTGATCTTCGACGTCGTGGCTTCGTGCTCCACCGTTGCACCGGGATGCTTGACCTCGATGTAGGGGAAGGTGTGCGCGCCGCACTCCTTGCCGATCAGCAGCGAATCGCACTGGGTGTAGTTGCGCGCGCCTTCGGCGCCGGCGCCGATCCGGACCAGGCCGCGATAGGTGTTCTGGCCACGACCGGCGCTGATGCCCTTGCTGACGATCTTCGACTTGGTGCGCTTGCCGACGTGGATCATCTTGGTGCCGGTGTCGGCCTGTTGGCGGTGGTGGGTCAGCGCGACCGAATGGAATTCGCCCGAGGAGTCGTCACCCAGCAGCACGCAGGACGGATACTTCCAGGTGATCGCCGAACCGGTCTCGACCTGGGCCCAGACCACCTTGCTGCGATCGCCACGGCACTCCGCGCGCTTGGTCACGAAGTTGTAGATGCCGCCTTTGCCGTTTTCGTCGCCCGGGTACCAGTTCTGCACCGTCGAATACTTGATCTCGGCGTCTTCCAGCGCGACCAGCTCGACGACCGCCGCATGCAGCTGGTTCTCGTCGCGCATCGGCGCGGTGCAGCCTTCGAGGTAGGACACATAGGCCTTGTCCTCGCAGATCACCAGCGTGCGTTCGAACTGGCCGGTGTGGCCGGCGTTGATGCGGAAATAGGTGGACAGTTCCATCGGGCAGCGCACGCCCTTGGGAATGAACACGAAGCTGCCGTCGGAGAACACCGCCGAGTTGAGCGCGGCGAAGTAGTTGTCGCCCACCGGCACCACGCTGCCGAGGTACTGCTTCACCAGGTCCGGGTGTTCCTGGATCGCCTCGGACATCGAGCAGAAGATGATGCCCTTCTCGGCCAGCTCCTTCTTGAAGGTGGTGCCGACGGAGACCGAGTCGAACACCGCGTCCACCGCGACCCCGGCCAGCCGCGCGCGTTCGTGCAGCGGTACGCCCAGTTTGTCGTACGTGTCGAGCAGCTCCTTGGGCACGTCGTCGAGCGAGGCGTACTTGGCCTTGGGCGCGGAGTAGTAGCTGACCGACTGGAAATCGATCGGCGCGATCGAGAGCTTCGCCCAGTGCGGGACCGGCATGGTCAGCCAGTGCCGGTACGCGGCCAGGCGCCAGTCGGTCATCCACTGCGGCTCTTCCTTCTTCGCCGAAAGAGCGCGGACGACGTCCTCGTCGAGGCCCGGCGGGAAGCTGTCGGACTCGATGTCGGTGACGAAGCCGGCGTCGTAGCGACGGCCGAGCTGCTCGTGGATTTCGCGGTTGCTTGCAGGTGCTTCGATGATGTCGGTGGCCATGGGGGCTGCCTACTGTCTAGGTGCGGGCGAGGCGGGCGTCGATGCGCTTGGCCCCGCCGGCGGTGGAAATGGAGTGCGGACGCGATGATTCGTCGAGCATCTGCGCCAGGGTCACGGCGCGCAGCGCATCGGCCACCACGTCGTTGATGCGTCGCCAGTTGCCGCTGACGCCGCACTGCTCGGAAATGCCGCAATGGCCGTCGTGCAGGCTGCACTCGGTGATCGCCAGTGGCCCTTCCATGGCCTCGACGATCTCGACGAGCGTGATGCGGGCGGCATCGCGGGCGAGCCGGTAACCGCCGGTGGCGCCGCGGAAGCCCTCGACCAGGCCGGCTTGTGCCAGCGGTTTGAGCAGCTTGCTGACCGTCGGCGCCTCGAGCCCCGAATGTTCGGCAAGCTCGGTCGCACTCATCACCGCCTGCGGGCGGGCGGCGAGCACGGTCAGCACGACGGTTGCGTAGTCGGTGAGTTTGGTGACGCGAAGCACGATGAGGGGAGGCGACCGGTGGCGGATCAAAGCGGACCAAAATTGTACGCTTTTGCGGCGCCCCGCTCAACGCAGCGGGCTTGCAGGTGTTCAGCACGTGGCGCAGTGGCGGGCCGTGGCGATGTTGTCCACAATGCGCCGCAACCCTGACGCGGATCCTGCGATGCCGAACAAGTCCAAGTCCAAGTCCAAGCCGCCGAAGAAGATCGAGGCGCGCCTCTCCAGCATCCATGGCAATGGTGTGTTTGCGACGGAAGCCTTCGCCAAGGGTGAGCGGATCATCCGCTACAAGGGCTTCCTGCGCACCCATGACGATGTCGACGAGGAATATGGCGATGTCGACGAGGACGGGCACACCTTTCTGTTCACGCTCAACGACGAGTACGTGATCGACGCCAACGTCAAGGCCAACGTCGCGCGCTGGATCAACCACAGCTGCGAGCCCAACTGCGAGGCTGTGGTCGAAGAAGACGCCAAGGGCCGGCGCGACAGGGACAAGGTGTTCATCGAGGCGATCCGAGACATCTCGCCCGGCGAGGAGCTGACCTACAACTACGGCATCACCCTGGCCGAGCGTCATACCCCGAAACTGAAGAAGCTCTGGGGCTGCCGCTGTGGTTCGAAGACATGCACCGGGACGATGCTGCAGCCCAAGAAGTGAAGTAAAGCGTCTTCCGCATCGCGGGAGCATCCGCGAGCCCCCTCGGGCCCGAAGAAGCGAGGGCCATCGGCGGATGCCGATGGTGGCGTAAGTACAGGTGCACTACGGGAAATTGCGCGTCAGCGCGGTCGCCTGCTTCTCCGCGGGACCACAACTCCTTGCCTCACGTCTCAGGCGCGCCCCGCCGGCGGGTCCCCTGTATTCCCAGGCTGTGCGGGCTCGGACGCCCTGGATCGGTGGCGAAGAAAATAGCCCGCCGATCGGTGAGGGCAACATGCGCTGCACCTCGCTGGCGCCGTCGGCTATTGCGGGGGGCGCAGATCATCATGGCCTTCGAAACGTCGGCTGCTTCCGTTTTTCTGTTGCGTGCGCAGCGAGACCGGGTCTGCATGAACGCGCTGGCGGCGGCGTCGATACAGAGCCGCCTGGCGGCGCTGTCGATGATCACGACCGACGTCCCGCCGAAGCCGGCGCGAGCCGATCGGGCGACTGGTCGCTCGCGAGCCGCCTTCGGCCAAAGACCGTAGGCGCGGCTGAAGTCGAGCGCATTGAGCGCCCGTGGTGGGTGCGGATTGCCGCCGCGGCGTCCCCGGTGGCTCGGGCGCAGCCAGAGAAGGACCGCCCAATGCCGCGGTGACTCCTGTTGTCGGATGACCTCCAGCGGCAGCGGGGTGTCGGCAAGTTCCGCGGGTACAGGCGGCTTGCCGCTAGGGCCCGTTGGCAGGTCGCTTTACGTCCCTGAGCCCGGTGACGCTGCCGGGCACACTACTGCCGGCGGGAACCGCGTTCCGGATACGCGCGCCCTCCCGCACGGCCGCCGCGTGTGACCTCGATCTGGATAGGTGCGGCGCGGCTGCCCAAGGTGAGGCCGCGCCAGGGTTGGGACACCAGGTTCCGCCCTCTGTCGTCAGGCCACCGATGCGCTAGCGCAGGATGATGCCGATGCGCCCGACGAATCCGTCGTACTGGCGCGTCGGAACGTTCGAGTTGTTCCGGGCGTATCCAGCCTCGCCAAAAAGACTGAAACGCTCGTTCAGTCGCTTTTCGAGACCGGCGGTGACGCGCAATGTGTTGTCGCTGCGATCATAAGGATAGAGGGATGAGAACGGCGCTTTGTAGTCCCGATGCGCGAAGTAGACGCGACCATAGGCTTGCAGATCGTCACGCAGGTCGGTGCGCGCGATCAGCTGGGCGCCATAGCCGTTGTAGCTGAAACGATCGTCGTCGGCATTCGCGCGCAGGCCCAGGAGCGAACCCGTGATCCTCGTAGGGCCGCCGTTGGGACGCCAGAAGTGGCGAACTTCACCCAGCCACTCGCTCTGGTCGTATCCGCTGAAGCGCCGCTCGGTCTGGTTGCGATAGCCGTAACGCAAACGCAGCGTCGTGGTGTGCTCCGGATTGTGGCGGTGGATGAGTTGCGTATCCAGCCGCGGCCGATCGAATACCCGCCCATCATTTCCGAACACATATTCATAGCTCGGCTGAAATCGCAGCCTGGTCCTGTTGTCAGAGGTCAGCGGCACGTCGAAGCGGGCCGCGATGGCAAGCGGGTAGCGGTTGAAATCCGACTCCGAGGGGAAGATGCGGGCCCCGGCCGATGCGCGCACGATCGCGGGCCCGAGGTCGTAGTTCACGCCGATCTCCCCATCGAAGCCAGATCGGATGCGATCCTGCTCGGGTGAAGTGTCGACGACATCCGGTGGCACCACGTCAAGGCCGTAGGACAGCTCGCCGTCGACCCAAACGCGGCCCTCCTGAGCCCAGGCAGATTGCAGCGCCACTGCAGAGGCGAGAGTCGCCGCGAGCGCGATCCTTTTCATGCGGCCTCCTCGGGACGCGGGTTCGGTGGCGGGCTTTGCGGCCAGGGGTCACGGCCGATCTGGATCCGCGTCGAGGTCGACATGATCGGAATGCTGAGCGCCGATTCCAGCGTGTACCACGAACGCAGTGCGCGGAAGAGGACGTACGCCGGCAGCGAAAGCAGTGCCCGCGGACGATTATTCGCCAGGATCGCAAGGGCCGCCGCCAGCATTGGAGAGCCGATCAGCACGGCCACGATTGCCTGCCAGTGCGGGAGCGCCACCGACGCCGACGTGATCAGGAGCTCCAGAACACCGAATGCGACCAGCGGCATCATCATGGCCCGACGCGAGGTGTTCAGCAGCATGTACGGGAGTACCAGCTTCCCGCGAACGCTGAAGTTGGAGGAACTGATCAGCGAGTGCGCACGAGCGCTGACGTGATACACCGACCGGAACCAGCGCAACCGTTGCTCGCGAAGGTGGGCGAAGCTGGTCGGCACCTCCGACACATAGCCGATGCGCTGGTCGACCAGCGTGCGATATCCGAGTTCCGCGATCCGCAGGGAGAAGTCGGTGTCCTCACCGTTCATGCCAGATGCGAACTGCCCGACCGAGCGCACTGCTTCCGCGCGATAGACGACGAACATGCCGGGGATCCCGACCAGGCCGGACGCTGCGCTGAGTGCGGGAGAATAAAAGCCGTGCTTGACGATCACCTCGACCCGGCGACCCGGATCGAAGATTCCGCCGCCCGGTGGCAGGGGAACTCCGCCGACCGCGCCGACGCTCGGATCGGCGAAATTCTGCATCGCGAGCGCAAGGTTGTCCTCGCGGACATGGGTGTCCGCGTCGATCCGGACAATGAAGTCGTAGCTGGCCCGCATGACCCCTTCGTTCAGGGCGTGCGCCTTTCCCGGGGTGCCGACATGAAGGACCGCGCCTTGGATCGCCCGGCAGGTTTGGATCGTGGCCCGCGCGATCTCCGCCGTCGCGTCCTGCGATCCGTTGTCGATGACGATCACTTCGACCGGTTGCCCGTAATAGGCCGCGGCACGATCGATGTACTGGATCGTCTGGCCGATCACGTACTCCTCGTTATGCGCCGGCACGATGATCGAAATCGGCGGCCTGAAATCGCGACGCAAGTGGCGATTCCGCTCGAAGATTGCAATCACGTAAAGCTGGGCGAACCACACCAGCAGGAGCAGGATGATCCCGGGGCCGATGCCGCCGAGCAGGGTGATCCTGCGCAGTTCGTCAAACAGCGGGTTGGGCGTCAATGCAGCCCATGTCGATACGATCGTAGCCACCGCCCCGGTCAGTCCCAAGCGCCAGAACGTCCGGGTGTTGGGCTGATGCCCGCGCACGACCGGAACAGGTGAAGGCATGGCGCCACGCCGGATGATGACAAAAGCGAATACCGCGAAGCCGGCGAAACCGGCCATGACCTGGATCGCGAGCAGGGGGAACGGCGACCCCGTGTAGGCGAACAGGGCGATGCTTCCCATGTCGAGGATGAGACACAAGGCGATATAGCGCAGGCATACATCGAGACAGAACAGGATCCGTGCCCGAGCCGTTCCTGCCGCGTAAATCGAGAATGCGACGAAGAAGGACAGCATGAAGGTGCGGATCGAGACCGCGCTGAACCCGACGTACGGCCCAAGCACATAATCGTGGGCGTAGAAGATGTGATCGAGATGACCAAGCTCGAACACCCACAGTTGAAGCAGCGCAAGGATGGCAAAGGTCAGCAGGAGCGCTGGCGCGCGCGACAGCGCCACTGGAGACGCCAGACCGCCGGCCAAGCTGTCGGCCGATCCGAAAGTGGCTCGCCGACGGTCGGACTCCGGAGGAAGCATTAGCGTGCAGCATCGGCAGTGGCGCGGGGCGCGCCGGTTGCACCCGCCGCCGGCGCGGCCACCTCGGCCGGCCGATTGAGAGTCACCAGCAGAGCGACAGCTGCCCTGGCCGCACCGGCCTGTGGCGAGAACCGCTCCACGACCGCTCCCTCGCGCTCGTCGCCAGGAAAGTAGACCAGCCATTGCTGTCCAGCCGGGCGAACCTGAGCCAGCGCCGCCGACAGGTCTCCGCTCAGCACCTCGATCGTGGAACCTGGCTGTGTGGGAGAGAAGGAAATCGACGTCGGGTTCATCTGCCCCAGCAGCAGGGCCGAGGTCTGCGCCTGCGGCGCGCTGAGCGGACCGCTACCGAGCGCGACCGGCATGTTGGCGTGCAGCAGTGCCGCCAACTGTGCAAGCGGGGTAACAACGCGCTCACCCCCGCCAACGAGCACCGTGTCGGGCAGCATCTCCGCTGCGATCAGGCGACGCGAGCCGCAACGTAGCTCGTCCCGCTCATGCGCCGTCAAGGTGATGGCCAGTTCATTGCGTTCGGCGTGATCGGCGGCCGGCAATGCAACCGAGGTGTCAAGGCGCTGGTCCACGTCGCTCAGGGTGCGCGTGAGCAACAGATGGTCGTTCAACGTGACGAACAAGGCGGTGCGGGTCTCGCCTATCGGCCCCATCAACATGCGCAGGTCAAGGGCCGACGGCAATTCTCCGTTCGGCAGCTGCGACACGTCATAGCGGTAGCGCCAGGTGGTCTCGCGGTCGAAGCGACGGGCCCCGGCATTCTCACCCGCCGAGGCGAGGCTGATGGGGTAGCGCAGCTCTGGCATGCGCAACGGACGGCCGGCGGCGGCTTTCTCCAGATCGACCAGTTGCTGGCCGGCATAGCCGCTGTCTCCGAAATAGATGCCATAGCCTCTTTGGACGAGGCGTGCCGCAGTGATCAGCGTGACGGAGTCGCCGGCTTTCTCGTCGGCGCCCCATTTCACCGGGATCAGGTCACCCCAGAGCGCCAGCCGGTCGGCCGTCGTCGAGGCTGGCTTGTCGAGCGCCAGTCGCAGGCCGGTCTCCGGCAGGATGGTGACGACCGCAGCCAGCGCTTCGTTCGGCGTGCATTCCGCCATCGGTCCATGGCCGACGAGCGCAAGCCGCACATCGAGCTCGCCAGCCGCCAGTTCGGTCGGGGTGAGCTCCACCTGGACGCGTTGGCGGGCCGGCCCGTGCTGGAGCACGGTGTCCGCGCGCTTGATGCCGTTGATGGTGACGCGCAGCGCGCCTTCGGCCCCCGGAACCGCGTCCGACATGAAGGCGAGGTTGTACGTGCCGCTCAGTGGCCGGCTGTCGCTGGGCAACTGGAATTGCTCGCTCGCGTAGGACGGGAATCCGGAGAGAATCAGGGGTGCGTCGGGATGGACTTGCGCGACGAATACGTCCTTCCCGCCATCGTTGTCATCCTGGAATGAAAGGGAGCCGCGCTGGTAGTCACCGAACACCGGAACGGTGACCTGAGCGTTTCGCCCCATGACGCGATCGAAAACCCCGCTCTGCTCCACCGCGATGAGCAAGCCGACGAAGAGAAGTGCCAGCAGGCACAAAACCCACAGTCTCATATACCTTCTCCTTCATCGTTGGGTCGTGCTTCGTGCGCGGGGGACGACCGGTCAGGCTCTTCCAGCGCCGCACGACGTGACTTGTTCCAGGCAGAGCGGGCGCGGATCTGGCTCCGATCAACCCGGTCTACATAACGGTCCGAAATCTCGAGGGTTTCGGTGAGCAGTGCATCGGTCAGCAGGATCGGATCCAGGCCAAGCCCGCGAAAGGTGGCGTTGCTGACCCGCAAGTCGTTTTCGGCAGCTTCCTCGCGGGGATTCGGGACGAAATTGACCACTGCCCCAGTGAACCTGGAAACCAGCTCTGCAAGATCCCGCACACGCAGCGTTTCCGCCGCCTGGTTAAGAATCTTGACGCGATCTCCGCGTTGCGGCGGGTTCGCGATTGCGAGTTCGACGCACCGGACCGTGTCTTCGACATGGATGAACGCGCGGGTCTGACCGCCCGTACCGTGGACGGTCAGCGGGTAGCCAATCGCTGCCTGGACAAGGAAGCGATTGAGAACCGTCCCATACTCGCCCTCGTAGTCGAAGCGGTTGACCAAGGCCGGATGAAGGCGGGTTTCCTGCGTCTGAGTTCCCCAGACCACCCCCTGGTGAAGATCGGTAACCCGAACGCCGTCGTTGTGGGCGTAATACTGGAACAGGAGCTGGTCCACAGACTTGGTCAGGTGGTAAACACTTCCCGGCTGCGTCGGGAAAAGTATCTCCCGGTCGATCAAGGCACCATTGTCGTCCGGAACTTTGACCTTGAGGTACCCTTCCGGAATCTCGAATCCGGCACCGTAGTAGCCGTAGACACCCATCGTGCCGAGGTGAACCACGTGACAGTCCAGGTCCGCCTCGACGAGTGCCACCAGCAGGTTGTGCGTACCGCAGACATTATTGTCCATCGTGTAGCGCTTTTCGACCTGCCCACGCATCGAATACGGAGCGGATCGTTGCTCGGCAAAATGCACGATCGCGTCGGGACGTTCCGTATCGACGAGCGCAGCCAGACGCGCATAGTCTTTCGCGATATCCACATACTGGAAACGAATGACGTTACCGCTGACCTCGCGCCATGCGTTCAGCCGCACGTCGATCGTCGAGATGGGGGTGAGGCTTTGCGCGCCCATCTCCGCGTCAATGCGTCGCCGCGAGAGGTTGTCGACAATCACAACGTCATGGCCGAGGTAGGACAGATGCAGTGCCGTAGGCCAACCGCAGAAACCGTCGCCGCCAAGAACTAATATCTTGGACATTAACTTACCCTCGTCCCGATCGACCGATCGCGCGGACGATTAATCCGACGCAGTCATGACAGCGGGGACGTGCTGACTCGGTGATAAGGCTGAATTGAGGGGCTTTGAGCGCAGGTGGTTGCTGTCAACGCGAAGCTAGTGCGCCAGAAGTGTTTACTACGTGACGCCTGAGTTACTGAAGAGGCCGCTTTTTCAGAGGAGAGATCTGAATACGATGGCCTATCCCGGAGGCTTTCAGCACACCGCTGCCGATGTCGACAAGGGCGGCCATACCTCTCTGCTTTCGCTCAACGACGGGTGCGTGGTCGACGCCAGGGTCAAGGCCAGCGTCAAGGCCAGCGTCGCACGCTGGACCAACCAAGCTGCGCGCCGAACTGCGAGGCGAATGGTCGAAGAAGACGCCAAAGGCTGGCGCTACAGGGGCAAGTGTCCATCAAGGGGATCTCGCAACATTGCGCTGGCAGGGAGCTCACCTACAACTGCGGCATCACCCTGGCCGAGCGCCCCGAAGAATGGAAAAGCTTCGGGGTGCGCTGTGGTGGAAGAAATACTCCGGGACGATGCCGCAGCCCAATGAAGCGGCGGTCCAGCGCGGACGCGACGTCCCGCGCCCCGCGTCTACCGCGACGGGGAGGCACGTGGGTGCACGCCGCAGTTCTGATGGTGCGGCCTTTACCGCATTGGCACGAGTAGGCGGAACTCGCGCGGGCGGCCCGACCAGCGGGCAAGGAACTCGGCCGCCGCCTCGGAGGTCGGGGTGGGTCACCCGGCGCCGGCGTTGCCACGCCGGAGCTCCGCATCAGGGCGTCGAAACCTCGCGCAGGTCCGCCGAGGCGATCCGCCACGTGCGCTGTGCATCGCTGGCGCCATCGACCGCCGCTCGGCGCAGCACGTACTCGCCCTCGAAACGGCGGCTGCTGCCGTCGGTCTGCTGCGCGCGCAGGGACACGGGGACCCGGATGAAGCGCGAGCCGGCGGCGCTTTCGATTGCGCCGGGTGTGCCGATGTCGACCATGACCACCGACGTTCCATCGAAGCCCGCGGCGAACCCGTCGGGCGACTGGCCGCTTGCACGGCCGCCGTCCGACCAGAGGGCATAGGCACGGCCATAATCGAGCGCATTGATCGCGGCGTAGTAAGTGCGGATGACCGCCGCGGCCTCGTCCGGCGAAGGCTCCGGCGCGGCCAGCGCCTCATCGACCGAGGCAGTGGCGAGACCGGTTTCCGGATTGTCCTCGAGCGGCAACAGGGGGTCCTCAGGCGCGGCTTGGGCCTCGGGTTGCGCGCCGCCAAGGGGCACGTCGCCGGGGCCCTGCACCCCGCTGAGCCCGGTGACGCTGCCGGCGGGCTGCTGTGGCCGTGGGAGCGATCCGTCGGCGGCCTGCCTGTTGGCGCCGGTCTCGTGCTCGGCCGCATCGCGTCCGCAGCCGCCCAGCGCGCATGCGAGCGCAAGCGCGGTTCCCAGCGCGGCAAGGGCACGCAAGCTGCGGTGCTCAGCGCTCAAGGCGCACCACCACGCGGCCGTCGATGATCTCGACATCGCCGATGTGCTTGCCTGTCGGCAGCTTCGCCAGCAGATCGTCGTCCAGCCGGTAGACCGGCTCATTGCGCGCGTATTCCGCCAGCAGGCTGTTGACCACGCCACGCGCACCGCCGCTCAACAACCGGTTGGCGCCGGGCAGATCGAACTCGAGCAGCTCGGGATCCTGCAGGTGCAGGCTGCGCGTTGCCGCGTCGTAGCGCAGGCCGCTTGCCAGGGCAAGGTGGCCGGGACCGCCATCGGCGAGGCCGCCGATGGCGACATCGAAATCCAGGCGCAGCCGGTGCTCGCCGCGCGGGATCGACAGCCGCGGGTCGTCGAGCGTGACCTGGACCAGTCCGCCAAGCGTGTCGAAGGTCCGGGGAAAACGCGTATCGAGTTGGCGTTGCAGCTGCGGGGCGCTGAACGCGACCTGGTCGTTGAGCCAGGCCGAAACTACGCCCAGCGAGGTGCAGGCGGCGGTCGCCAGGATCAGCAGCGATATGGCGGTGAAACGGTATGGACGACGCATGGTCTGCTCGGAAACGACAATGAACGCACCCTACCGGGATGCAGTGAATACCGGATTAGCGCCGTTCAAATGGGCGCCGGCGCTAGTTCCCGGCGGTGCGGCTGAAGCCATGCGAGCAGCATGCCCAGCAGAAGCATCGCGACGAGATCGAAGCCGATCTGTTTGATGGTCAGCGCAAGCGGAAACGGCTGTCCGGCATGGGCAAGCAGGTGCCAAGGCACGAACGAGACCAGCGCGATGGCCAGGCCGAAGCGTGCGCCCTGCCAGCGCTTGCTGCGCGCAGGTGGTGGCAACCAGCGATAGAGCCAGGTCATCCCCAGACCCAGCGACGCGTACGCGAGCAGGATCCAGCCGACCTGCGCGTTGGCGTCCGCCTGGGAGCGGAACAGGTGTGCGAGCGCCAGGTAATCGGCGCGGAGCAGGAGGCCATGCACGATGAAGCCCAGTGCAAGCGCGGTGGCGACCACCGTGAAGCCGCAGATCCAGAACCGTTTGTCCATTAACCAATATCCGGAAAAAATCGCGGGCCAGATTAGCCGCGGACGGGTGAGGGCGCGATGGACGCGGCGCGGATCCGCCAGCCATCGGCTTCGCGCTGCAGGTCGTAATGTCCCTCGAATCGGCGCAGCGGGCCTGCCACGCCGATGCGCAGATTGACCGGGATCCGCAGCTGCCTGGGCACCGGCGCCGTGTCGAGCGGCTCCGGTCGTCTGTTGTCGACCCGGATGCCGGTGACGCCGTGCAGCTCGCGCAGCGCCTCCTCGCCATGCGGTGCGGGCCGACCGCCGGCCCACAGTGCATCCGCCTCGCTGTGGTCTGCCTGGAACAACATCGCCAGATAGCTGTGCAGCGCGGAGACGGCCTCGTGCATCGACGCATCGCGCGCCTGGGCCGTGTCGCCATTGCCACCGTCTGCCGGCGTGCCGGTGCCGGGCGACACCGAAGATGGCGGGGCGGCGATCGCGTCATCCGTCACCTGCCGGTCCTGGCCGCGGCGGAGCCCGTCGTGCACCGCCACCGCAATGCCGAGCAGCATCACGGCCGCGATCACCAGCCACCATGCGCGATGCGACATGCGGTCTCTCCGGAGGATGCCGCAGCTGCGGCGCAGCCGCCGATGCTAGCGCGACGCGGCGGCGCTGTCGGCAGCGCGGGCGCGCAACAGGGGCAGCGGGTCGAACGCCCCGTCCGCGCCATAGACCCCGTAGTGCAGGTGCGGCGCGGTCCCGCGCGCATTGCCGGTGTCGCCCACGATGCCCAGCGCATCGCCCGCGCGCACCAGGTCGCCTACCGCGAGTAGGTCCGCGAAGCCATCGAGGTGGGCATAGTAATGACGCTGCCGGCCCGGCCCCAGCACCCACACCTGCTTGCCGCCGAGGCCCGATTCACGCACGCCCACGATCAGGCCGTCGGTCGTGCTGCGCACCGTAGTCCCGCGCGGCGCAAAGATGTCGACCCCTTCGTGCTGGCGGTCGCGGCCCCTCGGCGCGCCATAGGTGTCGGCCACGCGCGATGCAGCCACACCGTCGACGGGCATCGGCAACGTGGTCGGGGCAGGTGCCGCGGAGAGGGCGGCGATCGCCCGTGGTCTGGCCATGAAGGGTTGGTGCCAGGCCCAGTAGGCGCTGGCGGCCAACAGTGCCGCGATGAAGATGAAGCGCAGGGCGCGGCGCAGCTGGGGCGTGTAATCGCGGCGGGGCCGGCGCGCGCGCGGCGTCGTGGTGTCGGGCTCGTGCATGACGCCAGCTTCGCAAACCGTGCGCGAAGCGAGGGTCGTCCAGATGCGTGACTTCGCGCCGATTCCGCGTCACCTGCGCGCGGAGGCGAAGATCAACGCGCCTCGCTGCCCGCCCTGGCCTCCTGTTCCAGGCGCGTCCGGAGCTCGGGCGCGAGCCTGAGTTGGCGCGCCAGTTCGTCGAGGTAGCTGCGCTCCATGAAGTTGCTGTCGTCGATGACCAGGGCGCTGGCCAGATACATCTCCGAGGCGATCTCGGGCGTGCCCGCAGCGCTGGCCACTTCGGCAGGGTCCAGCGGCTTCTGCAACTCGGCATGCAGCCAGTTCTGCACGTCGGCGCCTTCCTCGATGCGCTCGAACTCGCCCTCGATGAGCGCACGCTCGCGGGCGTCGATGTGGCCGTCGGCCTTGGCGGCCGCAACCAGCGCCTTGAGGATCGCCTGGCTGTGGATGTCGGCCTGCGGTGCTGGCAGGCGGTCGACGGTCCGGGGTGCAGGTGCAGCCACGCCGCCCTGCTGCTTCTGGTAGTCGCCGTAGGCCTTGTAGGCCATCACGCCGATGGCGGCGAGCCCGCCGTAGCTGGCGAGCTTGCGGGTCTTGCGGTTCTTGCCGAGCAGCAGGCCGAGCGCGCCGCCGGTGACCGCGCCCTTGCCGAAGTCGGCATTGAGCAGGCTGCTGCCGGGCTTGCCGCCGGCCTGAGAGGTCAGCAGATGGTTGAGGAATCCTTGAAAGCTCATCGTTGGGTCTCGGTCGTGGAAAAAAGCGCGCCGAGCATGCGATGCAACCCGTTCGGCGGATGTGCAGGCCCTGCTCCCGACGTGGTGGGTCATCCTTGCGGCATGGCGGGCCCGGATGCCGCGGCAGCAGGCGCGGTGCGACGCCCGGGACGTATCGGTCGGCACGGCGCGGGCCCACGGGCCGGTAGCGCCCGAGCCGTCGAGCGTGGGGTTCAACAACTGCATCGCCCGCTACCGGCAGTCGCTCCAATCGCGGCGCCGAGGCGGGGAGCGGATCCGCGCAGACGGGGATGTCGTCGAGGGCCCCGGGCCGAACCCGAATGCGGAGGCTAGCCGGAAGGCCCGACGGATCGGCACACCAGAATGGTCGGGACGTCCGGACAGAACCAGCACGTCAGGGCCGTCCGCATGGCCCCCAAACGAAATCGGGACGGCCAAGGCCGTCCCGATCGATACCTGCGTGTTGCGCCCGGATCAGGCGGCCGCGTCCTTGAGCTTCTTGAGCGGGCGCACCTTGACCTTGACCGAGGCGGGCTTGGCGGCGAACCACTGCTCTTCCTTGGTGAAGGGGTTGATGCCCTTGCGCTTGGGCTTGGCCGGCACGCTTACCGAGGTGATCTTCAGCAGGCCGGGCAGGGTGAAGGAGCCGACGCCCTTCTTGCTGACGGAACCGTGGACGGCGCCTTCGAGCGCGGAGAACACCGAGCGCACGTCCTTCGGCGCGAGACCGGTGGATTCGGCGATGTGAGCGACCAGGCCCGACTTGCTCAGGGCTTCCTTGATCGGCTTCGGTGCGGCCGGCTTGGCGGCAGCGGCCTTCTTCGGCGCAGCCTTCTTGGCCGGGACTTTCTTGGTGGAGGCCTTCTTCGTTGCCATGGGTCTTTGGTTCCCTCGTCGGATTTGGGTTGAGATGTCCTGGCCGTTTCTAGCCGGCTAGCGGAATGTAGGGCATCGCGACAGCCTGCGCCACTGGGAAACTGCAAAAAACACGGGCTTTTTGCAGCCCTAGCCGGGGTCCCGCCCAGGTCGGCGGGGCGGCCACCGGAACCATGCGCCTGCGACGATGGCGGCAAGCACGCTGTAGGCCACCACGAAGCTCCACCAAGGCGCCTCGAAGAACAGCAGTTTCGCCAGCCAATGGGCAATGAAGGATTCGCTGTAGGACGACTGCCCTGCGTGCGCGCGCAGCGACTGCTCCCAGATCGTCAACGGGCACAGGCGGCCGAGCCATGCCTGCAGGGCGATGACGCCCACCAGCGCCACGTGCAGCCGGCGCAGCCATGGCCGTCGCACCCAGTGCCAGCCGCGTGGCCCGCCGATCGGCAGTGCGAGCGTCATGCCGACGACGAACGCCGCGATGCCCACATGCACCGCGAGCACGAGATCGGCGAGCGTGGCAGCGAGCGCGGGTGGCATATCCATGCCTGCGATCATGCGCGCCCGCCGCATGCCGGTGTTGCGTCGCATCACCCGGACGCGCGCGTAACGCGGTCCGCGCTATGGTCTGCGCCCAAGTATCGAGGAGCACACGCATGGGTATTTCGCGCCACGCCATCGCCCGCTGGACCGGCGACCTGAAATCGGGCAAAGGCACGCTGTCGACGCCCCAGAGTGGCCTGCTCGACGACACCCGCTATGCGTTCAGCACCCGCTTCGGCGACGAGAAGGGCACCAATCCCGAAGAGCTGATTGCCGCCGCGCACGCGGGCTGCTTCACCATGGCGCTTTCGGCCAAGCTCACCGAGGCGGGTTTCCCGCCCGAGTCGCTCGAAACCCGCGCCGACGTCGATCTGTCGATGGACGGCGGGCCCCAGCTCAGTGCGATCCGCCTGAAGACACGCGCCAGGGTGCCGGGCATCGAGCCGGCGAAGTTCCGCGAGCTCGCCGACGATGCCAAGCAGAACTGCCCGGTGTCCAAGGCGCTGTCGGCAGTGCCGCTGTCGCTCGACGCCGTACTCGAAGGCTGAGCAAACGGTCTTCCCGCGCCGCGCCGCTCCTGGGCGCGGCGTTTTCGTGTCCGACAACCGGAACCTCCATGTCCACGAACCCGCCCGCCTGCCTGCTGATCCACGGCGCCGGCGGCGACGCCTGGGAGTGGACGCTGTGGCGCGAGGTGTTCGCGGCGGGAGGCGTCCATGCCGACGCGCTTTGGCTCGTCCCGGGCGCAGGCGGGCTTGCGGCCACGCGCTTCGACGATTACCTGGACCAGGTATGCGCGGCGCTGGGGCGCCTGCCGCGGCCACGGGTCGCGGTGGGTGCCAGCCTCGGCGGATTGCTCGCGGCCTGCGCCGCGGGGATGGCGGACGCGCTGGTGCTGGTCAATCCGCTGCCACCCGGGCCCTGGCATACGCAGCTGCCTGCACGGCAATGGCCCGCGATCGTGCGCTGGGGGTCTGGCGCGCGTCTGGCGGGCACGCGCCGCGCGCTCGCCGACGCCGACCCCGCGACCGTCATCCAAGCGATGCGAGGCTGGCGCGACGAAAGCGGCGAGGTGCTGCGGGCCGCGCACGCCGGTATCGATGTGGCGCCTCCCCAGGTTCCGGTCCTGTGCATCGTTTCGCGCGTGGACGAGGACGTGCCGCCGGCGACGACCCGTGCGCTTGCCGCATCGTGGCAGGCGGATCTTCTGGTCAGCGAGGCCCGCAGCCACGTCGGGCCGTTGCTGGGCACCGCCGCTGCGGACACCGCGCGCCAGGCCTACGACTGGATCCGCAGGCGGGCGGTTCCAATGGGCCCGCCAAGCCCCTGATCACGGCAGAGGGGCATCGGGACCCGCAGGCCCGCGACCGGTCGAGTTCACCAGGCCAGGTCCCGAGGCCGGGCCGGGATGCGCTCGACAGGCACGCTGCGCACAAGGTCTGCGACGAGCGATTCCCGCGCCACTGCGACGCGCGTGCGGCGACCAGCCCCGCGCCGGCCCGCCCGGAACCCGCATGCGCTTCTTTGCCTGCGCGCTAACCGCGCGGTCAGCGCCAGTCGATCGTGCCGCGCACCACGGTCTGCACGCGGCCGCCGGACCAGACGTCGCCATTGCCGTCCACGTGCAATTCGATGATCGCGTCGTGGCCCACTTCGCGGCCCTGGCTGATGCGATAGCGGCCGTCCTGGCCGGGCAGGGCGTCGCGCTCGGCGAGCCACGCGGCCAGGGTCGCATTGGCCGCGCCCGATGCGGCGTCCTCGAAATGGCCGGTCGCGCCGACGAAGGCGCGCACCGCGAGGTGGTGCACGGGATCCTCCGAGCGCGCGAACGCGCACAGTCCCATGCTGCCCGTCGCCTCGGCCAGTGCACCGATCGCAGCCCAGTCCGGGGACACCGCGCGCAGCTGCGCTTCGCTGGCGAGTTCGGCCAGCCACCAGCGGCGGCCGCCGTCCATCAGCACGGGCGGCAGCGCACCGAGCGGCATCCCGGCAAGCGCCTCACGCAGGCGCGGATCGTCGGCGGTGGCGGTTTCCACCACCGACGCGCGCGGCGTGCGTACCGCGATGGTGCAGGTCTCGCCTTCGCCGACGACTTCCAGTGGCAGCTTGCCGGCGATGCCGTCCTGAATCAGGTGCCCGTCGCGTGGCGCAGCGATGCCGCTTTCGAGCACGACGTGCGCGGTACCGACACTTGGGTGTCCGGCGAACGGAACTTCGCGCCGCGGCGAGAACATGCGGATGCGGTAGCCGGCATCGTCCGAATCCGGGGGAAACACGAACGTGGTTTCCGGCAGGCGCGTCCAGCGTGCGATGGCCTGCATCGCGGCATCGTTGAGCCCCTCGGCATCGAGTACCACGGCCAGGGGGTTACCGGCACCGGGCCGGTCGGCGAATACGTCCACCTGGACGAAGCGGCGGGAAGTCATGTTCAGGGCGTCACGCGGCGCGACAGTGTAGCGGTCGGCTCACCAGTCGAAGGTCCCGCGGACCACGGCCTGCACCGCGCCGCCGATCCAGACCTCGCCATCCGCATCGATCTCGACGCAGACCCGGCCGTCGCGTCCCAGCTCGCGCCCCTGGCTGGCGACATAGGAGGTTCCGATTCCGCCGGGGCGGTCGCCGGCGTGCAGCCATGCGGCGATCGCGGCGTTGGCGCTACCGGTCACCGGATCCTCGGGGATGCCATCGGCGGGGCAGAAGGCACGCACGGCCAGTGCGTGGTCGGCGTCGTGCGCGCGGCCGAACACCGCCAGGCCGACCGCGCCGGTGGCGACGCAGAGCGCTGCGATGTCCGCCAGCGGCGGCGCAAGGCCGCGCACGACCGCGGCTTCACCCAGATCCACGCACCACCACAGCGGGCCGTTGTCGAGCAGCGCATGCGGCGCATCGGCATTGCCGAGCGCGCGCAGCACCGCCGCAAGGTGGTCGGCCCCGTCCTGCGGCGCGGCCAGTACCCGCGCACGAGGCGCGCGCACGCTCGGCAGCACGCGGCCGTCGGCCGCGTCGATCCGCACCGGCAGCAGGCCGGCGCCGCATTGCTGGACCAGCCTGCCGCCCGCACCGCGCGCGAGCCCCTGGTCGAGCGCCGCCCAGGCGGCGCCGACGCTCGGATGACCGGCGAACGGCAGCTCGCGGCCCGGGGTGAAGATGCGCACGCGGTAGTCCGCGCCGGTGCCGGGCGGCAACAGGAAGATCGTTTCCGACAGGTTGGTCCAGGTGGCGATCGCCTGCATCGCGGCCCCGTCGAGCCCCTCGGCATCGACGACGACCCCCAGGGGATTCCCGGCGCCGGGCCGGGCGGCGAAGACGTCGAGCTGCAGGTAGCGGCGGCGGATCATGGGCATCTCGGGCGGGGAGGGTTGCTTTAGAATCGCCGGTTCACGCGCGCGGCTCCAGATCAGGGTGGCCGGTACCCGTTTCCGGGGCCGGCCCGCGCGAGGCGCATGCCGCGTCAGCCCACCGTCCGAGACCCCATTTCGATGCAATCCCCTTCCGACGATCGTTGGATCGTGCTCAAGTTCGGCGGCACTTCGGTGTCGCGCCGCCACCGCTGGGACACCATCGGCCGGCTGGCGAAACGCCGGGCCGCCGAGCAGGATGCGCGCGTGCTGGTGGTGGTCTCGGCGCTGTCGGGCGTGACCAACGAGCTGACCGCGATCGCCGATGGCGCGGTGGATGCGGCCGCGCGGATCGTCGCGCTGGTCGAGCGTCACCGCCGATTCGCGGGCGAACTCGACCTCGATCCCGACCTCGTGCTGGGCGGGCGTCTGGCCGCGCTGCAGGCACTCGCGTCGGATCCCCGTGCAGCGGCACGCACGCTCGCCTGGCAGGCCGACGTGCTCGGGCAGGGCGAACTTCTGTCCTCGACGATCGGCGCGGCGTATCTGGCCGCGCAGGGGCTGGATTTCGGCTGGTGCGATGCGCGCGACTGGCTCGACGCGCTCGATCTGCCCAACCAGAGCGACTGGGCCGCGCGGCTTTCGGTAAACTGCCGGCGCGAGCCCGACGGCGGCTGGCGCGCGCGTTTCGCCGCGCAGGCGCCGCGGATGCTGCTGACCCAGGGCTTCATTGCCCGCCACAGCGACGGCGGCACGGCGATCCTCGGGCGCGGCGGCTCCGATACCTCGGCTGCCTACTTCGGCGCACTGCTGGGCGCGCGCCGCGTGGAAATCTGGACCGACGTGCCGGGCATGTTCAGCGCCAACCCGCGAGATGTGCCCGATGCGCGCCTGATCACGCGGCTCGACTACGCCGAAGCGCAGGAGATCGCGACCACCGGCGCCAAGGTGCTGCATCCGCGTTCGATCAAGCCCTGCCGCGACGGCGGCGTGCCGATGGCGATCCTCGACACCGAGCGCCCGGACCTGCCCGGCACCGCGATCGACGCGAGTGCCGAGCCTGTGCCGGGGGTCAAGGCGATCAGCCGTCGCAACGGCATCGTGCTGGTGTCGATGGAAGGCATCGGCATGTGGCAGCAGGTGGGGTTCCTTGCCGACGTGTTCGAGCGCTTCAAGCGCCACGGCCTGTCGGTCGATCTGATCGGCTCGTCGGAGACCAATGTCACCGTTTCGCTGGATCCGAGCGAAAACCTGGTCAGCACCGACGTGCTGGCGCGGCTCTCCGATGACCTTGCCGAGGTGTGCCGGGTCAAGGTCATCGCGCCGTGCGCGGCGATCACGCTCGTCGGCCGCGGCATGCGTTCGCTGCTGCACAAGCTGTCGGATGTCTGGGCCACCTTCGGCCGCGAACGCGTGCACCTGATCTCGCAGTCGTCGAACGATCTCAACCTGACCTTCGTCATCGATGAAGCCGACGCCGACGGCCTGCTGCCGGTGCTGCACGCGGAGCTGATCGAAAGCGGGGCGATGCCGGTGTTTGATGAGACCGTGTTCGGCCCGAGCTGGCGCGAGATCGCACACGGCCGCCGCGAGCGTGCGCCGCAGTGGTGGCAGGGCGCGCGCGAATCGCTGCTGGCGCTGGCCGAGCCCGGACGGCCGCATTACGTCTATCACCTGCCGACCGTGCGCGAACGCGCTGCAGCGCTCGACGCGGCGACTGCCATCGACCGCCGTTTCTACGCGATCAAGGCCAATCCGCATCCGGCGATCCTGCGCACGCTGGTCGATGCCGGCTTCGGCCTCGAATGCGTGTCGCAGGGCGAACTCGACCATGTGTTCGAGGTGCTGCCGGATCTCGATCCCGCGCGCGTGCTGTTCACCCCGAGCTTCGCGCCACGCGCCGAGTACGCGGCCGCGTATGCGCGCGGCGTTACCGTGACAGTCGACAACGTCGAAGCACTGCGCAACTGGCCCGAGGTCTTCCGTGGCCGCGATCTGTGGCTGCGCCTCGATCTCGGCCGCGGCGACGGCCACCACGCGAAGGTCGTCACCGGCGGCGCGGCGTCGAAGTTCGGGCTGGCGCTGGGCGCGTTCGATGCGTTCTTGCTCGCGGCCGCAGAGGTCGACGCGCGCATCACCGGCATCCATGCGCACCTGGGCAGCGGTATCGAGACCGTCGCCCACTGGCGCGAGGTCTACGCCGAACTGGCCGGGTTTGCCGATTCGGTCGGCACCGTCGACACCATCGATATCGGCGGCGGTCTGCCGATTCCGTATCGCCCCGACGACGTGCCGTTCGACATCCCTGCCTGGGCCGCGGGCCTGGCGGCGATCAAGGCCGAGTACCCGCGCTATCGCCTGGCGATCGAACCAGGCCGCTACCTCGTCGCCGAGGCTGGCGTGCTGCTGACGACCGTCACCCAGGTGGTCGACAAGCTGGGTACGCGCCGCGTCGGGGTCGACGCAGGCATGCACAGCCTGATGCGGCCGGCGCTGTACGACGCCTGGCACGGCATCCACAACCTGAGCCGGCTGGATGATCCTGACGGGGCTACGGTCGAAGTCGTCGGCCCGATCTGCGAATCGAGCGACGTGTTCGGCACGCGCCGCCGCCTGCCGGCCGCCACGCGCGAAGGCGACACCGTGCTGATCGCCGACGCCGGCGCCTACGGCTTCGTCATGGCCAATACCTACAACCTGCGGACATTGCCGCAGCAGGATGTTCTGGAATGAGTGTTGTCTTCGACCGCGATGCGGTCCGCAGCTTCCGCTTCGTCGACTGCGATCTCGATGCCGCGACCGGTGTCGCGCGCCTGCGCTATGCCTTCGACGACGGTCCCGAGCTGGTCGAAACCGTGACCGTGCCGGGCGCGCCGTTCGAACTCGACGCCGCGCGCGCGCAGGCCGCCACGCAGGCACTGCGTCTGCTGCACCTGATCGCGGGCGTCAGTTATTACAAGGCCGCCGTGCCGACCGACATCCGCGTCGACGGCTATTCGATCGATGCTACCACCGCCGCGCTGCTCGAGGATGTCTACGAGCAGGGGCTGGGCGAGTTCGCGTATCGCAACGGCCTGGACCTGCACGGCAAGATCCGTTTTCCCGCGGAAGAAGCAACTCTCGCGCCGGCGGGAGAGATCGACGCGCGTAGCGTGTCGGATGGGGGCGCGGTGCCAGGCGCTGCCCTCACCCGGCCCTCCGGGCCAGCTTCTCCCAATGGGAGCAGGGCGTCAGGAGCCGCAGCAGGCAGCGGCGCTCCCAGGTTGGGTCTGCGCACGCATGCGCTGGTCGCGATCGGCGGTGGCAAGGATTCGCTGGTGTCGATCGAAGCGCTGCGCGCGTTGGGCATCGAGCAGACCGTCAGCTGGATCGGCGGCTCGCAGCTGATCCGCGTATGCGCCGAGCGCACCGGCCTGCCGACCCTGAACATCGGCCGGCAGATCGCGCCGCAGCTGTTCGACTACAACCGCCAGGGCGCGTGGAACGGCCACATTCCGGTCACTGCCATCAACTCGGCCATCCTCGTGCTGGCCGCCGTGCTGCACGGCGTGGACCAGGTGGTGTTCTCCAACGAACGCTCGGCCAGTTACGGCAGCCTGATCAAGGATGCGTCGGGTGGCGAGACGCGCGAAGTGAATCACCAGTGGTCGAAAGGCTGGGCGTTCGAACGCGCGTTCGGCGATCACGTGCAGGCGCGCGTGGCCGCGGACCTGCACTACTACTCGCTGCTGCGGCCGTTGTCGGAGCTCGCGGTCGCGCGCCAGTTCGCGAAGACCGATCGCTACGACGCGTATTTTTCCAGCTGCAACCGCAATTTCCATCTGCTCGGCGAGCGCCCGGTGAACCGCTGGTGCGGGATCTGCCCGAAGTGCCATTTCGTGTTCCTGGCACTGGCGCCGTTCATGCCCAAGCCACGGCTGGTATCGATCTTCGGGCGCAATCTGCTCGACGATCCGACGCAGGCACCGGGCTACGACGCACTGCTCGAATACCAGGACCACAAGCCCTTCGAATGCGTCGGTGAAGGCCGCGAGTCGCGCGCGGCGATGGCGGCGCTGGCCAAGCGCCCGGAGTGGCGCGAGGACGCGATCGTTGCGCGCTTCGCCCGCGAGATCATGCCGCAGCTCGATACCGAGGCGCTCGATATCGCGCCGCTGCTGGTCGTTGAGGACGACGCGCACCGCGTGCCGGAACCGCTGTGGGACCGCCTGCGTGCGCATCTCGCAGCTTGAGGCGATCGCCGCCGACGGCGGCCGAATCGCACTGTGGGGCTGGGGCCGCGAAGGCCGGGCGGCATACGCGGCGCTGCGTGGTGCGCACGGGCCGCAACCGGTGCAGGACGGAGGTCCATCCGCCCTGCACCGGGATCCGCGACGCCTGCCCTTGACGGTGTTCTGCGCCGAAGCCGAAGCGGCTGACGTCGAAGCGCTCGGTGACCCGATGTTGCAGGTCGAGACCCTGGCCAGCGCCGAGCAGCTCTCCGCGTTCGATGTGGTCATCAAGTCGCCGGGCATCAGCCCGTATCGCCCAGAGGCGCGTGCCGCCGCCGCGCGGGGCACGCGCTTCATCGGCGGCACCGCGCTGTGGCTCGCCGAGCGCGCCGCGCCTGGCGCGGTCGCCGCCGGCACGATCTGCGTCACCGGCACCAAGGGCAAGAGCACGACCACCGCGCTGCTCGCGCATCTGTTGCGCGTGCACGGCCTGCGCACGGCACTCGCCGGCAACATCGGCCTGCCGCTGCTGGAACTGCTCGATGCGCAGGCGGACGCCTGGGCGATCGAACTGTCGAGCTACCAGACCGGCGACGTCGCCTCGAGTGGCGTGCGCCCCGATATCGCGGTCGTCACCAACATCTTTCCCGAGCATCTCGACTGGCACGGCAGCGAGGCGCAGTACATCGAGGACAAGCTCAGCCTTCTGACCCGCGCGCGGCCGCGCATCGCCGTGCTCAACGCCAGCGACCCGCGACTCGCCGCGCTGGCGCTGCCGGACAGCGAAATCCACTGGTTCGGCAGGCCCGAAGGCTGGCATCTGCGTGGCGATGTCCTGCATCGCGGCGATACCGCCGTGATGGATACCTCGGGCCTCCCGCTGCCAGGGCGGCACAACCGCGGCAATCTCTGCGGCGTGCTGACCGCGATCGAGGCGCTGGGCATCGATGCCACGCCGCTGGCGGCGGCCGCCGTCGATTTCGTGCCGCTGCCGCATCGCCTGCAGCCGCTGGGCACGCGCGATGGCGTGCTGTGGGTCAACGATTCGATCAGTACCACGCCCCACGCGAGCCTCGCCGCGCTCGATGTCTACCGGGATCGGCGCGTCGCGCTGCTGGTCGGCGGCCACGACCGCGGCCTGGACTGGCAGGCATTCGCGGACGCGATGCGCAGCGGCGCACCGCACGCGATCGTGACGATGGGACAGAACGGACCGCGCATCCATGATCTGCTGGCGCCGCTCGCGCGCGACGCCGGTTTCCAGCTGTCGGCCGCCGACGATCTCGAATCGGCGACCGCGCAGGCACGCGCCGCACTTGGCGGCGAGGGCGTGTTGCTGCTGTCCCCCGGCGCGCCCAGTTTCGGCGCCTATCGCGACTACACCGCGCGCGGCCGCCATTTCGCCGCACTGGGCGGATTCGATCCGGATGCGATCACGGCGATTCCGGGGATCGGCATCGCCTGACGCGACGCCGGCGGTCCGGCGTCTGGCCGGCTCCATCGCCGGCTTTCCGTATTCCGTCGCATGGCCGCAGCCGCGCGGCGCAGTGCTGCCAGACTGGAGGTCCATCGAACAGGAGGTCGACATGGATCGCAGCGAACGCAACGCACGCGTCTGGCAGAACCCGGGCAACTGGATCGGCCCGCGCTGGCTTGGCCTCTACCGGTCCGCGGACGATGACCGGCTGTGGGTGCCGAAGGTGCCGCGCGCGATGGGCTGGACGGTCAATCTCGCCCGGCCGGCCAGCGCGATCGCTCTGATGGCACTGGTGATCGCGGTGCTGTCGCTGGCGTACTTCCTGGTCGGTCCCTGAAGGCACCGCCTCCGGATCAGTGCCCGCGTTCGACCGCGTAGCGCGCGAGGCCGCGCAGCGCGGCGACGGCTTCGTTGTCGCCGAGTCCGTCGAGTGCGCGCTCGGCGGCCTGTGCATATTCCAGCGCCCGGGCGCGGCTGTAGTCGAGGCTGCCGGCGGCTTCGATGGCGGTCAGCACTTCGGGCAGCGCGCCGGTATCGCCGGTCTCGACGATGGTCCGCAGGCGCGCGCGCAATTCCGGCGCGGCCTGCGCCATCGCATGGATCAGTGGCAGCGTGGCCTTGCCTTCGCCGAGGTCGTCGCCGAGGTTCTTGCCCAGTGCATCGGCATCACCCGAATAGTCGAGCACGTCGTCGGCGATCTGGAACGCGTAGCCCAGCTGCATGCCGTAGTCGAACAGCGCCTGCTGCGTGGCCTCGTCGGCGCCCGAAGCGAGCGCACCCAGGCGGGTGCCGGCGGCGAACAGCACGGCGGTCTTGCGTTCGATGACGTTGAGGTAGGCGGCCTCGTCGGTATCGGGGTTGCGCACGTGCAGCAGCTGCAGTACCTCGCCCTCGGCGATGCGGTTGGTGGTGTCGGCGAGGATGCGCATCACCGGCATGCGGTCGAGCTCGACCATCAGCTGGAAGCTGCGCGAATACAGGAAGTCGCCGACCAGCACGCTGGCCGCATTGCCCCAGATCGCATTGGCGGTGCTGCGGCCGCGGCGCAGGTCCGATTCGTCCACCACGTCGTCATGCAGCAGGGTCGAGGTGTGGATGAACTCGACGATCGCCGCCAGCTGGTGGTGTTCGGCGCCGACGGTGCCGGTCGCGCGGCCGGCCAGCATCACCAGCATCGGCCGCAGGCGCTTGCCGCCGGCCGAGACGATGTGTTCGGCCACCTGGTTGATCAGCACCACGTCCGAGGCCAGCCGGTCGCGGATCAGCGCGTCGATGGCGGCCATGTCGCCGGCGGCGAGGGCCTGGATCGCCGGCAGGTCGAGCCTGTTGGCCTGGTGGGCGACGTTGTTCATGCGGGATCCGGGTCAGACAGACCGGGAATTATAGGAGAGCCCCGACATCGACGTGCGCCCGGCGCCCAGCCCGCCGTCCGTCGTGCGCGGACGGCGGGCGATGGGCCGGTATAATCTGATGCTTCACGCGTACCCCAACGCCGGCCGGCGCGCCCGGCGCAAATCCAAGGAATCCTCATGGCCCGCGGCATCAACAAAGTGATCCTGGTCGGCAATCTCGGCAACGACCCGGAGACCAAGTACACCCAGGGCGGCATGGCCGTGACCACGATCAGCCTCGCCACGACCAGCGTGCGCAAGGACAAGGACGGCAACCAGCAGGAGCGCACCGAGTGGCACCGGGTGAAGTTCTTCGGAAAGCTGGGCGAGATCGCCGGTGAGTACCTGCGCAAGGGCAGCTCGGTCTATGTCGAAGGCTCGATCCGCTATGACAAGTTCACCGGACAGGACGGGGTGGAGAAGTACTTCACCGACATCGTCGCCGACGAGATGCAGATGCTCGGCGGCCGTGGCGAAGGCGGTGGCGGTGGCGGTGCCAGTGGCGGCAACTACGAGCGCGGCAACCGCCCGCAGCGCTCGGGTGGCGGCGACGCCCCGCAGCAGCGCGGTCCCGCACCCGCGCGCCAGCCGGCACCGCAGCAGCAGCGTCCTGCGCCGATGGACGACTTTTCGGACGACGACATCCCGTTCTGATCGACCGGCCGGCACGATCCACCGCAGACCCCCGAGCGATCGGGGGTTTCGCGTATCAGGGATCGGCATCCGCAATATCGCGACGGGCGTTGTCAGCGCACCCCGTGCATCCAGCGCCGCGCCAGCGGCGTCAGCACGAAGTAGGCGATGCCCGAGCCGACCCCGATCCACAGCATCAGCTGGAACATATCGGCATAGCGCGTGGCTGCGGCGGCCATGTCGAAGTTCGCGCCTTCCGGCGTCTCCATCGAGGTCAGCTTGCCGAACTGCGCGGCCAGCACTTCCGAATATGCGGTCGCCAGCCAGAACGCCCCCATCATCAGGCCGACCACGCGCGCGACCGACAGCTGGGTCACCGCCGACAGGCCGATCGGCGACAGGCACATTTCACCCAGTTCCAGCAGGAAATACGCCAGTACCAGCCACCACACGCTGGCGGGCAGGCCGCTGCCCGCCGATTGCGCGGCCAGCATCAGCGGCACGAACGCGAGACCCGCGAACACCAGGCCGATCGCCATTTTCGCCGGCTTGCTCGGATTGAGCCCGCGGCGGTCCAGCCACGGCCACAGCCACGAGAACACCGGCGCCAGCACGACGATGAAGAACGCGCCGAGGAAGGTCAGCGAGCCCGCGGTCTGCGGCACCAGGACGACGTCGTGGACCAGCGCGATCGCCAGCGCGGCCACCATCGTGATGACGGCCGTCTTCGCCACGCCGCCATTGCCGCGGTCACTGGCGCGCAGCGCGGTCACCATCAGGAACGGGCTGCTGGCGAGCGCGAAGATCGCCCAGGGAATGCCGGGCCGGTAATCGCCGGGCGTCAGCCCGAACAGATCCTTGGTCAGCATGCGGTCGGTGAACGTGATCCAGGACCCGTAGGTCTGCTCGTACAGGGTGAAGAAGATCAGCACGCCGCCGATCAGCAGCACCAGCGCCAGCATCTGCTGTCGCTCGACCTTCGTGCAGTGGCGCGCCAGGAACCAGACGAACCACACCGCGAGCGAGACGGCGATCAGATGCATCGCCCCGTGCACGGTCCAGGTGCGCTGGATCAGCTGCCAGACCAGCAGTGCGCCGGCGACACTGCCGAGATAGATCCACCACTCGCGCGAGAGCGGACCGACGCGTTGGCGCAGCTTCGCCGGATCATTCGGTTCGGCCAGGCCGTAGAGATACTTCTGGCCCCAGATGAAGACGACCAGGCCGGCGATCATGCCGATGCCGGCCGCGCCGAAGCCGTATTTCCAGCCATAGGTTTCGCCGAGGAACGCGCAGACCAGGCTCGCGAACAGGGCGCCGACGTTGATGCCCGCGTAGAACAGCGTGAATCCGGAATCGCGACGCGGATCATCAGGCGCGTAGAGCCTGCCGACGATCGTCGAGATGTTGGGCTTCAGGAACCCGACGCCCATGATGATCAGGGCCAGCGACAGATAGAACACCTGCAGCGCCGTCTCGTCGCGGACGAGGACGCCGTCGACGATGCGCGCCTGCTCACCCTCGAAGGCCATGCCCATGTGCCCGAGCACCAGCAGCACGCCCCCGAGCACCACGGCCTTGCGCATGCCCAGATACCGGTCGGCCAGCAGCCCGCCGATCACCGGAACCGCGTAGACCAGCCCGCCGTAGGCGCCGAGCAGATCGAAGCCGGCGTCGTCGCCGAACAGGTGGTACTTGAGGATGTAGAGCAGCAGCAGCGCCTTCATCCCGTAGAACGAGAAGCGCTCCCACATCTCGGTGAAGAAGCAGACGAAGACGCCTTTGGGGTGGCCCAGGAAGTCCGCGCGCGACGGGGCGGAGGAAGCGGAAACAGCGCGCAATGCCGTCATCCGGGGCGGGAGAAGTCGCGAGTATATGCCTGTGCCTGGCGGCCGGCGGCCGGCGGGCGATCGGCTTGCGGTCGGCGGAAGTTCGCGACTACCCTCCGTCACGCGGCTGTAGGGGCGCCGGTCCGGTGCGCAGACCGCCAATCATGGATGTCCAAGGGGAGCAGGAATGATCGGTCGCAAGGGGTTGTTGTGGGGGTGCATGGCGCTGTCGTGCATGTTCGGCGCGAGCGTGCAGGCGCAGGTCGATCTTGCGCCCTTCATCCAGGATGAGGGCATCCGTGATCTGAAGATCTCGCCCGACGGCCGCTTCCTGGCGGCGACGTTGCCTGCAGGCGACCGTTCGGCCATCGCCATCCTCAACCGGATCGATCGCAGCGTCGTGGGCAGCTTCCAGCTGCCGTCCGACACGCATATCGCCGACTTCTGGTGGGCGAAGGACGACCGCCTGCTGTTCGGTCTGGCCGAACGCCTGGGCTCGCGCGACTATCCCATCGCCACCGGCGAGCTGTACGCGATGAACGCCGACGGCGGACGGGCACAGCTGCTGGTCGGCTACCGGGTCCAGAATGCCGGGACCGGCAGCAATATCCGCAGCGGCCCGAAGGAAGAGCGGGTCTTCGCCTGGCCCATCGACATGCTGGCAGGCGATCCGCGCAACGTGCTGGTCGGCATCTCGCCGTTCGCCGGTGATCCCTACACCCGCGTCGACCGGATGGACGTCTATACCGGCCGCCGCCATACCGTCGCGACCGTGCCGGTGACACGTGCGCAGTTCGTCACCGACCACGAGGGCGAGGTCCGCTTCGCGGTCGGCGCCAAGAGCGACAACCTCAGCCAGCTCTATTATCGCGCAGGCCGCGGCGCCGACTGGGACCTCGTGAATCACCAGGGCACCACGGGCCGTGTGGAGACGCCGATCGGGTTCTCGAGCGACGGCAGCGTGGCGTATCTGCAGGTCACCCAGCCCAGCGGGCCCGATGCGATCGTCGCCATGGATATCGCCACGCGCGGGCGCCGGGAGCTGTTGCGCGACGCCGTGGTCGACCCCGAGATCATCTATCGGCCGGGCACCGAGGTGGCGATCGGCGTGCGCTATCCGGGCGCCAGGCCGCGGATGGCGTTCTTCGAGCCGGACGCCGACGACGCGCGCCTGTTCCGCATGTTCGAGGAGGCATTTCCCGGGGATCGGATCGTCGTGGCGTCCTCCACGCGCGATGCCCGGACCAAGCTGCTGCTGACGACCAGCGACCGGGATCCGGGCAGCTTCTTCACCTACGATTCGAGCACGAAGAAGGCCGATTTCGTGGTCGCCCGTCGCGCGGCCATCGATCCTGTACGCATGGCGGAGATGGCGCCGGTGGCGATCCGCGCGCGCGACGGCGCGACGGTGCACGGCTATCTGACCCGTCCTGCCGGCGCGCCCGCGGGCCAGGCCCTGCCGCTCGTCGTGCTGCCGCACGGCGGACCGTTCGGCATCAAGGACGAATGGGCGTTCGACCCGGAGATCCAGATCCTCGCGCAGGCCGGCTACGCCGTGCTGCAGGTCAACTACCGGGGGTCGGGCGGTTACGGGCGCAGTTTCCAGCTGGCCGGCGCGCGCGAGTGGGGCGGGAAGATGCAGGACGATCTGACCGATGCCACGCGCTGGGCGATCGAACAGGGCCACGCCAGTGCCGACCGCATCTGCATCTACGGCGGCAGCTACGGTGCCTACGCCGCGATGATGGGCGCTGCCCGCGAACCGGAGCTCTACCGCTGCGCGGCCGGTTATGTCGGGGTCTACGACCTGCCGATGATGCGCAATGACGACCGTCGCGGCGGTGCGTGGTTGCGGACCTGGTTCGACGAGTGGGTCGGCAATGATGCCCAGGCGCTGTCGGCCATCTCGCCGACCAAGCGCGCGGCCGACATCCGCGTGCCGGTACTGCTGGTGGCCGGCGGCAAGGACGAGGTGGCGCCGGTGGCGCACACGCGCAGCATGGAACGCGCGCTGCGGGCGGCGAACGTGCCGGTGGAAACCCTGTACGTCGCCAACGAGGGCCATGGCTTCTACAAGCCCGAAAACCGCCGCGCCCACTACACCAAGCTGCTCGATTTCCTCGCCACGCACCTGGGCGGCGAGCGCGCCGGCGGCTGATCCGGGCCGGCGCCGCTTTGCCAGCATCGCGGCGCCGGCCTACCATTCGGGCTCTTTGTCCGGAGCCTCCGCTATGTCCCTGCGCCTCGCGCTGTTGCCGTTGTGCCTGCTTGCCGCGTTGCCGGTCGTCGCCCAGGAGCGGGGGCTCGATGTCCGCGACCTGGTCAAGCTCGACCGCGTGTCCGCGCCGCTGCTGACCGGAGACGGCCGCATCCTGGTCTTCGCCGAGCGCAGCCTGGACTTCGAATCGGGCAAGGCGGAAACCGCGCTGTACACGCGCAACCTGGTGACGCGCGACATGGCGCCGCCGAAGCGGCTGACGCCCGCAGGCTGGAGCGTGAACTCGCCGGCGCTCTCATCGGACGGACAGACGGTCTACTTCCTCAGCGGCAAGAACGGCAGCTCGCAGCTCTACGCGATGCCGATCTCCGGCGGCGCGCCGCGGCAGCTCACCGATGTGCCGGTGGATATCGGCAGCTTCCAGATCTCGCCTGACGGCGCCCGCGTTGCCTTCAGCGCCGATACTTTCGGCGAGTGCGGCGCGGACCTCGGCTGCACGAAGCGCAAGCTCGCCGAGCGCAAGGACGCCAAGGCCAGCGGCGTGGTCTACGACCAGCTGTTCGTCCGCCACTGGGATACCTGGAAGGACGGGACCACCAGCCGCCTGTTCGTCGCCGACCTGCCGGCGGCGCGCGCCCGCCCGGTCACGACCGTGCGTGCGCTCGGACATGCGCTCGAGGGCGATATCCCGTCCAAGCCGTTCGGCGGCGCCGACGACTACACCTGGGCGCCCGACGGGCGCTCCCTCGTGGCCAGCGTCAAGGTCGCCGGCCGCGAGGCGCCATGGTCGACGAACTTCGATCTCTACCGTATCGATGCGCTCGGCGGCGCTGCGCCGGTGAATCTGACCGCTTCCAACCCGGCTTGGGACGCCGGCCCGGTGTTCAGCCCCGACGGCAGCACCCTGTTCTATCGAGCGATGAAGCGCCCCGGTTTCGAAGCCGACCGCTACGCGCTGATGGCGATGGATGTCGCCAGCGGTCAGACGCGCGAGATCGCACCGCGCTGGGACCGCTCGCCGAGCAGCCTCCAGCCGTCCGCCGACGGCAGCGCGCTGTACGTCGCCGCCCAGGACACCGGCGAATACCCGCTGTTCCGCGTCGATGTCGCCACTGGCGACGTCACGAAGCTCGTCGCCGACGGCTCGGTGTCCTCGTTCGCGGTCGCCGGCGACACGGTCGCGCTGGCGCGCAATTCGATCCGCAGCGGCGACGTCATCTACACCGGCTCGCTGCAGTCGCTCGGTGAGGGCGCGAACCTGCGCCAGATCACCCCGACCGCGGCCGAGCGGCTGCCCGATGTCGCATTCGGCGACTTCGAGCAGTTCTCGTTCAAGGGCGCCGGCAACGACACCGTGCACGGTTATGTGGTCAAGCCGTGGAACTACCAGGAAGGCCAGACCTATCCGGTCGCGTTCCTGATCCACGGCGGCCCGCAGGGCAGCTTCGGCAATGGCTGGAGCTACCGCTGGAATCCGCAGACCTATGCCGGCCAGGGCTACGCGGTGGTGATGATCGATTTCCACGGGTCCACCGGCTACGGCCAGGCGTTCACCGATGCGATCAGCGGCGACTGGGGTGGCAAACCGCTCGAGGACCTGCAGAAGGGCTGGGCGGCGGCACAGCAGAAATACCCGTTCCTCGACGGCGATCGCGCCTGTGCGCTCGGCGCCAGCTATGGCGGCTACATGATCAACTGGATCGCCGGCAACTGGTTCGACCGTCGCGGCAACGCCCCGTTCAAGTGCCTGGTCAATCACGACGGCGTGTTCGACACGCGGTCGATGGGTTACGTGACCGAGGAGCTCTGGTTCACCGAGTGGGAGAACAAGGGCACGCCGTTCGACCAGCCGAAGAACTACGAGCGCTGGAACCCGGTCAACCACGTGGCCAAGTGGAAGGTGCCGATGCTGGTCGTCCAGGGCGAGAAGGACTACCGCGTTCCGGTCGATCAGGGCCTTTCGACGTTCACCGCGCTGCAGCGCAAGGGCATCGAATCGAAGCTGCTGTACTTCCCCGACGAGAATCACTGGGTCCTGCAGCCGCACAACAGCGTGCTGTGGCACGACACGGTCAACGCGTGGCTCAAGCAGCACATCGGCGAGTAACCGGTCCGGGGCGAACGGCCGGCGCGAGCCGGCCGTTCGCTTGCGTGCGTCACTGAAACAAGGGAGTACCGCCGAATGGCGATCGAGACCGTCACACCATCCACCGCGCTGATCAGCAGCGACATCGTGCTCTTCGGCCTGATCGCCGCGACCCTGGGCCTGATCTTCTGGCTCGCCAGTGGCCCGACGCCGTTCTGGAAGAAATTCTTCGCCTGGGTGCCGGCGCTGCTGTTGTGCTACTTCGTTCCTGCGTTCTACAACACCGTCGGCCTGATCGACGGAGAGAGCAACAGCCTCTACAACCCGATCGCCAGTCGCGTGCTGTTGCCGGCCGCCCTGGTGCTGCTGACGCTGTCGATCGATCTCAAGGGCATCCTCAGGCTCGGGCCGAAATTGCTGTTCGTGTTCGTTGCCGGCACCGTCGGCATCGTGCTCGGCGCGATCGTGTCGTTCCAGGTCATGGAGTGGGTGCATCCGCCGGCCGTCGCTGGCGATACCTGGAGAGGCATGGCGGCGCTGGCCGGGAGCTGGATCGGCGGCGGCGCGAACATGGTGGCGATGCGTGAGGTCTACGAAGTCGATGCCACGCTGTTCGGCCAGTTCGCGGTCGTCGACGTGGCGATGGCCAGCCTGCTGATGGCGGCGCTGCTGTTCGTCGCCAATCGCTCGGCGCAACTCGATGCACGCAGTGGCGCCGATACCGCGGCGATCGACGAGATGAAGTCGCGGATCGTCGCGTACGAAGCGGCGAACGCCCGCATTCCGACCTTGAACGATCTGATGATCATCGTCGCCGTCGCGTTCGGTTTTGTCGGGCTCGCGCACGCGATCGCCAATCCGCTCGCCGCATGGTTCGGACAGTTCGAGTGGGCGGCGCGTTTCAGTCTGGATTCGTCATTCGTCTGGGTCGTGCTGATCTCGACGCTGGCCGGCCTGATCCTGAGCTTCACGCGCGCGCGCCGGCTCGAGGACGCGGGTGCGGCCCGGATCGGTACCGTGTTCCTGTATTTCCTGATCGCGTGCATCGGCATGCAGATGGATTTCATGCGGCTGTTCGATCGCCTGGAGCTGATCGCGATCGGCGCCATCTGGATGCTGGTGCACGTGCTGGTGATCTGGGGCGCGGCGCGACTGGTCAAGGCGCCGATGTTCTACATCGGCGTCGGCTCGATGGGCAACGTCGGTGCCGCGGCCTCGGCGCCTGTGGTGGCGGCCGCGTTCCATCCCACGCTGGCTCCGGTCGGCGTGCTGCTCGGCACGGTGGGCTACGCGACGGGCACGCTGATCGCGTATCTGGTCGGGCAGATCCTGCGGGTGATGGCGGGGCAGTGATCGGCTGCAGCCGGACGACGGCGGCTACGCGCGACGCGTTCTCTCTGCAAACGCTTTGACGTGAGCGGTTGGTGGCCGGCTAGCCGGCCAGCGATCGGCTTTTCTCCCCCGGCCTTGCCATCGCTGCGGCCGCCGGCTGTGCTTCTTGATCTCTGCGCTGGATACGGGATCAAGAGCTGAGAGCCAGAGCGGGCAACGACCGGGCCAGCACTAGCGCAGCAGCGGGCTGGCCGCGTGCAAGCCCGGGCGTGCGCGGCGCTCGGCGACATATGGCCCGCTGGCGTGCGGGTGCGAGAGACGAGAAAACGAAAACGGGCGGAACCCCGAGGTTCCGCCCGTCGTCATGTCACATGTCGTTCCCGATCAGCAGCAGCGGAATCCGCTCCGGCCGCCGAAGCGGGCTTCCTGGCGCTCGCGGAAGAACGTCTTGTAGTCCATCGGCTCGCGGTCGGGGTGCTTCTCCAGGATGTGGCGCACATAGTTGTCGTAGTCGGGAATCCCGCAGCACAGCCGCGCGGTCTGCACGAACCTTCGCCACACGCGCTTGTGCGCGGCGAAGTACTCGACGGGTACCAGCGCGCCGGCCATCAGCCCTGCACTCCGCTCACAGGCCGGGCCATCACAGCCAGGCCTGCTGCTGTTCGGGCGTCAGTTCCACGTACGGCGATTCCTTGGCCGTCGGCACCGGCGAACGGCGGGCCCTGAGGATGGCACGCACGGAGAAGAACAGCGTGCTGAAGACCACGAACAGGAACAGGGCCGTCAGCCCCGCATTGACGTAGCCGTTGATGATCACCTGCTGCATCTGGGCGGCGGTCTTGGCCGCGCCAAGCAGTTCGCCATTGGCCAGGGCCGCCTGGTAGTGACGCGCCTGGGCAAGGAAGCCCATCGCCGGTTTCGGGTCGAACAGCTTGATCAGGCCTGCGGACGTGGTGCAGATCAGCAGCCATACCGCCGGCACGATCGTGACCCATGCGTAGCGATCCTTCTTCATCTTGAACAGCACCACCGTGCACAGCATCAGCGCGATGCCGGCGAGCATCTGGTTGGCGATGCCGAACAGCGGCCACAGGGTATTGATGCCGCCCAGCGGATCCACCACGCCCTGGTAGAGGAAGTAGCCCCACAGTGCGACACAACCGGCCGTGCCGAGGGCATTGGCGCCCCAGTTGTCGGTCCTGCGCAATACCGGCACGAAGTTGCCCAGCAGGTCCTGGAGCATGAACCGACCTGCGCGCGTGCCTGCATCCACCGCGGTCAGGATGAAGAGCGCTTCGAACAGGATCGCGAAGTGGTACCAGAAGGCCATGGCGCCATCGCCGGTGCCGGGCAGGGCGTCGTGCAGGATCACCGCAATGCCGACGGCCAGCGTCGGTGCGCCGCCGGCCCGCGAGATGATCGTGCCTTCGCCGATCTGCTGGGCCGTGCGTTCCAGCACCTCGGGCGTGATGACGAAGCCCATCTGGCTGACGGCCGCCGCTGCGCTCTGCACATCCGTGCCGAGAACAGCCGCCGGGCTGTTCATCGCGAAGTAGATGCCCGGATCAAGGATCGAGGCCGCGACCAGCGCCATGATCGCGACGAATGATTCCATCAGCATGCCGCCATAGCCGATGTAACGGGCATGGGTTTCGTTGGCGAGCAGTTTGGGCGTGGTGCCCGACGAAATCAGCGCATGGAATCCGGAGACCGCGCCGCATGCGATGGTGATGAAGAGGAACGGGAACAGCCCCCCCTTCCAGACGGGACCATCGCCGGTGAAAGCGAACTCGGTCAGCGCCGGCATCTTCAGCGAGGTGACTTCCGGGCTGGCGATGACGATACCGATGGCCAGCGCCACGATCACGCCGATCTTGAGGAACGTCGACAGGTAGTCGCGCGGCGCGAGCAGCAGCCATACCGGCAGGGTTGCGGCGACGAAGCCGTAGCCGATCAGCATCCAGGTGATCTGGGTGCCGGTGAAGGTGAAGGCGGGGCCCCAGTAGGGATGCGCGCCGACCTTTCCGCCGAACCAGATCGCGGCGAGCAGGGCGATGATGCCGAAGATCGAAATCTCGCCGATCTTGCCCGGGCGGATGTAGCGCATGTAGATGCCCATGAAGATCGCGATCGGCATCGTCGCGATGACCGTGAACATGCCCCAGGGGCTCTCGGCCAACGCCTTGACGACGATCATGGCCAGCACCGCCAGGATGATGATCATGATCATGAAGGCGCCGAACAGCGCGATCGTGCCGGCGACCTGGCCCATCTCTTCGCGGACCAGGTCGCCGAGCGAGCGGCCGTTGCGGCGCGTCGACACGAACAGGACCATGAAGTCCTGCACCGCACCCGCGAGCACGACGCCGACGATCAGCCACAGCATCCCGGGCAGATACCCCATCTGCGCGGCGAGCACCGGACCGACCAGCGGCCCGGCGCCGGCGATGGCGGCGAAGTGGTGACCGAACAGCACGTGCTTGTTGGTCGGTACGTAATCGAGGCCGTCATTGTTGACGTGCGCGGGGGTGGCCCGGCGGGGATCGAGCCCCATCACCTTTTCGGCGATGTACAGGCTGTAATAGCGGTAGGCGACGAGATAGATCGACACCGCTGCCACGACGATCCACAGTGCGCTGATCTGTTCGCCCTGGCGCAGGGCGACCACGCCCATACAGAATGCGCCCAGAAGCGCGACCGCGCCCCAGACTACGTGATTGATTCCACCCTTCATTTCGGTAATCCCCGGGGATGACGGTCACAGGGTCGCTCCGGGTGGCCACGGGGTCAATGCACAAGCCGTTGAATGCGGGGCCCGGACTTTAAGACTTTCGTCGCAGGCTCGGCGTTCGCCTGTTAGCATCCGCGCTTCCGAATTCCGTAACGAGCGCCCATGCAGGCTGCCACGAACGGCCTGCGTGACAGGTCGGTCCCGTTTTCCGAGTCGATCAGGCGCATCGCGCCATGAAGTCCGCGCATGAGGCCCTGTCCCTGCGCGAGCAGCTGCAATCGCTGATCGCGAGACTGCCCGAGGGTGACGTGCAGGTCGGCTATCTGGTCGATGAGCTGGGCATGCAGGGCATGCTGCTGCTGGTCATCCTGCTGACCCTGGTGTTTCTGATCCCGGTCTCGATTCCGGGTGTGAGTACCGTGTTCGGTGCGGTCATCGTGCTGGTGGGCGTGGCCCGCATGCGGGCGCGTCCGCTGTGGCTGCCTGGTGCGGTACGCCGGCGCACTGTGCCTGGCGGGCGCCTGCGCGGGCCGCTCGAGACCGGGCTGGCATGGGTCCGCCGGCTCGAACGCATTACCCGGCCGGGGCGGATGGCCCGCCTGAGCGAAGGTCGCGCGATCGGTCTGGTCAACGATGCGGCACTGGTGCTGGGCGCGCTGCTGCTGATGGCCCCGTTCGGCTTCATCCCCTTCAGCAATACCGTGCCGGGCGTGGCGCTGATGTGCCTGGCCATCGGCCTGCTTCAGCGTGACGGGCTGATGGTGCTGCTGGGGCATGTAGGCAACGTGCTGTCGATGGTCTACTTCGCGCTGCTGATCGGCGGCGGGGGGCTGGCGATCCGCGAACTGTTCACCAGGTTCTGGCCGGGATAAGCGCGCGTTGCGCAATCGGTGCTGTGTCGCTCTACAGCCAGCGGGCCCGCTTGAACATCCGGTAGAGCACGATCACCACGATGGCCACGAAGCCGATCAATACCGGATACGCATAGGGCTCGTTGAGCTCGGGCATGTCGAAGTTCATGCCGTACCAGCTGGTGATCAGCGTCGGCGCTGCGAGCAGCGCGGCCCAGGCGCCGAGCTTCTTGACGATCTCCCCCTGGGTCAGCGTGACCAGGGCCTGGTTCACGCCGAGCGCGGTGCCGAGGATGTCGCGGATCGCATCGATGGTTTCGTTGATGCGCACGGAGTGGTCGAGCACGTCACGGATGTAGAGCTTGGTTCCGTGCGGGATCAGTGGACTGGTGCTGCGCACAAGCTGCGAGAGCACGTCCTGCAGCGGCGTCGCCGCCACGCGCATGTCGGTGAGCTCGCGTTTGAGCTGGTAGAGCCGGATCACGATGCCGCGGTGGAACTGTTCGCTGAGGATGTCCGTCTCGAGGCCGTTGAGGGTGGATCTGAAGTCGTCGACGAGTGGCAGGTAGTTGTCGACGATCGCATCGAGCACCACGTACAGCGCTGCCGATGCGCCCAGCGCGAGCAGGTCCGGCTCGCGCTCCAGGCGCTGGCGGGCCGGCGCGTAGGACAGCGACGCCCCGTGTCGAACGGTCACCAGATAGCGCGCGCCGAGAAAGATGTGGGTCTCGCCATAGGCGATACGCTCCTCGATCGCCTGGGCCGTGTTGGCGACGATGAACAGCGAATCGCCATAGGCCTCGATCTTCGGCCGCTGGTGCGCCTTTCCGGCGTCCTCGATCGCCAGATCATGCAGGCCGAACTCCTGCTGCAGATGCGCCAGCACGTCGGCGTCCGGCTCGTAGAGGCCGATCCAGACGAAGCCGTCGTCGCTCGCGAGCACCTCGCTGATGTCATCGAGCAGGACGTCCCGCTTGCCGTGCGCGCCATAGAACACGCAGTTGACCACGCAGGCGGGGTTTGCGGCAGGTTCGGGCGGGGCAGGGGTCTGGGTCTCCATCGGGTCATCGTCCGCCAGCGCGGCTGGCGCGACAAGCATTACGTTGCGCCGGGTTCTCCCTGCCTCCGGACGTACCGCAACGCCGTCCGCGCGCCCGGTCAATGGGCGACGAAGCGCACCGCCTGCCCACCGCCCGATGCCATCGCCAGCTCGAGGGTGTCGCCGGCGTCCACTTCGCGGGTTTCGATGATCAGCGCGTGCGGGTCGGTGCGCCAGCCGGCGCCTTCGCCGTCGCGGTAGATCTGCGCGGTGTAGCGGCGTGCGGGGTCGAGGAAGTCCAGCGCCACCGCGACGACCCGCGCATCGTCGTCGGTGACGCCGCCCAGGTACCAGTCATCGCCGCCGCGCGCACGGCGTGCGATCACTGCGAACGTGCCGACCTCGCCGGCGGGCGCGCGCGTGTCGTCCCAGTCCACCGGCACGTCGCGCACGAACTGGAACGCCTCCGGGCGCGATTCGTAATGCTCGAGCAGGTCGGCCGCCATCTGCAGCGGGCTGTGGATCACCACGTACAGCGCCAGCTGCTTGGCCAGCGTCGTCGACATCGGCGTTCCCGATCTGGTCTCCATGCCGAAGATGCCCGGGGTGAAGTCCATCGGCCCGGCGAGCAGGCGCGTATACACCAGCGTCGCCTCGTGCCCCGGCGGATTGCCCGGCTGGCCCCAGGCGTTGTATTCCATGCCGCGTGCGCCCTCGCGCGTGACCAGGTTCGGCCAGGTGCGGCGCAGGCCCGTGTCCTTGACCGGTTCGTGCGGGTTGACGCTGATGCGATGCCGCGCCGCCGCTTCCACGACGCGCTGATGGTGGCGGACCATCCCCTGGCCTTCGTGCCACGCGTAGTGCAATCGGCCGTCATCTCCCGTGACCTTGGCCTGCCCGGCGTCGGCAACATAACCGGTCTTCACCGCCTGCACGCCGAGCCGACCGTAGAGCGCCATCGCATCCTCGAGCTGCGCCTCGTAATGCCCAGCGTGGCCCGAAGTCTCGTGGTGACCGATCAGGGTCACGCCCTGGGCGCGGGCGTGGCGGGTCACCGCCTCGATGTCGAAGTCGGGGTAGGGCGTGGTGAAGCTGAAGGTCTCGCCATTGCCGAACCAGTCGCCGTCCCAGCCGACATTCCAGCCTTCGACCAGCACGCCGCCGAAACCGTTGGCCGCGGCGAAATCGATGTGGCGGATCGCGTGTTCGGTGGTCGCGCCGTGCTTCGGCCCCGACGCCCAGCTCTTGCGGTCGAGATGCATCTCCCACCAGATGCCGACGTACTTCATCGGCCTGACCCAGGACACGTCGCCGAGCGCGTTGGGTGCATTGAGGTTGAGGATCAGCTGCGACTCGACCAGATCGCCCGCGCGCTCGCCGATCTGGATCGTCCGCCACGGCGTCGCGAACGGCGCGGCGACCACGACCTTGGCGGCGCCGAGGCCCGGAGTGAGCGCGGCCCTGAAGCGGCGCCCATCGACGCGCGCGAGGTTCATGCCCGAATAGTCGACCAGCGCGGCCTCGTGGATCGACAGATGCAGGCCACCATCGGTGCGCAAGGTGATCGGCGTCTGCGCCTGGCCCACTTGCTCGACCGGGGTGCGGTGGTAGAGGTACTCCTCGCGGTTCCACTCGAACGCGGGGATCCACCACGCGGTCGCGGCATCGGCAACAGCGAACTCGGTGAGCTCTTCGGCGATCGACAGCCGCTCCAGACCGGGCTGTGCAGGAATGTCGTAGCGGAAGCCGATGCCGTCGTCGAAGACGCGGAACACCACGTCGAAGCGGCGCTTCGGCCCGCTGTGCTCGGCCAGGGTGACGCGCAGTTCGTTGTGGTGGTCACGCATGTGGCGGCGTTCGCCCCAGGGCAGCTCCCAGTGTTCGTCGTGGGTACGGGTGCGTTGATCGACGATCGCCAGATTGCGTTCGAACTTGGGCGCGTCGGTGAACATCATGCCCAGGCGCGAGGGAGCGATGACCGGGCGACCGTCGCGCGAGACCGCGTAACTGGCACGCCCCTCGTTGTCGGTCGTGACCTCGACGGCGACGCGCGCGTCGGGCGAGGCGACCCGTGCGCTGGTGCGTGGTTCGTCCGCGGCAGCGGCGAAGGCGGCCAGCGGCAACAGCGCGGCAAGCAGACCGGCGAATCGATTCGGCATCGTGCGGCGCCCTCCGAAGGCGCGTTCAGTCGTGCGTCCGGTCGATTCTTGCATGGCATATCGGCGCGCTGCGGCCGCATACGTATGCAGGTGGGCGCGTCGCGAGCCTCCTGCGGGATGACCGGAAGGTCCGGTCCTTTCGTCGCAGGTGGTGGCGCTCAGTGGCTCCGCGGCGGCGCGTCGGATCGGCGACCCAGTGCCCAGAACAGCGCCACATGGACCGGCAGCAGCAGTGCCAGCCACGGTGCATTGCGTTGCGGAAGCACCGGCAGCCAGTGCAGGAACAGTGCGATGACGCCGCCCAGCAGCACCAGCCCAAGGACGCTGCGGAACATCGCCCCCGGCGCGCGGCCACGCGCGATCCGCCAGCCTCCGGGCAGCAGCAACAGGCACAGCGGGTTGAACAGCAGCAGGTTGTGGTTGCGCCAGGCGAAGACGTGTTCACTGCCCAGCCACAGGAACAGCATCACGCCGCCGAGCACCGTGCACAGCGTCCAGAGCGGCAACGCAGCGACGGCCACGACGCGCGGGGCGGTGCGCCCGACAAGAATGATCGACGCCCCGAGGACGAGGCCGGCCAACAGCCATGGCCAGATTCGCCGCGCGCGTTCGACGGGTTCGGGCGGCTGCGTGTGCGGCACGATGACCTGCTCCCCCGAAACCAGCGGACGCCCGTCGACGTTGCGGGCACTGCGCAGGGCATCGGCCAGACGCATCGGGACGAAAGCGTCTTCCCATAAGGCATTGGGGCGATCGGCGGCGGGCCCGAGGCCGATGTCGAAGCCGAGCCACATCCATGGCGCGGGCGAGGCCAGCCGCACCGCATCACTGCGATAGGTATTGCCCCGCGAGCGACCCTGCAACTGGCTGCGCAGCGCGCCATCCAGGGCCACGTCGATCACGTCGCGAACGCGCGTCGAACAATTGTCGGTGAAGTAGTCGTAGCGGTAACGCGCATTCTCGGGCAGCGCGTTCTCGGCCAGTGCCGTGGCCATCCGCCGGGCCTGGTCCGGGTCGAGATCGAGCCACTGGATCGACACGCCGCGGCCGACGTCGCGGTAGTAGGCCAGGTCTTCGGCCAGGGGCAGGGCCTCGAGCCGATAGCGCATGTCGCCGCGGATGAAGCGCGGCACGAAATCCGGCTCGTTCGGATCGAAGAAACCGAAGTTGTACGACAGCGGGCCCGGCTCTGCCGGATCGTCGACCACCAGCGCGTTGTGGCCGAAACGCTCGAAGAAGACATCGCCGGGCTGCATCGTCGCCACGCCGATGCGCGGCACGACGGCCTGCGCGAACGCGAGCGGCGCGACGATCAGGCACAGCAGCAGCACGCATGCGCGTGACCAGAGACGCGCGAGCACCCGTGCCTCAGGTTTCGGCATGCACGCTGACATGCAGCGCATGCAGGCGTCGCGAGTCGGCATCGGTGACCCGGAAGGAGAAGCGGCCGAGCGTGAGTTCCTCGCCAACTTCCGGCAGATGGCCGATCGCCCCGGTGATCACGCCACCGATGGTGTCGTACTCGGCGTCGTCGAAATCCGAGCCGAAACGCTCGTTGAAGTCGGAAATCGGGGTCAGCGCGCTGACCGCGAACTGGCCGTCGGCCTGGGCCGCGATCAGCGCATTCGGATCCTCGGCATCGTCGTGCTCGTCGTCGATCTGGCCCACGATCTCCTCGAGCACATCCTCGATCGTCACCAGGCCGGCGACGCCGCCGTACTCGTCGATGACGATCGCCATGTGGTTGCGCGACAGCCGGAACTCGCGCAGCAGTACGTTGAGCTTCTTCGACTCGGGGATCAGCACCGCCGGACGCAGCAGTTCGTGGATCGACCCGGGCCCGTTGTCGGCGACGACGCCCCGCAGCAGGTCCTTGGCCAGCAGGATGCCGAGGATCTCGTCCTTGTCCTCGCCGTGCACGGGGAAGCGCGAGTGGCCGGACTCGACGACCTGCTTCATGAGGTCGAGGAAGGGCGCATCGGCAGGCAGCGCGACCATCTGCGCGCGCGGCACCATCACATCGCCGACCGTCTTGCTGGAAATGCCCAGCGCGCCTTCGAACATGCGCAATGTATCTGCGTCGATCAGCCCGTCGGCATGCGTGTCGCGGAGCAGCTCCACGAGATCCTCGCGGTTGCTCGGCTCACCTGAAATCGCAGAACTCAGGCGTTCCAGCCAGCCGCGACGGCGTTCCGGAGGTTCGGAAGAAGGGGAAGATCGACTGTCGTCCTCGGACATGGTGCGGTTGCGTATTCGCGGAATGGCCCGTTCGGGCGGAGGCGGAAGTCTATCAGGCCGCCATCATGCCCCCGTCAGCGTGACTCGCCGGCATAGGGGTCGTCGATGCCGAGCACGGCGAGGATTTCGCGTTCGAGCCCTTCCATGGCCTCGGCCTCGGTGTCGTCCTCGTGGTCCCAGCCCAGCAGGTGGAGAACGCCGTGCACGGTCAGGTGGGCGTAGTGGGCATTCAGCGGCTTGCCCTGTTCAGCGGCCTCGCGGGCGACCACAGGCGCGCAGATCACCAGATCCCCGAGCAGCGGCAGGCGCAGCCCGGGTGGCAGGCCTTCCGGCAGCTCGGCCGGGAAGCTCAGCACATTCGTCGCGTAGTCCTTGCCGCGGTAATGCCGGTTGAGCGCGCGCCCCTCGTCCTCGTCGACCAGGCGGATCGCGACATCGGCCTCGCGGATGCGACCTGCCAGCGCGGCCGCGGCCCAGCGACGGAAGCTGGCCGCGGCGGGCAGCCCCTTGCGCGGGGTCGCGTAGCCGACGGCGACGTCAAGACGGGTCGGGCCCTTCGTCATCACGCCCTCATGCCTTTGCGGTCGCCACGTCGGACGCGTCACGGCGCTCATAGGCGCTGACGATGCGGGCCACCAGCGGATGGCGCACGACGTCGCGTGCCTCGAAGAAGGTGAAGCTCACGCCATCGACCTCGTGCAGCACATCGATCGCGTCGCGCAGGCCGGACTTCACGTGCTTGGGCAGGTCGATCTGGGTCAGGTCGCCGGTGACCACCGCGGTCGAGCCGAAACCCAGGCGGGTCAGGAACATCTTCATCTGCTCGATGGTGGTGTTCTGCGCCTCGTCGAGGATCACGAAGGCGTCGTTGAGCGTGCGTCCGCGCATGTAGGCCAGCGGCGCGATCTCGATGACGTTGCGCTCCAGCAGCTTGGCGACCTTCTCCACGCCCAGCATCTCGTAGAGCGCGTCGTAGAGGGGGCGCAGGTAGGGATCGACCTTCTGGGTCAGGTCGCCGGGCAGGAAGCCGAGCTTCTCTCCCGCCTCGACCGCGGGGCGCACCAGGATCAGGCGCTGCACCTTGGATTCGTTGAGTGCCTCCACCGCCATCGCCACCGCGAGGAAGGTCTTGCCGGTGCCGGCCGGGCCGATGCCGAAGTTGATGTCGTGACCGGTAATCCGGTGCAGGTACTTCGCCTGGTTCGCGCCACGGCCGCGGATCGTGCCGCGCTTGACCCGCACCGCGACCTCCTGCGGCGTGTAGTCCTCTTCGACGTTGGCCGGGCTCAGGCGCAGGTTGATGGCGTGGCTGTCGAACACCGTCTCCTCGCTCTCGGCGTAGAGCGCCTTGAGCAGTTTCTCGGTGCGGTCGATCGCCGTCTCGTCGCGGCCGACGATGCGGAAGATGTTGCCGCGGTTCGCGATCTCGACGCCGAGCCGCAGCTCGATCTGGCGCAGGTGGCCGTCGAAGGGGCCGGCGAGATTGGACAGGCGCTCGGAGTCGGAAGGCTCGAGCAGGAAGGTGCGTTCGGGCAGGGTGTTGGTCATGGCGCGGATTCTAGCGCCGGCGCTGCAAGCCGACGTCGACGCCCGCGTGGGCCGCTCACGCGGCCTCGCGTACCACGATGCGGCCGCGCAGCGAGTTGCTCAGCGCTGCGGTGATCTCGACATCGACGAACTGTCCGATCAGCCGGGCCGGGGCGGGGAAGTTCACCGAGCGCATGTTCTCGGTCTTGCCGGTGAGTTCGCTGGGATCCTTGCGCGACGGGCCTTCGACCAGAACCGTCTGCACGCTGCCGACCATCGCGGCGGAAATGCCGGCCGCGTGCGCGTTGATGTGCGCCTGCAGGCGCGACAGGCGCGCATGCTTTTCCTCGGCGCTCACCGAATCCTCGAGGTCGGAGGCCGGCGTGCCCGGGCGACGCGAATAGATGAAGGAGAACGACTGGTCGAAGCCCACGTCCTCGATCAGTTTCATCGTCTTCTCGAAATCGGCCTCGGTCTCGCCGGGGAAGCCGACGATGAAATCCGACGAGATCGAGATGTCCGGGCGCACCGCGCGAAGCTTGCGGATCTTCTGCTTGAACTCGATCGCCGTGTAGCCGCGCTTCATCGCCGACAGGATGCGGTCGCTCCCCGATTGCACCGGCAGGTGCAGATAGTTGGCCAGCTGGGGCACGTCGCGGTAGGCCTCGACCAGCGAGTCGGAAAACTCCAGCGGATGCGAAGTGGTGAAGCGGATGCGATCCACGCCGTCGATCTCGGCGATGGTGCGGATCAGCAGGCCCAGATCCGCCACCTCGCCTTCGCCCATCGGGCCACGATAGGCGTTGACGTTCTGGCCCAGCAGGTTGATCTCGCGCACGCCCTGGCCGGCCAACTGCACAACCTCCACCAGCACGTCCTCGAACGGCCGGCTGACCTCCTCGCCGCGGGTGTAGGGCACGACGCAGAACGAGCAGTACTTCGAGCAGCCTTCCATGATCGAGACGAACGCGCTGGGGCCTTCGGCGCGTGGCTCGGGCAGGCGGTCGAACTTCTCGATCTCCGGGAAGCTGATGTCCACCTGGGGCAGGCCACTCTCGCGCTTGGCGCGGATCAGCTCGGGCAGGCGATGCAGGGTCTGCGGTCCGAAGACCAGGTCCACGTAGGGGGCGCGCTTGACGATCGCTTCGCCTTCCTGGGAGGCCACGCAGCCGCCGACGCCGATCAGCACCGGCTTGCCGCCCTGCTTGAGTGCCTTCCAGCGGCCAAGCTGGCTGAAGACCTTTTCCTGCGCCTTCTCGCGGATCGAGCAGGTGTTGACCAGCACGACGTCCGCTTCCTCGACATTGTCGGTCAGCTCCAGGCCGTCGCTGGCGGCGAGCACGTCAGCCATCTTGGCCGAGTCGTACTCGTTCATCTGGCAGCCGTGGGTCTGGATGTAGAGCTTGCCGCGGACGGGCTGCGCAGCACCCGGGCCGCCCACTGGCGAGTTGACGGAGGGGTCGGAGGCAGGCGCGATCGGCGCCGGGGAATCGGTCTGGGTCATGTCGGTTCCGGGGCGCGGCGCTGAGTCCGGGCCGGAGGGCAGTCGTGGGGCGGGAAGTGTAGCGGCAAGTGCCGCCGGCGCGGTTGCCCGGGTGGGCCCGGGGCGCGGGTTTGCTCCGTTCACGATCAAGCACTTGGCAACGGCGGCCGAACATCGGAAACTCGCGCCGTGAAACGGGGAAGGGGACTCATCGTGATGCTCGGTCTGCTGGTGGCCTGTCCGGTCGCCGGCAGCACGCTGTATCGCTGCGATTCCGGTGATGGCGTGCCCCAGTACGTGAGCAAGCGGGTGTCCGGCGCGAGTTGCCGGCTGATCAGCAACGCACCTTCGCCACCACGCGGCGGCGCCCGCCCGGCGGCGAAACCGACCGCCGCTGCGACACCTGCCGGCGCGCCCGCCGATATCGATAGCGGCGCCCCGGCGACATTCATGGGCCTCGCCCCCACGGCTGGCACATCGAAGCCGGCGGCTGCGGCGGCAGCGCCGGCCGCACCTGCCCGGACACGGCCTGAGACCGGCTCGTCGCGCCGCCTGCAGCAGGGCCAGGTCTATTCCTACGTCAAGGATGGCGTGCGCCACTACAGCAGCAGCCGGCCTGCGGGCAGCGCCCAGGTCGCGGCCGTGCGGACGATCCGCTACAGCTTCTTCGAGACCTGTTACGCCTGTGGCGCCGCGCCGGGAGTCAATTTCGGCAATGTGCGGCTCAACGAAAACGCCTATCGCGACGAAGTGGCACGCGCGGCCCAGGAGCACGGCGTCGAGGAGGCGATCGTGCGGGCGATCATGCATGCCGAATCGGCGTTCAATCCCAACGCGCTCTCGCGCGCCGGCGCGCAGGGTCTGATGCAGTTGATGCCGGCCACCGCCGCGCGCTTCGGCGTGGTCAATGCATTCGATCCCGAGCAGAACATCCGCGGCGGGGTGAAGTATCTCGCCTGGCTGCTGAAACGGTTCAACGGCGATCTCACCCTGGCCGCCGCGGGTTACAACGCCGGCGAAGGCGCCGTGCAGCGACACGGCGGCGTACCCCCGTACGCCGAAACCCAGCGCTACGTGGTGCGCGTGGGCACGCTCGCCGAGCGCTACCGGGGCCAGCTCGCCGCGCGCTGAGGCTGATGCGGTCGCGGGGGCATCAGGGCGATTGTCGGTCGATTCAGGCTTCCGCTACACTCGGTCGGACTTTAAGCGGCCTCCCGCCTCTGGGCGACCGGTCGTGGCAGCCAGTACGCAACAGCTACCGAAACGAGGGCGGGGTACCGGATGGTCGATGAAGCGGTGAGCGGGCCTGGTGCAGGGGAAGGTCCAGTCAATGAGGGGCGGCGTCGTTTCCTGACCGCCACGACCCTCGTCGTAGGAGCGGTAGGCGCAGGCGTCGCCGCAATTCCGTTCATCAAATCCTGGAATCCCAGCGCGCGGGCCAAGCTCGCTGGCGCCCCGGTGACCGTGGACATCAGCGCGCTGCAGGAGGGCCAACGGCTGATCGCCGAGTGGCGTGGGCAGCCGATCTGGATCGTCCGGCGCTCCAAGGCGATTCTCGAGGCCCTGCCGACGCTCGACAGCCAGTTGCGCGATCCCGAATCGGAAAACGTCGACCAGCAGCCCGCCTACGTGCTCGCGGCGAATCCGGAACTGCGTTCGATCAAGCCGGATGTCTCGGTGCTCGTCGGCCTGTGCACGCATCTGGGCTGTTCGCCCGAGATGGTCGCCGAGATCCGGCCGGCACCGTTCGACGCCAATTGGAAGGGCGGCTATTTCTGCCCCTGTCACAAGTCCAAGTTCGACATGGCCGGCCGCGTCTATGACGGTGTGCCTGCGCCGACCAACCTGCTGGTGCCTCCGCACCACTACGCCGATGACAACACCCTGGTGATCGGTGTCGATCCGGAGGGCGCAGCCTGATGGCCAACGTATTCGTCCGCGGCGCCAACGGCGTCTTCGAGTGGGTCAACGAGCGTGCGCCGGGCCTGATGCCGGCGTACCGCAAGCACATGACCGAGTACTACGCGCCGAAGAACTTCAATATCTGGTACATCTTCGGCGTGCTGTCTCTGGTGGTGCTGGTCAACCAGATCCTGACCGGCATCTTCCTGACGATGCACTACAAGCCGAGCGCGGCGGACGCCTTCGCCTCGGTCGAGTACATCATGCGCGACGTGGAGTGGGGCTGGCTGATCCGCTACATGCACAGCACCGGCGCTTCGCTGTTCTTCATCGTCGTCTACATCCACATGTTCCGCGGGCTGATGTACGGCTCCTACCAGAAGCCGCGCGAACTGGTGTGGATCCTGGGCATGCTGATCTACCTGGTGCTGATGGCCGAAGCGTTCCTCGGCTATGTGCTGCCTTGGGGCCAGATGTCGTTCTGGGGCGCCAAGGTGATCATCTCGCTGTTCGGCGCGATCCCGGTGATCGGCAACGGCCTGACCGAATGGATCATGGGCGACTACCTGCCCAGCGACGCCACCCTCAACCGGTTCTTCGCATTGCACGTGATCGCGCTGCCGCTGGTGCTGCTGCTGCTGGTGGTGTTGCACCTGGGCGCGCTGCACGAGGTGGGTTCGAACAATCCCGATGGCGTGGAGATCAAGAAGGGGCCCAAGGGCAACCGCTGGTCATCGACCGCGCCGGCCGACGGCATCCCGTTCCATCCGTACTACACGGCCAAGGACGGGTTCTACGTCTGTTTCTTCCTGATCATCGCGGCCTTCATCATCTTCTTCGCCCCGGCGTTCGGCGGCTGGTTCCTCGAGCACGACAACTTCACCGAAGCCAACCGGCTGGTGACGCCCGAGCACATCAAGCCGGTCTGGTACTACACGCCCTACTACGCGATGTTGCGCGTGGTGCCCGACAAGCTCGGCGGCGTGCTGGTGATGTTCGGCGCGATTGCGATCCTGTTCGCGGTGCCGTGGCTTGATCGCTCCAAGGTGCGCTCGCACCGCTACCGCGGTCCGCTCACCAAGATCATGCTCGCGATGCTGGTCGTGTGTTTCGTCTGGCTGGGCAAGATCGGCGCCGGTCCCGGCACCGATCCGGTGGAGACGAACATCGGCCGCGTGCTGACCTTCCTCTACTTCGCGTTCTTCATCACGATGCCGGTCTGGACCAAGCTCGACCGCACCAAGGCCGTTCCGGAACGGGTGACGATGCATGACTGACCACGCCTTCACCCGCACGTTCTTCGCGCGCATCGCCACCGCCGCTGCCGGCCTGCTGCTGTCGTTTGGTGCACTCGCCGCGGGTGGCGGCCCCGTCGAACAGGCCGGCACCGACATCGGCGACCGGGCGTCGCTGCAGCGCGGCGCGCAGCACTACATGAACTACTGCGCCGGCTGCCACTCGCTGAAGTTCATGCGCTATTCGCGCATGGCCGAGGACCTGGGCCTGACCGAGGACGAGGTGATGAACAACCTCAACCTCACCGGCGCGGCCTATGGCGAGCACATCCTCACTTCGATGCCGGCCGAGCAGAGCGCGCAGTGGTTCGGCCAGACCCCGCCGGACCTGAGCCTGATCACCCGCGTGCGCGGCAGCGACTGGGTGTACACCTATCTCAAGTCGTTCTACCTCGACGAGTCCCGTCCGCTGGGCTGGAACAACACGCTGTTTCCCAATGCCTCGATGCCCAATCCCCTGTGGGAAATGCAGGGCCTGATGCGTCCGGTACACGGCGAGCCCGACGAAATCGGCGAGCCGGTGGTCACGCATCTGGAAATGGGCGTGCCCGGCAGCCAGAACGCGCAACAGTTCGACCAGACCGTGCGCGACATCACCACGTTCCTGGAATACGTCGGCGAGCCGGCGGCGCTCAAGCGCCAGCAGCTCGGGGTCTGGGTGCTGCTGTTCCTGACTCTGCTGACGTTCCTGGCGTGGCTGTTGAAGCAGGAATACTGGCGCGACGTCCACTGATCCGGGGCTGATTCGAAGGCCGGCTCGGGGGAGCGGACGGCCCATTGCCGTCCGGCGCGGCGAAGTGCGAGACTCGGAAAACCGCGACGACCGTCTGCGTGAGCAGCCGGTGTCACCGGGCTGGCGGACTCCAGCCGCCGGAGGCCGGGCGACGGCCGTGGGTGCATCCATGCGAAACGTACTGACGCTGTTCTCTTCGGTCGACGACGTGCTCTGTCATCGGGCGCGCCTGGTGCTCGCCGCCAAGGGCGTGACCTACGACATGGTCCCGGTGGATGCGCAGAACCCACCAGAAGACCTGATCGACCTCAATCCCTACCACTCCGTGCCGACCCTGGTGGAGCGCGAGCTGGTGCTCTATGCGGCGAGCGTGGTCACCGAGTACCTCGACGAACGCTATCCGCATCCGCCGCTGATGCCGGTCGATCCGTTGTCGCGCGCGCGCCTGCGTCTGGCGATGCTGCGGGTCGAACATGACTGGGTGCCGCAGGTGCAGGCCATCCAGATGGGCAACAAGGCCCAGGCCGAGGCCGGGCGCAAGCGTCTCAAGGAGCTGGTGACTGCGGCGGTGCCGCTGTTCAAGGCGAGCAAGTTCTTCCTCAATCCGGAAATGAGCCTGGCCGACTGCGCGGTCGCGCCGATCGTCTGGCGTTTGCAGGCGCTCGGCATTCCGCTGCCCAAGGATGGGGCGAAGGCCATCGAGGATTACGGCAACCGCATCTTCCGCAGTCCGGGTTTCGTCCGCAGCCTCACGCCGCAGGAGCGGCAGTTGCGCGCGCTGCCCGACTGACGGCACGTCTCGACGTCTGAACCACGCGGCGACCGGATAAACTGTCGCGCATGACCGACAGCCCCGCACCGATGACCAGCCACCGCCCGTACCTGCTGCGGGCGCTGTACGAATGGATCGCCGACAACGGCATGACACCGCACATCCTGGTGGATGCGCGCCAGCCCGGTGTGCGGGTTCCCGCGCATGCGGTCAAGGACGGACGCGTCGTGCTCAACATCGCCGACCGCGCGGTCGGGCGACTGGAAATGGACAACGACAGCGTGCGTTTCTCGGCACGTTTCGGCGGCGTCAGCCAGTCGGTGCTGGTGCCCATCGGTGCGATTCTCGCGATCTACGCGCGCGAGACCGGGCAGGGCATGGCATTGCCCGAAGATATCGGCGGTAGCGGCGGGGAGCCCCACGAGGCCGATGAGGCCGAGGCGCCGAGCCTGCACGCTGTCGAGGATGATGGCGACGGCCCTGACGAGCCGCCGGGCGGCGATGCGCCGAGCGAGCCGCGTCGCGGTCATCTGCGCGTGGTGAAGTAGGGCGGCCCCGGGCCGCGCGCCTTCAGTTGATCGAATGCAGCGGCGTGGCTTCGGGTCGCGTCGGCCCGCTGAAGGCGACCAGTCGCCCGCCGTGCAGGACCAGGTGGCCGATATGGCGCTGGACGCCATCATCGGAATATTCGAAGCGGAAACTGCGCTCAACCCGCAGCCGCCCGTCGTCGCTTCGGCGCAGGCGCATCGAGTGCGCATGCACGCTCTGGTCGAGCCACTGCACGCCGGCGCGCTCGCAGGCCTCGCGCCCCAGTTGTCCGGCCCGTTCGGCGGCCGCGCGGGCGCTGCTCCACCACTGGAATGCGGCAAACGCGGCCAGCATCGCGAAGATCATCGTCGGAAAGTCGGGCATGCAGGCATCGTGGTGGTCGGAGGCGGCGGATACAAGAGGCGGTCCGGGGCGCCGGTGCAGTGTGCGTGCTTTGGCCGCTGCGTGGGGCGGGCCGGCGCGTGCACAGTCGGCGGTCGCGCTGCGGCCACAGCGCTCCGGCTCGTCGTTCTACAGGGACCCGGCGTGGCCGCTTGACCGATGCCGCTCGCGAGCCGGCCGGCTGCGCAGTCGCTGCCCTCAGACGGGCGGCGTACCCAGCTTGAGCGACAGGTCGATTGCGTGGACGTGCTTGGTGAGGCCTCCGATCGAGACGAAATCGACCCCGTCCTCGGCGATCGCGCGCAATCCCTGCAGATCGACGCTGCCTGACACCTCCAGCGGTACCCGGCCGGAATAGGGAGCGGCGCGGGCGATGCGCACGGCCTCGCGCCGCGTCGGGGCATCGAAGTCGTCGATCAGTACGCGCGTGCACCCGGCATCGAGCGCTTCGCGCAGTTCGTCAAGGCTTTCGACCTCGATCACCAGAGGCAATTCCGGGAAGCACGCGCGCGCAACCGCGACCGCAGCCGCGATGCCGCCGGCGGCGCGCACGTGGTTTTCCTTCAGCATCACCGTGTCGTAGAGACCGATGCGATGGTTGAGGCCGCCGCCGACGCGCACCGCGTACTTCTGCGCCAGGCGCAGGCCGGGCAGGGTCTTGCGGGTGTCGAGGATGCGCGTGCCGGTGCCGGCCACGGCGGCGACGTGTTGCGCGGTGACGGTCGCGGTCGCGCTCAACGTCTGCAGGAAATTCAGCGACGCGCGCTCCGCGCTGACCAGCGCGCGGGCACGGCCCGACAACGTGGCCAGCACCGTGCCGGCATCGACGCGATCGCCCTCGGCCACGCGCCAGTCGATACGCATGTCGGGATCGAGTGCGCGGTGGCAGGCATCGAACCAGGGCCGACCGCAGACCACAGCGTCGGCCTTGCACAGCAGGTAGGCGACGTCGTCCCCGTCGGGCAGCAGCGCGGCGGTGACGTCGCCGCTGCCGATGTCCTCGGCGAGCGCTGCGGCCACATTCGCGGCCACGGCGTCATGGGGAATCCCGAAACGGTCGCCGCTCATGCCTTCGGAAAATCCGGCACCTGCGCGGTGGCGATGGCCTCTTCGACCAGCAGCACCGGAATGCCGTCGTCGATGCGGTACACGCGCTTGCGATCGTCGGTCACCAGTGCCTCGCGCAGCGGGCCGGCCTGCGCGGTGCCGTCGTCGCGCCGGACCTGGCCGGATGCGATCGCCGCATTGAGGGCATCGAGCCCGGCCGCATCGAGCATTGCGAGCGGCTGACGGCTGGCGGGGCAGACGAGGATATCGAGCAACTTGCGGTCCATGGGCGGTCTTGGCGGAGCTCTGTGTGGACGGCAAAGGGTAGCACCCGATCCACCGGCGGCGCCCCTCGGACCGCGGTGATGCCGCAGTGCGAGCAGGAATGTGCCAGCACGGATAAAATGCGTCTTTGTGGCCGGGGGACCCCCAATGACCGCCAGTTCCGTTCCGCCGAAGGTCGGCATCGTGATGGGTTCGCGATCCGACTGGGACACGATGCAGCATGCCGCCCAGAAGCTCGAGCAGCTTGGCGTGGCGCACGAGATCCGCGTGGTCTCCGCACACCGCACGCCCGATGTGCTGTTCGACTATGCCGCCACGGCCCGCTCGCGCGGCCTGCGCGCGATCATCGCCGGTGCCGGCGGTGCGGCCCACCTGCCGGGCATGCTGGCCGCGAAGACCGCGGTGCCGGTGCTCGGCGTTCCGGTGCAGTCCAAGGCGCTCAACGGCATGGATTCGCTGCTGTCGATCGTGCAGATGCCGGCCGGTATCCCGGTGGCGACATTCGCGATCGGCAACGCGGGCGCTGCGAATGCGGCCCTGTTCGCCGCCGCGATGCTCGCGTTCGACGATGCGGCGGTCGCCGCTGCGCTCGACGAATTCCGGCAGCGTCAGACCGAGGAAGTCGCCGGCAACGACGATCCGCGCCGGTGACCTTGCGCGGCCCCGTTCCGTTCTTCCGGCGTCGGGAAACCGAGGCGGGGGCGGATGGCCGCTCCGTGCGCATGGCCGTTTCTCGCGCCCGCTCGACAGGGCGCCCGGATCTTCCAGCGTGGCCGCTGGCCGCGCCCATCAATCATCCCGTCCGCACTTGCGGGTCGGGCTTTCCATCCTGCTGAAGTGGATACACGCATGACCACCGTTGGAATTCTCGGAGGCGGCCAGCTCGCCCGCATGCTCGCGCTGTCGGGCGCGCCGCTGGGCCTGCGGTTCCTGGTCATGGACACCGCGGATGACGCGTGTGCGGGTCAGTTCGCACCGCTGCTGGTCGGCGACTACCGGGACGAGCGCGCGCTGGCGGAGTTCGCCGGGCGGGTGGATGTCGCGACCTTCGATTTCGAGAACGTGCCGGCGGCGAGCGCGCGCTGGCTGAGCGAGCGCGTGCCGGTGTTTCCCAACCCCGATGCGCTGGCGCTGAGCCAGGATCGGCTGGCGGAGAAGACCCTGTTCCGCGAGCTCGACATCCCGGTGCCGGACTTCGCCGACGTCGCCACGCGCGAGGCGCTCGACGCGGCAGTACAGCGCATCGGGACGCCCTGCATCCTCAAGACGCGGCGGCTGGGCTATGACGGCAAGGGCCAGTTCCGCATCCGGACGCCGGCGGATGTCGAGGCGGCATGGCAGGCGCTCGGCGCGCAGGCGGAAGCCGTGGGTCTGATCCTGGAGGGGTTCGTCGCCTTCGAGCGCGAACTGAGCGTGGTCGCGGTGCGTGGCCGCGATGGTGAGTTCCGCGCCTGGCCGCTGACCGAGAACTGGCACGTTGATGGCGTGCTGTCGGCGAGCCTCGCCCCTGCGCAGGTCGACGCGGCGCTGCAGGCCACCGCGATCGCGCATGCGCGCGCGCTCGCCGAGCGGCTGGACTATGTGGGCGTGTTCGCGCTCGAACTGTTCTGCCGGAATGGCGAATTGCTGGCCAACGAGCTCGCGCCGCGCGTGCACAACTCCGGGCACTGGACGATTGAAGGGAGCGAGACCTCCCAGTTCGAGAACCATCTGCGCGCGGTCCTCGGCCTGCCGCTGGGCGATCCCGCGATGCGCGGCCACGCCTGCATGCTCAACTGGATCGGCGAGATGCCCGACGCCGCGCCCTTGCTGTCGACGAGTGGCGGCCACTGGCACGACTACGGCAAGCAGCCGCGCGCGGGTCGCAAGGTCGGCCACGCAACCCTGCGGACGGACGACCCGGCGACGCTCGCGCAGCGCCTGATCGATGTCGGCGCGGCGCTGAACCGGCAGGCGCAGGTGGCGCCGGTGGTCGCGCGCTTGCGCGAGGCGGAGTGAGGCGGCGAGAACATCTCGCCCCCGCATCGTGTGTCTGTGGCTAGGTTCGCACCTCTGTCGCGGCCCTGAAGCAGGCCGCCGGTCCGGCTTGCCGTTGCGGGTGGTCGTCACCGCATTCCTGCGGGATCCGAAGGGGAACATGGAGGACTGCCGGCGGCCACAGGACATCGCCGGCGGGTGTCGGGGTACCAGCACCGGCGGCGGGTATGGGTGGTGGCGGAAGGCTGTTGCATACATCGCCATCCGTCTGAAAACAGCATCGCCGCCGAGCGCTACATCGTGAGCGTGTAGATGAGGAGATAGCCGACGATCACGACGAAGCTGGTGGGGAGGGCGACCATCATGACGACCGTGTAAAGCGTGGTGCCCCTCATGACCTGGTCGGTGAATCGGCCTGCCTCATCTTTTCTCTTGAGGCGTAACAGGATGGAGCGCGATATCTGGAACGCGAGGGCGATGCTCACAAGCAGGCCCAGCAGAGCATCCGGCGCCGTGCTTCCGTTGATCGCCCGAAAGATAAACACGGCGAGATAGGCGACAAGGTAAACGGCAAAGGGTCGAAGCATGGTCTGTACCTGTAGTCGTCCACGGAACGGTGCGCGCGACGTAGGGGGCAGCGCTGCAACGGGCGGCGCACCGGGGAAGCGTGGCCTTCGAGCAAGAAACGCCGGCACGCGGGTCATCGCGCGCCGCGCGGATCGTCGCTGACCACGAGGGGCACGCCGCGGGTGGGATGCACCAGCACCAGCACCGGCTGCGCGTAGACGCGCTCGATGGTCGCCTGCGTCAACACCTCGCGCGGGCTGCCGTCGGCGGCGATGCGGCCGCCGTGCAGCACGACGATGCGGTCGGCGTGGCCGGCGGCGAGATTGAGATCGTGCAGGACGACGACTACGCAGGCGCCGTCGTCGGCGAGGCCGCGGGCGATGCGCAGCACCGCTTCCTGGTGCTGCAGGTCGAGCGCCGCGGTGGGTTCGTCGAGGAAGACGACCGGCGTGGTCTGGGCCAGCACGCGCGCGAACGCGGTGCGCGAGGCCTCGCCGCCGGACAGGGTCTGCACGTCGCGGCCTTCGAGATGCACGATGTCGGCGTCGGCCAGCGCGGCGTCGACGATACGCGCATCGGCCTGCGGGTCCGGCGGGTGCGGCAGGCGGCCCATCGCCACCACCTCGCGCACGCTGAAGCCGAAGCGCACCGCGTGGTCCTGGGGCAGAACGCTGCGTTCGCGGGCGAGCGCACGCGCTTTCCAGTCGCCCAGCTCCGCGCCCGACAACCGCACCCGGCCCGACGCCGGGGCCAGATCGCCGCTCGCGACCGCGAGCAGGGTGGACTTGCCGGCGCCGTTCGGTCCGACCAGCGCGGTCAGGGTGCCGCGCGCGAAACGCAGGTCCACGGCGTCGAGGATCGCGCGGCCGTCGATGCGGACGCTCACGCCTTCGAGCGCGAGTACGTCGTGCACGGGGTCGGGCGCACTGCTCATGCGGTGCCCCGACGGCGTAGCACCAGCCACAGGAAGAACGGCGCACCCAGCGCGGCCGAGAACAGGCCCAGCGGAATCTCCGAAGGCGGGTCGAGGCTGCGCGCCGCGGTATCGGCAATGACGATCAGCAGGCCGCCGGCCACCGCCGACAGCGGAATCAGCCAGCGGTGGCCCGGGCCGGCGAGCAGGCGCACGAAATGCGGAACCACGAGGCCGACGAAGCCGACGACACCGGCGAACGCGACCGCCGAGCCCACCAGCAGCGCGCAGACCGCGATCAGCATCAGGCGCGCGCGCTTGACGTCCAGGCCGATGTGCTGCGCCTGCCGCTCGCCGAGCGCGAGCATGTCGAGCGGCGTGGCCAGGGCGCGCAGCGCCACGGCGCCCACGGCGAAGGCCGGCAGCGCGGCCAGCATCGAGTTCCAGTTGGCCATCGCCAGCGAACCCATCTGCCAGAACACCAGCGACTGCAGATCGTCGGCGTCGGCGATGTAGGTGAAGAAGCCGATCGCCGCCGAGCATGCGGCCGCGATCGCGATGCCCACCAGCAGCAGGGTCGCGGTACCGGTCCCGCGGTCGGGGCGCGCCAGCAGGTAGATCAGGGTGGTCGTCGCCGCGCCGCCGAGGAAGGCGGCGACCGGAATCGTCCAGGCCCCCAGCGCGGTCGCGCCGAGCACGATCGCGCCAACGGCCCCGAGCGCTGCGCCATGGGTCACGCCGACGATGCCGGGGTCGGCCAGCGGATTGCCGAACAGTCCCTGCAGGCCGGCGCCGGCCATCGCCAGCGAAGCGCCGACGATCACCGCCAGCAGTGCGCGCGGTACGCGCAGGTTCCAGACCACCGAGATGTCGCGCCTGCTCAGCGTCCCGGCATCGGCAAGCCCCAGCTTGTGCGCGATCACGTGGACCACGTCGCCGGGCGGGATGCGCAGCGGGCCGATGCCGAAGGACAGCACGATCACCACGATCAGCAACGCCAGCAGGCCCACGAACAACAGGCCGCCCGGTGGACGCCGGACCAGCCCGGTGCGTCGAGGCATGGCGGCGCCGGATGCGCCGGTCATGTGCCCGCGGCGGCGTCGAGTTCGGCTGCGAGCGCGGCCAGTGCCTGGGCCAGCGCGACCGCGCCGGCGCCGCCGGCGATGCTGCTGACCTTGAGCTGGGTGTCGGGCATCACCCAGACCCGGTCGGCGATCCCGGCCGGCGTCTGTCTCAGCGAGGGATAGGCCTGCCACAGGCCGGCAGGACCGCCGAACACGCGCAGATCGTCTTCGCTGATCAGGATGACCTCCGGATCGACGGCGACGATGCCCTCGTTGCTGAGCTGGGAATAGTTGGAGACCTTGGCTTCGTCGCCGACGTTGGTGCCGCCGGCGATCCGGATCAGCGCAGCGGCCGCGGTATCCGCGCCGCCGACCGTCGGCGAGCCGCCGCCGCCGGTGGCCGAGACATGGATCACCCGCGGCCGGCGGGTATGGGTAGCGGCGATGCGCGCGGCTTCGCCGAGCTGCTGCTCGACCTGCGCGGCGAGTTGTTCGCCCTCGTCGGCGTGGCCGAACACGGTGGCGAGCTTGCGCACCTTGTCGGGGATCGGCTGCAGTTCATCGACGATCACCAGCGCCTGGCCGGCATCGCGCAGCGGCTGGGCGAGCTTGCCGTGGCGCCGCAGGCTGTTGCCGACGAACAGGGTGCCGTCGAGGCTGAGGATGCCTTCCACGCCGGTGGTGCGGTTGAACAGGAAATGATGGCGCGCATTGCGGCCGGTCTCGGTGACCGTGTTGGTCGGCGCGGCGAAGACCTGGTCCGACAGCCCCAGCGCGTCCATGACCATCACGATGTCGTCGTTGCCGACGATGGTGCGCGAGGTGTCGGCGATGGTGACGTCGACCCCATCGTCGGAGCGCACCGTGACCGGCAGGTCCTGCGGCGAGCGGGCGACGCCCGGGATGTCGGTGCCGGCGATACGCAGCCAGGTGTCGGGCCACGGGTCCGGAGCCGTTGCGCGCGCGCCGGACGCTGCGCCCGGGTCGGGCGAAGGTGCCGACGGCGTGCACGCGGCGAGCACGCAGGCGAGCACGCAGGCGAGGGGGGCGCGAAGGCGGCGTTCGGACATCTGCAGTTCCATCCCGGCAAAGAACAGCGACCGGACCCGGGTCCGGTCGCTGCAATGGAGCGATTTTAGTTGGTTTTCGGCGTGATCCGGCGGATCTGGTCGCCCGCGGCGTCGTCGGCGCCGCGCGACTTGTTGACGGCGTAGACGGTGCCGTCGCCGGTGGGCAGTACGTGGTTGGGGAAGGTGCCGCCGTCGAGATTCGCCACGATGTTGCCGTTCGCATCCACCGCGGTGATCGTGCCGGCGCCGCGGCTTGCCACGTAGGCGAGCCCGGTATGCGGATCGAATGCCACGTAGACCGCGCCAGCGCCGACGTACACGTCGTGCAGCACTTCACCGGTGTCGGCGTTGGCGATCACCAGGTTGTCGCTGCCCTGCGCGGCCACGTACAGGCGCCGACCCTTCGGATCGATCGCGACGCCGATGCCGCCATTGACGGTCGGGAAGCGGAACATCCTGTCGACCGCGCCGGTGGCGCCATCGAGCACCACGACCTCGCCGGTCGACAGGCCCACCGAGTAGAGCTCGCCGGCCACGGGGTCGAGGGCCAGCGCCATCGGCCCGAATTCCTCGCCGCGCACCTTCGATTCCACGGTCAGGTCCTGCACCACCTCGAGCGTCTTCGCATCGAACGCGACGAACTTGCCGCCGCCGAAGCCGCTGGCCCAGACGCGGTTGTCCTTGGTGTCCACCACCAGGTCGCGGCCATGCGGGAGCACGCCCTTGTCGAACTGCTTGACCAGCGACAGGTCGGACTGGCGGTAGACGGCCACCGTGTCGTCGCGGGTGTTGGTGACCCAGACGTTGCCGTTGGCATCGTCGACGGCGACGCCGTAGACGGCGTAGACGCGGCCGTCCGTCTGCCCCTCGACCTGGGCAGGCGTGACGCGCGCGGTGATCTTCAGCGTGCGCGGATCCAGCTTGAGCAGCTCCGACTGCGTGACCGGCGGACGCCCCACGGCGGCGGTCACGAAGAGGGCATCCGACTTTGCGCTGTGCGCCACCTGGTAGAGACCCTGCACCAGCTGGTTGGTGACCACGTCGTAACGGTCCGCGCCCGACAGCGGTACATCCTTGGAGACCTTCAGTTCGATCACTGCGGCGGCGTCCGGGTTGGCGGCGCGCACGATGATCGGGTGGCGGCCGGTTGCGGCGTCGGCGGGCACCTGGACGCTGCCCTTGATGCGGCCTTCGGCGTCCGCGGTCCAGGGACCGGCATTGAGCACGGTCTCGCCGCGCAGCAGGGTGACGGTCTGGCCGGGCTTGAAGCCCTGTCCGGTCATCTCGACCGAGTCGCCGGCCTTGATCACCGGACTCGCGGCCCGCACGGCACCCTTGAAATCGGGATCCGGCTGGCCGAATCCCTGCGCGCCCGCGGCGCCGACCGCGGCGCACAGGGCGAGGGACAGAACGGCGAGCCGGAAACGGCGCGAGGACAGCTTGGGCATGACGGACTCCTGGAACTCGGATTGGACCGGCCTGCGGGGCGCCGGATGAGGACTGCTTGGTGTTTCGTATCCGCACTGTCGCCGCCGCGAGGCGGGCGTCATCGCGGGTGTGTGCCTGGTCCGTTCAACGAACGGGCTCGACGCCTTCCGCGCGGCTGGGCGTGTCGCTGTGGTCGGCGATGCCCGTGACCATGTGCAGCGCCCACATCAGCGAGGCGCGGAACATCGGGCCATGGGTGAGCCGGGGAAATTCGCGGTAGCTCACCTGCAGGCCGTCGACCGCGGACAGGCGCTGGGCGAGTTTCTCGGCCGAATCCGGCGGCGCGGCTTCGATGCGGCGTAGATGCACCTGGACGCGCGGATCCGACAGGTCGCGGTGCGCCACCTGGCGCTCGCCTTCGCCCAGGCCGATCAGCACGCGCGCCGGCCGCCCCGCGTTGTTGGCGACGAAACGTTGCTCGGGCGCGCCGAGCAGGGCGCCATCGCCCCACCACAGCGAGGGGCTGCCGGCGGCATAGGTGTCGAAGGCGCCGGTGCGGGTGTAGAGCGTATGCAGCGCGAACAGCCCGGCCAGCGAATGGCCCCACAGCGTCTGCTGCGTCGGGTCGGTCGTGACACGCTGTTCGAGTTCCGGCCGGATCTGGCGTTCGATGACTTCGAGCAGCGCATCCGCGCCGCCGCCGCCGCTGACGGTGGTGCCGTCGCGCTGCGGTCGCTCGCCGGCGAACGGCGTGTAGTCGCGCGTGCGCGCTTCGGAATCGATGCGCAGCGCGCTGGGGTAGCCGACGAACACCAGCGCATGCGGCACGGGCCGGGCGGCGAGTTCGGCCAGCAGCGCCTCGTCGAACTCGATCAGCGCGGCATTGCCGTCGAGCATCCAGAACGCCGGATAGCCGGCAGCAGGTGCCGGCGCCTTCGGGACCGCGACATGCACCCGCCAGCTCCGCTGGCCGTCGGGGCTGGCGATGTCGAAACGCTCGAAACGGTAATCCGTGGACACACGGTCGGCGACGGTCTCGCCAATCGTGCGCGTGGGATCGCGCTGCTGCGCAGCGGCGGTCGAGGGCACGCCCTGCAGCCCGCACAGCAGACCGGCCGCGATCGCGAACGTGGCCAGCCGGAGTGGGCGCCGGGAGCGGGGACGGCATGTCTGCATGGGACGGGTCATCGTGCGATCAGAAGCCGATGTTCGTTGCCACGAACCATGCGCGTCCAGCCTCGTTGTAGGTGTAGGCGCCTGCCCCCTGGATCGCGTTGGGTGTGCCGAGGTTGACGCCCGACGCATTGCCGCGGCGGAAGATGCGCTTGTCGAGCAGGTTGTCGACGCCCAGCGTGACGCTGACGCGGTCGGTGAGCCGGTAACGACCGCTCAGCCCGACCAGCGTGTAGGGCGGCATGCGGTCGGCAGCGCTGCCGGTGACCGGCTGGCCCTGGTAATCGAGGGCCTGTGGCACCTGTTCGCCATACAGCGTGGCCTTGGCCAGCAGCGACAGGCGGGGGCCCGCCTGCCAGTCGAGGACGGTGTTGACGGTGTATTCCGGGATGGTCGACAGCGCCTCGCCGGTGCTGCGGTTCTTCGATTCGAGCATCCAGGTGACGTTGGTGTTCCAGCGCAGCGCGTCGGCCACCGGCAGCTCCAGGCTGCCTTCCAGGCCTTCGATCACCGCCTTGGGCACGTTGTCCCAGCGGAATACGTTGACGTTCCCGATCCGGTCGACCACGGTGCGGCCGGCTTCGACCTTGTCGCGATAGTCATTGTGGAACCAGGTCAGCCCGGCCTGCACGCGGCCATCGGCGAACTGCAGGCCCAGTTCCTTGTTGATGCTGGTTTCGACATCGAGCGCTTCGTTGCCGACCAGGAAGCAGGGACCACCGCCGCCCCAGCAGCCGATGCCGTTGCTGTAGAGCGAATAGCCCGCATTGCTCTGGTAGAGGTTGGGCGCCTTGTACGCACGGGCGACGCCGGCGCGCAGGGTCCACGACGGGAGGAACTCGAATGCCGCGTTGAGGGCCGGACTGAAATTGCCGGCGTGGCGGTCGTGGTGGTCGTAACGCAGCGTCGGCGTCACCGTCAGGCGCTCGCCGATGTAGAGGTTGTCCTCGACGAACACCGAGGCGATACGCGCGTCGGCGCGGCCATCCCAGGAGGTCGGCGGTACCGGCACGTTCGGCTGCGGATTGCGGTCCTTGAGCCCGGATGCGCTGTCGTCGAGCCGGCTGTCGGCCCACTCGGCGCCGAAGGTCAGCACGTGGTCGACACTGTCGCCGGTGATGGTGTGGTTGACCTCGCCATGCAGGGTCAGCGTGCGCAGATCGATGTCGCCGAAACCGCCGTCGACGATGAAGATGCCTTCGGTCCCCCCGGCCAGGCCTTCCAGCAGCCGCGTGTTGCGGGTCTGCTCCAGCGCGGCGTAGACCAGCGAGCGTGTGGAGGCGCCGTACTCGCCGCGATGGCTGAGGTCGACGGTCCGCCGGTAGACCCGGTTGGTCTCGTCGCCGATCCGCTCCAGCACTTCCGCATTGCTGTTGGTGTTCTGCGTGTCGCCGGCGTAGAGGTTGCCCTGGCGACTGAACCCCGCGCCGAGGTCGATGCGCTGGCCCGGCGCGATCTCCCACAGCAGCTTCGCGGCGAGGTTGCGGTTGCGCACGCCTTCCCGGCCCGCCGGAAAGGTGCCGGCGTTGCTGCCGGTGCGCAAGGACGCATGGTCGCGGTTGATGTCGAAATCGTCCGATTCGACCTTGCCCACATTGCCGGACAGCCGGAACGACAGGCGCTCGGACAGAGGGCCGCTCATCAGTACGCCGGCGCGCTGGCTACCGCCGTCGACGCCATGCGTCGGCACCAGCCCATAGAAGTTCAGCGAGCCGCCGAAGGTGTCGCCGGGCGGGCGGGTGACGATATTGACCACGCCGCCCGCGGCACCGTTGCCATAGCGCGCAGCGGCCGGGCCACGCAGGACTTCGATGCGTTCGATCTGCTCCGGCGGTACCCAGCTGGTGTCGCCCCGCGTATCCCGCTCGCCGCGCCAGCCGTATCGCACCGAGTTGCGACTCGACACCGGGATGCCGTCGACCAGGATCAGCGTGTTCTCCGGACCCATGCCGCGGATGTCGATCTGGCGGTTGTTGCCGCGCTGGCCGCTGGTGGAATTTCCGGTCAGGTTCACGCCCGGCAGCGTGCGCAGGAACTCGGCGATATCGCTTCGCGGCGGTTGGCGCTCGATGTCGTCGGCCAGGATCGTAGAGGCGCCCAGGGCCTGGCGTGCGATCTGCTCGGCGGTGACACGCACGGTGTCGAGTTCGGTCGCTTCGTCGGTGTGGACGGGCTGGGCCAGCACGGGCGAGGCGAGCAGCAAAGCGAGGGAGACGGACAGGGCGGTCCGGATCTGACGGCGGGACGGGGACATCGAGTGGAGGCTCCGGCGGAGAGTCGCGCCTGGCGGTCGCTGGCGGCAGCGCGTTGGGCGAATTGCCGCGATATTAGAATTAATGCGAACAATTCTCAATCAGTTGACGGAATGGCCTGCTGCTTCCCATTGCAGCGCGCTTCTTTCAAATGCGACCTGTTATCATTCCCGTCGATGCCGCCTCCGGCATTCTCCCAGTCGCAGCGCCGGCGTTCCGGCCGTGACATCCGTCGATCGAGACCCGATGCACTCCGTAACCACCGCGCGCCCTGCCACGTCCGCCCTGCCGGTGCTGGTGTTCACCGCGCTTGCTGGAACCATGGCGATGATGGCGTTCGTGGCCGTGGTCGGGCCTGTCGTACGTCTGCTGGGGCTCGCTGAATGGCACGCCGGCCTGTCGGTCACCGCAGCCGGGGTGCTGTGGATGCTGTCGGCGCGGGGCTGGGGTCGCCTGAGCGACCGCATCGGCCGCCGTCGCGTGCTGCTGGCGGGGCTGGCCGGCTACGCGGTCGTCTATATCGCGATGGCGGTATTCGTCGATTCCGCCCTGCGCGCGCCGCCCGCGGTGTGGCTGTCGGTCGTCGTGCTGGTCGCCACCCGCGCGCTGGTCGGCTTGTTCTACGCCGCGATTCCGCCGACTGCTGCGGCGATGGTCGCCGACGAGGTGCCGCCCGGCCAGCGGGGCGGGGCGATGGCCAAGCTGGGCACGGCCAATGCCCTGGGCATGGTGCTGGGGCCGGCCGCTGCCGGCTGGATCGCGTTCCAAGGAATCGCCCTGGCCCTGTACGTCGCCGCGGCGCTGCCGCTGCTTTCGCTCGCGGTGCTGTGGTGGCGGTTGCCCGAAGCGCCGCCGTCCGACCCCGCCCTGCGCAAGCCCCGGCCCGCGATGGCGCTGACCGATCCACGCCTGCGGCTGCCGGTGTTCACGGTATTCGCGGCGATGGTGTCGGTGACCATCGCCCAGGTCGTGGTCGGCTTCTTCGCGATCGATCGTCTCCAGCTTTCCCCGGCCGATGGCGCGCGCGTGGCCGGCCTTTCGCTGACCGCGGTCGGCATCGGTCTGGTGTGCGCGCAGAGCCTGGTGATGCGCCTGAAGTCGGTCGCGCCGGCACGGTGGATCGCGATCGGCGCACTGGTATCGGGCGTGGGGTTCGCATCGGTGGGCCTGGTCGACACGCAGTCGCAGTTGCTGCTCGCCTATGGCGTGGCCGCGTTCGGCATGGGTTTCGTGTTTCCGTCGTTCCAGGCGCTGGCGGCCGATTCGGTGGAGGCGCACGAACAGGGCGCGGCCGCGGGCACCGTCGCGGCAGTACAGGGCATGGGCATGATCGCCGGCCCGCTGCTCGGCACCGTGCTCTATCGGTGGTCGCCGGCGCTGCCCTATCTGTTCGTCGGCATCGTGCTGGGGGTGCTGGCGGTCGTCGCAGTGGCCCATCAGGTGCGGCGGCCATGACCGCAGCCGCGCGCCCGCTGGCTCCTGCCACGATGGTGGACGACTCGGACAACCGGTTCCGGCTGCACGCGCCGGGCCGGAGTCTCGCCACCGACGGCGTGCAGGCGCGCCTGCCTGCCGGCCCGACGGCGACGCTCGGCGCACGCGTCGCGGCATTCTTCGCGGCGCCGCGGCCGGGGCCGGACCTGCTGGTCGGCGCGCTCCCGTTCGATCCCCATCACGACGATGCGATCTACCAGCCGCTGCGCTCGGTACCGGCCACCGGCCCGCAGTCCACGCAGTCCGTTCGCCTGATCGCAGCGTCCGAGCAGCCAGCCGCCGCCGACTATGCGGCAGCGGTTGCCCGCTGCGTCGAGGGTCTGCGTGCAGCGCCCGACAGCGACGAAGCCCTGCGCAAGGTGGTCCTGGCGCGCGGCCTGCGGATGGAGGCGGACGTGGCGATCGACCCGCACGCATTGGCGGTGCGGCTCGGTCACGATGCCAGCGTGACCACCTATGTGGTGCCGCTTCCGGTGGCGCCCGGCGACGCGCCGGCATGGCTGGTCGGCGCGACGCCGGAGCTGCTGGTGTCGCGCCGCGGACGGAACATCGTCTCGCATCCGCTGGCCGGCTCGGCCCGGCGGGATGGCGACAGTGTCCGCGACCGTGCTCGCACGGATGCGTTGCTGGCATCGGCCAAGGATCTGCGCGAGCACCGCTTCGTCGTCGAGGCGATCCTCGACGGCCTGGCGCCCCTGTGCAGCCGGCTGCAGGCGCCGGCGCGTCCCGCGCTGCTCGCGACCGAAACGATGTGGCACCTGGCAACCCGGATCACCGGCACGCTGAAGGACCCCGATGTGTCGTCGGCGATGCTCGCCGGCCTGCTGCATCCGACGCCGGCGGTCTGCGGCACCCCCCGAATGGCGGCGCTGCAGGCGATCCGCGAACTCGAACCCTTCGACCGCGGCTTCTATGCCGGCGCAGTGGGCTGGACGGATGCCTCGGGCGATGGCGACTGGTACGTCTCGATCCGCTGCGCGCGCGTGCAGGACAATGCGATGCACCTCTTCGCCGGGGCGGGTATCGTGGCCGACTCCGTGCCCGCGCTCGAGGTCGACGAGACCGCGGGCAAGTTCATGGCCCTGCGCAATGCGCTGGGCATCGACGGCGCCCGCGCCTGAGCGCCGCCCATCAAGACGATGCAACACATGTCCGACCCGACAGCCCGAGTTCCGCTGCGCCAGATCTGGCCCGATGATTTCGTCGCGCGTTATCGCGCTGCCGGTTACTGGCGCGGCGAGACCTTTCCAGCGTTCCTGCGCGCGCGGGCGCGCGAGTTCGCCGACGCGATCGCCGTCGTGGGCGGCGACACCCGCTGGACCTACGCACAGCTGTGGGAACAGGCCGAACGCATCGCCGCCGGCCTGCTGGCACAGGGGCTCGTGCCCGGTGATCGTGTCGTCGTGCAGCTGGGCAACATTCCGGAATTCATCGCCGTGGTCTGCGCGCTGTTCCGCGCGCAGCTGGTGCCGGTCTATGCACTGCCGGCGCACCGGCTGACCGAGGTCGGCCACTTCGCCCGCAAGTCCGACGCCAGCGCCTACATCTGTGCGGACCGCTACGAGGCATTCGATTACCGCACCCTGGCGCGCGAGCTGCAGGCCGAGCTGCCGTCGGTGCGCCACGTCTTCGTCGTCGGCGATGCAGCGGAGTTCGTGGCCATCGGCGCGCTCGACGGCCCGCGCGACCCGCTGCCGGGCGATCCCGATCCGCAGTCGGTCGCGTTCCTGCAGATCTCCGGCGGCAGCACCGGCCTGTCGAAACTGATCCCGCGCACGCACGACGACTACATCTACAGCTTCCGCGCCAGCAACGCGCTGTGCGGCATCGATGCGGCCAGCGTGTACATGGTCGCGTTGCCGGCCGCGCACAACTTTCCGATGAGCTCGCCCGGATTCTTCGGCGCACTGTATGCAGGCGCGCGCGTGGTGCTGAGCCCGGGACCCGGGCCCGATGCGGCGTTCCCGCTGATCGCCCGCGAGCGCGTGACCTGTGTCGGTCTCGTGCCGCCGCTGGCCCTGCTGTGGGCCGACGCCGCGGGCAGGTCCGCGCACGACCTGTCGAGCCTGCAGGTGCTGCAGGTCGGCGGTGCCAAACTCGTGCCCGAGGCCGCGCGGCGCGTCGTCGCCGGACTCGGCTGCCGGCTGCAGCAGGTCTTCGGTATGGCCGAAGGCCTGGTGAACTACACGCGTCTCGATGATCCCGAGGAACTCGTGCTGACCACACAGGGCCGGCCGATCAGTGATGACGACGAAGTGCTGGTGGTCGACGACCATGGCATGCCGGTCGCCGATGGCGAGGTGGGTCATCTGCTTGCGCGCGGCCCCTACACGATCCGCGGCTACCACAACGACGCCGCCGCGAACGCGCGTTCGTTCACCGCGGACGGCTTCTACCGGACCGGCGACATGGTGCGGCGGCTGCCGAGCGGCCATCTGGTGGTGCAGGGCAGGGCGACTGACCACATCAACCGCGCCGGCGAGAAGATCTCCGCCGAGGAGATCGAAGACCATCTGCTCGCGCATCCGCAGGTGTTCGATGCGGCGGTGGTGTCGATCCCGGACGATTACCTCGGCGAGCGCAGCTGCGCGTTCGTGATTCCCGGCGGCGAGAAGCCGCGGCCCGCCGAGCTCAAGGCCTGGGTACGTGGTCGCGGCCTGGCCGCGTTCAAGGTGCCTGACCAGATCGTGTTCGTCGATGCCTTCGGCACCACGGCGGTCGGCAAGATCAGCCGCCGCGAATTGCGGGCGCAATTGCGTGCGCGCTTCCTCGAAGACCAGAAGGACGCCGGCTGATGGGCCTGCCGAAGATCGCCGCATATCCGCTGCCCCGCGCCGACGAACTGCCGGTCGCGCGCGGGCAATGGCTGCCGCAGACGCATCGCGTGGCGCTGCTCGTGCACGACATGCAGCGCTACTTCCTGGCCGCCTTCGTCCAGGACGAGGCGCCGCTGTCGCACGCGATCGCCAATCTCGCCCGCCTGATCGCGCATTGCCGCAGTCGCGGCATTCCGGTGTTCTATACCGCGCAGCGCGGCAACCAGGACCGACGCGACCGCGGCCTGCAGGCCGACCTGTGGGGGCCGGGCATGCAGTCCATTCCCGAACACGAGAGCATCATCGAAGCGCTGACGCCCGCGGACGGCGACCACGTGCTGGTGAAACATCGATACAGCGCGTTCCAGCGCAGCAATCTCGACACCCTGATGCGCGCGCGCGGCCGCGACCAGTTGCTGATCACCGGCGTCTACGCCCACATCGGCGTGCTGTCGACCGCGACGGAAGCCTTCCAGCGCGACATCGAAACCTTCGTCGTCGCCGATGCGCTTGCCGACTTCTCGCGTGCCGACCACGACCTCGCGCTGCACTGGATCGCGCGCACCTGCGGCGTGCCGCTGACCACCGACCGACTTCTGGAGCTGTTGCCATGACCACCGACCGGACCGTGCCGCTGACCCTCGAGCGCATGCGCGCCGATGTCGCCAGGCTGATCGGCGAGGCGCCCGAGGACGTCGGCGATGACGACAACCTGATGGATCTCGGCCTGGATTCGATGCGCGTGCTTGGCCTGGTGATGGCCTGGGGCGAGCACGGCCTGCCGCTGGAGTTCTCGCACCTGGCCGAACACACCACGCTCGCCGGCTGGTGGCAGGTGGTCCAGGGCCTGCAACGCGACCTGCCAGGCGCCGGATGACCACTGCGGCACTCCAGGCCGGCGCGGACGTGCATTCCGCGGGCGGGCCGCTGACCGAAGCGCAGGCGGGCCTGTGGTATGCGCAGCGCCTGGCGCCGGATAACCCGGCGTTCAACACCGCGCATGCGCTGTGGATCGAAGGCGCGCTGGACGTGGCTGCATTCGCCTCGGCTGCAGATCGCGCCGCGCGCGAAGCGCCTGCACTGGGCCTGCGCATGCGCGAGACCGCCGATGGTCCGGTGCAATGGGTCGATGCCGCGCATCTGCCGCAGCTGGAGATCATCGATCTCGGCGGCGAGGCCGACCCGCACGCGGCGGCACGCGCGGCGATGGGCCGCGATCGTCATGCGCCGGTGGACCCGGCGCGCGACCGGCTCGCACTGCAGCGGCTGTATGTGCTCGGCGGCGATCGCTACGTCTGGTATCTGCGCGTGCACCACCTGGCCACCGACGGTTATGGCATGGCCTTGCTGACCGAGCGGGTATGCGCGCTGTATGCGGATGCGGGCGCTGCGCCCGCGTTCGCGCCGCTCGACGGCGTGCTGGCCGAGGACGCGGCCTATCGCGCCTCCGACAAGCGCAAAGCCGACGCGGCCTACTGGCACGAGGCGCTGGCGGGCATGCCGGCCGCGACCGGTCTCGGCGGCGGCTTCGCCCACGCCGCGCATGATTGCCTGCGTCATGTCGAGCCTCTGGGTGCGGACTTTCGCGATGCACTCGCGCGCGCCGCCGCAGCGCTCGGCCAGCCCCTGCCGGACGTGCTGACCGCACTCACCGCCGGGTATTGCCAGCGCTTCGGCGGCCAGGGCGAGGCCGTGGTCGGCGTGCCTTTCATGGGGCGGCTGGGCAGCGCCTCGGCGCGCGTGCCGGCGATGGTCATGAATGTACTGCCGCTGCGTGTGCCGGCAATGCCGGATGCGCCGCTCGCGGACTTCATGCAGGCCATGGTCCGTGGCCTGGTGCGCGGCCGCCGCCATGGCCGCTATCGCGGCGAGCAGCTGCGGCGCGATCTCGGCCTGGTCGGCGGCCAGCGGCGGCTGCACGGTCCGCTGATCAACGTCCAGCCGTTCTACCGGCCGGCGAAGCTTGCCGGTGCGACGGCGACGCTGGAGATCCTTGCGACAGGTCCGGTCGACGACATCACGCTCGGCTTCCGCGGCGATGGCGCGCAGGCGCTGGATCTCGAGATCGAGGCGAATCCGGATCTCTATACCGCTGCCGATGTCGCCGCGCATTCGGCGCGGCTGCGGACGTTCCTGCTTGCCGTATTCGAATGTGCGGTACGACCGGACGCGGGGCTCGACGATGTGCAGCTCGCCACGCCGGCCGAGGCCCGGCGCACGCTGTTCGAGTTCAACGTCACTGCGCATCCGGTGCCCGCAACGAGCCTGGCCGCGCTGATCGAAGCGTCGATGGCCGCCACCCCGGACGCCCCGGCGCTGATGTTCGACGGCGCGACCCTGACCTACCGCGAACTCGATGCGCGTACGCGCGCACTCGCGCAGGCCTTGCGCGCGCGCGGCGCCGGCGCCGACCGCGTGGTCGCGGTCGCGCTGCCGCGTTCGGTCGAGCTGATCGTCGCGCTGGTCGCGGTATTGCGTGCCGGCGCGGCCTATCTGCCGATGGATCTGGCGCATCCGCTCGAGCGTCGCGCGCGGATCCTGCGGTCCGCAAGGCCCATTGCGCTGCTCGCGCACGACGATGACGGCATCGAATGGCCGGAAGGTCTGCCGCATTACGCGCCGCGCGATTGGCCGCGGTCCAGTGAGGCGGAAGCCGCGCTGCCGGCGGTCGATCCAGGGCACGCGGCTTACGTCATCTACACCTCCGGCTCGACCGGCGAGCCCAAGGGCGTCGTCGTCGAGCACCGGGCGATCGTCAACCGCCTCGAATGGATGCGCACCCATTACGGCATCACGGCGTCCGACCGCATCCTGCAGAAGACGCCGGCGACCTTCGACGTCTCGGTCTGGGAATTCTTCCTGCCCATGCTGGCCGGCGCCACGCTTGTGGTCGCACCGCCGGACGCGCACCGCAATCCGGTGGCGATCGCGGGGCTGATCCGCGAGGCCGGCATCACCACGTTGCACTTCGTGCCGTCGATGCTGGCCACATTCCTCGCCGCGCCGCAGGCACGCGGGCTGTCGACGCGCCGCGTGTTCGTCAGCGGCGAAGCGCTGGACGCCGATCTGCGCGACCGCTTCCATGCGACGGTCGATGCCGAGCTGCACAATCTCTACGGGCCGACCGAAGCGGCGGTCGACGTCAGCTTCTGGCCGGCCGGCAGGACGGACAGCTCGCGGCCGGTGCCGATCGGGTTCCCGGTCTGGAACACCCGGCTGTACGTGCTCGACGCACGCATGCGGCCGTTGCCACCCGGCGTGGTCGGCGACCTCTACCTCGGCGGCGTGCAGCTTGCGCGCGGTTATCTGGGCCGCGACGACCTGACCGCCGAGCGCTTCCTCGACGATCCGCATCTGCCGGGCGAGCGCATCTACCGCACCGGCGATCTCGCGCGCTGGCGCGAGGACGGGGCGGTCGAGTTCCTCGGTCGCAGCGACCACCAGGTCAAGCTGCGTGGCCTGCGGATCGAGCTGGGCGAGATCGAATCTGCAATCGTCGCCAGCGGCCTCGCCTCGCAGGCGGCGGTGATCGTGCGCGAGGACCGCGCTGGCGACCGGCGCCTGGTCGGCTACCTGCAGCCCGAACACGGCTTCGACCCTGCGACCCTGCGTGCGGCCATTGCCGGCCAGTTGCCGGACTACATGGTGCCGGCGGCTTTCGTCGCGCTGACCGACTGGCCGGTGACCGCCAACGGCAAGCTCGACCGCGACGCGCTGCCCGCACCCGCATTCGAAGCGGGCGCGATCGCGCCTGCGCGCACGCCCACCGAGATCGCGCTCGCTGCACTGTTCGCCCAGACCCTCGGCGTCGAGCGCGTCGGCTCGGATTCGGATTTTTTCGCGCTCGGCGGTGATTCGCTGCTCGCCGTGCATCTGCTGTTCGCGATCCAGCAGCACTTCGGCCGCGACCCCGGCCTGGGTGCCCTGTTCGCGACGCCGACCGTCGCGGGCCTGGCGGCTGCGCTCGATGCGGGCAGCGACGTTGATCCCGACCACGGCCTGGCCCCGGTGATCGCGCTCGCGCAGGGCGACACGCGGCACGCACCGTTGTTCACCGTGCATCCGGCCGGCGGCATCGCCTGGTGCTACCGCGAGCTCGCACGCACGCTCGCGCCGACGCGCAGCGTGTTCGGCCTGCAGTCGCCGGCGCTGGATCTCGCGCAGCCGTTGCCGGGCAGTATCGAGATGCTTGCGGCGGAGTACGTCGAGCGTGTGATCGCGTTGCAGCCCGCGGGCCCGGTGCACCTGCTGGGCTGGTCGGTGGGCGGCATCCTTGCCCAGGCGATGGCCACGCGCCTGCGCAGCCTCGGTCGCGAGGTCGGGCTGCTTGCGCTACTCGATGCCTACCCGGCCGAGGTCTGGCGCGCGGAGCCCGAGCCCGATCCGGTTGCAGCGCTGCGCGCATTGCTCGCCATCGCCGGCTACGACCCCGAGGCCTATCCCGGCCTGCAGACGCGCGAGGCGATCGTCGATTTCCTGCGTCGTGGCGACAGTGCGCTCGGCAATCTTCCCGGCGCCGTCCTTGACGGCGTGGTGCGCGCGGTCACCGACACCAACCGGCTTGTACGCCTGCACCACCACACGCGCTTCGACGGCCCGATCCTGCACGTCCGCGCCGGGCGTGACCATGCCGGCCAGCCGCATCTGCAGTCGTCGCTGTGGGCGCCGCACGCGGCCCGGGTCGACTCTGTCGAGCTGCCGTTCCTGCACGCCGAGCTGACCGGCCGCGACGCCACCGCGCACATCGCGCCATTGCTCGATACGCGGCTTGCGGCGCTCGATGCCGCAGCGTCCGGATGAGCGCAGTCCCCGGATGATCTGCGAGGCCGCCGGCAGAGTGCGAGGACACCCCGGCGACGCCGACTCTGCGCATGTGCACTCGGTGATTGTCGAAAAGCGCCTGCAAACCGTTTGCACCAGACCCCACTCGAACGCCAGCACTCCGGAACTTCTCCATGCAGCTCACAGGTTTTGACGGAAAGATCGCCCTCGTGACCGGCGCTGCCGGCGGCATCGGTCGCGCGGTCGCGCGCCTGCTGCGCGAGAGCGGCGCGACAGTGGTCGCAACGGATCGGGAGGCGTCCATGGTCGAGGTGCTCGATGCCCATGATCGGGCCTCGGCCGGCTGCGCCGCGACGCCTCGCTCCGGGGGAGAAGCCGCGCAAGCCCTTGGGCCGCGGCGATCAGGCGCCGCGTCTGCGGACAGGGAAGCGGTGCCGGGGGCCGGTGTTGCGGGCTTTCATCCGTATCCGCTCGACGTCGCCGATGCCGACGCCGTCGATGCGCTTGTCGCACGGATCGAAGCCGAGCTCGGCCCCATCGATCTCGCGGTCAATGTCGCCGGCATCCTGTCGACCGCGTCGGTTCTCGAACTCACCGCCGAGGAATGGCGCCGCACCTTCGCCGTGAACACCGACGGCGTATTTCACGTGTCCCAGGCGCTGGCCAGGGTCATGGCACCCCGCCGTCGTGGCGCGATGGTGACCGTCAGTTCCAATGCTGCCGGCATCCCGCGGCAGAACATGGCTGCCTATGCGGCATCCAAGGCCGCGACGACGATGTTCGTGCGCTGCCTCGGGCTGGAACTCGCGCCGCTCGGCATCCGCTGCAACATCGTCGCGCCGGGCTCGACGCGCACGCCGATGCAGACCGGCATGTGGACCGACGCCGGCGGGGAGGCACGCACCATCGCCGGCACTCTGGAGACGTTCAAGAGCGGCATCCCGCTGGGCAAGCTCGCCGAGCCGGAGGACATCGCGCATGCGGTGATGTTCCTTCTGTCGGAACAGGCCGGGCACATCGCGATGAGCGATCTCTACGTGGACGGCGGCGCCACGCTGCGGGCCTGAGGGCCGGTGTTCGGGCACCAGCGCCGCGGACGGCCGGGGCGCCCGGAGCCTGTGCAAGGTCTGCATGAAGCCACCGCGTAAGCGTCGGCCGGCCTGGGCGCGCTGCGCAGGCGGGGATCGGACGCCCGGAGACCGACGCCGGCTTGAGGTCATCACCGCGGTGCGGTCCGATCACCCGACCCGATGGGCGCTCGTCGTTCCCCGGGATCCACATCGAAGTGCGCGGGTCAAGCGGGCATTGCGGGGCCGTTCGCCGTGGTGGCTATTTTTTGACCAGGCAATCGCGCGCCACTCCGCAAGCGGCCTTGCGGGGCTTATCCACACCTTTGTCATCGGACCATCCACACCGTCTGTGGACAGCGGGCCGGAGAGGCGCGAGAAGCGCGGCGTCAAGTGGCGAGGCGCGCGCGGGTGCGCTCGGCCAGCGGCACCGGTCCGGGTCTCCTGCGGCTTCCGGCACGTGGCCGGTCCGCCCTGCGGTCGGGGTGGAATGCGCCGCGTCGGCTGGCGGCGTACGAGTCCGGGCCGGCGCTCTCGCGCACAGTCGAGCGGCGGCGTTGTCCCGAGGAAAGCGCACCGCAGCGCATGCGACCGCCCGGATTTTGCAGCGCAGCAAGCACTTTCAGGTGCAGCTGCTAGAGTGCGGACACCGCCGAATTCCTGCGCCGTCCCATGCCTCCTTCCGTTGAACCGCGTCTCCTTTTTTTTGGTCCCGCCAGTGTTAGCGCTAACTTTCTTTGTGCGGGAGCACGTCAGTGACGGTCGTCGCGGGCCTCGACGCGGGAACGCAGAGCGTCAAGCTGGTGGTGTACGACGCGGACGCGCGCGTGGTCCTCGCCAGTGCCAGTGCCCCGCTCGATCTGACGAGTGGCGATGACGGCAGCCGGGAGCAGGATCCTGCCGCCTGGGTGGATGCGATGCGCGCCTGCTTCGCGGCGATCGATGTCGGCCTGCGTCATCGCATCGCTGCGCTCGGCGTGTCCGGGCAACAGCATGGTTTCGTGCCGGTCGATGAGGCGGGGCAGGTACTCGGTCCGGCCAAGCTGTGGTGCGATACCAGCACGAGCGCCCAGTGCGGCCCGATCATGGACGCGGTAGGCGGGCCCGCGCGCTGCATCGAACTGGCGGGCAATCCGATCCTGGCCGGCTACACCGCATCCAAGCTGCCCTGGACGCGCGAACACCGGCCGGAGGTCTACGCCAGGCTCGCGACGATCCTGCTGCCGCACGACTATCTGAATTTCGTCCTCACCGGCGAGCGCTACTGCGAGCACGGCGATGCGTCGGGCACCGGCTGGCTCGACGTGCGCACACGACAGTGGTCGGCGGAGCTGCTGGCGGCGACCGATGCGGGGCGCGACCTCGGCGGCTGCCTGCCGCCCCTGGTCGATGCGGATGCGTCGTTCGCGATCCTGCCCGGTATCGCCACCGAACTCGGCCTGTCGCCGGAGGTGCGCGTGTCCGCCGGCGGCGGCGACAACATGATGGCCGCGATCGGCACCGGCTGCGTGAGCGAAGGCCGGCTGACGATGAGCCTGGGGACGTCGGGCACGCTGTTCGCCTATGCCGACCAGCCGATCGTCGACCCCGGCGGCGCCTGGGCTGCGTTCTGTTCCTCAAGCGGCGGCTGGCTGCCGCTGATCTGCACGATGAACTGCACCGTCGTCACCGAGCAGGTCGCCAAGATGTTCGGCTTCAGTACCCGCGACGGCGATGCCCGTATCGACGCGACGCAGCCGGGCGCCGACGGCCTCACCTTCCTGCCGTTCCTCAACGGCGAACGCACGCCGGACCTGCCGCTGGGCAAGGGCGTGCTGGCGGGCCTGGCCCCGCACAACATGCGCGAGGCGCAGATCTACCGGGCGGCGATGGAAGGCGCGACCTACAGCCTGCGCTACGGCTACGACGCCTTCGTCGCCGCCGGCATGCAGTTCGATCGCATCGCGCTCACCGGCGGCGGCGCCAACAGCGCGGCATGGCGACAGATGGTGGCGGACGTGTTCGACTGTCCTGTCGACGTGCCCGCCCAGACCGAGAGCGCAGCGTTCGGCGCGGCCTTGCAGGCGCTATGGTCACTGTCGCGCAGTCGCGGCGAGGCAACCACGCTGGCCGCACTCGCTGCCGAGCATGTCGCGGTCGATCCGGCGCTGGGCTGTTCGCCCGATCCCGAACGCGTCCGCGCCTATCGACCGGCCTATCAGCGCTTCCTGCGACACCTCGATGCGGTCCGTCCGCTGTACGCCGAGCCGCAGCCCGCCCCACTGCAATGACGACGGCCCATCGCAAGCCGACGATCCCCATCCTCGAGGCGCGCGAGCACGCGCCCGGCTTCATCACTCTTTCCACGCACCACACGAGACCCCCACATGAGCGCACAGCATTTCATCGGTGACCGCGAGTACTTCCCCGGCATCGGCACCATCCCGTTCGAAGGTCGCGATTCCGACAATCCGCTCGCCTTCAAGGTCTATGAGGCCGACCGCCGCATCGGCGGCAAGACGATGGCCGAACACCTGCGGTTCGCCGTCTGCTACTGGCACACGTTCTCCAATGCCGGCCAGGATCCCTTCGGTCCCGGCACGCGGCGTTTCCCATGGGAGGGCGGCACGCCGCTCGCCGCCGCCGAGGCCAAGGTCGACGCCGCGTTCGAATTCTTCACCAAGCTCGGCGTGCCGTACTGGTGCTTCCACGATGTCGACCTGTCGCCGGATTCCGAAGACATCGGCGAGTACGAGAAGAACCTCAAGCACATGGTCGCGCTTGCCAAGGAGCGGCAGCAGGCCACCGGCATGCAGCTGCTGTGGGGCACGGCCAACCTGTTCTCGCACCCGCGCTACATGAACGGTGCCTCGACCAATCCCGATTTCGCGGTGGTCGCGCGCGCTGCCGTGCAGGTCAAGGCGGCGCTCGAGGCGACGGTCGAGCTGGGCGGCGAGCACTACGTGTTCTGGGGTGGCCGCGAGGGCTACGCCAGCCTGCACAACACCGACATGAAGCGCGAGCTGCAGCATTTCGCCCGCTTCCTGACCATGGCGCGCGACTACGGACGCAGCATCGGCCTCAAGGGCAACTTCCTCATCGAGCCCAAGCCGATGGAGCCGATGAAGCACCAGTACGACTTCGACAGCGCGACCGTCGCCGGCTTCCTCAAGGAGCACGGGCTCGAGAAGGACTTCAAGCTCAACATCGAGGCCAACCACGCCACGCTGTCGGGCCATACCTTCGAGCACGACCTGCAGGTGGCCAGCGATCACGGCCTGCTCGGCAGCATCGATGCCAACCGCGGCAATGCGCAGAACGGCTGGGATACCGACCAGTTCCCGACCGATCTCTACGACACCGTCGGCGCGATGCTGGTGGTGCTGCGCCAGGGCGGCATCGAGGGTGGCCTCAACTTCGATGCCAAGCCGCGGCGCGAATCCACCGACATGGAGGACCTGTTCATCGCCCACATCGGCGGCATGGATGCGTTCGCCCGGGGTCTGGAAGTGGCGCATGCCCTGCTCGAGGACTCGCCGTGGGAGCAGTGGCGCAAGGCACGCTACGCGAGCTTCGATTCCGGTGACGGCCAGGCCTTCGAAGCCGGCCGCCTGTCGCTGACCGATCTGTACGGCATCGCCTCGAAGGCCGGCGAGCCGCAGCAGCGCAGCGGCCGCCAGGAAGCCTACGAGAATCTGCTCAACCAGTACCTGCTGCGCTGAGGGCAGGGCAGCATGACGTCACGGGCCGCCTGCGCAGACTCCGGATCACCCTCCGGACGCGCAGCGGCCCCGTTGTCATGCTGCCGCCTATTTCTGCCGCGGCGGGCGCGCCACCGAATCGCGCACGATCAGCCGGTGCGCGATCACGTGGTCGCTGAGCACCCGCGTGGTGGCGTCGTTGCGGCGGATGCCGCGCACCAGGACGTCGATCGCGGTGTTGGCCATCGCGGCGATCGGCTGGCTGATCGTGGTCAGTTCCGGCCAGACGGTGGTCGCGGCCGAGCTGTCATCGAAGCCCACCACCGACAGGTCGCGTGGCACGTCCAGGCCGCGCCGGTGGGCGACGGAGATCGCGGCGGCGGCCATGTCGTCGTTGGACGCCAGGATCGCCGTGGGCGGCTTGCGCAGCGCCAGCAGCGTCTCGGTCGCGGCGAGCCCCGAACGGTAGGTGTAGTCGCCCTGTTGCACGAGCGCCGGCTCCAGCTCGATTCCGGCCTCGTCGAGCGCCGCCTTGAAGCCCTCGTAGCGGCGGGTGGAGGCGCTGAGATACGTACCGCCCTTGATGCAGCCGATGCGCGTGTGCCCGTGCTGGATCAGGTGTTCGGTGATTTCCTTGGCCGCGCGGAATTCGTCGACGCGCACGCAGGAGATGTCGTCGCTGAAATGTCCCGACGCGATCGCGACCACGGGTACGCCGGCGCGCACGAATTCGTTGACCGCCGCCTTCGATTCGCACAGCGGCGGCGGCAGGATGATCCCGTCCACCCGCTTGGCCAGGGCACGTGCGGCCTTGCGTTCGGCGTTGGCGTCGAGTTCGTCCCAGTAGTCGATGACCAGCTGGATCGCGGTGGCCGAGGCCACGCGCAGCAGGCCGACCAGAAGCTCGCGCAGATAGGCGCCGCTGGGATTGGTATAGACCAGCGCGATGCGCGTGTGCTGCGCGGCAGCCAGCGAGCTCGCCGCCAGATTGGGCGTGTAGTGGAGTTCGCGCACCGCGCTGAGCACGCGTTCGCGCGTGCTCTCGCGCACCTTGCCCTGGTTGTTGATCACCCGCGAGATCGTCATCGGCGACACGCCGGCGTGGGCCGCCACTTCCGCGATGGTCACGCCGCGTGTCTTGCGGCGGACCGATTTCCTGGGTTTCTCCAACGTTCGTTCCTTCACTTGCCAGGCGACGGGCCGACCTTGGCGCAGGGCGGGCCCATCGCATGAAAGCCGGTTCCCGGGGGGGGATCCATATGCCGTGGATGTTAACGCTAACCCATGCGGGGGACGATCCGCGTCCACCGCGCATCGCCAGAACCGTGGCTGCGCTGGTGTGCTGGGGCGTACTGCTGGCCGCGATGCCTGCGTTGCACGCCGAGGACGGCTACGAGCTGTGGCTGCGCTACGCGCCGGCAGTCGTGGCCGATCCGGATTCGCACGGCCCGGGCATCGCGCAGCTCGTGGCCGGATCGGAATCGCCGGTCCAGGCGGCGACGCGACGGGAGCTGCTGCGTGGTCTGCAGGCGTTGTCCGGAGTTGCGCCGGTCGGCGCCGATACGGTGACCGAGGATGCCGCGCTGCTCGTCGGCACGCCGGCGTCTTCGCCGCAGATTGCCCGCCTGGGTCTCGACCTGGAAGGACTGGGGCGCGAGGGCTACCGGATCCGCAGCGCCATCGTCGATGGCCATGCGACGACGGCGGTGGCGGCCAACGACGATATCGGCGTGCTTTATGGCGCCTTCCATCTGCTGCGCCTGCTGCAGACGGGCCAGCCGCTGGCCGACCTCGACATCCGCGAGGCACCGCGCCTCCAGGTGCGGGTACTCGACCATTGGGACGACCTGGACCGCTATGTCGAACGCGGCTATTCGGGCCAGTCGATCTGGGACTGGCATCGCCTGCCGGGTTGGCTGGACCCGCGCTATACCGACTATGCGCGGGCCAATGCCTCCATCGGCATCAACGGCGCCGTGCTCAACAACGTCAATGCGGACGCCGACGTGCTGACGCCGATGTACCTGGAGAAGGTCGCGGCGATCGCCGGCGTGCTGCGCCCCTACGGCATGAAGGTCTACCTGAGCGCGCGCTTCAGTGCGCCAATGCAGATCGGTGGTCTCGTCACGGCCGATCCCGTCGATCCCGCGGTCCAGGCCTGGTGGCGCGCGAAGGCGGATGAGATCTACAGCGCGATCCCCGACTTCGGCGGCTTCCTGGTCAAGGCCAATTCCGAGGGTCAGCCCGGCCCGCAGGACTACGGCCGCAGCCACGCCGATGGCGCCAACATGCTGGCCGATGCGCTCGCGCCCCATGGCGGAATCGTGATGTGGCGTGCCTTCGTCTATTCCGACGAGGAGCCGGTCGACCGCGCCAGGCAGGCCTACAACGAGTTCGTGCCGCTCGACGGGCGCTTCCGCGACAACGTGCTGGTCCAGGTCAAGAACGGCCCGATCGACTTCCAGCCGCGCGAGCCCTTCCATCCGCTGTTCGGCGCGATGCCGCGGACACCACTGATGATGGAGTTCCAGATCACCAAGGAGTATCTGGGTTTCTCCACGCACCTCGCCTACACCGGCCCGCTTTACGAGGAGGTGCTGCGCGCCGACACCCACGTGCAGGGCCCCGGGTCGACCGTCGCGCGGGTGATCGACGGCTCGCTGCACGGCCACGCGCTCACGGGGATCGCCGGCGTCGCCAACATCGGCAGCGACCGCAACTGGAGCGGCTCGCATTTCGACCAGGCCAACTGGTATGCGTTCGGCCGGCTGGCATGGAATCCGGAGCTGTCGTCACGCGACATCGCGGTCGAGTGGACACGGATGACATTCTCGAACGACGCCGCCGTGGTCGAACCGGTGGTCGACATGATGATGGCCTCGCGCGAGGCGGTGGTGGACTACACCGGTGCGCTCGGCCTGCATCACCTGATGGGACGCGGCCATCACTACGGCCCGGGCCCGTGGGTGGACGGCGGGCCGCGCGCGGACTGGACCTCGGTGTATTTCCACCGGGCGGACCGCAACGGCATCGGCTTCGACCGCACGCGCCGCGGCAGCGATGCGGTCTCGCAGTACGCGGCCCCGGTGGCCGGTGTCTTCGACGACGTCGCGCAAACGCCGGAAGAGCTGCTGTTGTGGTTCCACCACGTGCCCTGGGATCACCCGATGCGCAGTGGCCGCCGGCTGTGGGACGAGCTGGTGCTTCGCTACGACCGCGGAGTGGATGCCGTGCGCGACCTGCGCGCCACCTGGGCCGGTCTCGACGGCCGAATCGATGCCGGGCGCCATGCGCAGGTCGCGGCGTTCCTCGCGATCCAGCAGGACGAGGCGCAGTGGTGGCGCGATGCCAGCGTGGCGTACTTCCAGTCGATCTCCGGGCTGCCGCTGCCCGCGGGCGCCGCGCCGCCGCCGCATGCGCTCGAACACTACAAGACGCTGGAATTTCCGCATGCGCCGGGGGACACGAAGTGAGCGAACGATCGGGGAAGGGAAGGGGACTCGCAGCGCTGATGCTCCTGCTCGCGCCACTGGCGCCGGCAATGGCCGACGACACTGCTGCCACGCTGCTGCATCCGCTGTTCCAGGACCACGCCGTGCTCCAGCGCGACCAGCCGATCCGGATATGGGGTGAGGCGTCGCCCGGCGCGACGGTACAGGTCGCACTGGCGCAGCATCGCCGCAGCGCGCAGGCGGGCGCCGACGGGCGCTGGACGGTCGAGCTGCCGGCGCTGCCGGCCGGCGGGCCTTACACCCTGACCGCGCGTACGGGCGAGGCATCTCGGACCGTCGACGACCTGCTCGTTGGCGATGTCTGGCTGTGCTCGGGGCAGTCGAACATGGAACTGCAGGTGTGGCGATCGCTGGATGCGCGGTCCGAGATCGCAGGCGCGGCCAGCGAAACCATCCGTCTGTTGACCGTTCCGCAGTCCTCCAGCCCGGCGCCGCAGTCGACATTCGGTGACGACACGCGCTGGCAGAGCGTGAACCCGGATTCGATCCGCGAGTTCTCCGCCGCCTGCTGGTACTTCGCCCGCGAACTGCAGAAGACCGTCGAGGTGCCGATGGGCCTGGTCAACGCGGCCTGGGGTGGTTCGCGCATCCAGGCATGGACCAGCGCGGATGCGCTGCGCGCCGCGGGCGCCTACGACGACCAACTCGACGTGCTGGCGCTCTACGCGACGGAGCCGGCCGACGCACTCGAGCGCTGGGGCAGCATCTGGGCCGGATGGTGGCAGCAACGGCCCGGCATCGCTGCCGGTGACCGGCCATGGGAGGGTGAGGCCGATGGCGGCGAGTGGCGTGCCGCGCCGCCCGGGCTCGGCGCGTGGGAGCACTGGGGCACCCCGGATCTCGCTGCGTTCGACGGCATGCTGTGGTACCGGACCAACGTTCGGCTGACCGCGGCGCAGGCTGCGCACCAGGCGACCCTGGTGCTTGGCCCCGCCGACGAGATGGATACCACCTGGGTCAACGGCCGGGCCGTTGGCAGTACCTACGGAGCAGGAATGCCGCGCACCTATGCGCTGCCGCCAGGCCTTCTGCGCGCCGGCGACAACCGCATTGTCGTCAACGTGCTCGACACCTATCGCGAGGGCGGGCTGGCCGGACCGGCCTCCGCGCATTTCCTGCAACTGGCCGACGGCAGCACGGTGCCGCTCGATGGCGGCTGGCGCTATCGCGTGGTGCCGGACACGGTGGGCTCACCCCCGCGCGCGCCCTGGCAATCCGCGGCCGGCCTGTCGACGCTGTACAACGGCATGATCGCGCCGCTGGCAGGAATGCGCCTGCGCGGCATGCTCTGGTACCAGGGCGAATCCAACACCTTCGAGGCCGATGCCTACGCCGCGTTGCTGCGCGGCCTGCGCGACGACTGGCGCAGCCGGTTCGGCGATTCCGCCCTGCCGTTCCTCGTCGTCCAGCTGGCCAACTACGGCACGCCGACCAGCGCACCCGGCAGCAGCGACTGGGCCGCACTGCGCGAGGCGCAGCGCGCCGTCGCCAACGAAGCGCACAGCGCGCTGGCGGTGACGATCGATATCGGGGATCGCTACGACATCCATCCGCCGAACAAGCAGGCTCTGGGGCGCCGCCTTGCGCGCGCCGCCCGCCATGCCGTCTACGGCGAGCGGATCGCGGCGTCCGGTCCGGTGCCGCGGGACGCACGCCGGGAGGGGGGCGACGTGGTGGTGAACTTCGCCGACGTCGAGGGGCATCTGTCCGCGCACGGCGCCGCCGGGCCGGTCGGCTTCGAGCTGTGCGGCGCGGCGGCCGACAGCTGCCGCTTCGCCGAGGCACGCGTGGATGGCCCCCGCGTGCACTTGCGCGTCGAGCCCGGGATGGTGCCGGTCCGCGTGCGCCATGCATGGGCGGATGCCCCACTGGTGAACCTGTTCGACGCGGCGGACCTGCCGGCGGGACCGTTCGAGATCGACATCCACTGAGGCCGCCCGCGCTGGCTTTCCAGGTTGCCGTCTCCGCCTGCGCGTCCCGCTCCGTCCCATCGCAACCGCACCGTCAAGCACAGGAAGCCGACATGCCCACAGCCACCGACCCACGCGCCCACAGCCCGAATCGAGATCGTGAGCCCGTCGAGGCACGCGTCATCGTTGCCTGTCCCGGCCCCGAGCTGGTGACCCGAAGGCGCGTCGCCGGCGCGGGCGGGGGCGGTTTCGGCGACGCCGGGTTCGACCGACGCGAACCTGATGTCACCTCGCAGCTGCGGGATCCCCGGGTGCCCGACCCGCGCCCGGCAGCGGACGATGACGGCAGGCGCGGCGACGCGCGGTATCTGCCGGCGGGGGCATGGCGCAGAGCGCTGCGGAGCGCGGCCCGAGCCACCCTGCTCGGCGCCCTGGCGGCCGCGACGGCCGTAGTCGGCCCCGCTGCGTTCGCGCAGACGCCGGAACCCGCCCCGCCCACGCCCGTCTACTTCGACTGGTTCGAGTACACCGGCCGTGACGCAGCCTTCGAGGCGCCGGTCCCGGCAGGCAGTTTCCGCAACCCGGTGCTGTCGGGTTTCCATTCCGATCCCAGCGTCACCGCCGCCAACGGCAAGTTCTATCTGGTGGCGTCCACCTTCACTTTCTTCCCCGGCATCCCGGTGTTCGAGAGCGAGGACCTGGTCCACTGGACGCAGGTGGGCAATGCGATCCATCGCCCCGGGCAGCTGGATTTCGACGGGCTCGGCCTGTCGCGCGGCGTGTTCGCGCCGACGATCGAGTTCCACGACGGCACCTTCTACGTGGTCAACACCTCGGTCGATGCCGGCGGCAATTTCATCGTCACCGCCACCGACCCGGCCGGCCCGTGGTCTGATCCGTTCTGGCTGCCGGGCATCGGTGGCATCGATCCATCGCTGTTCTTCGACGACGACGGCAGGGTCTATATCCTCAACAACGACGAGCCCGCCGTGCCGGTGCGCTACGACGGACACCGCGCCATCTGGCTGCAGGAGATCGACGTGGCCAGCAAGAAGCCCTTCGGTCCGCGCAAGGTGCTGATCGATGGCGGCGTGAAGCCCGAGGAGAATCCGATCTGGATTGAAGGGCCGCACATCTACAAGGTCGATGGCTGGTACTACCTCAACAATGCCGAGGGCGGCACCGGCCCGCAGCACTCGCAGGTGATCCTGCGCAGCCGCGATGTCTGGGGTCCGTACGAGCCGTATGCGGACAATCCGATCCTCACCCAGCGCGACCTCGATCCCGACCGCCCGCTGCCGATCACCAACGCCGGCCATGCCGACCTGGTGCAGGGGCCTGACGGGGGCTGGTGGGCGGTGTTCCTGGCCAGCCGCAATTACGCCGTGCGGCAGTACAACACCGGTCGCGAGACCTTCCTGTTGCCGGTGACCTGGAAGGACGGCTGGCCGGTGATCCTGCCGCGTGGGCAGGAGATCCCCTACGTGCTGCCGGGTCCGTCCTTCATGAAGACGCCGGCCGAGCAGGCGCCGATGACCGGCAACTTTACCTGGCGCGACGAGTTCGACACGGTCGAGCTGGGCAAGGGCTGGATGACCCCGCGGGTGCCCAAGTCCCGGTGGTATGACGGCAGCGCCCGCCCGGGCTGGCTGGCGATCACGCCCTTGCCAGAACGCCTGGACACTCTGGTCAACCCGGCGTTCTACGCGCGCCGGCAGCAGCACCAGGTGTTCGAGGCCAGCACCGCGATGGCGCTGCCGGCGCCGGGCGTGGCCGCAGGCCTGGCCGCGTTCCAGGGCGAGACGCACTGGTATTTCCTCGGCCTGCGCCGCAGCGACGGCGGACGCGTCGAGGTCTTTCTCGAGAGGAAGGCCGGCGCCGGCGACAGCGAGGTGGTCGCCACGCAGTCCGCCGCCGAGGCGCCGCTGTACACGCTGCACATCGAGGGGGACGAGGGGCGCTATGGCTTCGGCTTCGATGCCGGCGATGGCAACGGCGTGCAATGGCTGACCCGCGATGCCGACGGCACGATTCTGAGTACCGACGAGGCTGGCGGATTCGTCGGCGCCACCATCGGCCCGCACGCGCGCGACGAACGCGCCGCGCAATGACACGACCTGGGAGAAACGGGAACATGCAGCGACTGGAACAAGGCACGCCGCCGCGGCGCGGCGCTTCACGCACGAAACCACTGCTGCGGGCCTGCGCGGCCGCGCTGCTGGCGGCGGTACCGGCCCTGGCGGCAGTGGCCGCCGATGGAACGCGTCCCTGGCAGGACACCTCCAAGGACTTCCAGACGCGCGCGGCCGCGCTCGTTGCGCAGATGACGCTGGAGGAGAAGGCCGCGCAGATGCAGAACGACTCGCCGGCGATCGAGCGGCTCGGCCTGCCGGCCTACGACTGGTGGAACGAGGCGCTGCATGGGGTGGCGCGCGCGGGCGGAGCGACCGTTTTTCCGCAGGCGATCGGCATGGCGGCGACGTTCGACGTGCCGCTGATGGACGAGGTCTCGCGCACCATCAGCGATGAGGCGCGCGCCAAGCATCACGAGTTCTTCCGCAACGGCCAGCATGGCCGCTACCAGGGGCTGACCTTCTGGTCGCCCAACATCAACATCTTCCGCGATCCGCGCTGGGGCCGCGGCCAGGAAACCTACGGCGAGGATCCGTATCTCACCGCGCGCATGGGCGTGTCCTTCGTGCGCGGCCTGCAGGGCGTGGCGCCCGATGGCAGCCCGCTGCCCGAATCGCAGGGCGGGAAGTATCGCAAGCTCGACGCCACCGCCAAGCACTTCGCCGTGCACAGCGGCCCGGAGGCCGACCGCCATACCTTCGACGTGCATCCGTCGCGGCGCGACCTGTGGGAAACCTACCTGCCGGCCTTCGAGACGCTGGTGACCGAGGGCCAGGTCAAGGCGGTGATGGGTGCCTACAACCGCGTCTACGGCGAATCGGCGAGCGGCAGCAAGCTGCTGCTGCGCGACATCCTGCGCGACCAGTGGGGGTTCGAGGGTTATGTGATGTCCGACTGCTGGGCGATCGTCGACATCTGGAAGAACCACAAGATCGTCGCCACGCCGGAAGAGGCGGCGGCGCTGGCAGTGAAGAACGGCACCGAACTCAACTGCGGCAGCACCTATGCCGAGCACCTGCCGGTTGCGGTACGCAAGGGCCTGATCGGCGAAGCCGAGCTCGACGATGCGTTGACCCGGCTGATGACCACGCGCATGGAACTGGGCATGTTCGACCCCGCGGACCAGGTGCCCTGGGCAGGGACGCCCTACACCGTCAACCAGGCGCCGGCCCATGACGCGCTGGCGCGGCGCGCGGCGCAGCAGTCGATCGTGCTGCTGAAGAACGACGGGGTGCTGCCGCTGTCGAAGGACATCCGCCGCCTGGCCGTGATCGGCCCGACCGCCGACGACACCATGGCCCTGCTGGGCAACTATTACGGCACCCCGGCCGATCCGGTGACGATCCTGCGCGGGATCCGCGAGGCGTCGCCGCGCACGGAGGTGGTGTACGCGCGCGGCGCCGACCTGGTGGAGGGGCGCGAGGATCCGGCAGCGATGCCGCTTATCGAGCCGCAGTACCTGCGTCCGCAACCCGGTTCCAACGAGCGTGGGTTGCGCGGCGAGTACTTTCGCAACAAGGCGCTTTCCGGTGAGCCGGTGCTGGTGCGCGTGGACCCGCAGATCGGCTTCCGCTGGGACCGTGGCTCGCCCACCGACAACCTGATGGCGCGTGGCGAGGCCGGGCCCGACAACGCCGTGCCCAACGAGAACTTCAGCATCCGCTGGAGCGGCCAGCTGTTGCCGCCGGTGAGCGGACGCTACCGGCTCGAGGTGGGCGCCAACGACGGCTTCCGGCTGTACGTGGACGGCACGCCGGTGCTGGACCACTGGGAGGACGCCGAGCGCATGCGCGCCGACAGCGTCGAACTCGACCTGGAGGCCGGTCGCGCCTACGACCTGCGCCTGGAGTACTACGAGGGCGAGCGCGATGCCGGCGTGCGCCTGGCCTGGGAACTGCCCGGTGCGAAATCGCCGTTCGAGACCGCGTTGGCGGCCGCGCAGGATGCCGATGCCGTGGTCTTCGTCGGCGGCCTGACCGGCGACGTCGAAGGCGAGGAGATGACGGTGAACTATCCCGGCTTCGCCGGCGGTGACCGCACCGACATCCGCCTGCCAGCCACCCAGCAGACGCTGCTGGAAGCCCTGCACGCGACCGGCAAGCCGGTGGTGCTGGTGCTGACCACCGGCTCGGCGCTGGGCGTGGACTGGGCCAGGCAGCACCTTCCGGGCATCCTGGTGGCGTGGTATCCGGGCCAGCGCGGTGGCAATGCCGTGGCCGACGTGCTGTTCGGCGATGTCAGCCCGGCCGGACGCCTGCCGGTGACGTTCTACAGCGCCGACGAGCAGCTGCCGGCGTTCGACGACTACGACATGGCCGGCCGCACCTACCGCTATTTCAAGGGTGAGGCGCTGTATCCGTTCGGTCATGGCCTGTCGTTCACCACGTTCGACTACAGCGGGCTTCGGCTGGACCGCGAGCGCGCGGCGCCTGACGACACCGTCACCGCCACGCTGACCGTGCGCAACAGCGGCGGGCGCGCCAGCGACGAGGTCGTCCAGATCTACCTGCGGCCGCTGGCCCCGGCACGCGAGCGTGCGCTGCGCGAGCTGCGCGGTTTCCAGCGCGTGCACCTGGCGCCCGGTGAGGCGCGCGAGCTGAGCTTCCGCTTCTCCCCCTCGCGCGATCTGCGCCACTACGACGAGACCGCCGGCGGCTATGCGGTCGATGCCGGTCGCTATGACGTCGAAGTGGGCGCATCCAGCGCGGACATCCGCGCAAGCACGGAGTTGCACGTGACACCGAGCATTTCCACCGGGGCGGACTGAAGGGTGCCGATGCCCGGCCCGCTTCGCCGTGCGCGCCCGTACCGGCTGCCGGTCAGGGGCCGGCCGGTACGGCGAGCACGGCGCTGAAAGCGGGTCTGGGCTGTCCCTGGCGATCGAACAACAGGGGGTAGTTGGTGCGGCCCGGGATGGGATAGTCGTTCTTCCACGACATCCCATCCTCCACGCCCCAGACCGACACGCGGTGCAGCTTGTCGCGCCGCGCGTGGAAGATGCGGAAGAGCTCGGCATAGCGATCGGCCAACTGCTGCTCCACCGGGCCGGGCAGGCCGTCGCGATAGGGGTCGAGGAAGCTCTTGAACTCGGGCAGCTGGAACTGCGGGTGGGTCATGCCCTGGCCGATGATCTGGCCTTCCTTCGTCAACGGCAGCACGTCCACGTCGAGTTCGGTGATCATCACCTTCACCCCGAGCGCGGCATAGGCGTCGATGGCGGCCTCGATGTGCGCGGTGGACGGGTAGTTCAGGCCCCAGTGGCCCTGGATGCCGATGCCGTCGATGCGGATGCCGGCGTCCTGCAGCATCTTCACCATGCGCACGATGCCGTCGCGCTTCTCCGGGCGCCAGGCATTGAAGTCGTTGTAGTAGAGCTCGGCGTCCGGCGCGGCCTCGCTGGCGAAGGCGAAGGCGTCGCGCACCAGGGCGTCGCCGTCGCCGCCGTAGGCGCGCGTCCACACCGTGTCGCGGTACTGGCCGTCCTCGCCCATCACCTCGTTGACCACGTCCCAGGCCTGCACCTTGCCGGCGTAACGACCGGCGACGTTGTGGATGTAGTCGCGCATGCGCTGGCGCATCGTCGCGGTGTCGGCCTGCGTGCCGGCGGCAGCTTCGAAAAACCACGCCGGCGTCTGGTTGTGCCACACCAGGGTGTGACCGATCAGGAACATGTCGTGCTGCCGGCCGAACGCGACGAAGGCATCGGCGGCGTCGAAGTCCCAGCGGTCCGCTTCGGGATGCAGCACCTCGGCCTTCATCACGTTTTCGGCGGTCAGCGCGTTGAAATGCTGCACCACCAGCGCCTGCGCGCGCGGATCACGGCCCGCGACGATGTCGTCATTGACCGCGGTGCCCAGCGCGAAGGCGTCGGCGTAGACCTGTTTCAGGCTCGGCGCGGCGTGGCCGGGCTGCACCGGAGAGTGAGCGGCCGGCGGGGCCGCAAGCAGCGACGTTTCCAGGCCGGCGGCGAGCAGCAGGGTGGTGGCCAGCAGGCGAAGTCGGGTGTGCATGAAACTCCTTGTATCGGCTGCGCCGGTGCGGATTGGCGTCGGGTCGGGCTGCGGGGAGTCGATCGCCCGCCGCGTCGGCCTCGCTGGTAGGGCATCACCGCGCCACGCGGCACCTGTGCGCGGATTGCGGCGCGGCCTGCGATCTTCGTCGTTCGGCTGCGCAGACGGGCGCGGCCTCCGGCACGGTCACCGGCTGTCCTGTCCGCCCACGTAGCCACGCAGCCACTCCAGCGCAGGCCGTTCGCTGCCGTCCTCGCGGATCAGGTATGCGCCCTGGTTGTCGCGCCAGAGTCCGCGGCGGAAGCCCCACAGTGTCATGCCGGTGACCGCAGGATGCTCCCAGAACACCGGGAACACGCGCTGGTAGCTGGCCAGCTGCACGGCATCGTCAAGCCCGTCGATGTCGAACTCGGTCACGTGGACCGGCAGCCCGGTCGCGCCGAGTGCATCGAGGTTCGCGCGGTGCACGTCCATCGACGTCTCCTCGGTGGTGGAGAACGCATGGCCCTGGACGCCGATCAAGTCGAGCAGGTTCTCGGCCTGCAGCAAGCGCACGATTTCGATGTAACGCCGGGTCGCGTCCTCGCTGTTGGTCACGCTGTAGTCGTTGAGCATCAGTTTGGAATCGGGGAAATGCCGTCGCGCCATCCGGAAGGACTCGAGGATCCAGTCCCAGCCGCTGTCACCATCTCCGCCAAGCGCGGCAATATAGTTGCCGCCGCCCTCGTCGTCCTTCGATGGTGGATCGTTGAGCGGTTCGTTGACGACTTCCACGATGTCGATGCCCGGGTAGCGCTCGGCCACGGCGGCAAACCACTCCTCGATCTCGGCGCGCTGTTCCTCCGGCGCAAGGGTCTCGATCCATTCGGGTTGCTGATTGCCCCAGACCATCACATGCATCTGGAACGGGAAGCCGTTGTCCCGGGCGACGCGCCAGGCGGCGTCGAGCTGGTCCCAGTTCATCACGTCGCGCTCGGCCTCGACCTCGCCCCATTTGCCGCCGTTCTCCGGCGTGACCTTGTTCCAGTAGTCGGCGAAATCTTCCGCCTGCGGCGGACTGTGCGCCCCGCCGAGAAACTTGGGCCGGCCCGTAGCGAGCGGCGCATCGGGGCCGGGCTGCGGCGTCGAGGTCGCGTCCTCTGGTGACTGTTGGGAACCGCAAGCGGCCAGGAGGAGGGGCAGGGCGATCAACGTTGCGAGTGGCGTGGTCCGGAATGTGCGCATAGGCTGAAAAACGCCTCCATGGGTCATGGCGATGCGGCCCGATGGGCGCGCGGTGCCGGGGTGGGTGATGGGAGCAGGCTCACGTCTTTGCGGGGTCGAGTCATACCGGCGCGGGAATGGATGGGCGCGGAGCGGAGAGATACGCCAACGGCAAGCAAACACATCGCCGGAAGAGAGTGCGTACGCGACCGCCGCACGTTCGATCCGGCGATCGGGCCGCCGCAACCAGCAGGGAGCAACTGATCTGGCGAACCCGGCGTGACCGACTCCCGGCTCGATGCAGGCAGCTGGATATCCGCAGCGTCGTGCATCTGCGGCGCTATCCGGGCGCCTGCACATGGCAGCATCGAGGTCTCCAAGCGGCGTCTAGTGATAGCGCTATCACTAACATGGCCGAGCATGAAACCCGTTCTGCGGTGCATCAATGACGCTGGCGACTGTCCGGATCGATCTGCGGATAGCGCTTCAATCGAGCGGATATGGCATGTCTGCGCCGGCTGCCGGAATTCTTGCTGCTGCGCAGCGTGCGTGCGGGAAATGATAGCGCTACCGTCGATCCGCATCTCGCCCGGATCGCGTGGACCCGCGGGCGAAGATGGCGACCGACATCACAGAACGTCCTGGCGATGCGCATTCCCCGCGACCGCCACGACGCGACCAGACACGGGAGGGGAGTGCGGGTGCAGATCCGAACCACGCCAGGCACGTTGTCCCATGCGCCGGGCCCGGCATCGCCCGGCACGGGAGATCCCCGGGTACGTATGCCGCCGCCGTTCGGGGCCGGCCGCACCCTGGACAACCTGGCCTGGCAACCGCGGATCGCTTTCGCTCAGGTCGGCGTGACCGTTGTCGGGTACCGCTCCAGCTCGCCCCCCAATGCCGACACCGATTGGTACCGACCGGGCCGCCACGCCGTGTCCGGTCTCCTCGGGACCTCGTGACCCTTGCAGCACGCTGATGGCCTCCCCACGGTCTGTCCCGGCGCTCCGGCGCCGGGGTGGACCGTGTTCTCTCCGCGGGTACGTCGTCGACCTCCTGCGCCGCAGCCGTCCACACTGGACTGCTGGGCGCGGGTGTTCGCCGGATGCCCCGCACTCCAGGTCACGCCCGCCCCCGGGCGTAACCATCTGTCCGGTACCCCACCACGATGACGCCTTCCACCCATGCCAGCGCCACCGATGTCCTGTCCGTACGCGAGAAGCTCGGCTACAGCCTCGGCGATCTCGCCGCCAATCTGATCTTCCAGACGCTGGTCACGTACCTGGCGTTCTTCTATACCGATGTCTACGCACTGCCGGCTGCCACCGCGGCGACGATCATCTTCGTCGTCGGTCTGCTCGGCGCATTCGTCTTCACCCCGATCATCGGCATCCTCGCCGACCGCACGCGCACGCGATGGGGCAAGTTCCGGCCCTGGATCCTGTGGACGGCGGTGCCGTTCGGCGTGCTGTCGCTGCTGGCCTTCAGCACCCCGGACTTCGGCGAGCGCGGCAAGGTGATCTATGCCCTGACCACCTACACGCTGCTGGTGCTGGTGTACGGCGCCAACAACCTGCCGTACTCGGCGCTCAGCGGCGTGCTGACCGGCAACATGGCCCAGCGCAACAGCCTCTCCTCGTACCGTTTCGTCGCGGTGATGGTCGCGCAGTTCGTGATCCAGGTGCTGTTGCTGCCGATGGTGCTGATTCTCGGCGACGGTGACCGCGTACGCGGTTTCGAGCAGGTGATGACGATCTTCGCCGTCGTCGGCACGGTGTTCTTCCTGATCACCTTCCTCACCACGCGCGAGCGCATCCTGCCTGCGCAGACGCGCACGTCGGGAGTGATTCAGGACCTCACCGACCTGTCCCGCAATCGTCCCTGGCTGATCATGCTGGCGCTGACCATCCTGGTATTCGTGACCCTCGCGCTGAGGGGCGGCATGACGATCTACTACTTCCAGTACTACCTCGATGGCGCGGCGCTCGCCGCGTTCCTGCAGAACTCCGGATTCAACGGTTTCGTCGACGGACTCAACGCCACGCTCACGGGCATGGGCATGGCGGGGTTCCAGTGGCCGCAAGACGCGCCCACCTCCGCTTTCAGCCTGTTCAATGCAGGTGGCATCATCTTCATGATCCTGGGCATCGGCCTGTCGCGACCGCTGGCTGATCGCTTCGGCAAGCGCGACGTGTTCGGCGGCGCGCTGTTCGTCTCGACGCTGTTCATACTCGCGTTCTATCTGTACACGCCCGACGCCATCTGGCTGGTGTTCGGTTCGCAGATCCTGCACGGGTTTTTCTACGGCATCAGCATTCCGCTGCTGTGGGCCATGATTGCTGACGTCGCCGACTATTCGGAGTGGAAGAACCACCGCCGTGCGACCGCGATCATCTTCTCGGCGATGCTGTGCGGGCTGAAGGTCGGCCTGAGCATCGGCGGCGCACTGGTTGCCGCGATCCTTGCGCGCTACGGCTACGAGACCGGCGGCGGAGCGCAGGGGGCGCCGGTCGTCGACGGCATCCGCCTGACGTTCAGCGTGTACTGCGCGATCCCGTTCCTGCTGGCGGTCGGGCTGCTGTTCTTCTACCGGATCGACAAGACCCTGGAGTCGCGCCTGGAACGCGAACTGGCCGATCGTCGGATCCAGGCGGAGGTGGGCGCATGAGCGCGCATTCCGAGCCGCAGGCATTGGATACGACAGGCGAGGCGGCCCTGTCGGCCGAGCTGGACGCACTCGCCGCCAAGGCCGTGTCCGCACCGCTCGTCACCCACATCTACACCGCCGACCCGTCGGCGCATGTCTTCGAAGGTCGCATCTACATCTATCCCTCTCACGACATCGATGCCGGCGCACCGTTCGATGACGAGGGCGGGCACTTCGGCATGCAGGACTACCATGTCCTGCGCATGGACTCGCCCGATGGTCCGGCCGTGGACTGCGGCCTCGCGCTGCACGTGCGCGACGTGCCATGGGCAGCGCGGCAGATGTGGGCGCCGGATGCGGCGTATCGCGATGGGCGTTATTACTTCTATTTTCCCGCCAAGCAGGCCGACGGACTGTTCCGCATCGGCGTCGCGGTGGGAGGTCGGCCCGAGGGCCCGTTCGAACCCCGGCCCGAACCGATCGCCGGTACGTACTCGATCGATCCGGCGGTGTTCGACGACGGTCGCCACCACTACATCTATTTCGGCGGCATCTGGGGCGGTCAGCTGCAGAAGTATCGCGACAACGTCTACAGCGCCGCGCACGTCGAGCCGGAGGGCGACGCGCCGGCGCTCGGCGCGCGCGTGGCCAGGTTGCGCGACGACATGCTCGAGCTCGACGAAGCCACGCGCGAAGTGCTCGTGCTGGATGAGCACGGCGAGCCCCTGCGCGCCGATGACCACATGCGGCGTTTCTTCGAAGGCCCCTGGGTGCACAAATACGCGGGGCGCTACTACTTCTCGTACTCGACGGGCAACACCCACCTGCTGTGCTACGCCGTTGGCGACAGTCCGTATGGACCCTTCACCTACCAGGGCGTCATTCTCGAACCGGTGGTCGGCTGGACCACCCACCACTCCATCGTCGAGTTCGAAGGCCGCTGGTGGCTCTACTACCACGACGCGCTGCTGTCGGGCGGCGTGACTCATCTGCGGACGGCCAAGGTCACCGAGCTGCATCACGACGAGGATGGGCGAATCCGCACGATCGACCCCTATGGCGGATGACGTACCCGATGGAGCGCACGCGCCGCTCGCCAGCGGACACGTGCTGCGGATCGAATGTGCGGCGCTCGTTGCCAGCGTCGCGCCGTCGGCCGGTGGCCGCATCGCCCAGATCGCCTACGAGGGTGTGCCACAGCTGATCGGGCCGGACGATGGTCATCCGGGGACCATCGCCTGGGGCTGCTATCCGATGGTGCCGTGGGCAGGGCGCGTGCGGAACGGCCGTTTCAGCTTCGACGGCCAGGCGCACACGCTGACGCCCAACCTCGGCGCGCACGCGATCCACGGCGTGGGCTTCGCGATGCCGTGGCAGGTCGAACTGCATACCGCGGACTGCATCGTGCTGTCGCTGCAATTGCCGCGTAGTGCGCGCTGGCCGTTCGGCGGCATCGCCCGGCAGACCATCCGTGCCACGCCGAGGCGCCTGCGCCTCACCCTGGACGTGCATGCACAGGATCAGGCGATGCCTGCGGAAATCGGCTGGCATCCGTGGTTCCGCAAGCCCGACCGCATCGACTTCAGGCCGGCGCAGGTGTATCCGCGGGATGCCGACGGCATCGCGACCCTGCCGATGTCCGCCCCGCCGCCGTCGCCCTGGGACGACTGTTTCACCGGAGCCGATGGCGCCGTGCTCCATCGCGGCGCGCAGCGGATCACCCTGACATCGGACTGCGATCACTGGGTGGTGTTCGACGAGCAGGCGCATGCAACCTGCGTCGAACCGCAGAGCGGACCGCCGGACGCGTTCAATCTGGCGCCGCGGATCCTCCATCCCGGAGAAGGCATCAACCGATGGTTCGAGATGCTGTGGAGCTGATCGTGTCGCCGGCGCGCCATGCACACGATGGGGCCCGACGCATCGATCGGCGGCATTCGCGCTACAGCCGCGAGGCAGGGCGGTTGCGGCAGCCCGCCCCGCTGTCGTCTCGGATCGGCCGACGATGCTGCGCGCGCAGTGCGCAGTGCGCCGTGCGCCGTGTCCTGTCGACACGCCCGAGGTCCGCAACTGCACAGCCGCGTGCGCGGATCAAGTCGAATGATCGGCTCCATCGCCTGGCATGGTGAAAATTTGACCAGCGCTTCGGGCGCCGCATGGCAGGCCGTGTTGGAGCGCTTATCCACACCTTTGTCATCGGATCATCCACACCGCTTGTGGACAGTGGGCTGCCTATCGGGCTGCTGATCGAAGGTCAAGCGTCGATGCGTGGCGCGCCGCCGCCGACATCGACGTTTCCGGTGCCCCGAAGGCAGTGTGGCTTCACCGGGATCACCCAGCGCCGCGAGCGTTACTCCGGCGCCGAGGGAAAGCAGACGCCTGGCGCGCGCACCTGGCGAGTCGCGTCAGCGCTCTGCCCCGGCGTCGGCGTCGGGCGCGCGTTCGCGCAGGCCGACCAATGCGGCATGACCACTGGCGGTCAGCTGCGCCAGGGTCCGGCCGCCGTCCTCGAGGGTGCGTACCCAGCCTGGACCCTGCGCATCGCCGATGCGCGCATCGCCCAGCCAGGCCAGTGCGCGCAGCAGCACGCTCATGCGCACGCCGAGCCGCTTGCACAGTCGCGGCAACGACACGCCATCGGGCGCTGCCGCCAGTTCGGACAGCAACGCCAGCAGCAGGGCCTCGTCAGCGGACAATGGCGGCGGGAATGTCGCGCTGGCGCGGCATCTGCGCGCCCGCGGCGAGATGTGGGGTGACGATCACCGGCACCGACTTCGACGTCGGCGTCCGCGATTCGTCGGCGAAGCTCGACAGCGGCACCAGCGGGTTGGTTTCGGGGTAGTAGGCCGCGAGGCAGCCGCGCGGAATGTTGTATGCGACCAGCAGGAAGCGCGGCGCCTGGCGGCGCACGCCGTCTTCGCAGATGCTCTCCAGGTCCACCCAGTCGCCGGCCTGCATGCCCAGCGCTGCGATGTCGTCCGCATTCGCGAACAGCACGCGGCGCTCGCCGAACACGCCGCGATACCGGTCGTCGAGCCCGTAGATGGTGGTGTTGTACTGATCGTGCGAGCGCGTGGTCGCCAGCGTGAACACAAGTTGCCCGCCGTGGGTGCGGCGCGCGCGGTGGATGGGGTTGTCGGTCGGCACCGGGCAGGGGACGAACACGGCCTTTCCGGCCGGATTGACCCAGGTCCGCTGGGCCGCGGTGTTGGGCAGGCGGAAGCCGCCGGGCACCCGCACGCGGGCGTTGAACTCGTGGAAATCGTCGAAGGTCATCGCGATCGCATCGCGGATGCGGTCGTAATCCTCGATCAGGCCCAGCCAGTCGATCTTCGAGCGCGCGCCGAGGGTGGCGTGTGCGAGCCTCGCGACGATCGCCGGCTCCGAGAGCAGTGCATCGGACGCCGGCGGATTGATGCCCGACGACAGGTGCACCATGCTCATCGAGTCCTCGACCGTCACGCCCTGCGGGCCGCCTGCCTGGAGGTCGATCTCGGTCCGGCCCAGGCACGGCAGGATCAGCGCATCGCGTCCGTGCACCAGATGGCTGCGGTTGAGCTTGGTCGCGACGTGCACGGTGAGGTCGCAGCGGCGCAGGCCGCGAGCGGTCGCCTCGGTGTCCGGGGTCGCGATCGCGAAGTTGCCGCCCATGCCGAAGAACACCTTGGCGCGGCCGTCGATCATCGCCTCGATCGCGCCGACGGTATCGAAGCCTTCCTCGCGCGGCGGCTCGAATCCGAACACCTGCTGGATGCGGTCGAGAAACGCGGCAGGCGGCTTTTCGTAGATCATCATCGTGCGGTCGCCCTGCACGTTGCTGTGGCCGCGCACGGGACAGGCGCCCGCGCCCTCACGGCCGAGATTGCCGCGCAGCAGCAGCAGGTTCACCAGCATGTTGATCGTCGCCACCGAATGCTTGTGCTGGGTGATGCCCATGCCCCAGCAGGCGATGACGCGCTCGCACGACAGATACAGTTCGCCGGCGCGGCGGATCGTCGGCTCGTCGAGCCCCGACTCCTCGACGATCACCTCCCACGGTTCGGCCAGCACGTCGGCCGCGAACGCGTCGAAACCGGTGGTGTGCCGGGCGATGAATTCCTGGTCGAGCAACGACGCGCCGCCGTCGCCGGTGGCCTCGATGTCGCGCTCGAGTACGTGCTTGATCATGCCCTTCACCGCGGCGAGATCGCCGCCGATCTTGAGCTGGAAATAGTCCGACGAGATCGCCGTCGAACCGTTGGTCGCCATCTGCAGCTTGTCCTGCGGATCGGCGAAGCGTTCCAGGCCGCGCTCGCGCAGCGGATTGAACGAAGCGATCTTCGCGCCGCGCTTGGCCGCCTCGCGCAGCTCGCCGAGCATGCGCGGATGATTGGTGCCCGGATTCTGGCCGAAGATCAGGATGCCGTCGGCATGCTCGAAGTCGTGCAACGACACCGTGCCCTTGCCCACGCCGATCTGCTTCTTCATCGCGGTGCCGGACGACTCGTGGCACATGTTCGAGCAGTCGGGGAAGTTGTTGGTGCCGTATTCGCGGACGAACAGCTGGTACAGGAACGCAGCCTCGTTGGAGGTGCGGCCCGAGGTGTAGAAGATCGCCTCGTCAGGCGAGGGCAGGGCATTGAGGTGCCGGGCGATCAACGCGAAGGCCTCGTCCCACTGCACCGGCACGTAGTGACCGCTGGCCGCGTCCAGCCGCATCGGCGTCGTCAGCCGGCCCTGCTGTTCGAGCCAATGGTCGCTGTATTCCGACAGCTGGGCCACGCTGTACCTGGCGAACAGTTCCGGACCGGCGCGGAACTTCGTGGCTTCGGCAGCGACGGCCTTGGCGCCGTTCTCGCAGAACTCGAAGGTCGAGGTGTGGTCGCGGTCGGGCCAGGCGCAGCCCGGGCAATCGAAACCGTCGGGCTGGTTGGCCCGCAGCAGCGTCTTCGCACCACTCACCGCGATCTTCTGTTCGCTCAGATGCCGGGCGACGCTCCGGAGTGCGCCCCAGCCGCCGGCGGGGCCGTCGTACCTGCGGATCGTGTCGTTGCTCATGGTGCTTGGGTCCTGCCTGGGCGCATGGCGGTCGGCGCATCGGCCGAAGGCGGCAGCAACCGCTGCGCATGGGTGTAGACGGCGTGCCCGTCGTCGCGGGCGAAGCCGATCAGGGTGAGGTGGGCGCGATCGGCCAGCGAGATCGCCAGCGCGGTCGGCGCGGAGATCGCTGCCATCAGCGCGATGCCGACGCTCGCGGCCTTCATCGCCATTTCGTAGCTGGCGCGGCTGGTGACGACGAGAAAGCCGGCGGCGGGATCGAAACCCTCGGCATGCAGCGCGCCGATCAGCTTGTCGAGCGCGTTGTGGCGACCGACGTCCTCGCGCGCGAGCCGCAGCGTGCCGTCAAGCGAGGCCCAGCCTGCGGCGTGGGTCGCGCCGGTCAACGCGGCGATCGACTGCGCATCGCGCAAGGCGCGCAATGCACGCGAGAGCGCTTCGGGCGCGACCCGGACATCCGTCGTCACCGGCGCGGGATAACGCAGCGCAGCCTCGAGCAGTTCGCTGCCGCAGACGCCGCAACCACTGCGGCCGCTCATGCTGCGGCGGCGCAAGGCCAGTGCCTCGGCGCGGGCCTCGGGAATCCGCAGCCGGATCTCGGTGCCCTCGATGAACTGCTCGATACGCTCGATGGCGACATCGCCCGGCGAGGCGACGATGCCCTCGCTGAGCGCGAAACCGCGGGCGAAGTCTTCCAGGTCCGCAGGCGTCGCCATCATCACCGCGAACGGCACGTCGTTGTAGACGAAGGCCACCGGCACCTCTTCGGCGACATGGTCGTCGACGTGGCGCACGGCGCCTTCGCGCCAGCGCTCGACGGGCCGGCGCACCGCGCCGGCGGGTGCGTCGCAAGCCTGCGGAGCGGATGCGCGCTGCGGGTTGTCGTGGGAATCGTTCATGGCGTGAGGTTAGCGGCGACCGCGTGAGCGGCCGCCGCCCATGTCAGGAGAAAAGCACCAGTGCTTTTTCCAGCGTTTTCCAGATGCCGAAGGCCAGCGGAATGCCCACTGCGGCCCAGCAGAACGCCACGAGCAGCGGATTGCCGCCGGCGCCGATGCGGTCCATCTCGTCCTGGCTGATCAGCGACTTGCCGGATGCGTCGACCTTCTCGTGGGCCAGCTGCTTCTCGCGCGCCAGTTCGTCGGGGGTCATGAAGTACTTCGCGTTGACCGGCCGCACCAGCAGGTTGCAGACCAGGCCCAGCGCGAGCATCCCGGCGAGGATGTACATCGTGGTGTTGTAGACCTGGGACGGCGGCATGCCCATGCCGAGCTGGTATTCGCGCATGTAGCCGATCACCAGCGGGCCGATGATGCCGGCCGTCGCCCAGGCGGTCAGCAGGCGGCCGTGGATCGCGCCGACATGCTGGGTGCCGAACAGGTCGGCCAGATATGCCGGCACCGTGGCGAAGCCGCCGCCGTACATCGACAGGATCACGCAGAACGCCGCGACGAACAGCGCGATGGAGCCGGCGTTGCCGAGTGTCGGCGCAGCGGCGTAGAGCGCGATGCCGAGCACGAAGAAGATCGAGTACGTGACCTTGCGCCCGAACTTGTCCGACATCGAAGCCCAGAAGAAGCGGCCGATGATGTTGGCCAGGCTCAACACGCCGACGAAGCCCGCGGCGATCGCGGCGATCGCCGACAGCTGCTCGGTGCTCAGCTCACGGAAACCGGCGTCGACCCCGATCAGGCGACCGCCGAACATCTCCTGCAGCATCGGCGAGGCCAGGCCGAGCACGCCGATACCGGCCGAGACGTTGAGGCACAGCACCGCCCACACCAGCCAGAACTGCGGAATGCCCCAGACGCGCTTCACGTGCACGTGGCCCTGGGTGATCATCGCGTTGTTGCTCGCCGGCGGTGGCGTCCAGCCCTTGGGCTTCCAGCCGGTCGGGGGCACGCGATAGCCGAACGCGCCGGCCATCATGAAGACGAAGTAGACCGCGGCCATGACCAGGAAGGTTTCCTTGACGCCGACCGAGGTCGGGCTGGCGAAATGGCGCATCAGCATGTCGGCCAGTGGGCTGCCGATCAGCGCGCCGCCGCCGAAACCCATGATCGCCATGCCGGTGGCCATGCCGCGGCGGTCCGGGAACCACTTGATCAGCGTCGACACCGGCGAGATGTAGCCCAGACCCAGGCCGATGCCGCCGATCACGCCCGAGCCCAGCCACAGCATCCAGATCTGATGCAGGTGCACGCCCAGCGCCGAGATCAGCAGGCCGCCGCACCAGCACAGCGCGGCGACGAAGCCCGCCTTGCGCGGACCGACGCGTTCCAGCCAGCCGCCCCAGATCGCCGCCGAGCAGCCCAGCAGCACGAAGAACAGCGTGTACATCCACTGCAGCTCGCTGATCTGCCAGTCGCAGCTGGCCGAGGTGATCCGCGCGAAGAAGCCCATCTCCGCGCCACAGGCCACGGGCGCGGTAATCCCGACAGCCATCGACAACGGCAGCCAGAACACGCTGAAGCCGTAGGCCATGCCGATGCACAGGTGGATGGCCAGTGCGGCCGGCGGTACCAGCCAGCGGTTGAAGCCGGGCCTGGCGATGATGCGCTCCTTCGAAAGCAGGCTGCTCTCCGGCGCGCTGGCTGGAAGCGGTAGTGCGGAACTGTTGGCCATGGATCTCCCCCGATTTCATATGCGACTGGCGTTTTCGATCGCGCTTTATGCTCCGAAAAACATATTGGCTGCGACAGATCGTCGCAACGGTACGCGCGCATGCCTTGTATCGCCAGATCCAATGGTCGACTATCCGGCTTTGAAGAACATATTGAAGTGGCGGTCAGGCAGCACTGCCGCGGCCGCCGGGCAGGGGAGTGCACATGTACAAGGTCCGGATCCGGCCGCGCTGGGAACTGGAAAGCGCAAGCGGCGAACGCCTGCCACCGCATCTGCTGGAACTGCTGGTCGCGGTGCGGGCCACCGGCTCACTGGCCGCGGCCGCGCGCAAGGTCGATCTGTCCTACCGCTATGCCTGGGGGCAGTTGCAGGACGCGGCTGCGGTATTCGGCCAGCCGCTGCTGCGCATGACCCGGGGCCGCGGCGCGCGGCTCACGCCCATCGGCGAGCGCCTGGTCTGGGCGGACAGCCGGATCGCCGCGCGCCTGTCACCGACCCTCGACAGCCTGGCGACCGAACTCGAAGCGGAGCTCGAGCGCATCGTCAGCGCGCAGTCGACGCCGCTGCGCATCCACGCCTCGCACGGATTCGGCGTTGAGACGCTGCGCCGGGCGATGGCCGAGACCGGACTCCCGCTGGACCTCAAGTACCGCAGTCCGGAGGACGCGCTGGTTGCGCTGCGTAGCGGGGCCTGCGACATCGCCGGTCTGCACCTGCCGATCGGCGATCTCGAGCCTGCGCTGTTCGCGCACTACCGCGACCGGCTCGATCTCGACGCCGACCGCGTGATCCACCTGGCGATGCGCCGCCAGGGCCTGGTGCTGGCGGCGGGCAATCCGCGCGGTATCCACACGCTGCAGGATCTGGAACGCCCGGACATCCGCATGATCCATCGCCAGCCCGGCTCCGGCACGCGCCTGTTGCTGGAAACGATGCTCGCGCGCCACGGCATCGCCTTCGAGCGCATCCGCGCCTGCGATGTCGAGGAACTCACCCACGCCGCGGTGTCGGCCTATGTGGCCAGCGGGCTTGCGGACGTGGGCTTCGCGCTGGAACCGCCCGCGCGCAAGTACGGGCTGGAGTTCTTCCCGCTGGTCACCGAGCACTATTTCTTCCTGTGCCACAACGACGTGCTCGAATCGGGCCGCATCACCGAGCTGCTGGCACTGCTGCGCAGCGATGGATTCCGCCGCGATCTGGGCCTGTTGCCCGGCTATGACCCGAGCTACTGCGGGCGCGTGCAGACCCTGGCCGAAGCGTTCGAGGCGGCCCGGGGCTAGGGCCGGGCTCGCCGCGGCGGCGGTCGGGTCGCGTTGAAGCGGGGCGCTGCCACGCCGGCGCCGGTCGCAGTCGAAGATGTGGGCGCGGGCATCGCCGCGCCTTCGGTGCCACCGGCGCTTTTCCGGCGCCGGCCGTAGACGCTGCCGGCTTTACTCGATCGCCTCGTCCAGCATCAGCTGACGCGCGAACCGCACCGGCGGTGCGCCCTGGGCCAGCATGCCGTCGTGGTACTGCTTGAGGTTGAAGGCTTCTCCGGCCTTGGCTTCGGCCGCCTGACGCGCATCGAAGTGTTCCTGCGCGCCGACGAAATACGTAGCGAGCTGGGTGGACGACAACTGCGCGCGGATCCACTTGCCTTCGGCTTCGCTCTGCTGCTGGAAGGTCTGGCGCACCATCAGGTCCATCGCCTGTTCCTTGGTCCAGTTGTCCACGTGCACGCCCTGGTCGAGCACTGCGTTGGCAACCGCGCGCGCATAGAACTTCAGCTGCATCAGCCGGAACAGCGGATCGTTGTCGGCGTATCCGGCGTCGGCCATCATCCGCTCGGTGTAGACCGCCCAGCCTTCGGCGAACGGCCCGGAACGGAACACCGCGCGCAGCGTCGAGGGGTGGCCGACCGAATGCGCGCCCTCGAGGTAATGGCCCGGCATCGCCTCGTGGATCGTGAGCACGTGGATCATGTGCTTGTTGTATTCGCGCAGGAACGAATCCACCTGGCCGTCGTCCCAGTCGTCGGGAATCGGCGAGATCGCGTAGTAGGTGTCCAGACCCTTGTCGAGCGGGCCGGGCGAATCGCAGTAGGCGACCGCGACGCCACGCTGGAACTCGGGCATCAGGATGATCTTGACCGGATCCTCGGGCACGGTGACCAGGTCGTTGCTGCGGGTGAAGTCGGTGGCGACCTCGAGCGTGTGGCGGGCGAAATCGACGACCTCGTCGCGGCCCGGCTTGTCGGCGTAGGCGACTTCCATCGCCGCTTCGATCGCAGCCTGGCGCTGGTCCTCGCTCGGCTGGGCCGGCGTTTCCGGCGCGCCTTCGCGGTCCTTCAGTACCGCCTGGGCGACGACATACATCTCGTCGCGGATGCGGCTCAGCTCGGCTTCGGCGCGCTGGCGGATGTCCTGGCGGCTCAGCGAGGAATTGAGCGCGAACTTGAGCTTCTGGTCGTACTTGTCCGCGCCGATGCGGAACTCGCCCTTGGCATTGGGCACCAGGGTGCCGTCGAGCCAGGTCTGATGTTCGTCGACCGCCGCGCGCAGGGTTTCGACCGCGGCGTCCAGGCGCGTCCGGTCCTCACCCTGCAGCTGGTCGGCATTGGGCGTGATGAAGGTCTCGATCAGCGACAGCACGCCCTTGTTCTGCGCAGCCACGGTGCGCGCATGCGTCGCCGGTACGCGCGCCGGATCGAGGTTCTCCCGTGCCTGCGCGAGGATCGTGGGGACCTTCTCCATGCGCGCGGTCGCCGACTTCAGGCGCTCGGGCATCGGCGCGAACTCGCGCGCCATCAGGCTGTAGATCGCGCCACCGGCCAGCCCGCTGTAGATCTGCGGATCCCAGGCCCAGCTCTGCATCGTCTCGGTATCCCAGATCCCGTACTCGAGCGTGTTCCTCAGGATCAATGCATCGACATGGTTGTCGCGCGAGAGCTGCGCGAGATCGATCGCATCGAGTTCGGCGAGATAGCGGCGGCTGAAGTCGAGGCCTGCCTGGCGGCCGGCTTCGGAGAGATCGTCCACTTCGCTGTCGAAACGGTGATCGCCGATCTGCGTGGCCGAGATCGGCGACATCCGCATCGATTCGTCGAGGAAGCGCTTCGACAGCTCGGCGAACGCAGCGTCGGCCTGCGAGGCGGCGTTGGTGGTGACGCCATCCGGGGCCGCGACGGGCGTGGTCGGTGCCTCGCGGTTGCAGCCGGCGAGGGCGGCGGTGAGCACGGCGACGGCGAGCAGGGAACGGCGCATTCGGTGGGTTCCGGGCAGGGGGGACAGCGCGCAAGCATAGGGCCGGGCAGGGGGGCATGCATGTGCCGATGGTGGCGGAAACCGGGGCGGCCGATGCAATGCGACGCGCGTCGTCATTTGACGCGCACCTCGCCCGCACAGAAGAATCGGGGCGATATGCGGCCATCGCCGCGGGGAGAAAAATGCAATGCGACGTCGCGACTTCATGGCCTACGGCGGGATCGGACTGGGCAGCCTGCTGCTGCCCGGTGGCATCGGACGCGCGATCGCCGCCGAGGAACTCGCCAGTACGCTCGACCCTGCGCTGAAGAAGCGGCTCGCGGATGTCGCGCTGCAGGTGTCGCGTGATGGCGGCGGCAGTTATTGCGATGTGCGCATCGGCCGCTATCTCCGCCAGTACGTGATGACCCGCGAGACGCGTGTCGAGAACGTGGTCAACGAGGAGTCGACGGGCGTCGGCATCCGCGTGCTCGCCGACGGTGCCTGGGGCTTCGCCGCGACGCGCGCACTCGATCCCGACGGCATCGCCGAGGCCACGCGACAGGCGCTCGCGATCGCGAAGGCCAACGCGCGCATCCAGAGCGAGCCGGTGCAGCTGGCCCCGGTGCGCGGCGTCGGCGAGGTGGCCTGGGCAACGCCGGTGCGCCGCAACGGCATGACCGTGCCGCTGGAGGAAAAGGTCGCGCTGCTGATGGACGTCAATGCCGCGGCCACCGCCGCCGGCGCGGATTTCGTCAGCTCGCGGATGTTCCTGGTCAACGAGCAGAAGTACTTCGCCAGCACCGACGGCTCCTACATCGACCAGGATGTGCACCGGATCTGGGCGCCGTTCACGGTCACCGCCGTGGACAAGACCAGCGGCAAGTTCCGCACCCGCGACGGCCTGTCTTCGCCGATGGGCCTGGGTTACGAATACCTGACGCCCGATCCCGCGCAGCGCTTCGAACTGCCCGGCGGCGTGGTCGCCTACGGCCAGGCCTACGACATGCGCGCAGACGCCGCCGCCGCCGCGCGCCAGGCGCGCGAGAAGCTCGCCGCGCCGGGTGTGAAGCCGGGTCGCTACGACCTGGTGCTCGATCCGTCGAACCTGTTCCTGACCATCCACGAAAACGTCGGCCATCCGCTGGAACTCGACCGGGTGCTCGGCTACGAGGCCAACTACGCCGGTACCAGCTTCGCCACGATCGACAAGCGCGACTCGGGCTATCGCTGGGGCAGCGACATCGTCAACTTCGTGGCCGACAAGACCCGGCCCGGCAGCCTCGGGGCGGTCGGCTACGACGACGAAGGCGTACCGACGAAGCAATGGAACCTGATCAAGGACGGCGTGCTCGTTGACTACCAGGCCACGCGCGACCAGGCGCACATCCTCGGCAAGAGTGAATCCGACGGCTGCAGCTATGCGGACTCGTGGTCGAGCGTGCAGTTCCAGCGCATGCCCAACGTGTCGTTGGCGCCGGGCAAGGCGCCGTTGACGGTGAAGGAGATGATCGGCGACGTCGAACGCGGCATCTACATCCATGGCCGTGGTTCGTATTCGATCGACCAGCAGCGCTACAACGCGCAGTTCGGCGGCCAGCTCTATTACGAGATCCGTAACGGCGAAATCGCGGGCATGGTCGAGGATGCCGCCTACCAGATCCGCACGCCGGAGTTCTGGAACGCGTGTTCTGCGATCTGCGACGAGCGCGATTTCCGCCTCGGTGGCTCGTTCTTCGACGGCAAGGGCCAGCCCAGCCAGGTCTCGGCGGTTTCGCACGGCTCGGCGACCACGCGCTTCGACGGGGTCAACATCATCAACACGGCGCGGAACATCTGAGCGGCGCGCGGCCTGGAGATCCGCCGACCTCTTCCTTCGGGAGAGGTCGACGCGTGCAGCGCGTTGGCTGGGCGAAGCGCGCAGCAAGGCAGGGAACATCGTCTTCGTCCCGATCGCGCCGGGAGAGTGATGACGGCTGCGCGTCCTGCTGCGTCACCCATGGCCGGCTTCGCCTGGCGCGGGGCAGGATCGTCGGCGCTGGTCGAGGCATGGCACTTCGGTCCTGCGCTACCCGTCCTCGTGCGTCGACATGATCGTTGTGGGCGCGCGCATCGGGCCGGCACGCGCACTGTGTCATGCGCGCGCGTGCCGAAAGTCATTTGACGCTGCGTCCACACGGCGTCAAGAATCGGGATGGCTCCGCAGGACGCGATGCCGTTTCGCCAACCCCGCACATGGCGCCCGCCGTGCGCACGTTCCTCGGAGAACTCCCTTGCATAGACGCGATTTTCTCGCCCTCGCTGGTGTCGGTGCGGGCGGCCTGTTGCTGCCTGCCGTGTTCGGCAGGGTCATCGCCGCCGAGCAGCTGGTGTCCACGCTCGATGTCGCTTTCAAGAAGCGACTTGCCGATGCCGGCCTCAATGCGGCGACGTCCGCGGGTGCGACCTACTGTGACGTCCGCGTCGGGCGCTACCTGCGCCAGTTCGTGATGACCCGCGAAGACAAGGTGCAGAACGTCGTCAGCACCGAATCGACGGGCGTCGGCGTCCGCGTGATCGCTGGCGGTGCCTGGGGCTTCGCGGCGACCAATGATCTGACCGAGCAGGGCGTGGCCGAGGCCGCGCGCCAGGCGACCGCGATCGCGATGGCCAACGCCAAGGTGCAGACCGCGCCGGTCCAGCTGGCACCGGTCAGGGGCACGGGCGAAGTGTCCTGGCGCACGCCGATCAGCAAGAACGGCATGGAAGTGCCGGTGGCCGAGAAGGTGGAGCTGCTGCTTGGCGTCAACGCCGCGGCAATGGGCGCGGGCGCGAGCTTCGTCAATTCCACGCTGTTCCTGGTCAACGAGCAGAAGTATTTCGCGAGCACCGACGGCTCCTATATCGACCAGGACGTGCACCGGATCTGGGCGCCGATGACGGTCACCGCGATCGACAAGGCCAGCGGCAAGTTCCGCACCCGCAGCGGGCTGTCCTCGCCGATGGGCATGGGCTACGAATATCTCGACGGCGCGGCCTCGGGCAAGGTGGTCTCGCCCAATGGCGTCGTGAACTACAGCACGTCCTACGACATGCGCGAGGATGCGATCGCCGCGGCGCGCCAGGCGCAGGAGAAGCTCAAGGCGCCGTCGGTCAAGCCCGGCCGCTACGACCTGGTGCTCGATCCTTCGCACACCTGGCTGACGATCCACGAGGCGATCGGTCATCCGCTCGAACTCGATCGCGTGCTCGGCTACGAAGCCAACTACGCCGGCACCAGTTTCGCCACGCTCGACAAGCGCGAGGAGCGTTTCCAGTACGGCAGCGACATCCTCACCGTGTTCGCCGACAAGACCCAGCCAGGCAGCCTGGGCGCCGTGGGTTACGACGACGAGGGCGTGCCCACCAAGCGCTGGGACATGATCACCGACGGCAAGCTGGTGGATTACCAGACCATCCGCGACCAGGCCCATATCCTGGGCAAGACCGAGTCCGACGGCTGCGCCTACGCCGACTCCTGGTCGAGCGTGCAGTTCCAGCGCATGGCCAACGTGTCGATCGCGCCGGGCAAGACGCCGCTCAGCGTCGCCGACATGATCAAGAACGTCGAGAACGGCATCTACATCATCGGCGACGGCTCGTTCTCGATCGACCAGCAGCGCTACAACGCGCAGTTCGGCGGCCAGCTGTTCTACGAGATCAAGGACGGCGCAATCACCGGCATGATGGAGGACGTGGCCTACCAGATCCGCACCCCGGAATTCTGGAACGCCTGCAGCGCGATCTGCGACGAAAGCGACTATCGCCTCGGCGGTTCGTTCTTCGACGGCAAGGGCCAGCCGAGCCAGGTCTCGGCGGTTTCGCATGGCTCGTCGACCGCCCGTTTCGACGGCATCAACGTGATCAACACCGCGCGTTCGCTCGGCTAAGGAGAATCAACCATGACCATTTTCACCGAAGCCCAGGCGCGCGAGATCCTCGAGAAGACCGTCGCCCTGTCCACCGCCGACGAATGCACCGCGACGCTGTCCGGCTCCGTGGCGGGCAACATCCGCTTCGCGCTCAACAATGTCTCCACCAGCGGCATCGTCAGCAATGCCGAGCTTGCGGTGCAGGTCGCGTTCGGCAAGCGCGTCGGCACCGCCAGCATCAATGCGTTCGACGACGCGTCGCTGCGCAGCGTGGTCAAGCGCGCCGAGGATCTCGCACGGCTGGCGCCGGAGAACCCCGAATTCCTGCCGGCGATCGGCAAGCAGGAATACCGCCCCAGCCCGACCTACAGCGAATCCACCGCCGCGATCACCCCGGAGTTCCGCGCCAATGTGGCCGCCGGGTCGATCACCCCATGCCGGGCCGAGAACCTGATCGCCGCCGGCTTCCTCGACGACGGCAAGAACTTCGTTGCGTTCGCCAACAGCAACGGAAATTTCGGCTATCAGCAGGGGACGAACTTCAACTACACCTGCACCGTGCGTACCGAAGACGGCCGCGGTTCGGGCTGGGTGGGTCGCAACCTCAAGGATGCCAGCGAGTTCGATGCCGGCCGCGACGTACGCGTGGCGATGCGCAAGGCCAGCGAGTCGGCCGAGGCGCAGGCGCTGGAGCCCGGCAAGTACACGGTGATCCTCGAGCCGGCCGCGGCCGCAGGCCTGATCAGCTTCATGATGCGTTTCTTCGATGCGCGCACCGCCGATGAGGGGCGCAGCTTCCTGTCCAAGCGCGGCGGCGGCAACAAGCTGGGCGAGCAGGTCTACGACCCGCGCGTGAACATCGTGTCCGACCCGTGGCATCCGGAAGCTGCGGTGATGCCGTGGGACGGCGACGGGCTGCCGCGCGAGAAGATGGCGATCATCGAGAACGGCAAGATCGCCAATCTCGACTATTCGCGCTTCTGGGCCCAGCAGCAGGGCAAGCGCGCCGTCGGCCGCCCGGGCAACCTGCTGATGTCCGGCGGCACCGCCTCGACCGCCGACCTGATCCGCGGCACCGATCGCGGCATCCTCGTCACGCGCACCTGGTACATCCGCATGGTCGATCCGCAGACCGTGCTGCTGACCGGCCTGACCCGCGACGGCACGTTCTACATCGAGAACGGCGAGATCAAGTATCCGCTGAAGAATTTCCGCTTCAACGAGTCGCCGGTGATCATGCTCAACAACATCGACGAGCTCGGGCGTCCGGTGCGTGTGGGTGGCGATGAGTCGTCGATGGTGATGATGCTGCCGCCGATGCGGCTGCGGGACTTCACGTTCACGTCCTTGTCGGATGCGGTGTAACGGCGCGACGCACCGGCGTCGTCTGATAGCGCGAGGCTTGTGCTTTCCGTGATGCACACCGTGCTGTCTGCAGACCCCAGGGGCGCCGCATATCCTTGTGCTGCGCCCTACGGGTCTGGACTGCGGGCCTGGATTCCTCCGCTGCGCCCAGGCATCGGCAGCGGCTGGAACGGGCACGTCGGCGGCGGCAGCGAAGCCGGCAGTGACAGCGCTGGCAAGGGCAGTTGCGCAAACGAAGGTCATCCGCGCCGCGCCACGATGTCCCGCGCCGGAGTGCGCGGGCCATGAACCGACGCCAGTCGCTGCAAATGCTGCTCGGTGCCGCTGCAGCCATGGCCTTGCCGCCACTGGCCGCGCAATCCGCCCGCTACGACTTCTGGTTCACCCGGCTGCGCTACGAGTCCGGTGACTGGGATGTCGATGCGCGGATGCCCTCGAACATCATCACCTCGCTGATCGATTACACCAGCCTGCGGGTCGATCCGGAGGAGCGGGTGGTCGCATTGGCGGACCCGAAGATGCTGGCCTCGCCGTTCTGCTACCTGGCCGGACACAAGCTGGTCGAGTTCAGTCCCGCGGAGCGACGCAACTTCGAGCGCTATGTGCGCGGCGGCGGCTTCGTATTCGTCGACGACTGCAACCACGACATCGACGGCATGTTTGCCAGATCCTTCGAAGCGCAGATGGCCGCCATCTTCGGTGCGTCCGCGATGCAGAAGCTGCCCAACTCGCATGCGCTGTACCGCAGCTTCTTCCAGTTCCCCGATGGCCCGCCGACGACGAACTTCGAACTCAATGGCTGGGGGGACGATCTTGTCCACGATTACCTCAAGGGCATCACGATCGACGGACGTCTGGCCGTGCTCTACAGCAACAAGGACTACGGCTGCGAGTGGGACTACGACTGGCGCAACAAGCGCTTCCTGGCCGAGGACAACACGAAGTTCGCGGTCAACATCGTCATGTATGCGCTGAGCGCATGACGGAATTCCTCACTGTGGCGCTGGCCCTGCCGGGTGCCGCCACATCGCGCGCGAGCGCGCCCCCAGATGACTCCATGAGGCACGCATGACCGACACCGCTCCCACCGAAGCCGATCTGCGGGCACGTCTCGCGCAGCTTGGCGCCCTGCGCAGTGCGATCGGCCAGGCCGTCGTCGGCCAGGCCGACGTCGTGGAACAACTGCTCGTGGCGCTGCTCGCCGGCGGCCATGTGCTGCTCGAGGGCGTGCCCGGGCTCGGCAAGACCCTGCTGGTACGCACGCTGGGCGAGGCGCTGGAGCTGGGCTTCCGCCGGGTGCAGTTCACCCCCGACCTGATGCCCAGCGACCTGCTGGGCACCGAGTTGCTGGAGGAAGACCACGGCACCGGAAAGCGCCATTTCCGCTTCCAGGAAGGCCCGGTGTTCACCCAGTTGCTGCTGGCCGACGAGCTCAACCGCACGCCGCCCAAGACCCAGGCCGCGCTGCTCGAGGCGATGGCCGAGCGCACGGTCAGCCATGCAGGCGTCACCCGTGCGCTGCCGCGGCCGTTCTTCGTGCTGGCCACGCAGAACCCGATCGAACAGGCCGGCACCTATCCGCTGCCCGAGGCGCAGCTGGACCGCTTCCTGCTGCATGTCGCGCTCGGCTATCCCGATGCCGACGAGGAGCAGGCGATCCTCGCGCGCACCACCGGCACGATCGATGCCACGGTGCCGAAGGTGATGCACGCGGACGACGTGCTCGCGCTGCAGGCGCTGGTACGCCAGGTGCATGTCGGCGAGTCCCTGCTGGCCTGGATCACCGCGCTGGTGCGGGCGACGCGCCCGGGCGAGGGGGCGCCGGAGATCGTGCGCGAATACGTGCGCTGGGGCGCGGGTCCGCGCGCCGGTCAGTCGCTGGTGCTTGCGGCGAAGGCGCGTGCGCTGCTGCAGGGCCGGCTTGCGGCAACCCGCGAGGACGTCGCCGCACTGCTCGCGCCGGTGTTGCGCCATCGCCTGGTGCTGTCGTTTGCCGCCGAAGCGGCGCAGACCGACGCCGACGCGGTGATCGCCGGTCTGCTGCGCGCCCTGCCTGCGCCGGAGCGCTGAGCAGCTACATGATCGGCGACAGCTCCGCTGCGGTGACGGCGCCAGGCGACGCGTCCACGGACGCGTTGACGCCTGCGCTGCGTGCGTTGATCGCGACCCTGCGGCTGCGGCCGCGGCACGCGCTCGGACGCCAGGGGCTGGGGCATCACCCGAGCCGCAACCGCGGCAGCGGCCAGGAGTTCGCCCAGTACCGGGCCTACGAGTCCGGCGACGAGCCGCGACAGATCGACTGGAAGCTCTATGCACGCAGCGACCGGTTCTTCGTCCGCGAAGCCGAGCGCGAAAGTCCCGTTCGCGCCTGGCTGCTGCTCGATACCACCGCCTCGATGGCGCAGGCCGACGAGGCCACGCCGGGGTTTTCCCGTTTCGATGCGGCGCGGCTGCTCGCGCGCTGCGTGTTCGAGATCGCACAGCGCCAGGGCGATGCCTGCGGGCTCGTGCTCTGCGGTGGCGCCGGCCTGTCGCTGGTGACGCCCGGCAGTGGGCCGCGCCAGCGCGATCGCCTGCGCCACGCGCTGGTCAGTGCCGCGCCGCGCGGGCAATGGCCCGAGCCTGAAGTGCTCGCGCCGGCCTGGGGACGGATCGTGCGCGGCGATCTGGTGATCGCACTCGGCGACTTCTTCGACGAGGCCGCGGTCGCGCAACTCGAGCGCCTCGCGCATGCCGGTCGCGAGGTCATCACGATCCAGCTGCTCACCGCCGACGAGCGCGATTTCCCGTTCGCCGACGGCCGCCGCTTCGTGGAGCCAGAAGCGGGCGAGTCCCTGCTCGGGGACGGGCCTGCGCTGCGCGCCGGTTACCTCGCGCGCTTCGCCGAGGCGCAGCGCCTGCTGGCCGCGCGGTTGGCCGCGGCCGGCATCCGCCATGCGACCCATGTGATCGACCGCTCGCCGTCGCAGGTGCTGCAGGTCCTGTTCGGCGATCGCGCGCGATGAGCGTCGGCCTGCTTGCACCCGTCGCTCTCGCGGCACTGGCCGCCTGGCTGCTGCCGCTGCTGCTGCATCTGGCGCGACGCGACGCGACCCGGCCGACGCCATTCTCGGCGCTGCGCTGGCTCCGCGAGAAGCCCAGGCCGCGCCGGCGCCTGCGCTTCGACGACTGGCCACTGCTGCTGATGCGCCTGCTGCTGCTGGCGTTGCTGGCGGTGTGGCTGGCCTGGCCGGTGCTGCACGGGGCGCGCCCACCGGCGCACTGGACCGTGGTCGTGCCGGGCGTCGTCGAAGATGCGATTCCGGTTGTTGCCGACGGCGATGCGCCGCCGCGCTGGCTTGCGCCGGGGTTTCCGCCCATCGAAGGGCCCAATGCACCGGAGCCGGCTCCCGCAAGCGTCTCCAGCTTGCTGCGCGAACTGGACATGACCCTGCCGGCCGGGACCACGTTGACCGTCGTCGCGCCCGAGGTGATCGACCGCGCCGACGGCGGCACGGTCGCGCTGTCGCGTGTGGTCGACTGGCGAACGGTTCCGTCGCACGCGGACGCCGCGGAGCCACAGGCGTCCGAGGCGCCGCCGCTCGACGTGCTGGCCATCGCCGGCGACGATCCGTCGCTGCGCGTACTGCGGGCCGTGGCACGCGCGTGGCGACCCGATGATGCGGATGCCTTGGCGACGCCGGCCACCGGGGCGGCGTTGCGCACCGATGCCCTGGCGGCATGGTGGGGGGAGGGCACACCTGCCTCCGGCGTGCTGGCGCACGCAGCCGGTGGCGTGTTGCTGCTCGGGCCTGCCACGCCGCGCGATCCCGGGGCCGACTGGCAGCCTGCCTGGCGCGATGCCGATGGCGGGATACTGGCCGAGCGCGCGCCCTGCGCCGCGGCGACCTGCATCCGCTTCACGCGGGCGCTCGATCCGGCGCATCTGCCTGCCGTGCTCGATCCCGCATTTCCGGCGCGCCTGCGCGCGCTGGCACGGCCGCCGCCGGCGCCTGCGCGCATCACCGCGGACGAGTTCGCGCCGACGACCGGCCTTGCCGCGTATCCGCCCACGCCGCGTGACCTGCGGCCGTGGTTGGCATTGCTGATCGCGCTGGCGTTCGCGCTGGAACGCTGGATGGCGGCGTCTCCGCGACGGAACCGCACGGCATGAACGTCGCGACCCGCCTGCAGCGCAACCTGGCCTCGATCCGCCGCCGTGCGCTCGCGATCGTGCTGTTGCTCGCCTTGCCGCTTGCGCTCGGCCTCGCGGCGCTCGCATGGCGGGTGGCGGGCGTGGCCCCGGCGATCGCCGTCGCTGCGGTCGCCTGCGTGGTCGCGGCCGTGCTCGCCCTGCGCCGCGTGCGTGGCTTCGATCGCGACTGGCAGGCGCGTGCGCTGGACGCCGCTCGCACGGACATGGACGACAGCGCCGCGCTGTTGTTCGCAGCGCCCGCGACGCTCGCGCCGCTGCAGCAGTTGCAGCGGGCGCGCCTGCAGGCCCGCATCGAGGCCGACCCCTCGATGCCTGCGCCAACGCCGTGGCCGGCGCGGGCGCTCGCAGCCGCATGGTTCGGTGGCGCACTGCTCGTCGCGGCCGCGCAGTGGTGGCCGCCATCGGCGCCGCGCGAGACGATGACTGCATCGACAAACGCCGCGACCGGAAACGCCGCGGCGCTGCCGGTGCTGCAGTCGCAGGCACTTGAGATCACGGCGCCTGCCTACACCGGACAGGCGCCGCGCACGCAGACCGAACTCGATGCGCAGGCGCCGGCCGGTGCCACCTTGCGCTGGACGCTGCATTTCGCGCCGCAGCCGCGCCAGGTCGCCCTGCAGCTGCATGACGGCAGCGAGATCGCGTTCGTGCGCGAGGACGAGGCCTGGGTCGCCACGCTGCGCCTTGAGCAGTCCTGGCTGTACCGCGTCGCCGTCGATGGCGACATCGACGGCGCACTCACGCGCGCGCAGCCGTGGCGGCTCGATGCGGTGGCCGATCGTCCGCCGGAGATCCGCGTCCGCACGCCGGAGGCGACCCTGTCGACCTACGCGCCTGGCCAGCGCAGCTGGCCGCTGACGTTCGAGGCCAGCGACGACCATGGCGTCGCTGTGGATGCGCGGCTGCGGATCAGCGTCACCCGCGGCAGCGGCGAGGGCATCACGTTCGAAGACCGCACCCTGAGCCTGCGCGGGCGCGGCGAAGCGGGGCTGAAGACCTTCTCGACGACGCTCGACCCGGCCGCGCTCGGCATCGAGCAAGGCGGCGATCTCGTGGCGCAACTGGAGGTGCGTGACAACCGCGTGCCCGCGCCGCAGACCGCGCGCAGTCCGAGCCTGATCCTGCGCTGGCCGCCACCTGCGCCCATCGATGCCGATGGCCTGGAAGGGCTTGCCCGCGACGTGTTGCCGACGTACTTCCGCAGCCAGCGGCAGATCATCATCGACGCCGAAAAGCTGCTGGCCGAGCGCCCGCGCATCGAGCCGGCGGCGTTCGAAGCGCGTTCGGACGCGCTCGGGGTCGACCAGCGCATCCTGCGCCTGCGCTATGGCCAGTTCCTCGGCGAGGAATCGGAAGGCGGCGCGCAACCCCCGCCGACCGCGGGCGCCGCGCCGCCCCCGCCGCCACGCAAGCCCTTGCCGATCGACGATTTCGGCCAGGCCGACGCGCCGGCCGCGCCAGTGGAGGCCGCTCACGCGGAAGGCGACGGCCACGATCACGATCACGACGATCACGACGATGACGGTCCTGCGGGCGCGGCCTCGGGCAACGCGCCGGGTGCGCACGCGGATCACGATCACGGTCCGCAGGACGCCACCACGTTCGGCCGCGCCGAGGACGTGATGGCCAGCTTCGGCCATACCCACGATCTGCCCGGCGCGGCGACGATGCTCGACCCGGCCACGCGCGAAGTCCTGCGCGCTGCACTGGGGGAGATGTGGCAGTCCGAACTGCAGCTGCGCCAGTACGCGCCACGCGCGGCGCTGCCGTATGCGAACCGTGCGCTGGAGCTGATCAAGCAGGTCCAGCAGGCCGACCGCATCTATCTGGCCCGCGTCGGTGCCACGCTGCCGCCGGTGGATTTGAGCCGGCGCCTGGGCGGCGAGCGAGATGGGATCACACCGCGCCCGGTCCCCGCGCCGGCGACGACCGATGCCGACGTGCCCGCACTCGCGTGGACCGCGCTGGCCTGGAACGGGGAGGCCGACCTCGCCGGGCTGGTCGCCTGGACGCAGGCGCATCCGCGCCAGGTCGACGATCCGCTGGCACTGCTGGCCACGGTCGACGCCCTGCAGCGCGACCCGGCCTGCGATGACTGCCGCCAGGCGCTGCGCGGCCAGCTGTGGCGCGTGCTGCAACGGCCGCTTGCCGCGCCGGTCCTGCGACCGGCGATCGATGCGCTGGGCGCGCGCTACCTCGACGCCCTGCAGGAGGACGCGCCATGAGGCCCGAACATTGGCTCGGCGCGGTGCTGCTCGCCGCGGCGCTGCTGTCGATCGCGCGGTTGGCTTTCGCCCACCTGCGCGCGCCGGGCGGACGCCGCCCCGCGGCATGGCGCAGCCTCGCCCTGGCGGTGTTGACCGCCGCCTCGGCGCTGCTGCTCTATCGCATGCTGCTGCCGTCGGCGCCGGCCGGTCCCGACCGTCTGGTCGTGCTGACCGCCGATGCGGACGGCCTGCCGGTGCCGGCGGCTGCGCAGGTGATTGCATTGCCCGAGGCCGGCGAGGTTCCGCCCGGCGCGTCGCGGATGCCGGACCTGGCGACGGCACTGCGCCTGCATCCGCAGGTGCGCGAACTGGTCGTGGTCGGCGCAGGCCTGCATCCGCGCGACCGCGACGCGGTCGATGGACGCGCACTCGCATACCTGCCTGCGCCGGTAGCGCCCGGCCTCGCGGAACTGGATGCTCCGGGCGATGTCGCACCCGGCGCACGCTTCGCGGTGCGCGGACGCGTGACGGGCATCGAAGGTGCCCGGGTGTCGCTGTTCGATCCCGCCGGGCGCGTGGTCGACACCGCTGCCACCGACGAGGCCGGCAGCTTCCGGCTGAGCGGTACCGCGCGCGGCGCCGGCGCCACGCTGTTCGAAGTCGCGATCCGGGGCGTGGAAGACAGCGCCTGGGCTCGCGCGCACGTGCCTGTGGTGGTCGCCGGATCCGCGCCCATGCGCCTGCTGCTGCTCGCGGGCGCGCCCAACCCGGATACGCGCGCGCTGCGCCGCTGGGCCGAGGACGCCGGCACCTCGCTGCGCTGGCGCATCGCCTTCGGTGGTGGTGCGGTCACCGGGGACGCGCCGACGCTCGATGCCGCCAGCCTGGGCAAACAGGATCTCGTGCTGCTCGAAGCGCGCGCCTGGGATGGACTCGGCCCCGCCGCGCGTGCCGCGCTGCTGGCTGCGGTACGCGAGGGACTGGGACTGCTGGTGCATGCGCCGCAGCCGCCGTCGAACGCGCTGCGCAGCTGGCTGCGCACGGGCGGACTCGCGATCGAAACCGGCCGCCTGCGCGAATGGCGCGTCGACGCCGGCCCCGACGATCTCGCCCGGCTGCGCGCGTGGTCGGGCCCGGGCAGCGAAGATGCGCCCTTCGATCCGCAGCTTGCCGGCGAGGCGCCGCCCGCATTGGGCTATCTGCCGCTGACCGGTGGCCTGCCCTCGGCCGGGGTCGGCGCGGACGACATGATGCGCTGGCAGGCGCTCGGGAAGGGCCGCATCGGCCTCGTCACCCTGGCCGACAGCTGGCAGTTGCCGCTGGCGGGTCGCGCAGACCTGCATGGCGAGCTGTGGAGCGCCTGGGCCGGCACCCTGGCGCGTCCAGGCGATGCGGCCGTGACCGGATTCAGTGGCGAGGCCCGGGTCGGCGAGCGCGTTGCCCTGTGCGCGCTGGAGGCGGATGCGCAGGTGTTGGCGCCCGACGGAAGGGCCACCCCGCTGGTGCCTGATCCTGCGGCAGGCGGCTGCGCCGGCCTGTGGCCACGCGTCCCCGGCTGGCACCGTATCGAAGGCGGCGGCGTGCTGTGGGTACGCGGCGCCGACGATGCGCCGGGTCTGCAGGCGGCCTCGATGCAGGCAGCGACCCGGGAACTCGCCGGCGCCGGTGCCGATCCGGGCATGCAGGCGGTGCCATCCCCGGCGGTGCGTCCGCTCGTCTGGTTCCTCGCCTGGCTGCTGGTCACCGCGCTGCTGTGGGCGCTGCACCGCAGCCGCCGCGGCCGGGCAGGTGCGCCCGCCGACTGAGGCGCGCACCGCGCCGGGCGGCGCTTGCCGCGCCAGCAAGGCTGCTGCAGACTCGAACGACCCGCGCCGACATCGATCGCCGCAGCGTTCCGGACCCCCCTCCGGGCGAGCGCCTGCAGCGTTGCACGGTCTGCACGCCATCCAGGAGGACACCATGGTCACACGTCGCGATGCCCTGAAACTTTCCCTCGGCGCCGGACTCTCGCTGGCGATGCCCGGCGCGCTGCTGGCCCAGGCCGCGCAGTCGCCAATGCTCACGCGCGCGATTCCGTCGAGTGGCCAGCGAATTCCGGTCGTCGGCCTGGGCAGCTCGGCGACGTTCTCCAAGGCTGCGGGCGAAAACGCCTCGGCGCTGCACGAGGTGCTGCGTACGCTGGTCGAGCAGGGCGGCGCGGTGTTCGATACCGCGCCGAGCTACGGCGCCTCGGAGGAAGTCGCCGGCAGGGCGGTGCAGGATCTCGGCATTGCGGACCGCGTGTTCTGGGCGACCAAGGTCAACGTCGCCGGGCGGGGCGCCGATGCCAAGGCCGATCCCGCGCAGGCGCGCGCGCAGATCGAGACCTCCTTCTCGCGGCTCGGACGCGACACCATCGATCTGATCCAGGTCCACAACCTCGGCGACGTGCCGACCCAGCTCGGCATCCTCAAGGAACTCAAGGCCGACAAGCGCGTGCGCTACACCGGTGTCACCTCGACCAGCAAGCCGGCGTATCCGCAGCTCATCGAGATCATGCGCAACGAGCCGCTGGATTTCATCGGTGTCGATTACGCGATCGACAACCGTGATGTCGAGGAGACCATCCTGCCGCTCGCCGCCGAGCGCGGCATCGGCGTGCTGGTCTACGCACCGTTCGGACGCACGCGGCTGTGGGAGCGCGTCGGTGACCGCAAGGTGCCGGACTGGGCGTCGGAATTCGACGCGGCCACCTGGGGCCAGTTCTTCCTGAAGTTCGTGCTCTCGCACCCCGCGGTGACCAGCGTGACGCCGGCGACCAGTCGCGCTTCCAACCTGGTCGACAACCTCACTGCGGGGCGCGGGCGCCTGCCCGATGCCGAGCAGCGTCGCCGCATGATCGCGTTTATCGAAGAGCTGCCTGCGGCGACCTGATCGGGCTCGCTACGTAGCCGGGGGTATGAACCGGTCGAGCGGGATACGCAGGTAACGCCGGCCGGCTGCGTCGGGATCGGGCAGGCGGCCGCCGCGGATATTGACCTGCATCGCATGCAGCATCAGTGCGGGCAATGGGAGGGTCGCATCCCGCTGCCGACGCATCGTCACGAATGCGGCCTCGTCGACCGCGCCGCGAAGGTGCACGTTGTGCGAGCGCTGCTCGGCGACAGTGCTCATGCACGCAGGTGGGCGGCCGGGGGCGTAATCGTGACCCACGAAGAGCGTGGTCTCGCCCGGCAGCGCGAGGATGCGCTGCAGCGTTGCGTAGAGCCGGTGCGGATCCGCCCCTGGAAAATCGGCGCGGGCCGTTCCGCTGTCGGGCATCATCAGGGTGTCGTGCACGAAGGCAGACCGGCCGACGAGATAGCTGACCGAGGCCGCCGTGTGGCCAGGGGAAAACAGCACGCGCACCTGCAACGCCCCCAGATCGAAGGTGTCGCCGTCCTCGAAGAGCCGATCCCACTGGCGACCATCGCATTCGAAATCGTCGAGGCCGTACAGCGCCTTCCAGATCGACTGCACCTCGGTGACGCGGGCGCCGATGCCGGTCGGCGCGCCGAGCCGGTCCTTCAGGTAGGCCGCGGCCGACAGATGGTCCGCGTGCGGATGCGTGTCGAGAATCCAGGCGACCTCGAGCCGCTCGCGTTCGATGTGTGCGAGCAGTGTGTCGGCATTGCGCGTGGAAATCCGGCCTGAGGGCGCGTCGAAATCCAGTACCGGGTCGATGACGGCTGCGTGCCGCGTCGCCGGGTCGGCGACGACGTACTGGAAACTGCCGGTGGCCTCGTCGTACAGCGAATGCACGTGCAAGCCGTCATCGGGATGGAGTTGCATGGTCGCGCCGCCGGGACGTTGCGGCTCAGCCTTCCTCTTCGGTCTCGAACTCGACGACCGCGTCGAGATCGAAAGCCAGCGCCTCGACGGCTTCGCGCAGCTTGCGTTCGGTCGAGGCATTGCCCACCTCGATCTCGATCGCATGCATCTTCGGGCCGCTGACATCGTGCAGCCCGGCGGAACTGGAGTCGGCGTCGTCCATGTGCGGCATCAGGTCAGCGACCTCTTCGACGTGTTCGATCCCGTCCACGCTCTGCAGGAGATTCATCACAGCGCGTGCGGTGTCGTCGCTGCCGGTGAGGCGGATGCGGAGCATGGGCATGTGGTGGTCTCGTTGGTTGGGATGGACGCAGGCTAGGCAGCGCCCCGGAAAGCCGACGTGACGAGACAGGCGAAGACATGGCTGCAGTCGCACGCGACGGACGCGGGGTCGCGCCCGGGAACGCGAAAGATGGGGGCCGGAGATCGATGCATGCTGCCGCCCGCGCAAACGCGTCCCGCTCGACGTGGTGTCTGCACTTCCTGCACGAGTTCGACAGCAGCGCATCGAGGGGCTTGCGGGTGGCTTCGAGATGCCGGCGAATCCTTTTGCCGACTTCGAGGCGCAGCGCGCAGGCATCACCATCAGCGGCGCGGGCAGGGCCCGATCTGGACGCGGCGATGAGGCGCGACGGAACGCTCGAACCGGTCGGCGCGCACATCCGTGCGGCGGCCGGACTCACGATCTCGCGGACCGTCAGACGCATGCCGGCGCCCGGCGCGCTCGCTGGTGAGCAGCCATGTCCCGCGTGCCGGATCAACACCCGGTCAGGCTGCTGGTCGACGTGGCATTGCCGCGATGATCGGCGGTACGGATGGCCGGGTTCCAGTGCGGGGACTCCCTGATCGCCGGTGTCGCATGCGATGGCCGACTCGCAGCGAAACCGCGCTGGCTGTCGCACCGTCACGCCGGGTAGCGACGACAGCCGCCGTGACGCCAGGCACCGCGCGTCAGACCGGACGCAGGCGCTCGAAGGTCAGCGTGGTCTCGCCGTGGTACTGCGTCGGACCGGTTTCGACGTAGCCGAGCTTGCCGGCCAACTTGCGCGACGGCGCGTTGTCCGGATTGATGATGCAGACGCTGCGCCCGCCGAAGGGCTGTGCGTCGAACCAGGCATGCATCGCCTGCGTGGCCTCCAACGCGATACCGCGGCCATGCGCCTCTTTTGCGAACACCCACGCGGCTTCCGGCGAGGCGGAGAACGCATCGCCGAGGCCACGACGGAAATCCGCGAAGCCGACGCCGCCGATGTTGCGGCCGGTCTTGCGCTCGATCACCGCGAAGATGCCGAAGCCCAGCGCGGTCCAGTGGCCGATGTAGCGCAGCAGCCGGTTCCAGATGTCCTCGTCGCTCGGCACGACCCGGGTGATGTGCCACATCACCTCGGGGTCGCGCATCAGCGCACGCAGCGCGTCGAAATCCTCGATCGCATGCGGACGCAGCAACAGGCGGTCGGTTTCGATCCGCATTGCACTCAGGACGAGGGCGGCGTGCGTACCGGCACGCTGATGTTGCACAGGTCGATGTGTCCGGCCGGCTGCACGTACCAGTCGTCGCGGCGGTTGCGGCGCGACTCCACGAGCGCGTCGAACAGCGGCGTGTCGGTGCGCAGGACCTGCAGCGGCGTGCGCTCGCCCGCGGGCACTTCCGATGCGAGACGGATCCAGCGGATCGGTGTGCGCAGCGATGGATCCTCGTAGAAGCCAAGCGGACCGGTGCCGCGCGGCAGCACGCTCAACAGTTCCATGCCCTGCAGTACGCGACCGACCGTGGTGATGTTGCGGTCGAGCTGGCGCGGCGACTGGCCGATGACGACATAGAGTTCGGTGCCGTTGCTCGAGTCGGGCGCCATGTCCCGGCCCGCCCCAAGCGTGCCGTAGCAGTGCGCAAGCCACGCGCGTCCATTGCCGCGGCGGTCGTCGCGCGCGGCCGGGAAGCCCTCGACGAAACCGACCTGCGCCGCCCAGCCATCGGCATCGGGCAATGCGTGGAACGCGAGGTCGGCAGCGGCGCGGTCGAATTCCGCCGGCAGGCTGGCCCGCGCGCTGCCGATCGGCCGGCCTGGGACGCCTTCTTCGGTGATGTCGCCGAACTGCACGACGAAGTTGTCCTGCGAGCGGTACAGGCTGAGCCCGTCCCAGAAACCGCCGCGGGCGAGGGTGCGGATGTTGGCGACATGCTCGGGCGCGAAGGCCGGGGCCAGCTCGATCACCACGCGGCCGCCGTCGAGGTCCATGTACAGCAGGTTGGCCGGATCGGGCGTGCGCCAGTCGGCGTCGGTCGATGCCTCGAGCAGTTGCTGCGTGGACCGGGTTTCGAGCGCAACGGGCGCGCCCGGCGTGGCGCAGCCGGCCAGCGCGAGCATGCAGGCGGCGAGGGTGGCGGACAGGATATGGCGCGACGGCTGGCGCATGGATGGGTTCCCCTGAAAGACAGATCCGATTGTGGCCGAGTCGATGGTCAGCGTGACTACCAGCACATCCGCTATAGCGAAGTCCGCAATAGCATCTGGATCAACCTGGCGGAGATCGCGAATGGCCGAGACCCCGGATGACAGTGATCTGCAGCTGCGCAAGTTCCAGAAGGAACTGAGTGCGGGCACGGTGTCGCTGGCGTTGCTGGCGGTGCTGGGCAGCACGGACGAGCCGATGTACGGCTACCAGATCGCCAAGCGCCTCGAATTGCTCGACGGGGTGCTCAGTGGCAAGCAGAGCGCGCTGTATCCGGTGCTGCGCAACCTCAGTGCCGCCGGCCTGCTCGACAGTCATGTCGAGCCGTCGGTCGCAGGGCCGCCGCGCCGTTACTACCGCATCACCGAGGCAGGGCGGACCACCCTGCAGCAGTGGACCGCCGCCTGGCGGGCCACACGGGATTCCGTCGACGCCGTCCTGGAGGGGCTGTGCCAATGAACAGCATGCGAATGAACGACAACCGCCCGCCGCAGAGCATTCCCGAATACCTCGAACAGCTGAGCCAGTCGCTCGCCGGCGCGGATCCCGCACTGGTGCAGGACGCGCTCTACGACGCCGAGGAATATCTGCGCTCGGAGCTCGCCGAACAGCCGGGCCGTTCGGAAGCCGAGGTCATCGCTTCGGTCGCATCGAGCTACGGTGCCCCGGAGGAGGTGGCCGACATCTATCGCGACACGGAGGTCAAGGTCCAGACCGCGCTGCGGCCACCGGCGCCGAAGCCGCGCACGTCGCTGCTCGGGCGCTTCTTCGGTGTCGCCGCCGATCCGCGCACCTACGCCTCGATGTTCTATATGGTGCTGTCGCTGGCGACGGGCATCTTCTACTTCACCTGGGTGGTGACCGGCCTGTCGGTGTCGCTGAGCCTGGTGGTCGTGCTGATCGGCATTCCGCTGCTGATCCTGTTCTTCGGATCGATACGGCTGCTGTCGCTGGTCGAGGGCCGGCTGGTCGAAGTGATGCTCGGCGAGCGCATGCCGCGCCGGCCGCTGTACTCGGCGCGCGGACGCAACTGGCTGCAACGCATCGGCGACATGTTCACCGACGTGCGTACCTGGAGCACGCTGTTGTACATGCTGGTGATGCTGCCGCTGGGCGTCGTCTACTTCACGATCACCGTGACCCTGCTGTCGCTGTCGCTGAGTATGGTCGCAGCGCCGCTGGCATTGCTTCCGGGGTTGCATCTCAACGTCTGGGAATTCGGTATCGATATCCCGCAACAGGCCCCATATCTGCTGCCTCTGGTCTCGGTGGCCGGCGTAGTGCTGCTCTTCGCCAGCCTGCATCTGTTCCGCGGCATCGGCCGCATGCACGGCAACATCGCCAAGCACCTGCTGGTGAAGACGGCGCAGTACAGCTGAGGTCGTTGTTCGATCCAGAAGAAAGGCGCGCCGGTCTCACCGGCGCGCCTTTTTTTCTGCATGGTCCATGCCAGCGCGGCGCGGATCAGAGATGCGTCTTCGCAGCCCGCTTCGCCGCACGCTTGCGCGCGGTCTTCGCGGCCGGCGTCGGCTTCGCCGGGCTTGCGCCCTGCACGTGCGACGCGATGAAGTCGCGGACCTGCGGATACACCTGGTTGCGCCAGCGGCGGCCACTGAAGATGCCGTAATGTCCTGCGCCTTCGACAGTCAGGTGGGCGCGGTCGGCTTCGGCGACGCCGGTGCACAGGGTGTGCGCGGCGCGGGTCTGGCCTTCGCCGGAGATGTCGTCGAGCTGGCCCTCGACGGTCAGCAGCGCGGTGCCGGTGATGCGGGAGGGGTCGACGCGTTCGCCGGCCACGATCCACTCGCCGCGCGGCAGCAGATGCTGCTGGAACACCACGCGGATGGTGTCGAGGTAGTACTCGGCCGGCATGTCGAGCACGGCGTTGTATTCGTCGTAGAAGCGGCGGTGCGCCTGCGCGTCGTCGTCGTCACCCTTGAGCAGGTTCTGGTAGAAATCCCAGTGCGATTCCAGATGGCGCTCGGGATTCATCGCCATGAAGCCCATGTGCTGCAGGAAGCCCGGATACACCAGGCGGCCGTGGCCGGGATAGTTCGCCGGCACCGGGTGGATGACATTCTGCTCGAACCACTCGTGCGGCTTCTCGGTCGCCAGATTGTTGACCGCGGTCGGCGACTGCCGGGTATCGATCGGCCCGCCCATCATCACCAGCGAGCGTGGCGTCGTCTCGCCGCGCGCGGCCATCAGCGACACTGCCGCGAGCACCGGCACCGTCGGCTGGCAGACGCTGATCACATGCAGTCTGGCGGCGCCGATGTGGCGGATGAATTCCTCGATGTAGGCGACGTAGTCGTCCAGCGAGAACGCGCCGGCCTCGGCCGGCACCATGCGCGCATCGATCCAGTCGGTGACATACACCTTGTGGTCGCGCAGCAGGGTGCGCACCGTGTCACGCAGCAGGGTGGCGTGATGGCCCGACAGCGGCGCGACGACAAGCACGGTCGGCTGGGCCTTGATCTCCTCGAGATGCGCCGGGTCGTCGGTGTAGCGCTTGAAGCGCAGCAGCCGGCAGAACGGCTTGACCAGCGCATCGAGCTGGACGACGGGATAGGTGCGACCGTTGCCGGGGTTCTCGACCTCGTGGATCGCGAACGGCGGCTTCTCGTAGTCCTTGCCGACCCGGTACAGCAGCTCGTTGGCGGCCGACAGCTGTTCCGAGCCGGGCAGGGCCGACAGCCAGGTGCTGTTGGACGCGAAGGCGCGCGCATTGGCGTCGGCCAGCAACGTCCAGGGTTTCATCCAGGCGCGGCCCATCTCGTGCAGTTGGTAGAACATCGACCTTCCGTCAGTGGTGTTGCTGCGACGCAGCATATCGTATCGGCCGTGAAAGCCAGGGTCGCCGCAGCGCGCAAGGCGGCGGCATGACGGCCGGCGTCAGCAGGTTTCCAGCGCGGTCGCGGCATCCGCCAGTGCCGGCGACAGCCAGCAGTGCGAGCCCAGCGCGCGGAAGCCGGCGCCGGCAAAGCGATCGCGGTAGAAGCGCGCCGGCCGCTGCTTGAAGCCGTCGTCATCGCCCTCGGCGCCGTCCTCGCGGGTGAAGCATTCCAGGAAGGCCACGCCGCCGGTGAGTTCGGCAAGGCCCGGCAGCCCGCGATCGAGTTCGCGCGTGTCCAGGTAATGCAGGACGTCGCTGCAGACCAGCAGGTCGACCGGGCCGCAGGGACGCAGCATCGCGAAATCGCCGAACCTGGCGCGGTGCAGGTTGCGCGTGCGGCCGAAGCGGGCGACCGCGTACTCGCTGGCATCGAAGCCGAGGTACTCGAGCTTGGGGCGAAGCTTCAGCAGCGGTGCGCGCCATGCGCCTTCGCCGCAGCCGATGTCGAGCACCGTGCGCACCGGCCGCTCGAGATGGTATTCCGCGGTCGCCACGGCCAGGGCGACCTTGCGCGCCAGTCGCGCGGGGCCGCCGATGTCGCCGGCGCGATACCAGCGGTCGAAATAGGCGCGGTCGTACTGCTTGGTCATCATCGGGCCGGGCGTAAGGGGATGCGCATTCTAGGCGCTGTGGCCGAGCAGCCGTGGCTGCGAGGCGAGGGCGCGCCGCTCGTGGTGTCGGCGATCGGGCGCCGGCATGCGATCCTGTGCGCCAGCCGAGGGAGCCAGCGCGATGCAGTCATATCTTTGGGTCAAGACGTTCCATCTCGTCTTCGTGATGGCCTGGATCGCCGCGGCGTTCTATCTGCCGCGCATCCTCATCAACCTTGTCGAGGCCGGCGCGGCGGGCGACGTGCGTGCGCGCCTGGTGCTGATGGGCAGGCGGCTCTACCGCTTCGGCCACGTGATGCTGGGCCTGGCCCTGCTGATGGGCCTCGTGTTGTGGATGGGCTACCTCGTGATTCCGGATTTCCCGACCATGGCGCCGATCGGCAGCGGGGCAGGCTGGCTGCACGCCAAGCTGGCGCTGGTGGTCCTGCTGATCGTGCATTTCGTCGTGGGCGGCAGCTGGCTCAAGGGCGCCCAGGCGGGCCGGGCGCTGCCCTCGACCAAAGCGCTGCGCTGGTTCAACGAGATTCCGGTGCTGCTGCTGGTCGGTGTGGTCTGGCTGGTGCTCGCCAAGCCGTTCTGAGTTCAGCCCGAGGACGCCGCAGGCCAGGAGCCGTCGCCGACCACCTGGTCGCGCCCCGCATGCTTGGCCCGGTACATGGCGTCGTCGGCACGTCGCAGCAGCGCTGCGGGGCTCTCGTCGGCCGCCGTCAGTGACGCCAGTCCGATGCTTGCGGTGAAGTGCAGCCCCGGCACGTCGAGCATGGGCGCCAGCTCGCCGATGCGCCGGCGAATGGTCTCGAGGCGGGCATGGGCGGCTGCCCCGGCCAGGCCCGGCAGCAGCACCAGGAATTCCTCGCCGCCCATCCGCATCACCTCGTCGGCGTTTCGGGTCACCGCGACCAGCGCATCCGCCACGGTGATCAGCACACGGTCGCCGACATCGTGGCCGTGGACATCGTTGATCCGCTTGAACAGATCGACGTCGACGAAACCCACTGACAACGGCATGCCATGGCGGCGTGCCACGGCGAAGGCTTCGTCGAGACGAACGAGGCCTGCGCGCCGGTTGGGCAGCCCGGTCAGCGGATCGGTATCGGCGAGCTGACGCATCGCATCGCGCTGCGCGCGCAGCTGTCCGTATCGGGTGGTGAGCGTGTAGGCCATGACCACCAGGAACCAGGTCAGCAGCAGCTGGACGATCTCGATGCGATACGCCGCCACCATCGGGCTGCTGTTGATGATCGGCACGGCGAGCAGCAGGAAGGGCAGCGAGGCCGCCAGTGCGGCGACCGCGCGCCTGTCGCTGCGGCGGATCGACAGGCAGGCCAGGAGGCTCAGCCCGATCACGGTCAGCAGGAAGATGCGGTCGGCGATCCACCACAGTGCAGTCAGCGCCGAAACCGGGACTAGGGGTGCAAGCAGGCCGAGTGCGATCAAGACCCTGATTGCCCAGCGCGTGGCCCGCCGAAGCCGCGGGCGCTGCCCGGCGATACCGGTCTGGGCCGAGATGCCGTACGCGATCGCCGCGAAGCTGAGCGCCGCAAGCGCGACCTGCCAATGGGATTCCTGCTCGCCGATCGGCAACCAGGGTTGGGGAAATCCGCTCAGCCCGCCCAGGGTGGCCTGCCACAGCAGCAGCGTGACGCACATGCCGACGTGGCCGAGGAACGTCCTGTCGCGGGCGCCGACAAAGCCCATCAGTGCCGAGAACGCCAGCGCGAGCGCAATGGCCAGGCATGACGTCCGGACGACCAGGCGCAGGGTGTCTTCCTGCTGGATCGCGCTGGGTGCACCGATCCGGATGCCGGGGATCCAGTGGGCCTTGAGCGGCGTGCGCCAGCCGACGCGGACAGGCTCCCGGCTCCCCGCTTCCGGTACGACGACCAGGCCGACGCTTGCGCGGAAACGCGGGTCGCGCGTCCGCGCATCGTGCATGCGGCCGCAGACGACCCGCTCGCCCAAGGCGATCATCACCTCGCCCGCGAACACGTTGAAGACGCTGACTGCCTGCGCGGTCCCCGACCAGCCATCGGCGGGCGCCGGAATCTCGATCTGTTCGAGCGTCGCCAGCACGGCCGGATCGCAGCTGCGCATCGGGGTGGTCTCGTCGGTGGGCGTGCCGCCGAGCACGTAGGCCGGACCGCCGGCAGGGCCGTCGGCGGAGACCGCGCACGCGGCCAGCGCCAGCACGAGCAGAAGCACGAGCAGGCAACGCCGGATCAGGATTTGCGTCGGTCTCGCCATCGGAATGCCCGGCTGTATGCAGGCGTCCTCACGCCGTCCTGAGTGCATGCAAGTCCCATGCCGGGGCGGGCCGCGATGACGGCGTGGCCCGGCAATGGCATGCCGGCGTGCCTGGGGCGCCACGGCCGGGGGGCATCCGTCGCTGGGCGGGCGCCGCGCCGGCCTGCAGCACCCGGGTCCCGATGGAATCGCGCGGCCGCGTCTCCGAAATGCGGCCTTGGCGCGCGGCGGCGCAGCTTTACTGCATGAACCAGCCGTGGCTGACCATCACACTCTGCCCGGTGAGCGCATTGGTCTCGAACGCCGCCAGCATCAGGGCGACATTGGCTACGTCGTCGACGGTGGTGAACTCGCCGTCGACCGTGTCCTTGAGCATGACGTCGCGGACCACCTCGTCCTCGCTGATGCCCAGTTCCTTGGCCTGTTCCGGAATCTGCCTGTCGACCAGCGGCGTGCGGACGAAGCCGGGGCAGATCACGTTCGCGCGCACGCCATAGCCTGCGGCCTCCTTGGCCACCGTGCGGGCAAGTCCCAGCAGGCCGTGCTTGGCGGTGACATAGGGCGCCTTGAGCTTGGACGCGGTGTGCGAATGTGCCGAGCCCATGTAGATGATGGCGCCGCCGTTCCTGCGCTTCTCCATGTCGCGCAGGCATTCGCGCGTGGTCAGGAATGCACCGTCGAGATGGACGGCGAGCATCTTCTTCCAGTCGGCGTAGCTGAAATCGGTCAGCTTGTTGACGATCTGGATGCCGGCGTTCGAGACCAGCACATCGACCTGTCCGTAGTGGGCGACCGCCTTCGCGATGCCCTCGACGACCTGCGCCTCGTCGGTGACATCCATCGCAACCGCCAGCGCATCGCCGCCGGCGGCGCGGATTCCGGCTGCCGTGGCTTCGGCCGCATCCAACTCCAGGTCGGTGACGACCACGCGGCCACCGGCCCGGGCATAGACCTCGGCGATGCGCTGGCCGATCCCGCTGGCCGCGCCGGTGACCACGCAGACCTTGCGGTCGAGTCGATTCATGGAGGGCGCTCCGCGCTGTGGGGAACGGCCAGCTTAGCGATGTTGCCGGGCGCTCCGTAGCGGTGGTGACCGAGCCCGGTGCCGCGAGGGCGCGCGCTCCGGCGCGGAGAGGCTCTGAAAACCTTTCGCGTGCGGGCGCGCACCCCAGGGAGGCGCGAGGCCTCAGTCGGCGGACGGCACCGGCGCGCCGACCGGGGCCATCCTCGGCAGCTCGACCGGCACGCCGTCGGCATTGCAATGGCCTGTCGCGCACAGCTGCGCGCGCAACGCCGGCGTGGCCTGGACGATCAGGTGATAGATCACGTTCTGCTCGACCGTGCCGCGGACCGCGCCACTGCCCGGGCCGCGCGCCCAGATCCCGACGTCGTCGCCGCCATGGGATTCACTGCGCATCGGCACCAGCGCTTCCTGCATGAAGTCGGGATGCTCGGTGTCGACCGCACTCAGGTCCGGCCGCCCGACGGCGGGCTCGAAGCTGCGCGGCTTGTGGAAATGGGTCTTCGGCCCGGCAGGCTGCTGGTCGCTGGCACCGGTGTAACCGGGGCCGTTCGCATACACCAGGGTCGTGTAGGGCAGGCCGGTTCCGTCGAGGGCGTAGGCGTCCGGATCGTCGTCCTCGCTGACGCGGCCGCGCACCTTGCCCAGGATCGGATTGCCGCGGGTTGGATAGCCGACGAAGTTCAGCGTGTGCGAATGGTCGGCGGTGACCAGGATCAGGGTGTCGTCCTCGGACGTCAGCTCCGCAGCCGCGCGCACTGCCCGCGACATCGACACCGTCTCGTCGAGCGCGCGGAATGCGTTGCCCTCGTGGTTCGCGTGATCGATGCGGCCGCCCTCGACGAGCAGCACGAAACCCTTGTCCTCCCGTGACAGATGCTCGATCGCGAAGCGGGTCATTGTTTCCAGATCGGGCTCACCGTCGGGCCCGCGATCACGGTCGTGCTCGTATTGCATATGGCTTAGTTCGAACAGGCCGAGGACGGACGGTGCACCGCGCGCGGCCTCGAACTGGGCCGTATTCCAGACGAACGCGCCATCCGGGCGGGCTGCCTGCCATTCCTCGATCAGGTTGCGACCATCCTGGCGACGGCCGCGGACGCCGGGCATCACCTCGTCGCCCGGCAGGAAATGCTCGGCGCCGCCTCCGAGGGCGATGCTGGGTCCATGGCCCGAACGCACGGCATCGATGAACTGGCTGGCGATGTCGGCGCAGCCGGCCGCGCGGGCAGCCGCCGGCATCGGGCCGTCACTTTCCCATTCGCGGTCGGGCACGTGGGCGTAGGTGGCGGCCGGCGTCGCGTGGGTGAGGCGCGCGGTCGTCACGATGCCGGTCGCCAGCCCGGCTTCGCTGGCCAGGCGCAGCCACGACTGCACATGACGCTGCTGGCTGTCGGCGCAGTCGGAGCGTTTGCCGGCCGAAACACCGATCGCACCCATATGGGATTTCACCCCGGTCGCGACCGCGGTCATCGTGCCGGCCGAATCGGGCGTTTGCGAATCGGTGTTGTAGGTCTTGGAGAAGCCGGTGGCCGGGAAGTGTTCCCAGCTCAGAGCGTGCTCCTCGCCGTTGCCGCCGAGGCGCTGGCCTTCGAGGATGCGCGCGGCGGCCACGGTGGTCAGGCTCATGCCGTCGCCGAGGAACACGATGACGTTCTTCGCCCGGCCCTCCATCGCGCCGTTGGCGGCGGCGCGCGCTGCGCCGCTGCGGTACCACCACTGCGCGGTCTCGTCGCTGCGGGAGGCGGCCGGCTCCACGTCGATCGGGCGGATATGGCCGGTGCCGGAAGGGCCGGGCGACGCGCACGCGGCGCAGAGCAGGGTCAGCGAGCAGGCGAGGCCTGCGGAGATGAAGCGCATGCGGGAGAGGGACCGTGATAGGAAAGCGCGCAATTATGCCCGCCAGGCCGCGCCGGCTTCACATTCAGGGAGCGGCGGAGCTGTTGTATTGGCAGCGGATGGGGACGCAAAAAGTCCGGATTGGTCGCATGGGCAGGACGCTGGCGTCCCAGTGCCGGCATCGCGATCACCGGTGCGCTCACGTATCGTCGCAGGTTGCATTCGGGAAGGCCGTTTTATGAGCGCTCTGGCGTGGTGGTTCAGGATTCCGTTCTGGCAACGGGTCCTCGGCGGGTTCGTGCTCGGCGCTCTGGCGGGCTGGTTGATGGGGCCCGCGGCCGGCACCTGGCTGCAGCCGCTCGGCACGCTGTACGTCAACCTGATCCGCATGATCGCGGTGCCACTAGTCTTCTTCGCGGTGATCAATGCGGTTGCCGCGCTGCACGGTCAGCAGTCCATCGCCGCGCTGGGCGGCCGGACCTTCGGCTGGTTCGCCGCCACTGCAGTGCTTGCGGTGGGCGTCGGGTTCGCCGTCGCCTACACCTTCAATCCGGGCCTGAGCATCGAGGCCGGCTCGCTGAGCCCGGCCGCCGACTACACGCCGCGCGAAGTGCCGTCGGCGATCGAGGTGCTGTTGAACGTGGTGCCGACGAACCCGTTCGCGGCGCTGTCGAACGGCAACATCCTGCAGGTGATCTTCTTTGCTGGCCTGCTGGGCTTCGCGCTGGTGAAGCTGGGCGAGCGCGTGGCGGCTCTGCGCGCGCTGGTCGGGCAGGCATCCGATGCGATGATCCAGGTCACGCGCTTCGTGCTGGAACTCACGCCGATCGGGACCTTCGGGCTGATCGGCGCGCTGGTGGGCACCTACGGGTTCGAACGACTGCTGCCGCTGGGCAGCTTCGTCATCGCGCTCTATGCCGCCTGCGCGGTGCACATCGTGTTCGTCTACGGCGGCCTGCTGCTCGCGCATGGCCTCAACCCGCTGAAGTTCTTCCGCGGCGCCGCGCCCGGCATGCAGGTGGCGTTCGTGAGCTCCTCGAGCCTGGCGTCGATGCCGGTGGCCCTGCGCGCCGTCACCCACAACCTCGGCGTCAATCGCGACTACGCAGCGTTCGCCGTACCGCTGGGCGCGACGATCAAGATGGATGGCTGCGGGGCGATCTATCCGACGCTGGCCTCGGTGTTCATCGCACAGTACTTCGGCATCGAGCTGAGCTTCGCCCAGTACGCCGCGATCCTGCTGGCCTCGGTGCTCGGCAGCTTCGGCACCGCCGGCGTACCCGGCACCGCGGTGGTGATGGCGACGGTGGTGCTGTCGGCGGCGGGCCTTCCGCTCGAGGGCCTGGGGCTGCTGCTGGCGATCGACCGCATCCTCGACATGATGCGCACGATGACCAACGTCACCGGGCAGATGCTGGTGCCGGTGCTGGTGGCGCGCGAAACCGGGCTGCTCGATCGCGCGGTCTACGAGGCCGCGCACAGCAACGTGGGCATCGACGACGTGGAAGACAGCAGCGCGACCAGATAGCGGCGACGCCGCGGCCGGCGCGCGGGGCCTTGTCCGCCGGGTGTCGACGGCGTCCCGGATCGCATAGGCCCATGTGCCGGCCTGCGGTCCGCAGCGCAGCATGCGCGGTCACCGCGGCGCAGCTTATAGTCGGCCTTCGTGCCCCGGGGAGCGGGGCGGACAGGGAACGACCATGAAACGATTTGCCCGGATGGGCAGCGCCTGCGTGCTGCTCGCAATTTTTGCCGCGCCCGTGGCGGCACAGCCCGCCGCCTGGCGCATGCCGATCGAAACCAGGACGCTCGACAACGGCTTGACCGTGGTGGTGTCGGAGGACCGCAGTTCGCCGACCGTCGGCGTGAGCGTGGTCTATCGCGTCGGCATGCGCCTGGAGCCAGAGAACCGCACCGGCTTTGCCCACCTGTTCGAGCACCTGATGTTCCAGGGCACGCCGGTCGCGCCCAAGGGCACCTTCGATCGCGTGATCCAGGGGGGCGGTGGCCGGCTCAACGGCTCCACGCGTCCCGACTACACCAACTACATCGAGACCGCGCCGGTCTCCGCGCTGCGGCCGATCCTGTGGCTGGAAGCGGACCGGATGAAGACCCTGGACTTCTCCCCGGAGAACCTCAAGAACCAGCAGGACGTGGTCAAGGAAGAGATCCGCGTCAACGTGCAGAACCAGCCCTACGGCCTGTTCTTCGTCTTCGACATCAACCGCCTCGCGTTCTCGAAGTGGGCCAACGCGCACGACGGCTACGGCAGCTTCAAGGATCTCGAAGGCGCGACGCTCGCCGATGTCGAATCCTTCCACCGCGACTACTACGGTCCGAACAACGCGGTCATCGGCATCGCCGGCGACATCTCGCCCGAGGAAGCCTTCGCGATGGTCGAGGAATACTTCGGCGACATTCCGGCGCGTGCGACGCCTGCACGGCCTGACGTGTCCGAACCGCTGAACACCGAAGGCAGGCGCGAAGCGCAGGCCGACGCGCTGGCGCAGGTGCCGGCACTCGCAGTGGGCTGGAAGATGCCCGCGCGCGGCCATGCCGATCACGCGCCGATGGCGGTGCTGTCGCAGCTGCTGGCGGGCGGCGACGCGTCGCGTCTGTATCAGGGACTGGTCAAGGGCCGCGAGCAGTTGCTCAACATCGATGGCGGCCTGGGCTGGCCACTGGGCCACGCCTGGGACTACGACGGCCCGACCCTGCTGACGCTGTTCGCGCTGTACAAGCCCAATGTCGAGCCGGACGCGGTGCTGGGCGCGGTCAACGAGGAAGTCGCGCGCATCGCCGCCGAGGGCGTGCCTGCCGAGACGCTGGCCGCCGCCAAGACCAAGTTGCTGGCCGATTACGTCAACGGTCTCGAGCCCTTCATCTCGCGCGCCGACGAACTCGCCAAGGCGCAGCTGCTGTGGGGCAACGCCGAGGCGCTCAACCAGGTGCCCGGCCGGGTGCAGGCGGTGACCGTCGCCGACGTGCAGCGCGTGGCGAAGACCTATCTCACCGATGCCAACCGCACCGTCATCGACCGCGTGCCCGCCGCGATGGCGTCTGCGCGTGGCATCGCCCCGCCGGCCGCGCCGGCGCCCGCTGCAGCACCGGCGCAGGACTGAGGAGATCGACATGGACAAGCACCACATTCCGACCCGCGGCCTGCGCCCGCTCGCACTGGCGCTCGGCGCCTGCCTGTTTGCCAGCGCGGCCCATGCGCAGCAGCCGTCCGCAGCCACCGCGCCGCCGACCGAACTGCCTGCGGGCCTGCCCGATTACGGCGCCGACCGGCCGTTGCCCGAGCTGGGACTGATCGAACGTCGCCTCGACAACGGCCTGACCGTCTGGGTGCTGCCGCGCCAGGACGGCCTGCCGAAGGTGGACTACGTGCTCGCCGTCCGCGGTGGGCTGGCCAGTGATCCCGCGACGCTGCCGGGCATGTCGAACCTGCTGGCCGGTTTGCTGCAGGAAGGGACCGCCACGCGCAGCTCGGTGCAGATCGCAGAGGAACTGCAGCGTCTGGGCGCGTCGATCGGCGCGAGTGCCAGCAGCGACGGCGTGTTCGTCACCGCGTCCGGCCTGTCGTCGTCGGCGCAGCCACTGGCCGCGGTTTTCGCGGACGTCGTGCGCAATCCGGCGTTTCCGGCCAACGAGGTCCAGCTGGCCAAGACCAATGCACTGCAGGGCCTCAAGGCGATGCAGGCGCAGCCGGCCTATCAGGCGAACCGGGCGATGGGACGCGTGCTCTTCGGCGCGCATCCCTACGGCAACATGTTGCCGACCGAAGCCGGGATCGAAGGCACCGACGCCGCCGGGCTCGCAGCCGCCCACGCAGCGCGGTTCCATCCCGAGCGCGCGCTGCTGGTGATTGCCGGTCCGGTGACGGAGCGCGAGGCAATGGCGCTGGCGCAATCGGCGTTCGGCGACTGGCGCGGCGAGGACACGACGGTGACGGACGTGGCTGCCCCGGACTATCCGGCCGGGCCCCGATTCGTACTGGTGCCGCGCGCGGGCAGCGTGCAGTCGGCGGTGCGCATCGGCCGGCCTGCATTCGATGCCGACGACGAGCGCGCGATTCCGGCAGCGCTGGCCAATACCATCCTCGGCGGCGGTTTCGACAGCCGCCTGATGCGCAACCTGCGCGAGGACAAGGGCTACACCTATGGCGCGGGCAGCAGCTTCGGCCTGCGCGCGCAGGGCGGCGCATTCCAGGCCCAGGCCGACGTGCGCAACGAGGTGACCGGCGCGGCAATCGGCGAGTTCTTCAAGGAGTTCGAGCAGATGCGCAACGTCGTCGTCGATTCCGACGAGCTGCTGCGCGCCAAGCGCTTCACCGCCGGTACCTACCTGTTCCAGAACCAGCTGCAGGGCGCGGTGGCGGCGGCGCTGGCCTCGAACTGGGTGCTTGGCCGCCCGGCCGACTACCTCAGCAGCTACGTCGACAAGGCCAACGCGGTGACAGCTGCCCAGGTGCAGTCGGTCGCGCGCGAGTTCTTCGATCCGAAGCAGCAGAGCATCGTCGTGGTCGGCGACGCGGCAGTCGCGGATCAGCTGAAGGGCTACGGGACGTTCGGCAGCGCGGAGTGAGTGCGCGGCATCCGTGATGCGAAGAGGCCCCGCCTGCCCGGCGGGGCCTTTTTCTTGCCTGTTCCGGTCGCGTGACCGGCTGCCGGGAGCTGCGATGGCATGCAGGTGCCTGAGCGTCTCGACGCCGGGCGCAGGCCATTCGCATCTCATGCGACCGGCGGATCATCGACGTGGGACGCGAGGTGTCGTCCGTGGTGACGGCCTCAGGCGACGGCGTCGGCCGTCCGTGCACCGGAACGGTTGAGCCAGGCCGCGAACGCGGCTGCGGTCAGAAACATCAGCAGGCTGTAGACCGCTGCCGGCGCCGACATGGTCGCGTTGCCGAGCACGCTGAGCGCGATGAAGATCGCCAGCGTGCCGTTGTGGATCCCGATCTCCATCGCGATCGCGATGGCCTGCCGGCGCGGCAGCTTCAGCGCTCGCGGCGCGGCGTAGCCCATGCCCATGCTGACGAGATTGAACAGCAGACAGGCGATGCCGACGGCGGCGAAGTAGGCCAGCAGTGTGTCCCAGGTGCTGGCGACGGCCGCGACGATCAGCAGCGCGAGCACGACCACCGACAGCAGCCGGATCGGCTTTTCCATGCGCGCCGCGAAGCCGGTGGCAAACGCCCGGACCAGCATGCCGATGCTGACCGGCAGCAGGATGATCAGCGCGACCTCGACGATCTTGCGCGTCGGCGGCGGCACGTACTGGCCGGCGCCGAGGAAGAATTCCAGCGACAGGTCGAGGATGACCGGCAGCGTGACCAGGCACAGCACGCTGTTGACTGCGGTCAGGGTGATGTTGAGTGCGACGTCGCCGCGCGCGATGTGGCTGTAGATGTTCGCGGTCGCGCCGCCCGGCGAAGCGGCGAGCAACATCAGGCCGACCGCGAGCTCAGGCGGCAGGCGGAACAGCAGTGCCAGCGCCAGTGCCGCCCACGGCAGCACGCCGATCTGCAGGACGAGTCCGGTCAGCACCGCGCGTGGATAACGTGCGACCCGGCGGAAATCATCGAGGCCCAGACCGAGGCCCAGGCCGAACATGATCACGCCGAGTGCGAGCGGCAGCAGCAATGTGGTCAGCAACGATGCCTGCATGGACTTCCCCGGACGTGGCTAGAGCGAAAGCGTCAGTTGGCGAGGTGGGTACGCCCGAGAGCGAGCCTGCCGCCACACCAGGCCAGCGGGACCGGGCCGATCAGCCCCGGCAGCGTCATCCAGAGCGGATGCGGCAGCATCCACGCATTGAGCAGCACGCCGAGTACCAGCAGCAGGCCGACGGCGATCGCCGCCGCCATCCGGCGTGCGCGTGCGAAACGCGCGGCGACCCAGCCGCCGCAGACGGCGGCGATCAGCCAGCCGAGCAGGACCCAGACCAGTTTTCCGGTCGGTGCATTGGCGACGATCGTGGCGAGATCGGCGTCTTCGGCGAGCTGGCCGGCCGGCATCGGGAACATCCGGGTGCCGACGAATTCGAGCCCCAGCATCACCATCATGGCGACCAGCATGCCGAGCATCACCGAGAACATCGTACGGATCATGGCGCCTCCCCCGCGCGCGACCGGCGTGCAGGATCGCCCGGTGGGTGGAGCAGGGCAAGCCGCAGCGCGGCACGTTGTACTGGATCACCGTGCGGCGCCGCGTGGCCGGGCGGCCGGCTGGCGCGGTTGCCGCCTGGGTCCTTGCCGGGCCATGCACCGCCAATCCGCGGGGACGCGGCGCCCCGGCCACCGGATCCGGCACTGCGGACTGTACCGACCGCCGGCATCATGTCGGCGCGGATAGCCGGCGCGCGCGTCGGCCGGCGGGCCTCAGCGCGTGGCCTCCGTCTCCGCCTCCGCCTCCGCTGTCGGCGAGGCCGCGGGTCGCGCATCCGCACGTCCGCGCTGCGCCGCGAGCCAGGCATCGATCTTCGCCTCGAGCACCGGCAATGGCACTGCGCCGTCCTTGAGCACTTCGGTGTGGAACTCGCGGATGTCGAAGCCCTCGCCCAGGGCGTCCTGGCTGCGCTTGCGCAGCTGCTGGATCTTCAGCTCGCCGATCTTGTAAGCCAGTGCCTGGCCGGGCCAGGCGATGTAGCGCTCGGCCTCGGCGATCGCGTCGGGTTCGCTGACCGAGGCATTGGCGAACATGTAGTCGAGCACCTGCTGCCGCGTCCAGCCCTTGCTGTGCAGGCCGGTGTCGACGACCAGGCGCACGGCGCGCCACAGTTCGCCCTGCAGCCGGCCGAAGTAGTCGTAGGGATCGGCATAGATGCCCAGTTCGCGGCCCAGGCTCTCGGCATACAGGCCCCAGCCCTCGATGAAGACGGTCTCGCCGCCGAAACGGCGGAAGGCCGGCAGGTCGGTCAGTTCCTGCTGCAGTGCAAGCTGGAAGTGATGGCCGGGAATCGCCTCGTGCAGGAACAGGTCCTCGGCGTCCCAGCGCTTGCGCGTGGGCAGGTCGAAGGTGTTGACGTAGAAGATGCCCGGACGGCTGCCATCCTCACTCGGCGGCAGGTATTCGCCGCCCGCAGCCGATTCCGCCCGGAAGTCCTCGATCGGCCGGATCTCGAACCCGGCCTTGGGCGTCAGCGAGAACAGTTCGGGAACCCGGGCTGCGATCGTCTTCTCGATGCCCCGGTAGTGCGCGAGCATTGCCTCCTCGGAACGGAACTCGAAGCGGCGGTCGCTCTGCATGAAGCGGAAGAAGTCCTGCAGCGAGCCCTGGAACCCCGTCTCGGCCATGACGGTGCGGATCTCCGCGTGGATGCGTGCCACCTCGTCGAGGCCGATCTGGTGGATCGCCTCGGGCGTGAGGTCGGACGTGGTCTGCTGACGGGTCGAGAATGCATACCAGGCCATGCCGTCGGGCAGGGCGTCGAGTCCCACGCTGTCGCGGGTATGCGGCAGATAGTCATTGGCGATGAAGTCGCGCTGGCGCCGGATGGCCGGATTGAGCTGCTCGGTGATCAGGCTGCGGAACGCGGCGGTCAGCCGTTCGCGCTCGGGAGCGGGGACGTCGTCGGGGAAGTTCGTAATCGGGCCCCAGAACGGGCTCTTCTCCGGATCCTCGGCGAGGATCGCATCGAACTGTGGCAACACCTTTTCCATCAGCACGCGGGGCTGGACCACGTTGGACTCGATGCCGACACGCATGTTGGCGATCTCGGTGTCGAGCACGGTGGGGATCCGCGCCGCGCGGCGCAGCCAGGCGTCGTAGTCGGCGACGCTCGCGAACGGCTGCGCGGTCTGGCCCGAGCCCAGCAGCACTGCGTAGCTGACCGTGCTGCCCATCTGGTTGACCGGCATCATCCAGCCCGGGAAGCGTTCGGCGTCAAGTGCATTGCGCCGGTCCTGGACGAAGATCCGATAGCTCAGCAGGTCCTGGCCCTCGAGGCCGGCACTGCCGATCGCTTCGAGCGTTTTCAGCCAGCGCTCGTTGAAGGCGCGGAGCTGTTCGCGGTATTGCGCGCTGGCGAAGTCGGGCAGCTGGTCGTTGTAGCGCGGGTCCCCGAGGAAGGTCGCCTGCACCGGGTTGAGCTTGAGCAGTTCTTCCCAGTACTCGGCGTAGTGCGTGGCCAGCCGCGCGGCGCGCGCGGGCGCGTCTTCGGCAGGAACCTCCGCCGCTGCGGTCGTGTCGGGCGTGGGCGCGGCGCGGTCGCAGCCGGCAAGGCCACTGCTGGCGGCGACGGCGACGGCGATGGCAAGAACGAGCGGCTGCTTCATGTCGGGGCTCCGGAAGGTCGATCGATGCTGAGCAGCGTGTAGTCGCTCGGCAAGGGCCGGAGGTCACGCTGTCACAGATCGGTGCCGTGCCTGGGTACCGTGCCCGGTCGGTCGAACGGAATCGTGTCCGGCGCCACCGCGCCGCCGGAAATGATGAAGCTCATCGCCTGGTCGACGGTCCAGTCGGTCGGGGTGAGCTTCTCCAGCGGCACGATTTCCAGATACCCCGAGGTCGGATTGGGCGTGGTGGGCACGTAGACGGCCGCGAGTTCACGCCCGGTGCCCTGTTCGCGGATCACCCGGGTCACGAAGCCGACGGACTTCATTTCCCGGTGCGGGAAGTCGATCAGCACCACGCGCTGGGTGCCGTCGGGCTTGGTCTGCAGGATGTCGAGCAGCTTGCGTGCGCTCGAATAGATGACATTGGCCAGCGGGATGCGCTGCACCAGTGCTTCGAGCCAGCCCAGCAGGCGCTGGCCGACGACCCGCCGCGCCAGCCAGCCCACGCCGAGGATGAGCACGAGGGTCGCCAGCAGCGCGATCGTCGCCTGGACCGAAACGGCATTGATCCACCCAAGCGAGTTCGGAAAGCCCGCGGCAATGCTGTGCGCGAGCGGGCCGACCAAGGGACGGCTGATATCCGACAGCAGCACGAATACGAATTTGACGACGATCCAGGTGAGCCAGATCGGCAGCAGGGTCAACAGGCCGGTCAGGAACAGACGCTGCAGGCGTCCGCCCAGGGTGTGGGCACTCATGGCGTTTCAGGTGTGAATGGGGGAACCCGACATCATGCGCCCGGCGTCCGGTCTTCGAAAGGGCGGCATCTGTCGCCAGGTGCTCAGGGCAGGTGGGCGAGGCGGAAACCGACATCGTCATAGCCGCGGCGCGGGTCGAGCGCGCGGCTGCTCAGCTCGTCGCGCTGGCTGCGGCCAGCGGCGATGCGGTCCTTGCATGCGGCCGCGCAGTCGCTGCGCCATTCCGCCGGACCCATCGCGCGGGTCGCGACGCTGGCGCCCTGGGCGGTCGAGGCGACGACGATGCTGCGGCCTTCGCGTTCGCTGCGCCACCGCGCGTATTCCATGGCGTCGTCCCACGACACGCAGACCACCGGATCGCTCGGCGACTGCTCGAAGCCGGGATCTTCCCAGTTCTTCGGAGCCAGTGCCCGCAGCACCGAGCCGCGGGCACGGCAGGAGGCGGACTTGTGACCGGTGGCCGCGACGAAGGCGGCGTAGTCGGCGCGGCTGACCGGTGCATTGGCGATCGCGTAGGCGCCGTCGGGCCCGCGCACCACCCGGGCGCCACCGGCAACACGTGCAGCCAACGCCGCGACATCGGGAATGGTCATGGCCAGCCGGCGCAGCCGCGTCGTGACCGCCGCATCGATACCGGCCGCCTCCGCAGCCGCGAGGGCAGCGAGTGCATCGGCACGGTCGACAGCGGTTGCCGCAGCGGCGATGCGCGCGTCGGCTGCGGTCTCCACTTTCGCGCGCAGCTGGCGCATTGCCTCGCCTTCGGCCTGGCCGGTGGCCGCCGCGTGCTGGCGCGCGGCGGTCAGCATGGCGGCCGCTTCAGCGTGCGCGCCCTTGGCGATCAGCGCGCCGGCGCGCGCGGCAGCAGCATCCAAGGCGCGGGCGGAGACCGGCGCGAAGCGCAGATGTTCGCGATCGGCACGCCAGGCACGGGTCAGCGATTCGAAAGCGTTCGCCCCCTCGGGCGCAGCCAGATGCCCGGCCTGCATCCGGCGTTCCGCCTCGAGCAGGTACCGGTCCGCCTGCGAGACCGGCGCCACGCGCGCCGCCGCGGGATCGACGAGCTCCATCGGCCCGGCGGTCGCGGCCGTGCCGGACATGTCGTCGCGTGCGAGGCCCTGCGCATCACCGGCCTCAGGACTGGGGAGCGTGCTGGCCTGCGCCGCGGCCTGCGTATCCGGGTCCGGTTGGGTGGCCGGGCGAAGCAGCAGGCCGATACCGGCTGCCAGCACCAGTACCGCCGGTATCCACAGCAGCGGCGGGACGCGCCTGGCGCCGGCCCCGGCCCGGCGCAGCGCGCCTTCGATCAGCGGAGCACTGCGTCCGCCACGCAGCGGTACCTCGGCCAGCGCCTGCAGCATCTGGTTCGCATCGGCGAATCGCCGGCCCGGTGATTTCGCAAGGGCGCGGTCGATGAAGCGCTGCCAGTGGCGCAGCGCCGGCGGCAGTCGCGGAATCGGATTTTGGGTGTGCGCCAGTGCCATCGAGAGTGCATCGTCGGCCTGGTAGGGCAGGCTGCCGTTGAGCATTTCCCAGGCCAGCACGCCAACGCTGTAGAGATCGGCGCGGAAATCCACCTGCTGTCCGCGCGCCTGTTCCGGCGCCATGTAGGCGGTGCTGCCGACGGCGAGCCCCACCATCGTCACGCGCGTGCCGTAACCACGCCGCAGGGCGATGCCGAAGTCGGCCAGCAGCGGGCGGTCGGCTTCGTCGAACAAGACGTTCTCGGCCTTGACGTCGCGATGGATCACCCCGCGCGCATGCGCATAGGCCAGTGCCGAGAGCAGGGCGCGCAACACTTCGCGTACCCGGGCATGGTCCCGGGTGAGGTCGCGCCGACCCAGATGGCCGTGCGGGAGGTAGGGCATCGCGTACCACGGCAGGCCATCGGCCGTGCGGCCGACCTCGTGGATGCCGACGATGTTGGGATGCTCGAGCCGGGCGATGGTGCGGGCCTCGTTCTCGAAGCGTCGGCGGCTGACCTCGTCGGCAAGCGCCTCGGGTCGCATGACCTTGATCGCCACGTCGCGGCCGAGCGACAGCTGGGTGCCGAGATAGACGGTCGCCATGCCGCCATGGCCGACGACGCGCACCACGCGGTAGCCGGTAATCTCCGGCAGCGTCATCGGCTCCTCGAGCCCGTGTACGTACTGCGACATGCGTCCCCCTGTGCGGCCGACAGCATACCCACCGGGTCGCAGAAAACGGTGTGATGTCGTTGGCGCTACCGAGCGCGTGCATTGCCGTGGCATGGCAGACTCCGCTGGCCGCAGGAGCGCGGCCAGCAGGGGGGTCATGGATGCGTTGGTTGAACTATCTGGGTTTGGGGTTGGTGGTGACGGCGACGGTACTGTCGCTGCTGTGGGGCGCGTCGCGACTGCGCGGACCGACGCCGGAACAACGTGCGGCACTGGCGCTCATGGAAGCGCCGAACGTGTTCCAGGGGCGCAACGTGTTCGACGCGCTGTGGGTGCTGCGGCGTGACGTCCCCGATGACGAGGTCGCGGCCGTGGTGGACGCGGACATGCAGACGCTGACGACGGCATCGCGCGAGCGCAGTCCCCCGCTGTCGTTCACGGGCGCCCGCGCCCGCTATCGCGACCTGCTTGCGGACAGCGCAGCCACCCCGCACTGTAAAACCCACCGATTGGACGGATCGGACGGATCGGACTGTCTCGAAAAAGTCGGCGCTTCGCTCGACGCGTATGCCGCACTGGTGCAGTCCAATCTCCGCCTGATCGAACGGGTGCAGGCATTGTCGGGCTACGACCACTATGTCTCGCGCCTGCCGCCCGATTCCACCGGCGTACTGTTTTCCCCGATCGGCTTGCTGGGCTGGTCGGCCACTGCGCACGCAGTGCAGTTTGCACAGGGGGACCGGATCGGCGCGATCGAAGCGACCTGCCGCGATCTTGCGACGTGGCGACGTATCGGCCACAACAGCGACAACCTGCTCGTACGGATGTCGGGGATCCGGCTGACCACCGACGGCTACGGCGCGCTGCTGGCCAGCATGCTGGCGGACATGCCGCGCGGAACGGCGTTGCCTGGAAGCTGCGATGCGGCCCTCGCTGCGCCAGCGGCGGCAGAGTTGTCGATCTGTCCAGCCATGCGTGGCGAATTTGCGGCGACCATGCGCGTGTTCCAGTCGATGCCCGAGATGCGCGAGCACAACGCATGGAGCTGGCTCGTCCTGGATCATGAAGGGTTCCGGGCCCTGATTGCCGAGCAGAGGGGGGCGTCCTGCGCGGCGGCGCACCCGCTGCCGGACCCGGACCGGAACGCGGCGGTGCCCAGCGCCCGGACACCCATCTGGCGGCGCTTCGAATGCATCGCGAACGCCGCCGGCTGTGTTCTCGCCGAGATCGATGGACCCGGCTATGGACCCCATGTCACGCGGGGACACGATTACGGTGCGCGTCTGCAGCTGCTCGGCACGCTGGGCTGGCTGCGCGAGCAGCCCGACGACGGCAGCCTCGCCGAACGTCTGGCGCGCCGTCCGGAAGGTCTTCGCAGCCCGGGCTACGACATCACCATCGGTCCCGATGGGCGCACGTTCGGCATCGCGCAGCGCTATATCAGCCCCGTCAACACCTGGTCGCTGCCCCTGCCGGCTTATCTGGTCGAGACGGTCGCGTCGGCGGATTGAGACGCGCGCCGCTTGCGGCGGACGTAGATCTGCTTGCGCACGCGGGCCACCAGTTCGCCCGAGGCATCGAGCACATCGGTGGTGAACCAGTGCAGGTGCTTGCTGCCGTCGGCGGTCGCCGCGCGGATCGTCTCGACCGTCGCGTCATTGAGGTCGAAGCTCGCGTGCACGGTACCGCGGCCGGGGCGGACGAACTCGATCTCGGCGGCCTTGTCCCAGACCACGTGTTCGCTGCCGAGCGCGCGCAGGGTGAGGATCATCCAGAACGGGTCGGTCATCGCGAACAGGCTGCCACCGAAGTGCGTGCCGACATAGTTGCTGTTGAACCAGCGCTGGCGCAGTTCGACGCGCGCATGCCGGAACCGCGCGTCGATCGCGGTCACCCGGATCCCGGTGAACAGGAACGGTGGCCACAGGTTGAACATCAGTCGGGCGCGGCGGGGCGTCATGGCAGTGCGATCGGCGGGGGGCGCCGATCTTGCCATACGCAGCTGTACGGTGCCTGTGGCCGTGGCCGGATCAGAACAGCAGTGAGGCCATCTTGCGGCGATAGCGGCCGACCAGCGCAGGATCCTCGACGATGCGGAACGCATCGATCAGTGCCTTGCGCGGCAGGCCATCCTGGAAGTCGCGATCGCGGCTGAGCATCTCGATGAACTGCTCGAAGCCCGCCTCTGCGTCTCCCGCGACGATATGGCGCACGCCCAGCTGGTGGCGGGCGGTCAGATTGCCCGGATCGGCAGCGATCGCGGCCTGCAATGCCTCCACCGGCGGCGCGTCGGCCAGCAGGGTCGCGAAGTCCAGGCGCGCGCGGGCCTTGATGGTGCGGTCGTCGGTGGCGAGATTGGCCGGCAGGCCATCGAGCAGGCTTTCGGCCTCCTGCGCCGCTCCGGTCTGCAGCAGCGCAAGGGCGAGATCGAGCCGCAGCTCGGCCTTGTCGGGCTCGGCTGCGATCGCCTCGCGCAGCCGGGCGACTTCCGCGGCGGGGTCGAGCGGGGCCGGGGCGGCGTCTTCGGCAGGCGCCCCTTCCGCGGGCGCGATGCCATGGCGCTGGAGGAATTCGCGGACCTCGCCTTCGGGCAGCGCGCCGGGGAACCCGTCGACCGGCTGCCCACCGACCAGCAGGAACACGGTGGGCACCGAGCGGATCTGGAAGGCCGCGGCGATCTGTTGCTCCTTGTCGACATCCACCTTCGCCAGCACGAACGCGCCGTTGTACTCGGCCGCCAGCTTCTCCAGGACCGGGCCAAGCGACTTGCACGGCCCGCACCATTCGGCCCAGAAATCGATCAGTACCGGGGTCTGCAAGGACTTCTGCAGGACCTCCGTCTCGAAGTTGGCGGTGGTCGCGTCGAAGACGTGGCGGGGGGCGTCGGTAGCGGGGGCGTTGCCGTCGAGGAGCATGCGGAAATCCTTGGAAGGGGAAGCGCCGTGCGCGATCACAAGCAGATGGCGACGGCCGCGCAGGATACAACCATGTAAAAGATAGTTGACATCAGCTTATGCAAATGTAAATTGCTTTTTACCTTGTGTTCGGTGGAGCGGACATCATGACGACACAGACTGTGTATGCGCCTGATGCGGGGCTGGGCGTCGATCTGGGCTGCGATCTGGCCGACGGTGGTCTTCATCGGTTTTGGTGTTCTGTTCATCGCAAGGGAACCGGCTTGGCGCGCGCTCACACTCGGGCCCGTCATGGCCCTCCTGATCTGCATTGCGTGGGGCGCGTGGCGAAGCACGCGGTTGTCGGCGGATGGCGAGGGGCCATCGGCGACGGAAACCGACGCCTGGAATTCGGGGCAGATCTTCCTCGCGGGCGTGATCTTTCTGCAGATAATCGCCGTCGGCCGACTCGGCGACGGCTGGTTTCCGTATCTGATGCTGTTCGCCTATGGCGGGGCGGTCGTCGCGGCGCCGGCCCTGCGGAGGTACCGACTTGCGCAGCGGCTGCGCCATGGCGGCATCCTCGAGGACGAGCGCGATCGTGCGATCCAGGCGGACGGCATGAGATGGTCGAAGCGCACGCTGGAAGTGCTGATCGTCGTCGGGGCGCTGGCCTATACCATTCTCGTCGCGCACGCGGGCATTGCGCTCGATGCGCGCGCCACAGTTGCAGCGGCTTTCGTTTCAATGTTCGTCGCCAATGGAATCGGCAACTGGCGGGCTGCGGTGCTGTACGGCCGTGATCGTCGCTAAGGGCGGCCCGATGACCGGCACACCCATCACCAACGAGATCCGGCGCCTGCGTTTCGAGCACGGCGAAATGACCCAGCAGGCCCTGGCCGATGCCTGCCAGGTCACGCGGCAGACGATCATCGCGCTGGAGGCGGGGCGCTATGCGCCATCGCTGGAACTGGCATTCCGCATCGCACGGGCCTTCGGGGTCGGCGTCGAGGACGTGTTCCGGTGGGCGGCATGAGGCGCCCTGATCTGGTGCTGTGCGCCGCCGCGCACGCCTGCAGCCTGCTCACGCTGCTGATCGCGGCGGCGTTGACCGGCGTGCCGGCGGCTGCGCCGCTGGCGCTTCCCGGCGCGACCGGCATGCCCTTGTCATGGGTGTTCAACGTACTGGCCTGGATCGGGCCCGGCCTGGTCGTTGCAGCGGTCGCGCTGCGGCTACGGGGCCGACTGCCACGTTCGGGCATGGGCGCCGGTATCGCCCTGCGGCTGATGCTGCTGGCGGCACTGGCGTTCGCGGCCCAAGGGCTGCTGCCGCTCGATCCCGAGGCGCTCGACGCCGGCATGAGTCGCTGGCATGCCGCCACGTGGATGGTCTGGATGCTCGCCTTTGTCGCCGCTGCGTTGCTGTCGGGTATTGCATTGCCGAGTGTGCGCTGGCCGTCGCTGATCCTGTGCGCGACGGTCGCGATCTGCCTGTTCGCGCCGATGCTGGTCGGCCCCGAGATCGCGACGCGGTTGGCATTGGCGTGCTGGTGGGCGTGGACCCTGTTGCTGGCGTGGCGGCTGCCACGCCAGCATTGACGCGATTCAATCGGCGACGATTGCCGGCGCGTCCGGCATGCGGTGCACGCGGCCGGCCTGCATCACGAAGTCGACCGCCATCACCACGTTGATGTCCGCTACCGGATCACCCGGCATCGCGATGATGTCGGCGCGTTTACCGGCTTCAATGACGCCCTGGTCGTCCACGCCGAGCACGGTGGCGGCATGCAGCGTCGCCGACTGCAGCGCATAGGCGGCCGGAATGCCGGCCTCCACCATGTAGATGAACTCGCGCGCGTTGTCGCCGTGCGGGCCGACGCCCTGGTCGGTGCCGAACGCGATCGGCACGCCGGCGCGATAGGCGCGCGCGGCGGTGTCCTGGATCTGCGCGCCGATGGTCGCGGCCTTGGGTCGCACGACTTCCGGGAAGTAACCCGGCTCCTTCGCCTTGTCGGCGACGAAGCGGCCTGCATAGATCGTGGGCACATACCAGGTGCCGCGCTGCTTCATCAGCCGCATCACTTCCTCGTCCATGTGGGTGCCGTGCTCGATGCTGGTGACGCCGGCGAGCACCGCGCGCTTCATTCCCTCCGTGCCGTGCGCATGGGCGGCGACGCGATAGCCGTAGTCGCGGGCGGTATCGACGATCGCCTGGACCTCGTCGACGGTGAACTGCGGCGCATCGCCGCTGCGCGCGTAGCTCAACACGCCGCCGGTGGCGGTGATCTTGATGACGTCGCTGCCGTCCTTGTAGCGCTGGCGCACGGCCTGGCGCGCATCGTCGACCGAATTGATGACGCCTTCGGTCGGGCCGGGCGGGCCGAGCAGGTGCGAGAGCATGGAGTTGTAGCCATTGCTCGGATCGGCGTGGCCGCCGGTGGTAGCGATGGACTTGCCGGCGGCAAAAATCCGCGGCCCCTCGACCAGTCCCTGGTTGACCGCATCGCGCAGGTGCGGACTGACTTCGCCGCCAAGGTCGCGCACGCTCGTGAAACCGGCATCGAGCGTCTTGCGCGCATAGCCGACGGCGCGGAACGCGTAGTCCACCGGATCGAGACGGAACCCTTCGGAATAGCTCGCTGGGCTGGACTGCGACCCCAGATGCACGTGGAGATCGGTCCACCCCGGCGAACAGGTGCGCTCCGCGAGCACGATCGAGTCCACATCGCCGCCGAGCTTGGCCCGGCCGGGAATCACTTCGCGGATCCGACCGTCCTCGACCAGAATGGTGTGCTCGCCGAGCACGCGTCCGCTGCGCGCATCGAACAGGCGCTCGCAGTGGAGGGCGGTCTGCGTGGCGGCGATGGCGCCGATGGGCGACAGCAGGGTCGCGGCCAGCAGGGCAGAGGACGACAGGCGAACACGTGAAGCCATGGGCAACTCCGGAACGGCGGCGGTTCCGGATTGAAGCACGCCTGCGCGATGTGCAGGGATCAGGGCGCGTACGACACGTGCAGCACGCGGTTGCGGCCTTCGGCCTTGGCACGGTAGAGCGTTGCGTCGGCCATCTGCAGCAACAGGTGGGGCGCGTAGCCATCACCGGGGAAGGTCGCGATGCCGATCGAGATCGTCACCGGCCCGAGCTGCTGCCCCAGGTGCTGCACCGTCGTCATTTCCACCTGGCGCCGGATCCGCTCGGCGCGCGCGCAGGCGCTCGCAGCGTCGAGTTCCGGCATGACCAGGGTGAACTCCTCGCCGCCGTAGCGGCAGGCGATGTCCTCGTCACGCACGGCGGCCTCGATCTGGCGTCCGATCTGCGAGAGCAAAGCGTCGCCGGCGGCGTGGCCATGGGTGTCGTTGAAGCGCTTGAAATGGTCGACGTCGAGCATCAGCACCGACAGGGGCAGGCCCCGGCGCTCGCAGCGCTGCAGCTCGCGGCCCAGGCTCTCTTCGAGATACCGGCGGTTGAACAGCCCGGTCAGCGGGTCGCGCAGGGATTGCGTCCGTAGGGTCTCGCGCAACTGCAGGTTGGCGATCGCCAGTCCCAGCTGCTCGGCCAGCTGGCCGATGAGCTCGTCGATGCCGTCGCCATGGTCGACCTGCTCGGTCGGCGCGCTGACGTGCAGCAGGCCGATCGAGCCGCTCTGCGCACTCAGCGGCAGGCAGATCGAGGTGACGCCCGGCGCCGGCATGCCCGGGTCGAGATGGCCGCAGCCCAGTTGCCTGCGGTCGACGCCCGCGAGCATGTGCATCTGGCCGCGACGCAGCGCCCAGCAGTCCTCGGGCAGCAAGGCATCGGGGCTGCTGATCATCGCTTCGCCGAAGCTCGCGACGCTGTCGTGGAATTTCTGCGAAGCGCGCAGAAGATAGATCCGGCCACTGGCGCCAGGCAGCAGCCGCAGGATCGTCTCGATCGACAGCTGCACGATCTCATCGCGCGTCGTGCAGCTCTGCAGGAGCCCGGAATACCGGCTCAGCTCGTGCCGCTGCCGGGACAGGCGGTTGACCTGGTCCATGCTCAACGCCATCTCGTGCGCCGCGCCACGGGCCTCCTTCTCCAGCCCGAGGGCGCGACGGTTCTCGCGGGTGAGGCTCTTCATGAGAATCACCATGATCGCGCCCGAGGCGAGCATCCCCAGGATCACGATCACGCTCAGCTGCACCGCCTGCCGGTGGTTGGCCGCCTTGCGCTCGGCAAGCAGGCGCAGCTCGTCGCGACGCATCTGCGAGCCGATCCCCTCGATTTCACCCCATTGCCGCAGCACGGTTCCCGGATCGGTCGCCAGCCGCGCCGCTTCGGCGCCGCGGGCTTCCTGCAGGTCGTGCACGCGGCGCAGTTCGGCGAGATGCTGCCGGGCGATATCGCGCAGGTGCCTCGCCCGCGTGTCCTGGTCCGGGTTGTCGCGGATCAGCATCGTCAGGGCTTCGATGGTCCTGTCGACTTCGGGCGCCGCCGCGAGGTACTCGCTGCGGAAATCGGGATGACCCGTCAAGCGATACGCCCGCGCATTCGCCTCCACGGCCCGGATGGAGCGCTCGACCACCTCGATCTGGTTGATCACCTCGTAGCTGTGCTCGATCCACGCATTGCTGCTGCGCAGGCCGGCGACAGCGGTCAGGCTGGCGATCGCCACGCCCACCAGCAGCACCAGGGCGACAGCGAACGCAGGCAGGCGATACCGCGAGATCCTGGACGGGGATGCGGGCAAGGCGGGAGATCCGGGAACGGGGCCGGGGATTCTAGCCAGTGCGCACCGGCCCATGGGTTTGGCCGCTGATCCATGGCGGCGGTCCCGGCGCTGCGGTAGGCTTCCCGCTTGTATCGCAGCACAGCAGCGCATCCCGTGTCCAACGAGCCCTTCGTCGATTCCACTGCCTATCAACCCGCTCCGGTGGAGTCCGACGCCCAGCGGTTCTGGACCACGACCCGTGCCTTCGAAGTCACCGAGCGGCCCGACAAGCCCAAGTACTACTGCCTGTCGATGCTCCCGTATCCATCGGGCGCGCTGCACATGGGGCACGTGCGCAATTACACGCTCAGCGACGTCATCAGCCGCTACCAGCGCATGACCGGCAAGAACGTGCTGCAGCCGATGGGCTGGGACGCGTTCGGCCTGCCGGCCGAGAACGCGGCGATCAAGAACGGCACCGCGCCGGCCAAGTGGACCTACGCCAACATCGCGCACATGCGTGGCCAGCTGCAGTCGCTGGGCTATGCGATCGACTGGAGCCGCGAGTTCGCGACCTGTGCGCCGGACTACTACGTCCACGAGCAGCGCATGTTCGTGCGGCTGATGAAGAAGGGCCTGGCCTACCGCCGCAACTCGGTCGTCAACTGGGATCCGGTCGATCAGACGGTGCTCGCCAACGAACAGGTCATCGACGGTCGCGGCTGGCGCTCCGGCGCCCTGGTGGAGAAGCGCGAGATCCCGCAGTGGTTCCTCAAGATCACCGCCTACGCCCAGGAACTGCTCGACGGCCTCGATACGCTCGACGGCTGGCCGGATTCGGTCAAGACCATGCAGCGCAACTGGATCGGCCGCAGCGAGGGCCTGGAGTTCGGGTTCGACGTGGTCGGAAGCGACGAGAAGCTCGCGGTCTACACCACACGGCCCGATACCCTGATGGGTGTGACCTTCGTATCGGTCGCCGCCGAACATCCGCTCGCGGTCCGCGCGGCCGAAAGCGATCCCGACCTGGCGGAATTCGTTGCCGACCTGCGTCGGGGCGGAGTTTCGGAAGCCGAGCTCGAGACCCAGGTCAAGCGCGGCATGGACACCGGCCTGCGCGTTCTGCACCCGATCACCGGCGAGGAAATCCCGGTCTGGGTCGCCAATTTCGTGCTGATGGGCTACGGCACCGGTGCGGTCATGGCGGTACCGGGCCACGATCAACGCGACTGGGAATTCGCCAAGGCCTATGGCCTGCCGATCAGGATGGTGGTCGTGCCGACCGACGTGCGCGATGCGCTCGAGGAAATCGGCCGCGACCGCGTTACGCATACCGATCCGATGCAGTCCGCGCTCGAAGGCGGCGCCTCGCTGGATGTCTACGACACCGGCGCTGCGGTGCAGGTCGTCGAGGAATTCGAATACCGCATCGCCGAAGAGAGCGCCTACACCGATCGCGGCTGGCTGGTGAATTCGGGCGAGTTCGACGGTCTCGATTTCCAGCAGGCGCTCGATGCCCTGGCCGCCCGCTTCGAAGCGGAGGGCCGTGGCAACCGCAAGGTCAACTTCCGCCTGCGCGACTGGGGCGTCAGCCGCCAGCGCTACTGGGGCTGCCCGATCCCGGTGATCTACTGCGATGCCTGCGGCGCGGTGCCGGTGCCCGAGGATCAGCTTCCCGTCCTGTTGCCCGAAGACGTCGAGGACGCCTTCGCCAACCCGGGCGTGGTGCAGTCGCCGATCAAGTCCAATCCGGAGTGGCGCAGGACCACGTGTCCGAGCTGCGGCGGCGCGGCCGAACGCGAGACCGACACCTTCGACACCTTCATGGAGTCGAGCTGGTACACCGCGCGTTACACCTCGCCGGGCGCGGCCGACATGGTCGACGAACGCGCCAATTACTGGACGCCGGTCGACCAGTACATCGGCGGCATCGAACACGCGATCCTGCACCTGCTGTATTTCCGCTTCTATCACCGCCTGATGCGCGACGAAGGCCTGGTGCGCAGCGACGAGCCGGTGATCAACCTGCTGACCCAGGGCATGGTCATCGCCGATACCTTCTATCGGGAGCTCGGCAACGGGGGCAAGGACTGGATCAACCCGGCCGATGTCGAGATCACCCGCGACGACAAGGGCCGGATCACCGGCGCGACCTCGAAGCTGGACGGCCAGCCGGTCTCGATCGGCGGCACCGAGAAGATGTCCAAGTCGAAGAACAACGGCGTGGATCCGCAGTCGATGATCGGCAAGTACGGTGCCGATACCGTGCGCCTGTTTTCGATGTTCGCGGCGCCGCCCGAGCAGTCGCTGGAGTGGAACGAGGCCGGCGTGGAAGGCATGTCGCGGTTCCTGCGGCGCCTGTGGAACCAGGTGCACCGGCACGTGCAGGGCGGGGCAGCAGCGCGTGCCTTCGACGCGGCTGCGGCAACGCCGGCGCAGAAGACCCTGCGCCGCCAGCTGCACGAGGCGATCCAGAAGGTCGGGGACGACTACGGTCGCCGCCACAGTTTCAATACCGCGATCGCCGCGGTCATGGAACTGCTCAATCATGTGGGCAAGTTCGACGAGACGGATGCGAACGCGTGTGCGCTGCGCCAAGAAGCGTTCGAGACCATCGTGCTGCTGCTCAACCCGATCACACCGCATATCGCCCACACGCTGTGGCAGGTGCTGGGTCACGCCGAGACGCTGCTCGAGGACCAGGCGTTCCCGCTGGCCGATCCGGCTGCGCTGCAGCGCGATGCCGTGACGCTCGCGGTGCAGGTGAACGGCAAGCTGCGCGGGACGATCGAGGTGGCGGTGGACCTGCCGCGGGAGACGATCGAGGCGATGGCACTGGCCGAGCCGAACGTCGCGAAGTTCCTAGACGGAGCAACCGTGCGCAAGGTGATCGTCGTGCCGGGCAAGATCGTCAACATCGTCGCCGGCTGAACCCGGCGTCGCCGCATCTCCGACCGGCGCTTGCCGGTCCTATCCCCCTCCTCCAGACTTCGCCCATGCGCATCCTCCGATCGGTTTTCCCGTCTCTGGCCCTCGTCGCCCTCGTGCTGGCGCTTTCGGCCTGCGGCTTCCATCTGCGCAATGCGCTGACCCTGCCGGCCGACCTCGGGCCGGTGGACATCGTGTCGAGCGATCCCTACAGCCGCCTGGCGCGTTCGGTCGAGCGGGCGCTGGCGGCCGCCGGTGCCGAGATCGCTGAACCCGGCGCGACCGACGTCGCGACGCTGAACATCCAGTCCGAGCGATGGGCCTCGCTGCCGGCGAGCCTCGACGCGCAGGGCCGCGCGCTGGAATACACCCTGCGCTATGCGGTGGTGTTCTCGATGCAGGATGCCGATGGCCGTGCCATCGTGCCGCAGCAGGCGATCGAGCTCTCGCGTGACTATCTGGCGCCGCCGACCGATGCGATCGGATCGGAATCGGAGCGCGAACTGCTCTCGCGCGAACTCGAGCGCGAGATGACCGCCTCGATCATCCGTCGTATCGATGCGGTGTTCCGTAACCCGCAGCAGCGCCCGCTCGGGTGAGCCCGTCGCGCGCCAGTGGCCGCTTGAGCCGGTCGTGGAACTGACGCCCGAGCGCCTGGCCGCGCAGCTCGATCGCGAACCGCTGCGCCCGGCCTATCTGATCGCGGGGCCCGAGCCGCTGCGCGTGCTCGAGGCCGCCGATGCAGTGCGGGCGGCCGCGCGTGCGCAGGGTTTTGCCGAGCGGGAGGTCTTCGAGCCGGAAGGGCGCGACATCGACTGGAGCGCGGTCGAGGCCACGTTCCGGGCGCCGAGCCTGTTCGCCTCGCGCCGGCTGGTCGAGATCCGCCTGCCGACGACCAAGCCCGGCAAGGACGGCGCCCAGGTCATCAGCGGGTTCTGTGCCGATCCGCCCTCGGATGTGACCCTGCTGGTCACCGGCGGCGAGTGGAGCCGGCAGCATGGTGGCAAATGGAGCGAGGCGATCACCGGCATCGGCCATCTGGTCGTGGCCTGGCAGGTCAAGCCGCACGAGCTGGAAAGCTGGATCGACGCCCGCCTGCGCAGCCGCAACGTGCTGGCCGATCGGGCCGCCGTGCAGCAGCTGGCCGAACGCGTCGACGGCAACCTGCTGGCCGCGGCGCAGGAGGTCGACAAGCTCGCGCTGCTGGCGGACGGCAGCACGCTTGACGCGCCGCGCATGCATGCGCTGGTGGCGGATGCGGCTCGCTTCGACGTGTTCCGCCTGCTCGACGCCACGCTCAACGGCCAGCCGGCGCAGGTGGTGCGCATGCTCGCCGGGCTGCGGGCCGAGGGCGCTGCGATTCCCGCACTGATGGGCATGGTGGTGATGGAGCTGGCACGCGCCGCGCAGCTCGCCCAGGTCCAGGCCCGCGGCGGCAATCTGGCCAACGAATTCAAGGCCCAGCGCATCTGGGATGCCCGCCAGGCCGGTTACCGGCGGGCCCTGCAGCGCCATCCCGAAGCGCGCTGGGTGCGCTTCGTCGCCGAGGCTGGGCGCGTGGACCGCATCGCCAAGGGGCGCGGTCGGCCGGGGCAGGACCCGACCGACGGTTGGCTTGCGCTCGAGCGGCTGCTGGTCGCGGTCGCAGACGCGCGCGCCGGCGCCCTGCTGGCCGCATGAGCGGCGCGGCGGAGCCGCTGCACCTGGTCTACGGCGGCACCTTCGATCCGATCCATTGCGGCCATCTGGCGATTGCCCGCGCGGCCCGCGATGCGCTGGGCTGCACTGTCCGGCTGATGCCCGCGGGCGACCCGCCGCATCGCCCGGCCCCCGGCGCGGATGCCGAGATGCGGGCGGCGATGGTCGCCCTGGCCATCGCCGGCACGCCCGGACTGCTGCTCGACCGCAGCGAGCTCGATCGGGGCGGCCGCAGCTACACCGTCGACACCCTGGCCGGGCTGCGCCACATGCTGGGCCCCTCTGCGCCGATCGCCTGGCTCGTCGGCGCCGACAGCTTGCTGGGCCTGACGGCCTGGCATCGTTGGCCGATGGTGTTCGAACTGGCCCATCTGGTAGTCGCAGAGCGGCCGGGCAGCGCGCTCGACGCCGCACTGCCCGACGACCTCGCCACTGCCCTGGCCCCGCGCTGGGCCACGTCGCCGGACGAGCTGCGGACGCGGCCCGCCGGTCGGGTCCTGCGCCTGCATCAGCCCCTGTCCTGCGTGTCGGCAACCGAGGTGCGGGCGCGTCTCGCCGCGGGCGCTTCGACGGAAGGCTGGCTGCCGGAGCCGGTGGCCGCATTCATCCACGAGAAGGGCTTGTACGGAGCAGGCTCTCGCGCTCCGCTATAATTTCCGCCGCACTTTCCGAGCCACACTCTTGTCCAATCCCGCACACGTCATCAAGACCCGCCTGCCCGAACCGCCGCCGTCCCCGGACGCTTTGCTCGAGGTCGCGCGCGCGGCAGTCGCCGAAATCAAGGCCGTCGACGTCATCGACATCGACGTGCGCGGACGCAGCAGCGTCTGCGACTTCATGGTCATCGCCTCGGGCACGTCCAGCCGCCACGTCAAGTCGATCGCCGACGAAGTCGTCAAGCACGCCAAGAAGCTCGGCTGCCAGCCGCTCGGCGTCGAAGGCGAGCGCGAGGCCGAATGGGTGCTCGTCGATCTGGGCGACGTCGTCGTCCACGTCATGCTCCCGCGCGTGCGCGAGTTCTATGCCCTCGAGCGGCTGTGGACGGTGGGCGACGAGCCGCCGGCCGAGGATCGCGGCCCGCGTCGCGATGCCTGATCGGGCGCGCCCGGCGTCGGCGCCGGACGCGGTGCTCCAGTGAAAGCGAAGCTGATCGCCGTAGGCGAGCGCGCACCTGCATGGGTCGCGGAGGGCTTCGCCGAATATCGCAAGCGGCTGTCGCACTGGCTGCCGCTGGATCTTGTCGAAGTCGAGCCCGGCCTGCGCGGCAAGGGCCGTGACACGGCGCGCGCGATGTCCGACGAGGGCGGACGCGTGCTGGCGGCGGTGCCGCGCGATGCGCTGGTGGTGGCGCTCGACGGCCGCGGCAGGCTGCATTCTTCCGAGGACCTTGCCCAGCGCCTCGAGCACTGGCGCATGCAGGGCCGTGACCTGGCATTCCTGATCGGCGGACCCGAAGGCCATGCCCCTGACGTGCTCGCACGTGCCGATGAGCGCTGGTCGCTCGGGCCGTTGACCCTCCCGCACATGCTCGTGCGGCTGGTGCTCGCCGAACAGCTCTATCGCGCCGCGGCGATGCTGGCCAATCATCCCTATCACCGGGCCTGAGCCGCCGCGGCTGCAGGTGTCCGCAGCTGCGAGGCCGTCGCAGGCCACCGCCCCGCGCGTCTCCCGGCCCGGGCGCAGCAGGTCGGGCCGCGTGCAACGCAAAGAGGCGTAGGCATCGGCGACCGCTCAGGTGTCCCCGACTTTTGGAGCTGATCCCCTTTTACCAGGCCGCGGTACGCGCGGGACGGGCGTTTACGGCCACATCGCCCGAACGCGCGTCGCACCGCGTGCTGTCAGTCGCCGAGCAACGCAGGGCAGGGGGAGGTGCCGCGCGTACGCGCGGTGGTGGAAGCCGGTCTGCGGAAACCGCACGCGCCTGGGTTCACGCGTTTCTGCGGGCAATCGCCGCGCATGCGGCGGAAGGTCGATGCCCGAGATCGGGCGGCGGTCAATCCTCCGGCATGCTCTCCGGCTCGCGATCGAGGCCGCCGTCGTCGGGATTGCGCTCGTGGGTGTCCACCGGCTGCTGGGCATCGCCCTTGTCGTTGGGGTTCTTCTCCGAATACCCGGGATTCTGGCCCGGACGGGTCGGCGGTTCGTGGGTGGTCCTGTTCTGGCTCATGTCAGCGTCCCAGTTCGAAAACGACGTCGAGGTTGGCGGTGAGCGTGCTCTCACCGGGCGATACGGGTGACGAGAAACTGTCCTGCTGCACGGCTCGCATCGCCATCATCGGGCGCGGTGGCGCCTGGAAGCCGCCGCCCTCGCTGATGCTGACGATGCGGCGCACGCGCATGCCCAGCGACGTGGCATAGGTTTCGGCCCGGTGCTGGGCCGTCTTCAGTGCCGCTGCGCGGGCCTCGTCGCGGACGCCTTCGGCATCCTCGATCTCGAAGGTCGGCCCGTTGATCTGGTTGGCGCCACTGGCCACGAGCGCGTCCAGCACTTGGCCGAGCTTGCCGATGTCGCGGACCTTCAGATTCACGGTGTTGCTGGCCTGGTAACCGGTAATCGCCGGCGGCTGGTCTTCGGCGTAGCGGTACTGCGGATTGAGGTTGATGCCCGATGTCTGCACGTCGCGGTCGGCGATGCCGGCTGCCTTGATCGCGGTCATGAGCCTGGCCATCTGTTCGGCATTGCCGCGCATGGCCGCGTTGGCATCGGCGGCCTGGGTCACCACTCCGGTCGACAGCACGGCGATGTCCGGGCTGCGGCTTGCCTCCGCCTGCGCGGAGATCGACAGCAGGGTGCCGTCGCCGGGTGTGGCCTGGTGCATGGGCTGGGCGCTGGCGGTCATCGACAGGGTTCCGAGGGCGAGGCCGCAGGCGAGCAGCAAAGGACGAACAATGAGGCGCATCGAGAGCTCCAGGGTGGGAAACAAGGGTCGTCACGCTCCGGTGAACGGCCCGTGAGCCATACCGGGTTGATGCGGATCCAGCGGGCAGAGCGCAGGGGGCCCGCACGGTATCCTTTCGTGATGCTGCATCTTGCCTCGCAATCCCCCCGTCGCCGCGAACTGCTGGCCCGTCTCGGCCTGCCGTTCGGGCAGATCGACGTCGATGTGCCCGAGGTCCGCGGGGCGGACGAGCCTGCGGCCGACTACGTGCTGCGCGTCGCGGGCGACAAGGCGCGCGCGGGACTGCAGGCGCTCGGCGGTGGAGCGGAAACACTGGTGCTCGGCGCCGACACCGAGGTCGTCCTCGATGGCGTGGTGTTCGGCAAGCCACGCGACGACGCCGACGCGATGGCGATGCTACGAACGCTGTCGGGCCGTCGTCACGAAGTGATTTCAGCGGTAGTCGTGGTCGGCGAGGGACGCATCGGCCAGCTGGTGGTGGTCACCGGGGTCACGTTCGACACGCTCGACGATGCAACCATCGCGGCGTATGTGGCCACCGGCGAGCCGCGCGGCAAGGCCGGCGCCTATGCGATCCAGGGCGGCGCCGAGCTGTTTGTCGCTAGCATGGACGGCAGTTACTCCGGGGTCGTCGGCCTGCCGCTGCAACAGACCGCGGCGCTGCTGCGCACATTCGGGCTGCATCCGCAGCCCTTCGCATCCGACCACGGAGCCTGAGACCCGCATGTCCGAAGAGATCCTGATCAACGTGACTCCGCGCGAGACGCGCGTGGCGGTGGTCGAGAACGGCATGCTGCAGGAGCTGCACATCGAACGCGGCTGGCGCCGTGGCGTGGTGGGCAACATCTACAAGGGCAAGGTGCAGCGGGTGATGCCGGGCATGCAGGCGGCCTTCGTCGACATCGGCCTGGAGCGCGCCGCGTTCCTGCATGCCAACGACGTCGTCCGTCCGCCGCAGGCCGCCATCGACACCGAGCCCAACGGCGAAAGTCTTTTTCCCGCTCCCTTGCCGACGCTTGCGGTCAACGAGCTGCTGCGCGACGGCCAGGACATCGTGGTGCAGGTGGTCAAGGATCCGATCGGCAGCAAGGGTGCGCGCCTGACCACGCAGATCAGCATTCCGTCGCGTTACCTCGTGCTGCTGTCGCAGTCGCACGTGGTCGGGGTGTCGGCACGGATCGAGGACGAGGTCGAGCGGACCCGTCTCAAGACGCTGGTCTCCGAGCTGGCGGCGGCGACCGGTGGGCACGGCTACATCGTGCGTACCAATGCCGAAGGCCAGAGTGCGGAAGCGCTCGCCGAGGACATCGCCTACCTGCAGCGGGCCTGGGCGCTGATCGAGCACGGCACGGCCGAAGCGCGGGTGGGCACCTGCGTCTACGAGGACCTCACACTGCCGATGCGCGCCGTGCGCGACCTGATGCGCCGGGATGTCGACACGGTCAAGGTCGATTCGCGCGACACCTTCGAGAAACTCTGCATCTTCGCCGCGCAATACCTGCCGGCGCCGGGTCCGGCCGAACAGGCGCGGCTCGTCGACCGCATCGAGTGCTACACCGGCACGCGGCCGATCTTCGACCTCTACGGGGTGGAGGACGAGATCCAGCGCGCCCTGAAGAAAGACGTGCCGCTCAAGTCGGGGGGCTACCTGGTGATCGACCAGACCGAGGCGATGACCACGGTCGACGTCAACACCGGTTCGTTCCTGGGCCAGCGCAATCTGGAGGAGACGGTGTTCCGCACCAATCTCGAGGCCGCGCAGGCGGTCGCGCGCCAGCTGCGTCTGCGCAACCTCGGCGGCATCATCATCATCGACTTCATCGACATGGTGGATGCCGAGCACAGGCGCCAGGTCCTGCGCACGCTCGAGAAGTCCCTGTCCAAGGATCACGCCAAGACCACGGTCTACGACTTCTCGCCGCTGGGGCTGGTGGAGATGACCCGCAAGCGCACGGTCGAGAGTCTCCAGCGCCAACTCGGCGAAACCTGCGGCGCCTGCGGTGGCCGCGGCATCGTCAAGACCGTCGAGACCGTGACCTACGAGATCTTCCGCGAGATCGTCCGGGCCGTTCGCCAGTTCGAGGCCGACCGCCTGCTGGTGATCGCCTCGCCCAAGGTGGTGTCCATGATCACCGACGAGGAATCGGCCGCAGTGGTCGAGCTGGAGGAGTTCCTCGGCAAGTCGATCCGCTTCCAGTCGGACGACCAGTATCTGCAGGAGCAGTTCGACGTTGTACTGCTCTGAAGCCCCCGCCCGGTCGCATGCACCGACGACGCGCGCCGGAGTGGGGCGGCGATGACGGCCATCCGGACCTCGCGCCTGCATCGTGCGGGGCGCGCGGCGTGGTATCTGCTCGCCGCCGTGCTGGTCACGACGGCGCTGGCGGCGGTCGTCACGTCGCAGTTCGCGCTGCCCTGGCTTGAACGCAACCCGCAGACCGTCGCCCGCTGGCTGAGCGAGCGCGCGGGTCGCCCGGTCGGGTTCGACACCCTTGAAGCCGCATGGACCCGCCGTGGGCCGTTGCTGCGGGTCACCGGCCTGCGTATCGGTGAGCCGGGCCTGGCGGTGCCGGTCGGCAAGGCCGAGATCCAGATCGCGCAGTACTCCGGCCTGCTGCCCGGCCGATCGCTGACCGAACTGCGCCTGCATGGCATCGCGCTCACGCTGCAGCGCGCCGACGACGGGACCTGGCAGGTCCGCGGCTTGCCGGGCGCGGCAGGCGACGACGAGGATCCCCTCGACGCGCTGCAGGGGCTGGGCGAGCTGCAGGTGGTCGGCGCGCGGCTGACGATCGATGCCCCTTCGCTGTCGATCGCGCACACGCTGCCGCGCGTGGACCTGCGCATGCGCGTCGACCGGCGCCGCGTGCGCGCTGCGGCGCGGGCCTGGGTGGAAGCCGACGGCGCGCCGCTGGACCTGCGTCTGGATCTGCTGCGCGAGCAGGGCGACGGGCGCGCCTTCGTCGCGATGCCGCGCAACGACCTGCGCATCTGGTCGCCCCTGCTGGCCGCGAGCGGCGTGGCGATCCAGGCCGGCCACGGCCGCGTGGATGCGTGGATCGATCTGCGTGGGCGACGCGTCGAAGCGGTGACTGGCGACGTGGCCCTCGATGCGGTGTCGCTGCAGCGCGCCGGCGATGTCGCCCGCGCCTCGACCGATGCACCGACGGTCGTGTTCCAGGGCGCGCGCATACGTGCGCGCTGGGCGCATGTCGACGGCGACTGGCGACTGGACGCACCGACGCTGCGCATCGTGTATCTCGACCGCGAGCAGGTGCTCGACGGCCTGATGCTGAGCGGTGGCCGGCAGCGCTCGATGCACGCCGGACGGGTCGAAGTGGCGCCCCTGATCGCGCTGGCGGCGCTGGGCGATGGCATCAGCCCGTCGCTGCGGGAATGGTTGCAGGCCGCTGCGCCGCACGCGGTGCTCTCGGACGTGCGCTTTGCCGCGCGTGCGGGCGGGCCGCTGCGGCTGTCGGCGAGGATCGAGGATCTGGGGTTTGTACCGGTCGGCGATCGCCCGGGCCTGTCCGGTGTCGGTGGGACCATCCTCGGCGATGGCGCCGGCGTGGTGTTCCGCCCCGATCCGGCCGCGCAGGCGGTGTTCGACTGGCCGGTGGGCTTCGACGTCCTCCATCCGCTGCGGCTCGATGGCGAGATTGCCGCCTGGCGCGACGTCGAGGGCTGGCGGGTGGAGACTCCCGGGCTGCGCGTCGATGGCGACGGCTATGCCGCCGATGCCCGCGGCGGGCTGCGGTTCGACGGCGACGGACGCCCGCGCCTGGACCTGGTCGCCGATGTCGATGCGGCAGAGATTCCGGTGGCGAAGAAGTTCTGGGTGCGCCACCGGATGCCGGCGACGGCGCGTGCCTGGCTGGACATGGCGCTGGTCGGAGGGACTGTCCGCAACGGCTACGGCATCGTCGCCGGCGATCTCGACGACTGGCCGTTCGATTCGCGCAATGCCAGGGACCGGCGCGGGGTGTTCCTCGCCGAGGGCGACATCGAAGACGCCACGGTTCGCTTCCAGGACGACTGGCCGGCGATGACCGGGCTCAACGGCCACATCCGTTTCATCAATGCCGGTTTCGAACTGCGGCCCGCGGGCGGCGAGCTGGTCGGCGTGCCGGTGCGTGATGTCGTCGCCCGCATCCGCGACTACGGCGACTCGCCGGTCGAGGTCAGCGCGACTGCCACTGCCGATGCGAAGCAACTGCTCGGGCTGCTGCGACAGAGCCCGTTCCGGAAGACGCAGGGGGAAACCCTCGACGCGCTCGACCTGGCCGGTCGGGCGCAGGTCGCGATGTCGCTTGCCGTGCCGCCGGGCGCACCGTTCCGACTCGATGGCGAAGTGGCGTTGCAGGGCGTGGCGATGCGCGATTCACGATTCGAACTCGCCTTCGACGACGTCCGGGGCCGCGTGGCGTTCGACCAGGCGGGCTTCCATGCCGATGGTCTTGCCGCGCGCCAGGCGGGTCAGGCCGAACAGGCGGGCACGCTGTCATTGCGCGCCGGCAACGGACACGTGCGGCTGCGCAGCAACGCGTTCGAGGGCGAACTCGACATGCCCATGGACGCCGATGCGCTGCTCGCGCGCGCGCCCGACCTGGCATGGCTGCGGCCACACGTCGGCGGTCGCGCGCCCTGGCAGATACGGGTTTCGGTGCCGGATGCGCCGGCGCGTTCGGGAATGCCGGCCGCGCGTCTGCTGATGCGTTCCGACCTCGTCGGCACGACGCTGCGCCTGCCTGCGCCGCTGGACAAGCCGGCCCGGGTGCCGCTGCGCACGACGATCGAGGCGCCATTGCCATTCGGCAGCGGTGACGTGCTCGTCGGATTCGGCGACCGTCTTGCCCTGCGCGCGCGTACCGGTGGCGCGCGTGCCGGCATCCGCGTGGAGCTGGGACGGGCGCGCGTCGATGCCGCGGCGCCCGCGCAGGGCATCGCCGTCGGTGGCCGTACGCCTGTGGTCGACGTGCTCGACTGGATCGGCCTGATGGCCGGTGGCGGGAGCGGCGGGGGCGGGCTCAGGCTCGAGCAGGTCGATGTGACCACCGCCGATCTGCGACTTGGCAGCGGACGGTTCGGCCAGACACGCATCACCGCCGCGCACCGGGACGACGCCACCGACCTGCGCCTCGATGGCGCGGCGCTGGCCGGAAACGTGCGCATCCCCGACGCCGACGGGGCGCCGGTCGCGATCGCCCTGCAACGCCTGCATTGGCCCGCGGCGGCGAAAGCGACGACGGCACCGATGATCCATGCGGTGCCGGCGACGGCGCCGGCGGACATGCCCGATCCTGCGTCGGTGCCGCCGATCCAGCTCGCGATCGACGATCTGCGGTACGGCGCACTCGCGCTCGGGCGCGTCGACGCGCACGCGCGGCGCGTGCCCGGCGGGCTGTCGCTGGACCGGCTGCAGGTTCGGGCGCCGGCGCACCGCATCGATCTGACCGGTCGCTGGACCGGTCAGGGCCGCGGCGCCCGCACCACCATCGATATCGACGTGGAAAGCGAAGACTTCGGCCGGCTCGCCTCTGGCCTCGGATTTGCCGGCAGCATCGTCGGCGGGCACGGCCGCGTGGATCTCGCTGCCGCCTGGGCCGGCGCGCCGAACGGCTTCACCCCCGCCTCGATCAACGGCGCGATGCGCGTGGCGCTGCGCGACGGCCAGCTTGTGGAGGTGGAGCCAGGTGCGGGCCGCGTGCTCGGCCTGCTCAGCGTGGCGGAGCTGCCGCGGCGGCTGACGCTCGATTTCCGTGACTTCTTCAGCAAGGGTTTCGGTTTCAGCCGTCTTGCAGGCGACATCCTCTTCGGCAATGGCGTTGCCCGCGGCGAGAACCTCGTCATCGACGGGCCGGCCGCCGAAATCCGCATCCGCGGCAGCGCCGATCTCGCGGCGCGCACTCATGATCAGGAAATCGAGGTGCTGCCCAAGACCGGCAACCTGCTGCCGGCGGTCGGCGCCCTGACCGCCGGGCCGGTGGGCGCGGCAGTCGGCGCGTTCGCCAATGCGGTGCTGCGCGGCCCTCTGGGCGAGATGGGCGCGCGCCGTTATCAGGTCAGCGGGCCGTGGCAGGACCCGAAGGTCGAGGTCATCGAACGCCGCGACTCGGTGCAGGGTGCGCCCCCGCGGGACGGACCGCGTTCGGCCGATTGAAGTTGCGCGCTGGCGAGCCGTAGCGGAGCGGTGATGGCTTGCTGCGCGCCCGCTGCGGCTTGCCATCCGCGGCTTTGCCCCCACACTTCTACGATGTCCGAATCTTCCCTGTCTTCCGGCGGTGCGCTCGCACTCGCCGAGTCCCGTCTGCTGCTGCCCGCCGGTCTCGATACCGCCGGTCTCGATCGCACCTTCTCCGCGCTGCTCGGTCCCGGCATCGATTTCGGCGATCTGTATTTCCAGCACTCCCGTCGCGAGAGCTGGTCGGTCGAGGATGGAATCGTCAAGAGCGGTTCCCATGCGATCGAGCAGGGCGTGGGCGTGCGCGCGATCAGTGGCGAGAAGACCGGGTTCGCGTACTCCGACGATATCGATGCGGGTGCGCTGCTGGGTGCTGCGCAGTCGGCGCGCGCGATCGCCCGTGACGGCCGCGCACATGCGCCGCATGCGTTGGCCCGCGCCCGCGCCCATGATCTCTACGCGCCCCGCGACCCCATCGATGCGCTCGACAATGAAGCCAAGGTCGAGGCGTTGCGCCGCATCGACCGCCTGCTGCGCGCCGCGGACCCGCGCGTGCAGCAGGTCATGGTGAGCCTGTCGGGCGGCGTCGACACGGTGCTGGTCGCGCGCAGCGACGGCGTGCTCGCCGGCGACGTGCGCCCCCTGGTGCGACTCAACATCCAGGTGCTGGTGGAGCACGATGGCCGGCGTGAATCCGGTTATGCGGGGTATGGCGGGCGCTATTCGTACGAAGAACTGCTCGGGGACGGACAGCCGGAGCGGTTCGCGCGCGAAGCTCTCCGCCAGGCACTGGTGAACCTCGACGCGGTGGATGCGCCTGCGGGCACGATGCCGGTGGTGCTGGGCGCTGGCTGGCCCGGCGTGCTGCTGCACGAGGCAGTCGGCCACGGCCTCGAGGGCGATTTCGCGCGCAAGGGCACCAGCACCTATGCGGGCCGTATCGGCACCCGTGTGGCGTCGCCCGGTGTGACCATCGTCGATGACGGCACGCTGGCTGCCCGCCGTGGCTCGCTCAATATCGACGACGAGGGCACGCCGACGCAGTGCACGACGCTGATCGAAGACGGCGTGCTGACCGGCTACATGCAGGACACGCTCAATGCGCGCCTGATGGGGGTCGCGCCCACCGGCAACGGCCGCCGGGAATCGTTTGCGCATCTGGTCATGCCGCGCATGACCAATACCTACATGCTCGCCGGCCAGGACGCGCCCGAAGACATGATCCGTTCGGTGAAGAAGGGTCTGTATGCGGTCAACTTCGGTGGCGGGCAGGTCGACATCACCAACGGCAAGTACGTGTTCTCGGCGACCGAGGCCTATCTGATCGAGGACGGCCGGATCACCGCGCCGGTGAAGGGCGCGACGCTGATCGGCAATGGTCCCGAGACCATGCAGCGGGTGCGCATGATCGGCCACGACATGGCGCTCGACCATGGCGTGGGCGTCTGTGGCAAGGACGGGCAGAGCGTGCCGGTCGGCGTCGGCCAGCCGTCGCTGCTGATCGATCAGCTGACCGTCGGCGGCACCCGCGCCTGATGGTCTGGGCCACGGGCGGATGCGTGCCGGCGGGCGTGGGCGCCGCAGGTTCGGGTATCCCACGAGTGGGTTGTACGCGGTGGACTTCCGCCGCCGCCGTCAGCGCCGGCGACGCCGCGTCCACGCGTCCTCAGCGAGCGTCGTCCGTGTCGCTTGCGTCGTCGTCATCGGGGTGGCCATCGTCCGCAGCGGTTTCACCCGCCGCGAGCGAGGCCGCCGCGAATACGCCGCGCAGTTCACGGAACAACTCGCGGAACGCGGCCGGCGGCTTGTTCTTCGCACACTCCGCCAGGGCGTTGCGCACCAGCTGGCGCAGGCGCTGGCGGTCGGCCTCCGGGTACGTGTCGAGCAGCTCCGCGAGGGCCGCGTCGCCGTCGGTCAGCAGGCGTTCGCGCCAGGCTTCGGCCCGGTGCATCTGCGCGGTGTCCATGCGCGCCGCGGCGCCGCCGGCATCCATCGCATCGCGGATCGCATGCAGCGTCTCGTCGTCCTCGCGCCGCATCTGCTTGGCCAGGTACGCCAGCTGCCGCTTGCGCGCGATGTGCGAGGTGATGCGCCGCGCATCGGCGATGTGCGGCAGCAGAGTCTCGGGAATGGGCAGTTTGCCCAGCTGGTTTTCCGATAGCGCGGCCAGGGCATCGGCCAGCGACAGCACTTCCAACGCTTCGCGTCGGTTCTGCTTGCGGCTGGGGCCCAGGTACTCGCCGGAATCTTCGTCTATGCCTCTCATTGCAACAGGATAAGTCATTGCTCATGTCGCCCGCCCTGAATGTTCACACCGCCGACGATTCGGCCGAGCGCCTCGAAGCGCTGGCCGCGGTATCGCAGCGCCTCCTCGACCGTTGCCGCGCCGCCGGGGCCACCCAGGCAGAGGTCTCCTGCTCGGAGGACGCGGGGCTGAGCGTCAATGTGCGCATGGGCGAGGTGGAGACCGTCGAGTCCACCCGCGACCGCGGGATCGGCGTCACCGTCTACTTCGGCAAGCGCCGGGGCACCGCCAGCACCGCCGATCTGCGCGAGGAGAGCCTCGCGGCTACGGTCGAGCAGGCTTGCGCGATCGCGCGCTTCACCGAGGACGACCAGGCGTCGGGCCTGGCCGACGCGGAGCTGATGGCGCGGCCCGGGCCGGACGGCCGCTTTCCGGAGTTCGATGCCTGGCATCCCTGGGCGCTGGACGCCGACGCCGCGGTGGATCTGGCCCTGGCCTGCGAGGCCGGTGGTCGCGACGCGGATCCGCGCATCGAGAACTCCGACGGCGCTTCGGTCAGCACCACGCGCGGCCTCAGCGTGTATGCCAACAGCCATGGCTTCATCGGCGCCGAGCGCAGCAGCCATCACAGCATCGGCTGCGCGCTGATCGCGGGCGCCGGGGATCGCATGCAGCGCGAGGGCTGGTACAGCGTGGCCCTGGCTGCGGACGACCTGGAATCCCCGATCGCAATCGGCCGCCGCGCGGCCGAGCGGACCCTGGCGCGCCTCGATCCCCGGCCCGTGCCCACCGGCAGCTATCCGGTGCTGTTCCAGGCCGAAGTGGCGCGATCGCTGATCGGCCACCTGCTTGGTGCGGTGTCGGGCGGTGCGCTGTACCGGCGCGCGAGCTTCCTGCTCGACAGCGTCGGCACGCAGTTGTTTCCCGAGTGGTTCGGCATCTTCGAGCGGCCGTTCCTCGAGCGCGGCTTCCAGTCTTCGGCCTACGACGCCGAAGGCGTGGCCACGCGCGAAGCACCGCTGGTCGAGGGCGGCGTGCTTCAGCGCTATGTGCTCGGCAGCTATTCGGCGCGCAAGCTCGGCCTGCAGACCACGGGCAATGCGGGCGGCGTACACAACCTCGAGATCCCCGCCAACGCCGGCGGCCTCGACGAACTGCTGCGCGGCATGGATCGCGGCCTGCTGGTCACCGGTCTGATGGGGCAGGGCGTCAATGCGGTGACGGGCGATTATTCGCGCGGCGCGTCCGGCTTCTGGGTGGAGGGCGGTGAGATCCGGCATGCGGTCGACGGCATCACCATCGCCGGCAATCTGAAAGAAATGTTCGCCACCATAGAAGCGGTGGGCAGCGATATCGACCCGCGTTCGCATGTGCGGTCAGGGTCGATCCTGCTCGGCCGCATGACCGTCGCCGGCGACGACTGAGCTTTGCGCACTTGACGGTGACCCCCGCATCGCTGAACAGTGCTTCGCAGGCCACGGCCTGATCCTTCCACACGACCAGAGGCGCTTTCGCATGAGCGAGTTCGACAAGTACACCCTTGCACCGCCTCCGCCCGCCGGCGCCGCGTCTTCGGAAGAGCGCCAGTGGGCCCTGTTCGCCCATCTGTCGGCGTTGACCGGACTGTTCACCGGCGGGGTCGGCAACATCGTCGGCCCGCTGGTGATCTGGCTGATCAAGAAGGACACGATGCCGTTTGCCGTCGATCAGGCGCGCGAGGCGCTGAACTTCAACATCACCCTGTTGATCGTCGGCGTGCTGTTGCTGCTGATCACCCTGGTCACCTTCGGCCTGGGCGCCGTGCTGACCTTCCCGCTCTCGATCCTGCTCGGCATCGCGTGGCTGGTGCTGACGATCATCGGCGGCATGAAGGCGAACGACGGCGTGGCGTATCGCTATCCCTTCGCGCTGCGACTGGTCAAGTAAGCCGCTGCCCTGCTGCAGCACACGGGCTCCGGCGCCGCGCGCCGGCGCCTGTTGCGTACGGGCGTGCCGGAAGTCCGGGTGACCTCCGCGACTGGCGGGGCTCATGACGTGCCGGCAGGCTGAAACCTGATCACATCCACCACCGGAGTCTTCGTATGCAGACCGCATCCTTCCCGCAGACCCTGCCCGCCAGCGAGAGCCGCAACTGGGCGGCGGCGATGCACATCGGCGCGTTGGTGCTTGCGCTGCTGACGAGCTGGATGTCGGGTCTGGCCGGAGCGCTGGTGGCCGGCGCGGTCTATCTGGCCAAGCGCGATGAGGACGCCTTCGTGGCCGAGCACGCGCGCGAGGCACTCAATTTCCACCTGAGCATGTGCCTCTACGCCTGCGCGATCGTCGTGACCGGCATCGTTCTGCTTGGCGCGACGGTGCTGACGCTCGGGATCGGCGCGATCGTGACAGTGCCGGCCGGCCTGTTGCTGGGCGCGGCGGCCTGCGGGCTGGCACTGCTGTGGCTGGTCAGCAGCATCGTCGCGGCGGTCCGCGCACTGAACGGCGAGCATTACGAGCACCCGCTGACGATCCGGTTCTTCGGGCGCCGATAAGCCGTTCGCAGCCCGGTCGAACGATCCGCTTCAGTGATCGCGCTCGATCGCGCGTCGACCGAGGGCGGCCAACGGCGCCACGGCATCGCCGAACGGCGCCAGCGCCTCGTCCATGCGCGCGGCCAGCGCCTGCAGGCGGTCACGCGAGGCTTCCAGCCCGATCAGCGCCGGGAAGGTGGCCTTGTCCTGCGCGACATCCTTGCCGGCCGTCTTGCCGAGCGTCGCGCTGTCGCCCTCGATGTCGAGCAGATCATCGCGGATCTGGAATGCGAGGCCGAGCGCGGCGGCGAAGCCGTCGAGCCGGGCGCGGGTGTCGGCGTCGACACCGGCTGCCAGCGCGCCGAGGGCGACGGCGGCCCGCAGCAGGGCCCCGGTCTTCATTGCGTGCAGGCGTTCGAGCGCGGCGATATCGATCGACACGCCTTCGCCAGTGGCGGCGAGATCGAGCGCCTGGCCGCCGCACATGCCGTTCGCGCCGGAGGCATGCGCCAGCGCGGCGACCATCGCCAGGCGGATCTCCGCATCGAGCGGGGCCTCGGCCAGCAGCGAGAACGCCAATGTCTGCAGCGCATCGCCGGCGAGGATCGCGGTGGCTTCGTCGAAGGCGACGTGCACGGTCGGCTGGCCACGGCGCAGCGCATCGTCGTCCATTGCCGGCAGGTCGTCATGGACCAGCGAATAGGCATGCACCAGTTCGATCGCGGCCGCAGCCGCGTCGGCGGCTCCGGGCGCGGCGCCGAACGCGTGGGCGGTCGCGTGCACAAGAAGCGGGCGCATGCGCTTGCCGCCGAGCAGCACTGCATGGCGCATCGCCGCGTGCAGGCGGGGCTCGCCGCCCGCCACGGCGTCCAGCGCGCGCTGCAGGCTCGCGTCGGTGCGCGCGCGCCAGACCTCGTTCAACCCCGCCATCGGGTCAGGCATCGGGACCGTCTGCCGCAGCTTCTCCGAAGGGCTGGGCGCGTTCCGGCGCGGCCGGGTCGCTGAGCAGGCGTACACGCAGCTCGGCATCCTCGAGCGCCTGCTGGCAGCGGCGATAGAGGCCGACGCCGCGCTCGTAGGCGCCCAGCGATTCCTCCAGGCTCAGTTCGTCGCCCTCCATGCGTTCGACCAGCGACTCGAGTTGGGTCAACGCGTTCTCGAAATCCGCGACGGGACTGGGTTCGGTAGTGGCAGGCTTTTTCGGCATCCGCGGATTTTAAAGCATCGGCGCGTGCAGGGCCGATGCCGTGGTGCCGGGTGGCCACCAGCGCAGCCGGCGATGGCCGCTGCGGAGCCAGGCGTCGAAACCGGCGTCGAAGACGAGGTCGCCGGCCGCCGCCAGCCGACCGCTGGCATCGACCAGCAGCGGCAGGTGGGCCCGCAGCCAGGGCGGGATCGCCAGCGACTGCAGTACGTGCTTGAGGGCGTGGGTATGGTCACGTCCCGGCAGGCGGATGCGCTCGCCACCCCGGCGCGCCTGGACCCGCCAGGGCCCCGCTTCGTCCAGGACGCCTTCGAAGGCCAGCACGCCCCCGTCCGGCAGGCAAAGCGGTGCGCGGCCGTCCCACATGTCCGAAAAGACGCGATCGAGCGGCGCGCGCACCGGCCCCGCATGCAGCAGTTCACGCCAGCGCTGCAGGCGGTGGCCGGCCCAGTCGAAGCAGGGCTGTCGATCCGGCTGGCCACTGGCCAGGTCGTGCTCGCACCAGGCCAGCGCCTGCGCCGGCAGCGGGGGCAGGCCGAGCGCGGCGCACCAGCGACGCAGCACACGGGCGCGACGCGCGGGCGGAAGCCTGCGCAGGGCGTCGAGCCGGAGGACGGCCGGATCCAGCGTCCGTGCCTGCGCGAGCGCTTCCGCGTCACCCGGGTCGAGCAGGTCACCGGCGTCGGCCTGCAAGGCCGCAACGCCGGCCAGCGCCGCGTCGGCCTGCGGCCAGCGCGTGCGCAGCAGCGGCAGGACGCGGTTGCGCAGGAAGTTGCGGTCGGCGTCGTCGCCGGCGTTGCTGGCGTCCTCGATCCAATGCAGGTGGTGAGCCTGCGCATACGCAAGCAGCCGCGCGCGCGGAAGGGCCAGCAGGGGGCGCCACAGCTGGCCTGCTGCGAAGCTGCGCAACGGTCGCATCGCCGCGAGCCCCTCGGGACCGGACGCGCGCAAGGCACGCAAGAGCACGGTTTCGGCCTGGTCGTCGCGGTGGTGGGCGAGGACGAGAAGGCCGCCATCGGGCAGATGCCGGGCGAACGCGGCATGACGTGCATCGCGGGCGGCAGCTTCCAGGCCCCGGCCATCGGGCACGACATGCACACGGACAATCTCGCATTGCAGTCCCAGCGCATCGCAGACCGCCGCGCAGTGCGTGGCCCAGCCGTCGGCGGCCGTTTGCAGGCCGTGATGGACGTGGATCGCGGAGAGCCCGCGCATGCGCGCCTGCGGCGTATGGGCGAGCGCGTGCAGCAACGCGGTGGAGTCGAGTCCGCCGCTGAACCCCACGAGGAGCGGTCCGTCACCGGGGAGCGCGGGCAGGGGCAGTACGGGCGGCATGCGCGCATGGTGCCATGCGCTGCAATGCTCCGATCCGGCGGTGCGGTCGCCGTCGGCATCCGTGCCGCCTACAGTGAGCACCCCTCGGAGGATGACTGCATGGCTGCCCTGTTCGCCCCGTTCCGCCAGCGCGACGTGACGTTGCGCAACCGCATCGCGGTTTCTCCGATGTGCCAGTACTCGTCCGTCGACGGCATGCCCGACGATTGGCAGCTCGTGCACCTGGGCAGCCGTGCGGTCGGCGGCGCGGGACTGGTGATGACCGAAGCCGCGGCGATCTCCCCGGAAGGGCGGATCTCGCCGCAGGACGCCGGCATCTGGAACGACGCGCAGGCGCAGGCCTGGGCGCGGGTCGCGGCGTTCATCCGCGCACAGGGTGCGGTGCCGGCGATCCAGCTCGCGCACGCGGGGCGCAAGGCCAGCACCCATGCGCCATGGCGTGGCCGCGGCGCGGTGCCGGTCGCCGAGGGCGGCTGGGAGGTCGTCGCGCCATCGGCGCTGGCCTATGACGCGACCTATCCGTCGCCGCGGGCCCTCGACGCGGAGGGCATCGCCGCCGTCGTCGCCGACTTCCGCGCAGCGGCGGTCCGCGCGCTGGCGGCGGGCTTCGAGGTGGCGGAGATCCACGCCGCCCACGGCTATCTGCTGCACCAGTTCCTGTCGCCACTTTCGAATATGCGCGACGATGCCTGGGGCGGCTGTTTCGACAATCGCGTGCGCTTGGTGCTGGAAACGGTCGACGCGGTGCGCGGCGTCTGGCCCGAGCGACTGCCGCTGTGGGTGCGCGTGTCGGCGACCGACTGGGTCGACGGCGGGTGGGATCTTGCCCAGACCGTCGAACTCGCGCGCCTGCTGAAAGCGCGCGGCGTGGATCTCGTCGACACCTCCAGCGGCGGCCTGTCGCCATTGCAGTCGATCGAGGCGAGGCCGGGCTACCAGGTGCCGTTCGCGCGTCAAATTCGCAAAGACGCCGGTATCCCGACCGGCGCGGTCGGCCTGATCACGACGCCTGCGCAGGCCGAGCGTATCGTCGCCGACGGCGATGCCGACATCGTGCTATTGGCGCGCGAGCTGCTGCGCGATCCGTATTTCCCGCGGCGCGCGGCAGCAGAACTCGGTGCGCAAATCGAGGCGCCGCCGCAGTACCAGCGGGGCTGGTGATCAAGGCGCCGCGCCCGGGGTGGACGCGGCGCATCGGACGATCGGGTGTGGTCGCGTCAACAGGCCGCGCGGGACGGTGCAGGCCGCCACGCGCGGCAATCGATCACTCGGTCTCGATGCGGATGCCGCCGATAACGCCGGCCGCCGCGTTGTAGATGAGTGCCTGGATCGCGCCGCCGATGAAGCCGGCAATGCCGTACATCAGCGGCAGCGCGATGACCATGAGGCCCCCCATCATGGCGAATCCATTCCCGGTGCCCGTCATGGGGCCAAGCAGGCCCTCGAACAGGAACACCATCATTCCGACCAGCAGGCCGAACCCGGCGGCGATGATGCCGATGATCTTGGCAGCCGAAAACACATCGATACGTTTGATGATCACGCAGAGCTCCCCTGGGCTGGCCAGTCGCCAGCGCCGGAAGTCTATTCGAACGCGACTGGAAGGCGTCGTTCGGCGGTGCGACGCTTACGCCGCCTCGTACGCCCCGTAGCCGCGCAGGCGCTCGTAGCGACGCTGCAGCAGCGTCTCGACCGGCAGCTGCTCGAGCTGGTCGAGCTCGTTCATCAGCACCGCCTTGAGGCGCGTCGCGGTCTGGCGCGGGTTGCGGTGGGCCCCGCCGATGGGCTCGCGAACCACCTTGTCGATCAGGCCCAGCGACTTGAGCCGCCTGGCGGTCAGCGCCAGCTGTTCGGCGGCATCGCGCGCCTTGCCGGCGTCCTTCCACAGGATCGAGGCGCAGCCTTCCGGTGAGATCACCGAGTAGGTGCTGTATTCGAGCATCAGCGTGCGATCGCCGACGCCGATCGCCAGCGCGCCGCCCGAGCCGCCTTCGCCGATCACGGTGCAGATGATCGGCGTCCTGAGCCCCGCCATTTCCATCAGGTTGCGGGCGATGGCTTCGGACTGGCCGCGCTCCTCGGCGCCGATGCCCGGATAGGCGCCCGGCGTGTCGATGAAGGTCAGCAGCGGCAGCTTGAAGCGCTCGGCCATCTTCATCAGGCGCAGCGCCTTGCGGTAGCCCTCCGGGCGCGGCATCCCGAAGTTGCGGCGCACCTTGGTCTTGGTGTCGCGCCCCTTCTGGTGGCCGATGATCACAACGCTGCGGCCGTTGATCCGGCCAAGGCCACCGACGATCGCGGCGTCGTCGGCATAGGCCCGATCGCCCGCCAGCTCCTGGAACTCGTCGCAGAAGTGACGGATGTAGTCATTGGTGTAGGGACGCTGCGGATGCCGGGCCAGCTGGGAGACCTGCCACGGGGTCAGGTCGCGGAAGATGTGGGCGGTCCGCTTGCGCAGCTTGTCACGCAGGGTCGCCAGTTCGGCGTCGATGTTGACTGCAGGGCCGTCGCTGGCCTGGCGCAATTCCTGGATCTTCGCTTCGAGGTCGGCGATGGGCTGTTCGAAGTCGAGGTAGTTCGGATTCATTCGGGAAAGCCGTCGGTGATGAGCGGTTGCGGTGGACCCGGGCGCCTGGCGCCACGCAGGTCCGGCCTGGCCGGAGGGCCGACAGTTTAGCCGAGCGCGTCGGATGGGGCCGTACGAGGGCGTCCGGAACGCAGATCGCCGCAAGATGACGGATGTTGGCCGGACCCGCTCAGTTCGCCCAGGGCTTGGCGATGTCGATGCGGGCGATGCGGACTCCGGGCTGGGCACGCAGGGTGCCGGGCAGCTCCGCGTCCACGCGCACCGACTGGCTGCCGTTGACGTCGAGGGTGCCGGCGCTGCCGGCGGGGAGCAGCAGATCCAGCCGCAGCGGCGTGCGCCCGGGGCGATGCTGGGCCAGCAGTTGTTCGACGCGCGCCAATGTGCCGGGCACGCGCAGGTCCAGGCGCAGCGACAGGCGGCGTGCGTGTTCCGGGCAGACGGCGTGGAAATCCCAGCAGCGTTTGACCCGCAGCGCGAAGCCGCCGCTGAACTCGTCCTCGCGCAGGCCGCCCTCCACGATCAGCACACGATCGCGGGTGAGCAGGTGTGCGTACTCGGCGCTGGCGTCTGCGAAGAATCCGCATTCCAGCCGCCCGCGCCCGTCCTCGAGCAGCACGAAGGCCTGGGAATCGCCGCGCTTGCGCATCGAGGTGACCTGGCCGGCGACGATGACATGGGTTTCCGGGCGCCAGCTGTTGCCGCCACCCTTGGTGTCGCGCGCGGCCCACAGGCTGTCGAGCTGGCCCAGGTCGGTGCCCACCAGTGCCTGCAATTCCTCGCGATACGGATCGAGCGGATGCCCGCTGAGGTAGTGGCCGAGCGTGTCGCGCTCGCCGTCGAGGCGCTGCTTGAGGGACCATTCCTCGCATTCGGGCAGGTCGATATGCAGCACGTCGCCATCGCCGCTGCTGCTGCTGCCGAACATGTCGACGATGCCGGCGCTGCGGTTGCGTGCGAGCTGGTCGGTGGCCTTGACCGCTTCGGGCAGCTGCAGCATCAGCGAGGCGCGGTTCTTGCCCAGTGCGTCGAGCGCGCCGGCGTTGATCAGGGCTTCGAGCGTGCGCTTGTTGAGCCGCGAGGAATCCACGCGGCGGCAGAAATCCAGCAGGTCGGGGAACACGCCGCCCTGCACACGCGCCTCGACGATGTTCTCGCAGGCGCCGCGGCCCACGCCTTTGACCGCGCCCAGCCCATAGCGGATGGTCCTGGGGTCGATCGCCTCGAACATGTAGGCCGAGGCGTTGACGTCCGGCGGCAGCACTTCCAGGCCCATCGTCCGCGCTTCGGTGAGAAAGCCGGTGACCTTGTCGGTGTTGTCCATGTCCGACGAGAGCACCGCGGCCATGAACTCGGCCGGGTAGTGCACCTTCAGCCATGCGGTCTGGTAAGCCACCAGCGCGTAGGCGGCGGAGTGCGACTTGTTGAAGCCGTACTCGGCGAACTTCTCCATCAGGTCGAAGATCGAGCTCGCCACGCGCGGGTCGACGCCGTTCGCGGCCGCGCCGGCCTCGAACTTGGCGCGCTCCTTGGCCATCTCCTCGGCCTTCTTCTTGCCCATCGCGCGACGCAGCAGATCGGCGCCGCCCAGCGAATAGCCGGCCAGGACCTGGGCGATCTGCATCACCTGCTCCTGGTAGACGATGACGCCGTAGGTCGGCGAGAGCACCGGCTCGAGCGAGGGATGCGGATAGCTCACCTCGGTGCGGCCGTGCTTGCGGTCCACCCATTCCTTGTCCATCCCCGAGCCCAGCGGGCCGGGACGGAACAGCGCGGCGAGCGCGATGATGTCCTCGAAGGTGTCGGGCTGGGCGCGCTTGAGCAGTTCGCGCATGCCGCGCGATTCGAACTGGAACACCGCGACGGTGTCGCCGCGCGCGAACAGCTTGTAGCTCTCGACGTCATCGAGCGGCAGTGCGGCGATGTCGAGCGCATCCTCGCCCGCCGCCGCGCGGCGCACGTTGATCGCCTTGACCGCCCAGTCGATGATCGTGAGTGTGCGCAGGCCAAGGAAGTCGAACTTCACCAGGCCGATCGTCTCGACATCGTCCTTGTCGAACTGGGTGACCGGGTTGCGGCCACGCCCGCCTTCGTCGTGTTCGGCGAACAGCGGGCAGAAATCCGACAGCGGTGACGGTGCGATGACCACGCCGCCGGCGTGCTTGCCGGCGTTGCGGGTCAGGTCCTCGAGCTGCAGGGCGAGATCGAGCAGGTCGCGGACATCGTCCTCGTCGTTGTAGCGGGCGATCAGCTCGTCGGAGCGCCAGGCATCGTCGCTGCGCGACTTCTCGGTGCGACCCAGCGCGTCCTCAAGGCCGATGCCCAGCGTCATCGGCACCAGCTTGGAAATGCCGTCGACCATGCCGTACGGGAATCCCAGCACGCGGCCGGTGTCGCGCACCACGGCCTTCGCCGCCATCGTGCCGTAGGTGATGATCTGGCTGACGCGGTCGCGGCCGTACTTCGCGGCGACGTAGTCGATGACCTCGTCGCGGCGATCCATGCAGAAGTCGATGTCGAAGTCGGGCATCGACACGCGTTCGGGATTGAGGAAGCGCTCGAACAGCAGGTCGTAGGGAAGCGGGTCGAGATCGGTGATCTTCAGCGCCCAGGCCACCAGCGAGCCGGCGCCGGAGCCGCGGCCTGGACCGACCGGAATGTCGTGGTCCTTGGCCCACTTGATGAAGTCCGAGACGATCAGGAAGTAGCCCGGGAAGCCCATCTTGCAGATGACGTCGAGCTCGACGTCGAGGCGTTCGATGTAGCTCTCGCGGGTATGCCCCGGGGCGAGCGGATATTTCGCCAGGCGCTCCTCGAGACCTTCGTGCGATTGCGACCGGATCCAGGTGTCGAGCGTGTGCTCGTCGGGCACCGGATACGCGGGCAGGTAGTAGGTGCCCAGGCGCAGTTCCAGGTTGCAGCGCTGGGCGAGCGCGAGCGTGTTGTCGATCGCGTCGGGCACGTCGGAGAACAGCGCGGCCATCTCCTCGGCCGACTTCAGGTACTGCTCGCGCGTATAGAGCTTCGGGCGACGTGGATCGTCGAGTACCCGACCGGTCGAAATGCACACGCGCGCCTCGTGCGCGTCGAATCCTTCGGCGTCGAGGAAGCGCACGTCGTTGCCGGCGATCACCGGCAGCGAGAGATCCGACGAAACCTGCAACGCCAGCGCGTTGTGCACCGCCTCGTCTTCGAAGCCGCAGCGGGCGAGCTGCAGGAACAGGCGGTCGTCGAAGACCTCGCGCCACTGCGCATACCACTGGCGCGCGAGATCGTCGCGACCGCCGGTGAGCAGTTTCGCGGCCGGCCCGTGGCGGCCGGTGATGGCGAACAGGCCGGCATTCGCTTCGCGCAGCCATTCGGGACGCACCACCACGCCATCGGTGCGATGGCCCTCCATCCACGCGCGCGTGAGCAGGCGCGACAGCGACAGGTAGCCGTCGTGGTTGCGGCACAGCAGGGTCAGCGTGGATGCCGGCTCGTCGCCTTCGGCGATCGAAATGTCCGCGCCCATCACCGGCTTGATGCCGGCGCCCTCGGCCGCGCGGTAGAACTTCACCAGCGCGAACAGGTTGTTGCGGTCGGTCAGCGCGACCGAGGGCTGGTCGAGCGCCGCGCAGCGTTTGACCAGCTCCTTGATCCGGATCGTCGAATCGGAGAGCGAGTATTCGCTGTGGACGTGAAGATGAACGAAGCGCGCGGGCATTGCGTCAGCGAGGCGGCCGGAAGGTCAGGTTAGGGCCGGGGCCCGGGGCGGACAAGGCTTGACAGCATCGGCGTGCCGGCGCGGCGCGGGTGGCACCTGTCCGCGGCTGCGCCAACGTTCAGGCCGACGCCCGATTTCGTTGCAGACGCGCGTCGGCACGTGTCAGGAGCAGAGGCTGGGGGGATTGACGGCGCGCCTCCGTTACGGGACGCAGGCAACGCGTCCGATACGGAAACGACTGCCGGGATTGCCCCCCCAGCGGTCGTCTAATTTGCAGCTGCGCTTGCAGCCGGTCAGGACATCAGCGCCTTGTCCGGCTCAGAGCCGGGTCACCCGGACCAGCGCCGAGATCCAGCCGACGTCGCCGCCGTCGTCCTTGCCGCTGAGTGCCAAGCGCTGGGTGTAGTGAAGTCGGCGGGGATCGGTCCCGCACTTGTAGGTCTGCTCGCCCGGGATGTTGATCATCTCGTGTGCGCCGATGGTCAGGCCGCCGGGGTTGTAGGGGTCATCGCCCAGCCCCAGCACGTCCGCCACCAGTCCGCCGGCTTCGCCGATCAGCCACGACACCAGGCTGCCGGCGGCGTTGCTCTCGGACTGCAGCGACGACAAGGCGCTGCCGACCGCACCGCCCGCGGCGCCGCCAGCGGCGGAGGCTGCGGTCTCGAACACCTGTCCGACCCGGCGCTTCACCTCCTGCCTGACCTTCGCGCGGTCGCCGTGATCGTGTTCGACGATCTGCAGCACCAGGTTGAGGTCGGCCGGGGGGCCCTCGTAGAGGACGATGCCTTTGTTGTAGATGCGGTTCTTCGTGTCCGGCCCCAGGGTCACCTCCGGCAGGTCCCAGGACCTGGTGTAGCCCTGGCTGCCGAGATTCGCGACGACCGTGCCGTACAGCTCGTCGCCCTTTTCCTGCCGGATGTCCAGGCCATAACCTTCAAGCGTCACACGTACGCGGCCGGACGGTTCGAAGGTGACAGCGCCGCCCTCGTGCAGGCTGGTGGACATGCGTCCACCGCGGAACTCCACGTACAAGCGGCCGTTGCGATGGTAGGTGGGGAACTGGGCGTTGACGGGCAGGCCCACCGCCGACCGGGCGCCCTGGGCCTGCAGCCATTCGCTCATGATGCGCTGGCGTCCCTGGGCGACCAGTCTGCGGATGGCGATGACGCCGCCGGCGCGGGGGCCGGTTGTCGGGTCGAAGCGGATGGTGTCGATGCTGAAGTCGCGGGTGGCTTTCAGTTGCACAGGCATGTTCGTATCTCCGTTGGTGGCCGTGCCGTGGTGGGCGTGAGGCCGGGTCGAGGGTGTTTCGTGCCCCGGAGAGAAGCCGCGTAAGATCCGGTATCGCGGTCGTTCCCCGGTGGACCCAGCATCGGTCCGGCGTTCCGGGAGGTCGCGAGGCCCCTGCGAGGCAACGGTGTGGTTTGCGAGGTTCTGGCGATGGATTCGCGATGACCGGTCACACGCCCGACCCGGTGGCGGTCCTGACGGCCCGCACCATCCGCTTTGGTGACGTCGAGATCGACGTCGACGGGCAGACGATCCTGCGTGCGGGTGCGCCCGTGCAGGTCGAGCCGAAGGTGTTCGCCGTGGCGCTGGAACTGCTGCGCCAGCCGGGCCGGCTGGTCACGCGGGACGCGCTGCTCGATGCGGTCTGGGGGCATCGCCATGTCACGCCCGGCGTGCTGACCCGGGCGATCGCGCAGCTGCGCCAGGCGTTGGGAGACGACCCGCACCAGCCCCGTTACATCCAGACCCGCCACGGCATCGGTTATTGCTTCATCGGCGAGCGGATCGAAGCGCCGCCCACGACTGATGCGTTGGCGACCTCTTCTGCGGACTGTGGGACCGGCGGCACGCTGGACGCCTCAGCGCTCCAGGTCGATGCGGAGCACACGGCGCCCGCCCGCCACTGGCGACCCCGCGCCTGGGGCATCATCGCCTCGGCGATCGCACTGGTGGTGGCTGCGGCAGCGTGGTGGACGACGCCAGACGTGCCGTCGACCGGACAGGACGCGGCCGCCTCCGTCGCAGTGCTGCCGTTCGAAACCGCGGGCGAGGGTGACCGCGACGACGTTTTCGCGGCCGGACTGTCGATGGAGCTGCGCGATGCGCTGGCCGGCGTGCCCGGCCTGCAGGTCGCAGCGGCGTCACCTGTGCAGGATGGGCCGGTCGCGGACCGGACGTTCGGCCGGTCGCTCGGTGTTGCCCGGGTGCTGGACGGCTCGGTACGACGCGATACCGACCGCGTACGCATCCATGTGCGCCTGGTCGATCCGGCGACCGGCACCATCGCCTGGACCCGGAGCTACGAACGTCCGCTGGCGGCGCTGTTCGACCTCCAGGCGGAGATCGCGCGGGATGTTGCCGGCCGCCTGCTGGGTAGCGTGCCTGCGGTCGAGATGGACGCGCTCGGCCACCGGCTCACGCCGACCGCGAACGTCGCCGCGTTCGACGCCTACCTGCACGGACTGCGACAGCTGGCGACGGTGATGGACGTCGAGGCCGCCGGTCGGGCCGAGGCCGGCTTCGAGCGCGCGCTGGCACTCGATGCGGGCTTCGCCCGCGCGCAGGCCGGCCTGTGCCGTGTGGAGCTGTGGCGGTTCGACGCACACAAGCAGCCCGCCGCGTTCGACACCGCGCGCACGGCCTGCCTGCGTGCGGTGCGGATGGATCCGGGCGATGGGCGGGTCCGGCTCGCGCTGGGCGATCTCTACCGCATGGCCGGCGATCCCGACACTGCCGCCGACCATTACCGCGCGGCCGAACACGACCCGGCCTGGCACGGCGCCGCGCTGGCGGGCCTGGCGAAGCTGCAATTCGCGCGCGGCGACGTGGGCGGTGCGCTGGCGACGCTGCAGGCCGCGAGTCAGGCCGCGCCCACCGATGCCGCGCTGCAGGCGGAGCTCGGCTACCACGCCTATCTCGCGGGCCAACTGGAAGTGGCGGTGGCGACCTATCGCCGCGTGGTGGCACTGGAACCGCGCGAGGCTGACTACTGGGACACGTTCGGCGCGTTGCTGCTCGCAGCGGGCGATCACGCCGGCGCCCAGGCCGCGCTGGAGCGCGGGGTGGCGATCGAACCGTCGGAAACGGCGCTCAGCAACCTCGGCACGCTGCTCTACCAGGACGGCGACCATGCCGGCGCGGCAGCCCGCTTCCGGCAGGCGCTGGCGCTTTCCGACACTGCGCATCACCAGGTCTGGGGCAACCTCGGCGACGCGCTGCTCGCCGACCCCGCCACGCGCCCGCGCGCGGGCGATGCGTTCCGCGAAGCGGCGATCCAGGCCGAGCGCTATCTCAGGGCGCAGCCCGACGATCCGCAGACCCTGGCGGCCCTCGGCTGGTACCGCGCCAACACCGGTGACGCGAGCGAGGCACGGCGTCTGGCAGCGCGGGCGACGCTGCGCGCACGCGACGCCGCCGACATCGGCGAGGTCGCGCTGATCACCGCCGACATCCATGCGGCGCTGGGCGAACTGGACCAGGCACGCGCACGGCTCGCGGTCGCGCGCGGGGCCGGCATCGCCCCGATCCGAATCGCGACCGACGACGTGCTGCAGCGGGCAGGGCTGGTCGAACCGGCGCATGCTCCAGCACAGACTTCCACCCGCGAGTGACTTCGCATTCACACGAGGCGACCGCAATGACGACGACCCGAAAGACCGCGACATCCGCTCCGCGGCCTGTAAGCGGGGCCGCGGCAAAAGCCACGAAGCCGGCGGCGCCGGTGACGCCCAAGACCGCGCAGGTCGCGGTGTCGTCCAGCATCGAGGCGCGCAGCAAGAAGGTGATCGTGCCGCCGCCCAAGCCCAGGCACGATGGACTGCGGGTCGGCCAGCGCACGCCCAAGCCCCGGGCCGGTTGAGCCGGGCGATTGGTTTCAGGCGGGGACGGGAAACAGATCGTCCATGCGCGGCTCGCGGATGGACGGCGTCTCTGCATGGATCGGCGCGAGCGCCCGCGCCACCGGCGCGAAACTCCGCCGGTGGTGCACGCAGGGGCCATGGGTCATCAGCGCGTCCAGATGCGCCGGAGCGCAGTAGCCCTTGTGCCGGTCGAAGCCGTAGTCCGGAAACTGCGCATGCAGCGCGACCATGGCCCGGTCGCGCGCTACCTTGGCCAGGATCGACGCGGCCATGATCGACTGCTCGAGCGCATCGCCGCCGACGATCGCGCGCGCCGGACAGGGCAGGCCGCGTGGCAGGCGGTTGCCGTCGACCAGCACGCGCTCGGCGGCCGGCGCCAGCGCCTGCACCGCGCGCGCCATGCCGACCATCGTCGCCTGGTAGATGTTGATGCGGTCAATCTCGTCGACATCGACGAATTCCACCCGCCATGCAAGCGCCCGTTCGACGATCTGCGGATACAGCGCCTCGCGGCGCTTCTCGGTCAGCTTCTTGGAATCGTCCAGACCGTCGATCGGGCGCTTCGGGTGCAGGATCACCGCCGCGACCACCACTGGTCCGGCCAGCGGCCCCCGGCCGGCCTCGTCGACACCGGCAACGCGCAGGCGCCGGGTCATGGCGTCGCTCCCGGACCGGGCGCGGGCAGCGCGGGCACGGCCAGGCGTGCGACCGCATCGGCAGCGGTCGCCGATGCGCCGCGGCGCAGTTGCAGATGCAGATCGCGATAGACGGGCTGTAGAGCCTGCGCCGCATGTGGATCGCGGAACCAGTGCAGCACGGCCGTCGACAGGTTCTCGGGCGTGCAGGCTTCCTGCATGAACTCCGGCGCGATCGTGCGGCCCGCCAGGACATTGGGCAGCGAGAAGCGGTCGACCTTCATCAGCCTCAGCAGGCGCACGACGAAGGCCGTGCTCGGCGAAATGCGGTAGCCCACGACCATTGGCCGCTTGGCCAGCAGCGCCTCGAGCGTGGCGGTGCCGGACGCGAGCAGCACGACATCGCTGGCGACCATCGCGGTCCGCGCCTGGCCGTCGAGTACCCGGATGTCGAGATGGGCGAACCGGGTTTGCGCGCGCAGGGCATCGATCGCGTCGCGACACGATGCATTCGCCGCCGGCACGACAATGCGCAGGCCGGGCAGGGCAGCGGCCACGCGCGCGGCGGCGTCGAGGAAGATCTCGCCGAGCCGGGCGATCTCGCCGAGCCGCGAGCCGGGCAGGACCGCGAGCACCGGTGCGTCGTCAGCGAGTCCGAGCGCTGTGCGCGCCGCGGCGCGATCGGGCTCGAGCGCAAGCATCTCCGCCAGCGGGTGCCCGACGAACCGCGCGTCCACGCCGTGGGTGGCATAGATCGGCGGTTCCATCGGGAACAGGCACAGCACCAGGTCTGCGCTGCGTCCGATCTTCGCCGCGCGCCCCTGGCGCCAGGCCCAGATCGACGGGCTCACGTAGTGCACGGTGCGGATCCCGCGCTGCTTGAGCGCGCGCTCCAGACCCAGGTTGAAATCGGGAGCGTCGATGCCGACGAAGATGTCCGGCCGCCATTGCAGCAGGCGCTCGCGCAGGTCGCGGCGCAGGCGCAGCAGGCGCGGCAGGTGCCGCAGCACTTCCGACAGCCCCATCACCGCGAGCTCGGAGGCGTCGTGCCAGGTGTCCATGCCGGCCGCGCGCATCGAGTCGCCGCCGACGCCGGCAAAGATCGCCTGCGGATGGCGCGCCCGCAGCTGCTCGATCAGGCCCGCGCCGAGAAGGTCACCGGAGGCCTCGCCCGCGACAAGTGCAATGCGCAGCGGCGCGGAGGCGCTGTCGGCGGAGGAAGGCACGGGAGTTGGCGCGGACACGGGCACGACGTCATTGTGCGGCATCGGCGTCTCGCCGTGCCGCGTTCGGATGCTCAACGCAGCAGCGGACGGTCGCCCGATTCGATGAACGCGAGGAATTCATGGACGTCGTCGCTGTCCTGCGCCATCTCTGCAAGGCGTGCGCGCGCGTCGGCCAGCGAATCGCCGGACACATACAGTGCGCGATAGGCACGCTTGATCGCCGAGGTGCGTGCGCTGTCGAAGCCGCGGCGCCTGAGACCTTCGATATTGACGCCCCGCGGACGGCCATAGCCGTCCTGGGCGACCATCACGAAGGGGGGGACGTCGCCATTGACGAACGCGCCCATTCCGATGAACGCATGCGCACCGATGCGGCAGAACTGGTGGATGCCGACGAAGCCACTGAGGATCACGTGGTCGCCGACGGTCACGTGACCGGCGAGCGTCGCATTGTTGGAGAACACGCAGCGGTTGCCGACCACGCAGTCGTGGGCGACGTGCGTGTAGGCGAGGAACCAGTTGTCGTCGCCGATGCGGGTGACGCCGCCGCCGTCGCCGGTCCCGCGGTTGATCGTCACGAACTCGCGGATCGTGTTGCGATCACCGATCACGAGCTCGGTGCGTTCGCCGGCGAATTTCTTGTCCTGCGCCTCGCCACCGATCGCGGCGTGACCGTGGATGTGGTTGCCCTGGCCGATGCGCGTGGGCCCGTGGATGCTGCAGTGTGGCCCGACGATCGTCCCGTCGCCGATTTCGACCTCGGGGCCGATCAGCGAGAACGCACCGATGCGCACGTCCTCGCCGAGCTTCGCGCCGGGATCGACGACCGCGCTGGCGTGGATGTGCACGGCCATGTCAGCGCGGGACCTCGGCGCAGAGGATCTCCGCGCACGCGGCCTGTTCGCCGTCGACCCGGGCGATGCCCGAATACATCGTCATGTTGCGGATCTCGCGCTTGATCGAGACCTCGAGTTCCAGGCGGTCCCCCGGCACCACCATGCGCGAGAACTTCGCCGCGTCCACCTTCACCAGGTAGGAGAGGTTGCCATTGTGGTTCTTGCCCCGGGTGAGGTGCGACAGGATGCCGCCGGCCTGGGCCAACGCTTCGACCACCAGCACGCCTGGCATCACCGGCTGGCTCGGAAAATGCCCCTGGAAGAACTGCTCGTTGGCCGAGACATTCTTGTAGCAGAGCACGCGCTTGCCGGGCTCGAACTCGACGACGCGGTCGACCAGCAGGAACGGATAGCGGTGGGGCAACAGGCCCTGGATGCCGTCGATGTGGATCGGCAGCGTGATCTCTGCCCGGGTGTCGTCCTGCGTCATGTTTCCCCCTTCCCGAGCGCCGTGACGCGGCGCGCGAGCGAATCGAGCTGGCGGATCCGTACGGCATTCTTCCGCCACTCGCGCGTGGGCTGGGCGGGAATGCCGGCCGAATATTCGCCGGGCTCGGTGATTGAAGCCGACACCATCGTCATCGCATGGACAACGACGCGGTCGCAGATTTCGAGATGGCCGGCGACGCCGACCTTGCCTGCCAGCAGGCAGTAGCGGCCGATCTTCGTGCTGCCGGCGATGCCGACACAGCCCGCGACCGCGGTATGCGCGCCGATGCGCACGTTGTGTCCGACCTGGATCAGGTTGTCGAGGCGCACGTCCTCCTCGATCACGGTGTCGTCGAGGGCGCCGCGATCGATGGTCGTATTGGCGCCGATGTCGCTGTCGTCGCCGACCACGACCCCGCCCAGCTGCGGGACGTTGATCCACTGGCCGGCGTCCATCGCCAGGCCGAAGCCGGCCGCCCCGAGCACGGCGCCCGGATGGAGGGTCACCCGCCGGCCCAGGCGCACACGCGTGACCAGGGTGACGCGTGCGATCAGGCGGCTGCCCTCGCCGACCACGCAGTCTTCGCCCACCACGCAGCCGGGTCCGATGCTGGCGCCGGCGCCGACGACGCTGCGGGCGCCGATGCTGACCAGAGGACCGATCGATGCTGTCGGGTCGATCTGCGCGGTGGGATCGATGACGGCGGAGGCGTGCACGCCCGCCGGGGCATCGCTGGCCGGCTCGAACAGCGCCGCGATCTTCGCGTACGCGACATAGGGATCCCGGGCGATCAGCGCGGTGCCAGCATATCCTGCCGCGTCGGCTTCGCGCAGCACCACGATACCGGCGCGGGTCGTCGACAACTGCGCTCGGTAGCGCGGATTGGACAGGAACGACAGCTGGTCTTCAGTAGCGCCTGCGAGCGTGCCGACACCACTCACTGTGGTGTCGGGCGCGCCATGGACTGCGAGTCCGAAGCGCTCGGCGAGCGCGGCGGCGGTGTGGCGGGTTTCGGTTCCGGTCATCGGCGGCGCCGGGATCAGAACGCACCGCCGAACGTGAACTGCAGGCGCTCGACCTCGTCACCCTGCTTGATCAGCTCGCCGGAACCGCCGCGCACTTCCTTCTGCTGCCGCAGCGGATAGGCATAGCTGATCGAGATCGGGCCGACCGGCGCCCGCCACATCAGCGCGATGCCGGCCGATGCACGCAGCTCCTTGGCGTCCCACGAATCGACGTCCTTGAAGACGTTTCCGAAGTCGACGAAGGCCGAGATGCGCGCGGCAGGCGACTTGATCAGCTGCGGGAAGAACATCTCCGCCGAACCGACCGTCTTGACCGCGCCACCGATCGGCTGCAGGAAGCTGCTGCCGAACGCGGCCTCGCGCGGGCCGAGCGTGTTGTCACGGAAACCGCGTACCGAGCGCGCGCCACCGGCGTAGAAGTTCTCGTAGAACGGCAGACCGTTCGCGGTGATGGTGCGGATGTAGTCGCTGGACGTTGGCTCGCACGGATCGCTCGGCGCGGGCGCCGGCGGCGGATTCGGATTGGCCTCGGTTGGCTGCTGACCAGCGGTAAAGCAGACATTGCGCACGATGTCGCTGCCGTAGCTGTCGCCGTAGCCCAGCTCTGCGCGGGTGTTGAGCACCAGATGGCGGTTGATCGGCCAGTACTTCGAGATCTCGTAATTGAGCTTGAAGTACTCGGCGGTCGAGCCGGGCAGGGTGGTCTCGAGCGAGACGCGCTGCATCATGCCGCGGGTGGGCTGCAGGAAATCGTTGCGCGTATCGCGCGCCCAGGCCAGTTCACTGCGCCAGGCGTGGAAGGTCCGCGAGTCGAAGGCCTCGATGTAATTCACGATGGATTCGGGCGAGGAGCCGCGCCAGGCGAAGATCTGGTTGCGGTCGATGCCGAACAGCAGCGAGATCGAGTCGTTCTCGGTCAGCGGAATGCCCAGGATGGTCTGGGCCGCCGCGCTGGTCGAGGAGTACTGCGCGGTGTTGAACTCGGAGTTGTCGAACTCGCGCCACCACAGGTTGTAGCCCAGCGACATGCCGCCGTCGGTGAAATACGGATTCATGAACGAGAACGAGTAGCGCTGCAGATACACGTTGCGCTGCGCCTCGACCGACACGCGGTTGCCGCTGCCGAGGAAGTTGTTCTGCGACAGCTGCACCGATGTGGTCACGCCGGCGAGCTGCGAGTACCCCAGGCCGAACACGAAGCTGCCCGACGTGGTCTCGGTGACGCTGAAGACCACGTCCACCTCGTCGTTGCTGCCCGGCACGGGCTGGCTTTCGACATTGACGCTGCCGGACTCGAAGTATCCCAGCCGCTGCAGACGGACCTTGGAGCGGTCGATCGCGGCCTGCGAGTACCAGCTGCCCTCGAACTGGCGCATCTCGCGGCGCATTACCTCGTCGGAGGTGCGGCTGTTGCCCTTGAACTGGATGCGGCGGACCTGCACCCGCGGGCCCGGCACGACCTGCAGATTGATCGCGACCGTGCGGTTCTCGCGGTCGACTTCAGGGATCGGATTCACCTGGGCGAAGGCGTAGCCGATGTTGCCGAGCGTGGCGATGATCGCATCGGAGCTGAGCTCCAGCAGCGCGCGCGAGAACACCTGGCCTTCGTGCACGAACACGCGGCTCTCGATCTCTTCCTTCGGCAGCACCGTGTTTCCGGTGACCTCCACGTCCGAGACCGTGTAGACCTCACCCTCGGTGATGCCGGCGGTGATGAACATGTCCGCCTTGTCGGGGCTGATCGAGACCTGGATGCTGTCTTCGCTGAAATCGATGTAGCCGCGGTCGAGGTAGAAGTTGTGCAGCTTCTCGCGGTCGCCCTCGAGCTTCTCGCGCGAGTACTGGTCGTCGCGGCGGTACCAGCTGAGCCAGTTGGACTCGCCCGATTCCCAGTTGTCGGTCAGGGTGTCGAGATCGAAGGTCTCGTTGCCGATCACGTTGATGTGACGGATCTTCGCCGCCTTGCCTTCCTCGACGTTGATCGCGATGTCGACCCGGTTGCGATCCAGCCGCGAGACGGTCGGCGTGATTCGTACGTTGTACTTGCCGCGGTTGTTGTACTGGCGCACCAGTTCCTGGGTCACGCGGTCGAGGTCCAGACGGTCGAAGGTCTCGCCTTCGGACAGGCCGATCTCGTTGAGGCCCTTGGTCAGGTCCTCGGTCTTGATGTCCTTGTTGCCGGTCAGCGTCAGGCGGTTGATCGCCGGGCGCTCGCTGACCGTGAACACCAAGATGTCGCCCTGGCGGGCGACCTGGATGTCCTCGAAGAAGCCGGTGCGGTAGAGCGCACGCACCGCATCGCTGATCCGCGATGCGTCGACGGTGTCGCCGCGTTCCACGGGCAGGTAGGTGAATACCGTGCCCGCGCCGATGCGCTGCAGGCCGTCGACACGGATGTCGCTGACGGTGAAGTTGCTTGCGCTGGCGGGGGCCAGTGGCGTCAGTGCGGGCGCGGCGGCCGCCACAGGTGCATTGGCCGTCGACTGGGCCCAGGCCGGTGCGGCGATCACCGTGGCGAGGGCGAGGGCGAGCATTCGGCGGTCAGGCATTCGCGTCATCTTTGGATCCGGGTAGGGGAATGGTTCCGGCGCGTTGGCGCGGCGGAAGCCGGGTCGGGGCAGGTGTCAGCGGACGAGTTGGAGGATGTCGTTGTAGAACGCCAGGCCCATCAGGCAGGCCAGCAGGGCCATGCCGACGTACTGCCCGGCCATCATCGTGCGCTCGCTCACCGGGCTGCCTTTGACCAACTCGATAAGGTAATACAACAGGTGCCCCCCATCCAGCAGCGGAATCGGGAGGAGGTTCAGGATCGCCAGGCTCAGGGAGAGCAGGGCGAGGATGGTCAGGTACCAGGCCGCGCCCTGGCCGGCGTAGGTATTGGCGGCGCGGGCGATGGTGATCGGGCCGGCGACCGTGTTCTCGATCGCTACCCGGCCAGTGAACGCGCGTCCGATCATCGCCACGAGTTGGCCGGCCTGGTGGCTTACCTCACGCAACGCCGCCGGCACGGCGTCGAGGGGGCCGTAGCGCTGCAGCGCATCCTTAGGCGGCAGGGACAGGTTGGGCGGCGGCGCGATTCCGAAGGCCCAGTACCGCCCGCGTCCGTCAGGACGTTCCATCTGCCGCGGCGCCATCTCGAGGGCGAGCCGCTCGCCGTTACGCTCCACCTCGACCATCGCCTGGCCGCCCTGCTCGCCGAGGGCCTGGACCAGGGGGCCGATGTCCTCGAAGGCGTGCACCGGGTGGCCGTCGATCGCGGTCAGGCGGTCGCCCTCGGCGAGGATGCCCCAGGCCGCCGAGTCGGGCTCGACGCGCCCCACCACCGGCGGCAGCAGCAGGTGCCGCGGCCACAGACCGACTGCCGCGGCGATGCGCCGCTGGTCGAAGTCGGCCGGCAGGGTGGACAGGCGCAGGTCGCGGACGACCTCCCGGTCGTCGGCGTCGCGCACCTGCAGCGCGATGTCGTGGCGGTCGAGCGCGGCCGGGAGCAGGGCCAGCTGCACTTCCATCCAGGTGGGGGTCGCGCGTTCGCCGACGGCGTCGATGCGGTCGTCCCGGCGCAGGCCCGAGGCCTCGGCAATCCCGCTGGACTGGCCGACGACCGGCGCGTAGTCCGGCCTTCCGATGACGAACATCGCCCACAGCAGGGCGACGCACAGGACCAGGTTCGCGACCGGCCCGGCCGCGACGATGGCGATGCGCTTCCAGACCGAGGCGCGGTTGAATGCCGCGTGCGCCTCGGCTTCGGGCACGGGACCTTCGCGCTCGTCGAGCATCTTGACGTAGCCGCCGAGCGGGATCATCGCGACCTGGTAGATGGTGCCGTCCTTGCCGCGCCGCGACCACAGCGGCCGCCCGAAGCCGATCGAGAACCGCAGCACGCGTACGCCGCAGCGCCGGGCGACCCAGTAATGTCCGAACTCGTGGAAGGTCACCAGCACGCCGAGGCTGACGATGAGCCACCACACCGAGCCGAGGAATTCAGACATCACGAATGCTCAATGGATCACGCCGGTTTCGAGCGCCTGCGTCGCGGCGGCGCGGGCGCGTGCGTCGGCATCGCGCAACACGTCCAGCGTCGCGGCAGGCGCGGCAGGGAGCGCGGCGAGCACGTGCTCGACCAGCGCCGGGATGGCCAGAAAACGCAGTTGCCCCTGAAGAAAGGCTGAAACTGCGATTTCATTGGCTGCGTTGAGCACCGCCGGCGCAGTGCCGCCGGCCACCAGCGCCGCGCGCGCCAGGCCCAGGCACGGGAAGGCGTCGTGGTCGGGGGCCTCGAAGTCCAGCCGGCCGTGGCGCAACAGGTCGAGCCCGGGCACACCGGAGGCGATGCGGTGCGGATGCCCCAGTCCTACCGCCAGCGCAGTGCGCATGTCGGGGAGGCCAAGCTGGGCGAGGGTGGAGCCGTCGACGAACTCCACGAAGGAATGCACCAGACTCTGCGGATGCACCAGCACGTCCAGCCGGTCGGCGGGCATGTCGAACAGGTGGTGCGCCTCGATCAACTCCAGGCCCTTGTTCATCAGGGTGGCCGAATCGACCGAGATCTTCGGCCCCATCGACCATTTGGGATGGGCGATGGCCTGGGCGGGCGTGACATCGGCCAGCGATTCCCGGCTGCGGCCTCGGAACGGCCCGCCCGATGCGGTCAGGATGATCCTGGACACACCGCCACAGTCGCCCCCCGGCGGCAGGCACTGGTGGATCGCATTGTGTTCGCTGTCGATCGGCACGATCACCGCACCGGCCTCGCGCGCGGCCTGCATCATCAGCCCGCCGGCGAGCACCAGTGATTCCTTGTTCGCAAGCAGCACGCGCTTGCCGGCGCGCAGCGCTGCGAGCGTGGAATCCAGCCCCGCGGCGCCGACGATGGCGGCGACCACGGTGTCACAGGCGTCGGCATCACTGGCGAGCGCATCGAATGCGGCCATGCCTGCGTGCGGCGTGGTCGCGAGCCGCGCATCACGCAGCCCCTGCGCCAGCGCATCGTGCAGGGCGGGATCGGCGATCACCGCATGGTCCGGGCGGTGCGCGGCGCAAAGCGCGACCAGTCCGTCGACATCGCGCCCGGCGCCGAGCACGCTGGCGCGCATGCGGTCCGGATGCCGGGCGACGACATCCAGCGCCGAGGTGCCGATCGAACCGGTGGCGCCCAGCACCGCAACCTTGCGAAAGTCTGCCGTCGCGTTCCGCATTTTCAGAAACCGAGCCAGATCTGCCCGAAGGCGAACACCGGCAACGCCGCCAGCACGCTGTCGAGACGGTCGAGAACGCCGCCGTGGCCGGGGATCAGGGTGCCCGAGTCCTTGGCCCCCACGTGCCGCTTGAGCAGGCTCTCGAACAGGTCGCCGACCACCGAGGCCAGCACCGTCGCCACCGCGACCAGGGCGACCAGCGGCAGCTGCGCGAGGCTGGCGCCGGCCAGTGGCGCGAACGCGACCGCCACGAGCACGCCCGCAACGAGGCCGCCAACGAGTCCCTCGATGGTCTTGTTGGGGCTGATCCGCGGCGCCAGCTTGTGCTTGCCGAACTTGCGGCCGGTGAAATAGGCGCCGGTGTCGGTGGCCCACACGATGGCCAGCGCCAGCAGCAGCCAGCGGTTGCCGTGTCCCCCGTTTTCGCCCGCGTGGATGACGCACAGCGCGGCCCAGGCCGGGATCACCGCCAGGGTGCCGGCAGCGAGCTTGAACACACGCGCCCGGGTGTCGTGGTCGGACGCGAAATCGTAGTGGCGCAGCCACAGCGTCGCCAGCAGCCACCAGGCCACGCCTGCCATCGCCAGCATCTTCAGCAGCACCAGCGACCCGCCGCCGGTCGCCGAGGCCCAGACCACGGCGACCATCAGCAGCAGGTTCAGCAGCAGCAGCGCAGTACGCGCGAGCGTGTCGTCGATGTCGGCCAGCCGCAGCCATTCCCATAGCGCGGTGAGGAACACGATCGCCGAAACCGCGGCTATCCACGGCGTATTGAGCAACAGGACGGCTGCGATGGCGATGGGCGCCATCAGCAGGGCGGCGAGGATCCGGGTGCGTGTCATGAGTGGCCCTCCCCGGGCACTGCGTCCTGCGCGTTGGCGATCTGCTCGCCGGTCAGCCCGAAGCGGCGTTCCCGCGAGGCATACGCCCCCAACGCCTGCTCCAGTTCCTCGATGCCGAGCTCGGGCCAAAGGGTTTCGGTGAACCACAATTCGGTATACGCCAGCTGCCACAGCAGGAAATTGCTGATGCGCAGGTCCCCGCCGGTGCGGATGAACAGATCCGGCGCTGGCAGGTCCGCCAATGCCACGCGCGCGCCGAGCGCGGCCTCGTCGACCTCATCGGGGCGCAGGCGGCCGGCGGCGACGTCTTCGGCAAGGCTGCGCGCGGCCATTGCGATGTCCTGACGGCCGCCGTAACTGGCAGCGACGGTGAGCATCAGCCGAGTGTTGTCGGCGGTCCGTGCTTCGGCCGCGGCCATCCTGCCGCGGATCGCCTCACTGAACCGGCAACGGTCGCCGATGAAGCGCAGTCGCACGCCGCGCCGGTGCAGCTCGTCCACTTCACGGTCGAGCGCACCCACGAACAGTTTCATCAGCGCGCCGACTTCCTCCTCCGGACGCCCCCAGTTTTCGCTGGAGAAGGCGAACAGGGTCAGCGCGCCGATGCCACGCGCGAGGCAGAAATCGATGCACAGGTTCACTGTGCGGGCGCCGGCGCGATGGCCGATCGCGCGCGGGCGCCGGCGGCGGGCCGCCCAACGCCCGTTGCCGTCCATGATGACGGCGACGTGGCGCGGTATGGGCGCGGACGGGGTCGAAACGTTCATGCGGACTGCGGCCGGGCCGTCAGACCGTCATCAGTTCCTGTTCCTTGGCCTTGACGACCTCGTCGACGTCCTTGATCGCCGAGTCGGTGATCTTCTGGATTTCGTCCTCGCTGCGGCGCACGTCGTCCTCCGACACCAGCTTCTCCTTCAGGAGCTCCTTGATCTGCTGGTTGGCATCGCGGCGGATGTTGCGGATCGCCACCTTGCTGTCCTCGCCTTCGCCATGCACGACCTTGGACAGCTCCTTGCGGCGCTCCTCGGTCAGCGCGGGCAGGTTGAGGCGGATCGTGGTCCCGGCAGTGTTCGGGGTCAGGCCCAGGTCGGAGCCGAGGATCGCCTTCTCGATCGCGCCGACGATCTGCTTCTCCCAGGGCGTGATCACGAGCGAACGCGCATCGGACACCGAGATGCTGGCGACCTGGCTCAGCGGCATCTCCGAGCCGTGGTAGTTGACCTTGATGTGGTCGACCAGGGCGCTCGTGGCGCGGCCGGTGCGCACCTTGACCAGCGTGTGCCTGAGCGCTTCGACGCTCTTGGCCATGCGGGTCTGGGTATCTTTCTTGATGTCGTTGAGCATGAGCGGGCCCGGTCCGTGTGCAGAATCGCCCGATTATAAACGGCCGGGCCCTGCGACGGGGCCGGCCGCGCGCCGGCGAAGCGACGTCTGGGTACTGCGTCGGATCAGGCGCGGCCCTGCACCAGCGTGCCGATGTTCTCGCCCCGCAGGATGCGCAGCAGCACGCCCGGCTGGCTCATGTCGAAAATGCGCAGGGGCAGATCCGAGTCGCGGGCCAGCGCGAAGGCCGCGGTATCCATCACTTCGAGGCCCTGGCCGAGCACTTCGTCATAGGTCAGGCGGTCGTAGCGTTTGGCATCGGGGAACTTTTTCGGATCCGCGTCGTAGACGCCGTCGACCTTGGTCGCCTTGAGCAGCAGGTCGGCGCCGATCTCGATCGCGCGCAGCGCGGCGCCCGAATCGGTGGTGAAGAACGGATTGCCCGTGCCTGCGGCGAAGATCCCGATGCGGCCCTTTTCCAGGTGGCGGATCGCGCGGCGGCGGATGTAGTCCTCGCAGACGTCGTTGATCTTGATCGCACTCATCACGCGGACGCGAGCGCCGCGCTTCTCCAGCGCGTCCTGCATCGCCAGCGCGTTGATCACGGTGGCCAGCATGCCCATCTGGTCGCCGGTGACCCGGTCCATACCGCCGGCCGCCAGGCCCGCGCCGCGGAAGATGTTGCCGCCGCCGATGACCACGCCGACCTCGGCGCCAGCCTTCTGGGCCTCGATGACCTCGTCGGCAAGACGTCCGATCACCTTGGGATCGATGCCATAGTCCTCTCCTCCCATCAGGGCCTCGCCGGACACCTTGAGCAGGACGCGGCGGTACGCGAGAGGGGATGAGGACATGCGATGACTCCGGGGGGTGAGGACGGTGCGGATTCTAGGGGATCGCCGTCTGTCCTGCGCGGGTGCACGCGGCTGGTACGGGGCCAGACAGTTGGAAAGCGGGGTGGGGATCGCGCTGCGCGGTCGCGAGTTCCTTGCGTGTGCAACCGGACCGTCTTGCGGGGGTCGGACTCGATCCAAGACACTCCCGTGCCGCTGTCCCCGCGCGCGACCGCCAGCACACAGCGGTCCGTGGGACGACGGGCGTCGCGCGAAGCGACCACCCCAGACTCAAGCTTGGATCTGCGATCCGGAGGGAGCGCTTTTTTTGTCGCCGCCGAAGCGCGTGGACTGTTTCTGAGCGCGCACGGCTCACGGTACCGGCCACGCGGACATGCAGGTAGTCGCAGTGCCGTATTCCGATTCCCTTCGGACGCGTTCCTGAGGCGCGCTGGCCGCCATCGACCCGCGGCACGGGTGCGACCGCTCAGCTCGCGCCAGCCGGGCCCTTGCGCGCCGGAGTAGCGGCGCTTTTTCCCTGTTCCGCATTGACTTCGCCGGAGGTCTCGTCGTCGATCTCCGGCGGGGCGCCGCTGACCGAGCCATCGGCATGTACGCGGCGCTCGAAGGCCGGCCCACTGGTCAGCGATGCGTCGTTTCCCTCGCCCGAGCGATTGTTGTCGTGGGCGTAGTCGTCCGCCTTGGAGGCCTTGCGATCGTTGACGCCCACATTGGCGGTCTGCGGGGGCTTGTCGGAGTTCGGGCCGGGGGGCGCGTGGTTTTTCGACATGACATGTCCCTGCCTGGAAGTGGACCGACCATGACGGTTTTCCGGGTAAAAGGCCGTGAACGCCGCAGCGGAGTGCGATGACGATGCATCGATGTTCCAACCGATCTCTGGCGCGGCGCGGGGCGCGGAGCGCTGCAGATGGCACGCGGTCGGGTTGGGAGGCAATATGGGGCCAAGACTGTTGTACGGAGCGGCCGACAGGTGAGCGAACCGCAACTGACCACCAGGCGCATGCGCTCGGTGCGCGCGATACGCAACATCGGCCTCTGGCTTGGCCTGGTGCTCATGATCGGGCTCGGCGCCCTGATGCTGTTCGATCGGCAGGCGCGTCTGGAAGCCGCATTCCGCCAGAGTGTGGCGCTGGCCAACGGAATCGATCGCCCGGTCTACTACGAAATGCGGAACCTCGAGCGGGCAATGGAGGGGATCGCCGCCGAGCGCGCGTTCTTCGGCGAACGTGCCGACGATCTCGCCGCGACGCACCTCGAATTCTCGATCAACGCCGTGGTCGCCCGGCACGACGAGATCGAACGCATCGTGGTCTACGGCAGCACCGGCAACGCGGGCACCACCGGTGCGGCGTATCCGGGCGCTCGGGAGCAGGTCGCCGAGTGGCTCGCGACCCTGGCGCCGGGAACCGCGCCGTTGACCGCGGGTCCGCTGCTGCGGCATTCCGGCGAATGGCTGCTGCCTCTGGCAATGCGGATGGCGGACGGGGGCTGGCTGGTCGCGATGTTCCGGACCCGCGAGCTGGAGTGGATGGTCAACGCGCTCGATATCGGGCGCGATGGCAGCGCGACGGTCTACACGCGTGACGGTGTGGTCCTGGCCCGGTTCGGAGAGGGCCGACACGTGGGGCGGCAGGTCGAACTCCCCGGCCAGCTCGCCCACGGCGATGGCCGACTGATCGACGAATGGGTGAGTCCGCTTGACGGTATCAGACGGGCCTTCACCTTCAGTGGCAACAGTGAGTATCCCTTTGTCGTCAGCGCGGGCATCGGGCTGCACGAAGCGCTCGCACCATGGCGTCTGTACTCGGCCGCAGCGCTGGGCATTGCAGGGTTCTACTGGCTCGGATTCGCTGTCGTTCTGCGCCGCGCGCGCCGGGACGAGCGGGCTCAGGTGGGCCTGGCCGCAGCGGTTGCCGAGCAGGCGGACTGGCTTCAGCAGGCGCAGCTGGCGTCGGCGACCGGGGTATGGCGGTTGTCTCCAGGTGCGGAGCATGTGCGCGTCACCGAGGAGATGGCAGCGCTTTTCGGCCTGGAGCGCCGGGAAGGTCACGTGCCGTTCGAAGCACTCTTCGACCGTCTCCACGAAGACGACCGGGAGCGGGTGCGCTGCGAACTCCTGGCCCTGCAGAAGGACGGGTTGCCGTTTGCGCAGGAATATCGTGTCTGTCTCCCCGACGGCGGCATGCGCTGGCTGAAGGCACGTGGCGCGACCATCAACGACCGCGGCGGGGCGGTGATGACGGGGACGGTCACCGACATCACCGAACGCCGCGACGCACAGTCGCGCATGGCGCTTGCGGAGCAGCAGTTCCGTCATCTGTTCGAGCGCAACCCGTTGCCCTCATGGGTCTACGATCTCGAGGATCTGCGGTTCCTGGCGGTCAACGAAGCGGCGGTCGACACCTATGGTTACAGCCGCGAAGACCTGCGGAATCTTTCGGTCATCCATCTGCTCGCGCCGCAGGACCATGCGGCCGGTCGCGAGGTGCTGCTGGACGGGGGAGGGCCGGACGGGTTGCAACGGAACTGGCTCCTGAAGGCGCGCGACGGGCGCCTCGTCGAAGTGCGCATGCATGCACGCACGATCGAGCTCGACGGCCGGCAGGCGCGTCTGGTACTCGCCGAAGACATCGGTGCACAGGCGAGCTACGAGCGGGCCCTGGCCTGGCGCGCCAGCCATGACGTCACCACCGGCATGCTCAACCTGCCTGCACTGGCCGAGCAGCTGGACGCGCATTGCGCGGCAAAGGCGGGCAATGGGTTCGCGGTGGCCTACCTGCAGTTGCGCGATCTCGAACTGGTTGCGCCGACGCAGGGCCGGCGCGCTGGCGAAAGCATCCTGTGCGAAGTGGCCGCACGCTTCCGTCGCGTGGCCGAGGACTGCGGGATCAGTGGCTACCTGCCATCGCAGACCTTCGTCATCGCCGCGCTCGATCCGGGCCAAATGGACGCGATGGTCGCAGCGCTCGTGGACGCCATCGGCCGGCCCGTCGAGGCGGAAGGCGGCACGTTCCCGCTGGGCGCATGGATCGGTCTGGCAATCGGCACGTGCGAGGACGGCGGCGCCGAGAAGGTCATCGGCAATGCGGCGCTCGCCTCGCTGCACGCGCGGCGCGAGAACCTGCAGGTCGTTCCCTACAGCGCCGCGATGGCCGAACAGGCGACGGGGCGGCTGGCGATGGTGCGCCAGCTGCGCCAGGCGCATGAGCATCGCGAGTTCGAACTGCACTTCCAGCCGATCTTCGATCTGGCCCGGGGACGTGTCGTCGCGCTCGAAGCCCTGTTGCGCTGGCGCCAGGGCGACGGCAGCTTCGTGCCTCCGGCACAGTTCATCCCGCTGTGCGAGGAGTCCGGGCTGATCGTGCCGATCGGCACCTGGGTGCTCGAGGAATCCGCACGCCTGCATAGCCGGCTGGACGCGGCCGGACATGGCGACGTGGCGATCGCGGTGAACGTCTCGGCCGTGCAGTTCGAGGCCGGCATGTCGGCCGACGCGATCCGCCGCCTGTTCGAGCGCCACAAGCTGCCCGCGCATGCGCTGCATCTGGAGTTGACCGAGAGCGTCCTGTTGCGCCATCCCGAAGATGCACGCTCACTGATGGGCGCCCTGCGGGAGGCGGGGTTGTGCCTGTCGCTCGACGACTTCGGTACCGGGTTTTCGAGCATGGCCTACCTCCGCGAACTCCCGCTGGATCATCTGAAGATCGATCGTGGCTTCGTCCGCGACGTGACCCGCGACTCCCGCAGTGCGGCGATCTGCCGGGCGATGATCGCGCTCGGACATGGGCTGGGCCTGTCGATCATCGCCGAAGGCGTCGAGGAGGCGGGACAGCTCGAATGGCTGCGGGCGCACGGCTGCGACCAGGCGCAGGGCTATCACCTCGGCCGGCCGATGGCGATCGACGCACTGCTGGCGTCGATGACGCTGCAGGCGGGTAAGGCTGACTGATCAGCGGCTACTGTCTCGGGCGCGTGCAATGTCCCGGCGCCGACGTGGATCGATGGATGCTCCCCAACGGTTCACCGCTGGTTGTCTGTGTCCGTGCCCCTCCACCCGGGCATGCCGATTGCGGACCACGAGCCCTCGCCGGGCGGCGCCCGCATCGGAGATCCGCTTGCTTGACCCGGTTTCTGGAGTGTCCCCAGGTGCGGCGCAGCGGCTGCTGGCTCACGGCGCGGCGCAAAGCCGAGGTGATGCATGCTGGGGAGCGGCGGCGTGCGTGCTCGCGTCCGGCCGCGTGGAAGGAAGCGGCGTAAGGGGTCGCAGCGCAGGCGTGCTCATGCCGGACACCGGAGTGCGGCAGCGCCGCGGGGGCGGAGCCCGCCACGGCGTGGCATCCGGACGGCAGGCCAGTCGGCCAAACGACCCGGACGCGCCGGGCCAGTGGCCGGCAGGTGACGCGGCGCAGTCGCCGCGCCCCTGCCCGAAGCCGTCAGACGACGTCAGGCTCGCTGAAGGCCTCGGGTTCCTCTTCCGGCGAGCCCACCGGAATGCAGCTGCAGAACACGTTCTTGTCGCCGTGCACGTTGTCGACGCGCGCGACCGGCGGCCAGTACTTGGTGTGGCGCAGCGTCGCGAGCGGAAACGCGGCCAGTTCGCGCGGATAGCTGTGGGTCCACTCGCTAGCGGTGACCTGCATCGCGGTGTGGGGGGCGTGCTTGAGCGGGTTGTCCTCGCGGTCGAGACGACCCTCCTCGATGCTGCGGATCTCGCCGCGGATCTGGATCATCGCGTCGATGAAGCGGTCGAGTTCGTGCAGCGACTCGCTCTCGGTCGGCTCGACCATCAAGGTGCCCGAGACCGGGAAGCTCAGCGTCGGCGCGTGGAAGCCGAAGTCGATCAGGCGCTTGGCCACGTCCTCGGCGCTGATCCCGGTCGCGTCCTTGATCGGGCGCAGGTCGAGAATGCACTCGTGCGCGACCAGGCCATTGCGGCCGGTGTAGAGCGTGGGGAAGTGCGGCGCCAGGCGCTTGGCCACGTAATTGGCGTTGAGCAGCGCAACCTGGGTCGCGCGGCGCAGGCCGGCAGCGCCCATCATCGCGATGTACATCCAGCTGATCGGCAGGATCGACGCCGAACCGAAGGTCGCCGCCGAGACCATGCCGACCTCGCCGTCGCCGCCGAGCGCGCGCGGCAGGTAGGGCGCAAGGTGCGACTTGACCGCGCACGGGCCGACGCCCGGGCCGCCGCCGCCGTGCGGAATGCAGAAGGTCTTGTGCAGATTCAGATGGGAGACGTCAGAACCCCACTTGCCGGGCTTGGCCACGCCGACGAGGGCGTTCATGTTGGCGCCGTCGGTGTACACCTGGCCGCCGTGCTGGTGGACGATGTCGCAGATCGCGACCACATCCTCCTCGAACACGCCGTGCGTGGAGGGGTAGGTGATCATGATCGCGGCCAGGCGATCCGAATACTTCTCGGCCTTGGCGCGGATGTCGTCGATGTCGACGTTGCCGTCCTTGTCGCAGCGGGTGACCACCACGGTCATGCCGACCATCTGCGCCGATGCCGGATTGGTGCCGTGCGCCGACTCGGGAATCAGGCAGATGTCGCGATGGCCCTGGCCCTGCGCCTTCTGGTAGGCGCGGATCGCGAGCAGGCCGGCGAACTCGCCCTGCGCGCCTGAGTTCGGCTGGAAGCTCACCGCGTCGTAGCCGGTGATCTCGACCAGCATCGCCTCGAGTCCGTCGATCAGCTCGCTGTAGCCGACGGTCTGGTCGGCCGGCGCCAGCGGATGGATGTTGGCGAACTCCGGCCAGGTGACCGGGATCATCTCGGCGGTGGCGTTGAGCTTCATCGTGCACGAGCCCAGCGGGATCATCGTGCGGTCCATCGCCAGGTCGCGGTCGGCCAGCATGCGCATGTAGCGCAGCAGTTCGTGTTCGCTGTGGTGGGTATTGAACACCGGGTGGGTCAGGAACTGCGTGTCGCGTGCGAGTGCCTGCGGCAGCGCATCGGCGGTCTCGGCGTCCAGTGCCTCGATGTCGGCCTCCGCGCCGAACAGCTTGGCGAGCGCGACGACTTCATCGCGGGTCGTGGTCTCGTCGAGGCTGATGCCGACCGAGGACGCGTCGATCGCGCGCAGGTTGAAGCCGGCTGCGCACGCGCTGGCGTGAAGTGCATCGGCATCGACGCCGCTCACGTGCAGCGTATCGAAGAACGCATCGCCAACCGTCGCGCCGGCCTTGCCGAGTGCGGCAGCGAGGATCGAGGCGAAGCGGTGCGTACGGCGGGCGATGCGGGTCAGTCCATCCGGACCGTGGTAGACCGCGTACATCGAGGCCATCACGGCCAGCAGCACCTGCGCGGTACAGATGTTGGAGGTCGCCTTCTCGCGGCGGATGTGCTGCTCGCGGGTCTGCAGCGTCAGGCGGTAGGCCTGGTTGCCGTCCGCGTCGACCGACACGCCGATCAGGCGGCCCGGCATCGAGCGCTTGTAGGCATCGCGGCAGGCCATGAAGCCGGCATGCGGGCCGCCGAAGCCGAACGGCACGCCGAAGCGCTGGGTATTGCCGACGACGATGTCGGCGCCCCAGCGGCCCGGTGCCTGGATCAGGGTCAGGGCCAGCAGATCGGTCGCCACCGCAACGATGCCGCCGCGCGCATGCACGGCCTCGGCCACGGCCGAATGGTCGTCGATGCGGCCGAAGGTGTTGGGGTACTGCAGCAGCACGCCATAGCTCTCAGCGTCCCTGGCGTCGGCCGCCGGACCGACCAGCAGCTCGATGCCCAGGCCATCGGCCCGGGTGCGCAGCACGTCGAGCGTCTGCGGATGCAGGTCATCGGCGACGAAGAACACGTTGGACTTCGACTTCGCCGAACGCTTGGCCAGCGTCATCGCCTCGGCGGCTGCGGTCGCCTCGTCCAGCAGCGAGGCATTGGCGATGTCCATGCCGGTCAGGTCGGTGACCATGGTCTGGAAGTTGATCAGCGCTTCCATGCGGCCCTGCGAGATCTCCGCCTGATACGGCGTGTAGGCCGTGTACCAGGCCGGATTCTCGAGGATGTTGCGCAGGATGACGTTGGGCGTGTGGGTGCCGTAATAGCCCTGGCCGATGACGCTGCGCAGCACGGTGTTCCGCTTGGCCACGCCGCGGATCTTCGCCAGCGCATCGACTTCGGTCATCGCGTCGGGCAGGGCCAGCGGCGCACGCGAGGCGATCGTGGCAGGCACGATCGCGTCGGTCATCGCATCGAGCGATTCGTGGCCGACGACCTCGAGCATGTGGGCGATCTCGGCGTCGTTGGGGCCGATATGGCGCTCGACGAAGGCCGAGGAGTGTTCGAGGTCGCGCAGGGAGACGGCGGTCATGGCGGGCATCCGGAATGTGCGGGGCAATGGAGTGCCGGCGCACGCCCGTGTCGATCCACTCGGGTCGACGCTGGCGCAAGACCGCCGGTCTTCCGCGTGCCCCTCTGTCCTTTTGCCTGAGAGTTTGGAAGCGATGTGCTTCGTGCCCCTTCGGCGCCGGGTGTGCCCCTACGGGCCTCCGGTCTCTCCAGAGTGTTGCCGCTGCAGCGGTACTGGGCCTGAGCGATTCCGGGCGGTTGCGCCTACGGCAGGGACGCTCACGAGGAGCGCCCGCTTCTCCCACTGCATACACGGCGCATTATACCGGGCCCCTGCGCCCCCGCGCGTGCCCGTCGGCCGGCGGAACGCGTCGTTGCCGGGGCGTGCGCATGGACCCGCCTATGATGTCGCGCTTCCGTGCGGCGCCTGCGCCGCGAACGGTCCGTGAATACGGACGTCTGCCGGGGTCCCCATGTCCGAATCCTGTTGTACCGCCGCCGCCGTCGCGTCCTCCCCCTCCGCGGCAGCTGCCCCCGCAAGCGCATGGCGGGTGGCCGCGTGAGGCAGCCCCGCATGCCGTCGATCCGCACACTGGCTCTGCTGCTGGCAGGTCTGGCGATGTTCGGACCGTTCTCGATCGACACGATCTTTCCGGCGTTCCCGGCCATGGGCCGCGATCTCGACGCGGATCCTGCAGCCATGCAGCAGACGATCGCCGTCTACCTGATCGCCTATGCGCTGATGAGCATCGTCCATGGGCCGCTGTCGGATGCCATCGGCCGGCGCGCGGTGATTCTCGGCGGCCTGGTGGTGTTCGTGCTCGCCTCGGTGGGCTGCGCGCTGTCGACCGACCTGGTCACGTTGCTGGCATTCCGCGCGCTGCAGGGGCTATCGGCGGGTGTCGGTCTGATCGTCGGGCGCGCGGTGATCCGCGATGTGCTGCAGGGCGACGATGCGCAGCGGCTGATGAGCCAGGTCATGATGATCTTCAGCATCGCGCCCGCGATCGCGCCGATCATCGGCGGCTGGCTGCTGGGCTGGGGCCGCTGGCCGCTGATCTTCTGGTTCCTCGTGGCGTTCTCGCTGGTGCTGCTGGTCGTGGTCTGGCTCTGGTTGCCGGAAACCCACCCGCGCGAACACCGCATTTCGCTCGCGCCGCGGCGGCTGCTGCGCGACTACGTGGCGATCGTCACCAACGGCCGCTTCCAGCGCCTCGCCGCGGCCGGTGCATTCAATTTCTCGGCGCTGTTCCTGTACATCGCCTCGACACCGGTATTCGTCGTCGATGTGCTGGGGCTCAACGAACGCCAGTTCGGCTGGTTCTTCGTGCCGATGGTCAGCGGCATGATGCTCGGCTCATGGGTCTCGGGACGCGCGGCCGGACGCATCACCGGCACGCGGCTGGCGAACATCGGCTTCGCCTGCAGCGGCGTCGCGGTGGCATTGAATGTCGCCTACAACCTGCTGGTCGACCAGCCCGCCGTGCCGTGGGCGGTCATGCCCGCCCTGCTCAATGCCTTCGGCATCGCGCTGACCTTCCCGATCCTGACCCTGGCGATCCTGGACATGTATCCGCGCCAGCGCGGGTCGGCCTCGTCGCTGCAGGCCTTCACCGGCCTGGTGCTCAATGCCGTAGTCGCCGGTCTGCTGTCTCCGCTCGTCAGCCACCAGCCGCTGCTGCTCGCCGCGACCTCGGCCGCGTTCATGCTGGTTGGCTGGATGTTCTGGCGCTGGGAGCTTTCGCGCGGCACGCGCGCACCGGCCTGTCCGCGTGAACCGGCATCGCTCGAGCCCACCGACCAGATGTAGACAGTTCCGACCTGGGGCGCCGGTCATCCCGCGACACGTGGCCGCGGTCGGCGGGTGGTCTGATTGGTGGCGCGTCGCATTCGTACCGGGCAGGGCGGCACGGCTGATCCGCGCGCCGCGCATGGCTGGCCCGAGTGAGCAGCGCCGACTGCAGCGGAGCAGCCGTGCAGTGGCGTGGGCATGGTGCAGCTTCGGTCGATGCCGCGCCATCGAGGTGGCCGCGGCCTCCGCCCGGGAAGGCAAAAAAAAAGGGCCGGCTATGCGCCGGCCCCGAGTTCCTGTTCTCCGGCGTCAGCCGCGAGGCGGCGTCTCCGCAGCCGGCTGCGAGGCGGCAGGGGCTGCGGGCGACTGCGCAGCGGCAGGCGCGGTCCAGCCGCAGGTCCGGCCTTCGTTCTGCTGGGCGAGCCAGGCCTGCAGCGGCGCGAAGTATTCGAGCACGGGGGCGGCGTCCATCCGCTCCTCGCCGGTCAGTTCCTTGAGCGTCTGCTGCCACGGCTGGCTGTTGCCCTTCTGGAGCATCGCCCAGAACTTCTCGCCCGCCGCCTTGTTGCCGTAGAAGCTGCACTCGTACAGCGGCCCGGTGTGGCCGGCCGCATCGCACAGCGCCTTGTAGAACTGGAACTGCAGCACGTGCGACAGGAAGTAGCGCGTGTAGGGCGTGTTGCCCGGTACGTGGTACTTCGCGCCTGCGTCGAAGAACTCCTCGCCGCGCGGGCTCGGCGGGGCGGCGCCCTGGTACTGCGCCTTGAGCGACCACCACGCGGCGTTGTAGTTGTCGGGCGTGATCGAACCGTCGAACACGCCCCAGCGCCAGCGGTCGATCATCAGCCCGAACGGCAGGAACGATACCTTGGCCAGCGCCATGCGCATCTGCGAATTGACCAGCGATTCCTGGGTCTGCTGCTGTTCGCCGACCAGGCCGATCGTCTGCAGGTACTGCGGGGTCATCGCAAGCACCACGGTGTCGCCGATGGCCTCGTGGAAACCGTCGTGCGCGCCGCCCTGGAACAGCGGCGGCTGGCTGTTGTAGGCCAGGTCGTAATAGATGTGGCCCAGCTCGTGGTAGATCGTGGTGAAGTCTTCCTCGTTGGGCTTGGTGCACATCTTCGTGCGCACGTCGCCGGCCATGTTCATGTCCCAGGCGCTGGCGTGGCAGACGACATCCCGGTCGCGCGGCTTGATGAACTGGGTCTTGGTCCAGAAGCTCTCCGGCAGCTTCGGCATGCCGAGCGATACATAGAAGTCCTCGGCGCGCTGGTTCATGCGCTTTGCGTTCTCGAGCTTCGCCGCATGGGCGACATCGGCGCGACGATCCGAGTCGATCAGCGCGTTCTCCCTGACCATCCGTTCGTTGAGCAGGGTCTGGTAGTTCTTCTCCAGCGCACCGGTCACGTCGAGGCTGCCGGCAGCCGGGTAGGGCTGGAGGATGTCCCACAGGTTGCCCCAATCCTGCTGCCACATGTTGCCCATCAGGTGCGCCGGCAGCAGGCCGCCGTCGACCGTGCCGCGGCCGGGGTAGCGCGCGTCCAGGCGCGCGCGGGTGTAGCAGTGCAGCTGCTCGTAGAGTGGTTTGACCTGGCCCCAGAGGCGGTCGGTCTCCGCGGCGAGCTCGGCAGGCGGCATGTCGTAACCCGAGCGCCAGGCCTCGCCGGCATCGGCGAAACCGAGGTCGCGTGCGCCCTCGTTGACCAGTTCGACGAAGCGCGTGTAGTCGGCGCGCATCGGCTGGGCGATCGTATGCCAGCCCTGCCACGCATCGAGTTGGGCGTCGTAATCGCGGCTGCTGCGCAGTACGTCCTCGAGCTCGCCGAGCTGGCGGCAGCTGCGCGCCTCGCCCTCGCCGGTGCAGTACTGGCCCGCGCCGTAGGTGCCTTCCATCTTCGAGGCGATCTTCGTCAGCTCGGCGAGGTGTTCGGGATCGCGGGGCGGCGGCATCGCGGCGCCGAGCTTGAGCAGGTTGATCGCCCGAGCGGTTTCGGGCGTCATCTGTTGACCCTCGAACCGGCGCGCCTGCTCGATCCACTCATTGAGCTGGGCCAGGTAGCGCTCGTTGTACTTGGCCGCGAGCAGCTGGCTGTCGTCGTTGATGTAGGTCGCCGACAGCCACTGCGAGGCGGTCAGCTCCGGCATCAGGGCGCGCAGTTCCTCGTTGACCCGGGCGATGAACTGGTCGGCGGTTTCGTCGCCCGGCGTCGTGGTGTCCGTGGCCGTCGTGCCGGCATCGGGGGAGGCGGTGCGGTTGCAGCCGGCGAGCGTCAGGCTCGCGGCGACCGCCAGGGCGAGCAGGGCATGGCGATGGATCATCGGACGGCTTCCGGTCGACTGGGGTACCGGGAGGCTAGTGCGGCGCCGGAGGTGCCGCAAGTGACGGAAGGCGCCACTGTACGCAGGCGACGGCTGCGCGCCGCCGACCGGATGCGCGATCAGTCCGGCAACAGGCCGCGCGCCAGCAGCCAGGCACGTGCGTCTTCGGCGTCGCACTCGAACCACGCCCGCGCCGAGCCCAGGCGGAAGGTGTAGCCCCAGGCGTCCATGTCGGCCATCAGCCGCGCGCGTCCGACACCCGGCAGCGCGTCGGCGAGCACGATCTGCAGATAGCAGGTCGCATCTTCCTCCTCGACCGAATCGGTCGCGTCGGTATGCACCTCTGCGCGACGCTCGGCCGGCAACACGATCAGATGGCCCGCTTCGTGCAACAGCGAATGCACGGGCGTGTCGCCTCGGGCATGGACCTCGTGGCCGATGATCCCGGCCTCCGGCGCGCCCCAGTAGCTGCCGGGAATCGGAGCGCCGTCGGGCACGCGCCGCAGCGCAAGTCCGTAGCGCGCGAGCAGGGCCGTGGGCGCGTCGAAGCCGATGTCGGCCAGGCGCAGCACGGCTGCGCCCGCATCCGCGCCGTCGATGCCGTGAGCCGGATCCACGGTCCCGCTCAAGCGGGCGCCGTACGCTCTTCGGGCAGCGCGACCGAGATGTCGAGCACGTCGTGGTCGCCGTCCTTGACCAGATCCACCTTGACCGCGTCGACGTCGATACTGACGTACTTGCGGATCACCTCGAGCAGCTCGCGCTGCAGCAGCGGCAGATAGTCCGGCGCGCCGCGGCTGGTCCGCTCCTGCGCGACGATGATGCGCAAGCGGTCCTTGGCGATCGACGCGGTGTTCTTCTTCGGCCTGAGGAAATCGAACATACCCATGATCAGCCTCCAAACAGCTTGCTGAAGAAGCCCTTTTTCTCGGTGGTGGTGAAGCGCATCGGGCGCTCCTGGCCGAGCAGGCGCGCGACCGCGTCGTCGTAGGCCTGGCCTGCCGCGGATTCGCTCGCCAGGATCACCGGCTCGCCCTTGTTGGACGCATTGAGCACGTCGCCGGACTCCGGAATCACGCCGATCGTCTTCAGGCCCAGCACTTCCTCCACGTCGGTGATCGACAGCATCTCGCCGGTCTCCACGCGCGCCGGGCTGTAACGGGTCAGCAGCAGGTGTTCCTCCACGCGCTCGCCGTTCTCGGCGCGGCGGGTCTTGGACTGCAGCAGGCCGATGACGCGGTCGGAGTCGCGCACCGAGGACACTTCCGGATTGACCACGACGATGGCGCGGTCGGCAAAGTACATCGCCAGGAACGCGCCCTTTTCGATGCCGGCCGGCGAGTCGCAGATGATGAAATCGAAGCCTTCATCGGCGAGCTCCTTGAGCACGCGTTCGACGCCCTCCTTGGTCAGCGCGTCCTTGTCGCGGGTCTGCGACGCTGCCAGCACGTAGAGATTGTCGAAGCGCTTGTCCTTGATCAGCGCCTGCTTGAGCGATGCCTCGCCCTGCACGACGTTGACCAGGTCGTACACCACCCGGCGCTCGCAGCCCATGATCAGGTCGAGATTGCGAAGGCCCACGTCGAAGTCGACGACCGCCGTGCGCTTGCCCTGGCGGGCAAAGCCGATGGCGATGCTCGCGCTGCTGGTGGTCTTGCCGACGCCGCCCTTGCCCGAGGTGACCACGATGATTTCAGCCAAAACACATCTCCAGGTATGTCGCCGTCATTCGAGTGCGGCGATCTTCAATTCGTCATGCTCCAGCCAGACCTGGACGGCCTTGCCATGGAGTTCGCGGGGAATATCTTCCAGCACCTTGTAGTGTCCTGCCACAGCGACCAGCTCGGCATGGAAGCTGCGGCAGAAGATACGCGCCATCGCATTCCCCTGTGCACCCGCCAGGGCGCGGCCGCGCAAGGGGCCGTAGATGTGGATCGAGCCATCGGCGATGACTTCGGCGCCGGCGCCGACCGAGGACAGCACGGTGAGGTCGCGGTTCTGCGCATAGAGCTGCTGGCCCGAACGTACTGCCGAGGCCTGGATCAGGCCGGGCTCGGCCGAGGCTGCGGGTGACGGCGCAGGCCGGACGGGGGCCGGGGCGGATTCCGCGGCCGGCACGGCGCGCGGGGCCGGCTGCGCCGCTCCTTCGGCACTTTCGTACTGGGCGCGGAACTTCGACAGCACCGGCAGGTCGAGTGCTTCGGCGAGCGCGGCGTTGGCCGGGCTGCCCCAGGCCAGTGCGACCGGCAGCGCGCCTGCGCCGCGCAGCGCATCGATCAGCGCCCGCGCGGTGCGCGTGTCGGGCAGCTCGGCGAGGCCGCCGAAGTCCAGGATCACCGCGGCGCGGTCGAACAGCTTGGGCGCACGTGACACCCGGCTTTGCATCTCTTCGGCAAGGCGCGCGACGTCGAGCGTGCGCACGCGCAGGTTGGCGATGCCGACCTGGCCGATCTTCAGTTCGCCGGCCGGTTCGAAATCGACGGGCGGGGTGGGGCGGGACGCCATCAGGCTTCAGACTCCTCGGATTTGCGGACTGGCACGCGGGGTTTGCCCAGCCAGGGTTCGTCGGGCAGCTTGCCGCCATAGGTCTCGCGTACCCAGGCGTAGCTGCACAGGTCCTTGACCAGCATCGAGGCGCGGATCTCGGTGCCCGGCATCACGTGCTGGCCGACCTCGCGGAAGCCGAAGCTGCCGTGGAACAGCCGCACCGGATCGTTGTCGTGCTCGAGGAACACTTCGCAGGTCAGCAGTGGATAGCGGACTTCCGCGTAGCTCTGGACGTCGGCGTAGAACGCGCGACCGACACCGCCGCCGCGACGGCGGCTGGCGACGACGACGCGGTCGATGTAGAAGAAATCGGGGTGGTGCGATTCGAACCAGCGGAAGTTGCTGCTGTCGTGGTCGCTGCCGGCGCCGAACCCGATCAGGAACCCGACCATCGCGTCGTCGCGTTCGGCGACACGGAAGTACTCCGCAGTGTCGTGCAGGTGGCGGAGGCGCGCCCGGTCCAGAGGCAGGATCGAGGGGCCGGCGGCATTGTTGAGTTCGAGGATGGAATCCAGCTCGTGCTCGCGCACGTCGCGGACGACGATCGACATTCCAGACTCCAGGGACAACCGGGGGCGCGCGAGACGACCGGTCGCGGCGCTCCTGCCGCTGCGCGTCGCACAGGGCAGGATTATTGCATGTCAGGGTCCGGCGGGCGACCGGGGCGCGCCCCGCCGGCATGACTTCAGGCCCGTCCCCGGGCGGCGCCATGCGCCTAACATGCCGGCATGCTCCGTCATCTGAACCACAACCGCCTCCTTCGGATCGCCGGCCTGTTCACCTGGGCGGTGATCGGCGTGCCGCTGCTGATGCTGTCGCTGGCGCCGGCCGAGCGCCTGGGAGAGGGCGGCGCGCTGATCGCCATCGAGAGCTGGCCCACATGGGGGGCCTGGGCCGTGTTCGGCATGAGCTACGCCTGGCTCACGCGCGGCCTCGGCGAGCGCCGGATCCGCGCCTTCGACCACCTGCTGGTCCTGCTGCTGGCCGGCAGCGCGATCGGAATCAGCTACTACAGCCAGAGCGGGCTGGGCAGCATCCTGCTGATGGTGGTGGCCTGCGTGCTGCCATGGCTGCTGCCGCTTTGGGTGGGCGTGGCGCTGCTGGTGGCCTGCGAATTCGTGATCGTGCCGGTCTATGTGCGGGGTTTCGATTTCACCTGGGTCGAGGCCGTGCTGCAGGCGGCGCTGTATGTCGGCTTCACCGGCTTCGCCTTCGTCACCGGCTTCGTCGCGCGCCAGCAGGCCCAGGCGCGCGAGGAGCAGCGCCGCCTCAATGCCGAGCTGCGGGCGACGCGGGCGCTGCTGGCCGAGAGCGTCCGGGTCAACGAGCGCACCCGGATCTCGCGCGAGCTGCATGACCTGCTGGGCCATCACCTGACCGCGCTCAGCCTCAATCTCGAGATCGCCAGCCACCTGGCCAGCGGTCAGGCACAGGAGCATGTGAACCAGGCGCAGACGCTGGCCAAACTGCTGCTCAGCGACGTGCGCGAGGCGGTGAGCCAGCTGCGCGACGATGATGCGATCGACATGCGCGCGACGCTGCTGCCGCTGGCCGAGCATGTGCCCAGCCTGCAGGTGGACATGCAGCTGCCGGTGCAGTTCGTCGTCGACGATCCCGAGCGCGCCCACGTGCTGCTGCGCTGTACCCAGGAGATCATTACAAACGCGGTGCGCCATTCCGGCGCGAGCCTGCTGCGGCTGCGCTACAGCCAGGATGCCGATGCGGTCCGGCTCGACGCGCGCGACGACGGGCGCGGCGCCGAGGTCACGCGCGCCGGCAACGGTCTGACCGGCATGCGCGAGCGGCTGGCGGCCTATGGCGGCAGCCTGCAGGTCGAAACCGCGCCCGATCGCGGCTTCGTGCTGCGTCTGGAATTGCCGCTGGCGGATGCGACCGGGCTGCGCGATGCTGCGCGCCGGGGCAGGGGGCGTCCGGCATGAATCCGTACAAAGGGGAAACACCATGATTCGAGTCTGTCTGGTCGACGACCAGACCCTGGTCCGCCAGGGCATCCGTTCCCTGCTCGCGCTCGACGGGGGGATCGAAGTGGTCGCAGAGGCGTCCGATGGCAAGCAGGCCGTGGAGACCATTCCGCAGGCCAGGCCGGACGTGGTGCTGATGGATATGCGCATGCCGGTGATGTCCGGCCTGGAAGCGATCCAGTCGCTGTCCCGGGCCGGCACGTTGCCACCGACCATCATCCTGACCACCTTCGACGACGATCAGCTGGTGCTCGCAGGCCTGAAGGCCGGTGCCAAGGGCTTCCTGCTCAAGGATGTCTCGCTGGACCAGCTGGTGGGCGCGATCCGCACCGTCGCCGGTGGCGGATCGCTCGTGCAGCCGGCGGTGACCCAGCGCCTGCTCACCGGACTTGAGCAGATGCGGAACGAATTCGTCAGTCTCGATCGCCCGGATCCGTTGACCGATCGGGAGACCGAGATCCTGCGCCTGATGGCAGGCGGGTTTTCGAACAAGGAGATCGCCAACTCCCTGGGCGTCGCCGAAGGCACGATCAAGAATCACGTCTCGAACATTCTCTCCAAGCTCGGCGTGCGCGACCGGACCCGGGCTGTCCTGAAGGCCTTCGAGCTGCAGCTGGTCTGACCGGGCTGGGGGACGGCGGGGCCGCGCAGAGCCGGCGGTAGCTGCCGGCAGGCGGGCCTTCGTCTGCGGGGCCGCGACACTTCGCCCGCGTCTGGCGCGCCGCGACGAGGGCCTGCCTCCCGCAGCCCCGGGCCGCGTTGGCCAGCGGGCTACCGTCGACAAAAGCCGAAGAAAGCCTTTGCACTCCAGTCCGTTTGAATTACCGTTCCGCGGGTTCTGCTGCCACGGCAGGTCTGTCGCGGCAGTCGCGGACAGATCGGAGCCGCGCAAGCCGATGTCCCGCCATTGCCTGGGGGACGCTCCAGCCGGTCTCAGCCGCCGCCTGGGCGCCTCCTTCCGGACCGTGTCCGGCGGATCGCCGGGGAGGTGCGCTGAGTCGCTGGGACCCACGTGTTCCAGTGGGTCGCCCTTCCACTCGACACCATTGCAAAATCCATCGATAGACTCGCTCGCCCCCACGCAACTTGATACGATTGCCGGTCTGTGCCGCCTCAGGCCGGATCTGGTCCTGGAGAACTCTGAATGACCCGTCTGCTCGAACTGCTGATCTCTTGCGTCATCGTCGCCGTGCTGTTTCTTGTGGTGGCCGTTCTGCTTCCCTCCAGCCGCACGTTGACCGAGTCGGCGGAAACCAACCGTCGCCAGACGATCGTGTTCGATACGCTCAACAGCCTCCAGCGTTTCAAGGACTGGTCGCCCGTCACCGCCTACGACCCGGGCGCGGAGCTCAAGCTTTCCGGTCCCGTTTCCGGTGTCGGCGCACGCATCGACTACAGCTCCAGTCTCAAGCGCGTCGGCGACGGCAGCTGGGAAATCACCGAGTCCGTGCCGCAGAGCCGGGTGGTCTACGCGCTGGAAACCCCGAACCGGGGCAACGACAAGACCATGATCTTCCAGCTGCGTCCGACGGGCCGCAACAACCGCAACATCGAGATCACCCAGACCTACAACGTCGATTACGGCTGGGACCTCCTCGGCCGGTTCGCGGGCCTGTACGTCAGCCGCAACGTCGGTGACGGCATGAAGCTGGGCCTGGATCGGCTGACGAACATGCTCGCCGCGGTGCCGAACGTCGACTACCGCGCCGAGGGCAGCACGCTGGCCAACCTGGCGGCGGCTGATCGCCCGGCCGAGAACCTGCTGCTGGTCAGCGCCGGTGCGGTGGAACGCAACAACCAGGTCATCCAAGACTCGATGAAGCAGAACCTGGAGTGGATCAACCGCACCATGGCAGCGAACGGCCTCGAGTCCGCTGGTCCGCTGCGCGTGATCACCACCGAGCTGGGCCGCGAGACCTACACCTTCGACATCGCAATGCCGGTCCGCAAGAAGGGCGCCGGTTCGGCTACACCGGCGGCTGCGGAAGGCGAGAACGGGGCGGACGGCGAGAATGCGACGGCTGCCGCGCCGGTGGCAGCGCCGACCACGGATGCCGTGGAGCTGACCGGTCTCGAGCTGCTCGGTCCGGTGAAGGCGGTCTACCTGCCGCGCGCCCGTGTCGCTCGTGCCGACTACAAGGGCTTCATGGCCGAGCTCGACAATGTCCGCAACGCGGTCCGCGCCTGGGCGCTGACGCAGGGCCTGGAAGTCACCGATCGTCCGTACGAGAACTACCGCAACGGCATCGATGCGGCGTTCACCGAGAACGGCGAGTTCGAGGTGTTCTGGACGCTGCGTGATCCGCAGGCCGCGGCCGCTGCCAACGCGACGCCTGCTGCAGCGCCTGCTGCGGACGCGACGCAGGAAGCCGCCCCGGCCGAATAAGCAGGGTCGCTTCCCGAAGTGTCATCGCGCACGCCGCGTCCCCCGGGACGCGGCGTGTTTCGTTTCAGGCCCCCTTTTGCAGCCGGCTCCGGGGAGCTCGCAGTAGCCGCCGGCCTTGGAGGAGTGGCATGGGATTCGGATTCACGCGCGCGGCCCGTCACGTCGCCGGACTGGTCGCCGCCGGCGCGCTGCTGGCGGGGCTTTCGGTGGGCCTGTCGGCCTACGCCTCACATGCGACCAGTGGCGACGCGCAGGCCGCGCTGCAGACCGCGGCCGTATTCGCATTCGGGCACGGCATCGTGCTCGTCGTACTGGGCCGGGCGGTGCGTGGCGCGCTCGAGATGACCTCGCTGCTCATGCTGCTGCTGGGCACGCTGTTGTTCACAGGGGCGCTGGTGTCGCGGCACCTGTTCGCGGGGCCCGCGTTCTACGCGCCCTGGGGCGGCATGTTGACGATGCTGGGATGGGCGCTGCAGGCAGTGGCTGCGCTGCGTCGCTGACCGCAGTCCAGGACGGCGCGGGCGGGGAAGGTCGCAGCCGCCTCGGCTGCTCAGCCAGCGGCGGCGTGATGCCGCCAGTGCCAGGGCTCGTAGACGATGCCGTGCGGGTTGTCGCGCGGATAGCTCATCGTGAAACCATGACTGGCCGCATGTCGCTGCAACCACGCGAACGCGGGGGTGGCCTCGAAGGAGGCTTCGGCGGCCGGCTCGCCTGGCGCGCTGATGTCGAGCGCGCTTCCGGTGTGGTGCTCGCTGTAGCCCGGCGCGGCGTTGACCGCCACGATCTCCTCCAGCTCGAGGCCGCGCGCGAGCTTGCGCTCGAAGATGGCGAACTGGTAGTCGTGGCTGCGATAGCCGGAAACCGCGTCGAGCACGATGTCATCCGCCAGCGCCGCGCGTCGCATTGCATGCCATGCGCGGGTCGTGCGGCTATCCAGCCACAGGGGGCGGCGGTAGCGGTCGAATCCCGCGAACGCCAGCCACGCAGGCTCGGCAAGCAGGGCCAGGCCGGTACGCGATGCGTAGGCGTCGGCCTCGAGGCCGAGGACGTGCAGCCGTGTTTCGACTCCGGTCAAAGGCAGGCTGGGCACCACTGCCGATGCAGGCGCATGCAGGCCGGCGTCGAGCAGGTCCAGGGCCGCGTCGATATCGACGCCGCGCTGCCAGCCCGGCAGCAGGCCTGCGAGGCCAGTGCCGACCACGGCCGCCAGGTAGCGCCCGTCGCGCTTGCGCCGCAGTACGTGCGAGGCCTGTGACAGCAGCCGGGCATCACGGTTGCCGCGCGCGCGCAGCAGATCCGCCGGCCAGAGCTCGATATCGGGCGTGTTGAACAGGATGCGGGGCGGGGGAGTCTGCATGCCGGCAGCTTAGCGGGCGCCCGCCCGGTCGTCAGGGCGCCGTGGCGGCGGGCACGACCTGCAGGCCGGCGCCCCGGCGTTCGGCTCGATCGCCACGCTCGCATCGAGGCTGGCCCGCGCGCGGTGGACCCGCGTGACCACGACGCTCATGCGGGGCTTCCGGTCGAGCCGCGGCGTATCGCGCGAGGTGACTGGGGCGGCCGGTTCGATCTGTGTCTGGAACGGTGTGGAGGGAATCGGCATCGAACGCAGCTGCCATCTGCGGGGCGAACGTGGCAATGGCCGCGGCGGGAGTTCGATGGGTCCAGTTGCTCGAGCAGACGCTTCACCTTGGCTTGAGCATCCGCCGCCGGCACCGCGCGTCCCCCCGCCGATCGTCGTGACGAGCAGGGTGGCGGGCACGGTGGCGTGGCTGCGCATGGTCGGCTCGCTTGGACGGCGCGGGGGCGTGACCTACAGCACGCCTTGCGGCAGCAGCAGGGGCACCAGCGCATGCAGGACGATATCGGCTGCGAAATGCGCCAGCACCGCCATCTCGAAACCACGTCGCCAGTACAGCCATCCGAATACGACACCGCCCAGGCCATTGAGCAGCAACGTGCGCAGCACCACGCCCGCGTCGAGACCCCAGATGGTCGCGGCGGCCGGCAGGTGGCCGACGCCGAACAGCAGCGCAGCGATGAGGATTGCGAGCCAGGCGATGCGCGGCGACAGGCTGCCATCGGAACCACCGCGCCGCCGCACCAGCCGCGCCAGGCGCGTGGCGGCCCACGCGATCAGCGTCATCAGGAACAGCCGCAACTGCAGTTCCTCGACCACGCCGCCGTAGAAGGACGCAAGGGCGCCATAGAGCGCGCTGCGCCCGCCGACGATGTCGGTCATTTCCACCTGGGTGGGCGGCAGCAGCAGGGGGTCGAGCGCGCGGGACAGGACAAGGATCACGACCGCTACGGCGATGCCCAGGCCGACCGCCGTTGCGGGCCCGCGGTCCCGCAGACGGGCATCGCCATGGCGGTTGACCCAGCGCTGCAACAAGGGAGCGCCGAGGCCGACGCGGTGGCCCATGCGCAGGCCCGCCCAGCCGAGCAGGGCGCAGACGATGAACATCGTCATCGCCTGGATCGCGATCAGCGCGGGCAGCGGCACCTGGGCGCTTTGGGCCGTGCGCGCGGGGTCGAGTTGCAGCAGGTACGGAATGACGGCAACCGTGGCCGCAGCGGCCACCGCCGCCAGCGCCACCGCCAGACGCAGGTCCTGCCGCGGCCGCGGCATCGGTATCTGCGCGGTCACAGCCGGCGCTTCAGGAACAGCAGGGTCGGGCCGACCGCCGTGGCGTGGACCGCGTTGACCAGTTCCCAGCCCTGCAACCCGAGGGCCTGCAGGCGCTCCTCGATATCGACAGGTTTGATGCTGCCGAGGAAGGTCGGTTTGGTCTCCTCCACCTTGTATTGCCAACGCTCACTCATCGTTCGTGTCCTCGAGGGGATCGGGGTGTTCGGGTGGGGCAATGCGTCCCGCGCGGCGCAATGCATCGCGCAGCAGGTATTCGATCTGTGCATTCGCACTGCGCAGCTCGTCGTCGGCCCAGCGCTGCACCGCCGCGAGGATCTCGGCATTGATGCGCAGCGGATAGGCCTTCTTCTCGCTCATCCGCCGCCCCGGCGTGCGCGCCGCTTGGCGCTGGCGACGGTATAGATGCAGGCGGCGGCGAGTCCGTTGACGACGAGGAACATCACCACGATCAGGCCGAGCAGACGGCGCTCCTGCTCGCCCCACAGCACCAGGCCCGCCGCGGTGGCGAGCATCGCCAGGCCGATCATCCGCAGCAGCCGCGCGAGCTTGTTGTCGAGCACGGCCTTGTCGCGGACGGTCATGCCGGTACTGCCGTTCGACAGCGGCAGGCGGCCCTGGGCGAGCCAGCGCGCCGACAGGAACGCCGGCACCGCCATCAGTGCGAACAGCAGCGCCGCGAGATGATGTGTCGCCATCAGTACAGCGAGCCGGCGTTGACGATGGGCTGGGTGCCGCGATCGCCGCACAGCACGACGAGCAGGTTGCTGACCATGGCCGCCTTGCGCTCTTCGTCGAGCTGGACCACGCCGCTCTTCTGCAGTTCCGCCAGCGCCAGTTCCACCATGCCCACCGCGCCGGCCACGATCCGGGTGCGCGCTGCGATGACCGCACTGGCCTGCTGGCGCTGCAGCATCGCCTGGGCGATCTCCGGCGCGTAGGCGAGATGGCTGATGCGCGCCTCCAGCACGTCGACACCGGCTGCGGTCAGGCGCTCGTCGAGCTGCTCCTTGAGCCGCTCGGAAATTTCCGTCGGGTGGCTGCGCAATGAGATCTGGCCGTCGTCGTGCTGGTCGTAGGGATAACTGGTCGCCATTGCGCGCAAGGCGGCTTCCGACTGGATCTGGACGAAGCTCGCATAGTCGTCGACGTTGAACACGGCTTCCGCCGAGTCCACGACCCGCCACACGATGACCGCGGCGATCTCGATCGGACTGCCTTCGAGTTCGTTGACCTTGAGCCGCCCACTCTCGAAGTTGCGCACCCGCAGGCTGACCTTCTTCTTGGTCAGGAATGGATTGTTCCAGCGCAGGCCGTTGGACTTGTCGGTGCCGACGTACTTGCCGAACAGACTGAGTACGGCGGCCTGGTTGGGTTCCACCATGTAAAGGCCCGTCGAAAGAAACGCGGTGAGCAGGGCCACGCCGATCGACGCCATCGGCTGCATGGAATCGCTGCCCTTTGTGGCGAGAAACGAGTAGACGCACAGCCCGATCACCAGGAGCTGCACCAGCAGAATCGGAATGCCGGGCAGAGAGCGGACCGAAGTTTCTTTCATGGGTGTTCGTCTCGGGAAGTTGACGTTTATTGATATCAATTTGATATCAGTCATGCAAGTGCCCGTGGGCAGGGGCGCCGATCACGCGTCATTGCGCCGCTGCCCGCACGATGTACGACCTGCTGATTCCTGGAGCCACGATGTCCCGTCCCCGCCATTTCACGATGCTTCGCGATTTCCAGCTTGCCGACTGGTTCACGTTGGGCAACGCTTTCTGCGGCACCGGCGCGGTATTCGCCGCGATGCGTTACCTGCAGGACGGCGACCAGCGGATGCTGATGTTCGGCATGGCACTGATCCCCCTGGCCTTCATCTTCGACGTGCTCGACGGGCGGATCGCGCGCTGGCGCAAGGTGGCGTCCACCCTGGGGCGGGAACTCGACTCGCTCGCCGACGTGATCTCGTTCGGCGTCGCGCCGGCAGCGCTCGCCTACGCCTGCGGCATGCAGGGCGGATGGGACGCCGTCGTGCTGGCCGGCTTCGTCGGTTGCGGGGTCAGTCGCCTGGCCCGCTACAACGTCACCGCAGAAACGCTGTCGCAGGGCAGCGACAAGGTGAAGTACTTCGAAGGCACGCCGATCCCGTCGAGCCTGCTGCTGGTGATCCTGCTGGCGGTCGCGGCCTCGCAGGGGCGGATCGGCGATGCGCTGTGGCTGGGTGAGCTGCACCTGGGTCCCTGGTCGTTGCATCCGCTGGTGCTGCTGTTCGCGGCATCGGGCGCGATGATGGTCAGCAAGACGCTGCGCATTCCCAAGCTTTGAGCCGTGCGCGCCGTGCGGCGTTGCTATGATCGAACGCGCCTTGCAGGAGTCGACGATGTTCAACATGGGACGGGGACCCGACGCGCAGGTCGCGGATCTCGAGCAGCTGGCGCGCCGTTACTGGGATACCTGGCGCGAAGCCTTGCAGCGGACGATGCCGGGCGGCGAATCGGCCGCCAGCAGTGCATCGGGTGGGCCGGGCATGTCCGGCATGCATGACGGCGCCGCGCCATGGCGCGAGGCGATGCGCTGGTGGAGCCCGGACGCAGCGTCGCAGCACCCGGCCATGGACGCGTTCAAGCAGTTCCAGGCGACGGCCGCGCCATGGCTCGAGCGCATTGCCCAGCTCGCAACGCAGTTCGCCGGCCGGGATGCATCGCCGCAGGCGATCGCCGGCGCCTGGCGCGAAGCCTTGGGCGCCAATCCGCTCGGCCAGATGTTCGGCGCGATGCGCGGCGCCGGCGCGGAGGACTGGGCTGCCTGGCTCCAGCGCCTGCAGTCAGGCTTCACCGGTGCGGAAGGCGGCGGCCGCGACGCGTTCTCGCTGCCGACGTTCGGCCTGATGCGCGAACATCAGGAGCGCTGGCAGAAGTCCGCACGCGCGTTCTCCGATTACCGCCAGAGCCAGCAGGCTTTCGAATCGTTGTTGATGCAGGCTTCGAGCGAAGCGTTCGGCCTCTTCGAGCGCAAGCTTGGCGACCGCGATCCGGCGACGCCGATCGAGACGGCGCGCGAGCTGTTCGATCTGTGGATCGACGCCGCCGAGGAAGCCTATGCCGAAGTCGCGCTGTCGCCGGCGTTCCGGAAGGCTTACGCCGACATGGTCGCCGGGCAGATGCGCCTGCGCCAGGCGGTGCAGCGCGAGATCGAACAAGTGTGTCGCGCGCTGGACCTGCCCACGCGCACCGAACTCGATGGCGCCCACCGCAAGATCGCCGACCTCGAGCGCGCACTGCGGCGACTGCGTGATCGCCTCGACGCACTCGACGTCCTCGACGCTGCGCAGGATCGCCCGACGGCCGCATCGCGCGAACCGCCGCGACGCCGGGCCGGGCCGACCGTGGTCTCGGGCGCGCCTGCGGCCCAAGAGGCTACGCCAGCAGCAAGATCGGAAGCGCCTGCCTCCAGGAGCGCAGCGAAAAAAGGCGCGCGTGGGCCGGCAGCCGGCAAAAACGCCACGACCCCGGCGAAGAAGCCCGGGTCGACCCGGAAACAGGCCGCCCCCAGGGAGGGACTGAAGCCTGAGTCCGCCAAGCAGTCCGTCAAGCGTCCCGCATCGAAGACCGCGACCGGCGCGGGCACACGCACGTCCACCGGATCCTCCGGTCGCGTCGATGCCGTAGCGGAGCCGCCAAGGCGCGGCGCGACCGCCAAGCGCGCGGCGAAGGCGGCTCCGCCCGCGCGCAACGCAAGGGCGGCGTCCGCTGTCCGGGCACGCGCGGCGCGCGAACCGGCGCGGACGCCGAGCCGCGTCGGCGGCCTGCCCAACCAGGGGTCCGTCCCGCCGATTCCGCAGGCGCCAGCGCCGCTGCAGGACCAGCGCGGCAAGCCGCGTAAAGGGAAGCGCTGAGCATGGCCGGACCTGTGCACATCACACCTGAGCGTGTGGCCGAAGAAGCCCTGCGCGTCCAGCGCAAGCTCGCCGCTGCCGCAGCCACGCTGCGCGAAGTCGGTGACTTCGACTACGGCGCGACCGAGAAGCAGGAGGTCTGGCGCGACGGCAAGGTCGTGCTCTACCGCTACGTCGGCGATAAACCACCCACCGCGCGCGTACCGCTGTTGATCGTGTACGCACTGGTCAATCGACCCTACATGGTCGACCTGCAGCATGACCGTTCCATCGTCAAAGGCCTGCTGGCGCGCGGCGAGGACGTCTATATCCTCGATTGGGGTTATCCGGACCGTTCCGATCGTTTCCTGATACTCGAGGATTACATCGAGCGCTTCCTGGGCGGCGCCGTCGACCATCTGCGCAGGGACGCCGGGCTCGATTCGATCAATCTGCTCGGCATCTGCCAGGGCGGCACCTTCGCGCTGAGCTACGCCGCGCTGCACCCCGAGCGCGTGCGCAATCTCGTCACCATGGTCACGCCGGTGGACTTCCACACCGAGGGCAACATGCTCGCGCACTGGACGCGCGACCTGGATGTCGACCTGTTCGTCGACACGCTCGGCAACGTGCCGGCCGACATGATGAACGCCTGCTACCTCACGCTGAAGCCGTGGCGCCTGCTGGTGCAGAAGTACGTCGGCGTGGTCGACATTCTCGACGATGCCGCCGCGCTCGAAGACTTCCTGCGCATGGAGAAGTGGATCTTCGATTCGCCCGACCAGGCCGGCGAGGCCTTCCGCCAGTACGTCAAGCAGTTCTACCAGGGCAACGGCTTCGTCAATGGCGGCATCGTCATCGGCGAGCGCGAGGTGCACCTGGGGATGGTGGACATGCCGGTGCTCAACATCTTCGCCGAGCAGGATCATCTGGTGCCTCCCGACGCATCGCGTGCGATGCGTGGTCTGGTCGGAACGCAGGATTATTCGGAGCTCTCGTTCCGCGGCGGTCATATCGGCATCTATGTCTCGGGCCGCGCGCAGACCCAGGTGCCCGCGGCGATCCACGACTGGCTGGCGGAGCGCGCATGAGTTCGCCGGCGCCCAGGCCCACGCTCAGTCGCGTCCGGGAGGACCGCGTGGTGGCGGGCGTGCTTGGCGGCGTCGCCCGGCGCTTCGGCTGGAACCCGACCGTCGTGCGCGCGATCTTCGTCGTGGTCTCCGTCGTGTCCGCCGCGTTTCCCGGCCTGCTGGTCTACCTGCTGCTGTGGATGCTGATGCCCGAAGGCGAGGAATGAGCAAGGCCGTGCGCGCCGTGGCCCTGGTGCTGGGTGCGCTCTGGACGGCGCCCAATACCGTGATCGGCCTCCTCGGCGGTGTCGCCGGTCTCGCATGCGGTGCGCAGGTCCATTGGCGGCCCCGGGACCTCGCCCTGGTCTTCGATCGCTGGCCGTGGGGCCCGGGAGGGGCGATCACCTTCGGCAACGTGATCCTGCATACCGGCGACGCGCTCGACGTCGTGTGCAGCACGTACGCCCAGCGGGCGGCCCCATGCGCAGACCCCGATATCGTGCTCGCCGATCACGAGCGTGCGCATGTGTTCCAGTACATGGCGCTGGGGCCGCTGTTCCTGCCGCTGTACCTGCTGTGCGGTGGGGTAAGCGTCCGCAACCGTTTCGAGCGCGCGGCAGACCGTTATGCGATGACCGGTCGCGGCTGGTGGCCCTGGCCCTGACACGTGCGGCGGTGGGCATGTCGAGCGCGTCCATCCGCCGCGGGTCGCATCCCCGAACGTTCACGTCCGATGGGCTTGGGCATGGGCCACGGCAGGCCTGTGCCCGGTTGCCGGCGGCGTGGCGATGGCAGCGGCGGCAGGCGACGCAACGCGCACCGGCGCCGGTTCCCGGCCTTGCGTCGGCCGCTTGCAAAACCGCGAGGCGCCGGCCATCGTCTGGCGGGCAGGCTTGCCTGCCGCTTTCTCTTGCCAGTGGAGTCCTGGGATGCAGTACGACCGCGATGCCGTCTCGCCGTGGGCCTTCTTCCTGCCGATCGCACTCGCGGTCATGGTCGGCAGCCTCGTCGCAGATGCACTCGGGCATCTGATGCGCGGGCGATTCGCCGAGGCGCCGGTGGCGGTGGTGGCCGAAGTTTCCCCTGCCGCCGTGGCCGCGCCCGAGCCGACGCCGCCGCCCGCACCACTGCCGCAGCCGGTGCTGCCCGAACCCGCGTTGCCGGCAGCGCCGGTGACCGAGCCGCCGCAGGCCGATGCGGCCCTTCCTGCCGCCGCGCCGGCGCCCTCGGTCATCGCCGCGGTCGAAGCGCCGTCAGGCGTGGATGCGCCGCGGCGCCTGTCGGGACCGATGACCGCGCGCCAGGCCGGCGAGAGCGAAAGCTGCATCAACAACACCGTGGCCACGCGCAGTCCCAACGGCTGGGAGCAGGCGCTGGAGAACGACGCTCCGGTGCGCTGCGAAGCCAGTTCGCCCTGAGGACGCCGCGCAGCGCCGCACGGAGCCACGAGCGTTCCTGCGCATGCCTGGCAGGTGATGGGCTCAGGTGCAGAGACGGGCGAAGCCTCGCAACGTGATTGGCGCGTCGCTGCAATTCCTTTCGCCGACCGAGTTGTCTGGCGGCGCTACGGCTCTGCAGGCCCCAGCCTCTGGTGCGAAGTGCCGATCACACGTGCGGCGGAATCGAACCTGCGTTCGTGGACCCAGAGGCATGTCCGGTCCGCCAGTACCACGGTGCTGCAGCGGGTACCGTAACGGGCATCCTCGATGAAGGCCGGCGAAAGCCAGCGCTCCAGCGGCAGGCCCACGCCGGTATCGGGCAATGCCGCGTCCGGCGCGGTACGCGTGTCGCGCAGGCCGGCAAACAGCGGTTCGACCCGCGCGGGATCGCAGTGGGACGGGAACGCTCCGGGGCCGATGCCGTCGAGCCAGTCGCGCAGCGTGCGCGTCGCCAAGGTGGCCTTGGGCCAGGGCGCGTCGAAGGCGCCGTTGGACATCGCATGCAGGCCGGGCGCGACAGCCGCCGCGGCGTACTGGGGATGGTTGCCGACGTACCACAGGGCAGCACCGTCCCAGACCAGCAGGTTGAAGCGGCCATAGGTGTGGGCGGTCGCCGCCAGTTCCCGTGCGAATTCCATCGCCGGCATCTCGCCATGAACGAAATCGCGGACCAGCCAGCCACGCGAGCGCGCCGCGGTTTCGGGCGCGGCGCCGAATCGCACGTTGGTCACGGCAGCCATGCGGCGGCGGCTCGATGCGAGCAACCAACTGCCGCCCTGCACGAGATCGCGGCCGCCATAGACGGTCGGCGCGTCGGCAGCAAAGTCCGCGGCGGCGCTGGGTCGGTCGTGGAATTCGTCGCGGTTGGCGATCAGCGCCAGCGGCAGGTCGGCGCGGAAGTTCCAGGCAACGGCAATCAGGCACATGCGCGCCATGCTAGCCGAGCGCGCTGGAAAGGCCAGGGTGCAGGCGGCGGGCAACGCCCGGAAAAACGAATGGCCCGCAATCGCGGGCCATCGGCTGGTACCGGAGGCGGGACTCGAACCCGCACGCTTTTAAGGGCGGCGGATTTTGAGTCCGCTGCGTCTACCATTCCGCCACTCCGGCGCGGTCCCGGATTATAGCGGATGCATGATGCGGACAGTGCCGCGCGCCTTTGCATTTTTCGAACATTCGGGTCGGCATCATGCGCGGGCCGGCGCGGGGCCGGGGGTCCTGGAGGGGACATGCACGATCGAACACAGTCGCGGCAGTGGTTGGCCTGGAACCTGTCGTGGCCACCCGCGTCCGCTGCGCGCGCGCGGCGGCTGCGCATCCTGTTCGCGGTGCTGTTGCCGCTTGCCGCCGGTGCCTGTGCGAGTGGGCCGACGGTCGTCCCCGCCGACGCATTGCCGGTTGCCGAACGCGAGCTTCCGGCGAACGCCGCCACCGTGCCCGCGCAGCCGAATGGCCAGGTGCGGCTGGCGAGCGGGGTGTTCCGTGTGCACCTGAGCAATATCCGCTGCGTGCGTGCGCCGTGCCCGAACGGCTACATGGTGTCCGACGTGGAAGGCCAGCCGCCGGCCCTGCGTCCCGACGTGCCGCAGCCGGTCTCGCGGATGCCCGAACGGGTTCGCTTCGATGCTGCTTCGGGCGGTGCGATCCCCGACGGTCTGGTCGACCGTGCCCACGTCGGCGACGGCATCGTCGTCAGGGGCAGGGCGTGGCTGATCGAGGGTGGTCGCACGCTGCGGATCGAAGTGGCAGAGCTGCTCGACGACTGAGCCGCGGAGTTCCCGCTAACCGGCGCCGCCTTCGTCCTCGATCCGGACCGCGTCGATCCAGGCATCGACCGAGCCCGACACCACGTCCAGCGGCAGCGCACCGTTCTCCAGCAGCACGCCGTGGAAGGCGCGCAGATCGAAGCGTCGTCCCAGGGCATGCCGCGCCTGCGCCCGAAGCGCCAGCAGCGTGTGCAAGCCGACGGTATGCGCGCAGGCCCGTCCGGGGCGCACCAGCTGACGCTGCGCCTCGTTGCGCGCCTGCGCCTGGGTCATGCCGGCGACATCGCGCAGATAGGCCTGCGCCTGCGCGAGGGTCCAGCGCTCCGAATGCAGGCCGGTATCGACGACCAGCCGCGCAGCGTGCAGCAGCTCGGCACGCAGGCGCCCGAGATCGCCCTGCGGATCGTCGTCGTAGACGCCCATCTCGACCGCCAGCCGTTCGGCATACATCGCCCAGCCCTCCGTGAAGGCGGTCGGTGCGAGGCTGCGCCGCAGTCGCGGCAGCGAGAGATGGGCCTGCGAGAGTCCCACCTGCAGATGATGTCCGGGCAGGCCGTTGTGGTAGACCAGCGTGGGCAGGCCGCCATCGGGCAGATCGCGCAACTGGGCCGCGTCGAGCATCAGGGTGCCGGGCCGCACGTCGCCGCCGGGCGGGATGTAGTAGACCGGCGCCGGCGCTTCGTCACCGGCCGTCACCAGCTGCACCTCGAGCGGTTGGGTCGGTGATGCGGCGAAATAGCGCGGCAGCAGCGCTGCCATCGTTTCGAGCCGCGCCTGTACCGCGGCCCGCACTGCCTCGGGCGTCGCCTGGGGCATCTCCGCGTGGCCGGCCGCCGGTGTCGCGGCCAGTGCGGTCACCGCGGCATCGTCCGCGATCACCGCGTTCTCCGGCAGCGTCAGGCGATTGCGGACGATCGCAGCCATTTCCTCGCGGATGCGGCGCACTTCGGCATGACCCAGGGCGTGCAGCTGTGCCGCATCGAGGCCCACACCGGTGTTCCAGCGCAGCGCCGCGGCGTAATACGCCGCGCCATCGGGCAGCGCCCAGACGCCGTCGTCGGCATCCTGGACGGCAATCGCGGCTTCGATCCGGGAGAGCAGGCGGCCATAGGCGGGCAGCGTCGCGGCCTCGATGGCCGAACGTGCGTCGCGCAGCAGTTCTTCGCGCAGCGGCGCATCGATGCCCTGGGCGGTGTCGAGCTTGCGGGCCAGCGTGGTGAGGAACGGGCTGCCGTCCACGCCCACGCGCATGAGGTCGCGGATCTGCAGGGCCGCACCTTCCAGGGCCACACGGGGTGGCACCACGCCGTGGTGTGCCTGCAAGTCGAGGTTGTCGCGCACCTGGTCGAGCTTGGTCGCCACCGCATGCAGGCGCGCCACGTAGTTGCGCGCTTCGGCGGCGCCGTTGACCGGCTGCGCACTGGCGAAGAAGCCCGGCAGTGCCATCGGGATGCTCGAGAGCTGGTCGACCGCGTAGGGATTGGTGGCCAGGGGCAGCCACGCCGGCGACCAGTCGAACGCCAGCAGATCGGCCTGGCTGCGATAGAACCAGCGGGCCATCCCGATGGTGCGCTGCTGTTGCGGCGCGAACGCCTCGTCATCGATGTCGTCGAGCGCGGCGAGGTTGGTGGCCAGCGCGTTGCGCAGCTCGGCGCGGCGCAGCAGCGAGGCGTCGGTCAGGCGACCTGCAGCGACGCGCGCGTCGGGGCCATCCATGCCGAGCACCGTCATGGCCTCTGGATCGTTGGCGAGCAGGGCGTCGAACTGGGCGTCGACGAGCTGATCGACGGCACCGCCGTCGGCGTCGGGCACGGAAGTGGACTGTCCGCAGGCGGCCATCAGGGCGGCCAGTGCGACGGTCAGCAGCGATCGGGACATCGGCCTCGCAGGGGAGTGACAGGAACCGGCGCCACTGTAGCGGCTGCGCGCGCAGGGCGCCCCCCCCGTGTTCACATCCAGGCCTCAGTCCGTCGCATCGGCCGGCAGGGCATCGTCGAAGCGCTGATACCAGTCGTCGTCCAGCGGGCGGTAGCGGGCGCAATGCTCGATCGGCGCCTGGTAGACGTGCAGGGACACCGCCACGGCGTCCGGGCTGGCGTTATGGATCGTGTGGTACTCGTGTGGCGGAATCAGGCTGCCGGCGCTGCCCGTGCCGGCCTGCATGCCACCGGCTGCGCGGAAGCGCGCCCGGTCGCCGGCGGAGTCGAGCAGTTCGTACTGGGTGATCTCAAGCGCGCCGCGCCAGATTCCCTCGACGCACCACAGGCCGTCGTGGTCGTGGATCGGTGTGCCCTGGCCGGGCGCCCAGGTCATCGCGACCACGCTGTAGCCGTGCGCCGGACTGCGGTAGAGCTCGCGCCGGGCGTAATGCCCTTCCACCGGCGCATGGACGCAGGCCGGCAGTTCCACCGCGGGGTCGCGGATCAGCCTGCACATCGCAGTGCGAAGCGTGGCGGTGACCGCATGGGCGTCGCCGGCGGCGAGCGCGGCATCGATCGCCGCGACCAGCCGCTCTCGACCGGGGAAGGCGACGTCGGGAAATACGGGGGCAGGGTGCTGTGACATGGGGCGAGTCTAACGGTCGCCGCGTGCGACCGCAGGCGGCAGTGCTTCGAGGAATCCCGCCACTGCAGGCCCGAAGCGGGCGATGTCGACAAGGAAGGCGTCGTGGCCCTGGGGGGACTCGAGCGGCAGGAAGTGCGCGTCGACCCCGCCCGCGCGCAGGCCGTCGGCGATCTGCTGCTGTTGCTGCAGCGGAAACAGGATGTCGGTCTGCACGCCGATCGCCAGCGCGCGTTCCATGCGCAGGCTCGCCAGACCCGCCTCGGTGTCCGCGCCGCAGCTCTCGCCGATGTCGAACCAGTCCATCGATCGGCTCAGATAGAGGTAACAGTTGGGATCGAAGCGCCGCACGAAACGCCGTGCATGGCCTTCGAGGTAACTCTCGACCTCGAACTCGAGTCCGAACGGGTCCTCGTCGTCGCGGCGATCGGAATCCAGGCGCACGCGACCGAACCGGCCGTCCCACTCCAGTGCCGAGCGGTAGGTGATGACGCCCAGCTTGCGGGCCATGCGCATGCCGCTTTCGGGATAGTCGGCCTCGGTGTAGTTGCCGCCGTTCCATTTCGGATCCAGGCGGATCGCCTCGCGCTGCAGCGAGCGGATCGCGATCGAGAACGGCAGTGCGCGCGCCGCGCCGCAGATGTTGATGTGGCTGCGCGCGATCCCCGGATGGCGCGCCAGCAGGGCGAGCGCGGTCATGCCCCCCATCGAATTGCCGATCACGCAGGCGAGCCGCTCGATGCCGAGTGCGCGTACCACGTGGGCGGCGGCATCGGCGCCGTCCTCGATCGAAAGTTCCGGAAAGCCGAGCCGGTAGAGTTCACCGGTAGTGGGGTCGATCGAGGCCGGACCGGTCGAGCCCTTGCAGCTGCCGAGCGAGTTCACGCAGATGACAAACCAGCGATCGGTATCGATGGCCTTGCCGGGGCCGAGCATCTGCTCCCACCAGCCGGGGGACGGGTCGTCATCATGGCTGGCGGCGTGCGCGTCGGGCGAGAGTCCGGTGACGATCAGCACCGCGTTGCTGCGCGCGGGATCGGGGTGTCCCCAGGTCTCGTAGGCCATGCGCGCGCCGCTGAGCGCGCCGCCACGTTTCATCGGAAAAGGCGAGGGCAGATCGACGAAGCGGCTGCCGGGCGGAATGAATTCGGTCATGTGCAGTGGCCACGCACGCGCGCGCCATTCGAGTCCGTAATGCGGAAGAGTCGCCAATATCACGACGCGTTCGAGGATACGCCAATGCCCGCGGGTGATCGGAACCCGGTTGGCTCAGGGCGCCTGGCGACTGATCACCAGCTCCACCGGCGCGTCGACCGGCAGCGCGACCCGCACAGCTGCCGATTCCGCATCGCCGTCCGCGCGCGCGGCATCGCCGCTGCGGGAGATGCGCGCGAGGATCTCTACCGCGCGGAGTGCCGAAAGCGGCTGGGTCGGCATCGGGCTGTCCGCATCGCCGAGCACGATGTCCAGCGGCAGGGCGCTGACAGGATGCCGCTGCACGGCGACCGGCATCGGCGGGCCGCCTGCCTGGCGCGCGATGACGAAGACCACCGCGTCGGCGGGTGGTGGCGCAGCGGCAGGGTCCAGACGCACCCGCACGCGGACCTCGTGTGTGCTCGCGGTTGCCGGGGCCGCCGGGGCCGCCGGGGCCGGAAGCCCGGCGGCCTCGCGCGCGACCGCGATCTGCTCGCGCAATGCATCGGCGGCCGCGCCGTCGAGCAGGGCCAGCAGCGGCGTCCATGTGGCGACCGCGCCGGCATCGTCACCAGCCTGGCGCTGGGCGATCCCCAGATACCAGCGGGCATGCTGGTGGTCGGGATTGCGCGCGAGCACCTCGCGCAGAGCCTGCACTGCCGTCGCATCGAAACGCCTGTCTGGCGCAGCGCGCGCGCGGGCCTGCGCGGCTTCGACCTGGAGCGCATCGTCGTCGGGCAGCAGCAGCGCTGCTCGTGCGAAGGCGTCACGGGATGCGTCGAAACGCTCCAGGCCGGCATACGCGCGCCCCAGCAGCTGCCAGCCTTCGGGCTGGCGAGGATCGCGCTGGAGGTCGGCTTCGAGCCGTGCGATCGCGTCCTCGAGCGAATCGGGTGCGCGTCGTTGTTCCGGGTCGAGCGCCTGCGGGGTGCCGACGATCGCATACAGGCCGCCCACGAGTATCGGCACCAGCAGGGCCACGGCGACCGCGACGCGCGGGGCACCGGCGCGCAGCGCGTATGCCAGCGCCGCCATCGTGGCCAGCGTCAGCAACGACGCGAGGACTGCGAACAGCGCCATCACCAGGTCTCCGTGTCGTCGGGGGGCAGCGGCCTGTCCGGGCGACGGGACGCGACCACGCGCCAGATCACCACGCCGCCCGCGCCCAGAAGCAGCAGCGGCCCGAACCAGAGCAGCCAGGTTGCCGGTCCCACCTGCGGCCGGTACAGCACGAAGGCGCCATAGCGCGCGACGAGATGGGACTTGATCGCGGCATCGTCCATGCCCTGACGCATCAGTTCGAGCACCTCGCGGCGCAGGTCGTGGGCGATCTGCGCGTTGGAATCGGCCAGCGACTGGTTCTGGCACATCACGCAGCGCAGCTCGGCGACCATGCGGTGGAAGCGACGTTCCTCGGAAGCGCTCTCGAAGTGCAGCGGCGTGGCATCCGCTGCGACCTGCGCGCGCGCATCCGGCGGCCATGCCAGACCGATCAGGATCGCGAGCAGCAACGCGCGGATCATCGGATGTCGAGCCGGTCGAGCTGGCGCAGCAGCTGGTCGCGCACGACGGCATCGGTCATCGGACCCACGTGCTTCCAGACGATGATCCCGTCGCCATCGACGAGAAAGGTCTCCGGCGCGCCGTAGATGCCCCAGTCGATCGCCGCGCGGCCGTCGTAATCGGCCAGCACCAGCGCATAGGGATTGCCGAACTGCGCCAGCCAGCGCGTGGCGTCCTCGGGCTCGTCCTTCCAGTTGAAGCCGATGACGGGGAGGCGCTGCGTCCTCGCGAAAGCCTCGATCACGGCGTGTTCCTCGCGGCAGCCCGGGCACCAGCTGCCCCAGACGTTGAGCAGGTACGGCGCGCCGCGCAGATCGTCCCCGGAGACAAGGCGTTCGGGCTCGCCGAGCACAGGCAGCACGAAGGCCGGCGCGAGTTTGCCGATCAGTGGCGAGGGCAGGGCATTGCGATCGGGATCGCGGCTCAGCCATACGCCCGCCGCGAGCAGGCTCAGGATCGCCCCGAACACGATCAGCGGCAGCCAGCGCGCACGCGCGCTGCGGGAACCCGGCGCGCTCATGCGGCCTCCTGCCGGGGTGGGCGCCGGAAGCGGCGGTCGGCGGCGGTCACGAACCCGCCCAGCGCCATCAGGAACGCGCCGGCCCAGACCCAGCGCACGAAGGGTTTGATGTGCACGCGCACCGCCCAGGCGCCGGCGCCAAGCGGCTCGCCGAGCGCGACGTAGACATCGCGCAGCACGCCGGCGCGGATCGCCGTCTCCGTCATCACCTGACCGCCGCTGACATAGGTGCGTTTTTCGGGGTGCAGGGTGGCGACCAGCCGGTCGTCCCGGTACATGCGCACGGTGCCGCGGTCTGCTTCGTAGTTCGGGCCGACGTGATGCGCGACCCCCTCGAGCACGAACGAATCACGGCCGATGTCGAGGGACTGGCCCGGCAGCATCGCCACTTCCCGTTGGATGGCCAGCGCCTCGACCAGCAGCGCACCGGCCAGGAACGCCGCGATTCCGAGGTGCCCGAGCACCATGCCGGTCATTTCCGCGCCCATCCGGCCGCCGGGCGCGCGCAGGCGAGCCCAGACGAAACGCAACGTGCCCGCACCCACCCAGACCGCGCCGGCCACGCCCATGGCGACTTTCCAGGGTCCCTGCGGCGCCGCGAAGAACGCGAGCACGGCGGCGACCAGGGCCAGTACGGCCCACGGCAGCAGCATGCGCAGCGGGCGCGAGGCATCCTCGTTCTGCCAGCGGGTCAGCGGGCCGAACGGCAGCAACAGCACCAGCGGCGCCATCAGCAGCAGGAACAGCAGTCCGAAATACGGCGGGCCCACCGAGATCTTGCCCAGATCCAGCGCGTCGGCCAGCAGCGGGTACAGCGTGCCGAGCAGCACCATCGCGCAGGCCGCGACCAGTAGCAGGTTGTTGGCCAGCAGCAAGGTCTCGCGCGAGGTCGCCGAGAAGGGCTTGCCGCCCTGGCCATCGGGCGCGCGCAGGGCATAGAGCAGCAGCGAACCACCGACGACCAGACCGAGGAATACCAGGATGAACAGACCGCGGGTGGGATCGGCGGCGAAGCTGTGCACGCTGGTCAGCACCCCCGAGCGCACCAGGAACGCGCCGAGCAGCGACAGCGAAAATGTGGCGATCGCCAGCAGCAGGGTCCAGCCGTGGAAGCTGCCGCGCTTTTCGGTCACGGCCTGGGAATGGATCAGCGCTGCGCCGGCGAGCCAGGGCATGAAGCTCGCGTTCTCGACCGGATCCCAGAACCACCAGCCGCCCCAGCCGAGTTCGTAGTAGGCCCACCACGAGCCGAGGGCGATCCCGAGCGTCAGGAACCCCCAGGCGACATTGGTCCATGGTCGCGTCCAGCGCAGCCAATGGGCGTCGACCTTGCCGTCAAGCAGGGCCGCGATCGCGAATGCGAACGGCACCATGAAACCCGAGTAGCCGATGTAGAGCAGCGGCGGGTGCACGATCATGCCCGGGTCCTGCAGCAGCGGGTTCAGATCGCGCCCTTCGAGGGGCATCGGCAGGATGCGTTCGAACGGGTTGCTGGTGAAGATCAGAAACGCGAGAAAGCCCAGGCACACCGCGCCCATGATCGCCAGGACGCGGGCGAGCACCATGTCGGGCAGGGAGCGCGAGAACCAGGCTACCGCCGCATTCCAGCACGCCAGCACGAACACCCACAGCAGCAGCGAGCCTTCGTGGCCACCCCATACGGCGGTGAAGCGGTAGACCAGCGGCAGCAGCGAATTGGAGTTCTCGGCGACATAGCGCACCGAGAAGTCCTGTTGCACGAACGCGGCCGTCAGGATCGCCCAGGCGATCAGGGTCAGCGTCCATTGCGCATACGCGGCCGGGCGTGCGGTCGCCATCCACGACGCGAGACCACGCTGTGCGCCGAGCAGCGGCAGCAGCGCCTGCAGCGCCGCGGCAACGAGCGCAAGCAGCAGCGCGATCTGGCCGAGTTCAGGCAGCATCGACGACTCCGGCGATCGCGCCACCCACCGCTCGCGTCACTGCGCGCTGCTCGCGTCGGTCGGCGTTTCGATGCCGTGGCGGTCGTGGGCCAGCCCCATCTTGTCGGCGACTTCCTTGGGCACGTAGGTCTCGTCGTGACGCGCGAGCACCTGTTCGGCGACGAAGGTGTCGCCGTCCATGCGACCGGTGGCGACCACCGCCTGATGTTCGCGGAACAGATCGGGCAGCAGGCCCGTGTAGCGGACCGGAAGCTCGGCGTCGCCATCGGTGACGCGGAAACGGGCTTCCATCGAGCCTTCGGCGCGCGAGAACGAATCGCCTGCGACCATGCCGCCGAGCCGGAAGCGCGCATCTCCGGAGGCCACCGCGGGGCCCGCGGCGCCGCCGAGCACCTCGTGGGGCGTGTAGAGATAGGCCACGTTGCGCTGCAGGGCCAGCGCGACCAGGGTCATCGACAGCGCACTGGCCGCGACGACCGCCACGACGAACAGCAGGCGGCGCCGGCGCACCGGGTTCATCGGCGGAGCTCCGCATGATCGAGCGGCGCCGCAGACGCGGCCTGCCGCGTCGCGCGCAGGCGCACCGCGCGCAGGATCTGCGCGCTGCGGATGCGCGGGGCAACGAAATCCCAGGTCAGCACCGCCATGAACACCGCGTAGGCGGCGAACACGTATTCGATGTAGCTCATCCACCTCTCCCGGCCGGCGCGCTCACCAGCGCCCGGACCCAGTCCTTGCCGGCCTCGCGGCGCAGGTTGTCGGCGCGCGCGCGCGCCAGCAGCGAACCGGCGAACCAGAATTTGGTCCCCACCACCATCCACAGCAACGGCCACAGCATGCTCGGGTCGATGCTCGATTCGCCGAATACGCGGATCGTCTGGCCCTGGTGCAGCGAATCCCACCAGTCCACCGAATAGCGGATCACCGGCAGCAGCACCACACCGACGATCGCCAGCAGCCCGGCCGCGCGCGCGGCGGTGCGCCGGTCCTCGATCGCGCCGTAGAGACCGATCACGCCCAGATAGAGGAACAGCAGGATCAGCTCGGTGGTCAGGCGCGGGTCCCAGTCCCACCATGTCCCCCACATCGGCCGGCCCCATATCGAGCCGGTCGCGAGCGTGATCACGGTGAAGGCGGCGCCGATCGGCGCGCAGGCCATTGCCAGGATCTCGCACAGCTTGATCCGCCAGATCATCGCGATCGCGGCGTAGAGCGCCATCACCGCGAACACGGCAAGGCTCATCCACGCGCTCGGCACGTGGATGTAGAGGATGCGGAAGCTGTCGCCCTGCTGGTAGTCGGCAGGCACCACGAACAGGGCGCCGTAGAGGCCCACCGCCATCGTGGCCAGGCCCAGGCCGAAACCCCAGGGCGCCCATCGGCGCGCGAAGCGGTCGAAGGCAGGGGGCGAACCGAGCTGATGGAACCAGCGGAGGACGGGATTCATTCGGTGGGGCGTGGGGGCATGGCGGGCGATCGGTCTCGTGGCGCGCATGGCGGGCATGCGGTCGTGGCGCGGCGGTCGAGCGGTGGCGCGTTGGCGTCGGTGCCCTCCAGACCCGTCGCGGGCCGATCAGTTGAGTGCGATGCGGATGGCCGCCGCCGCCGTCACCGGCGCCAGCACCAGCGCAGCGGCCAGTCCCGCGGCCAGCAGCAGCAGCCCGCCCGAGGGGTCGTGACCCTGCGCCGCGATCGCGACACTGCCGGCGCCGAACACCAGCACCGGAACGTACAGGGGCAGGGCCAGAAGCGCCAATAGGATACCGGAACGCCGCATGCCGATGGTCAGCGCCGCGACCACCGCGCCCAGCAGGCTCAGCAGTGGCGTGCCGAGCGCCAGACCCGCCAGCAGCACCGGCAACTGGGCCCGCGGCAGGCCCAGAAGTTCCGCCAGCAGCGGCGTGGCAGCGAGCAGCGGCAGGGTGGTCGTCGCCCAGTGGACCGCAGTGCGTACGAGCACCAGCCAGGCCAGGGGCACCGGGGCAAGCATCCATTGTTCGAGCGAGCCGTCCTCGGCATCGCCGCGGAACAACGTGTCGAGCGCGAGCAGGCCGGCCAGTACCGCGGACACCCAAAGCACGCCCGGTGCGACGCGCTGCAGGGTGGCGGCATCGTTGCCGAGCGCCAGCGCGAACAGCACCACGACGAGGACGGCGAACAGTGCAGGCTGCAGCGCATCTCCGCGGCGACGCCAAAGCAGGCGCAGGTCGCGCGCGACCAGCGCCGATGCGCTGCCGAGCAGGGTGGGGGCGGCGCTCATGCGACCGTCGCCAGGGCCAGCTCGCGCGTCCGTACCGGCGGCGCGGCATAGGCGCCATGCGTCGTCACCAGAGCCGCGCCGCCGTCGTCGAGCTGTGCCCGGACCATGCGATTGACCAGCTCGATGCCCTGCAGGTCCAGATTGGCGTAGGGCTCGTCGAGCAGCCACAGCCGCGCCGGCGACATCCACAGGCGGGCCAGCGACAGCCGTTTCTTCTGCCCGGCCGACATCTGCCGGACCGGCAGATGGGCATGGGCAGCCAGGCCCACCAGCGCCAGCGCGCGCGCGACGTCCTGGCTCTCGCGGCAGCCCTGCAGACGGGCGAGGAACTCGAGGTTCTCGACCGCGTCAAGGTCGGCCTTCAGGCCGGGCAGATGGCCGAGATAGGCCATCGTGCCGGCCCGCATCGCCCGCGCCACGGGTGTGCCGGCCACCGCCACCGTGCCGCCGTCGGCCTCCAGCAGGCCAGCCAGCACGCGCAGCAGGGTTGTCTTGCCGGCGCCGTTGCCGCCGTGGACCAGCAGGGCCTCGCCGGCGCCGACATCGAAATCGAGAGATTCGAAGACCGGCCGATCGTCGCGCGAGAAGGACAGGCTGCGGGCGGCGAGCAGCGGTGGGGCGTTGGCGATCTCGGTCATGCGGCGGCGTCGGCCCGTGCGCGCGGCCCGGGCGGCCGCGCGGCCATCCTATCCGCAGCCGCGCCGCCCGTCAGCGCAGCCAGTCGACGTGCGGGTCGCCCGCCAGGCCGCGGGGACGCGCGGCGTCCATGCGCAGGCGCACCGCCGTCTCGCGCGGCCACCACAGCGTGCCGAGCTGGCCGTAGCGGCGCGACAGCGCATCGAAATCCTCGACCGCCATCCCGAGCACGATCCAGCTCGGCTCGCGCCAGCTGCGGTCGGCAGCGCTGGCGAAGGCCGGCATGTGGGACAGGCCCGATGCGCGCAGTTCGGCTTCCAGAGCCCTGTCCAGGCGCCGATTCTCGCTCGCCGGGCGTTGTATCGACAGGGGATTCCATGCCGAGAGCAGACCGAAACCGGGTGCCTCCGGATAGCGGAGGTCCAGGCCCGGTGCCGGCAGGCCGATGATGAGGTCGTGCCAGTCGTCGCGATGCTGCCAGCGATACCGGGCATCGAGATAGGCGTGCAGCAGCTCGACCAGGCGGGTGTCGTCGATGGGATGCTGGCGCTTCATGGCGGCTGTTTATCCCCGTGGTCTGCGTCCGTACACTCGTGGCCCCTCACTCACCCACGGACTGCAGCGATGATCCGCACCAAGCTGCCCAAGGTCGGGACCACGATCTTCAGCGTGATGTCGCAGCTGGCGGCGGAACACGGCGCCGTGAACCTGGGCCAGGGGTTCCCCGACTTCGACGTACCGCAGCGCCTGGTCGACGCGCTCGCCGACGCCATGCGCGCCGGCCACAACCAGTATGCGCCGATGACCGGCATTGCAGCGTTGCGCGAGGCGATCGCGGAGAAGACCGAACGTGTTTACGGACATCTGCCCGATGCCGACACCGAGATCACCGTCACCAGCGGTGCCACCGAGGCGCTCTTCAATGCGATTCACGCCGTGGTGCGCGCAGGCGAGGAAGTCATCGTCCTCGATCCCGCCTACGACAGCTACGAGCCGGCGATCGAACTGGCCGGCGCCATGGCCGTGCACGTGCCGCTGGATCCAGCCACGTTCGCGCCCGACTGGCAGCGCGTGCGCGATGCGATCACGCCCAGGACCCGGATGTTGATCGTCAACAGTCCGCACAACCCGTCGGGTGCGATGTTCGGTGCGCAGGACATGCAAGCCATCGCCGAGATCCTGCGCGGCACCGACATCTTTCTGCTGTCGGACGAGGTCTACGAGCACATCGTCTTCGACGGCGCGCGCCACGAGTCGGCGCTGCGCTACCCCGAGCTGCGCGAGCGCAGCTTCGTGGTCTCGAGTTTCGGCAAGACCTATCACTGCACCGGCTGGAAGCTCGGCTACTGCATCGCGCCGCCTGCGCTTTCTGCCGAGTTCCGTAAGGTCCACCAGTACAACGTGTTCTGCACCTTCGCACCGGCGCAGCATGCGTTTGCAAGGATGCTGCGCGAGGCGCCCGAACACTACGAGCAGCTCGGTGCGTTCTATCAGGCCAAGCGGGACGCGTTCGCCGCGCAACTGGCGGGCACGCGTCTGGAGTGCCTGCCGGTGCCCGGCGGTTACTTCCAGCTCGTCGACTATTCGGCGATCAGCGATCTGGACGATGCGGCGTTCTGCCGCTGGCTGACGGTCGAGAAGGGCGTCGCCGCGATTCCGCTGTCGCCGTTCTACGCCAGGCCGCCGGCCGGCCAGCGGATCGCGCGGCTGTGCTTCGCCAAGAGCGACGCCACGCTTGCCGCAGCGGTCGAACGCCTGCAGGCGCTGTGAGCCCGGCTGCGACGTTCGGTCGCGCCGGGACCGCGCGCGGTGTCGCTAGACTGGGCCATTGCTCATGCCACGCCTGACTTTCCGCCCCGTGACCCTCCGTCCCGCCTTCGCCGCCGCGTTGGGCCTGCTGCTGGCCGCCTGCAGTGCGCCGCCGGCGGGTCCGTACACCGCCACCGATCTGTCTGGCGTGTCCTATGGCCGGACGCTCGACCTGAACGACACCCGGGGCGAGCCGCGCAGCCTCGGCGACTTCCGCGGCCGTTATGTGCTGCTTTCGTTCGGGTATACGCACTGCCCGGAAGTGTGTCCGACCAGCCTGCTCAAGGCCACGCAGATCCGCCGTGCGCTCGGCGCGGACGGCGAGCAGCTGCAGATCGTGTTCGTCACCGTCGATCCGGCGCGCGACACCGGGGAGATCCTGGAGCAATACGTGGGCGCTTTCGGCGGGGATATCGTCGCGTTGCGCGGCGACGACATGCAGACGCGCCTCGTCGCCCAGGCGTTCCGCGTCACCTATCGCCAGGTGCCGACCAGTTCCTCGTACGCGATGGACCACACGATGGTGAATTACCTGATCGGCCCGGATGGCCGTCTACGCCTCGCCTTCCAGTACGACCAGCCGGTCGACACGATGGTGGAGGACATCCGTCGTTCGATGACCCGGGCGCAGGCCACGGGCTGACGCCGGAACCGGTATTGTCCGACTTGCGGTCCGTCTCCCCTGCGGCGTAGCCTCGGCGCGCCAGGGGGGCACTTGGGAGGAAACGGGATGACGATCAGGGTCTTCATGGTCGACGACCATGCGCTCGTGCGCGCGGGAATGCGCATGATCCTTGCCAACGAAGCGGACATCGAAGTGATCGGCGAAGCCGAAAGCGGCGAGGCGGCGTTGCCGCTGATCCGTCGGCTGAAACCGGACATCGTGCTGTGCGACCTGCATCTGCCCGGTGTCAGCGGGCTGGAAGTCACCGAGCGGGTCGTGCGCGGACAACCGGAGACGCGGGTGATCGTGGTGTCGATCCTCGAGGACGGGCCCATGCCGCGCCGGATGATCGAGGCCGGCGCCTCGGGCTATGTCGGCAAGGGCGGCGACGCCACGGAGCTCGTGCGCGCGGTACGCGATGTGGCGCGCGGTCGGCGTTACCTGGCCAGCAACATCGCGCAGAACCTGGCGCTGTCGGGCCTCGGTGGCAGCGACACGCCGTTCGATGCGCTGTCGCCGCGCGAGATGGAAGTGGCGATGCTGCTGCTGCAGGGGTTGCGCCAGGAGGACATCGCGCGACGGCTGAGTCTCAGCGCGAAGACCGTCAATACCCACAAGTCGCGGCTGTTCGAGAAGCTGCAGATCCACGATTCCATCGCCCTGGCCCGGCTTGCGAGCCAGTACCGAGTGGCGCCGCCGGAATTTGCGGTCTAGCGGAGGTCGTGCCGGGCGGCTGCGGACGGCCGGATGCCGGCGGAAGCTGGCCGGGCCAGGGCAAATCAGTTGGGGAGTGGTGCGGACGGCGCCCGTCTGTCCCTCCCGCAGGACCGACAGGCGCCTGGCCTGCCGTTATTTCGCGAATGTCGAGCAAAAAAAACCCCGGCCGAAGCCGGGGTTGTTCATGGCGGGCCTGGCGTCAGGCGTCCTGCGGACGCGGCGCCTCGCGGTCCTGGCGATCGCCGGCGGCGTCGGCAGTGGCGTCCTCATCCGCAGCCCCGGCACCCTCCGCGGCCAGTGCGGCGGGCTCCGCAGCCGGCGCATCTGCCAGACCGGCATCGCCCGGCGTCACCCCTGCGGGCTCTGCATCAGGCGCTGCGGCGTCGCCGATGCGGTCGACTTCAGGCGCCGGCTCCGGTGCGTCGAAGAGGCCCTGGCTGACCGGCTTCGATGCCGGCACCGGCTCAGCCTCGATCCGTGACGACGGGATCGGCGCGTCCGCAGCGAGCGCAGTCTCATCGGGAATCGATGCGCCCATCTCCGCTTCCGCCGGTGCGGGGGGGGCGTTCGACGTCATTTCCGGGGACACCGATTCCGCCGCCGGCCGATCGACTTCCCGCACCGGCGCGGGTGCGTCGGTTGGCGAGACATCGATCACGGCCTGGGCCGCCGGATCGGCGATCTCGGGCGTGTCGGCCTGCGCTGGATCCGGCAACGTCTCCACAGCCGCGTCCGCGGTCGCGTCGGGCGTCGGCTGATCCTGCGCCGGCTCGATCGCGATCGGCGCAGAAGCAGGCTCGACCGTCTCGGCCTCTGGCGTCGTCGCATCGGCGGGGTTCTCCGCCACGTCCGTCTCGCCAGCGGACTGCGGGGCGGAGTGGGGTGCGTCGTCGGCGGGCGTCAGCACCGCAGCGGCGGCCATGGCGGCAGGGCCGACGTGCTCGGAACGGTTGCTCTGCGGCGCAGGCGCAGGCGCGGGCGGGGCCGGCAGGTCGTCGAAGTCGAACTCCGGCTGCCCGTGACCATTCGTGACGACGGCTTCGTCGTCGCCAGCGTCGTCGGCATCCAGCGAGGACTCGTCGCCGCTGGTGCCATCGCCTGCCTTGCCACGACGGCGGCGGCGACCGCCGCGACGTCCGCGACGGCGGCGGGCATTGCTGCCGTCGTCGTCGCCCGCGTCGCCGGCGCCTGCATCGGCGTTGGCGTCGATGTCCGCACCGTCCACGTCGTTGCCATCGGTGTCGTCGCCAGTGGCCACGGCGTACCGGGGCGCGGCGGGGGACGGCGTTGCAGCAACGGCCGGAGCTTCTGATGCGGCCTCAGGCGTGGGCGTTACCGGGCCGGTCGGAGCCGGCGCCTTGCCGGCGAGCTCGACAGCGGCGGCCGACGCGACGGCCGTGATCGGCGCCTGCGCCTCGCTGACATCGCCCTCTGTCTTCTGACGCGGGCCGCGTTGCTTCTGGCGCTGACGGCGCTCCTTGCGGGCGCCGGCATCGGCGTCGGTGGAGACCGCTTCTTCGCGTCGGATTTCACGCTGGACGTCTTCGCGCGGCGGTTGCGCGACGGCCGCAGGCCGGGATTCGGCGCCAGCTGGCGCCTGTCCCTGACGATTGCCGCGACGGTCACGGCGCTGGCCGTTGCGAGCGCCACGGTCGCCGCGGCTGTCGCTGCGCTGGCCGCCGGCATCGCTGCGCGCCGGACGTTCGGTCTGGGCCGGAGCCGCAGGCTTGGCCGCTGGCGCCGGTGGTGCGAACAGCGCACGCAGCCAGCCCATGAAACCACCGCCGGTCACGGGTGCCTGTACGACAGGTGCCGGAGCAGGGCGCGCGGGGGCGGGGGCAGGTGCCGCCACCGGAGCCGGGGAAGCAGGCTCGGGCCGGGGTTCACGCACCGGCGCAGGCTGGGAGGGGCGGACGTTGGTCACGGCCGGAGGCGGCACGTTGAGGTTGCTCTTGCTCAGCGCGATCGTCGCCACGCGGCGCGGCGTTCCACGCTGGTAGCTCGGACGTGCGGTTTCCTCGCCCAGTTCGTTCTCGCGAATGCGCGAAACCTCGTAGTGCGGGGTCTGCAACTGCTCGTCGGCGACGATGATGATCGGCGCGTCGTGGCGCTTCTCGATCTCGGCCAGCGCGCCGCGCTTCTCGTTGAGCAGGTAGTTGGCGATCTCCACCGGGGCCTGCACCAGCACCTGTCCGGTGTTGTCCTTCATCGCATGCTCTTCGGCGACGCGGATGATCGACAGCGACAGCGATTCGATGCTGCGCATGCGGCCGTGGCCTTCGCAGCGCGGGCACACGATCTGGCTCGACTCGCCCAGGCTCGCGCGCAGGCGCTGGCGTGACATTTCCAGCAGGCCGAACTTGGAAATCTTGTTCTGCTGCACGCGGGCGCGGTCGTACTTGAGCGCGTTCTGCAGCTTGTTCTCGACATCCCGCTGGTGCTTGTTCGACGACATGTCGATGAAGTCGATGACCACCAGGCCGCCGAGATCGCGCAGGCGCAGCTGGCGGGCCACTTCCTCGGCCGCCTCCAGGTTGGTGTTGAACGCGGTCTCCTCGATGTCGCCACCCTTGGTGGCGCGCGCGGAGTTGACGTCGATCGCGGTCAGCGCCTCGGTCTGGTCGATGACCAGTGCGCCGCCGGACGGCAGCCGCACGGTGCGCTCGTAGGCGCTCTCGATCTGCGATTCGATCTGGTAGCGGTTGAACAGCGGCACATCGTCGGTGTAGTGCTTGAGCTTGCGGAGGTTGTGCGGCATCACCTGCTCGACGAACTCGCGCGCCTCGGCGTACATCTCCGGCGTGTCGATCAGGATCTCGGCGATGTCGGCGCGCATGTAGTCGCGCAGGGCCCGGGTGATCAGCCGTGATTCCTGGTAGATCAGGAACGGCGAGGGCTTGCTCAGCGCGGCCTCGGCGATCGCCCGCCAGATGCTCAGCAGGTAGTCGAGATCCCACTGCAGTTCCTCGGCGTCGCGGCCGACGCCGGCAGTGCGGATGATCACGCCCATCTCGTCCGGGATGGCCAGCACGTCCATCGCCTTCTTCAGCTCGGCGCGGTCCTCGCCCTCGATCCGGCGCGAGACGCCGCCCGCGGTCGGCGAGTTCGGCATCAGCACCATGTAGCGGCCGGCCAGCGAGATGAACGTGGTCAGGGCCGCGCCCTTGTTGCCGCGCTCTTCCTTGTCGACCTGGACGACGACCTCCTGGCCCTCGCGCAGCAGTTCCTTGATCGAGCCCTTGTTCGGGTCGACGCCGGACTGGAAGTAGTCGCGGGAGACTTCCTTGAGCGGCAGGAAGCCGTGGCGGGCGGCGCCGTACTCGACGAACGCGGCCTCGAGCGAAGGCTCGATGCGGGTGATGCGGCCCTTGTAGATGTTGGACTTCTTCTGTTCCCTGGACGGCTGTTCGATATCGATGTCGTACAGGGACTGGCCATCAACGATGGCGACGCGCAGCTCTTCTGCCTGCGTCGCGTTGATCAGCATGCGTTTCATGGTTGCGTTTCCTTACGCGCTCTCGCGCGCGGAACGCCGGGGCGTTTCGCCTGGATGAGACCTGAGGTCGCCGCGCAAGCGCAGTGACTGACCGGATTTTCCAGCGCTACGACACCACGGCAGGCCGCGGGAGCGCTCTTTCTGTTGTCTGGTGTTGCAGGCCGCGGACCGCTCGCGCCGCCCCGAGGGCCGTCGCAAATGTCGCGCGGGACGTGTTCAGCACCGATGACGTGCATCGGGCGATGGCCGGTGCTGCCGTGCAGCCGCTAACATGGCCGCCCCTGGGGCGGTGGCCGCGCACTGTCCGGAAGCCTTTGCAAGGCGGGCTTTTGGCCCGGGTTCTTTCAAAGAAATCAGCACCTTAGATCGCGGCCCGAGTGTAGCAGATAAACAGACGACGATGACTGACAACGGTACCGGCTCCGCCGGCGGCGGCGTGCGACTGGTCCGGGTTCCGGACGACCGTGACGGCCAACGCCTCGACAATTTCCTCCTCGGCCAGCTCAAGGGCGCGCCGCGGTCGATCATCTACAAGATCGTCCGCAGCGGCCAGGTTCGCGTGAACGGGGGCCGTGCCAAGGCCGAGCGCAAGCTCGAGGCGGGCGACGAGGTGCGGATCCCGCCGGTGCGGCTGGAGGTGCCGGGCGAGGCCGGCACACCCTCGAAGGGCCTGCTGGCTGCGATGGATGCGAGCATCGTGTTCGAGGACGCCCGGCTGCTCGCGATCAGCAAGCCCTCGGGCATCGCCAGTCACGGCGGCAGCGGGATCAGCTTCGGCGTGATCGAGACCCTTCGCGCGCTGCGGCCGAACCAGTCGCTGGAGCTGGTGCACCGGCTGGATCGAGATACCTCGGGCCTGATGGTGCTGTCCAAGAAGCGTTCAGCGCTGACCCAGCTGCAGGCGCTGCTGCGCGAGGACCATGGCGCCGGCATCCGCAAGCGTTACCTGACCCTGCTGGGCGGGCGCATGCCCGACGGCACGATGAGCGTCGATGTCCCGCTGCATGTGGGCCTGCGCCAGGGCGGCGAGCGCCACGTGCAGGTCAATCCGAACGGAAAGACGTCGCTGAGCCACTTCGGGGTGCTGGAGCGCCGCGGCGGACATTCCTATTGCGAGGTGCGGATCGAGACCGGGCGCACCCATCAGATCCGCGTCCATGCCCAGCACATCGGTCATCCGGTGGCCGGCGACGACAAGTACGGCGATGACGCGCTCAACAAGCGCCTTCGCGAGCAGATCGGCCTCAGGCGCCTGTTCCTGCACGCGGCGTCACTGGAGTTCACGCTCGACGACGGCGAAGCGTACGTGCTCAACGCGCCGTTGGCCGACGACCTGCGCGAAGCGCTCGACCGGCTGCGCTGAGCTTCCGGTCTCGGGGCGCAGCGCGGCCGGCATGTCGCCAGCGCCGCGCGCATGCGCCCCGCCGATCTGCGCCAGCCTCCAGCCGCGGCGGCGTTGTGGCGCTTACGCGGCGAGACGGTCCGCCTTCGCTGCGCAGATGAAGTCGTTCTCGGACAGGCCGCCGACGTCATGGGTCGAATAGCGCACTTCGACCCGGTCGTAGTGCACGCCGAGATCGGGGTGATGGTCTTCGCGGTGGGCGATGAACGCGAGTGCGTTCACGAAGGCCATCGTGCGGTAGTAGTCGCTGAAGCGGAACGTGCACGTCAGCGCGCGGCCGTTTTCGGCCAGCGTCCAGCCCGCCACTTCGGGCAGCAGTTCGCGGATCCGCGCTTCGGTCAGGCGGTGGTCGATGCCGCGGCGCGGGATGCAGTGCGCATCGCTGAGGGGAACGAGGTCGGACATCGTGCAATCTCCTGGCGGGGGACGTTCATGCGGTAGACGGCGACCGGCGCGTGCGCCGGCGCAGGCCCGCTAGAATACGCGTCATGATCAATATCACCGAAGCTGCCCAGACGCATTTCCGCAAGCTCATCGAGCGCGAGTCGCTGCCGGGCCTGGGTGTGCGGCTGTCGGCGATGCAGCCCGGTACGCCGCGCGCCGATGTCCGCCTGGAGTTCGCCGACAGTGGCGACCTGCAGGGCGACGAATGGGCGATCGACTGCGAAGGATTCACCCTGTGGCTGGACGCGCCGAGCGTGCCCTACCTCGATGGGGCCGAGATCGACTACGAGGCGCGTGCAACCGGGGGCCAGCTGCAGATCCGCGCACCCCGGATCAAGGGTGAAGCCCCACCCGAAGCCGCGTCGCTGGTCGAGCGCGTGCGCTGGGTGGTCGAGCAGGAGGTCAATCCCCAGCTCGCCCAGCACCGCGGCCACGTGACGGTGCAGGAGGTGACCGCCGAGGGGGTGGTCGTGCTGCGCTTCGGCGGGGGCTGTCACGGCTGCGGCCTGGTCGACGTCACGCTGAAGCAGGGCATCGAAAAGACCCTGATGGAGAAGGCGCCCGGTGTCACCGCGGTGCGTGACGCGACCGACCACGAGTCTGGCGACGCGCCCTACATGCCGCGCGACGCGGCCTGACGCGTCCCCTTCCGGCGCCGCCTCCGGATGTTCACCGCCTCCGACCTGATCGAAGCCCTGCGCCGGCGCCAGCGCCGCTCGATCCGGCCGGACACCCCCGCGGAGGGATTCCCGCCGGCCTGGACGCACTGGTTCGCTTCGATGCAGGCGGGCCCGGAAGCAGTCACCGGCGCGAGCGCCGACGCGATCGTCGCGGTGCTTGCCGCGCGGCCGGAGCCGCCACGCCGGCGAGGCCGGGTACCGCCCCATGCACTCGCCGCCTGGCTCAGCCTCGTCCATCCGCTGTGGGAGCCCGGCCCGCGCGAGGACCGGGGCGCGCGCCGGTTCTCGCTGGCGGTGGCACTGTTCGCGCAGCTGCTGTGGGTGGGCGGCCTGCTGCTGCTGACCCATGCTCGCTTCGCTGTCCCGGCGCCGTCTGCGGCGGGGGAAGAGCACGTGGTGCAGGTCGTTTTCATCGGTAACGGTACGCCGGAGGAACCGGAGGGCGGGGACGCGCCGCCAGCCCCGGCACCGACCGCGCAGGTCGCGCCTGCGGCGGACCCGGCGCCGGTGGCCCCGGCCCGGCCAGCGCCTGCGCCGAACGCCCCGCGCGATACTTCGGTCACCCCGGAGGCCGTGGTCGACGCTGCACCGGTCGAGCCGGCGCCGCAGACCCTGCGGGTGACCGAAGTTCCGGCACCGGACATCGACTTCACCCTGCCGCCGCCGAGGACGGACGCCGTGCCGGAGGTGGTGGTGCGCGAACGCGCTGTGCCCGAGCCTCAGCTGCAGACCCTCGAGGTTCCGGCCCTGCGCTCGCCGGCGCCGCTGGCGGAGGTGCCGGCGCAGCGGCGGCAGGTCGAGGTCGAGGTGCGCGAGCGCACTGTGCCGCAGCCTGCGGAGACGCTGCGGTTGCCGACGCGCGATGCGCCGCAGATTGCCGTCGAGACGCCGCAGGCGCCGCCCCGGCAGGCGCCCGAGGTGGTCACGAGGGAACGGTCGGTCCCGTTGCGCGAGGCGCCGACGACGAGCGCATCCCCCCGCGCGCCGACGCGGCCGGCCGCCCCGAGTCCGGCGCCGTCAGCGGCCAACGAGTCCACGGCGACGACCGCGGGTCGCCGCCCGGCGCCGGCGCCTGCGCCCGGCACATCGCCGCAGCGCGGTCTACCGCCCGGCGCCGCGCCTTCGCCGCGGACTGCCGATGATTGGGGTGATGCCGCCAGTGCCCGCGAGGGGGCGACCCCCGGAAGCGCCTCGGGCCTGTTCGGTGCCGACGGCAGGCCGCGCCTCGCAGACGGTGGGCGCGTGGGCGGGGGGCTACCGCCCGGTACCATCACCGAGGACTTCGCCCGGATCGACCGCGAAGGGACCTGGCTCAAGCGCCCGCCAACCGATTACGAGCCCACCAGCTTCGACCGGTTCTGGACGCCCAGCGAAACGCTGCTCGAGGAGTGGGTCCGGCGCAGCATCAAGACCGTGCTCATCCCGATCCCCGGTACCAGCAAGACCGTGCAGTGCAACGTGGCCTTGCTGATGTTCGGCGGTGCCTGCGGCATCACCGATCCGAACATGCAGGACGTCGAGACCGACGGCCGTCCGCCACCGGATGTGCCGTGGAAGCCGGAGCTGCAGGAAGCCCAGGACAGCCTGCGCCGCTGAGGGGGGTGCTGGGGCCGGGTCGGCGAGCGCCGGGGCACTCCCGGCGCAGCAGCCGATCGGCCGCATCCAGAGCGCGCGTCCGCAAGGCCCGGCTCAACCGGGCAGGGCGCGACGGTAGTGGGGCGGCGACGAGCGCCGCCGGGAATTCAGTGGTCGTGCGCGCCGCGCAGATCCCGCAGCTGACGCTGCTGGGATGCGAAATACACTGCCAGGTCGGCGATCTGCTGGTCGCTGAGGCCCGCAGCCTGCTGCGACATCAGCGCGTGCTCGCGGTCGCCGTCCCGGTAGGCCTGCAGGGCATGCGCGAGATAGTCGCGGTACTGCCCGCCGATCTTGGGATAGGTCGCGTCGAGCGGCGCGTTGCCACCGGCGCCATGGCAGTCGATGCAGGTCTGCCCGGTCGCCGCGCTCTTGAGGTTTGCAGCCGCCTCGCCGCCCTCGAGGTTGCCCTTGGGCAGCCCCGCGGACGAGCTGCCGGCTGACGCTTCGGCTTCGGGATCGTGTTGCTGGCCACCGCAGGCGACGAGCAGACACAGTGCCGCCAGGGCGGGCAGGGTGCGGAGGCCACGGCGCATCGCGGCGCCACTCACTTGGAAAGCTCCGAAAGGAAGGCGGCGATGTCGGCGATGTCCTGGTCGGTGAAACTCTGCGCCTGGGCCTGCATGGTCGGATGCCGGCGGGTCCCGCGCTTGTATTCGTGCAAGGCGTTGACGAGGTATTCGGGCGATTGACCCCCGATCATCGGCACGTGGTAGTGCGGATAGATATTGCGGTAGCCCTCGACGCCATGGCAGCCCTGGCAGGTGTAGGTCAGCTGGCGGCCGGTCGCCGCATCGCCGGTCAGCGGCGTGTGCGTCGGCTGCTCGGCGGTGGTGGTCGCGGCTGAGGCCACGGCCTGAGGCGTCTGGGGTGTGGGCGATGGCGCGGCGGGCACATCCTGGGCGGACACTGGCAGGACGAGCGGAACAAGGGCTAGGCAGGCGGCGAGCGTGAACTGTCGCGTCATCGTGGGTATCCGCAATCCTGAATGGCTGGAAGTGCTGTCTGGGAAGCGTGGTCCGTCGCGCCTGCGCGCTGTATGAACCGGTACACAACCGGGCCAGTATAGCCACGCGGGCGGATCAAACCCAATGCATGCCGGCAAGGTGGGCGCCCGCGCCCGCAAGTCACCATGACCTATGGCAGATAGGCCGACATGTATTGGTGATATACCTTGCTACCACACCGCAGGGGTCACATCGAGTCCACATGTCCACACCGCATGCCATCGCGTCCACGCGACGCGTTCTTACCGGCGCCATTCTGGTTTCCGCCGTTCTGGTCCTGTCCGCCTGCAAGGGTGGGGGGGATACCGATGCCAAGGCCAAGGCCGACGACGCCGCGGCAGCGCCGGTTCCGGTGGAAACCGAGGCGGTGGCCCGTCGCAGCGTGGCAGCGAGCTATGTAGGCACTGCGTCGCTGGAAGTCCCGCGTGGCGCCGACGTGGTCGCCAAGACCTCGGGCATCGCGCTCGAGGTCCTCGTCGAGGAGGGCGACACCGTGCGCGCCGGCCAGCCGCTGGTGCGTCTCGATCCCGATCGGGCGCGCCTGGCGGTACGCCAGAGCCTCGCCACGATGGGCAAGCTCGAAAACAGCTACCGCCGCGCGCAGCAGCTCGTGGCCCAGCAGATGATCAGCGCAAACGATCTGGACCAGCTCAAGTTCGATCTCGACACCGCGCGTGCCCAGCACGACATGGCGCAGCTGGAGCTGTCCTACACCGCGGTGACCGCGCCGATCTCCGGCGTGATCTCGCAACGCATGATCCGCACCGGCAATTTCGTGCAGATCAACACGCCGATCTTCAGCATCGTCGACAACGCCCGCATCGAGGCCACGCTCAACGTGCCCGAGCGCGAACTGCGCGTGCTCAAGCGCGGCCAGCCGGTGCGGTTGCAGGTCGATGCGCTGCCCGGCGAAAGCTTCGAAGGCGTGGTTGAACGCGTTGCGCCGATCGTGGAATCGCGCAGCGGCACCTTCCGCGTGGTCACCGCATTCGCCGGGAACGACTCGCTGCGTTCGGGCATGTTCGGCCGCATCCACATCGACTACGACGAGCGCGCCGATGCACTGGTGATCCCGCGCAGCGCGCTGCTCGACGAAGGCGAAACCGCGGTCTACACCGTGCGCGAAGGCAAGGCGGTCCGCGTGCCGGTCGAGCTGGGCTATGTCGACGGCAACATGATCGAGGTGCGCAGCGGCCTGGAAGCCGGCGATCCCGTGGTCACCGCAGGTAAGGTGGCGCTGCGCGAAGGCAGCGCGGTGCAGGTGATCGGCGAAGCGCCGGTTGCCGCGGCGCCGGCCACTGCCGACGCCAAGAGCGAAGCGAAGTAATGGTCGGCGCGCCACACGACGGCCCCGCCGGCGACGGCCCGGCCGCGGATCCGCACGCGTCTCCGGGGCGTTTCGATCTCGTCGAGTTCTCCACGCGACGCCGGGTGACGGTGTGGATGGTCGCGATCAGCATGATGCTGTTCGGCCTGATCGCGCTGACCAACCTCAAGGTCAATCTGCTGCCCGACCTCAGCTATCCCACGCTGACCGTCCGCACCGAGTACACCGGCGCCGCGCCATCGGAAATCGAAACGCTGGTGAGCGAGCCGGTGGAAGAGGCCGTCGGCGTGGTCAAGGGCGTGCGCAAGCTGCGTTCGATCTCGCGCACCGGCCAGAGCGACGTGGTGCTGGAGTTCGCCTGGGGCACCGATATGGACCAGGCCAGCCTGGAGGTGCGCGACAAACTCGAGACGCTGCAGTTGCCCCTGGAAGTCACGCCGCCGGTGCTGCTGCGATTCAATCCCTCGACCGAGCCGATCCTGCGCCTCGCGCTGACCGCAGGCGAGAAGGGCGATGCGGTCGACGAACTCACGCGCATGCGTCGCTACGCCGACGATGACCTGAAGAAGAAGATCGAGCCCGTCGTCGGCGTGGCTGCGGTCAAGGTCGGCGGCGGTTTCGAGGACGAGGTGCAGGTCGAGCTCGATCTGCAGCAGATGGCGCGCATCGGCCTGCCGATCGAGAACGTGATCCAGCGTCTGCAGCAGGAGAACATCAACCTGTCGGGCGGTCGGCTCGATCAGGGCACGCAGCGCTACCTGGTGCGCACGGTCAACCAGTTCGAAAGCGTCGAACAGATCGGCGAAATGCTGGTCGCCACGCAGTCGGGCGGCGACGACAGCGCGGCCAGCGCGGCGCAACAGATGGCGGCGATCGCAGCGGCCAGTGGCTCCCAGGCCGTGCTCGCGGCGGCGGCATCGGTGCAGAGCGCGTCGGGCGCCGGTAGCACGACGATCGCCGGCGGTCGCGCGATCCGCCTGCGCGATATCGCCACGGTGCGGCAGAGCTTCAAGGAACGCGAAAGCATCATCCGGCTCGGCGGCGCGGAAGCCGTGGAGCTGGCGATCTACAAGGAAGGCGACGCCAACACCGTCTCCACCGCCGACGCGGTGCAGGCGCGGCTGGACGTCATCCGCAAGGATCTGCCCCCGGACATGACGCTGACCGTGGTCGACGACCAGTCGAAGTTCGTGCGCGCCGCGATCCATGACGTGCGCACCGATGCGCTGATCGGCGGCACGCTGGCCGTGCTGATCATCTTCCTGTTCCTGCGCAGCGGCTGGAGCACGCTGGTGGTGAGCCTGTCGCTGCCGATCTCGATCATCACCACGTTCTTCTTCATGGATCAGCTGGGCCTGAGCCTCAACGTCATGTCGCTCGGCGGTCTGGCGTTGGCGACGGGACTGGTCATCGACGATTCGATCGTGGTGCTCGAAAGCATCGCCAAGGCGCGCGAGCGCGGGCTGGGCGTTCTGGAGGCCGCGATCACCGGAACGCGCGAAGTCGGCATGGCGGTCGTCGCGTCGACGCTGACAATCATCGCTGTGTTTCTGCCGCTGGTGTTCGTCGAAGGCATCGCCGGACAGCTGTTCCGCGACCAGGCGTTGACCATCGCGATCGCGGTCGGCGTGTCGCTGCTGGTCGCGTTGACCCTGATTCCGATGATGGCGTCGCTCAAGGGCCGGCCACCGATGGCATTCCCGGAGGAAGCGCCGCATCCGCAGTGGCATCCGGACAGCCGTTGGCAGAAGCCGCTCGCGGCGACCGGTCGCGGGATCGGTGCCGGCATCCGCGGCGTCCTGTTCGGCATCGCCTGGGCGATGGTGCGCGCCTGGCGCTTCGTGTCGGGCGGCACCGGCCGGGTCATGGGCCGCGCCAGCGATCTGGCGATGGCGCCCTACAACCGGGCCGAGCGCGGCTACCTCCGCGCGCTGCCGGCTGCGCTTGCGCGTCCATGGCTGGTGCTGGGGACCGCGACCGGGGTGTTCCTGCTCAGCCTGCTGGCGGTGCCGTTGCTCGGCACCGACCTGATCCCGCAGCTGGCGCAGGATCGCTTCGAGATGACTGCCAAGTTGCCGCCGGGCACGCCTTTGCGCGAGACCGACCGCATCATGCGCGAGGTGCAGCAGGCCCATGCCGGTGACGACGGCGTCGAGTTGCTGTTCGGCGTCAGCGGCAGCGGCACACGGCTCGATGCGAACCCGACGGAAAGCGGCGAGAACATCGGCAAGCTCAGCATCGTCATGAGCGGCGGCGGCAGTCGCGAGTTCGAAGCGCAACAGACCGAGCGCCTGCGCGAGACAATGCAGACGTACCCGGGTGTCGCCGTCGATTTCGCCCGTCCGCAGATCTTCAGTTTCTCCACGCCGCTGGAAATCGAAATCCGTGGTCAGGATCTCGACGGCCTGGCAAAGGCCGGCCAGCGCATGGCGGACATGCTGCGCGCCAATCCGCACTACGCCGACGTCAAGAGCACGGTGGAGCAGGGCTTCCCCGAGATCCAGATCGTGTTCGATCAGGAGCGCGCCGGCGCCTTCGGTCTGACCACGCGCGAGATCGCCGATGCGGTGGTGCGCGCGGTGCGTGGCGAGGTCGCCACGCGTTACAACTTCCGCGACCGCAAGATCGACGTGCTGGTGCGCGCGCAGGAGAGCGAGCGCGACTCGGTCGATCGCATCCGCAATTTGATCGTCAATCCCGGCAGCGCGTCTCCGCTCCGTCTGGATTCGGTGGCCGACGTGGTCGCGACGGTCGGTCCGAGCGAGATCCATCGCGCCGACCAGGTGCGCGTCGCAGTGGTGTCGGCGAACCTGCGCGGGATCGACCTGGGCACGGCGATGGGCGAGGTGCGGCAGATGGTGTCGGACAATCCGCTCGGTCCCGAAGTCGGCATGCACATCGGCGGCCAGGGTGAGGAACTCGCCGAATCGATGCGCTCGCTGCTGATGGCGTTCGCGCTGGCGATCTTCCTCGTCTACCTCGTCATGGCCTCGCAGTTCGAATCGCTGCTGCACCCGTTCGTGATCCTGTTCACCATCCCGTTGGCGATGGTGGGTGCGATCGGTGGCCTGCTGCTGACCGGCAACACGATCTCGGTGGTCGCCTTCATCGGCCTGATCCTGATGGTGGGCCTGGTGGTGAAGAACGCGATCATCCTGATCGACAAGGTCAACCAGCTGCGCGAGGCGGGTGTGCCGAAGCGCGACGCACTGGTCGAGGCTGCGCGTTCGCGCCTGCGGCCGATCATCATGACCACGCTCTCGACGCTGTTCGGCTTCCTCCCGCTGGCACTCGCGCTGGGTGACGGCGCCGAGGTGCGCTCGCCGATGGCGATCGTGGTGATGGGTGGCCTGGCGGTATCGACCGTGCTGACGCTGCTGGTGATCCCGGTGGTCTACGACCTGCTCGACCGCAAGTCCGATGCGTTCTACGCCGAGCGTGGACGCCGCGCGCGGCTGGGCGCCGCTGCCGATCGTGCCGACGTTATGGAGACCAGCGCGACATGAGCATCGCCGAGCTGAGTCTGCGGCGGCCGATCACCACCATCATGTGTTTCATCTCGATGGTGGTGATCGGGCTGATCGCTTCGGTGCGCCTGCCGCTCGAGGCATTGCCGGATATCTCGGCGCCGTTCCTCGTCGTGCAACTGCCCTATGCCGGCTCGACGCCCGCAGAAGCCGAGCAGAACCTGTTGCGCCCGGCGGAGGAGACGCTCGCGACGATGAGTGGCATCAAGCGCATGCGTGGCCAGGCGACTTCCGACGGCGCGTTCGTGATGCTGGAATTCAGGGACTGGGACCGCAACGTCGCGATCAGTGCATCGGAAGCACGCGAGCGGATCGATGCGATCCGCAGCGACCTGCCGGACGATTTCCGCCGCTACATGGTGCAGAAGTTCTCCACCAGCGATCAGCCGGTGCTGCGCCTGCGCCTGGCGGCGAACGTGGATCTGAGCGGCAGCTACGAGCTGATCGACCGCCAGCTCAAGCGCCGGTTGGAACGCGTGCCGGGCGTGGCACGCGTGGAGATCAATGGCGCGGCGCCGAACGAGGTCGAGATCGCGGTCCAGCCCGACCGTCTGACCGCGCACGGCATCGATCTCAACGAACTTTCCACGCGCCTGCGCGCGCTCAACTTCTCGGTCTCGGCCGGGCAGATCCTCGACGGCGGACAGCGTCTGCGCGTGCAGCCGATCGGTGAGATCAGCGACCTGCAGCAACTGCGGGACCTGGTGATCAACCCGCAGGGTCTGCGCCTGTCGGACGTCGCGCAGGTGCAGTTCAAGCCGCAGCGCATGGACTACGGCCGCCGCCTCGACGGACGCGCGGCCGTTGGCCTGGAGATCTACAAGGAGCGCGACGCGAATCTGGTGGAAGTCTCGCGCAACGTACTCGCCGAAGTCGAAGCGGCGCGCACCGGCGCCGGCCTGGAAGGCGTCGACGTCAAGGTCATCCAGAACATGGGGGAGGAGGTCACCTCCTCGCTGCTGGAGCTGGTGGAGGCGGGCGCGATCGGCCTCGTGCTGTCGATCATCGTGCTGTACTTCTTCCTGCGCCACTGGCCGTCCACGCTGATGGTGACGCTGGCGATTCCGATCTGTTTCATCATCACGCTCGGTTTCATGCACTTCTTCGACGTCACGCTCAACGTGCTGTCGCTGATGGGCCTGCTGCTCGCGGTCGGCATGCTGGTCGACAACGCGGTCGTGGTGGTGGAGAGCATCTACCAGGAGCGCGAACGCATGCCGGACCAGCCATGGCTGGCGTCGGTGGTGGGCACGCGCAACGTCGCCATCGCGCTGTCGGCCGGCACGCTGTGCCACTGCATCGTGTTCGTGCCCAATCTCCTGGGCGAAACCAACATGATCAGCATCTTCATGAACCAGCTGGCGATCACCATCTCGGTGTCGTTGCTGGCGTCCTGGCTGGTCGCGGTGAGCCTGATTCCGATGATGTCGGCGCGCATGAAGACGCCCCCCGCGGTCGCCAGTCCCAACGGATTGATCCCGCGCATGCAGCGCCAGTACGCGCGCCTGCTGCGCTGGTCGCTGGAACATCGTGGCTGGAGCGTGATCTGCATCCTGCTGGTCGTCGTGTTGAGCGCGGTGCCGATGACGCAGACCAAGTTCGACATGTTCGGCGATGGCGGCGGCGGCAAGGAGATCCAGCTCTATTACCAGTGGAAGGGCAGCTACAACCTGCAGCAGCGCTCCGACGAGGTGCGTCGCTTCGAAACCTTCCTCGAAGACAACCGCGAGCAGTACCGCATCCGCCAGGTCTATTCGTGGTTCGGCGAAGGTGGCGATTCTGGGACCGTCGTGACCTTCAATGACGATGTCGGCGACACCAAGGCATTGTCGGAAGCGATCAGCCAGGCGCTGCCCAAGTCGGCACGCGCCGAAGTTGGCGTGGGCGGTGGCGACCAGGGCGGCGGGCAGGCCGGGCAGGGCGTCCAGGTCCAGCTGGTCGGTGACTCCTCCCAGGTGCTGCGCGAGATCGCCGATGGGGTGATCCCGATGCTGTCGCTCAATCCCGCGCTGCGCGACGTGCGCGTGGACGCGGGCGATCTCAACCAGGAGCTCAACATCCGCATCGACCGCGACCGCGCGGCGGCCTTCGGCTTCAGCGCGGAAGAGGTGTCGCGGTTCGTCGGACTGGCGCTGCGCGGCAGCCAGCTGCGCGAGTTCCGCCGGGGCGAGGACGAAGTGCCGGTGTGGGTGCGTTTCGCCGGCGCCGAAAGTTACAGCGAAGCGGATATCGCCAGCTTCATGGTGCGCGCGCCCGATGGCCGGAACGTGCCGCTGACGAGCCTGGTGGACATGCGCGTGGAACCGGCGGCGAGCCGCATCAACCGCAACGACCGCCAGACCTCGCTGACCCTGCAGGCCAATCTCGCCGGCGAAACCACCATGCCCGACGCCCGCAAGGCGCTGGAGCAGGTGCTCGAGACCGTCGAGTTTCCAGCCGGCTACGGTTACAGCTTCTCCGGCAGCGGCTTCGAGGACGATGCCGCTGCAAGCCGGCAGATGCTGTTCAACCTGCTCATCGCACTGGTCATGATCTACGTGGTGATGGCGGCGGTGTTCGAATCGCTGCTGTTTCCGGCTGCGATCATGAGTTGCGTCGTGTTCTCGATGTTCGGTGTGTTCTGGCTGTTCTGGCTGACCGGAACCTCGTTCACGGTGATGGCCTTCATCGGCATCCTGGTGCTGATGGGCGTGGTGGTGAACAACGGCATCATCATGGTCGAGCACATCAACAATCTGCGCCGGCGCGGCGTGCCGCGACTCGAGGCACTGGTCGAAGGCAGCCGGGAACGCCTGCGCCCGATCCTGATGACGATGGGCACTGCGATCCTCGCGATGATCCCGATCTCGCTCAGCGACACCGTGGTGCTCGGCGGGCTGGCCTACTCGCCGATGGCGCGCGCGGTGGCCGGCGGCCTGGCGTTCTCGACGGTGGTCAGCCTGCTGTTCCTGCCGACGATCTACGCGATCCTCGACGACATGCGCCACGGCACCGCGCGCTTGATCCGGCGTGCGCGGGGGGGATCGGCCAGCGTCGTCGTCCAGCCCTGATGCTGACCAGCATCGGCGCAGGTGAGAGATCGCAGTTCGATCCCGCACGCGTCGGTGCCTGTGCCCCGGCGCGCTTGCGCAGTCGCCCGACTCCCGCGCGTCCCTGGCATGCAGAGCGTGCCGCGCAGGCGCCGGCCACACGAGTGCGGGGAGCCGGGTAGCGGTGGTCTGGCCCGCTGGCTTCCCGTCGCGAGCCGAACGCCCGGTGCGCCTCGTCCGACGCCCGTGTCGTCAGCTTGCGCCCGCCGTCATCGCCGGGGGCGCTCTTCCCCGGATTCGCGTGGCTGGCCAGACGACAGTCCGGACGTCTCACCCGGAATGGAAGTGTCGGATCGGGTGCGGACGGATTTCATACTCCGGCCCTGGCTACCGCCTGCGGATGAGTGCCGACCGCGAGCGTGCGTGCCGGCCTCTGCAGCCGGCGCGTCTCAGGAGAAGACCTTGCCCGCGATCCGGAGGCCGGCCACCCATACACCGATGCTCGAGCCGATGTTGGTCAGCATGAAGTTGAGGATGGTCCGCGAGACACGGTTGCGGTACCAGCCGCGCAGCGTGCCGGCATCGTCGCGCAGGGCCAGGAAATCGCCATAGGCGGGCTTGCGCACTTGCGCTTCGATGAGTGCGCTGAACAGCCCCGGGGAAATGCCCGGTGGACGGATCGGTTTGAGCGGCCCGGCAATCGCCGCGGCCAGGATGCCCAACGGATGGGCCAGTGCGGCCAGCGCGCCCAGCGCGGCGAAGCCACCGGTGATCAGCACCCATTCCTTGACCAGCTGCCGGCCGAGCTCCGCGCCGCCCTGGTAATAACCCCAGCCGATCATCGCCAGGATCAGCAGGGTGATCAGCGTCATCAGCCAGCGCAGGCTGCGGCCGGCGGGTGCGGCTTCCAGTTCGGCGCGGGTCTGTTCCGGCGACTGGCCGTCCTGTGCCAGGTGACGGGCGAGCCCGGCAAGGTGGCCGGCACCGACAACCGCCAGAACCTCACGCGCCGTGCCAGCGCTCTGGCGCAGCCGCGCGGCCATGTAGCGGTCGCGCTCGGCGATCACGGTCTCATAGAGCTCGGGGCTCGACTTGGCGAACTCGCCGAAGCTCGATTCCAGCATGTCGCCCTGCTTGAGGGTCTCGATCTCCTCTTCGCCGAGCTTGTCGGAAGCCAGCAGGCCGCCCATCAGGCTGCCCATGAGCTTCATGCGCCCGAGGAAGCCCAGCCGGCGCGAGGCGCGCTTGAACGTGAGTCCGACATCACGGTCGACGAGCGCCACCGGCAGTCCGCGCTCGTTGGCCATCGTCACGGCGCGCTTGAGTTCGGCTCCCGGCTCGATGCCGAGCTGCTCGGCAAGCCGGCGTTGATAGGCTGACAGCGCCAGGTTGGCCGCGAACAGGGCCACGCGGCCCTTGCGGATCACGTCCACCAGGTTGAGCTTGGCCAGGGCATCGGGATCGCTGATCGCCTGCAACCGCTGCGGGTCGAGTTCCACCGCCACTGCATCGAAGTCGCCACTGCCGATCGCGTTCTCGACCGCGTCGACACTGATCCTCGATACGTGGGCCGTGCCAAGCAGGGTGTAGCGCACGCCGTCGCGCTCGACGATCGCGTGCGGCTGCGACTGCCAGGCCGTGGCGCCAGGGGCGCCGGTCATCGGTTCGGTCATCGGGTCATTCGTTGTCGGGAGGAGAGGCGGTGCCGTCGCCGAGGGCGCGCTGCATGAGGATCGTGTCCAGCCAGCGGCCGTGCTTGCGTCCGGTACCCGGCAGCACGCCGACGATCCGGAAACCCAGGCGTTCGTGGAAACGTACCGAGGGGCCGTCCTGTGGCGGACCGATCACTGCCATCATCTGCCGATAGCCACGCTGCGTGCACAGGTCGATCAGCCGCTCCATCAGCAGCCGGCCGATCCCCTGCCCATGCTGCGCGTGTTCGACGTAGACCGAGCTTTCGACCGTGAAGCGGTAGCCGATGCGCGCGCGGAAACTGCTGGCGTAGGCATAGCCGGCGAATGCACCGTCGCGTTCGGCAACGAGATAGGGGTAGCCGGCCGCATGCAGCGCCGCGAACCGACGCCGCATTTCCGCAGCGTCGGGTACGTCGTACTCGTAGGTGGCGACGCCGCTTTCGACTTCGCGGGCGTAGAGCGTGGTGATGGCGTCGAAGTCGGCGTCGACGGCGTCGCGGAGTTCGACCGGCATCGGATCAGTCGATGTAGCGTTTGAGCAGGTCGCCATAGGCATCGATGCGGCGATCACGCAGGAACGGCCAGATCCGGCGCACGTCCTCGCTGCGGCCCAGGTCGACCTCGCAGGTCAGCAGGGTCGGATCGCCACCTGCCTGGGCCAGGAACTCGCCCTGCGGCCCGAGTACGTGGCTGTTGCCCCAGAAGTCGATCCCGGCAGCGCCGAGCGGCGAGGGTTCGTGGCCGACCCGGTTGCAGCTCAGCACCGGCAGGCCGTTGGCCACCGCATGGCCGCGATGGCTGAGGATCCAGGCATCGCGCTGGCGGGTCTTCTCCGCATCGTCGTCCCCCGGATCCCAGCCGATCGCGGTGGGATAGAGCAGCAGGTCCGCGCCGGCGAGTGCCATCAGGCGCGCGGCTTCGGGATACCACTGGTCCCAGCACACCAGCAGGCCGAGCCGGCCCACGGACGTATCGATGGGCTTGAAGCCGATGTCGCCGGGCGTGAAATAGAACTTCTCGTAGAAGCCGGGGTCGTCGGGGATGTGCATCTTGCGGTACTTGCCCGCCAGGCTGCCGTCGGCGTCGAAGACCACGCCGGTGTTGTGGTAGAGCCCGGCCGCGCGGCGCTCGAACAGCGAGCTGACCACGACGATGCCGTGCTTCTTTGCCAGCATGCCCAGGCGCTCGGTGCTCGGACCCGGGATCGGCTCGGCGAGATCGAACGCATCGACGTTCTCTTCCTGGCAGAAGTACGCACCGTTGTGCAGTTCCTGCAGCAGCACGAGCCGGGCGCCCTGCGCGGCGGCCTCCGCTACGCGCGCTTCGATGACCGACAGGTTGGCGTCGGCGTTGTCGGCGCCGCGGTCGATGATGGCGCGCTCCTGGATCAGCGCGACGGGCAACGTGGTCTTGCGGGACATGGGCTCTGCAGGGGCTGGAGGAAGACGGACATGCTACCGCGGGTGACGCGGCGCTCTGCGCCGCGACGCCCCGGCGTTCAGTGCGCGCACGGTGGCGCGCGTGGGTTCAGTGCGCGAGCAGGCCTGCGGGCAGCTGCATCGTGATGCAGTGCAGGCTGCCGTTCTGCCAGATCAGCGGCCGGCACGGCACCTGCACGATTTCCCGGCCGGGGTGGGCCTGCGCGAGTACCGCAGCCGCGGCGGCGTCTGCGGGGTCGCCGTAGGCGGGCATCAGCACGGCGCCGTTGACGATCAGGTAGTTCGCGTAACTCGCGGCGAGACGCCGCCCGTTGTCGACGATCGGCTGCGGCCACGGCAGCGGGAACAGCGTATAGGGCGCACCGTCGCGCGTACGCAGCGCGGCGATCTCGGCCGCCATCGCCTGCAGCTCGGCGTAATGCGGATCGGTGGGATCGTCGCAGGCCTGAAACACGATCGCATCACCCGGTGCGAAGCGGGCGAGGGTGTCGATATGCGCGTCGGTGTCGTCGCCTTCGAGATAGCCATGGTCCAGCCACAGCACCCGGTCCTGGGCGAGCCAGTCGGACAGCCTGGCGGTGAGCGATTCGCGCGAGGCATCGGGGTGTCGCTCGTGCAGGCAGCGCCAGGTGGTGAGCAGCGTGCCGGCGCCGTCGGTCTCGATCGCGCCGCCTTCGAGCGCGAAATCGATCTCGCGCCGTTCAGCCGCCTGCGAGAACACACCGGCACTGTAGAGACTGCCCACCAGCAGGTCGTCGCGGCTGGCGTCGAACTTGCCGCCCCATCCCGTGAACCGGAAATCGTTGAGGCGGAACTGGTGTTCGCCGCGCAGCGAGATCGGGCCCGAATCCCGCAGCCAGGTATCGTCGTAATCGGCTTCGACGAAACGCACGCGCGCCATGTCGATGCGGTTCGACGCCAGTCGCACGTAGGCGTAGCTCTGCACGTCCTCGTCGGGCACGCAGATCACCACCGGCTGGAAGCGGGTGATCGCCCCGACCAGCGCGATATAGGTGTCCTCCACCTCGCCCAGGCGCGCGGCCCAGTCGGTATCTTCGGTCGGCCACGCGATGAGGATCGCGGACTGGGGTTCCCACTCCGCGGGGAAGCGCAATACAGGTTCGGTCATGGATTCAGCGGATGGCGGGCTTGGGGCCGACTTCGGACGCGGTGGCGCGGTTGGCGACCGCATCGATCACCTTGTTGCGCTCGAAGTACACGGTGAATGTCGGGTAGACCCAGCGATTGATGGTCGGCCACTGCCGCTTCTGGCCGCCACGCGGGTCCAGGCGCTCGCTCGGCGCGCCGAAGCGGGCTTCGACATCGGCCATCGACATGCCGCGTGTCGGCAGCGCGGCGCTCGCGGACTGCTTGGTGCGATCGATCAGCAGGGTGTCTGCGGCAGCAGGCGCGCTTGCAAGCAGTGCGGAAGCGAAAAGCATGACGGGGAGACGCAGCATGGCGGGAACTCCGGGCAGGCAGGGAATGGTTGGCGGCGTCGCGGGACGCAGGCGCCTGTTTAACAGAAATCGCGCGACGGCGATGCGCGCCGCTCCCGCTCCCGGACAAGAAAAAGGCCGCATCGCTGCGGCCTTTTCCGTCTGTCGTCCGCAGCGCGGCGACAGCGCGTCTCAGCGCTGGCGCGCCTTGAAGCGTGGATTGGACTTGCAGATCACGAAGACCTTGCCGCGGCGACGCACAACCTTGCAATCGCGGTGGCGGGTCTTCGCCGACTTCAGGGACGACAGGACCTTCATGGTGAACCTCTGGGATGGGATACGAGCAGCAAGCCGGCTATTCTAGCGGCTCTTTCCCACATGATTCAAGCGCTTGGCACGTCTCGAAGACGAAGCCGGCGCAGGAGACGCAGATGACGGCAACGGTGCCGGTTTTGACGATCGACGGCCCATCGGGGTCGGGCAAGGGCACCATCAGTCGCCTGGTCGCGCAGCGGCTGGGTTGGCATTATCTCGATTCCGGTGCGCTGTATCGCGCGGTGGGCGTGGCGGCTGGCTGGGCTGACCTCGACCTGGACGATGCCGGTGCCCTTGTGCGCTGCACGTTCGACACCAAGGTCGACTTCCGCGACGACGGCAGCGAGTTGCGGGTGATCGTCAACGGCAACGATGCCACAGACGAGCTGCGCACCGAGACCGCCGGCGCCGCTGCGTCGGCGATCGCAGCGATTCCCGAGGTCCGCGCCGCGCTCAAGGAGCGGCAGCGCGTGTTCAGGGTTGCGCCCGGGCTGGTCGCCGACGGGCGCGACATGGGCACGGTGATCTTCCCGGATGCGGCCTTCAAGGTCTTTCTGACCGCGAGCGCCGAGGAGCGGGCCGATCGGCGGTATAAGCAGTTGAAGAACAAGGGTGTTTCCGTGACAATGGACGGTCTGCTGCGCGAGATCCTCGCCCGCGACGCCCGGGATGCCAATCGGGCGGTGGCGCCGTTGCGACCGGCCGAAGACGCCGTCCGTATCGACACCACGGGCCTGGACATCGCGACCGTCGTCGAGCGGGTGCTGGCTTTGTTGCCCGGACAGGGCGGCTGACCGGTCCCGGGAGTCGTATCAGCAGTGGCGATGCCCGCAGGTGTCGCCGGTTGCCTCAGTTGTTCCAGTTGTAAGCAGTACCGCTGTATCCATGCCGGTCGTCGGGTCTCCCGCCAGCCGGTGCCATCCACCTCAACACTCACGGCCCTGCAATCCCGCGACGGCCGACCAACGGGTGGACTGCCGGCACCTCGCCCCCAGGGCGCCGCCAAGCAGTCTGAGATCACCAGGTATCCACCAAATGACCGAATCATTCGCAGAACTGTTCGAAGCCAGTCAAACCAATCTGGCAAAGCTCAAGCCGGGCTCCATCGTCACCGGTGTCGTCGTGCAGGTCCGCACCGACGTCGTTGTGATCAATGCCGGCCTGAAGTCCGAAGGCATCGTGCCGATCGAGCAGTTCCGTAACGAAGCCGGCGAGATCGACGTCGCGGAAGGCGACACCGTCAAGGTGGCGCTGGACTCGCTCGAGAACGGCTTCGGCGAGACCGTGCTGTCGCGCGAGAAGGCCAAGCGCGCCATGGTGTGGGACGAGCTGGAAGAAGCGCTCGAGAAGAACGAAACCATCACCGGCCGCATCAGCGGCAAGGTCAAGGGCGGTTTCACCGTCGACATCAAGGACGTCCGCGCATTCCTGCCGGGCTCGCTGGTCGACGTGCGTCCGGTCCGTGACCCGGTCTACCTCGAGGGCAAGGAACTCGAGTTCAAGCTGATCAAGCTGGACCGCAAGCGCAACAACGTCGTCGTCTCGCGCCGCGCAGTCGTCGAGAGCGAGCACTCCGAAGAGCGCGAGCAGCTGATGGAGAAGCTGGTCGAGGGCGCCGTGCTCAAGGGCGTCGTCAAGAACCTGACCGACTACGGCGCGTTCGTGGACCTCGGCGGCATCGACGGCCTGCTGCACATCACCGACATGGCGTGGAAGCGTGTGCGCCACCCATCCGAAGTGGTGGAAGTGGGCGCGGAGCTCGACGTGCGCGTGCTCAAGTACGACCGCGAGCGCAACCGCGTTTCGCTCGGCCTCAAGCAGCTGGGTGAGGATCCGTGGGACAACATCGCCCGCCGTTACCCGTCCAACACCCGCGTGTTCGGCAAGGTCTCCAACGTCACCGATTACGGCGCGTTCGTCGAGATCGAGCCGGGCGTCGAGGGCCTGGTGCACGTGTCCGAGATGGACTGGACCAACAAGAACGTCAACCCGTCCAAGGTGGTGCAGGTCGGTGACGAGCTCGAGGTCATGGTGCTCGACGTCGACGAGGAGCGTCGCCGCATCTCGCTCGGCATCAAGCAGGTCACCTCGAACCCGTGGGAGACCTTTGCGGCCATCCACAAGAAGGGTGACAAGGTCGACGGCCAGATCAAGTCGATCACCGACTTCGGCATCTTCATCGGCCTGGACGGCGGTATCGACGGCCTGATCCACCTGTCGGACATCGCCTGGAACTCCACCGGCGAAGACGTCGCACGCGCGTTCAAGAAGGGCGACACCGTCGAGGCCGTCGTGCTCGCGGTCGACCCGGAGCGCGAGCGCATCTCGCTGGGCGTCAAGCAGCTCGAGCAGGATCCGATGGGCCAGTTCATGGCGAACAACCCGCGCGGTTCCAAGGTCACCGGCACCGTCAAGGAAGTCGACGCCAAGGGCGCCGTGATCGATCTGGGCGAGGGTGTGGAAGGTTATGTGCAGGCGCGTGACATCAGCGACCAGCGCATCGACGACGCCAGCCAGCACCTGAAGGTCGGTCAGGAGATCGAGGCCAAGTACTTCGGCGTCGACCGCAAGACGCGTGTCCTGCAGCTGTCGATCAAGGCGAAGGACGAGGCGGAAACCGCCGAGACCCTGGCCGAGTACAACAAGCAGGCGTCGGAAGCTTCGAGCGGCACCACCAAGCTGGGCGCGCTGCTGCGCGAACAGCTGGGCAACAAGGGCGAGTAAGCCCCTGCAGCGCCGGCCCGGGTTCACCCGGGCCGGCGCTTTCGCATCTGCAAGAACGAGATATGACGAAGTCGGAACTCATTGAACTGCTGACCCAGCGTCAGGCGCATCTCAAGGGCGAGGACGTCGACCTTGCGGTCAAGGCCATGCTCGAGATGATGGGCGGGGCGCTGGCCGACGGTGACCGGATCGAAGTCCGCGGCTTCGGCAGCTTCTCTCTCCATTTCCGTCCGCCACGTACCGGACGCAATCCCAAGACCGGCGATGCTGTCGCGCTGCCGGGCAAGCATGTGCCACATTTCAAGCCGGGCAAGGAGCTGCGCGATCGCGTCAGCAACGTGCAGCCGATGCCGGCCGACGACTGACCGCGAACGCGGTCCACTTCTTTCATGACGCCCGTGCGGTCCCTCGCATTGTTGGCGTCCAGGATCGGCTAACGGGTAGGATCGTCGACGAGCCATCGGCGCGGGCGCGTATCGCGCCGTGATCCCCACGCCGGCCCGGGCCGCGTATCCGCGGCCGATCCCTACGATGGAGCGTGATCCATGGCGTTTGTCACCGAGTGGTTCTGGTTCTTCCTGCTGTTGCCGATCGCAGCGCTCAGTGGCTGGGTGATCGGGCGCAGGGGCGGGGAGCGACACAGCGATACACAGGTAAGCCGTCTGTCCACGACGTATTTCCGCGGCCTCAACTATCTGCTCAACGAGCAGCCCGACAAGGCGATCGAGCTGTTCCTGCACATCGCCGAGCTCGACAAGGACACCTTCGAGACCCAGGTCGCGCTGGGACATCTGTTCCGCAGGCGCGGTGAGGTCGACCGAGCGATCCGCCTCCATCAGGGCCTGGTGCAGCGCGCGGATCTCAACGATCAGCAGAAGGTGCAGGCACTGCTCGCACTGGGCGAGGACTACATGAAGTCAGGCCTGCTGGATCGTGCCGAGACGGTGTTCAGCGATCTGGCGAGGATCGACCAGCGCGCACCGCAGGCGTTGCGGCATCTGATCGGTATCTACCAGGCCGAGCGCGACTGGCCCAAGGCGATCGAGAACGCCACCCGCTACGAGGCCGCGACCGGCGAGCCGATGGGCAAGCTGATCGCGCAGTTCGAATGCGAACTCGCCGACCGGTTCCGTTCGGCCGGTGACGCGGACGCCGCGCGCGCGGCGGTCCAGCGCGCCTATGCAGCGGATTCTGGATCGGTGCGCGCCGGTATTCTCGAAGGCCGGATCGAGATCGATGCCGGTAACGACGTCGCGGCGATCCGTGCGTTCGAGCGGGCCGCGCGGCATGACGCCGACTTCCTGCCCGAGATCCTGGGCCCGCTGCTCGCTGCCTACGAGCGGGTCGGCGACGTGCCTGGCGCGCGGAACTTCCTGTCGCAGATGACCGAGCACTACCGCGGCGTGGCGCCAGTACTGGCGCTCACACGTCTGGTCGAGCAGGAGGAGGGCGTGCACGCGGCGCGCACCTATCTCGCGCGGCAGCTCAAGGACCGACCTTCGGTCCGCGGCGAAGCGGCACTCATCGAGCTCACGCTCGCGGACGGTGTCGACCATGTCGGGACCTTGCAGGAACTGCGCCTGATCACGGAACAGCTTCTGGTGCGCAACCCGAGCTACCGCTGCAAGCAATGCGGGTTCGGTGCGCGCAGCCTTCACTGGCAATGCCCCAGCTGCAAGGAGTGGGGCACGATCAAGCCACTGCTCAACTACGCCGTGGTCTGAACATGCCGTCCGTGACCGCCGTCCTGGCGCTGGGTGTCGGCGCCTTCGCCGCCGCGTCGGCACTGACCATGGTGGCGCGGATGTATGCATTGCGACGGCAGCTCTTCGATGCGCCCGGTGCGCGCCGCAGTCACCGGGTTGTGACGCCGCGGGGCGGCGGCATCGCCATCGTCGCAGTTGTCCTGCCGGTCATGGTGTGGCTCGGGCTCGTGGCCACTGGCTCGCCTGTCCTGCTGGCTGGTGCCTGCGGCTTGGCGCTCGTCGCCGCCGTAGGCTGGATCGACGATCATCGTCCGCTGTCGCCGTGGGCACGACTGGCCGTCCACGTTGTCGCCGCCGGATTGCTGGCTTGGGCGCTGGTGGCCAGCGGAGCGCCGCTGTGGTGGGCGGCGAGCGTATTCTTGCTGACGCTGGGACTGGTGAATACTTGGAATTTCCTTGACGGCATCGACGGTATTGCCGTGACCCAGGCCATTATTTTCGCGGTCGGGATCCTGCTGATCGGACGCGGAATGGCTGCCTTGCTCGCGTTTGCATACGCGGCTGCCTGTGCGGGGTTTCTGCCCTGGAATTTCCCGAAGGCCCGCATCTTCCTTGGGGATGTCGGTAGCGGCGCGCTCGGCTATGTGGCGGCCTGCCTCGTCGCGCTCACGCCAGAGCCAAGGCCAGCCGATCTGTTGATCGTCCTTTTGCCGCTATCGGGCGTTCTCATTGACACGACCTTGACGTTATTCTCGCGCATCATCGCCGGCGAGCCGTTCTGGATGCCGCACGTCCAGCATGCATATCAGCGCTGCGTCCAAGCAGGCTATACCCATGCACGTGTCACCGGCGGCTTTGCGGCATGGACGCTGCTATCGCTCGTCGTGGCTGTGGGTACGTCAGGAGCGTCGCAACCCGTTATCATCGGAGCCTTCGCCACATGGTATGCCGTCGGTACTGCCATCTGGTTCGTTCTGCGTGCCCGGCTCCGCCGCGCCTCTGTCGTAGGGATGCGACTGCATGATTGAGTTCAAGGCCAGGCTGGGAGTGCTCGCCCCACGCGTGGCTGTAATCCTGCATGACCTCGCAATGGTGTGGGTCTGCTGGGTCGGCCTCCACCAGTTCCGTCATTCCGTGATGGAAAGCTCGCCGCCGTTCTCGCTGTGGTCGGTCGACATCGCCCTGATCCTGCTCGCGCAGGGGCTGATCTTCTGGCGGGTCGGGCTCTATCGCGGCCTGTGGCGATTCGCGAGCGTCCCCGACCTTCTGAACATCGTCAAGGCGTCGGTCCTCGGGTTGCTGGCGATCATGCTTGTGCTGTTCGTCTACAACCGCCTGAATCTGGTGCCGCGCACGGTCCTGATCAGCTATCCGCTGCTGCTCGCAGCACTGCTCGGGATGCCACGGCTGCTTTACCGTGCGTGGAAGGATCATGGGATGCTGCGGACGAGTCATTCCGCGGTCCGGGTGTTGATCCTGGGCGCCGGCCAGGCCGGCGAGACACTGGTACGCGATCTGCGCCGTACCGGTGCCTACGACCCGGTCGGGTTCCTCGATGACGCGGCCAAGCTTCGCGGCAGTCAGCTGCAAGGGGTGCCGGTTCTTGGCCGCATTGCCGACGTCGAACGTGTGGCACCGGAGACTGCGGCGAGTCTGCTGGTCATCGCAATGCCATCCGCCGATGCCGCTGCCATGCGCAAGGCCGTGGCGGCCTGCGAGCGGACCGGCCTGCCGTTCCGGACCGTGCCACGTCTCGACGATCTGCTCGAAGGCCGTTCGTTGCCTGGCGAACTCAAGGAAGTCGCGATCGAGGACCTGCTGGGTCGCAAGCCCGTGACGCCCGACTGGAAAGCGATCCGTGCCTGGCTCCACAGCCGGAGCGTTCTGGTGACCGGTGCCGGCGGGTCGATCGGCGCGGAGTTGTGCCGGCAATGCGCCCGCAACGGCACCGCGAAGATCGCCCTTGTCGAGATGGACGAGCTTGCGCTGACACGGATCGAGGGTGAGCTGCGGCGCGACTTTCCGCGGATCTCCCTGTTTCCGGTGCTCGGCGACTGCGGTGATCCCGCCGTCATCGCGCACGCGATGCGTCTCGCCGCGCCCGATGCCGTCTTCCATGCCGCGGCCTACAAGCAGGTGCCCGTCCTGGAAACCCAGCTGCGCGAAGGCGTCCGCAACAATGTCCTTGCGACACGCGCAGTGGCACTCGCCGCCATTGCCCACAAGGTTTCGACGTTCGTCCTGATTTCCACTGACAAAGCTGTGGACCCCGTCAACGTGCTGGGCGCGACAAAGCGTCTGGCCGAGATGCTCTGTCAGGATCTTGCCGGCACGTCGTCCACGGATTTCATCACCGTGCGTTTCGGCAACGTGCTGGATTCGGCGGGCAGCGTGGTGCCGCTGTTCCGCGAGCAGATCCGTCGCGGCGGACCGGTGACAGTGACCGATCCCGAGGTCACCCGATACTTCATGACGATTCCAGAAGCCTGCCAGCTGATCATGCAGTCGGTGGCGATCGGCTCACCGCAGGCAGTCTATACGCTCGACATGGGGGAGCCGGTTTCGATCCGTCTGCTGGCCGAGCAGATGATCCGCCTGGCCGGCAAACACCCCGAGGTGGACGTGGCCATCGTCTACTCAGGGCTGCGGCCTGGCGAAAAGCTGCACGAGACCCTGTTCCATGCCGACGAACGCTACCGCCCCACGACGCATCCCAAGATCCTGCAGGCGGAAGCGCGCACAGTACATGCGGAGCGCCTCTCGCTCGCGCTCGCAAAGCTGACCGAGGGCGTCGCCCGCTACGACCTGGATCTTCTTGCAGCCACGCTGCGAGAGGCGGTCCCCGAATTCGCCCCTCTGGATTCGCCTGGAAAACACAACGGAGGTGCGACGATCGTCGCCTTTCCTCCACGACACGCGAGACAGCTATGACGCAAAGGATCCGCAAGGCTGTGTTTCCCGTCGCGGGACTCGGTACGCGCTTCCTGCCGGCGACGAAGACGGTGCCCAAGGAAATGCTGCCCATCGTCGACCGCCCCCTGATCCAGTACGCGGTGGACGAAGCGATCGAAGCCGGTTGCGACACGCTGGTCTTCGTGACCAATCGCTACAAGCACGCGATTGGCGATTATTTCGACAAGGCCTACGAGCTCGAGGATCGGCTCGAGGCTGCCGGCAAGCACGAGCTGTTGGAAAAGGTGCGGCGCCCATTGCCCGACGGCGTGCGCGCAATCTTCGTGACCCAGCCGGATGCGCGCGGCCTGGGCGACGCGGTGCTGTGCGCCCGCCCGGTCATCGGCGACGAGCCGTTCGCGGTGATGCTGCCCGACGACCTCCTGTGGAACAGGAAGGGCGCGGGTGCCCTGCGACAGATGGCCGATGCCCACGAGGCTACCGGTGCGAGCATGATCGCAGTGCAGGATGTCGAGCGCGAGCAGACGGCCAGCTATGGCATTGTCGCGACCGAAGCGTTCGATGGGCGCCACGGCCGGATCACCTCGATGGTCGAAAAGCCCAAGCCGGCCGATGCGCCGAGCACGCTGGCGGTGGTCGGGCGTTATGTGCTCGATGGCCGTATCTTCGACCTGCTGGAGCGTACGCAGCCGGGCGCAGGTGGCGAGATCCAGTTGACCGACGCAATCGCCGCGCTGCTTGCCGAGCAGCCGGTCCACGCATACCGGTTCCAGGGCGTGCGCTTCGATTGCGGCACGCATCTGGGCCTGATCGAGGCCACGATCCGCTACGCACTCGAGAACGAGCAGCTCAGTGCCCACGCGGCCGTGCTGATGCAAAACGCGCTGCAGGAAATGGGTGTGCGCGATCTGGATTGACCTGGCGATCTTTATGACCGCCTGAGTACCGACGCCCCGGCATCCGCCGGGCGTTCTGCTGTTGGAGGAAGGCGATCTCCGGTGGCGCAACGTCCTCGTGCGTCACGGGATCGATCCCGGAAAACAAAAAACGCGCCCGGTGGGCGCGTTTTTCGTGGATCAGAGCCATCGACCCGGAGGCCGACGACCCGTCGGTCAGGCCAGGCCTGCCTGCTTCATCACTTCGGCAGCGTAATCCTCGACCACCTTCTCGATGCCTTCGCCGACAGCCAGACGCTGGAAGCCGACGACTTCCGCGCCGGCAGCCTTGAGCACGGCTTCGACCGTCTTGTCGGTGTCGAGCACATAAGGCTGGCCGTAGAGCGTGACCTCGTTGACGATCTTGTTGATCTTGCCGCTGATGATCTTCTCGAGAATGTCGGCGGGCTTGCTCTTGTCCTTGTCGGACATCTTCGCCAGCTCGATCTCCTTTTCCTTCTCGACGAAGTCGGTCGGCACATCGCTCGCCTTGTTGTACGGCGGGTTCATTGCCGCGACGTGCATCGCAAGGCCGCGCGCCAGTTCGGCGTCACCACCCTGAAGTTCGACCAGCACGCCGATGCGGCCGCCGTGCACGTAGGCCGCGATGTTGTTCGCGCTCTCGACGCGGACCAGACGACGCACCTGCAGGTTCTCGCCGACCTTGGCGATGACGGCGGCGCGGGTTTCCTCGACCGTCTCGCCCGATTCGAGCTTGACCGACTTCAGGGCTTCGGCATCGGCGGCGCCGGAGGACAGGGCTGCCTGGGCAACGGTATCGGCGAAACGCAGGAAGTTGTCGTCCTTGGCGACGAAGTCGGTCTCGGAGTTGATCTCGACCAGCACGGCAGTGCCGTCGTTCTGCGCCGCGGCAATGCGGCCTTCGGCGGCGATGCGGTCGGCCTTCTTGTCGGCCTTGGCCAGGCCCGACTTGCGCAGCGCCTCGGCGGCAGCGTCGATGTTGCCGCTGTTCTCGCTGAGTGCCTTCTTGCATTCCATCATGCCGGCGCCGGTGCGCTCGCGCAGTTCCTTGACCAGGGATGCGGTGATTTCCATTGGGAACCTCTGAATTCGGGGGGGTGTCGTATGGGCCGTGGCCCGTGCCGCGGCGACGCCGGCAGCTATTTGGCGCACGGCGAAGCAGGTGGCCGTCCAGCACGGGACGGCCGCCTGTCGCAGCGGTTACTCGGCCGCGGGCGCTGCCACGGCGTCGTCGGACTTCTTGCCACGCGGCGCGCGCGCCGGCTTCTCGCCTTCTTCGGCGAACTCTTCCTCGCGCACGTTGCCGGCGGTCGGCGTTGCAGCCTTGCCTTCGAGCACGGCGTCGGCTGCGGCGTTCGCGTACAGCTGCACGGCGCGGATCGCGTCGTCGTTGCCCGGGATCGCGTAGTCGACGAGGCTCGGGTCGTAGTTGGTGTCCACAACCGCGATCACCGGGATGCCGAGCTTCTTGGCTTCCTTGATCGCGATGTCTTCGTGGCCGATGTCGATGACGAACAGGGCGTCGGGCAGGCGGTGCATCTCCTTGATGCCGCCCAGCGAGGCTTCCAGCTTCTCGCGCTCACGACGCAGGCCCAGCACTTCGTGCTTGACCAGCTTCTCGAACGTGCCGTCGGTCTCGGCAGCTTCCAGCTCCTTGAGGCGCGACACCGACTTCTTCACCGTGGCGAAGTTGGTCAGCGTGCCGCCGAGCCAGCGCTGGGTCATGAACGGCATGCCGCAACGCTCGGCTTCTTCCTTGATCGCATCGCGCGCGCTGCGCTTGGTGCCGATGAACAGGATCATGCCGCGCTTCTGCGCGATACCCGAGATGAAGTTCATCGCGTCGTTGAACAGCGGAACCGTCTTCTCGAGGTTGATGATGTGGATCTTGCCGCGTGCGCCGAAGATGTACGGCGCCATCTTGGGATTCCAGTAGCGGGTCTGGTGGCCGAAGTGGACGCCGGCTTCCAGCATCTGACGCATGGTGATCTGGGGCATTGCAGAACTCCTGAGGGGGAACCGGTGCCCTGCGAGGCTGTCTTGGTAAGTCCGCGCAAGGATGTGCGGGCCCTTGAAGGGACGCGCACAGGGTTCCGGGGTTGGGCCTCCCTGCCGCCTCCGTGGCCGAACCCGAGCTCCGTGAAGAGACGTCGGGCACCCCGGCACGGGGAAATGCGGCAGGTGTGTATTCACGGGTGTCGCCCCGTGTCGGCGTCCTTCACGGCGGGCCGGGAGGGAAGCGCGCAACTATAGCCCGCTCAAGGGGTTGCCGGCAAATACCTGGACTACGGGTCTGGCAGACCGACCGCGGTGACTTCCCGGACGAAGGATGGGGGCGGCCCGCCCGGGATGTGCGGCCTCGCAAGCGGGGCGATCGGAGTGATGGTGATCGTGTCCGGGTAGTCGCGGGGGCTCCACCCTGCTGGGCCGGCACCCGGCCATCAGCCGAACGTCTGTTCATCGTCCGCTGCGATAACGGGCGCCGTGAGGAATCAGGACGCGGCCCGGCTCGGGCTCGGCAAGCTGTTCGACCGGGTGGAGGCAGCGCCTGCGCTGCGGATCGCCCGCCTCGAAATTGCATGCCTCGCGGGCTGGGTGATAATGGACGTATGACCATTTCACTCAAGACCCCCGAAGAAATCGAGAAGATGCGCGTGGCCGGCCGGCTGGCGGCCGAGGTGCTCCAGGTCGTCGCCCCCCACGTGGTACCGGGCGTCACCACCGAAGAGCTGGACCGCATCTGCTACGAGCACATCGTGAACGTGCAGGGGGCGACGCCGGCCAACGTCGGCTACAAGGGCTATACCAAGACCACCTGCACCTCGGTCAATAACGTCATCTGTCACGGGATTCCAAGCGAAGGCAAGGTCCTGAAGGACGGCGACATCATCAACATCGACGTGACCGTCATCAAGGATGGCTGGCACGGCGACACCAGCCGCATGTACTACGTCGGTACGCCGTCGGTGATGGCGCGTCGGCTGGTCGAAGTCACGCGCGAGGCGATGTGGAAGGGGATCCATGCCGTGCGGCCAGGAGCCACCCTCGGCGACGTCGGTCATGCCATCCAGAAGCATGCGGAAGCCCAGCGTTTCAGCGTCGTGCGCGAGTACTGCGGCCACGGAATCGGCAAGGTCTATCACGACGAGCCGCAGGTGCTGCACTACGGCACGCCGGGCGCGGGCGTGGTCCTCCAGGAGGGCATGACCTTCACGATCGAGCCGATGATCAACGAGGGCACGCGCTTCACCAAGGTGTTGCCGGATGGCTGGACCGTGGTCACCAAAGACCGGAAGTTGTCCGCGCAGTGGGAGCACATGGTCGCGGTCACCGCCGACGGCGTCGACGTGCTGACCCGGATCCCGGGCGACGACAACGACGCCTTCCTCTGACGTGACAGCGCGCACTGCCCCCGCGGTCCCGGGCGCCGATTGCGGCGACATGGCGTGGGTGGCGGAGGCGCGCGCCGCACTCGGCGCCCACGATGCCCGGCTTGCACAGGGCTTCGATGCCGGCCAGCACATCGACCGATTGCTCGCTGCACGCGCCAACGCGGTCGATGGCTGGGTGCGCAAGGCCTGGGCCAGGTGCATTCCAGGCGATGCGCCGCTGGCGCTGTTCGCTGTGGGGGGCTATGGCCGCGGCGAACTGTTTCCGCACTCCGACATCGATCTGCTGGTGATCGCCGCGGCGAACGCGCAGGCCGAACACGCCGACGCGCTCGGCCGCATGCTCGCCCTGCTGTGGGATTCCGGGCTGCCGGTGGGCCACGCAGTGCGCAGCTTCGAGGAGTGCACGCGCGCCGCCACCGACGTGACCGTGCTGACCGCGCTGCTCGAAGCGCGGCCGTTGCTGGCCAACATCGGCGAGGTGCGGGCCCTGATGGACGCGATCGCCGATACCCGGGTCTGGCCCGCGGACGATTTTTTCCGCGCCAAGCGCGCTGAACTTGAATCGCGCCATGCGCGTTTCGGCGATACCGCCGACAACCTGGAACCCAACATCAAGGAAGGGCCCGGTGGCTTGCGCGACGTGCAGAACCTGCGCTGGATGGCGCGGCGTGTGCTCGGTGTGTATGGCACCGAGGAGCTGATCGCGCTGGGCCAGCTCGGCGTCGACGAACATGCGACGCTCGAACGCGAGCGTCGCACGCTGTCACGGCTGCGCTTCGGTCTGCACCTGGTCGCCGGCAAGGCCCAGGAACGTCTGCGGTTCGATTACCAGAAGGCGCTCGCCGCGCGTCTGCACCATGTCGATGCGGCGGAGGCCGAGGATGTCGAGAACCGGCTCGTCGAAAAGATGATGCAGGAGTTCTACCGCAGCGCCGCAGTGGTGCAGCGGATCAGCGATCGCATGTTGCAGCGCTTCGAGGAACAGATCGAAGGCGAGGGCACGCTGCAGCCGCTCGACGCCGAGTTTGGCAGCCAGCGCGGCTATCTGGTTGCACGCGACGATGTCTGGCCGGGTGGGGACATCGGCCGCGTGTTCGACCTGTTCGCGATGTGGGCCGATCACCAGGAACTGCGCGGCCTGCATTCGCAGACTGCGCGTGCGCTGGCCGAATCCCTGCATGCGCTGCCGTCGTGGCGCAACGCGTCGGCTGAACTGCGCGAACAGTTCCTGGCGCTGCTGCGTGGCCCGATCCCCGTGCGCACGCTCGAGCGAATGGCGCGACTGGGCGTGCTGGGGGTGTGGATCCCCGAGTTCGCCAACGTCACCGGGCGCATGCAATTCGACCTGTTCCACGTCTACACCGTCGATCAGCACACGCTCGCGGTGCTTCGCAACATCGCCAGCTTCGCGTCGGAAGCCCCGGACGAGCGCTTCTCTACCGCGCATGCGGTGTGGCCGCAGCTGCGCAAGCCCGAATTGCTGTTGATCGCGGGGCTGTTCCACGATATCGCCAAGGGCCGCGGCGGCGACCATTCCGTGCTCGGCGCGATCGACGCTCGCCAGTTCTGCGAAGGCCATGGCCTCGGCGAAGCCGATACCGCGCTCGTCGAATGGCTGGTGCGCCGTCATCTGCTGATGTCGACCAGCGCGCAGAAGCTCGACATTTCCGACCCCGCGGTGATCCACAGGTTCGCCACCGAGGTCGCCGATCGCGAGCGTCTCGACTATCTCTACCTGTTGACCTGCGCCGACATCGCCGGCACTTCGCCGAAGCTGTGGAATGCCTGGAAGGACCGGTTGCTGACCGATCTGCGCAGCGCGACGCGGCTCGCGCTGCGGCGCGGGCTGGAGAATCCGGTTGCCGCGACCGAGCGTATCGCCGAGGCGCGCGACCGCGCGCGCGGCCTGTTGTCGGCGCATGGCGTCGATGACGCCGAGGCTGACGCCCTGTTTGCGCGCATTCCGCAGGAAAGCTTCCTGCGCGGGCGCGCGGACCAGGTGGTGTGGCAGGCGCTGGGCCTGCGCGACACGCGCGACGGCGACGTCGTGGTCCGTGTGCGCCGCCTGGCGGCCGGCGCGCAAGCGCTGGAGGTCTTCGTGCATTCGCCCGATCGGGACGGCCTGTTCTCGGCGATCGTCATCACCCTCGACCGGCTGGGTCTGGTGATCCAGCAGGCGCGCGCCCTGGACGGCCCGGGCGGCACGATCTTCGACGTCTTCCAGGTGCTGCCGGCCGACCCGCGCCAGTCGCTCGAACTCGCATCGATCGAGCGCAAGCTCACCAGCGTGCTGTGCGGCGAGCCGGATCCGCGCCCGGCGCGCCGCGCCCAGCCGCGGCATCTGCGGCATTTCCGGGTGCCGCCGCAGATCGAGTTCAACATCAGCGCCAGCGGCCGGCATACCGTCTTCAGCCTCGTCTGCACGGATCGGCCAGGGCTGCTGGCCGACGTGGCCCATGTGCTGCGCCAGCAGGGCGTGCGCGTGCACGATGCGCGCGTGGCCACCTTCGGCGAGCGTGTCGAGGACGTGTTCCTGCTCAGCTGCGGGGATGGCCAACCCCTGGACGAGCATGCGCAGCAGGCCCTGCGCGAGGCGCTGCTCGCATCGATCGACGGCGACATGGCACGATAGCGCCCCGTTTTTCGCGACAAGACCCCGCCATGACCGACGCCCTGCAGGCCACCATCGAGGACGCGTTCGCGCGCCGCGCCGAACTGACCGCCGACGAGATCGGCGATATCGTCAAACCGGCGGTCGAGCAGGTCATGCAGGGCCTGGAATCGGGCGGCCTGCGCGTCGCCGAACCTGATGGCAACGGCGGCTGGCGGGTCAACGAATGGCTCAAGAAGGCGGTGCTGCTGTATTTCCGCACCAACGACATGGCCGTCATCGATGCGCAGCCGGCGCCGTTCTGGGACAAGGTGGAGGCGCGTTTCGCCGGCTATGACGAGGCGAAGTTCAAGGCCGCCGGCGTGCGCGTGGTGCCGGGCGCCGCGGTACGGCGCGGTACCTACTTCGGCCGCGATGTCGTGCTGATGCCGAGCTTCGTCAACATCGGCGCCTACGTGGGCGAGGGCACGATGGTCGATACCTGGGCAACGGTGGGGTCCTGCGCGCAGATCGGCAGCCACGTGCATCTGTCGGGCGGCGCCGGCATCGGCGGCGTGCTCGAACCGCTGCAGGCCAGCCCGACGATCATCGAAGACCATTGCTTCATCGGTGCGCGCTCCGAAGTGGTCGAAGGTGTTGTCGTGGGCCACCACAGCGTCATCGGCATGGGCGTATTCCTTGGCCAGTCGACGCGCATCTACAACCGCGCGACCGGCGAGGTCAGCTATGGCTACGTGCCGCCGGGCAGCGTCGTCGTGTCGGGCCAGTTGCCAGCGGCCGACGGCTCGCATTCGCTGTACTGCGCGGTGATCGTCAAGCAGGTGGACGAGAAGACCCGCAGCAAGACCTCGGTCAACGAGCTGTTGCGTGGCCTGGCGGACTGAGTTGCGAGGCCGGGGGCATGCGAATCGGCTCCCTCGGCCGATACCTCTCGCGAAGGGAGCACTGAAGGCGCGGCATCCGGGAAATCCATGAGCACCATCGTCTACGGCCTCAAGAACTGCGACACCTGCAAGAAGGCGACGAAGTGGCTCGACCGCTTCGGCATCGCCCACAGCTTCGTCGACTACCGGGATGCCAAGCCGACCCCCGAGATGCTGGTCGAGTGGGCCGGCCGGCTCGGCGGCTTCGAAGCGATGGTCAACAAATCCTCGACCACCTGGCGCCAGCTTCCCGACAACCGCAAGGCCGCGGCCAGCGATGCGGAGTGGAAATTGCTGCTGCGGGAGTACCCGCAGCTGATCCGTCGCCCCGTGGTGGTCACCGACGACGGGGCGATCACCCAGGGCTTCAGCGACAACGGATTCAAGAAGCGTTTCGGCATCGCCTGAGCCGCGCTGCGCAGGCGCCGCTGGCGCGCGTGCATCTGCGCGCGGGCAGGGCGGGCCACGGTGGCGGCCCGGGCTCTGAGGGCACAATCGGATCCCTGCAACCTTACTTTCGCTTCGAGATCGCCCGATGTCCGATGTCCTCGAACTGACCCGAGCGCTGATCACGCGGCGGTCCATCACCCCCGACGACGCCGGCTGCCAGGCTTTGATCGCGGCCCGCCTCGAGGCTGCGGGTTTCACGGTCGAGACGATGCGCCACGGCCAGGTCGACAACCTGTGGGCCACGCACGGGCAGGGCGCACCGGTGCTCGTGCTGCTGGGCCATACCGACGTGGTGCCGCCCGGGCCGCTCGCAGCGTGGACCTCGGACCCGTTCGAGCCGGTGATCCGCGACGACGTGCTCTACGGCCGCGGCGCGGCCGACATGAAGAGCGGTGTCGCCGCGTTCGTGGTCGCGGCCGAGCGCTTCGTTTCCGCGTCGCCGGGCCATACCGGCACGCTCGCATTGCTGCTGACCTCCGACGAGGAGGGTGACGCCATCGACGGCGTGCGCCGCGTTGCACGCACGTTCGCGCAGCGCGGCACGCGCATCGACTGGTGCATCACCGGCGAGCCGTCCTCGACCGCGCGCCTCGGCGATCTGCTGCGTGTCGGCCGGCGCGGCAGTCTGTCGGGCACGCTGACCGCGCGCGGCGTGCAGGGCCATGTCGCATATCCCGACAAGGCCCGCAATCCCATTCACGACGTGGCACCGGCGCTGGCAGAACTCGTCGGTCGCCGCTGGGACGATGGCTTCGAGTCGTTCCCGCCGACCAGCCTGCAGATCAGCAACATCGCCGCTGGCACCGGCGCGACCAATGTGATCCCGGGAACCGCGACCGTGCAGTTCAATCTGCGCTACAACCCGCTGTGGGATGCCCCGCGACTGGAATCGGAGATCGCGGCGATGCTGGATCGTCATGCTCTCGATTACACGCTCGCCTGGCATCGCAGTGGCGAGCCCTTTTACACGCCGGAAGGTGCGCTGCGCGCGGCGGCGCGCGAGGTGCTGACGATGTTCGCTGGCGCCCCCCCCGAGGAGAGCACCGGCGGAGGGACATCGGATGCGCGCTTCATCGCGCCGCTCGGGGTGCAGTGCATCGAGATCGGTCCGGTCAATGCCAGCATCCACCAGGTCGACGAGCATGTCAGCCTGGCGGATCTCGAGGCGCTGCCGGACCTCTATGAGGCCCTGATCGCGCGTCTGCTGCGCCCGGGCGACTGACCCGGGCATCGCCGACCGTCGACATGGGCGCGTGCATGCTCGACGTCGACCATGCCCCTGCGAGGCCCGCCATGTCCGAGACGCTGATCGTCGCCTGTCCGCAGTGCCACAGCCGCAACCGCGTGCCCGCTGCGCGGCTCGGGGAGGCGCCGACCTGTGGCCGGTGTCGCGCCCTGCTGCGGCCGAGCGTGCCATTCGCACTGGGGGCGGACAGTTTCGATGCCCACGCGCTGCGCTCGGATCCGCCGTTGCTGGTGGACTTCTGGGCGCCGTGGTGCGGACCGTGCCGGACCATGGCGCCCGCGTTCGAAGCCGCGGCGGGGGTACTGGCCCCGCAGTTCGCACTGGCGAAGGTGGACACCGAGGCGGAACCGGTGCTCGCCGGTCGTTTCCATATCCGCAGTATCCCGACGCTGGTGCTGTTCGCCGGCGGGCGCGAGATCGCGCGACAGTCCGGTGCACTGCCGCTGCAGGCGATCGTGCAGTTCGCGCGCGCCGCGCGCTGAGCGGCGCACCCCGTCAAGCACGTGTTGCCGCGTGCCGGCCACGACTGCGGCGACGCCGATCTGCGAAGGACCTGGCGACCCGGGCCGGGCTGTTGTTGTCGTCTGAGCAGTGCGTCCCGGCGCCGAGCCCGCGCTCGACTGCATGCCGGCGATGCGCGGCCGAGTATCCGGCCGGTCGCTACAATGCCGCTCCCCGCTGATGCCGGACGTCCCGATGCCGTACACCCCGATCGTCGCCACCCTCGGTTACGTCCTGTCCCCCGACCGTCGCCAGGTGCTGATGATCCACCGTAACGCCCGCCCCGGCGACCACCACCTGGGCAAATACAACGGGCTGGGCGGCAAGGTCGAACCCGACGAGGACGTCGTCGCCGGGATGCGCCGCGAGATCATGGAAGAGGCCGGCATCAGCTGCGAGGCGATGACCCTGCGCGGCACGATCAGCTGGCCGGGCTTCGGGAAGCACGGCGAGGACTGGCTGGGCTTCCTGTTCGTCATCGAGGCCTGGGCGGGCACGCCGATGACCTCTAACCCGGAAGGCGCGCTGGAGTGGGTCGACGTCGACCGCATCCTCGAGCTGCCGCTGTGGGAAGGCGACCGCCAGTTCCTGCCGCTGGTGTTCGACGCCGATCCGCGCGCGTTCCATGGCGTCATGCCGTATCGCGACGGGCGCATGCAGTCCTGGTCGTTCTCGCGGCTCTAGGCGCGATACCGACCCGCCCAACGATGGAGCGGGAGTCCGTCCCCGCGCGGCGCTGGGCAGCGGTCGATCGAGCGGATCCGCCACGCGCCAGCGCAACGGCGCGCACGCGCCTGTCGACGTCAGCGCGCGCCGGCGGGCGCCAGTGCGATCAGCAGGCCGCGCGCGGTCTTGATCCGCGTGTCGGCGTCCGGCAGGTCCAGGGTGACGCGCAGTTTGTCGGGGCCGTCCATGCGGTAGTGCTGCGACTGGCTCTGCACGAGGCGGATCACTGCCATCGGATCGACCTTGGGCTTCTCCACGAACTGGATGCGGCCGCCCTTCTCGCCGAGGTCGACCTTGCGGATGCCCAGCGCCGTCGCCTGCAGCTTGAGATCGGCGATCTGGAACAGGTGCTTGGTCGGGTCGGGCAGCAGCCCGAAGCGGTCGATCATCTCGACCTGCAGCTCGCGGAGCTTGTCGACATCGCGTGCGCTGCTGATGCGCTTGTACAGCATCAGTCGCGTGTGTACGTCGGGCAGGTAGTCCTCGGGAATCAGCGCAGGCACGTGCAGTTCGATGTCGGCGCCGCGGGCATCCACGTCGTCGACATCCGGCAGCTTGCCCTGCTTGATGCTGCGCACCGCGCGTTCCAGCAGCTCGGTGTAGAGACTGAAACCCACTTCGGCCATCTGCCCGCTCTGGCCTTCGCCGAGCAGCTCGCCGGCGCCACGGATCTCCAGGTCGTGGGTCGACAGGGTGAAGCCGGCGCCGAGTTCGTCCATCGACGCGATCGCTTCCAGGCGCTTTCTCGCATCGCTGCTGATCGAGCGCTGGTCGGGAATGACCAGGTACGCATACGCGCGATGGTGCGAGCGCCCGACGCGGCCGCGCAGCTGGTGCAGCTGCGCCAGGCCGAACTTGTCGGCGCGGTTGATGATGATGGTGTTGGCGTTGGGAATGTCGATGCCGGACTCGATGATCGTCGAGCACAGCAGCACGTTGAAGCGCTGCTTGTTGAAATCGAGCATCACCTTCTCGAGCTCGCGTTCGGGCATCTGGCCGTGGGCAATGCCGATGCGGGCGTCGGGTACGAGTTCCTCGAGCTCGCGCTGCATGCGGCCGATGCTCTCGACGTCGTTGTGCAGGAAGTAGACCTGACCGCCGCGGGCGAGCTCGCGCTGGAATGCCTCGCGCAACTGCGCATCGTCCCAGGGCACGACGAAGGTCTGCACCGCGAGGCGATGCGCGGGCGGCGTGGCGATGATGGACAGATCACGCAGCCCGGCCATCGCCATGTTGAGCGTGCGCGGGATCGGCGTCGCCGTCAGCGTGAGCAGGTGCACGTTCGCCCGCAGCGCCTTGAGCGCTTCCTTCTGCCGCACGCCGAATCGCTGTTCCTCGTCGACGATGACCAGGCCGAGATCCTTGAACTTCACGTCCGGCTGCAGCAGACGGTGCGTGCCGACGATGACGTCGAGCGTGCCGTCGGCAATCTTGGCGATCTCGGTCTTGATCTCCTTGGTGCTCTTGAAGCGCGACAGCACCTCGACGCGGATCGGCCAGTCCGCGAAGCGGTCGGCCATCGTGCGGTAGTGCTGCTCGGCGAGCAGGGTCGTGGGCACAAGCACTGCGACCTGCTTGCCGGCAGCCGCGGCCACGAATGCCGCGCGTACCGCCACCTCGGTCTTGCCGAAGCCGACATCGCCGCAGACCACGCGGTCCATCGGCTGGCTGGAGCCGAGGTCGCGGATCATCGCCTCGATGGCTGCGTGCTGGTCGGGCGTTTCCTCGAACGGGAACGCCGCCGCGAACGGCTCGTACATGGTGCGATCGACTTCCAGTGCGAGGCCGGCGCGAGCCTGCCGCTTGGCCTGGATCTCGAGCAGTTCCGCGGCGACGTCGCGAACCTTGTCGGCGGCCTTCTTGCGCGCCTTGGTCCAGGCCTCTCCACCGAGCGAATGCAGCGGCGCGGTTTCCGGCGACGCGCCGGAGTAGCGGTTGACCAGATGCAATTGGGATACCGGCACGTACAGGCGGTCACCCTTGGCGTACTCGATGTCGAGGTACTCGCCCGGCTGGCCACCGGCTTCGAGCACGACGAGCCCGCGGTAGCGGCCCACGCCGTGATCCTCGTGGACGATCGGCGCGCCTTCGCTGAGCTCGCCGAGGTCGCGGATGATGCTGTCGGGATCGCGCGCGGCGCGCTTGCGTCGCCGCGGCTGCGCCGCGCGTTCCGGGAACAGCTGGCGCTCGGTCAACACCGTCAGCTGCGGCGTGTCGATGGAAAAGCCGTTGTCGAGCGGCGCGACCGCGATCGCGAACGGGGCCTGCGTGTCGGCGACGAATGCGGGGAAGTCCTGCAGCACCGTCGGGCGCAACTCGCCCGCATGGAGGATTTCCAGCAGCGCTTCGCGACGGCCCGCCGAATCGGCCGCGATCAGCACGCGCCCCGGATAGCTGCGGACGAAGCTCACCAGTGCATCGGCCGGCGTATGGTCGCGCGCGGCCAGCGGCAGGTCGGGCGCCGGCTGTTCGCCGAGCGCGGCCGCCTGTCCGTAGCGCGGGTGTTCGCTGTCGCAGACTTCCACCCGCACCCCGGCATTGAGGCGTTCGCGCAGGGCGTCGGGTGTCAGCCACAGCTCGCCGGGCGGCAGCAGCGGACGCTCGATGTCGTGGCGCAACTGGTCGTAGCGCTGCGCGATCTGCTGCCAGAAGTGGTCGGAACTTCCGGATGCGCCGACATCGAGCACCGGCAGGGTCGACGCCGGCAGGTAGTCGAACAGCGTCGCCGTCGACAGCGGCGCCTCGCCCTTGTCGACCAGCGTGCGCCGGGGGGCTTCGAAGAACAGCGGCAGGTAGTACTCGATGCCGGCGGGCGCCGCGCCGGCCTTGAGGTCCTGGTAGAGCCCGCTGCGGCGGGTATCGATGTCGAAGCGCTCGCGCAGCGTGTCCATGGCGCGCGCGGTCGCAGCGTCGTCGAGCGGTACTTCGCGGCCGGGCAGCATGCGCAGCGCTTCGATCCTCTCCAGCGAGCGCTGGGACTCGGGATCGAATGCACGGATGCTCTCGATCGCATCGTCGAACAGTTCGATCCGGTAGGGCTGGTCGGCGCCCATGGGATAGACGTCGAGCAGGCCGCCGCGCACCGCGAAATCGCCGGGGTCGTGCACCTGCTGCACGAGTGCGTAGCCGGCGCTGTCGAGCCGGCGCTTCTCGGCTTCGAGGTCCAGTCGCTGGCCGACCTTCAGGTCGAAACTTCCGCCGACGACGTGGCGCATCGGCGCCAGGCGCTGCATCAGGGTCTGGATCGGCACGACGACGATGCCGCGCTTGAGGCCGGGCAGCCGGTGCAGTGCCGCCAGGCGCTGGGAGACGATGTCCGGGTGCGGGCTGAAGCGGTCGTAGGGCAGGGTTTCCCAGTCCGGGAACGGGACCACGGGAAGCTCCGGGTGGTCGCCGCCCAGCGTGCGCAGGTCCTGCTCGAGCTGCTGCGCGCCATGATTGTCGCGCGCGACCAGCAGCACCGGGCCGGCATGCGCTCGCGCGGCCTGCAGCACCGACCAGGCCAGCGCACTGCGGCTCGCCGGCGCGCGCCACCAGGCGCGGGCATGTCCGGAAGTGGGCAGGGGCGGTACGGACACGGTCGACGACATTCAGGGATTCCGGAGGAGCGGGCGCAAAACAACGGCAGCGCCGAAAGCCATGCGGCCGGCGCGTCATGAATGCACAGTTTAGACGACGCCGTCGCGGGGCCCGCGATCGGCGGGCCGCACGGCGGCCCGGGCGTTCAACCCAGGCGGATGTTCGGCGTGGTATCCACGACCGGACGCTTGAGTTCCAGCGACACCCGGACCATGCCCGGCGTATCCACCGGTTGCTGCTCGAAGCTCAGCGATTTGGCCAGGGCGAGCATGGGCTCGTTGTCCTCGAGCACGTCGCCGAAGATCCGCTCCAGCCGCTTGCCCTTGGCCCAGCGCACCAGGCGCCGCAGCATGTGTCGTCCCAACCCCATGCCGGCCACGTAATGGCTCACCAGGATGTGGAACTCGGCCTGCCGCGTACCCGGCAGGACGGCCGCACGGGCCACCGCACCGACCAGCGCGTCGCCAGGGGTATAGGGCTCGGCGGCGACCAGGACGAATTCGGACTTGGGATTGGGCTGCGTCAGGCGGTGCGCGGTCTCCGGCGACAGCTCGGTCTTGGCGTACAGGTACCTCTTCCGGACCTCGTCGGGTTCCAGCAGGGCGAAGGCCGCGCGAAGCGGCTCCGCGTCGGCAGGGCGGACGGGGCGGATGAGCACTTGGCGACCGTTGGCGAGGCGGATTTCCTCATGCCACGGGGGGAGTCGGTTGCGTGCGGTCATCGAGAGTCGCGATGTGTCGGGTGTGGCTGACCTTAACCGGGCGAGCTATTCACGAGCCGTGAAGGACGCTGCCCCGCGGGCGCCTCCGCCCCGCTCAATGCCGTCCCGCCGCCGCTATGTCGGCTCCCGGATCCAGTGCAGCCGGGTATCCGAGCCCGCATGACCGATCGCATTGCGCAGACATTCCAGCGCCGGTGCCAGTGCAGTGGCCAGCTGCCAGGGCGGGTCGAGGATCAATACGCCACTTCCGTTCATCCGCAGCGGCGAATCGTCGGCGCGGACCAGCAGCTCGACCAGCAGGGATCCGCCGGACTGCAACCTGGTCGCGGCGCGGACGAACGGGGTCAGGGTGCGGCGTTGCTTGATCGGGTACCACAGCATCTGGATTCCCTGTGGCCAGCGGGCGAGTACGTCGCGCATCGCCTTGAGGGCGATGTCGAACTCGGCCGCCTGCGCCTCGTACGGCGGATCCACGAGTACCAGGCCGCGGTTGAAACGCTGGCCGCCCTGGCGCGGCGGCAGCAGGGATTTCATCGCCGCATAGCCGTCGCTGGTGTGGACCGAGACGCGGCTGTCGCCGCCGACCGCGTGCCGCAGGGCACCTGCCACCGCGGACTCCGTCTCGCAACAGGCGATGCGGTCCTGCTCGCGCAATGCATGTGCCAGCAGCCAGGGTGAGCCCGGGTAGGCGTCGGCGCCGTGCTGGGCCCGGCACGCGGCAACCGCCTGCAGGTAGCGTGCCACCAGTGGTTGCTTGGGGGCCGCGGCCAGCAGCAGGCTGATGCCTTCATCGGCTTCCGCGGTGCGCCGGGCACGTTCCTCGCGCAGGTGGTACACGCCGCTTCCGGCATGGGTGTCGAGCGCGAAACACGGCGCCGGCTTGGCGGTCAGCGCATCGCAGACCGCGAGCAGCACGACGTGCTTGAGGACATCGGCATGGTTGCCGGCATGGAAGGCGTGTTGATAGTTCATCGCGCTAGCGTACCCGGGACTGCAGACGGGCAGGCATTGCCGACACGCGCTGACAGGCGCAACGAGACGAATCCCCGCTCCGATCAGGGCGCTGCCCGCAGAGGCCGCCGCACAGGTCCGGCGCGCCCGGCCCGGCCGCTGCCGCCGTGCGAGTCCGCCTTGCGCCGCCGGCGGGCACCATCCGTGGGTGGAAGCGGACGCGCCGCCGACGCCTTGCGTGCCAGACTCAAGAGCATGGATGCCCAGACTTTCACCGTGCGTGCGCTGTCCGGCGACGCGATCCTGCCCTGGCTCGATGCCGTCGCGGACCTGCGCATGACGGTCTTCCGCGAATGGCCCTATCTCTACGCCGGCGACGTCGGGTACGAACGGGACTATCTGTCACGTTATGGCCGCTCGGCCCGCAGCGTCCTCGTGCTGGCAATGGCGGGCGACGCGGTGATCGGTGCATCGACCGGACTGCCGCTGGCGGACGAGGACCCGGCGTTCCAGAGGCCGTTCATCGACCTGGATGTCGCGATCGAGCGCGTGTTCCATTTCGGCGAGTCGATCGTGCTGCCGCAATGGCGCGGGCAGGGCATCGGGCACCGCTTTTTCGATCTGCGGCAAGCGCATGCGCGCGCCCTGGCTGGATTCGACATGACCGCCTTCGCCGCGGTCGACCGCGCAGAGCAGGATCCGCGGCGGCCCCCGAACCATCGCGACAACGAGGTGTTCTGGCGCAAGCGTGGCTATGTGCGTCAGCCCGGCATCACGATGCTGCTGCGCTGGACCGAAATCGATGTCGGCGACGTACCGCATCCGATGACGTTCTGGACCCGTCCGGTCGAGGCCGCGCCATGAGGGTTGCTGCCGCGCGCTACGTGATCGGGATGCCGGCCGACTTCGAGGCATTTGCCGCGCACCAGCGCCGGCTGCTGGGCGATGCCGCAGCCCTCGGCGCACAGGTCGCGGTGCTGCCCGAGTACCTGGCGCTGGAACTCGCTGCCACGTTCGACGAGGCGGTACGCGGCGACGCGCACGCTGCGCTCGCGGCGATCCAGCGCTACCGCGGCGACTGGCTTGCGCTGTACGCCGGTCTCGCCCGGGATACGGGCCTGCACATCCTTGCGGGGTCGTTCCTGCTCGACATCGGCCAGGGCCGCTACCGCAACCGCAGCGACCTGTTCTCGCCCGGCGGCGGCCATGGCTGGCAGGACAAGCTGCAGCTGACCGGCCTGGAGAAACGCATTGGCGTCATCGATCCCGGCGACGCCCTGAAGGTGTTCGACCTTGGCGGCGTACGCGCGGGCATCTCAATCTGCTACGACGTCGAGTTTCCGCTGCCGGTGCGGGCGCAGTGGGAAGCCGGCGCACGCCTGCTGCTGGTGCCCAGCTGCACCGCCAGCGCGGCCGGCGCGACCCGTGTGCGCGTCGGCTGCCGCGCGCGCGCGCTGGAGAACCGTTGCTTCGTCGCCCGGTCGGTCACGGCGGGCGAGGCGCGATGGACCCCGATGCTCGAGTTCAACACCGGCAATGCCGGCCTGTTCGCGCCGATGGATGTCGGGTTTCCTGCGGACGGCGTGCTGATCGAGACCGGCGACACCGACATCTGGGCAATCGCCGACATCGACGTGGATGCTCTGGAAGCTGCGCGTGCAGAAGCCCAAGTCGACAACGACCGCGACTGGCCGGCGCAGAACCGGCCGGTGTTGGCACGCGCGGTGGTGTCTTCGCTGGATTGAGTCGATCGCCGCGCTGAGCTGCATCTGCGCATGACCGCCATTGGGCGCTTGAGGGCGCTGGCTGCGCCGGTAGATGCGCAGAGCCGAGGCGGCACGGCGCGGTGGTGTTCGAGGTAGCGGTCTTGTCGCTTCAGGCCGCCGACAGCACCAGGGTGATGCCCAGCGCGGCCATCTCCTCCGGCTCGCCTTCCAGGTCCGTGCGCAGCAGCGGTCGCGCCTCCAGCCACGGTCGCGGGAGGCCGATCTGCAGCACCGGCCCGTCGGCGAGTGCCTTGAGCTGGGGAATCTCGTCCGCGTCGTGGCTGCGGTGCAGCAGCACGGCGATCCGCAACAGGGCCGCGCTGCGCTTGGCCTGCAGGAGCAGACGGTCGGGCAATGCCTCGAAGGCGTTCTTGCCGATCTTGCGGCGATGGCAGCGCACCAGGGTTGCGAGGAACTGTTGTTCCTGGCGCGAAAAACCGGCGATGTCCGAGTGCTCGATCACGTAGGCCCCGTGCACCTGATACTGGCTGTGGGCGATCACCAGGCCGAGCTCGTGCACGCGGGCGGCCCAGGCGAGCATGCGCCGGTCGTCGCCGTCGAGCTGCCAGCTGCGGGCCACCTGATCGAACAGGCGCATTGCGGTGGCCTCCACCCGGGACGCCTGCCTGCGGTCTATGCCGTAGCGCTGCACCAGCGCCTCGATCGATGTCTCGCGGGGGTCGTCTTCGCCGCCGCGGCCGAGCATGTCGTGCAACACGCCTTCGCGCATCGCGGCCTTGCTGACCTGCATGCGCTCGATGCCCAGCACCTGGAATGCGGCTTCGAGCACCAGCACGCCACCGGCAATGATCGGCCGACGATCCTCGGACAGTCCGGGCAGGGCGATCGCATCGATGTGTCCTGCCTGCAGCAGGGTGTCGCGCACCACCGGCAGGGCATTGGCGATCACCGCGCCCTTGGTGAGCTTCATCGCCGCGCAGATCTCGCCGATCGCCTTGTTGGTGCCCGAGGCGCCGATGACCTCCTGCCAACCGAGCGCTCGATAGGTGCTCGCGAACTGCTGGAACTCCGACGACACCTCGGCCAGCGCTTCGCGCCAGCGCTTCTTGGAGAGTTTGCCGCCCGGGAAGAACCGGCGGGTGCTGGCCACGCAGCCGACCTGCAGGCTTTCGCGCTCGAGCGCCTCGAAGCCCGTGCCGATGATGCACTCGGTCGAGCCGCCGCCGATGTCGATCACCAGGCGGCGCTGGCCGGGGCGGGGCTGCTGCGCGCGCGAGACGCCCAGGTAGATCAGTCGCGCCTCCTCGCGCCCGGAGATCACTTCGATCGCATGACCCAGCGCGGTTTCGGCCGGCACCAGGAACGCCTGCGGGGCGGCCAGCCGGCGCACGGTGTTGGTCGCAAGCGCACGCACGCGCTGGGGCGGAATGTCGCGGATGCGTTGGCCGAAGCGCGACAGGCACTCCAGAGCGCGCTGGCGCACCTCGGCGCTCAGGCCGCCGCGACTGTCCAGACCTTCGGCCATGCGCACGGTCTCGCGCAGGCGGTCGACGACGCGCAGCTGCCCCAAGGTGTAGCGCGCCACGATCATGTGGAAGCTGTTGGACCCCAGGTCGATCGCGGCCAGCATGTCGCCGTCCTCGAGCGGGGTCCGCAGCGCATCGGGCAGCGCGAGCGTGTCGTGGCCGGTCATGGCAGTCCTGCGTGGCGCGACGCGCGGCGTCAGCGGCGTTGGGGGAACGGGCATGTTAATGCATGCCCGGCGGCGCTCATCCGCACAGATGTGCCAGCAGCCACCCCTGTGCCGAATGCGGCGGTTCGTCGCCCTTCGGCGCGAGTTTCACGTAGGTGCCGTCCTCGCGGAGCTCCCAGGCGTTGACGTTGTCGGCGAGGTAGTTGTCGAGCGCTTCGATCCGGACGCGCTGGGCGAGATCGGGGTCGAGGATCGGGAAGCCGGTTTCCACCCGCCGAAGCAGGTTGCGCTCCAGCCAGTCGGCGCTCGCGCAGAACAGATCCGGCGCGCCATCGTTGCCGAACCAGTAGACCCGGTGGTGTTCGAGGAAGCGGCCGACGATCGAGCGCACCCGGATGTTGTCCGAGACGCCGGGTACACCGGGCCGCAGCGCGCAGGCCCCGCGCACGATGAGATCGATCTCCACCCCGGCCTGCGAGGCCCGGTACAGCGTGCGCATGACCTGCGGCTCGTTGAGGGCGTTCATCTTGGCGATGATCCGCGCCGGACGCCCGGCAGCGGCATGGACCATTTCGCGCTCGATGCGCGCAATGACCCCGGCGTGCAGGGTGAACGGCGACTGCAGCAGGCGCTTGAGCGCGATCGCGGGCGCCAGTCCCGACATCTGCTGGAACAGCAGGTGCACGTCGTTGCTGATGTCGGGATCGGCCGTGAGCAGCCCGAAGTCGGTGTACACCCGCGCGGTGCCGGCGTGGTAGTTGCCCGTGCCCAGATGCACGTAGCGACGCAACTTGCGGCCCTCGCGGCGTACGACCAGCAGCATCTTGGCGTGGGTCTTGTAACCGACGACCCCATAGACGACCTGTACACCGGCTTCCTGCAACCGGTCGGCCAGTCCCAGGTTCGCTTCTTCGTCGAAGCGTGCGCGCAGTTCGACGACTACGGTCACGTCCTTGCCGTTGCGTGCGGCCTGGATCAGATGTTCGACGAAGGCCGAATCCTTGCCGGTGCGATAGAGCGTCTGCTTGATCGCCAGTACGTTCGGATCCTCGGCGGCCTGTTTGATCAGCTCCAGCACCGGCGCGAACGAATCGAAGGGGTGATGCAGCAGCACGTCGCCATGCGCGATGAGGTCGAAAATCGCGTCGGTGCCCTGGAGCATCCGCTGCTGGAAGGTCGGGAACTTCAGGTCCGGCCGCTGCACCAGGTCGAAGATCTGGGAGATGCGGTTGAGGTTCACCGGCCCGTCGATGGGATAGACCGCATTCTCGGGCAGATCGAAATTCTGCAGCAGCGTGCGCACAATGGGCTTGGGGCACTTGGCGGAGATCTCCAGCCGCATCGCGCGCAGATAGCCACGGCCCGCAAGCTCGTCCCGCAGCGCCAGGGCCAGGTTCTCGACTTCCTCCTCGTCGACGATCAGCTCCGAATTCCGGGTCACGCGGAACTGGTAGGCGCCCTTGACGTCCATGCCGGGAAAGAGCTCATGCACGAATTCCGACAGCACCGACGACAGGAACACGAAGTCGTATTCGCCGCCGGAGATGCGCTCGGGCAACTGGATGATGCGCGGCAGCGAGCGCGGGGCCCGGACGATCGCGAGGTGGCCGACGCGGCCGAATGCATCCTTGCCCTTCAGCACGACGACGATGTTGAGCGACTTGTTGAGGATCTTCGGGAACGGATGCGCCGGATCCAGACCCAGCGGCGAGAGCACCGGCATGACCTCGTCGCGGAAGTACGCGCGCAGCCAGCGCGTCTGCCGCGACGTCCACTGGTCGCGGCCCAGCACCCGCACGCCGGCCTCCGACATCGCCGGGCGGATCACCCGGTTCCAGCACGAGTACTGCGCCTCGACCAGCTGCGCGGTGCGTTCGTGGATGCGCTTGAGCACGGTCGCCGGCGTCAGGCCGTCAGGTGGCAGCGGCACGCCGAAGTCCTGCGCGTGATGCATCGTCGCCGCGCGGATCTCGAAGAATTCGTCGAGGTTGGTGCATGAAATGCACAGGTACTTGAGCCGCTCGAGCAGCGGCACCGACTCGTCCTGCGCCTGTGCGAGGACGCGGAAGTTGAAGTCCAGCTGGGACAGTTCCCGATTGAGATACAGCGCGGGGTTGCGCAGTGGGTCCGCGCCTGCATCGAGGATCGGATCGACGGTGGTCTGGCCGCGCGTGGACTTCGTGGTCCGGCGGCTGTTGGAACGGGCACTCATGCGGTGACTCCAAGGTACTGGCGGTCGCGGGCGCGCAGGCGCTCGGCGGTGAAATGGCAGGCGAAGCGGCTGCCGCGCCCCACCTCGCTGTCGATTTCCAGCCGCGCCTGGTGCAGATGCAGCACGTGCTTGGCGATTGCCAGGCCCAGGCCGGTGCCGCCGGATTCGCGCGAGCGGCTGGTGGAAACGCGGTAGAAGCGTTCGGTGATGCGCGGCAGGTGTGCGGCGGGAATGCCGTAGCCGGTGTCTTCGACCGACAGCACCGCGCCGCCGCCTTCCAGCGGCGCGTAGCGGATCGTGATACGACCGCCGGCGGGCGTGTAGCGGACCGCGTTGCTGACGAGGTTGGAGAACGCGCTGTGCAGTTCCCGGGTAGACCCCACGAGATCGGTCGGCGACGTGTCCTCCACCAGGATCGTATGCCGACCCTGGCTGAGCACCTCCAGCTCGCGGCGCAGGGTGGCGAGCATCGAGGCCATCGAGACGGTCTCGTCGCTAATGCTCTCCTGTGCCTCCAGCCGCGACAGGGTGAGCAGGTCCTCGACCAGCTGGGTCATCCGCTGCGACTGGTTCTGCATTTCCGTCAGCATCGGCGCCCAGTCCGGCTGTTCGGCCGGATCGAGCATGTCCAGGTAGCCGTGCACGACGGTCAGCGGCGTGCGCAGTTCGTGGGAAACGTTGGCGACGAAATCGCGCCGCATCTGTTCGAGTTTCATGATCCGGGTGACGTCGCGCGCCAGCAGCAGCCACAGATCCTCGGAGTAGGGGATCAGCCGCAGTTCGAGCCGGGTACCCGAGGCGTGCGGCGAGGCCATGTCCAGCATCGGTTCGGCGCGACGTCCCTGGGCCAGCCAATGCGCGACCGGCAGGGGCTGCAGGCAGTCACCGATCGGCTTGCCGACATCGCCCGGCATCTGCAGGCCGAGGAGACTCGTCGCCGCGCGGTTGAACCACTGCACGCGCTGGCTGTTGCGATCGACGACCACCACCGCATCGGGCAGGGCTGCAGCGACGGCGCGGTAGGCGCGCAGCATGGCGATCAGCCGCCGCTTGCGCGCGCGCATGTCCTGTTGTCCGCGGTAGAGCATGCGGTCGGTTTCCTGCCACACCCCATCGCCCTGCGGGGGTGGCACGCGACTGCGCGAGGTCAGTCGCGTCAGCAGGTCGTAGAGCTTCCAGTAATGCCAGGCGACGACACCCAGTGCGGCGATCGCCAGCGCCATCCAGATGTGGTCCGTCAACGCCCCGATGACCGCAGCCGCGCCCAGCACCACCATGAGCTGCAGCAGTGTTCGGGTCCAGGCGGCGTGGATGCGGGGGGGCATGTCGGGAAGTCTAGGCAATGTGAGGTGGAAAGTCGGCGTGGCGGTTCGAAAGATCGTGCTTCTGCTGTTCCGGTTGTCGTTTGCTGTCGCGCCTGCCGCTGCTGGATCGGAAAGGCACGTCATCGGCGTCTGCGGGCATCGAAGAATCATCCAGCGAGGGCCGAGCGGCATTTCCCTCCACGCGATGAAGGACGGTTCGCCTGGCCGGACGATTGCAGTCCTCGGGCCAGCCGGCCGGCAAGCAGCGTCCACTGCGGGCGGGCGAGTGGAAGCACCGCCCTGTGCGCGCAGCCGCGGCACGATCACCCGTCCGTCGACAAGGCGGGCCCGCTTCTCTGCTGGATGCCAAGGAAGCAGGCCAGCAGTGCCTCACCAACCAGCCCGGACCCGCACTTTCGTGCGGAAGTTACCGGCTTGCCCTCCGTGGCCCGGTCGGAAGCGCTGGGTATCCATGCGCGTGTATTCCCAGGTTCGATGTCCGCTTGCGTGGCAGGCATATCAAGCGCGGCGCCGGCCGAGTCTCGTACTCCTCAAAGCGATGCCGAGAACCGGTAACCGGACCCGCGCACCGTCTGCACCATGCCGTCGAGCGCGCTCGGCTCGAGCGTCTTGCGCAGGCGGCGGATGTGCACGTCGACAGTGCGCTCCTCGACATAGACGCTGCCGCCCCACACGTGATCCAGGAGCTGCGAGCGGCTGTAGACACGTTCGGGGTGGGTCATGAAGAAATGCAGCAGGCGGTATTCCGTCGGCCCGATCGTCACCGGCTCATTGCCGGCAAACACGCGATGCGCCGCGCCGTCGATGCGCAGGCCGCCCACGGTCACGCTGCCGTCCTCGTCGTCGTCGCGGGCGCGGCGCATCACCGCGCGGATGCGTGCCAGAAGTTCCCGTGCCGAGAACGGCTTGACGACGTAGTCGTCGACGCCCGCTTCCAGGCCGCCCACGCGGTCGTTCTCCTCGCCACGGGCGGTGAGCATGATGATCGGGATGTCGCGGGTCATCGGGTCCTTGCGCCACCGCCGCGCCAGTTCCAGACCGCTGGTGCCTGGCAGCATCCAGTCGAGGAGAATCAGGTCGGGCATACGGTCCACGATGGCCGATTGCGCCTCGTGGGCGTCGCCGGCATGCATCGGTTCGAACTCGCCCCTGCGCAGGGCGAATGCCACCATGTCGCGGATCGCCGGTTCGTCGTCGACGATGAGGATGCGTTTAAGCATGGGTCGGTCCATGGCGCCGGGGGAGCGGCCATTACACGACAGTTTTATGACCATTTGGCGTCAAGGTCGGCCACGTTGTAGCTGTATGCGGGTCAGCGATTTAACCCGTGCGCCGTGCGCAGGAGGCCCGAACGTATTCAGCGGCGACGCAGATCCTCGTCGCGGATTCCCTGACGCCGCAGCTCGAGCACCGTGGGCGTGATCGACGCGATGCGCGCGTCGATCCGGGCGCGTGCGTAATAGTCCAGGTCCTCGCGTTTCTTCAGCGTATTTAGCTGGACCAGCGCCTGTTCGGGACGCCCACCCAGGACTGCGGCCTCGGCCCAGGCCTCGCCGGCGCGGACCTCGTCGCCTGCCATCTCGCTGGCACGGGCGAAGGCGCGCTGGAAAGCCGGATCGCCGCCGGACGTGTTGAGCAACGGTCGCAGGATTTCCTGCGCGCGGAGTCCGGCTTCGGGCGTGCCGCGCTCGGCCAGCGAGCCGGCATACGCCAGCACCACCGCGGGGTGCCGCGGCATGCGCTCGAGCAGGGCCTCGAAGCGGCGGTCGGCCGCCGCGGTGCGACCGGCGCGTGCGTCGACCTCGGCCAGGCTCAGGCCCAGCCACATGTCGCCGGGATACTCCGACAGCAGTTCGGCCAGCGCACTGGCCGCGCCGTCGAGATCGTTCGATCGCTGCCGCGCGATCGCCAGGCCGTAACGCTGGGCATCGCTCAGGGGGCCGTTGCGGCGCATCGCCTCGTATTCGCGGATGGCCTGCGCGGGGGTGTTCGCGCTGAGCACGCGCAGCCGTTCGCGCGCCCAGCCGAACTGGACGCTGTCGATGCCGGCGACCGCGCCTGGCGGGAGTCGCAGCGTGCCTGGCAGCATCGGGTTGTCGAACGGGCGCGCCGCGCCCTCGTAGGCGCCGGTGAGCGGCACCTGTTCGGTCCGCGATCCCTCGGGCGTCGTCGTGGTCACCTTTACCGTGTCGCGCGTCATGCGCTCGGCGCGATCGCGCGCTTCGCTGATGCGCGTGGTGGTCACCGGATGGGTCCGCAGATAGTCGGGCAGGCGTTCGCGGTCGCCGCCCTGGTTGGTTCGCGACACCGACTGCATGCGTTCGAACATCGAGGCCATGCTTTCGGGCTCATAGCCGGCGCGGGCCAGGGTCCGGATGCCGAGCCGGTCGGCTTCCGACTCGTTGGAACGTGTGTAGTCGATCTGCCGTTGCAGGGCCAGGCCCTGCGCGCCGGCCATGACCGCCATCGCCGCGTCGTCGGAGGAGCTGCTGCCGCTCTGCGAGGCCACGGCGATCGCGCCGAGCATCGCCAGCAGCATGGGCACCTGATCGCGTTGCGCGCGTTCGACCCCGCGCAGGACATGGGCCTGGGTGACGTGTGCCACCTCGTGCGCCAGCACCGCCGCAACTTCATCCTCGGTCTCGGCCGCAAGCACCAGGCCCGCGTTCATGCCGATGTAGCCGCCGAGGGTCGCGAACGCGTTGATGCTGCGGTCGCGCATCATGAAGAAGGTGAACGGCTGCTGGGGCTGGTCGCTCGACGACGCCAGCCGGTTTCCGGTGCCGCGAAGCCAGTTGTCGACCAGCGGATCCTCGAGCACGTAGTCGTAGTGGCGCAGCTGCGCCAGCAGCATCTGGCCGTATTCCGACTGCCGCGCCGGACTCAGGACCTGTCCGGCGGAAGACCCGATGTCCGGCAGCCGGGTGTCCTGCGCCGGTGCGCAGACGGAAGCAGTTGCCAGCACCAGTGCCGTCACTGCCGGCAACAGGGCGGAACGTCCGGGCAGGGCAGTAGTCTTCGTGCGACGCATCGGGACCCTTCGTGAAGGCGGAGGAGCAGCATGCAGCCCGTTGACGGCGAGGGCATGAATGCCATGTTAAGTGTGTGGCCCGCGCCCGGGCATGGAAAACCACGGCGCACGCCCCCATCTGACCCGCATCTGCCGCCGAAGTTTCAGGAGACCATCTTGACCACCGAAAACGCCCCGACCGAGCCGCGTTCCACGCCCGAAATCGTCATGTACACCAGTGCGATCTGCGGCTTCTGCGTCGCAGCCAAGACCTTCCTCAAGAGCCAGGGCCTCGACTGGCGGGAAGTGCGGGTGGATCTCGATTTCGCCGAGCGCCAGCGCATGGTCGAGCGCGCCGGGCGCACCAGCGTGCCGCAGATCTTCGTCGGCGACACCCACGTCGGCGGCTACGACGACATGATGGCGCTGCACCGCAAGGGTGGTTTCCTGCCGCTGGTCGAGGGCGCTGCTTCGTGAGCGCAGGTTCCGAGGACGAGCGCATCGCGGAATTCACCCAGTTCTTCCGCAAGCGCATGAACGAGCGCATCCTTGCCGAGCCCAATCAGGTGGTCCGCCGCTTCTTCGCGCTGGATACCCAGACCTACCAGGCCGGCGCGCTTGATCTCAAGACCAAGGAATTGCTCGGCCTGGTGGCCTCGCTGGTGCTGCGCTGCGATGACTGCATCAGCTATCACGTCGCCCAGTGCAAGGAAGCGGGGGCGACCCGTGAGGAGCTGTTCGAAACCTTTTCGGTAGGCCTGGTGGTGGGCGGCAGCATCGTCATTCCCCACCTGCGCCGTGCGGTCGATTTCCTCGACCGGCTCGAGCAGGGCGAGGCGGCTGCGCCCGCCGGTCACGCGCACGACTGACCCTGACGGCGCCACCTGATCCGGATCCCGGCTAAGGCGCGGTTTGGGTGGGCCTGCCGGGGTCGGGCATAATGGGCGGGTTTTCCATTCACCCGACGTCGCGTGCAGCGCGGCGTCCCTGCGCACGGACCCCCCTTACATGACGCACACGATTACCGTCATCCGCGGCGACGGCATCGGCCCCGAGATCATGGACGCCACCCTGCACGTGCTCGACGCGATGCAGCTTGGCCTGAGCTATGAGGATGCCGATGCCGGCCTGATGGCGCTCGAGAAGTACGGCGAGCTGTTGCCGGCCGCGACGCTCGAATCCATCCGTCGCAACAGGATCGCGCTCAAGAGCCCGCTCACCACCCCGGTCGGCGGCGGCTTCAGCTCGATCAACGTGGAACTGCGTCGCCAGTTCGACCTCTACGCCAACGTGCGTCCGGCCACCTCGTTCCCGAACACGCGCTCGCGTTTCGCCGACGGCGTCAACCTGATCACGATCCGCGAGAACACCGAAGGCTCGTACATCAGTGAGGGCCAGGAAGTGTCGGCCGACGGCGAGACCGCCGTGTCGATCACCCGCATCACCCGGAAGGGTTCGGACCGCATCGTGCGCTACGCGTTCGAGCTGGCGCGCAAGACCGGTCGCAAGAAGGTCACGATCGTCCACAAGGCCAACATCCTCAAGAGCACCTCGGGCCTGTTCCTGAAGGTCGCGCGCGAAGTGGCGGCCGAGTATCCGGACATCGAAGCCAACGAGATGATCGTCGACAACACCTGCATGCAGCTGGTGATGCGGCCCGAGCAGTTCGACATCATCGTGACGACGAATCTGTTCGGCGACATCATCTCCGACCTGTGCGCCGGCCTCGTCGGCGGCCTGGGCCTGGCGCCGGGCGCGAACATCGGTGCCGACGCGGCGATCTTCGAGGCCGTGCACGGCTCGGCGCCGGACATCGCCGGCAAGGGCGTGGCCAACCCCTGCGCGCTGCTGCTGGCGGCTGCGCAGATGCTCGACCATCTGGCGATGCCCGAGCAGGCCGAGCGCCTGCGCAAGGCGATCGTCGCCACGCTCGAGGCCAAGGACGGCGTGACGCCCGACCTCGGCGGCACCGGCAACACCATGGCCTTCGCCAAGGCCATCGCCGCGCGCCTTTGATTGTGCGTCCGCACAGCTGCGCGGACGCGGTGGGATGAGAAACGGGACGCTTCGGCGTCCCGTTTTTCGTATGCGAGCATCCCGCGCGTCATGGTGATCCACGCAGGGTTAGTGCGCACAATGCGCCTCCGTTTCGAGACTGCCGATCCATGACCGTCCGCCCCAGCGCGCTCGCGCTGACGCCCCTGTTGCTGTTCCTCGCGCTGTTCTTCGGCGCCGGGCTGTACTTCACCGCGCAGGGCGAGCCGATGGGCTTCTATCAGCTGCGCGCGCCGGTGGCCATCCTGCCTTCGCTGGCGCTGGCGGTATGGCTGGCGCACCGCAAGGGCCTGGCGGCGGGCGACATCCTGCTGCGCGGGATGGGCGATCCGGACATCGTGCTGATGTGCCTGATCTTCCTGCTGGCAGGCGCGTTCGCCTACGTCTCCAGTGCGATCGGGGCGGTCGATGCTGTGGTGTCGATCGGCCTGTCGGTAATCCCGGTGTCGATGGTGCTGCCGGGATTGTTCGTACTGGCTGCGCTGATCGCGCTGGCGATCGGCTCGTCGATGGGCACGATCGCGGCCGTGATCCCCATCGCGCTCGGTGTCGCCGACGCTTCCGGCCTCGACACTGCACTGGTCGTTGGTGCCGTCATCGGCGGCGCGATGTTCGGCGACAACCTGTCGGTGATCTCCGATACGACCATCGCCGCCACCCGCACCCAGGGCGCGCAGATACGCGACAAGTTCCGCGAGAACCTGAAGTTCGCGCTGCCTGCGTCCATCGCCACCGTGGTGGTGCTTGCGTTGTCCGGCGGATCGGCGCCGGTGGAGATCGGCAGCACTGACTCGCCGTGGCTGGTCCTGCCGTATGGCGTGGTACTGGCGATGGCGCTGGCTGGCGTGGACGTGCGGGTCGTTCTGGGGACCGGCATCGTGCTGGCCGGGGGCTTCGGCATCGTGTTTGCCGAGGATTACGGCGTGGTGCCGTTCGTCGGGGACGTCTGGAGTGGCTTCGAAGGCATGGTGGAGATCCTGCTGCTGTCGCTGCTGATCGGCGGGCTCGGCGCATTGACCAAGGCCAGCGGCGGCCTGGACTGGCTGGCGCAGCGGATCGCCGGCTTCGTCCGCGGCAGGCGCGGACCGCGGGCGGGGGAATTCAGCATCGCTGCTCTGTCGACCGTCGCGGACGTGTTCACCGCCAACAACACCGTCGCCATCCTGGTCAGCGGCAGTGTCGCCCGCGATATCGCCGAAAAGCACGGCGTGAGCCCGCGCCGCGCCGCGAGCATGCTCGACATCTTCGCGTGCATCGCACAGGGCGTACTGCCCTACGGCGCACAGATCCTGCTGGCCGCGTCGCTCGCGTCGGTGTCGCCGCTGGTGCTCGCTGGCAGCGTCCATTACTGCTGGATTCTCGGCCTGGTGACCGTCGGGATGTTGCTGTGGCCGCGCGGCAGGCGTGCCCGGCCGCCGGCCTGACGGCAGGGGGCGACCCGCGCCGCAACGCCGCCGTCGGGCGCCACCACCGTGGTCAGTGACGTTTGCCAGGCATTTCTCGTGACTGGTCTCCCGGCGCGATCCCGCCGGGCGCCGCGAGGGAAGTCGGCCCGGCATGCGTCCGTGACCGTCCTGGCCGGCGAGCCGCTCGCCGATCCTCGATTTACCCGCTTCGGGGATCGCGATAGCAATCACGGTCGTGCCCGGCGCGGCCACGGTGTGGCCGATCGCCGCGCCGATACCGCGGCTGGCCGACGAGGGCGGTCCCGCCCGGAAGGGGTGGCACGGGATCTGCGTGCAACGGCCGGCGAGAAGCCGTCGTAGCGCGCCTGCGTCGGACCACAGGCAGGCGGGCAGCGTATGCGATTCACCCGACTGGTGCGAAAGGGGGGACTCGAACCCCCACGCCTTGCGGCACTGGTACCTAAAACCAGGGCGTCTACCAATTCCGCCACTTTCGCATCGTGCCAGGGTGCGCCGGGCCGCGGCATGGTAGTCGATCGCCGCGGTTCTTGGACACCTCGCCCCGCAAGGGCGCCTCCCGGAGCGGGGCTGCGGATCATTGCCGGGGAGGGGGCGAGGCCCTCCGCCAACGGCAGGCGGGCCGCGGTCGTCGCCATGGGCCGGGTGCGATGCGCGGCATCGCCCGCAACGAAAAACGCCCGGCAATGCCGGGCGCTTTCGTCTAACTGGTGGGCCGTCAAGGATTCGAACCTTGGACCTATTGATTAAGAGTCAACTGCTCTACCAACTGAGCTAACGGCCCGATGAAGCGGGCGCGCATTGTACTGTGACTTTGCGCGCCTGGGCAACACCTTTCTGGTGTGTCACCCGGTAAAACTATGGGGTGGAAGACGGGATTTGAACCCGCGACCCCCGGAATCACAATCCGGTGCTCTAACCAACTGAGCTACATCCACCACAGTAAAACTCGTTTCGTACCGCCGGCACTGGCGCGCCCGACAGGAATCGAACCTGTAACCCCCGACTTAGAAGGTCGGTGCTCTATCCGGTTGAGCTACGGGCGCCAGTGCGTCGAATGATAAACGCGACTGGTGCCCGGTGGTCGGGGTAGAGGGATTCGAACCCCCGACATCCTGCTCCCAAAGCAGGCGCGCTACCAGACTGCGCTATACCCCGCCGGAACAAGCGGTCAAACCTGATCCCGACACGGCCAGGGCCGTACGAAGGGCGCAATTGTACGGCCGTCTTCAGCGCTGTCAATGCAGTGATGCACCTGAGACGGCGTGTATCCTCCCAGTCATACAAATCCACGGACTGACAGGGGCGAAAATCATGCGCAGCGGCAATCCTGCACTCAAGGAATCCACGTTCCTCGACCTCGCCAGCGGAAGCGTCGTTTCGCGCGACGGCGAGGCGATGACCCTCAATGGCACCGTCAACAAGACCGGTTTCCTCCTGCTGTTGACCGTGCTCACGGCGGCGTTCGCCTGGTCGCAGGTCGAGTTCGGCACGGATGGCCGTCCGCAGCCGGGTTTCGGCATCTACATGTGGGGCGGTCTGATCGGCGGTTTCGTACTGGCGATGGTCACGGTCTTCAAGAAGGAGTGGGCGCCGGTGACCGCGCCGGCTTATGCGCTGGTGGAAGGCTTCTTCCTCGGCGCGATCTCGGCGATGTACAACTTCATGTACGAAGGCATCGTGCTGCAGGCGGTGATGCTGACCTTCGGAACACTGTTCGCGCTGCTGTTCGCGTATCGCACGGGCTTGGTCAAGGCCACCGAGAACTTCAAGCTCGGTGTCGTCGCAGCGACCGGCGGCATTGCGCTGGTGTACCTGGCAACGATCGTGCTGGGCCTGTTCGGGGTCCAGATTCCCTTGATCCACGAGTCGGGCCTGGTCGGCATCGGCTTCAGCCTGTTCGTGATCGTCATCGCGGCGCTGAACCTCGTGCTGGATTTCGATTTCATTGAAACCGGCGTCGAGCAGGGCGCGCCGAAGTACATGGAGTGGTACGGCGCATTCGGCCTGATGGTCACGCTGGTGTGGCTGTACATCGAGTTCCTGCGCCTGCTCTCGAAGCTGCAGCAGCGCTGAGTCGACCCGCTTCCGTATCGAAGAAGGGCGCCCGCGGGCGCCTTTTTTCATTTCGGCGCGCTTCGCATTCGCCGTGCCGGTATCGGTTGCGGCCGCTGCGCCGGGCAGCGCATGGCGGGCGAGTGGATGTCCGTGCCGCGAGCTGGCCGACGTGGCACCGCGGCCCAGCTAGGGGCGGCGGCGATCCAGGGCTGGCTCCCGCTCCGGGGTGCGTCGAGACGGGTTGAGGGCAGCCGGACACGGTTCTCCCGGCGTTGGCGCCGTCGCGCGTATCCGCACCGGCTCAACGGCGGATGGGGGCGGTTGCCTACAGCGGTGGCGGTGGTGGGCCGAATCGGCCAAACTACGCCGTTCCGTCGCCCGCGCCTCGCCAGGGCCGGCGTCGGCAGACACAACCAATTCCCAACAAGACAGATGTCGCGCGGCCTGGTCCGCGAGCGCAGGAGTGGATATGCAAGTTTCGGTCGAATCGCTGGGCAGCCTGGAACGCAAGATGACGTTCCGTGTGCCATCCGAACGCCTGGATACCCAGGTCGGTGGCCGTCTGCGCGAGATCGCGCGGACCACCCGCCTCAAGGGCTTCCGTCCCGGCAAGGTTCCGGCCAAGGTCGTCGAGCAGCGCTTCGGCGAGCAGGTCCGTGCCGAGGAACTCGATCGTCTGCTGCGTGAAGGCTTCGATCAGGCCGTGCGCGAGAACGAGCTGCAGATCGCCGGCGCGCCGCGGATCATGCCCGAAGGCGAGGCAGGCGAGGGCGAGCTTGCCTTCACCGCGACCTTCGAGATCGTGCCCGACTTCGGCACGATCGAACTCGAGAAGCTGGAAGTGGTGCGCCATACGGCCGAAGTCGCCGAGGACGACATCGACCGCATGATCGAGAACCTGCGGCTGCAGCGCCGCAGCTGGAGCGCGGTGACGCGTGGCGCGCAGAAGGGCGACGCCGTCGACGTGGAGACCTGGTCGCAGATCGGCGACGAGCGCCTGCCGGCCGAAGGCGCCGAGCGCGGCGTGACCGTGCTGGGCTCGGGCGCGATGTATTCCGAGATCGAGGACGCACTGGTCGGAATGGCCAAGGGCGACGAGAAGTCGGTCGGCGTAACGTTCCCGGCCGACTGGCGCGTGCCGCAGCTGGCCGGCAAGCAGGCCCAGGTCCATCTGAAGATCGAGCAGGTCTCCGAGCAGCAGCTCCCCGAGGTCGACGGCGCGTTCATCCGCAGCTTCGGCGTCAAGAGCGGCGAAATGGCGCAGTTCCGCGCTGAGATCCGCGCCAACCTGGAGCGTGAGCTCAAGGGTGCGCTGATGAACCGCCTGCGCCGCGAGGTCGGCGAACAGCTGGTCGCCGCGTTCGCGCACGTGGAACTGCCGCCGAAGCTGGTGGAATCGGAAGCCCGGTCCCTGCTGCGCCAGATGGTCGAGCAGGCGCGGCGCAACGGCCAGAATCCGAACGTTGCCGAGGACGCGCACACCGAGTTCCTGGAACCGGCGCGCAAGCGCGTGCTCGTCGGCCTGCTGGTCGGCGAGGTCGCCCGTCGCAACCAGCTCAGGCTTGACCCCAAGCGCGTGAACGAAACCATGCGCCTGATCGCTTCGACCTACGAAGAGCCGCAGCAGGTCATTGAGATGTACCGCAACGACCCCCAGCTGATGTCGGGGCTGCAGAACCGCGTGATGGAGGAGCAGGTGATCGACTGGATCGCCGAGCGCGCCCAGCACACGGAGCAGCCGCTGAGCTTCCAGGACGCGGTCAGCCCGCAGGGCTGATCGGAGTCCAATCTGTCCGGTCCTTCGGGGCCGGACGCTCCACAGACGGGGATTGAGTGATGAGTATCGAAACGAAGGCCCTCAACATGGTGCCGATGGTGGTCGAGCAGACCAGCCGCGGCGAACGCGCGTACGACATCTATTCGCGCCTGTTGAAGGAACGCGTGATCTTCCTCGTGGGCGGCATCGACGACCACATGGCGAACGTGATCGTCGCCCAGTTGCTGTTCCTCGAGGCGGAAAACCCCGAGAAGGACATCAACCTCTATATCAACTCGCCGGGCGGCATCGTCACCGCAGGCATGGCCATCTACGACACCATGCAGTTCATCAAGCCGGACGTCAGCACGATCTGCATCGGCCAGGCGGCCAGCATGGGCGCGCTGCTGCTCTCGGCGGGCGCGGCAGGCAAGCGCTATGCGCTGCCGAACTCCCGCGTGATGATCCACCAGCCGCTCGGCGGCTTCCAGGGGCAGGCGACCGACATCGATATCCACGCGAAGGAAATCCTGTCGATGAAGCAGCGCCTGAACGAGATCATGGCCCATCACACCGGCCAGCCGTTCGAGACGATCGCCCGCGACACCGAGCGCGACAACTTCAAGAGTGCCCACGCCGCGCGTGAGTACGGCCTGGTCGACCAGGTGCTCGAGCGTCGCCCCGACGAGACCATTACCGCCGGGTGAATCAGCCAAGCGCTTGATTCATCAGGCATATGCATAGCGCCGGCGCCCGACAAGGCGCGCCGGACGCTGTGCTATTCTCGAAACGAAACCGAAATACAGATTTGGCCAAGGCATGAGCGAAGACCGTCAGGGTCGTTCCGGCGACAGCAACAAGATCCTCTACTGCTCCTTCTGCGGAAAGAGCCAGCATGAGGTGCGCAAGCTGATTGCGGGTCCCAGCGTGTTCATCTGCGATGAGTGCGTTGAGCTCTGCAACGACATCATTCGCGAGGAGCTCGAGGAGAAGGCGCAGTCGGCACGCAGCTCGCTGCCCAAGCCGCGCGAGATTCTCGAGGTGCTCGACCAGTACGTCATCGGCCAGCGCCGCGCGAAGAAGACGCTCGCCGTGGCTGTGTACAACCACTACAAGCGCATCGAGAGCCGCAGCAAGAACGACGAGGTCGAACTGGCCAAGTCGAACATCCTGCTGATCGGGCCGACCGGCTCGGGCAAGACGCTGCTCGCGGAAACGCTGGCGCGGCTGCTCAACGTGCCGTTCACGATGGCTGACGCGACGACGCTGACCGAGGCCGGTTACGTCGGCGAGGACGTCGAGAACATCATCCAGAAGCTGCTGCAGAAGTGCGACTACGACGCCGAGAAGGCGCAGCAGGGCATCGTGTACATCGACGAGATCGACAAGATCTCGCGCAAGAGCGAGAACCCGTCGATCACCCGAGACGTTTCGGGCGAGGGCGTCCAGCAGGCACTGCTGAAGCTGATCGAAGGCACGGTTGCGTCGGTGCCGCCGCAGGGTGGTCGCAAGCATCCGCAGCAGGAATTCCTGCAGGTCGATACCAAGAACATCCTGTTCATCGTCGGCGGCGCGTTCGCGGGCCTGGACAAGGTGATCCAGGCGCGCAGCACCGACGCCAGCGGCATCGGCTTCGGGGCCAAGCTCAAGAGTTCCGAACGCAAGGCGGAAGTCGGCAAGGTGCTGGCTGATGTCGAGCCGGAGGATCTGATCAAGTTCGGTCTGATTCCGGAGTTCGTCGGTCGTCTGCCGGTGGTGGCAACGCTCGAGGAGCTGGACGAAGCGGCGCTGATCCAGATCCTCACCGAGCCCAAGAACGCCATCAGCAAGCAGTTCAAGAAGCTCTTCGAGATGGAGGGCGTGGAACTGGAATTCCGCCCCGATGCGCTGACCGCCATCGCCAAGAAGGCGATCAAGCGCAAGACCGGTGCGCGAGGTCTGCGTACGATCGTCGAATCGGTGCTGCTCGATACGATGTACGACCTGCCGTCGCTGGAGAATGTCAGCAAGGTGGTCGTCGACGAATCTGTCATCGAGCACAAGTCGGAACCGTACCTGATCTACGAAACACCGGCTCCCGAGCAGAAGATCGCCTCCGGCGACTGATACGGGGTCGGAACGATACGTTCCGATGTCGCGTCATTCAGGCTGGGAAGACACCAGCCGCGCCACGAAGCGCCGCGTGCCCCAGGCACGCGGCGTTTTTCGTATCCGCGTCACGCGGGAGGCGCTTGCATCCTGTCCAGCGGCGCCCCATAAACGATGCCAGGGTGGCTGCAAGCCACCAAGGCCGCCCCGTCGGGGCGGCGACAGATGAGGAAGGATGATGAGCCCCCGCAGCACTCCCGAAACCCACGAACTGCCGGTCCTGCCGCTGCGCGATGTCGTCGTGTTTCCGCATATGGTCATCCCGTTGTTCGTCGGCCGCGACAAGTCCATCCGCGCGCTCGACATGGCGATGGAGGCCGACAAGCGCATCCTGCTGGTCGCGCAGAAGTCGGCCGAGATCGACGATCCCAACGAGGAGGATCTCCACCAGATCGGCACGCTGGCGACCGTACTGCAGTTGCTCAAGCTTCCCGACGGCACGATCAAGGTGCTGGTCGAAGGTACTGAGCGCGTCAGGCTCCGCGACATCCGCGAGCACGATGGCGCGCTGGTCGGCAGCGGCGTGGCGATCCCGCCAGTCGAAGGTCGCGAACCCCGCGAGGTCGAAGCCATCGCGCGCTCGCTGATGAGCCTGTTCGAGCAGTACGTCAAGACCAACCGCAAGTTGCCGCCCGAGCTGCTGCAGACACTGGCCGGCATCGACGAGCCCGGCCGCCTGGCCGACACCATCGCCGCCCATCTGGGCGTGCGTCTGGCCGACAAGCAGCGTCTGCTTGAAGCGACCGACACCGCCGACCGCCTCGAGCTGCTGGTCGGCTTCGTCGACGGCGAGATCGACGTGCAGCAGATGGAGAAGCGCATCCGCGGCCGCGTGAAGTCGCAGATGGAGAAGTCGCAGCGCGAGTACTACCTCAACGAGCAGATGAAGGCGATCCAGAAGGAGCTGGGCGAGATCGACGAAGCGCCGAGCGACATCGACGAGATCGCGCGCAAGATCGCCGAGGCCGGGATGCCGAAGGCGGTCGAGACCAAGGCCAAGGCCGAGTTCAACAAGCTCAAGCAGATGCCGCCGATGTCGGCCGAGGCGTCGGTCGTGCGCAACTATCTCGACTGGCTGCTGGGTGTGCCGTGGAAGAAGCGCAGCAAGGTGCGCAAGGACCTCAAGGCCGCGCAGGACGTGCTCGACGCCGACCACTACGGTCTGGAGAAGGTCAAGGACCGCATCCTCGAGTACCTCGCGGTGCAGACCCGCGTGAAGCAGATGAAGGGCGCGATCCTGTGCCTGGTCGGTCCGCCGGGCGTGGGCAAGACTTCGCTCGGCCAGTCGATCGCCAAGGCGACCAATCGCAAGTTCACCCGCATGGCCCTGGGTGGCGTGCGCGACGAGGCGGAGATCCGTGGACATCGCCGCACCTACGTCGGTTCGATGCCGGGCCGCATCGTCCAGAGCCTGAACAAGGTCGGCACGAAGAACCCGCTGTTCCTGCTCGATGAGATCGACAAGATGTCGATGGACTTCCGTGGCGATCCCGCGTCGGCGCTGCTCGAGGTGCTCGATCCGGAACAGAACCACACCTTCAACGACCATTATCTCGAGGTCGATCTCGACCTGTCCGAAGTGATGTTCGTGGCGACCTCGAACTCGCTCAACATCCCCGGGCCGCTGCTCGATCGCATGGAAGTGATCCGCATCCCCGGCTACACCGAAGAAGAGAAGCTCAACATCGCGATGCGTTACCTGCTGCCCAAGCAGCTCAAGGCCAATGGCCTGCGCGACAGCGAGCTGACGGTGTCGGAAGGCGCGATCCGCGACATCGTGCGCTACTACACGCGTGAATCGGGCGTGCGCAACCTGGAGCGCGAGATCGCCAAGGTCTGCCGCAAGGTGGTCAAGGAGATAGCGCTCGCGGGGCCGGTGAAGGGCAAGGCCAAGAGCGTGCGCACGGTCAAGGTGACGGAGAAGAACCTCGACAAGTACCTGGGCGTGCAGCGTTACGACTTCGGTCGCGCCGAGCAGGACAACGAGGTGGGCCTGGTGACGGGCCTGGCATGGACGGAAGTCGGCGGCGACCTGCTGCAGATCGAGGCGACGCAGGTGCCGGGCAAGGGCCAGCTGATCCTCACCGGCCAGCTCGGCGACGTGATGAAGGAATCGGCGTCGGCAGCGATGTCGGTGGTGCGCTCGCGCGCCGAGCGCCTGGGCGTGGAACTCGAAGTGCTGCAGAAGCACGACATCCACGTCCACGTGCCCGATGGCGCGACACCGAAGGACGGTCCGAGTGCGGGCATCGCGATGGCGACGACACTGGTGTCGCTGCTGACCAAGATCCCGGTGCGCGCGGACGTGGCGATGACCGGTGAGATCACCCTGCGTGGCCGGGTGACGGCGATCGGCGGTCTGAAGGAGAAGCTGCTCGCGGCGCTGCGCGGCGGCATCAAGACCGTGATCATTCCCGAGGAAAACCGCAAGGATCTGGCCGACATCCCGAAGAACGTCACCGCCGGGATGAAGATCGTGCCGGTGAAGTACATCGACGAGGTGCTCGATCTCGCGCTGGAGCGTCCGCTGCCGCCACCCCCGGGGCAGAAGGCCGATACGACGCGCAAGGCGCCCCGCAAGGTGGTGCCGCGGACCGAAGCCAAGCGGACCCGCGTGAAACACTGAGCGGGCTTGACCGCGATATCCGAGGGCTGCAGGCGACTGCAGCCCTTTTTTTTGCGGGTTTGCCCGCGTCTGGCATGCCAACCCGCCAGGACGGGGGCGGGGCTCAGCGGCGCGGCCTCAGCAGTACGAGTACCGCCCCCGTACCGCCTTGGCCGCCAGGCGCGGTGTGGAAGGCGAGGACGTCGGCGCGCTGGCGCAGCAGCCGGTCGACGAGATTCTTGAGGATCGGCGCATCCGGCGAGGAGTTCAGCCCCTTGCCGTGGATGATGCGCACGCAACCGACACCCGCGTCGACCGCGTCACGCAGGAACAGCCGCAGCAGGGCGGTCGCCTGCTGCACGTCGCTGTGATGCAGGTCGAGCTCTTCCTGGGCCGCGTACTCGCCGCGTCCGAGGCGCCGCAGCACGCGCGGCGCGATTTCCTCGCGGCGGTACTGCATGGAATCGCCGGCGTGCAGCAGGGGCCCGTCGAGCAGTTGCCTGAATTCGCTGCGCGCCTGCGCATCGTCACGTTCGGCCATTCGTGTCGACGGCCGTGGCTTGGGCGACTGCGGCGGCAGCGGCGCCGCGGGCAGCTCGCGCACCGGGCCGATCGCATTGCGGAAAAGCGCCGCATCGTCGTCATCGATCGATGGCGCGGGGGGCGGATCGGAGCGGTGGCGGCCACGTTGCATGCGTCTAGCCTAGCGAAGCGTGCGCGCAGCGCAGCGCGGGATCGAGGTGGGGTGGGGTGGATGCATCCGTTATCATGCACGTCTTGTCCGTCGGCTCGGGGTCCGTAGAACAGTTCATGCGCGTACTGGTCAGCAACGACGACGGCGTCGACGCCCCCGGCATCCGGATCCTGGCCCAGGGCCTGCGCGATGCGGGTCACGAGGTGCTCATCGTGGCGCCCGACCGCGACCGCTCGGGTGCCAGCAACTCGCTGACCCTCGACATGCCGTTGCGCACCGTGCAGCTCGATGACCACACCTGGCGCGTGCACGGCACGCCGACCGACTGCGTGCATGTGGCGATCACCGGCCTGCTCGATCGTGAACCCGATATCGTCGTGTCGGGTATCAACAACACCGCCAACCTCGGCGACGACGTGATCTATTCGGGCACTGTCGCCGCGGCGATGGAAGGCCGCTTCCTGGGCCTGCCGGCGGTTGCGGTCTCGCTGGTCACGCGCGACCACGAGGGCAAGCACTACGAAACGGCCGCGCGGGCGGCGGTGGAGATCGTCGCGCGGCTGAAGGCCGACCCGTTGCCGGCCGACACCATCCTCAACGTGAACGTGCCCGATGTGCCCTGGGAAGAGCTCGCGGGCTTCGAGGTCACGCGTCTGGGTAACCGGCACCGCGCCGGCCCCTGTACCTCGATCGACGATCCGCGTGGTCGGACCTGGTGGTGGATCGGCGCGGCGGGTCCCGAGCAGGACGCCGGCCCGGGCACCGACTTCCACGCGGTGCGCACGCGGCACATCGCGATCACGCCGATCCATGTCGACCTGACCCGTTATCAGGCGCTCGAGCACGTCGCCAGCTGGGTCGGCGGTCTGGAAGCCGACCTGAAGGCGACCCGGGCATGAGCATGCGTTTGCGATTGCAGCCCGAGGCGATTGGCGTCGGGATGACCTCGCAGCGCGTACGCGACCGGTTGATCGAGCGCCTGCGCGATGGTGCACATCCGGGCGGCGGCATCACCGACGAGCGGGTCCTCAATGCGATCCGTACCGTGCCCCGGCACCTGTTCGTCGATGAGGCGCTGGCCACGCGCGCCTACGAGGACACCGCGCTGCCGATCGGCCACGGACAGACGATCTCGCAGCCATGGGTGGTCGCGCGGATGACCGAGGCGCTGCTGGCCCATGGCATGCCGGGCAAGGTGCTCGAGGTCGGCACCGGCTCGGGCTACCAGGCGACGATCCTCGCGGCGCTGGGCATCGAGGTGCACACGGTCGAGAGGATCGGCGAACTGCTGCGCGTCGCGCGCAAGCGCTTCCGCTCGCTGGGGCTCAACATCCGCAGCAAGCACGACGACGGCCGCATCGGCTGGCCCGAGAACGGGCCTTTCGACGGGATCATCGTCACCGCCGCGGGCCCGGCGCTGGTGGAGGCGCTGAGTGCGCAGCTGGCGGTCGGCGGCACCCTGGTCGCCCCGGTCGGCGCGCAGGGCGCGCAGCGGCTGCTGGTGCTGCGCAAGGATGCCGACGGCCACATCGAACAACAGGACGTGGCGGCCGTCGCGTTCGTGCCGCTCCTCTCCGGATACGTGGACTGATGCAGTTGTTCGCAAGGACGTACGACCTCACGCTTTCGTGGGCACGCCATCGCGACGCACCACGCTGTCTGACCGCGATGAGCGCGGCCGAATCGTGATCTTCCCGATTCCGCCCGACGTCATGCTCGCCCCTGGCCCAACCGAGGGCGTGGTGGCGCTTCGCGTTGCTGTGCACACTCGGGTCGGTGGCCGTCGGTTTGCCGGGCTGCGGACACTTCGTACTCGACCTTGCGTGGCCGTGGATCGTGCGCATGGGCTGGGAGTCCGCATTCGAGCGAATCCAGGCGTCCTTCCTGGAACACGGCCTGCTGTTCGTGTTCCTCGCCGGGTTCACGCCGATCCCATGCAAAGTGTTCACCATCGCGTCGGGTTCGCCGGGAGTCCGCTTGCTACCGTTCGTCGTCGGATCGCTGCTGGGCCGCGGCATGCGGTTCTACCTGGTAGCGGGTTTGATGGCTCGGGGGCGGCGCGAAGTACGAGCCGGTGCTCAAGCGTTACATCGAATGGCTTGGCTGGTTGATGGTGGGCTTGGCGGTCGTCGGACTGGTCTGGTTGGAGATGCGTGGATGAGGATGCTGGTTGTGTTGGTATTGGTTGGACTGCTTTCGGCCTGCGGAAGCAGCCGGGTGATCCGTGAGGGCGGCAGTACCGCGCCGACGTCGACGCCCCGGCCGGGGCAATCGGTCACCGTACAGCGCGGCGACACCGTGTACCGCCTGGCAACCAGCAACGGCATCAGTGCGTTGGATCTCGCGACCTGGAACAACATCCGCCCCCCGTACACGATCTATCCGGGCCAGCGGCTGCGCCTGTATCCCGGTGGCGGCAGCGCCGCGCCGGCACGAGCAGCCACGACCGGTACCGCCAGCGCGCAGCGCCCTGCGGTGCAGCCCACCCAGTCCAGGCCGCAGGCACCGGCCGCACCGCCGGCGCGAAGCCCGTTCAACTGGCAGTGGCCCACGGCCGGCCAGGTCGTCGGACGCTATGTCGCCAACGATCCCACCAAGCAGGGCATCGATATCGCCGGCACGTCGGGTCAGGCAGTCAATGCGGCCGCCGATGGCGTGGTCGTCTATTCCGGTGCGGGCCTCGTGGGATACGGCGAGCTGATCATCGTCAAGCACGACGAACAGTGGCTCACCGCCTACGGCCACAACCGCTCGCGCAAGGTCAACGAAGGCGAGCGCGTGCGTGCCGGCCAGCAGATCGCCGAGCTCGGCCGGACCGGTGCGGCGCGCGACATGCTGCATTTCGAGATCCGCTACAACGGCAAGCCGGTCGATCCGATGTCGTATCTGCCGGCGCGCTGACCGCAGCGCCGAGGCCGTGTCCGGTCCCACGCGGGTCGCACTGCGTGGACCGCTTCAACTGCGAAAGCTTCGTTGGTCTGGCGCTCGCTGCGCGGTTCGGGCGCGACAGGTGCCGCGAGCGCGTGTGCGCAGCGGTGCGACCGGGGTCGTTGCAAGGTGCAGGGGAATACCCCGGGCTGTTTGTCCTGGGCCGCTCGCGGAATGTCCGCCTCCGATCGCCATCTCGGCGCATCGGCAGGTTTTCCGCCCCCTTTCGCGCGGGCCGGGCTGGAAGCTCTGGGCTTTCCGCCTGCATCCGGATTCGGAGGGGGTAGGCGAGTCTCGTCCGGGGAACCGGCAACCCCGCGGGCTGCGCGTCAGCCGTTGCCCGGCTCGGCGAGGGGGGCGCCTTCCAGCACGAATGCCGCGACCACCCGTCGGCCTTCACCGGCCAGCACATTGAACGTGCGCGCCGCGGCAGCGTTGGTCATCGCTTCCAGGCCGATCCCCTGCGACAGGCACGCGGCCATGGTCGCCGGCGGCGGAAACGCCTGGCTTGCGCCGGTGCCGATGATCACGACTTCAGGCTCCAGCGCCAGCAGGGGCGCGAGCGCGGCAACTTCCAGCGTGCGGACATCGGTCACCGGCCAGTCTTCGACCAGTGCACGAGCCGAGACGATGAAGCTTCTGCTCAGGCGCCGATCGTTGACCAGCGCCACGCGTCCGTCCGCACCACGCAGAACGAAATCGAAATCCGGCGTCTCGAGATTCAACTGCATATGGTTGACTCCTACTCGGGAGATCAGGTCCGCGGCAGCACGATCTGGCGGCGGTCCTTGCTCTGGCGATACAGGATGGCGACATGGCCGATGCGCTGCACAAGTGCCGCGCCGGTCCGGCTTGCGAGGTCCTCGATCATCGCGTCGCGGGCTTCCCGGTCGGCTGCACCGACCTTGACCTTGATCAGCTCGTGATGTTCGAGCGCGGCGTCAATTTCGGCGATCAGCGAATCGGTGATGCCTTTGCCGCCGACCTGCAACATGGCCTTGATGCCATGGGCCTGGCCGCGCAGAAAACGGGTCTGGGCAGCGGTCAGGACGTTACTCATGGATGAACCGGTCTGGAGAATGAAAGCGGGCGGCAGGATATCATGGCCGTGGGACGCCCCCGTTCCGCCCGCCCGAGTTGTCGATGGCCTCCCGCAGTAAAAGCAGCCAGCGCTGGCTCAAGGAACATTTCTCCGATCCTTTCGTGAAGAAGGCCCAGGCCCAAGGTCTGCGCTCGCGCGCGGCCTACAAGCTCGAGGAGCTGGTCGAGCGCGACCGTCTGCTCAGGCCCGGGATGGTCGTCGTGGACCTGGGCGCTGCCCCCGGCGGCTGGTCGCAGTGGGTCCGGCATGCACTGGGCGATACCGGCCGGGTGATCGCGCTCGACATTCTGGAGATGCCTTCGCTTGCCGGTGTGGAGTTCCTTCACGGCGATTTCCGCGAGGATGCGGTCCTCTCGGCGCTGGAGTCTTCACTCGGCGGAAGCCAGGTCGACCTTGTGTTGTCGGACATGGCCCCCAACAAGAGTGGTATCGATGCTGTCGACCAGCCGCGCGCCATGCATCTGGCCGAGCTGGCGATGGATTTCGCCGACAACCACCTGCGTACCGGCGGTACGTTCCTGATCAAGCTGTTCCAGGGCACCGACTTCGATGCCTACGTGCGCGACCTGAGGCGGCGTTACACCAAGCTGTCGATCCGCAAGCCGGCGGCGTCCCGCCAGCGCTCGCCCGAGGTCTACGCGTTGGCGCAGGGCAAGCTGGCGACGATGAAGTAGCATGAATCCGGTCTACAAGACTCTCCACGAGAATTCCCGAACATGAACGATCTGGTCAAAAATCTGCTGCTCTGGGTGGTTGTTGCCGTCGTGCTGATGGTGATCTTCCAGAGCTTCAGCCCCAGAACCGGCGCAGGTGGCCAGGACGTCCAGTACTCGCAGTTCATGGAACAGGTGCGTCGTGACCAGATCGGCTCGGTGAAGATCGCCGAGGACGAGCGCACGATCACCTTCCAGAGCAAGGGCGGACAGACCGGCACCGTGATCGCGCCGCGTCGCGATGACCGCATGATCGACGACCTGATGAACCACAACGTCGCGATCGACCAGGCGCCGCCGTCGAGCGGCATCTCGCTGGGCTACATCCTGATCCAGCTGTTGCCGGTGGCGCTGATCATCGGCTTCTGGTTCTTCATGATGCGGCAGATGCAGCAGGGTGGCGGCAAGGGCGCGATGTCCTTCGGCAAGTCGCGTGCAAAGCTGCTCAACGAAGAGCAGACCAAGATCACCTTCGCCGACGTTGCCGGTTGCGACGAGGCCAAGGAGGAAGTCTCCGAACTGGTCGAATTCCTGCGGGATCCCTCGCGCTTCCAGAAGCTCGGCGGCAAGATTCCGCGCGGTGTGCTGATGGTGGGTCCGCCCGGTACCGGCAAGACGCTGCTCGCCAAGGCGATCGCGGGCGAGGCCAAGGTGCCGTTCTTCTCGATCTCGGGTTCCGACTTCGTCGAGATGTTCGTCGGCGTCGGCGCAAGCCGCGTGCGCGACATGTTCGAGCAGGCCAAGAAGCAGGCGCCTTGCATCATCTTCATCGACGAGATCGACGCCGTCGGCCGTCATCGCGGCGCGGGGCTCGGTGGTGGCCATGACGAGCGCGAGCAGACCCTCAACCAGTTGCTGGTCGAGATGGACGGCTTCGAGGGTGGCGAGGGCGTGATCGTGGTCGCCGCGACCAACCGCCCGGACGTGCTCGATCCGGCGCTGTTGCGCCCGGGCCGTTTCGACCGTCAGGTCGTCGTGGGCCTGCCGGACGTCAAGGGCCGCGAGCAGATCCTCAAGGTCCACATGCGCAAGGTGCCGCTGGACGAAGACGTGCAGCCGCTGGTCATCGCGCGTGGCACGCCCGGGTTCTCGGGCGCGGACCTGGCCAACCTCGTCAACGAAGCGGCGCTGTTCGCGGCGCGCGAGAACGCGAAGGACGTCCGCATGGACCACTTCGACCGTGCGCGCGACAAGATCCTGATGGGCGCCGAGCGCCGTTCGATGGCGATGAGCGAGGACGAAAAGACGCTGACCGCCTATCACGAGGCCGGTCACGCCATCGTCGGTCGCCTGGTTCCCGAGCACGATCCCGTCTACAAGGTGACCATCATTCCGCGTGGCCGCGCGCTGGGCGTCACGATGTATCTGCCCGAGGGCGACCGCTACTCGATGAATCGCGTGGCGATCGAATCGCAGCTGTGCTCGCTCTATGGCGGGCGCGTTGCCGAGGAACTGGTCTTCGGTGGCAACAAGGTCACCACCGGTGCGTCCAACGACATCGAGCGGGCGACCAAGATGGCCCGCAACATGGTCACCAAGTGGGGTCTGTCGGACGAGCTCGGGCCGATCGCCTATGGCGAGGAGGACGACGAGGTCTTCCTCGGTCGTTCGGTGACCCAGCACAAGTCGGTGTCGGACGACACCGCGCGCCAGATCGACGAAGTGGTGCGGACCATCCTCGACAAGGCCTACCAGCGCACGACCGAGATCCTGACCGCGAACATCGACAAGCTGCATGCGATGGCGAAGCTGTTGCTCGAGTACGAAACCATCGACGTGCCGCAGATCGACGCGATCATGGAAGGCCGCGATCCGCCGCCGCCGATGGGTTGGGGCAAGTCCAATCCCGGCAAGGGCGGCGATGGCGATGCCGGCGGAAGCCGCCCGGTACCGCCGCCGATCGGTGGTCCCGCCGAGCAGGCCTGACACGCCCGCCATTGCTTCAAGAAAAAGGCCAGGATCGCTCCTGGCCTTTCTCGTTTCAGGGCGTGTCCGCTTGCGACATCCGCCGCCAGCGGCCAGAGTCCCATCTCGTGCACGCTCAACGAATCCGGGATGGCCGAGGCCAGCCGAAGTCGTCCTGTCCATGGTTGCCTGCGGGCAGTGGCGCAGGTCTGATCATCGGCATCGTCGTGGTTGCGACGTTTGACCGGGCCGCGCTGCATCACGATCGGACGCGCGCCCGCTTCGTGTCCAGCCCGGGCCGTCGCGTGGCGTGCGCCGGCCACACCTCCATTGCAATGAATCCGAGGAACCGATGATGTTCGACACCGCGCTCCAGCTCGACTGCAACGGCCGCGTGCTGCGTCTCGACGCGCCGCGGGTCATGGGTATCGTCAATGTCACGCCGGATTCGTTCTCCGACGGGGGCGCCCACGTGGACGCCGAGGCGGCGATCGCGCACGGCGTGCGGCTTGCGGAGGAGGGCGCGGACATCCTCGATGTCGGCGGCGAATCGACGCGGCCCGGCGCTGCCGAAGTGCCCGTGGCTGAAGAACTGCGGCGCGTGCTGCCGGTGATCGAGGGTCTGCGCGCGCGCACGGCGCTGCCGATCAGCATCGACACGTCCAAGCCGGAAGTGATGCGGTCGGCGGTCGCGGCGGGCGCCGGCATGATCAACGATGTCTACGGCCTGCGCCGCGAGGGCGCGCTCGAGACGGCCGCGTCGCTCGGCGTGCCGGTGGTGCTGATGCATATGCTCGGCGAGCCGCGCGACATGCAGGATGCGCCGCAGTACGACGATGTGGTCGGCGATGTGCATCGCTTCCTCGCCGAACGCATCTTTGCCGCCGAGATGGCCGGGATCGCACGCAGACACATCCTTGTCGATCCCGGTTTCGGGTTCGGCAAGACCACGGCCCACAACATGGCGCTGCTGGCGCAGCTGCAGCGTTTCGCCGAACTGGGCGTGCCGGTGCTCGCCGGGTTGTCGCGCAAGCGCAGCATCGGCGAACTCACCGGGCGCGAGTTGGCGAGCGAGCGCGTGGCCGGATCGGTGGCCGCGCACCTGATCGCGGTGCAGAACGGCGCGCGCCTGGTGCGCGTGCACGACGTCGCCGAGACGGTCGATGCGCTCAGGATCTGGGCCGCGGTCGCCGCTGTGCCGGTGCCGCGCGCGGCGTCCGCCAGGCCTGTAATCAGCTGGCCCGACGATGCCTGAAGCCCGGCACCCGGGCTACGCCTGTAGAACGATGCGTTACCCTGTGCAGTCAGTTTCGCGCCGCCCGCCAGGGCGGCCGTTCGTTTCAGGAGGGGACAGATTCCAATGATGACTGCCAGCACGCCGCTGATCGTGACGTTCGTGATCTACCTGCTCGCCATGGTGCTGATCGGCGTCGTCGCCTGGCGTTCGACGCGTAATTTCGACGACTACATCCTGGGTGGGCGAAGCTTGGGTCCCGGCGTCACCGCGTTGTCCGCCGGCGCCTCCGACATGAGCGGTTGGCTGCTGATGGGCCTGCCCGGTGCCATGTACCTGGGCGGGGTATCTGAGTCCTGGATCGCGATTGGCCTGATCGTCGGTGCGTATCTCAACTGGCGGTATGTTGCCGGCCCGCTGCGCGTCTACACCGAGCGCACCGGCAATGCGCTGACGCTGCCCGACTTCTTCACCCATCGCTTCGAGGACCGCAGCCGCCTGCTGCGCGTGTTCTCGGCGGTGGTGATCCTGGTGTTCTTCGCCGTGTACTGCGCCTCGGGCGTGGTCGCCGGCGCGCGTCTGTTCGAGAGCGTGTTCGGCCTGCCGTATGCGCAGGCGATCTGGTGGGGCGCTGCGGTCACCATCCTCTATACGCTGATCGGCGGATTTCTCGCGGTGAGCTGGACCGATGTGGCCCAGGGCACGCTGATGCTGTTCGCACTGATACTCGCGCCGGTGATCGTCTACATGAATACCGGGGGCTTCGAATCGAGCATCGAGCTGATCCGGAGTGTCGATGCCACGCGGCTGTCGTGGACCCGCGATGGCGCGCTCGGCGCGGTCGGGCTGATCTCGCTGCTCGCATGGGCGCTGGGCTACTTCGGCCAGCCGCACATCCTGGCGCGCTTCATGGCGGCCGACAGCGTGCACTCCATTCCGGCCGCGCGCCGGATCGGCATGACCTGGATGATCCTGTGCCTGCTCGGCGCGTTGCTGGTCGGTTTCCTCGGTATCGCGTATTTCCAGCAGCACCCGGAAGTCGCCGGGCCGGTCGAAGCCAATGCCGAGCGGGTGTTCATCACCCTCGTCGAGCTGCTGTTCAATCCCTGGGTGGCCGGTGTGATCCTGTCGGCGATCCTCGCCGCGGTGATGAGCACGCTGTCGAGCCAGCTGCTCGTGTGCTCGAGCGTGCTTTCTGAGGATTTCTATCGCGGTTTCGTGCGTCCGGCCGCCGGCCAGCGGGAGCTGATGTGGATCGGTCGGGCGAGCGTGCTGCTTGTGGCGCTGGTCGCGCTGTGGCTGGCGCGCGATCCGGAGAGCCGAGTGCTCGGACTCGTCTCGTATGCCTGGGCAGGCTTCGGGGCGGCGTTCGGTCCGGTGGTGTTGCTGTCGCTGTTCTGGGGTCGCATGACCCGCAATGGCGCTCTGGCGGGCATGCTGCTCGGCGCGGTCACCGTCGTGGCGTGGAAGCAGATCGCGGTCGAGCGCATGGGCTCGAACCTCTACGAGATCGTTCCGGGGTTCGCGATCGGGCTGCTGGCGATCATCGTCGTGAGCCTGCTCGACAATGCCCCTTCGCAGAACGTGCGGGCCACCCACGAACAGGTGCGCCGGTCCCTGAGGGAAACCGGGTACTGAGCATGTTCGGTGCGTGTGCCGCCAGGACTTGCGCATGAGTGGCGATGCCGCCGCCGATCGTGCGCGCGCCATCGTGCTGATGGGTCCCACTGCGTCGGGCAAGACTGCGCTCGCGCTCGACTGGGCCGAGCGCTTCGGCGGCGAGATCGTCAGCGTCGATTCGGCGCTGGTTTACCGCGGCCTGGACATCGGCGCGGCCAAGCCCGATGCCGCCGAGCGCAGGCGCGTGCCGCACCACATGCTCGACCTGCGCGATCCATGGCAGGCCTATTCGGCCGCCGAGTTTGCTGCCGACGCACGTCGCGCGGTCGAGGACATCCTCCACCGTGGCCGGGTGCCGATCCTGGCCGGCGGCACCGGGCTTTATTTCGCGGCGCTGCTCGATGGTCTGTCGCCGATGCCCGAGGCCGACCCGGCGACCCGCGCCGCGATCGCCGCCGAGGCGGCCGAGCTGGGCTGGTCCGCACTGCATTCCCGGTTGGAAACGATCGATGCCGAAGCGGCCGCGCGTATCAAACCGGGCGATGCACAACGCATCCAGCGTGCGCTGGAGGTCCATCGGCTTACCGGCATCCCGATCAGCGAGTGGCAGCGACGCCCCACCGAATCGCCGCCGTTCCCGGCGCAGGTGCTGTCGCTGGCGATCGCACCGGCCGACCGCGCCATCCTGCACGCGCGCATTGCCGCGCGTTTCGACGCGATGCTCGCCGCAGGGTTCCTCGACGAGGTGCGGCGCCTGCGCGCCATGCCGGAACTGCGGGCGCACCCGGCGCCGCTGGAGCTGCCCGCGATCCGCGCGGTCGGCTACCGCCAGGCCTGGGAGTTCCTCGACGGGCAGGGCGACGCCGCCACGTTCCGCGAACGCGGCATCGCTGCAACCCGGCAGCTGGCCAAGCGTCAGTTCACCTGGTTGCGGGGCCGCAGCGGCGCGCGCCTGTTCGATCCGGCAGCCCAGCGCGACGTGCTGGATGCGGAGGTCACTGCATTCCTGGGCCGTCGCCCGGGGTGAACGGCTGTGGTGGGTCTGCGGGCGAGCACTTCCACGCGGCCCGTTCCGGTCGTGATGCCGGATCGCGATGACGTCCCCGATCCGACGCGGCGTCCCGCCCCTGCGATGTTGCGCGGACGGCCCCCCGGTTGTGTACCATCGGCCGGTCGGCGACCCGGGGAGCGGGCGTCGGCCCCGCTGTCAGGCACATAACAACAACAACCACGCTGGGGAAACACCATGTCCAAGGGGCAATCTTTGCAGGACCCTTTCCTGAACGCACTGCGCCGTGAGCGCGTGCCCGTCTCGATTTACCTGGTCAACGGCATCAAACTGCAGGGCACGATCGAATCCTTCGATCAGTTCGTGGTGTTGCTGCGCAACACCGTGAGCCAGATGGTCTACAAGCACGCGATCTCCACCGTGGTGCCTGCGCGCAATGTGCGTGTCGCACCCGGCGGCGGCTTCGTCCAGTCCTCCGATGGCGAGGGCGGGGACGACGCGGCGGCCGAGACCGCCGACTGACCCAGAGCCAGAGGTAGATAAACACTTTGTTCGAACGCTCCCGGAAGGGTGAAAACGCGCTGCTGATCCAGCCCCATGCGCACGGGCCGGCCGACGAGGGTGCCCTGGAAGAATTCACCGAGCTGGCACGCTCGGCCGGTGCCAACGTAGCGGCGGTCATTCCCGCCCGCATCGACAAGCCCAACGCCGCCACGCTGTTCGGCAGCGGCAAGCTCGAAGAGGTGAAGGCGGCCGCCGACGCCACTGGCGCCGATCTCATTCTCGTCAATCACCGGCTCTCGCCCGGCCAGGAACGCAACCTCGAGAAATATCTCGAGCGCCGCGTGGTCGACCGCACCGGACTGATCCTCGACATCTTCGCCCAGCGCGCCCGCAGCCATGAAGGCAAGCTGCAGGTCGAGCTGGCGCAGCTCCGGCACATGGCCACGCGGCTGGTGCGCGGCTGGACCCACCTGGAGCGCCAGCGCGGTGGTTCGATCGGCCTGCGCGGCCCCGGCGAAACCCAGCTCGAGACCGACCGTCGACTGCTGCAGAAGCGGCTTGAACAGCTGCAGGCCCGGCTCGACAAGGTAGAAGTGCAGCGCACCCAGATGCGCCGCGCCCGCGTGCGCAGCGAGATGCCGCGTGTCGCCCTGGTCGGCTACACCAATGCAGGCAAGTCGACGCTGTTCAACACGCTTTCCGGCGCGGACGCCTATGCCGCCGACCAGCTCTTCGCCACGCTCGATCCCACCGTGCGCCGCGTGGACCTGTCGGGCGGCAGCATCGTGCTGGCCGACACGGTCGGCTTCGTTCGCGACCTGCCGCACGAACTCGTCGCCGCATTCCGCTCCACCCTGAGCGAGGCGCGCGAGGCCGACCTGCTGCTGCACGTCATCGACGCTGCGGATCCGCTGCGCAACGAGCGCATCGCCCAGGTGGACGCGGTGCTGAGCGACATCGGCGCCGGCGATCTGCCGCAGCTGCTGGTGTTCAACAAGATCGACCGCATCGAAGGTGCCACGCCGCGCTACGACCTCGATCCCAATGCGCTCTCCGACGATGCCGTGCGCGAGAGCGTCTGGATCTCGGCGCGCGACGGGCTGGGCCTTGATCTGCTTTCGCATGCGCTGGCACGTCGCCTCGGCATCCGCCGCATCGTCGGCGAGCTGCGCCTGCCGCCCGAAGCGGGCCGTCTGCATGCGCGTCTGCACGCGCTCGAAGGCGTGCGCACCGAAACGCTCGACGAAGACGGCTGGCTGCTGCAGGTGGATCTGGCCCATGCCGATGCCGCGCGCCTGGCCTCGCAGGAGAACGGCGAACCCCTGCGCGCGCTGCTGCCGCCCGACGAGGACGAGTTCGGCTGAGCGGCAGTTCGGGCGGGCCGCCTCGGCCTGCCCGTCGAAACCGGTGTTTTCCGGCCGTCCCGGCCCGCCGGGCTACCGGCTCCGCCGCATCCCCGGGTGCCGCCCACAACGGCGGCCTTCCCGTCACCCCTGCCGTGGCATACGTGCATACGCAGGACAGCGAGAGCCGGCCGGCGTCGCCTGAGGGAGGCGCCAGCCGGTTAGACTATGCGACCCCCGCGCCGCGCCGACGCAGGCTGCGCGCCCAGAACTGGAGCAGGCATGGCCTGGAACATTCCCGGCAACAACAAGGACAACGATTCTCCCGACCGCAAGGGCTCGGGGAATCAGGGCGACCGCAATCCGTGGCCGCCACGCCGTACCGGCGGCGGTGGTGGACGTGGAGGACGCGGCGGCGGCGGTGGCTTCGATCGCATCCTCGACCAGTTCCGCGGGCTCTTCGGCGGCGGTTTCGGGAGCGGCAATCCGCTGCGCTGGATCGCGGTCGTCGTGGTCATCGTGCTGCTGCTGAACTGTTTCGTGCTGGTGGGTGAAACCCAGCGCGGCGTGGTGCTGCGCTTCGGCGAAGTCGCCCGGGTGATGCAGCCGGGTCCGAACTTCAAGCTGCCGTGGCCGATCGAGCGCGTGATCAAGGTCGACGCGACCACGGTGCAGTCCTACAGCAATACCGTGCCGGTGCTGACCCGCGACGAGAACATCGTCGTCGTGTCGTTCAACGTGCAGTACCGGGTCGGCGATCCTGTGGAGTATCTGTTCGGCACTCGCAATCCCCGCGAGATCCTCGAGCAGACCGCCCTCAGCGCCGTGCGCGAACAGATCGGCCGGGTGAACCTCGACGCCGCGCTCAATGCGCGTGGCCCGATCTCGACCGCCGCCCAGGCCTCGTTGCAGGCATCGCTCGACAGCTACCGCACCGGCCTGATCGTCAACGAACTCAACCTGCAGGACGCGCGTCCGCCGGAAGAGGTCAAGGCCGCGTTTGACGAGGTCAATAGCGCCCAGCAGATCAATGAGCAGCTGGTCAAGGAAGCTGGCGCATATGCGGCCAAGGTCGTGCCCGAGGCCCGTGGTGAATCCGCCCGGATCCGCGCGCAGGCCGAAGGCTACAAGACCGCCGAGATCGCCCGCGCCACCGGTGATGCGCAGCGCTTCAGCCTGCTGGTCGATGCCTATGCGAGCGCGCCTGAAGTCACCCGCAAGCGCTTGTGGCTCGACACCGTGCAGCAGGTGCTGGCCAACAACCACACGATCGTCGGCGGTGATGGCCGTCAGGTGATCTACGCCCCGCTGGGTGGGCAGGGCACCGGCAGCCAGTCCGCACCGGCGCTGCTCCCGCCTGAAGCGCTGTCGCCAAGCACCGATGCCACGCGCGGCAGCAACACCAGCACCACCGCGCCGGCCCCGGCCGCGCGCAACCTGCCGCGCCCGCCGCGTGATGGAGCCAGCCGATGAGATTCAAGTTCGTCATTCCCCTGCTGATCATCGTGCTGCTGGGCCTGATGAGTTCGGTGTACGTGGTCCGCGAAGGCCAGGTGGCCCTGGTCCTCAACCTCGGTCGCGTCGCGCGGACGGATATCGGCCCGGGCCTGCACTTCAAGGTGCCGCTGATCGAGACCGCGCGCGTGTTCGACCGCCGCTTCGTTGCGACCGCGTTTTCGCCCGAACGCTCGCTGACCTCCGAGCGCAAGGACGTCAGCGTGGACTTCGTGGCCATCATCGCGATCAGCGACGTCGTCGAGTTCTACCGCGCGACCTCGGGCATCGAGGCCGACGCCAGCCTGCGCCTCGAACCCATCATCAAGAACTCGCTGCGCAACGAGATCAACGCCAACACGCTGACCGAGCTGGTCTCGGGCAACCGTTCGGAGTTCGTCGAGCGCCAGCTGCCGGCCATCAACGAGGCCGCCAAGTCGCTGGGCATGCGGATCATCGACATCCGCATCAAGCAGATCGACCTGCCGACCGACAGCCAGGTCATCCAGCAGGTCTACAACCGCATGCGCGCCGAACGCCAGGAAGTAGCCACGCGTCTGCGCGCCGAGGGCGAGGAGCGCGCGCGCGCGATCCGCGGCGAGGCGGATCGTGAGCAGACCGTGCTGCTGGCCGAGGCCGAGCGCGATGCGCAGACCCTGCGCGGTGAAGGCGACGCCGAGGCGACGCGCATCTACGGCCAGGCGGCCAGTCGGGATCCCTCGTTCTACGCGTTCCAGCGCAGTCTCGAGGCGTATCGCGCTGCGTTCGAGAAGGGCGAGAGCGTGATCGTGCTCGAGCGCAACGACCCCTTCCTGCAGTACATGCGCAGCGACCGTTGATGGCGCAACGCTGATGTCCGACCTGTGGGCGGCGCTGTGCCTGGTGTTCGTCGTCGAAGGTATGATGCTCTTCGCTGCCCCGGGTTTCTGGAAGCGCAACGCCGAGCAGATGCTGGCGTTGCCGCTGTCAACGCTGCGCCGCATCGGCGCAGCGGTGCTGGCACTGGGGCTGGTCGCGCTTTATTTCGTGCGGGGCTGAGTCGACTTCGCCCCCCAGTCGGTGGACGAGCGTCCGCGGTGACCGTCGTTCCTTCGCCGGAGGGCTTCCCACGCTTCACCCGGCACTGTTGCGTCGTCCTCTCCGTGAGGCCGGCGCGCGCAGCGCGGCGGAAAGGGTGACTGGTCCCGCGCATTTCCGAGGGGCGTGATTCTTGCGCCTTTAGATGGCGGGTTCCCGGGGGCGTTATCTGGTCCCCATCCCTACGGACAGTTGCCCTCACCCCAACCCCTCTCCCGGGGGGAGAGGGCCGGAGCGGCGTGCGTGGTCGACTCGGGTTTCGGATGCCCTGCCAACAGCTCTGCACAGGTCCCGCCGGCAGTTCTGAATCGGTTGCCGCGTCCAAGCCGTCTCTCCGGCCGGCACCGCGCTGACGCTGTGCTGACCGATGGGCTTTGCCGACGACCGCTGCTTGCCCGCCCGAGCGGCCCCAATCGGGCGCAACGGGTCGGTTTCCCCTCAGCAGATGTGGCGGGTAGCGAGATGTAGCGGGTAGCGGAGTTGCGCCGCGGCGCCAACGGGCCGCGGCGGCATCTGACCGCCCGTGAACCGCGCCCACAAAGCGGTGGCCGCGGTCACCCGTTATCCGGATAATGCCGAAAAGCCGGCCCGGCCAACTCGCTCGAGTGGACCGTCCGGCTTTTTCCGTGTCCGGCCCTGCGTGGCGGTCGTCTCCCCGATGGAGCGGCCAGCGTCCAGGCAAGGCAGGCCGGTCCTTTCCTGCGGCCCCGATGGCCGCAATGCGATACAGGAGTCATCGAGATGGGTCAGTCAGTGGTGGTAATCGGCGCTCAGTGGGGCGACGAGGGCAAGGGCAAGATCGTTGACCTGCTCACGCAGGACATCGGCGCCGTGGTGCGCTTCCAGGGCGGCCACAATGCCGGCCATACGCTGGTGATCGGCGGCAAGAAGACCGTCCTCCACCTGATTCCCTCCGGCATCCTGCGCGACGACGCGCTGTGCCTGATCGGCAACGGCGTGGTGCTGAGCCCGGCCGCGCTGATCAAGGAAATCGGTGAACTCGAAGGCGCCGGCGTCGAAGTGCGTTCGCGACTGAAGATCAGCCCGGCCACGCCGCTGATCATGCCCTACCACATTGCGCTGGATCAGGCCCGCGAAAAGGCCGCCGGCGGCAAGGCCATCGGCACCACCGGCCGCGGCATCGGTCCGGCGTACGAGGACAAGGTGGCGCGCCGCGGCATCCGCGTTGCCGACCTGCACTACCCGAAGCAGCTCGAGGAGCTGCTGCGCACCGCGCTCGATTACCACAACTTCGTGCTCACCAAGTACCTGGGCGTCGACGCGGTCGACTTCCAGCAGACCTACGACGAGGCGCTGGCGTTCGGCGAGTACGTCGAGCCGATGAAGAGTGACGTGGCCGGCATCCTTCACGACCTGCGCAAGCAGGGCAAGCGGGTGTTGTTCGAAGGTGCGCAGGGCGCGCTGCTCGACATCGACCACGGCACCTATCCCTATGTCACCAGCTCCAACACCACCGTCGGCGGCGCATTGGCCGGGACCGGCGTCGGCGCGGACGCGATCGACTACGTGCTCGGCATCGCCAAGGCCTACGCGACGCGCGTCGGCGGCGGTCCGTTCCCGACCGAGCTCGACGACGAGGTCGGCCAGGGCATCCGCGACCGCGGCCAGGAATACGGCGCCTCCACCGGGCGTCCGCGCCGCTGCGGCTGGATGGACATCGTCGCGCTCAAGCGCGCGGTGGCCATCAACGGCATCTCCGGCCTGTGCATCACCAAGCTCGACGTGCTCGACGGCATGAAGACGCTGAAGATCTGCATCGCCTACGAATACCGCGGCAAGCGCACCGAATACGCGCCGCTCGACGCCGGCGGCTGGGACGAGTGCACGCCCGTGTATCTCGAATTCCCGGGCTGGGACGAGAACACCCATGGCATCACCGAGTGGGAGAAACTGCCGCCTGCGGCCCGCGCCTACCTGCGCGCGCTCGAGGAGCTGGCGGGTTGCCCGGTCAGCATCGTCAGTACCGGCCCCGACCGTGCACACACGATGGTGCTGCAGGATCCGTTCGCTTGATCGCAGGCGTTTTCATGCTGGAGAAAGCCCCGCGAAAGCGGGGTTTTTTCTGATGCAGCCGCTGAAGTATCTCGGCGGCTATCCGCCGGAGGTGCAGGCGCGCGTGCGCGAGCTCATCGCGCAGGACCGTCTGGGCACGGTACTGAGCGCGAAGTACGCCGATGCGCATGCGGTGCGCAACGATGGCCAGCTCTACACCTACGTGCAGGCCCTGAAAGACCGCCACATGCGCAAGGCTGCGCCGCTGGGCAAGGTGGTCTTCGATGGAAAGCTGCAGGTGATGAAGCATGCGCTGGGCACCCACACCACCATCTCCCGCGTGCACGGCGGCAGGCTCAAGGCCAGCCGCGAGATCCGCATCGCCAGTGTGTTCCGCGACGCGCCGGCGGATTTCCTGCGGATGATCGTGGTGCACGAGCTGGCGCACATGAAGGAAGCCGAGCACAACAAGGCCTTCTACCAGCTGTGCACGCACATGGAGCCGGACTATCACCAGCTTGAATTCGACCTGCGCCTGTATCTGACGCATCTCGATGCCATGCGGGAGCAGGTGCGCAGCGACTGAGATCTGCAGCCGAGCCAGCTCGCGTGCGGCGCGCGGACCGGCGGGTGATTCCTGCGCTCTTTCCGCTCGATCGGTCACGCACTGCAGATCGTGTCGAATGGATGGCGTTCCGGCGCACGCGCCCCGTCGACACGCGCCCGTGCAGTATCGGCGCGAGGATTCCGCCATGAACCAGACCGCCTACAACATCATCCATGACCCCGGCGCCGCGCCCATCAAGCTGTGGACGCGCGGCGTGCCGCTGGAAGACGAAGCGCGCGAGCAGCTGCGCAACATCGCGAAGCTGCCGATCATCCATCGCCACATCGCGGTGATGCCCGATGTCCATCTGGGCAAGGGTGCGACCGTGGGTTCGGTGGTGCCGACGGTCGGTGCGATCATTCCCGCCGCAGTGGGCGTGGACATCGGCTGCGGCATGATCGCTGCGCGCACCACGCTGATGGCCGGCGACCTGCCGGACAGCCTGGCGGGCCTGCGTCAGGCGATCGAGCGCGCGGTGCCGCACGGGCGCGTCGCCGCGCGCGGCAAGCGCGATCCGGGGGCGTGGGCTTCGCCGCCCGAGCGCGCGATCGAAGGCTGGGCCACGCTGGCGCAGGGCTTCAGGCGCATCACCCACGCGCACCCGCGACTGGCAAAGACCAACAACCTGCATCACCTCGGCACGCTGGGCACCGGCAACCACTTCGTCGAGGTCTGCCTCGACGAGGCGCAGCGCGTGTGGTTCATGCTGCACTCGGGCTCGCGCGGCGTCGGCAATGCCATCGGCACGCACTTCATCGAACTCGCCAAGCAGGACATGGGCCGGCACATCGCCAACCTCCCCGACGTCGATCTGGCCTATCTGCGCGAGGGCAGCCAGCACTACGACGACTACGTGTTCGCGGTGGAGTGGGCGCAGCACTACGCGCGCATCAACCGCCAGATCATGATGCGCAACGCGGTCGATGCCGCGCGGCGGGTGATCGCAAAGCCATTCGAGGCGCAGGCTGAAGCGGTCAACTGCCACCACAACTACGTCAGCCGCGAGCATCACTTCGGCAAGGACATCTTCGTGACGCGCAAGGGCGCGGTGAGTGCGCGCAAAGGCGAGCTGGGCATCATTCCCGGCAGCATGGGCACGCGCAGTTACATCGTGCGCGGACTCGGCAATGCGGAAAGTTTCCACAGCTGCAGCCATGGCGCCGGCCGGGTGATGAGCCGCACGCGCGCGCGCAAGCTGATCTCGGTGGAGGCGCACGCGCGCGCCACCGCGCATGTCGAGTGCCGCAAGGATGCCGAGGTGGTCGACGAATCGCCGGCCGCCTACAAGTCGATCGAGGCGGTGATGGACGCGCAGAAGGACCTGGTGGAAGTGGTGCATACGCTGCGCCAGGTGGTCTGCGTCAAGGGCTGAGCGCGTCGCACCCGGCCTCCCGCCTGGACCGCAGCGTCGGCCTCTCGAGCGTGCTGCCTGTAATCGAGTTGGCGAACTGCGGCATCGCGTCGCCTACCGACGTCAGGCTTCCATTGCACGGCGAAGCGATGTCATCGCGCGAGGGAAGGGTGCCCGGCCGCGACCGTTGCGCCATTGCAGCCAGCCTCGAGCAGGCCAGTGACTCGCGCGAACGCGCTTATGGATCCTCGCCTGCCGGCAGGCCCGCCGCGCACCGCTCGAGCAGCGTGACCAGTTGGGTCTGCTCGGCAGGCTGCAGGCGGTCCAGCGCACTTTCGATCACGGTCTGCGCCAGCGCGGCGCCCCGCGTCACCCGGGCCAGGCCTTCGGCCGTGATCTGCAAGGACAGGCTGCGTGCCCGCGTGGGATGCGGCGCGCGGGTCACCAGCGCATCGCGGTCCAGGCGCCGCAGGATCTGGTGCATCGTCTGCGGCGACACCCCCGCCAGTCGCGCCAGTTCCGCGTTCGAGGCACCGGGGCGCTCGGCCAGCAGCATCAGGGTGAGCGCCTGCGGGCGGGTGAGTTCCATGCCATCGGCGCGCAGGCGCTCGTCGATCGCGGCGGTCAGCCCGGCGTGCAGGTGCTTGAGCTGCAGGCCCATCCGGTAGGCCAGCGACTCGCGCAGCCGCTGCAGGGTGTCGATCTGGTGCTTCTTGGGCATCTTGGCGCCGCCGTCACTCCGGAGTTATCAGTAGGCTGATAGTTTTGCGGGCTCCTCGATCCTGCCCGCCCTGATGCAAAACCATCTTCGACTCCTGTCGCTTTCCGGATTGCTGGCCCTGGCCGCGTGTGGCGATGGCGCTCCGCCCGAACCCACAGCGAGCCTGACCGTAAGCCTGGCTACGCCACAACATCGTGAAGTGACCCGCGAAGTGGTCGCATCCGGCGCGGTGGCAGCGTGGGAGGAAGTATCGGTGGGCGTCGAGCTGTCGGGCCTGCGCGTGTCCAGCGTGGAGGTCGAAGTGGGCAGCGAGGTGGCCGCGGGCGATGTGTTGTTGCGGGTGGACGATCGCACGTTGGACTCGCAGCTGGCGCAGTCCGAAGCCTCGGTGCGCGAGGCGCAGACCAACCTCGAAACCGCGCGCCGTCGCGCCGGACGCGTGCGCGAACTCGCCGGCGAACAACTGGTCGCGCTGCAGGATGCAGAGCAGGCCGAGGCCGAGCGCGACAACGCGCAGGCGCGCCTCAACACCGCGATCGCCAGCCGCGATGCCGCGCGCGTGCAGCGCGATTTCACCGTGGTGCGCGCACCGGTGGCTGGCGTGGTGTCGGCGCGCAGCGTGCAGCCGGGACAGGTGGTGGGCGGCGGCGAACTGCTGCGGCTGATTCGCGATGGTCGGCTGGAGTGGCGCGCCGAGCTCGCCGAGGGCGACCTGCTGCGCGTGGGCCCGGGCACGCAGGTGCAGGTGGACACGCCGGTCGGCCCGGTGCCCGGCACCGTGCGCACGGTATCGCCCGGGCTGGACGCGCAGCGCCGTACCGGCACCGTCTACGTGGACCTGCCCGATCCCGGTCCGCTGCGCGCGGGCATGTTCGCCCAGGGCCGGCTGGCGCTCGGCCGCGCGCAGGCGCTGCTGGTGCCCATCGAAGCCGTCGTGCGCCGCGACGGCCGCGCCTATGTGTTCACCGTGGCGGACGACAACCGCGTGCGCGAACAGGCGGTATCGGTCGGCGCGACGCATGGCGACATGATCGAAGTGGGCGAAGGCCTGACCGTGGCCGACCGCGTGGTCGCGCGCGGCGCGGGCTTCCTCGGCGACGGCGACCTGGTGCGCGTGGTCGACAGCGCGAGCGCGGCCGACGCGGCGAATGCTCCGCCCGGCAGCGCTCCACGCCCCGCGCCGGCGGCCTCCGCCGATCCCGCAGGTGCCGGCGCCACGCGCGAGGCCACCCGTGACGCCGCCAGTGGAAACCTTGCCGAATGAACTTCTCCGCCTGGTCGATCCACCGTCCGCTGCCGGCGATCCTGGTCTTTATCCTGCTCACCGCGGCCGGTCTCGTCGCCTTCAACCGGCTGGCCGTCTCGCAGTTCCCGGACCTCACCGTGCCGGTGGTCAACGTCACCGTGGTGCTGCCCGGCGCCAGCCCCAGCACGCTGGAAACCCAGGTGACCCGGCGGATCGAGGATGCCACCGCCAGCATCCCGGGGCTGCGCAACATGGCCTCGATCGTCAACGAGGGCACCTCCACCACCATCCTCAATTTCGAGATCGAGAAGGACGGCACCATCGCCAAGGACGAGGTGCGCGACGCCATTGACCGTGTGCGTATCGATCTGCCGGCCGATGTCGAGCCGCCGATCGTCTCGCTGGTCAACGTCACCGGCGGCGACATGCTCACCTATGCCGTCACTGCCGATGGCTGGAGCGACGAGGAGCTCAGCTGGTTCATCGATGACGCCGTGTCCAAGCGGCTGTTCGCCGTGTCCGGCGTGGGCACCGTGCGGCGCATCGGCGGCGTCGACCGCGAAATCCGCGTGGACCTGCGGCCCGAGGCCGTGCAGGGCTTCGGCGTGAGCCCGGCGCTGATCAGCCAGCAGCTGGCGCGCATCCAGCAGGAACAGCCGGGCGGGCGCACCACCGTGGGCGGCAGCGAGCAGGCGGTGCGCACACTGGGCACGGTGGAGACCGCCGCCGATCTCGCCGATTTCCCGATCTCCATGCCCGACGGGCGCAGCGTGCGCCTGTCCACGCTGGCGACGGTGAGCGACGGCAACGCCACCCTCAGCCAGCGCACCACGCTCGACGGCCGGCCGGTGATCGGCTTCGCCGTGCAGCGCACCACCGGCTCGAGCGAAGTGGACGTGGGCAATGCCGTGCGCGCCACCGTTGCGGAACTGCAGCAGCAGCAACCGCGCGTGCGCATGGTCGAGGTGGCGTCGAGCACCGAAGTGGCCGAGAACTCCTACCGCTCCTCGATGCACATGCTCTACGAGGGCGCCGCGCTTGCGGTGGCGGTGGTGTTCTTCTTCCTGCGCGACGTGCGCGCCACGCTGATCTCGGCGGTCGCGCTGCCGCTGTCGATCATTCCCACGTTCGCGGTGATGTACTGGCTGGGTTTCAGCCTCAACATGATCACGCTGCTGGCACTGGCCGTGGTGGTGGGCATTCTGGTGGACGACGCCATCGTGGAGGTGGAGAACATCGACCGCCATCTACGCATGGGCAAGAGTCCCCAGCAGGCCGCACTGGAGGCGGCCGACGAGATCGGCCTGGCGGTAATTGCGACTTCGTGCACGCTGGCGGCGGTGTTCATCCCGGTGGCGTTCATGCCGGGCATTCCCGGCAAGTTCTTCCGCGAGTTCGGCTGGACCGCCGCGGCCGCGGTGATGTTCTCGCTGCTGGTGGCACGCCTGATCACGCCGATGATGTCGGCCTATCTGCTCAAGCCGCTGCCCGAGCACAAGGGCGATTCGAAGCTGATGAAGTGGTACCTGCGCATGGTCGATCGGGCGCTGCGTTACCGAAACCGAACGCTGGCGATCGCGCTGGGCATCTTCATCGGCTCACTGGCGCTGCTGCCGCTGCTGCAGGTGACCTTCATCCCGCCTGCCGACGGCATCCAGAGCAACGTACTGATCGAGCTGCCCCCGGGCACCTCGCTCGACACCACGGCGGAGGTTGCGGAAACCGCGCGCCAGCGCATCGCCGACATCCCCGAGATCACGCATGTCTTCGTCACCGCCGGCAGCAACTCCGGCGCCAACGGTCCGGCCGGCGACCTCACCAGCGCCGAGCTGCGCAAGGCCACGCTGACCATCCGCTGGAACGACGACCGCAAACTCAACCAGTACGAGCTGGAATCGCAGGTCCGCGAACGCCTGGCCGATCTGCCCGGTGTGCGCCTGAGTTTCCAGGGCGGCGAACCCGGTCGCGCACTCCAACTGGTGCTGGCCGGCGACGATCCGGTGAACCTGGCCTCGGCCGCGCGCGATGTGGAACGCGAGATCCGCCAACTGCCCGGCCTCGGCACCGTGGGCTCGTCGGCCGCGCTGGTGCGTCCGGAGATCATCGTGCGCCCCGATCCCGCGCGCGCGGCCGATCTGGGCGTCTCCACCGCCGACATCGCCGCCACCACGCGCGTGGCGACCCGCGGTGATTACGAGCAGTTCCTGGCCAAGCTCAATCTGCCCGAGCGCCAGGTGCCGATCCGCGTGCAGCTCGACGAGCGTGCGCTGTCGGACCCGACGCTGCTCGGCCAGCTGCGCGTGCCCACCGCCAGTGGCGGCAGCGTGCCGTTGTCTTCGGTGGCGGACATCAGCACCGCCAGCGGCCCCTCGCAGATCGACCGCTTCGACCGCCGCCGCAATGTCACCATCACCGTGGATCTCAACGGCATGGCGATGGGCGAGGTGGAAAAGCAGATCGACGCGCTGCCTTCCATCACCAATCTGCCGCCGGGCGTCGAGCGCCAGGCCGCGGGCGACAGCGAGATCTTCGCCGAGATGTTCGGCGGCTTCGCCATGGCCATGGTGGCCGGCATCTTCTGCGTCTATGGCGTGTTGCTGCTGCTCTTCAACCATGCCAGCCAGCCCATCACCATCCTGGTCGCCGTGCCGCTGGCTGCCGCTGGCGCCTTCGGCGCGCTGCTGATCACCGGTCTCGACATCTCGCTGTCGGTGCTGATCGGCCTGATCCTGCTGATCGGCATCGCGGTGAAGAACTCCATCCTGCTGGTGGACTACGCCGTCATGGCCGAAGGGCAGGGCATGGGCCGCCATGAGGCACTGATGGACGCCTGCCACAAGCGCGCCCGCCCGGTGATCATGACCACCCTGGCGATGGGCGCCGGCATGATGCCCATCGCGCTCGGTTTCACCGCCGATTCCAGTTTCCGCATGCCGCTGGCCGTTGCAGTGATCGGCGGCCTGATCACGTCCACCGTGCTCAGCCTGATCGTGGTGCCGGCGGCATTCACGCTGGTGGATGATGTGGAGGCGTGGGTGGTGTCGAAGTTCCGCCGCGGCGGGCGCACGGACGGCAGCGCCACCGCATAGCGCCGGGCGACGCGTGGCGCCGAGCACCTGCGGCATACTCGGCCCACGACGGTGCGGTACGCCGGGAGTGGCTGGCCGCCGCCGGGGTGCCGCTTCCGCCGCAGGTTCCCCGGTCCGCTTTCCGGCCCTTGCTAGGAGAACGTCATGTCAGAAACGCTCTGGGTGTTGCTGGCGCTGATCCTGCTGGTGCCCACGCTGATGGTGGGCGTGTTGCGGCTGGGGCTGAAGAAGGATCCGTCCGCCATCAACGGGTGGGGCGGCGTGCTGTTCGCGGCGATCACCTTCGCCGTCGCGATCTGGATCATCCTCGACCGGGTGTCCTGAGGCCGCCTGCGGCCGATCATCGTGTCGCTCTCGTGTCGGTGCCCGCCAGGACCGGTCGCGCCATCGGGCCGGGAAGGCGCTACGGCCTTCCCATTGGAGTGAAGCGTCGCTGCCGCGGTGTCGGCGAGGCTGCGCGTTGTCCCAGCCCCGAAGCACCCTGAGGAGCCCCGGCCTGTGGTTCTCAACGGCGGGCGAGCATCCGTTGCAGCACGATCCCCACGATCATTGCCGGCACGAACCACAACGCTTCGCTCGAGCCCACGCCCAGGCCCGCCAATGCCGGGCCGGGACAGTAACCGGCCAGACCCCAGCCGATCCCGAACAGCCCCGCGCCGGTCAGCAGGCGGGCATCGATGCGGCTCGATTCCGGCAGGCGGAAGCCGTCGGCGAACAGCGGGCGCCCGCGCCGCAGCACCGGGCGGAACAGCAGCAGGGTCGTGGCGACCGCGCCGCCGAGCACGAAGGCGAGGGTGGGGTCGAAATCGCCGGTGACGTCGAGGAAGCCGAGGATGCGCCGCGCATCGGTCATGCCCGACAGCGCCAGACCCACGCCGAACAGCGCGCCGGAGGCGAGAGCGGCGGCGAGGATGCGCTTCATGCCCAGCCCCACACATGGCGCACCAGCCAGGTCGTGACCACCGCTGTCGCCATGAAGGTCAGCACCGCCGCCAGCGAGCGCTTCGACAGCCGGCCCAGGCCGCAGACACCGTGCCCGCTGGTGCAGCCGTTACCCATGCTGGCGCCGAAACCCACCAGCAGGCCCGCCGCGATCAGCAATACGGGCGGAAAGCCCGTGCGCGGCGTGGCGATGCCCGGCAGCAGCGCGATCGCCGCCCCGCCGGCGATCACCAGCCCCGCAAGGAACGCGATCCGCCAGGCCACTTCGCCGCGAACCGGAAACAGCACGCCGCCCAGGATGCCGCTGACGCCGGCCACGCGTCCGTTGAGCCACAGCAGCAGCGTGGCGGCGAGGCCGATCAGTACGCCGCCCGCGAGTGCGAGCAGCCAGGTCGTGGTCATGCTGGATCTCCGAACTGGTTGAGCGGCAGGCGCAGGTAGCGCACGCCGTTGGACTCCGGCGGCGGCAGGTCGCCGCCACGGATGTTGACCTGCAGCGCCGGGAGGATGAGCCTGGGCACGGGGAGCCCGGCATCGCGCGCCTCGCGCATGCGCACGAAGGCCTCTTCCGCCACTTCGCCGCCCAGGTGCACGTTGTGCTCGCGCTGGGCGGCGATCGTGGTCTGGGCGCGCGGCGCGCGGCCGTCGGGCGGGTAGTCGTGGCACAGGAACACGCGGGTCTCGCCCGGCAGCGCGAACAGCCGGCGGATCGAGCGGTACAGCGTGGCCGCATCGCCGCCCGGAAAGTCCGCGCGCGCGGTGCCGGTGTCGGGCGCGAACATCGTGTCGCCGATGAAGGCCGCATCGCCGATCACGTAGCTCAGGCTGTCGGCGGTGTGGCCGGGGGTGGCGATCACGCGCCCGGACAGGTCGCCGATCGCGAAGGTGTCGCCGTCGGCGAACAGGTGGTCGAACTGGCGCCCGTCGACGGGGAACGAATCCTCCAGGCCGAACACCGTCTTGAACTGCGCTTGCACCCCGCAGATGCCACGGCCGATGGCGACCTTCGCGCCGGTCCTGTCACGCAGCCAGGCGGCTGCGGAGAGGTGGTCGGCATGGGCATGGGTCTCGAGGATCCATTCGACCGTGAGCCGCCGCTTCGCCACGAAGTCGAGCAGCCGCTGCGCCGAGTCGAACATCGTGTGCGCGCTGGCCGGATCGAAGTCCATCACCGGATCGACGATGGCCGCATGCCCGCCCTCGCGGTCGTACACCACGTGCGAGAAGGTGGCCGTGGACGGATCGTAGAAGCTTTCCACCAGGGGGTTCATCCCGGGCTTCCCATCTAATTTAGTAAAGTCTAAAGTAGTGATGCCCGCCACCACCTGTCAAGCCAGCTCGCCGCGATGCCAAGCTCCGCCACCACGCCCGCCCATGCCGATGTCGCGTTGCCCGACATGGCCGCCCACGCAAGCGAGGCGGCCGCGCTGCTCAAGGCGCTGGCCCACCCGGCGCGGCTGCTGGTGCTGTGCCAGCTGGTGGAAGGCGAGCGCACGGTGGGCGAGCTGCAGCCGGCCACCGGGCTGGGAGCGTCCGCGCTGTCGCAGCACCTGGCGGTGCTGCGCGAGATGGCGCTGGTCCACACCCGGCGCGAGGCCCAGTCGATCCACTACTCGCTCGCCGACGGCCCGGCCCTGGGCGTGCTCGAGGCGCTGCACGCGGCCTATTGCGGCCACGGCGTCCCCGCCGCATGACCGCAGCTGACATCCGCAGCTGTCCGTCGCCGCCACCGCTCCAGCGATGTCGGAAGCCGGATCGCGGAAGCGGGTCGCCCTTCCGAAGCTGAGCCGGCCGCGCAGGCAGGTCAGCGCCGTCGGGCAGGGCGATGCCGCCCACGTTGTGCATGCCCGGCTCACGCAGGCACTGGTCCAGCGTGACGTACAGGCGTGGGCCACGGCCGCGGCACGTACGCGGCGGCTGCGATCCCGCCGGGCTGCGGTCAGCCCGTCGCGCCGACCACCTCGCCGTCTTCCTTGGTGAAGGGCTGCGTCAGCGGCGGCAGGATCTCCAGCACCACCTCCGATGGCCGGCAGAGCCGGGTGCCGCTGTCGGTCACCACGAACGGGCGGTTGATCAGCACCGGGTGGGCCAGCATCGCGTCGAGCAGCTGGTCGTCGGTCAGCGCCGGATCATCCAGACCAAGCGCGTCGTAGGGCGTGCCCTTGCGGCGCAGCGCGTCGCGCACGCCGATGCCGGCGGCCGCGATCATCGCGCTGAGCTGCCCGCGCAGCGGGGGATCACGCAGGTACTCGATCACCGTCGGCTCGATGCCGGCATGGCGGATCAGCGCGAGCGTGTTGCGCGAGGTGCCGCAGGCAGGGTTGTGGAAGATGGTCGCGTCCATGGGGGCCTCAGGTCTCGGTGGAAGTGGCGGCAGCGGCCAGCGTTGCCGCGGCGAGGTCGCCCTTGCGCTCGCTGTAGCGGCTGGTCAGGTAGTCGCTGTGGCCGCGCACCAGCAGGGTGAACTTCACCAGCTCCTCCATCACGTCGACCACGCGGTCGTAGAGGGCCGAGGGCTTCATGCGCCCGGCGTCGTCGAATTCCTGCCAGGCCTTTGGCACGGACGACTGGTTGGGGATGGTGACCATGCGCATCCAGCGCCCGAGTACCCGCATCGCGTTGACCGCGTTGAACGACTGCGAGCCGCCACTGACCTGCATCACCGCCAGCGTGCGGCCCTGGGTCGGGCGCATGCCGCCTTCTTCCAGCGGCAGCCAGTCGATCTGGTTCTTGAACACCGCGGTGAGGGTGCCGTGGCGCTCCGGGCTCACCCACACCTGGCCCTCGGACCACATGGCCAGCGCACGCAGTTCCTGCACCTTCGGGTGATCCGCCTCGCAGCTGCCCTGCACGGGCAGGTCCCGCGGATCGAACACGCGCGTCTCGGCGCCGAAGTGGCGGAGCAGGCGTTCGGCTTCCAGCGCCAGCTTGCGGCTGTAGGACTCCTCGCGCAGCGAGCCGTACAGCAGGAGGATCCGCGGCGGATGGCCGGCGGCCACGCCGAGGCGGCCGGCATCCGGGACCTCGAAGGCAGCGGGCACGATGTTGGGCAGGTCGTCGGGGGTTGCGGTGATTGCGCGTTCGAAATTCATTCGACTATTCTAGAAAGATGGAACTTAAGGACGCAAGCGCTGCGCTTTCGGCACTCGGGCATATGACCCGTCTGTCGGTTTTCCGGCAGCTCGTCGAAGCCGGCCCCAGTGGCCGCACGCCGGGGGAGATCGCCGAAGCACTGGCGCTGCCCGGGGCGACACTGTCGTTCCACCTCAAGGAGCTCTCCGCCGCCGGGCTGATCGGGGCCGAGGCACAGGGCCGGAGCATCTGCTATCGCGCCGATTTCGCCGCCATGAACGGCTTGATCGAATTCCTCACCCGCAATTGCTGCGGCGCTGACGCCGATCGATGCGCGGCTGACGCCGCGGCCGGCCCGGGCACGCGCGCGCCGGGGCTGAAGGCCTGAGCGGAGTATTGGACCGCCTGCGACCTCGTCGTCGCCATCGATCCGGGGGTTGGCACCGGCGTGGCGCGGGCGGGTTGGAGCGCGGCACTCGCGAACGGCCGGCGCGGTGCCGCCTCCGCAGTCCACCTCCGCTTCCGCCCGGGTGACCCAGGTGCCTGGGATCGTTCATCGCCAGGAGCGCTCCGGCGACCGCACGCCCCAGTCTGCGCCGCCCTCGACCCCCCATATCGCGCGCATTCACACCAGGAATGCCGAAGCGATGCCCGTTGTAATAGAGTTACATGACAAATGTCTGGAGCCGGATTCATGATTCTTCGTACGTGCGTTCTTTCCGCCGCGATCGCGGTCACCCTGATGAGCACAAGCCTGCCGAGCGCAGCGCAGTCCGCCGCCCAGCGCGCCGAGCAGACCGCCAATCCGCTGCTGGGCGCCTGGAGCACCCCCGACGGCGTGCCGCCGTATGACCGCATCCGCCCGGAGCATTACGAGCCCGCGTTCGACCTGGCCATCGCCGAGGCCCGCGCGCAGAGCCAGCGCATCGCCAACGACAAGACGGCGCCGACCTTCGAGAACACCATCGAGGCCATGGAACGCGCCGGCCGCGAGCTGTCGCGCGTCTCCAGCACCTTCTTCACCGTGGCCTCCGCGGATGCCACCCCGGCCAACCAGGCCATCCAGAAGGCCATCGCGCCGAAGCTGGCCCGGCTGTCGAACGAGACCATGCTCGACCAGGCGCTGTTCCAGCGCGTGGATACGCTCTACAAGCAGCGCGCCGAGCTGGGCCTCACCCCCGAGCAGAACCGCCTGCTGGAGCAGACCCACAAGCGCTTCGTGCGTGCCGGTGCCGCGCTCCCGGCTGATGCACGCGCCCGCGTTGCCGCCATCAACGAAGAGCTCGCCAACCTCGGCGTGCAGTTCGGCCAGAAGCTGCTGGCCGACCAGAAGGCCAACGACGTCTTCCTGAGCGCTGCCGAAGTGGAAGGCCTGCCGGCCGACCAGCTGAGTGCCGCCGCCGCCGCCGCGGAAGCCGCCGGCAAGCCGGGCCAGTACCTGTTCCCCGCCACGCGTTCGGCCGCCGAGCCGTTCCTGACCGCCGCGCCCAACCGCGATGCACGCGAGAAGATCTGGCGCGCCTTCAGCTTCCGCGGCGACAACGACAACGCCAACAACACCAGCGCGGAGATCAAGCGCCTGGTGGAGCTGCGTATCGAGCGCGCCAAGCTGATGGGCGCGGACACCCACGCCGACTTCGTCCTCGCGGACTCCATGGCCAAGACCCCGGACGCGGCGATGGAGCTGCTGATGGGCGTCTACCAGCCGGCGCTGGTGCGTGCCAACGAGGAACTGGCCGACATCCAGGCCCTGGCCGCGAAGGACGGCATCACCGACGTCCAGCCCTGGGACTGGCGCTACTACGCCGAGCAGGTACGCAGCCAGCGCTTCGCCCTGGACGAGGCGCAGGTGAAGCAGTACATGCCGCTGGACGGCATCGTCGATGCGATGTTCGAGACCACGCAGAAGCTGTTCGGCCTCACCGCGCACGAGCGCAGCGACATCCCGGTCTATGCCGACGGCGTGCGCGTGTTCGAGATCCGCGAAGCGGACGGCCGCAAGGTCGGTCTGTTTTATGCCGACTGGTTCGCCCGTCCCACCAAGCGTCCCGGCGCCTGGATGAACAGCATCCGCGTGCCGAACGGGCTGCTGGGTGACACCCCGATCGTGGTCAACAACCAGAACATCACGCCGCCCGCCGCCGGCGAGCGCGCGCTGATCTCGCTGGACGAGGCGCAGACCCTGTTCCACGAATTCGGCCATGGCCTGCACGGCATGCTGTCGACCGCGCATTACCCGAGCCTGTCGGGCACGGCGGTGTCGCGCGACTTCGTCGAGTTCCCGTCGCAGGTCTACGAACACTGGATCACCGAGCCGACCATCCTGCAGGCCCATGCCCGCAACGCCGCCGGCGAGCCGATGCCCAAGGAAATGCTGGAGTCGCTGCTCAAGGCGCAGACCTTCAACCAGGGCTTCTCCACCATCCAGCAGCTGTCGTCGGCCATCCTCGACATGCGCCTGCACCAGCTGACCACGCTGCCGGCCGACTTCGACGCCGGCGAGTGGGAAGCCGCGCAGCTGCGTGAGCTGGGCGTGCCCGAGCAGATCGGCATGCGCCATCGCCTGCCGCACTTCAGCCACATCTTCGATGGCGGCTATTCGGCCAGCTATTACGCCTACACCTGGGCGGAGGCGATGGACGCCGACGGCTTCGACGCGTTCAAGGAAGCCGGCAACGTGTTCGACCCCGAGCTGGCGGCCAAGCTGCGCCGCGAGGTGTACGAGGTCGGCAACACCCGCGACCCGGCCGAGAGCTACAAGGCCTTCCGCGGTCGCATGCCCACGGCGGAAGCGCTGCTGCGGAATCGCGGTCTGAAGTGATCCATCAGCTGTTGCGGTAATGAAGGCGACCCGGGTGACCGGGTCGCTTTTTTTTGCGCCGAGGCCGCGCGCGGCACACACCACCGCGCTGCGGGCAAACCCGCTGACGGCGCAGGCCTACGTACGCGTGCTCGATCCGCACTGGCAAGCGGTCGGCATGCCCGCGATCGCAAGCAGCCGGTGGCATTCGACGCCGTGCCCCGCGCGTGCATGGTGGCGCTGGACAGCTGCAGCGACGGCACCGCCGCCATCTGCGCGGGACTGGACGTGCGCACCGTGGCGCTGGACGCGCGCTGTGTGGGCGGCGCCGCCGCGCCGCGGCCGATCTGCTGCCGCAGGCCCCGGAAGGTGCGCGCGGGGCTGAGGCTGCGGTCTGAGCCGTCTGCTGTCCGCCGTGGTCCACCGCCCGCGGTGGCAGCGTGCCGCTCTGGGCGGTGGCGTAGATCACCACCGCCACAGGCCTCGCAGATCGGATGGTCCGCCTCGCAAGTGCCCTGCACGGGAAGGTCGCGCGGATCGAGCGCCTGCGTCTCGGCCACCGAAGTGGCGCAGCAGGCGTTCGGCTTCCAGCGCCAGCTTGCGGCTGTAGGACTGCGGGCGCAGCAAGCCGTAGAGGGCCAGGATCCGCGGCGGGTGGCCGCAGGCGACACCGAGGCGGGCGGCATCCGGCCCCTCGAGCGCGGCGGGACGCTGTTGGGCAGGCGCCGGGCACCGCGGTGATTGCGCGTTCGAAATTCGTTCGATTATTCTAGAAACATGGAACTGAACGACGCAAGCGCCGCGCTTTCCGCGCTGGGCCATGTCACCCGCCTGTCGATCTTCCGCCAGCTGGTGGAGGCCGGCCCCGATGGGCGCACGCCCGGGCAGATCGCCGAGGCGCTGTCGCTGCCCGGGGCGACGCTGTCGTTCCACCTCAAGGAGCTCGCCGCCGCCGGGCTGATCGATGGCGAGGCGCACGGCCGCAACATTTCCTACCGCGCCGACTTCGACGCCATGAACGGCCTGCTGGAATTCCTCACCCGCAACTGCTGCGGTGGCGATACCGGCCGCTGCGCGCCCGCCACACCCACCTCCAACAGACGCGCGCCAGCGCGGAAGGCCTGACCCATGCTGCTGGCGCTTGCGATTTTCGTGGTCACCATCGTGCTGGTGATCTGGCAGCCGCGTGGCCTGGGCGTGGGCTGGAGTGCAAGCTTCGGCGCGGTGCTGGCGCTCCTCACCGGCGTGGTGGGGCTTGCGGACATCCCCACCGTCTGGGGCATCGTCTGGAACGCCACGCTCACCTTCGTCGCCGTGATCCTCATCAGCCTGCTGCTGGACGAGGCCGGCTTCTTCGAATGGGCCGCGCTGCACGTCGCGCGCTGGGGCCGGGGCAGGGGACGCGCGCTGTTCGTGCTGCTGGTGCTGCTGGGCGCGGCGGTGGCGGCGCTGTTCGCCAACGACGGCGCCGCGCTCATCCTCACCCCGATCGTCATCGCCATGCTGCTGGCGCTGCGCTTCAGTCCCGCCGCCACGCTGGCCTTCGTGATGGCGGCCGGCTTCATCGCCGATACCGCCAGCCTGCCGCTAGTGGTGTCCAACCTGGTCAACATCGTCTCCGCGGACTACTTCGGCATCGGTTTTGCCGAATACGCCTCGGTGATGGTGCCGGTGAACCTGGTCTCGGTGGCCGCCACCTTGCTGATGCTCCTGTGGTTCTTCCGCCGCGAGATCCCGGCCACCTACGACGTCACCCAGCTCAAGGACCCGAAAGCGGCCATCCTCGACCGCACCACCTTCAACGCCGGCTGGGGCGTGCTGGCAATGCTGCTGCTGGGCTTCTTCGGGCTGGAACGGGTGGGCGTGCCGATCAGCGCCGTGGCCGGCGCCGGCGCGCTGGTGCTGCTGGGCGTGGCCGCGCGCGGTCACGTCATCCCCACGCGCAAGGTGCTGCGCGAAGCGCCGTGGCAGGTGGTGGTGTTCTCGCTGGGCATGTACCTGGTGGTGTACGGCCTGCGCAACCAAGGCCTCACCGACCACCTCGCCGGGCTGCTCGACGCCTTCGCCGGCCACGGCCTGTGGGCCGCCACGCTGGGCACGGGCCTGCTCACCGCGCTGCTGTCCTCGGTGATGAACAACATGCCCACCGTGCTGGTAGGCGCCCTGTCCATCGACGCCAGCCAGGCCGAGGGCGTGGTGCGCGAAGCGATGATCTACGCCAACGTCATCGGCAGCGACCTCGGCCCCAAGTTCACCCCGATCGGCAGCCTCGCCACCCTGCTGTGGCTGCACGTGCTGGCACGCAAGGGCATCCGGATTGGCTGGGGCTACTACTTCAAGGTGGGCGTCGTGCTGACCCTGCCGGTGCTGGTGGTGACGCTGGTGGCGCTGGTGCTGCGGTTGGGCCTGGGGTGAGTGGGAGCGCGCCTCCGGTCATAGCCAGATCCCGATGCAAGGCGTGATGTCGAGGAGCGGATGGTGGGAAGTTCGGGCGGCGGGGAAGGGCGGCGGCCGCGAGCCGGGCGGGTCTGCAAGCTACGCAGTAAGCGAACCGAACCCGTTGGTCGTCGTTGACCGAGTGGGTCGCCCTCTGCTGGAGCTAGATGCCCGAGCGGTGCCCGAGGACCGGGGGACGCCGCGGCACTCCCATTGACGGCGGGTTTACCGGCACCGCCGTTTCCGCCATCATGCGTTGCAAATGCAACGCAAGGTGCCAGCATGAAGACCGCCACCCTCCCGTCCTTGCGGGTCGAGCCAGAACTGCGCGAAGCCGCCGAAGCCGTGCTGCTGGAAGGCGAAAGCCTGTCCAGCTTTGTCGAGCATTCCGTGCGGGTCCAGGTCGAGCTGCGTCGCCAGCAGGAAGCCTTCATCGCGCGCGGCCTCGCCTCACGCAGCGACGCACAGGCGCATGGGCGCTACGTCGATGCCGGCGAGGTCATCGACGGTCTCGCGCAGCGGCTTGAGCAGGCTCGCAGGAAGGCCCGGCCTGCATGAGCTTCCGCGTCCGCTTCACGGAAGAAGCGCAGCAAGACCTGGAGCGCCTGTACGACTGGCTGCTCGAACGCAGCGATGGCGACTTCGCGCTGGCCGAGCGCGCGCTGCAGTCCATCCGCGACGCGGTGACGGTGCTCCAAGTAGCGCCGCTGAGCTGCCGCAAGGCCACCGCCAACGACCCCTTCCTGCGCGAACTCGTCATCGGCTTCGGGGCCAGTGGTTACGTGCTGCTGTTCGAGGTGGAGGATGCCAGCACGGTGACCGTGCTGGCGGTCAGGCATCAGCGTGAAGGCGACTACCACTGATCCCGCATCACTCACTGATCCATCGCCACATCACGGCGAAGAGGGCCGCAGATCCCTCACGTCGCATCCCAAGGGACTCACGTTGAACCAACAAGCTCTTTCCGCCTTCATCTGGTCTGTCGCCGATCTGCTGCGCGGCGACTACAAGCAATCCGAATACGGCCGGGTCATCCTGCCGTTCACCGTGCTGCGTCGCCTGGACTGCGTGCTGGCGCCCACCAAGGCCAAGGTGCTCGCCGAGGGGGAGAAGAAGGCCGCCGCGGGCCTCAATCCCGATCCCTTCCTCAAGCGCATCGTCGGCACCGCGGGCTTCTACAACACCTCAAAGCTGGATCTGCCAACGCTGCTCGGCGACCAGGACCACATCCGCCAGAACCTCTACGAATACATCCAGGGCTTCTCGCCCGAGGCGCGCGACATCTTCGAGCGCTTCGACTTTCATACCCAGGTCGAGCGCCTGGCCAAGGCCGGCCTGCTGTACCTGGTGACCGAGAAGTTCGCCAACATCGATCTGCACCCGGACCGTGTGGACAACGCGCAGATGGGGCATGTGTTCGAGGAGCTGATCCGCAAGTTCGCCGAGCTCTCCAACGAGACCGCCGGTGAGCACTTCACCCCGCGCGAAGTCATCCGGCTGATGGTCAACCTGATCTTCATCGAGGACGACGACGTGCTGACGCCAGGCAACGCCGTGGTGCGCACCGTGTATGACCCCACGGCCGGCACGGGCGGCATGCTCTCGGTGGCCGCCGAGCACCTGCTGGCCCACAACCCGGCCGCGCGCCTCACCCTGTTCGGGCAGGAGCTCAACGACGAGTCCTATGCCATCTGCAAGGCCGACATGCTGATCCGCGGCCAGCCGGTGGAGAACATGGCGCCCGGCAACACGCTCAGCGACGACGGCCATGCGGGCCGCCGCTTCGACTACATGCTCTCCAATCCGCCCTTCGGCGTGGAGTGGAAGAAGGTCGAGAAGCTGGTCCGCGCCGAGCACGAACGACAAGGCTTCGACGGCCGCTTCGGCCCCGGCCTGCCGCGTGTGTCGGACGGCTCCATGCTGTTCCTGCTGCACCTGGTGGCCAAGATGTCGCCGGTGGTCAACGGCGAGGGCGGCAGTCGCTTCGGCATCGTGCTCAACGGCTCGCCGCTGTTCACCGGCGGGGCGGGCAGTGGCGAGAGCGAGATCCGCCGTTATCTGCTGGAGAACGATCTGGTCGAAGCCATCATCGGCCTGCCGACGGACATGTTCTACAACACCGGCATCGCCACCTATGTGTGGATCGTCAGCAACAAGAAGGATGAGGACCGCCGCGGCCAGGTGCAGCTGATCGACGCCAGCAGCTTCTGGCGGAAGATGCGCAAGAGCCTCGGCTCCAAACGCCGCGAGATGGGCGACGACGATATCGCCCTCGTCACCCGCCTGTTCGGCGGCTTCACCGAGGCCGAGCGCATCACCGTGCTCGATGCCGAGGGGCGCGAGCTGGAGCAGCGCATCGTCACCGGCACCGACGACGTGCCCGCAGCGCCCGAAGGCGGCCGGCTCAAGCGGGTGCCGATCAGCCGCATCTTCCGCAACGAAGACTTCGGCTACACCACGATTATCGTCGAGCGCCCGCTGCGCGATGACGCCGGCGAAATCGTGCTCGGGCTGAAGGGCAAGCAGAAGGGCAAGCCGCAGCCGGACAGTTCACTGCGCGATACCGAGAACGTGCCGCTGGGCGAGGACATCGAAGCCTACTTCGCGCGCGAGGTGCTGCCGCATGCGCCGGATGCGTGGATCGACGAGGCCAGGACCAAGATCGGCTACGAGATTCCGTTCAACCGTCACTTCTACGTCTTCGAGCCGCCACGTCCGCTGGAGGTCATCGACGCCGAGCTGAAAGCCGTGACCGCCAACATCATGCGGATGCTGGGAGAGATGGCGGAATGAGTCTGCCGAGGTATCCCGAGTACAAGGACAGTGGGGTGGAGTGGTTGGGGGAGGTGCCGGCGCATTGGAACGTTGACGCGCTCCGACGCCGCGCAGCTCTGAATCCGAGCAAATCTGAAATTCGCGAGCTCCCTGGCGATGCAATGGTTTCCTTTCTCCCAATGGAAGCAGTTGGGGAAAATGGGGATCTGGATTTGTCTCGAACTCGGCAGATCTCCGATGTCCTGAGCGGCTATACCTACTTCCGCGAGGGAGACGTGACCTTCGCGAAAATCACTCCGTGTTTCGAGAATGGTAAAGGCGCAAGGATGGTCGGCCTGTATGGCGGACACGGATTTGGCACCACGGAACTGACAGTCGCCCGACCTGATCCCGATCTTCTCGACAGCCACTATCTCGACTGGGTGTTTCGCAGCACACCGTTCCGGAAACGCGGCGAAGCGGCGATGTACGGCGCAGGGGGACAGAAGCGCGTTCCGGACGAGTTCGTTCGGGAGTTCGCGTTTGGCTGGCCGAGTGTCGAAGAGCAGATATCCATCGCGCGTTTCCTCGATCGCGAAACCGCCAGGATCGACGCGCTGATCGCCGAGCAGGAAACGCTGCTGGCGCTGCTGGCCGAGAAGCGCCAGGCCACTATCTCCCACGCCGTCACCCGCGGCCTCGAGCCCAACGTCCCGATGAAGGACTCTGGCATCGCGTGGCTGGGTGAGGTACCTGCGCATTGGGAAGTGCGCGCATTGAAGTCAATTGTTGCCACGCCGATCACTGATGGTCCCCACGAAACCCCGGTTTTTCTCGAGGAAGGCGTGCCGTTCGTGTCGGCTGAGGCAGTCTCGGGTGGAGCTATCAACTTCGATAAGGTCAGGGGCTATATCTCGGCAGAAGATGATGCGCGCTATTCGCAAAAGTACCGTCCTCAGATCCACGACATATATATGGTGAAGTCCGGGGCAACTACGGGGGTAACCGCGATCGTGGAGGGTAGGACTGACTTCAACATCTGGTCACCTCTGGCAGCAATCCGCTGCAACCTAGAAATTGCGCTTCCGCACTTCGTTCTGAGCTACCTCAGATCAAAAAATTTCCAAGAAGGGGTTGCTCTCAACTGGAGCTTCGGCACGCAGCAAAACATCGGAATGGGAGTGCTGGGCACTTTGCCTGTTGCGTTACCTCCGGAGGATGAGCAGCGCAAGATTGCTGAATCACTGCAGGACAAGTTGAAAGAACTTGCCGCCTTGCGACGTGCTGCCGAGCGAGCAGTCCCTTTGTTGCGCGAGCGCCGCAGCGCCCTCATCTCCGCCGCCGTCACCGGCCAGATCGACGTGCGCGGCCTGGTGAGCGAAGAGGCCGGCTGATGCGCGCAGAAGATTTCATCATCGATGGCCGTATTCCGGACATCGAATACCGGACCGACGCGCCCGAGGAAGTGGTGTGCCCTCGGATCACTCGCCGCGACGGCGTGCCGATGCTGTATTCGCACAACGAGCGCGACGCAGACCACGAGGGCTTTGTTCCCGCTGCCGAGTTCCTGCGCCGCCTGGCCAGGCAGGAACCGAACCTCGCCTGCACCGGCTACCGCGCAAACGGAAAGCAGACGACGCTCTCCTTCAACAAGCGCGATCGCGTGTCACTGTCGCCACGGCTACAGGCGTGGCTGTCGGCCCTGGCCGCGCCACGCGACGGCAAGAGTGTGGCCGTGGTCGGCTTCCTCGCCAATCTGATGCCGCTCTACACACACGAAGACCGCGACGGTGTGTGGTGCGCGCGATCTCTGCAGGACGGCACGCTGGTACTGCCGGTGGACGAATCGGAGTGGGACGAAGCGCGTGGCACCGTGCGCGTGCACTGGCAGGGCGACGCCGCGCGCGCCACCGAGGTGGACGGCGGCCAGCTCGCCGCGCTTGCGCTCGAGCGCTATGTACGACTGCATGGCACGGGCGCCAGCGAAGAGGCCATCGCCGCAGAGTTGTGGCACCTCGCGCGCCACTTTCACTTCAAGACGGACTGCGAGGTCTATCTGCCACAGCTCGATGCGCCGGCGGGCGCCTTCGCCCGCGTGTACCGCCCCGCGCTCGGTTTCGGGCAGGGCGTTCTGGTCAACGTTGTCAGCAAACTGTTGGGAGCGTAGCCATGGCCCACCCGCAGGACGATCCAGATCTTCCTTCCTGCCGGCGATCCCCAGGGGATTCGCGTGGCGGAGATTCCAACCCGCGTCGTCCGTGTCATCGAGGTGCCGCGCAGCCTGCTGGGCGAGTTTCTCAAGATGCGGGAGGCCGACCAGGTGGGCGTGTACTTCCTGTTCGGCGACGACGAGGCCACCGGGCAGATGAAGGTCTACGTGGGCCAGACGGGCTCCCTGCGGATGCGGCTGGCGCAGCACAACGCAGGACGGGACTTCTGGAACCGCGTGGTGATCGCGCTGTCGCTGACCAACAGCCTGACCAACACCCACGCCAGCTATCTGGAATGGCTGTCGATCCAGAAGACGCGGGATGCCGAACGCTTCGTGCTGGAGAACGGCAACTCGGGTGCGAAGCCGCATACGCCGGCACCGCTGCTTGCGGACTGCACGGAAATCCACGAGACGATCCGGGTGCTGCTTTCGACACTGGGCTATCCCGTGTTCGATCCCGTCGCCCGGCGAGCGGTGACCGATGCGCAGGATGGTCCGCACCAGCCTGATGCGCCGGACGGCGCCCCGAATGCGGGGCCGGAACTGAGGCCATACATCTGCACGGGGCCGGATGCGGACGCCCGCGGGGTTTACACGAACGAGGGATTTGTCGTGCTGGCCGGTTCAACCGGTCGGGCCGAGGCGGTTGCGTCGTTCCAGTCGACGGGCTATTTCCGCCTGCGCCAACAGTTGATCCAGCAGGACGCATTGCGGACCGATGGGCGACGCCTCGTGTTCGTGCGCGACACCTTGTTCAAGTCACCGAGTGCGGCGGCAGCCTGTGTGCTTGGGCGAACGGCGAACGGTCTGCTGGAATGGCGGGACGAGACGGGCGTGCCGCTCTGGGAGCATGAGGTGAAGCCCTTGGGACTTGGTGCTGAGGCTGCGTCCTGACCTGCAACGCTGTGCCTCGGCTCTTACCCCGGCGGCAGGTCCAGGGGTAGGCGCGGCCTGTCGAGCCCGCCTATCGGATGGACGACGCGATGCGGCCAAGCGCCGAGGCGCTCCGGATGACGTCACTGCGAGCAGCCATTCGCAATTCGCGAATTGCGAATGCGGCCCTGCGGCGTTTGATGTTTGTACAAGCCTGCCTTGAACACAGCGCGACGCGGCCGATATAGTAAACGCAGCCTATCGCATGGGCGGACTCCGGCTCCGTGCGCACCCCAGGATTGCGTATGCCCCAGCAGGTCGAATCCACGCGCGCGGGCCGTTACCTGCGCCAACCCACCGGGTACAGCGCGTTCTTCCCCGCACCCCTGCCGCCCGAACCCGCACTCACCCTGACCGGGTCATTGCAGGGACTGCTGTCGCAGGCCGACCGCGCGCTCGGGCGACTGGATGGTTCGGTACTGACCCTGCCGAACCCCGATCTGTTCGTCTTCATGTACGTGCGCAAGGAGGCCGTGCTCTCCAGCCAGATCGAGGGCACGCAGAGTTCGCTGCAGGATCTGCTGGCGGCCGAAGCCGATCTGTTCGACGAGACCATGCCGCGCGATGTGGACGAGGTGGTCAACTACGTCCGCGCGATGAAGCATGGGCTGGCCCGGCTGCCGACGTTGCCGGTCTCGGTCCGCCTGATCCGCGAGATCCATGGGGTGTTGCTGGACGGGGTTAGAGGCGGACGGCTGCAGCCCGGCGAGCTGCGTCGCAGCCAGAACTGGATCGGCCCGGCCGGCTGCACTCTCGCGACGGCGAGTTTTGTGCCACCCCCGCATGAGGATGTGCCCCAGGCGCTGGGTGAGCTGGAACGCTTCCTGCATGCGGAGGACGATCTGCCCGCGCTTGTGAGGATTGCCCTGGCGCATGTGCAGTTCGAGACCATCCATCCGTTTCTTGACGGGAATGGCCGCGTTGGACGGCTGCTGATCACCTTCCTGCTGACCGAATGCGGCGTGCTGCACAAGCCCGTGCTGTACCTGTCCCATTATTTCCGCCGGCACCGGCAGGCCTACTACGACCATCTTCAAGCGGTTCGCGATCGCGGGGCATGGGAGGACTGGCTGCAGTTTTTCCTGCACGGCGTGGTGGAGGTGGCGGGCGAAGCGGCTGAAACCGCGCGCAGGATCCAGCTGTTGCGCGAGCAGCACCGGCTTGCAATCACGGATGGACTGGGGCGCGCTGCCGGCAACGGGCATCGGGTGCTGGAAAGCCTGTATGACCGCCCGATCGTCACGGTGTCGGACGTGCGGGCGATGACTGGTACCACTTATCCCGCCGCCAACACACTGGTCGCGCGACTGGTGGATCTGGGGATACTGATGGAGATGACCGGCTTCGCGCGGAACCGCCGGTTCCGCTACGAACCGTATGTGCGACTGTTTACGGATGATGTCGTGGCCGAGGGGGAGGCCAGCTTATGAATCTGCACCAGGAACACCACTTCGAACGCGAGATCTGCGAACACCTCGCCGCCAATGGCTGGCTGTACGCGGACGGCGATGCGGCGCACTACGACCGGCCGAGCGCGCTCTACCTGCCGGACCTCGTGGCCTGGCTGCAGGCCACCCAGCCGGAGAGCTGGGAGGCACTTGCGAAGACCCACGGGCCGCAGGCCACGGCTCGGCTGGCGGAGCGCATCCGCAAGAACCTCGACGAGCGCGGCACGCTGGACGTGTTGCGCCGGGGCGTGGAGATGGTGGGCCTCAAGCGCCCGCTGACCTTGGTGCAGTTCCGCCCGGCGCTTTCGATCAATACCGTCATCGAACAGCACCACGCGGCAAATCGCCTGCGCGTGGTGCGGCAGGTCAAGCACTCGCCCAATCGTCCGAACGACTGCATGGACCTGGTGCTGTTCGTCAACGGAATCGCGGTGGCGACGGCCGAGCTGAAATCCGATTTCACCCAGAGCGTGGGCGATGCGGTGGACCAGTATCGGCTTGACCGCAACCCGCACCCGAAGGGCGGCGTGGCCGAGCCGCTGCTGGCGTTTCCGGGCGGCGCACTGGTGCACTTCGCGGTGAGCCAGGCCGAGGTGATGATGACCACGCGGCTGGCCGGCACGGACACGTTCTTCCTGCCCTTCAACCGCGGCAACGGCGGCGGCGCGGGCAATGCGCCGGATCCGGGCGGCTTTGCCACCCGTTATCTGTGGGAAGAAGTGTGGGCGCGCGACAGCTGGCTGGAAATCCTCGGCCGCTACCTGATCGGCAAGCGCGACGAGAAGAAGCGGCTCAAGACGGTGATCTTCCCGCGTTACCACCAGCTCGACGCGACCCGGAAGCTGGTGGCCGATGTGCGCGCATACGGGGCAGGGCAGCGCTACCTGATCCAGCATTCGGCAGGCTCGGGCAAGACCAACTCCATCGCATGGACGGCGCACTTCCTGGCCGATCTGCACGATGCGGCCAATGCCAAGGTGTTCGACAGTGTGCTGGTGGTGAGTGACCGCGCCGTGCTGGATGCGCAGCTGCAGGAAGCAATCTTCGACTTCGAGCGGACCACCGGCGTGGTGGCCACCATCACCGGCGAACACGGCAGCAAGAGCGCGCAGCTGGCGGAGGCGCTGCAGGCAGGCAAGAAGATCATCGTCTGCACCATCCAGACCTTCCCCTTCGCGTTGAAGACCGTGCAGGAGCTGGCGGCCACCGAAGGCAAGCGCTTCGCGGTGATTGCCGACGAGGCGCACAGCTCGCAGACCGGGCAGGCCGCGGCCGACCTGAAGAAGTTTCTCAGTGCCCAGGAATGGGCCGAACTGCAGGACGGCGGCCAGATCGACAGCGAAACCGTGCTGCATGCGCAGATGGGGGCGCGCAGTGCGGAATCCGGCCTGACCTACGTGGCCTTCACCGCAACTCCGAAGGGCAAGACGCTGGAGCTCTTCGGCAGGCCCGGACCGGATGGCCTGCCGCAGCCCTTCCATGTGTATTCGATGCGCCAGGCGATAGAGGAGCGCTTCATCCTCGACGTGCTGAAGAACTACACGCCCTACAGCCTGGCGTTCCGCCTGGCGCACGACGGGCAGGAGTTCGACAACACCGAGGTCGAGCGCTCGACGGCGATGAAGGGAATCATGCAGTGGGTCCGCCTGCACCCCTACAACATCGCCGCCAAGGTGCAGATCGTGGTGGAGCACTACCGCGAGAACGTGCAGCCGCTGCTCGACGGCCGGGCCAAGGCGATGGTGGTGGTGGGCTCGCGGCGCGAAGCGGTGCGCTGGCAGAAGGCGATCCGCGCCTATCTCGAGCGTCAGGGCTATCCGCTGGGCGTGCTGGTGGCGTTTTCCGGCGAGATCGACGATTCCGAGAGCTATCCCGAGCCGGTGACCGAATCGAACGCGCTGCTCAACCCGGGGCTCAAGGGGCGCGACATCCGTGAGGCCTTCGCCGGGCCGGACTATCACCTGCTGCTGGTGGCCAACAAGTTCCAGACCGGCTTCGACCAGCCGCTGCTGTGCGGCATGTACGTGGACAAGAAGCTCGGCGGGATCCAGGCGGTGCAGACGCTGTCGCGTCTCAACCGGGCGCATCCGGGCAAGGACACGACCTACATCCTCGATTTCCAGAACGACACCGGCGAGATCCTCGCGGCATTCCGCACCTACTACGAAACCGCGGAACTGGAAGCCACGACCGATCCGAACCTGGTCTACGACCTGCGCGCGAAGCTGGATGCCGCCGGCCATTACGACGATTTCGAGGTCGAACGGGTGGCGAAGGTGGAGCTGGACCCGCAGGCGAAGCAGTCGCAACTGGCCGCGGCATTGCAGCCCGTCGCTGACCGCCTGCTCAAGCGCTACAAGGCAGCTGCACAGGCCCGGGGCGCTGCCGAAACATCCGGCGATAACGCCGCTGCTGCCGAGGCCAAGGACGCGCTGGACGCGCTGGTGCTGTTCAAGGGTGACATGGGCGCGTTCGTGCGGCTGTATGCCTTCCTGTCGCAGATGTTCGACTACGGCAATACCGCAATCGAAAAACGCTTCCTGTTCTACCGGCGCCTGCTGCCGCTGCTGGAATTCGGCCGTGAGCGCGACACCGTGGACCTGTCGAAGGTGGCACTGACCCATCACACCCTGCGCAGCCGAGGGCTCCAGGCGCTCAACCTCGATTCCGGGGGCAGCTACCCGCTGGCCCCCGTGGACGCGGTGGGTAGCGGACGGGTGCAGGAGAAGGAACAGGCCTACCTGCGCGAGATCATCGAGCGGGTCAACGGCCTGTTCGAGGGCCAGCTGAGCGATGAGGACCAGTTGCGGTTCGTCGAGAGCGTCCGGGATCAGATGCTTGAGAACGATCGACTCGGCATACAGGCGGGGCACAACAGCAAGCTGCAATTCGCAAACTCGCCTGACCTCACGCCCGCACTCGTTAGCGCAGTCATGGACGCGTTGGAAAGATTCACGTCGCTGGGCAGTCAGACATTGAACTCCGACAGGGTGCAGGACGGCCTGAAAGACATCCTGCTTGGCCCTGGGCAGTTGTATGAGATGTTGCGGGCTCGTTCGAGTCCGGAGATTCGGACGGGCTAGGTTCTGCGGTCAGCTGATGGGTCAACAGACCGAAATCAGGCGCCGGGGTGGTTTTGGTTCACGACAGAAAGGGCGGAGCTTTCGATGACCATCCGATCCACTCCAGCACGTCTCCGTTTTGGGGTCGCAATCGCGCTGGTCCTCGCGTCCACCGCCTGCGCCGCGCCTGAAGACGGGCGGGCCGCACCCACCCACGACGAGGTGACGACCATGCAATCTCCCGTACTCGAACGCTTTGCCACGCCGGTCGCCGGCATCCACAGCGGGGGCCGGATCAGCGCCGACGATCTGCCCGCGCTGCGCGAGGCGGGCATCCGCCATGTGATCAACCTGGCGCCGGCTGCGGAGACGCCCGGCTTCGACGAGGCCGCTTCGGTGCGCGCGGCGGGGATGGGATACGACACCTTGCCCATCGCCGGGGCAGGCGATCTGGACCGCGCGGCGGTGGTGGCCTTCGACCGGCTGCTGCAGGCCGCCGACGGGCCGACGCTGGTGCACTGCGGAAGCGGCAACCGCGTCGGCGCGCTGGCGGCGCTGCGCGCGGCGTGGCTGCATGGTGCCGACGAGGAGGCCGCAGTGGAGGAGGGCCGGCGCTGGGGCCTGCGCGGGCTGGAAGGCGAGGTGCGCGGGCGCCTTGCACGCGAGCGCTGACAGGCCAACGCCCGCGATGGCGATGGCGATGGCGCGGTGGCTGTGACGCCCGCGCTGCTGTGACGCCCGCGCTGAGGCGGGCTGACGCTGGGGGATCACAGCCGCCATGGGGCGGCTGGTCTGCGGCTCAGGCCGCCATCTCCTCGCAATGACGTGCGCATTCGGCGCAGGCATCGGCGCAGCGCTGCATGGCGGGGTCGTCTTCGGCCATCGCGGCGCAGCTTTCGGCGCAGGCGCGGCAGATCGCCGCGCAGGCGGCGCAGGTATGCACGTGCACGTCGGCGCCGCGCAACATGGTGTCGGCGCTGGTCCTGCAGATGTCGGCGCAGGCCATCATCAGCGTCATGTGCGCGTGTTCCACGTGCCGGCCGGCCTGGCGCAGGCAGTGGGCGATGGTTTCCAGGCACATGGCATGGCAGGCGGTGCAGGCATGGATGCAGGCGTCGAGCTGTCCGGACTGAGCGGCGGCGTGGTCGTGAGGCATGGGGCTCTCCTGTCGGTGGGCTGTCCGCCCATTGCGGGCGCAGGCCCGTGGATGCGCTGTCGGTTTGCGGCAGGCACGGGGTGATGCGCTCCACGACGCGCTTCAGGGTGCGGGCGTCGTGACCGCCGATGACGGGGTTCGCGGGCGTCCGGGCCGTTCGGCACGCGGCTTGCAAGGGAGGCCCGTTATCCGTTTTCGAGCACCCGCATGTCGCACACCGCGCACTCCACCGTCATCGCCGGCCCCTGGGCGGCCCAGCCCCATGCGCCGGCCCGCCGGACGCCCGAGCGTCGCCGGGGCGCGCCATCGGCCGACACTGCCCCGCTGCGCGAAGGCCTGCGGCCGGCCCAGCTCGTCACGTTGGAAGCGCTGGAGATCTTCGGCTGGCGCCTGGCCTTCGTGCGCCGTCCGCTGTTCCAGGCGCCGATCCCGGTCCTGTTCGATCGGGCGGGCACGCGCCACGTGGTGATTCTCGAAGACGGGACCCTGGACGAACACCCCGTGTTGCCGTTGCGGACCTGATCGCACGCGTTTTGGCGTGGCGCCGCAGCAGGCGGCCTTCGCGCGTCGGAACCTTGGCGGCCTGGACCGCGAATGGCCACGCCAAGTGCGCTTCCGCGGCGTGAGCTCGATCCGTATCGGATGAGTTGAGGTGACGCACCCTGGCTGAGCCCCTCGGCGACCGACTCTTTACCCAGCGGGGTCACAGGCTCGCGTGGTTTCTTGCGCAGCCGCAACTCAATCGTCCGAATCAGGCCGCCCGTAACACGCCAGGAACATGTCCACGGCCGCTTCGCCCACCTGCGCCTGCTGCGCGGGCGTCAGCGCCGGCTGGCTCAACGTGATCTGCGGCCAGAACGCGAAGCCCTTCAGCAGGCCCTGCAGCTGCATGGAGGCGAACAGCGGGTTGTCGGTCTTCAGACGGCCATCCGCTGCGGCGGCGCGCACCCAGGTGGTGAGGCCTTCTTCGCGCTCGCCCATGCGCGCCACCATGTCGTGCGCGCGCTCGGGTGAGTGGATGGCGGCGGCGATGGCCACGCGGGCCAGATCGATGAAGTGCGGGTCGCGCAGCAGGGCGAGCTTCTGCTGCACCAGTTCCAGCAATTGCGGGCGCAGCGGCTGGTCGGGGCGATAGGCGAGGTCGAGGCCATCCATGCTGCGCGCGAGCAACTGCCGCAGGATCTCGGCGAACAGCTCGTCCTTGCTGGGGGCGCTCGGGCGCCCGCGCGGCAGCGGATGCTCGATGCCAAGCGCGACGTGATCGCCGAAGTGGCGCGGCGCACGGCCTCGAGCAGCGAATCGCGGCGGCGGATCGAGCAGCTCGCCGGTGCGCGCGACGCGGGAGACGATACGAGCGGCGCCTGAGGGCGAATGCGGACCGGTCACGGCGGCCGACCGCGGCGTGCATGCGGCAAGGCGCGCCAGCGCCGGCGCCCGTGGCCGCGCTTATTTGCCGCGCAGGTACACCGCCCAGTAGACGAGGCCGAGCGCGCCGCCGCCGATGATGTTGCCCAGCGTCGACCACAGCAGGTTGATGCCGGCGGCGCCCCACGACAGTCCGGCCGGCAGCGCCGCGCCGGTCGTCATCTGTGCCAGCAGGCCCAGCGGCAGCAGTGACATGTTGGCGATCGAATGCTCGAGGCCCAATGCGACGAAGGCGGCAACCGGCGGCACGATCACCGCCACCTTGTCGACCGCCGACTTCGCGCCTGCCGCCATCCACACTGCCAGGCACACCAGCACGTTGGCCAGGATGCCGCTGGCGAGGATGCCGAGCGCAGGTTTCGAGGCCTTCCCGGCCGCGATGTCGATGGCCGAGGTGGCGACGGCGCCATCGCCGGCAAGATGCACGCCTGCGGCCAGCGCGAGCGCCACCAGCGACAGCGCGCCGATGAAGTTCGCGATCCACACCACGCACCACGCCCGGGCCAGCTGGCCGATGCCGATGCGCCCGCGCGCCAGCGGCAGGGTCATCAGCGTATTGCCGGTGAAGAGCTCGGCGCCGGCCAGGATCACCAGGATCAATCCCAGCGAAAAACCGATGCCGGCCGCGATCTGCGCCAGCCCATACGGCAGGTCGGCGGCGCCGGCGCCGAGCAGGGCGGCCATCAGACTGCCGAAGCCGATGTAGGCACCGGCCAGCACGCCCAGCCCGATCATGTTGCCGGTGGGCAGCGTGGCCTTCTCGGCGCAGGTATCGGAGATCGCGCTGGCGATTCCGTCGGGCGTTTCCATCGCGGGCGAAGCGTCGGCCATGTCGCGGCATCCGTTACTGGGTGTCCGCAAGCTATACCCAGGCCGCGGTGAAGCGCGCGGCCATGCCGGCGGCGCCGCCTGCGCCGGCGTCAGGCGCGCGCGGTGCGCTGCGAAGCGGTTGCGCGGGCATCGGCCGCCGGCGTGCGGCCGAACATGCGCCCGTACTCGCGGGTGAACTGCGGCACGCTCTCGTAGCCCACCGCGTACGCCGCGCTGCCGGCTGGCAGGCCCTGCGACTGCATGAGCCGGCGCGCTTCGATCAGGCGCAGGTGCTTCTGGAACTGCAGCGGCGAAAGCGAGGTGACCGCCTTGAAGTGGCGGTGGAAGGCGGAGGCACTCATCCCAGCCTCGAGGGCGAGTGCATCGACCGGCAGGGTCCGGGCGAAATCGCGGCGCAGCCGTTTCACCGCGCGTGCGATGCGGTGCACATGGCCATCGGGCCAGCCGAGGCGGCGGATCGCGTGGCCGTGTCGGCCGGCCAGCAACCAGTAGTGCAGCTCCCGGATCCGCTGGGCCTGCAACACCGGCCGCGCCTGCGGCTGCTCCAGCAGTTGCACCAGGCGCAGCGCGGCATCGGCGACCTCCGGCTCGGTCGGCAGCACGCGCACCGGCGCGGTGTCCTCGTCCGGTGGCGGGCCCATCTGCGCGACCAGATCGGCGATCACCGCCGGATCGAGCTCCAGCACCAGGGAGCAATAGGGCGCAGCCGCACTGGCGCGGGTGATCTGGCTGACCGTGGGCACGTCCGCGGTGACGAGGAGCGAGTGGCCGGCCGCGAAATCGAACGCGCGCGTGCCAAAGGTGACGCGCTTGGCGCCTTCCAGTACCAGGCAGGCCAGCGGGCGTTGCACGTCGTGCATGAGTTCGCTCGGCGCGAGCGCACGCACGGCCATGAGCCCGGCAATGGGAGAGGGCGCAACACCGTTCGCGCTGGCATGGGCGTCGGCGTGGCGGCGGACAGCTTCGTGCAATGCGGACATGCGGCGATCGTAGCGCCGGTCGGTCAGGCCCGGGTGTCCGCCGACAGGAATCGGCAAGACCCGCGCAGCTTCCGGCAACCCGGTCGCGCAGGCGCCGCCCAGACTGCGTGGCAAGCCGATCACCCCCAAGGAGCCACCCATGTCCCGGATCACCCTCATCACCGGCGCCAGCCGCGGCCTTGGTCGCAACACCGCACTCGCGATCGCCCGCAATGGCGGCGACGTGGTGTTGACCTACCGCAACAATGCCGACGAGGCGCAGGCGACCGTCGCCGCCATCGAAGCGCTTGGACGCGACGCCGTGGCCCTGCAGCTCGACACCGGTGGGGCCGACGCGTTCCCCGGTTTCGTGGAACGCCTGCGCGCGGCCCTGCGCACGCGCTGGCAGCGCGACGACTTCGACAACCTCGTCAACAATGCCGGCCACGGCGACACCGCGCCGATCGCCGAGACCACCGTCGCCCAGTTCGAGCGCCTGGTGGACGTGCATTTCAAGGGCGTGTTCTTCCTGACCCAGGCGCTGCTGCCGGTGATCCGCGACGGCGGCCGCATCGTCAACATCTCCACCGGCCTCACCCGGTTCGCCTATCCCGGCTACGCCGCATACGCGGCGGCCAAGGCGGCGGTCGAGACCTTGAGTCTGTACATGGCCAAGGAATTCGGCCCGCGCGGCATCGCAGTCAACACCGTCGCCCCGGGTGCGATCGCAACCGACTTTGGTGGCGGCGCGGTTCGCGACAACGCGCAGATCAACGCCCAGCTCGCAGGCATCACCGCCCTCGGGCGTGTGGGCGTGGCGGATGACATCGGCCCGATGATCGCCGCGCTGCTGACCGACGCGAACCGCTGGGTCAACGCCCAACGCATCGAAGTCTCGGGCGGTCAGGCGATCTGAATCCAGAATCGACGTCGGGAGGCGCATTGCACCGAGCCCTGTGCCCGGAAGAGCGAGGGGAAGGGCAGCTTCTCGCGCAGTTGCACTAAGCCCCTCTCCCTCTGGGAGAGGGGTTGGGATGAGGGCAGCTTCCCCCGCGCAGCTGCACTGAGCCCCTCTCCCTCCGGGAGAGGGGTTGGGGTGAGGGCAGCTTCTCGCGCAACTTGTCATCCAAGTCCACACGTGTCGAGCAAGCCCGCGGATGACAAGGGCGCGACCGCATTGGGAACTGCACACACGCATCGGACGCGGCTGGCCTCCACCAGCTGACGCCGCAAGAGCGGGTTTTTTGAGAGGCGCCACGGCGTGTCGCGATCGGTTGCCCTCACCCCAACCCCTCTCCCGGGGGGAGAGGGGCCTTGGTTCGCTCAGGGGCGAAAGGATGGGCACCCGGGAAGGCACGCGGACATCCGGCTTGACCGATGCAAAGAACTGTCTTGCAAGGGCCTGCCGTAGCTGGCTCGCGCTCAGGCATCGGGCTCGGGTCCTAGCAACATCGAGGCACAAAAACAGTGTTTCCGAGAGGCGCCACGGCGTGTCGCGATCGGTCTGCCCTCACCCCAACCCCTCTCCCGGGGGGAGAGGGGCCTTGGTTCGCTCAGGGCAGAGAGGATGTGTACCCGTGAGGGGCACGGGGCCCATCCGGCTTGACCGATGCAAAGAACTGTCGTGCATGGGCTTGCCGTAGCGGCCCCGCGCTCAAGCATCGGGCTCCAATGGTCCTCGCAACTTAGGGGCTGCAAAAAAGGTGTTCCCGAGCGGCGCCACGGCGTGTCGCGATCGGTTTGCCCTCACCCCAACCCCTCTCTCCCGGGGGGAGAGGGGCTTCGGCTCGCGCAGGGCAGAGAGGATGTGTAGCCGGGAGGGGCACGGGACCCATCCGGCTTGACCGATGCAAAGAACTGTCGTGCATGGGCTTGCCGTAGCTGGCCCGCGCTCAAGCATCGGGCTCCGGTGGTCCTCGCAGCTTAGGGGCTGCAAAAAAAAAGGTGTTCCCGAGCGGCGCCACGGCGTGTCGCGATCGGTTGCCCTCACCCCAACCCCTCTCCTTGGGGGAGAGGGGCTTCGGCTCGCGCAGGGCAGAGAGGATGTGTACCCGGGAGGGGCACGGGGCCATCCGGCTTGACCGATGCAAAGAACTGTCGTGCATGGGCCTGCCGTAGCGGCCTCGCGCTCAAGCATCGGGCTCCGGTCCTAGCAACGTAGGGGGCACAAAAAAAGTGCTTCTGGGAGGCGCCACAGCGTGTCGCGATCGGTTGCCCTCACCCCAACCCCTCTCCCGGGGGGAGAGGGGCTCAGGTTCGCTCAGGGGCGAACGGATGAGCACCCGGAAGGCGACGGGTCGCATCCCCTTTGGCGAACCCGCAGGTGATCGAAGCCGCTGCTGCTGCCGATGCGCCGCCCGACGCCGACGGGAGCGGTCGCGATGGTTCCCGGTAGTCCGGCTCGCGCCGCGTCGAGTGGCCCGGCGCCGCCGTATTCACTGCCTCTTGCGACCCGATGTACGACTGTCTGCAAGGTCGCGCACTCGTTGACGCGCCGCTCCTTTCGTCGAAGAGACCGCCATGCATACACGCCCGGACGTCGTGACGCAGCCCTACCGGCCGCTGCACCCTCTGCACATGTTGCTGGTCACCAGCGCATTTCCCCTGTTTCTCGGCACCCTGGTCGCCGACATCGCCTACGCGAAGACCTACCAGATCCAGTGGACCAACTTCGCCTCATGGTTGCTCGTCGGGGCGATGGTGTTTGCGGTGCCGGCGCTGGTCTGGGCGCTCGTCTCCCTGATCACGCCGACCGCGCGCACCCGCGCGCGCTACATCTACGTCGGCCTGCTCGCGCTGACCTGCGTGCTGGGCTTCCTCAATTCGCTGGTCCATGCGATGGACGCCTGGCAGAAGATGCCCCAGGCGCTGGTGTGGTCGGTGCTGTGCGTGGCCTCGATTGTCGCGACGCTGTGGTTCGCGCTTGGCGGCACGCTGCGCCGTCGGGAGGTGATCGCATGAAGCGCTTCGAATCCAGCGGTCGCAGGACCGCGCTGCTGAGCCGCGCTCTGGTGCCGGCGTTGGCACTCGCACTTGCCGCCTGTGGCGGCACGCCGGACCAGACCTATGTGGGTACGTCGCCCGATTTGCCGAAACCGCACCGCGGCCTGTTTCCGGTGCTCAAGGTCTCGCCCCCGGCTGCGTGGGGCGACGAGCGCCCCCAGGTGCCGGAGGGCTATACCATCGAGGCGATCGCAGACAACCTGCTGATTCCCCGCCAGATGTTGATCCTGCCCAATGGCGACATCCTGGTCGCAGAGGGGCGCGGCGGCCGTGCGCCCAAGCTCACGCCCAAGGACGTCATCGCCGGGGTGATCAAGGCGCGAGGCAATACCCAGGTCGAAAGCGGCAACCGTCTGACCCTGCTGCGCGACGCTGATGGCGACGGTGCGTATGAGGGTCGCTCGATCTTCGCCGATGGTCTTGATGCTCCGTACGGGCTGGCCTACGCCGATGGTTCGATCTACGTCGCCACGCAGGACGCGCTGCTGCGCTTTCCCTACGCCGTTGGTGCGGTGACCGCGGACGGTGCGCCGCAGGAGATCACCAAGCTGCCCTCGGCGATCAATCACCACTGGACCAAGTCGTTGGCGATCAGCCCCGATGGCCGGTATCTCTACGTCGGCATCGGTTCGGACAGCAACATCACCGAGCGCGGTCTGCCGGTGGAGGAGAACCGCGCGCAGATCTGGCAGGTGGATGCACAGACCGGCTTCCACCGCGTATTCGCTACCGGCTTGCGCAATCCCACTGCACTCGCGATGCAACCGGGCATGGACCAGCTGTGGACGGTGGTCAACGAACGTGACGAGATCGGTGGCGAGCTGGTGCCCGACTACCTGACCAGCGTCCGGCCCGGTGGCTTCTACGGCTGGCCCTACAGCTACTGGGGCAAGAACGTCGACGAACGCGTGCGGCCGCAGGATCCGGAGAAGGTTGCCAGTGCGATCACCCCGGACTATGCGCTCGGTTCGCACGTCGCGGCGCTGGGTCTGGCGTTCTCGACGCCCGCGATGGGGCCGCAGTTCGCCAATGGTGTGTTCGTGGGCCAGCACGGCAGCTGGAACCGTGATCCGCCGGTGGGCTACAAGGTCTCGTTCGTGCCGTTCGTCGATGGCAGGCCTTCCGGTGAAGCGATCGACTTCGCGACCGGCTTCCTCGGTGAGGATGGCAAGGCGCGCGGCCGCCCGGTCGGCGTGGCCGTCGATCCACGCGGCGCGCTGCTGGTCGCGGACGATCTGTCGAACACTATCTGGCGCATCACACCGCCGGGTGGTGCGCAGGGTTCGCCGGCAGCGCCTGCTCAGCCGCAGCCCGGCGCCGCACCTGCGCAGCCGGCGGTAACGCCTGCGAACCCGCCGGGAACGGCCGGGCCTCCGCCAGCCGGCTGAGGTCGCCAGATAAGCTTGATGACGATGGGCCCTGCGGGGCCCATCGCCGTTAGCGTGGCGGGAAGTTCGATGTGTCACGCCAATCGAGTGGATCGTCCGGTCAGCACCACCATGTCGTCCTGGCGCGGCGACTGGCGCGCGTTGCCGCCGCGGGATTCGGGCCGTGCGAACCGCCTTCCCCGAGGAGGGAAGGGTGCGTTCAAGGCGCCTTCGACAAGAGGGACTCTGCGATTCCGGCTCCCTTGCGGGGGAGGAGAGCAACCGCCCGCGCCCAGCGCTCAGCTGGCAGCAGCCTCCGGCAGCTTCGCCACCACCTTGATCTCGAAGTCGAAGCCCGCGAGCCAGGTCACGCCGACGACGGTCGCGGTCGGAAACGGCGCCGCGCCCCAGTACTCGGGGACGATCGCCCAGGCGCGTTCGAAGCGGCTGGCCGGATCGATCATGAAGACGGTCACGTCGACCACGTCGTCGAAGGTGCAACCGGCCGCCGCCAGCACGGCGTTGAGGTTTTCGAACGCGCGGCGTACCTGCAGTTCGAACTCCGGTTCGGGCGAACCATCTTCGCGGCTGCCGACCTGCCCCGAGACGAACAGGAACCCGTCCGCGCGGACGGCTGGCGAATAACGGTGGCGCTCGTACAGCGCATGGCGGTCAGCGGGGAAAACGACGTCACGTGTTGCCATGGATATCTCCTCGGGGCCGGTGCGGCCCGTGTGTCTGCGATCGATCCAGTCTGTTGCGCCCCGCGCCGGCGATAAACATGGAGGTCCGTCCTGCACTGTTCGTAGAATGCGAACAATCCCCGCAGCTGGACCCCGAATGGACCGTTTCGACGCGATGCAGGCGTTCGCCCGGGTGGTGGAGGCGGGCAGCTTCACCAAGGCGGCCGAAACGCTGCACATCAGCCGCGCCACGGTGACCCAGCTGGTACAGCAGCTCGAGGCGCGGCTGCGGGTCAGGCTGCTCAACCGCACGACGCGCCGGGTGGCGGTGACGGCCGATGGCGCGGTGTACTACGAGCGCGTCGTGCGCTTGCTGGCCGACCTCGATGATGCCGAGACCAGCCTGTCGAGCGCGGCGCGCGCGCCGCGTGGCCGCCTGCGGGTGGACGTGCCCAGCCCCTTCGCGAGGTTGATCCTGGTGCCGGCATTGCCGGACTTCCACGCGCGCTATCCCGAGATCCAGCTCGATCTGGGCGTCAGCGACCGGCGCATCGATCTGCTTGGCGAGAACGTCGACTGCGTGGTGCGCGGCGGCACGATTACCGACCAGTCGCTGGTCGCCCGGCACGTCGGCGATCTGCAGCTGCGCGTGCATGCGGCGCCGTCATACCTGCAACGCATGGGCACGCCGGCGCATCCGCGCGAACTCGAAGACTCGCAGCACCGCATCCTCGGCTTCCTGTGGGAGCGCACGGGCAGGCCCTTGTCGTTCGCGATGCGGCGGGGCGCGGAGGCGGTCGACGTGCACGGGCGATATGTCGTGGCCGTGGATGACGGCAACGCCTATCTGGCCGCCGGCCTCGCCGGCCTGGGTGTGTTGTGGCTACCCGATTACATGGCCAGCCCGCACGTGGACAGCGGCGCGCTGGTGCCGCTGTTCGAGGAGTGGACGCTCGCGCCGATGCCCATGTCGGTGGCGTTTCCGCCGAACCGGCACGTCAGCGCGAAGCTGCGGGTGTTCATCGACTGGATCGTCGAGTTGATGGCGCCGCATGCGCTGCAACGGCCGGTGGCGCCGCGCTGAGGATTCGGCGATGCCCCCCGCGGTGCGCCGCGGCCGCGGACCCATGGCCCCCGCGGAGTTTCCCCGCGCAAGCCGCGCTGCGTTCACGACATGCGCGGTAGCGTCGGTGCCCCCAGTATCGAGGGCACAGCCATGAAGCCACAGGACGAGACGAAGCCGCAGCCGGACACACAGGCGCCGCACCCCGAACCCGACCAGAAAGCGGGCATCGACAGTGAAGTCGGCGATCTCGACCCGGACGCCGATGACGACGAGGACACGCTGCCGGGCCGCGCAGGTGGCGGACTCGCAGGCGGTTGAAGCTGCGGACGCGTGGCGCTCTTGCGCCGCCACGCCTGCGTCCGTGCATGCGCCGGGCCGGGATTCGCACGCCCTTGACGATCTGCTCGCGACGCTCCACTGCCGCCCACTGGACATGTCGATGACGAAGTTCGATCACGCGCCACCCCGCATGCGCGCGAAACAGGCCTGGGTCGCCGCCGGCGCCGAGGGCCCCGGCCCGGATGCGATGCCTTCGGACACGTCGCATCGCTTGCATGGGCCGCGCTGAGCGATGGCCCGTCTCCGCCATACCGATTGGCCGGACCAGCTGTGGATCGTCCGGCATGGCCAGAGCGCAGGGAACGTCGCGCGCGACGCGGCTGAACTCGCGCAGACCCACCTGATCGACATCGACACCCGCGATGCGGACACGCCGCTGTCCGAACTCGGCCATCTCCAGTCACGGGCGCTGGCGGCGTGGTTCGCGGACCTGCCGCCGGGGCGTCGGCCGAACGTCATCATGACTTCGACCTTCGTGCGCGCGCAGCAGACCGTGCATCCGGTCGCCGATGCGCTCGGGATCGATCGCAGCGACATCCTCGTCGACGAGCGTCTGCGCGAGAAGGAGTTCGGCGTGCTCGACCGCTACACGGTGGCCGGCATCCTCGCGACATTCCCGGCACTCGCCGCGCAGCGCGCCGCAGTGGGCAAGTTCTACTTCCGTCCGCCCGGCGGCGAGAGCTGGTGCGACGTGATCCTGCGCCTGCGCAGCGTGACCGAAGTGCTGCGCCGCGATCACGTCGGCGACCGGGTGCTGATCGTCGCCCACCAGGTCATCGTGAACTGCTTCCGCTACCTGCTCGAATGCATGGACGAGGCCCGGATCCTCGAGATCGATCGCAACGCCGATGTGCCCAATTGTTCGATCACCGAGTACGCGCTGGATCGCGAGGATCCCGAAGGCCGGTTCACGCTGCGGACCGCGAATCTGGCCCTCCCGCTCGAGGAAGCCGGCGCGCCGGTGACCACGGCGTCCGATACGCCGGCTGGCCCGCGATGAAAGCGGCACTCCGCGGCGCCGCGACCGGCGACCCGCGCAGGGTCGATGCCGCTTTGCTCAAAGGCTGGCCGCTGCCCGATCCGCGCGCCTCCACCAGCAAGGAGGATCGTGGCCGGGTGCTGGTCATCGGCGGCAGCGTGCAGATCCCGGGCGCGGCCATGCTGGCGGGCATTGCTGCGCTCCGCGCCGGCGCCGGGAAACTGCAGGTGGCGACGGCACGCAACGCGGCGCTGCCGATGGCGATCGCATTGCCGGAGGGCAAGGTGATGGGTCTGCCCAGCGATGCGTCGGGCAATATCCGTACGCTGGGCCAGGAGGGCGCGGAGGCCGTGCGACACGCCAGCGCGGTGCTGGTCGGTCCGGGCATGGACTCCAGTGAGGCGACGCGTCGCGTCGTGGCCTCCGTTCTGGCTGCGGCATCGTCCACCGTGGTGCTGGACGCGGGCGCACTCGATCTAGCCGCGCTGCGTGGCGAGAGCCGCCGACGCAGCAGCGCGACGCTGGTGCTGACCCCGCACGCAGGCGAGATGGCCGCATTGCTCGACACCGACGAGGACGCGATCGCGGCGGACGCGGCGCGGATCGCCCGCGAATGCGCGCAGGTCTGGGGCATCGTGCTGGCGCTCAAGGGCCCGACCACGCATATCGCCGCGCCGGACGGGCGCATGTGGATCAACACCGCCGGCAGTGTGGGGCTGGGGACATCCGGATCGGGCGACGTGCTGGCCGGGCTGATCGCCGGTCTCGCTGCGCGCGGGGCGACACCGGAGCAGGCGGCCGTCTGGGGCGTGCATCTCCACGCGAAGGCCGGCGCGCGGCTGTCGCGACGGCTGGGGCTGGTGGGCTTTCTCGCCCGCGAGATCAGCGGCGAGGTTCCGGGCCTGATGCCATGAGGGCTGCACCATGCACCTGATCCAGTTGTTTCTTCCCCTCTACGACAATGCCGGCAGAGGTTTCGAACGCGAGATGTTCGACACCGTGCGGCGCGAGCTGACCGATCGTTTCGGCGGGGCCACGGCCTATGCCCGTGCGCCGGCACGCGGCGACTGGGAAGACGCCGATGGCGAGGTCCAGCGCGATGACGTGGTCCTTTTCGAGACCATGACCGACATTGTCGACCGCGACTGGTGGGCCAAATACCGCAGCACGCTCGAGCAGCGCTTCCGGCAGGACCAGGTGCTCGTCCGGGCGACATCGGTCGAGATGCTTTAGCGGTTTGCGCGATCGCTGCCGCAGCGCTTGGCACGAGCATCGCGGTCGACCCGGAATGCGCCGATCAGTGGATTGAGCCTGCCGCTGCCCGCGGTGTGAAGCCCGCCTTGTGGTCCTGCCAGGCGGGTCCGGTGCGCACCAGGCCCGGAGCTGGATCACGATGGCCGCTCCTCGCGCCAATCTGTCTCCGGCGGGCGAGGGCACCGCGGTGCAGTGCCGGTGCATACGCATTCGCACGCGACCACTTCAGCGCTGGATCAGGCGGCGCCGGGCAGGTGATCGATGAGCTTGTCGAGCGTGATCGGGTAGTCGCGCACGCGGATGCCGGTCGCGTTGTGGATCGCATTGGCGATGGCCGCTGGCACGCCGCACAGGCCCAGTTCGCCAACGCCCTTGGCCTTCATCGGTGAACTGTCCGCGTCGGCCTCGTCCAGGAACACGACGTCCTGCTCGGGGATGTCGGCATGCACCGGCACTTCATAGCTGGTCAGGTCGTGGTTGACGAAGAAGCCCCGGCCATCGTCGACAACCAGTTCCTCGCACAGCGCCGCGCCCACGCCCATCGTCATCGCGCCGATCACTTGGCTGCGCGCCTGCTTGGGATTGAGGATGCGGCCCGCGGCGCAGACCGCAAGCATGCGCCGCACGCGCGTCTCGCCGGTCAGCGCATCGACAGCCACTTCGACGAAATGGGCGGCGAAGGTGCTGATCTGTTTGCACTCGTCGAGATCGCCGAACTCGATGGCGTCCTGGACCACGATCTGGCCGTCGCCTGCCGCCTCGCCCAGTGGCACCGATCGCCCGTCCGCATGCACGCGCCCATCGAAGAACTCGGCCGTCGAGGGATCGAGTTCCAGGCGCGTGGCGACGACCTCGCGCAGCTTCATGCAGGCTGCGTAGACGCCTGCGGTGGCGCTGTTGGCGCCCCATTGGCCGCCGGAGCCGGCGGACACCGGGAAATCCGAGTCGCCGAGCCGCACCTCGATCGCCTCGACAGGCAGGCCCATCGTCTCGGCCGCGGTCTGGGCGATGATCGTGTAGCTGCCGGTGCCGATGTCGGTCATGTCGGTTTCGATGGTGACCCGGCCATCGCCGTCCAGGCGCGCGCGCGCCCCGGACTTCATCACCGGCGCGTTGCGGAAACCGGCCGCCATGCCCATGCCGACCAGCCAGCGGCCCTCGCGCACGCTGCCGTGCGGCTTGCGCCGCGCCCAGCCGAACCTTGCCGCGCCCTGGCGCAGGCATTCCACGAACTGCCGCTGCGAGAACGGTCGCCCGGGCTGCTCGGGATCGACCTGGGTGTCGTTGCGGATGCGGAACTCCACCGGATCCATGCCGAGCCTGTCGGCCATCTCGTCCATGGCGATTTCCAGCGCCATCATCCCGGGCGTCTCGCCGGGCGCGCGCATGGCGTTGCCCTCGGGCAGATCGAGCGTGGCCAGGCGTAGCCTGCTCATGCGGTGCTCGCCCGCGTAGAGCAGGCGGGTCTGCTGGACGGCAGGCTCCGGGCCGCCGCCCGCCAGGTCCCCGGACCAGCTTTCATGGCCGATCGCGGTGATGGTGCCGTCGCGGGAGGCGCCGATGCGGATGCGCTGCTCCGTGGCGGGGCGATGGGTGGTGTTGTTGGGAATCAGCGGCCGGTGCAGCGCGACCTTCACCGGGCGCTTGGCGGCACGTGCGCCCAGCGCCGCGAGCACGGCGTCCGCGCGCAGGAAGAGCTTGGCGCCGAAACCGCCGCCGATATAGGGCGAGACGACGCGCACCTTGTCGGCATGGATGCCCAGGGTGCGGGCGAGGTCGCTGCGCCACCAGTCGATCATCTGCGACGAGGTCCACACCGTGAGCCGGTCGCCGTCCCAGTCCGCGAGGCTCGCCATCGGTTCCATCATCGAATGCGACTGGTCGGGCGTGGTGTAGGTGGCGTCGAGCGTGATCTCGGCCGCGGCGAACGCACCTTCGAAATCGCCGACTTCCGAATCGGGTGGAATCTCGCTTTCCTGCGGTGTGACTGCATGGGGTGTTTCCCGTGTCAGCGAATAGCGCCCGGGCTCGCGCACATACGCCACGCGGACCAGGCCGGCCGCGGCGCGCGCCTGCTCGAAGGTCTCGGCGACGATCAGCGCGATCGCCTGGTGGTAATGCTCGATCTGCGGGCCGCCAAGCAGGCTGGCGGTGTTCTTCTTGCCCTTGCCGAGCGGTCCGGCGTTTGCAGCAGTGACCACGGCGATGACGCCCGGCGCGCGCTCCGCGGCAGAGATGTCGATGGAGGCGAGACGCCCCTTGGCGATCCCGGCGCCCACCACGTGACCGTAGGCGGCGCGCTCGGCGACGTCGTGCCATTCGTAGGCGTAGGTCGCGGTGCCGGTGACCTTGCGCGGGCCGTCGATACGGTCCAGCGGCTGGCCGACCACGCGCATGCGGTCGATCGGGTTGGCGCCTGCGGGCGTGTCGAACTTCATGCGCTGGCCTCTGCATCGGCAAGCGCCGCAGCGAGCGCGCGCTCGGCGAGGCTCAGCTTGAAGCGGTTGTCTTCGGTGGGCGCGGCACCTTCGAACAGGCGCAATGCCACGGCTGCGGCACCGCGTGGCAGCTCGGCATCGGCCTCCGCCCGTCGCCAGGGCTTGTGCGCGACGCCGCCTACCGCGACACGCCCGCTGCCGTCGTCCTGCAGGATCAGCGCCACCGAAACCAGCGCGAATGCATACGACGCGCGGTCGCGCACCTTGCGGTAGACCTGGCGCCCGCCGACCGGCGGCGGCAGGAGCACCGCCGTGATCAGTTCGCCGGCCTCGAGCACGGTTTCGCGCTGTGGGGTATTGCCGGGCGCCAGGTAGAAATCGTGGAGTGCGATCCGACGCGTGCCACCGTCCGCACTCACGGTTTCGACCACCGCATCGAGCGCGCGCATGGCGACGGGCATGTCGCCCGGATGGGTGGCGATGCAGTCGGGGCTGTGGCCGATGATCGCCAGCTGGCGGCTGTAGCCGTCGCGCGCGCCGCAGCCGCTGCCCGGCAGGCGTTTGTTGCACGGCTGGTCGGTGTCGTAGAAATACGGACAGCGCGTGCGCTGCAGCAGGTTGCCGGCGGTGGTCGCGCGGTTGCGCAGCTGACCCGACGCGCCGGCGAGCAGGGCGCGCGACAGCAGCGGATAGTCCGCGCGCACGCGCTCGTCGGATGCGAGGTCGGTGTTGCGCACCAGCGCACCGATGCGCAGCCCGCCTTCGTCGGTCGATTCGATGGAATCGAGCCCGAGCGCGTTGACGTCGATCAGGTGCGCCGGCGTCTCGATCTCCAGCTTCATCAGGTCGAGCAGATTGGTGCCGCCGGCGATGAACTTCGCGCCCGGGTTGCGCGCCGCGGCGGCCGCGGCGGCGGCCGGAGTGGCGGCGCGTTCGAAGCCGAACGCCCTCATGCGTCGGCTCCACGGCGGGTGTTGCCGGCCACGTCCTCGATCGCATCGAGGATGTTGGCGTAGGCGCCGCAGCGGCACAGGTTCCCGCTCATCCGCTCGCGGATCTCGGCGCTCTCCAGCGCCGGCGGGGCGGTGAGGTCGGCGGTGACGTGGCTCGGAATGCCGTCGCGGATCTCGTCGAGTACCGCCACCGCCGAGCAGATCTGGCCGGGCGTGCAGTAGCCGCACTGGTAGCCGTCATGCTTCACGAACGCGGCCTGCATCGGATGCAGCCGGCCCGGCGTGCCGAGACCTTCGATCGTCGTCACCCGCGCACCTTCGTTCATCACCGCGAGCGACAGGCAGCTGTTGATGCGCCTGCCGTCGACGATCGTCGTGCAGGCGCCGCACTGGCCATGGTCGCAACCCTTCTTGGTGCCGGTGATCTGCAGCTCCTCGCGCAGCAGATCGAGCAGCGTGGTCCGGGTGTCGACCTCGCGTTCGACCTGTCGGCCATTGACCTCGAGTGCAACGCGCTGCCGGACCGGAGGGCGAGCAGGCGCGGGCGAGGCCGCGGAGTTGGCCGCCTGGGCGACTGAAGGCAGAGCGACTGCGCCGGCTGACGTGGCGCCGGCCTTGAGCACTTCGCGGCGGGTGAGGGGCGACATGGACACTCCTGGGGCTGGCTCGAGGGCTGGCGTGCGTGGGCGTGCAAGCGACCGAGGATGCCGGCAGGCGTGTTGGCAGCCGGTCAATGCGACGCAGCCACCCATGCGGCGTCCGCGCGCCGGACGCCGCGCGCTGCCTACGGCCGCTGCTGTGCGCCGCGCCACTGCTGCAACTGCGCGGCAATGCTCAGCGCGATCGCTTCGGGCCCGCGACCACAGCCGGGCAGGCCCACCGGGGAGTGGAGCCGTCCGGCGAGGGCCTCCCGCTCGGGCGCGCGCAGCAGCTTGAACAGGTCCGCGCGGCGGCGCTCCGGGCCCAGCAGGCCGATCCACGGAATCGGCGTACCCGCCAGCGTGGCCAGCGCATCACGGTCGGCCTCGAAGCCGTGATGCATGACGAGGGCGACATCGGTATCGGGGTGCGCCGCCACGGCGTCCTCGGGCGGCAGGTCGAGGATCGGAAAGCCCGTGCCGGCAGCCTCGCGCCAGCGTGCGCGATGCTCGCAGACCATGACCCGCCAGCCCAGCGAGTGCAGCAGCGGCGCCAGCGCGGGCATCTCCGGGCCCGCGCCGAGGATCAGGGCCTTGGGCGCCCGCGGCAGGGCCAGTGTCCAGTCCTGTCGTGCGCGCTCGGGGGCATTGCCGGGGCGCAGTGTCCACGACCAGGCGCGGCCGTCGAGGCGCAGGTGCACGGCGCCGTCCATCTGCAGCGTCATCAGCAGGGTGCAGGCACCACCGAGCCAGGCCTGCATCGCATGCTCCGCGCCCGGCAGCGCGGCCAGCGGCAGCAGCGCGAGGAGCTGCTGGCCCCGGCATCCCTGCGCCGATCCCGAGAACATCGCCTCGTCATCGAGGGTGTCGATCTCCAGCCATTCGATCGTGCGTGAGTCCGCCGCGGCCGCAGCCGCCCGGGCGATGTCCGGTTCGACGCAGCCGCCGCTGATCCATCCCGTGCGCGGCGCATCCCCGAACAGCGCGAGTGTGCCGCAGGCTGCGTAGGTCGAGCCCATGGTCTCCACGACGATCGCCAGCACCGGACGTCGACCTGCCTGGAGTGCGTCGAGCGCTGTGCGCAGCACGGCGGCGGGATTGCCGTCGGGAAAGCGTCCCGGCCCGCAGGCCAAGGGGTCGGTGGCATCGGCCATCACGCCGGCTCCGCCCGCGCGGGTCGGCGGGATTCCGCATCAGCGACCGCCCGGCCTTGCTCGGCAACTACTGCGACTACCGCCGGGACGGTCATTGCGGCGCGTGTCCGCGCTGCGGACCGATGCGGGGGGAGCGCGTCTGTGCGCGAGTGGGGTAAGGCGATGGGGCCATGGATCCTCCGGAAACGCTCGCGTCGAGGGTCGCGTGCGGGTCGTGAGTACTGCGTCGGGAACCCGGCCGATACGCACGCCGGATGCGCGGGCCGTGTATGCCGACTGCCACATGCGCGGGCGTTGCGATCCGGTCATGCTGGCCGGTCGCCGAGTGTGGCCATTCCCTGAAAAACCGCAGGAGTTGCTGATGTCATTGTCCGCGCGTCGTCTTCCGACGCTGTCCCGTCTGGTGCTGTCGTTGTCGTTTGCCCTGGGCGTTTTGCCGCTCGCGGCTGCTGCGCAGGAGGCGCCGCCGCCGACGCTGGCGCCGCCCGCGAACGTCGCCGAGAACGCCTTGCGCGATCTCTACACGCGCGAATGGGAGTGGCGGCAGACGGAGTTCATGCGCGAGAAGGTGGGCGGGCGCTGGCAGAGCAGTGGCCGCATGCCGTCGGTGACACCGGAAGCCTGGGCGCGGCGCGCGGCGTACTGGAAAGAAACGCTCGACGCGCTCGACGCGATCCCCCTCGACCAGCTCGGGCGCGAAGAACGGATCAACGCCGCCGTGTTCCGCGCGTCGCTCGAGGCCAGCGAAGCCAATGCCCGCTGGCGCACCTTCGAGGCGCCGTTCAACAGCGACAGCTTCTTCTGGGGCTACATCAATCCGAGCCAGCCGTTCCAGACCGAGGCCGACTGGCGCCGCTTCATCGGCCGCCTTTCCGACGTACCGCGTTACTTCGACGAGCAGATCGCGAACATGGAGCGCGGACTGGCGCGTGGATGGAGCGTGCCGCGGGTGACGCTGGACGGCCGCGACACCACGCTCGAGCCCTACGTGCAGAGCGGCGATGCAAACCCGCTGCTGGCGACGTTCGATCGCATTCCGCCCAGCATCCCGGAACCGGTACGGAGCCGGCTGCGCGAGGAAGGCCGGCGGGTGGTGCAGATGCAGACGATCCCGGCCTACGCCAAGCTGCTGCAGTTCATCCGCAGCGAATACCTGCCGCGCACGCGCACCACGACCGCCGCCAGCGAACTGCCCGAGGGCCGCGCGTTCTATCAGAGCCAGATCCGCGAGTACGTGACCCGCGACATGAGCGCGCGGGAGATACACGATCTGGGCCTGGCGGAAGTCGCGCGCATCAGCGCGGAGATGGAGGCGGTGAAGCAGCGCGCCGGCTTCGATGGCACGCTCGCGCAGTTCATCGAGTTCCTGCGCAGCGATCCACAGTTCTACGCCGCCACGCCGCGCCAGTTGCTCGGTGAGGCATCGCTGATCGCCAAGAAGATCGACGGCCAGCTGCAGTATCTGGTCGGCACGCTGCCGCGTTACCGCTTCACGATCCTGCCGGTGGCCGACGACATCGCGCCGATCTACACCTCCGGCCGTGGCGGACTGGATGCGTGCTACTTCAACACCTACGACCTGCCGTCGCGCCCGCTCTACAACCTGCCGGCGCTGGTATTGCACGAATGCGCGCCCGGACACAGCTTCCAGGCCGCGCTTGCGCTGGAAGCACCTGCCCGGCCGGACTTCCGCCAGCAGACCTACTTCTCCGGTTACGGCGAAGGTTGGGGCCTGTACACCGAGTGGCTCGGCACACGCATGGGCATCTACGGCACGCCATACGAGGAGTTCGGTCGGCTGACGTTCGAGATGTGGCGCGCCGCCCGCCTGGTCATCGACACCGGCCTGCACGAGTACGGGTGGACGCGTGAGCAGGCGATCGACTATCTCGCCAGCCATACCGCGCTGGCGCGCCACGACGTGGTGACCGAGGTGGACCGCTACATCTCCTGGCCCGGCCAGGCGCTGTCGTACTACATCGGCTACCGGACCATCCTCGACCTGCGCGCGGAGGCCGAGCGCGAGCTCGGCCCGGCGTTCGACCAGCGGCCTTTCCACGACACCATCCTCAGCCTCGGCTCGGTCCCGCTGCCGGTGCTCGAAGAAGAGGTGCGGCGCTTCATCGCCGAGCGCAAAGCCACGGGCGGCGCCGCGCCCTAGCCGCTACGGCAGGGCGTCCGGCATCTCCGGGTGCCGGACATCCGCGTCCCGGATATCCGTTCCAGGCGGAAGCCCCTGCAGAGTTTGCAGAGCCCTGCATCGGCGCGGTCCCATCTGCCGCTTGCAACCGCGCCGTCTCATCCGGCGAGACGCGGTTGCGCGATGCTCCGGCGATGTCACGACGCAGCGGCAGCGCCGATCTTCCCCTCCACGGCGGGCGCGTGCCCGCGTGGCTTGGACAGCGCATGACCCGGCTGGGCGCCGTGCTGTGCCAGGCCATCGTGCTCGAGTACGGTCGCGCCGAACTGCTGCGACGGCTGGCGCATCCGTTCTGGTTCCAGAGTTTCGGCGCCGTCATGGGCATGGACTGGCATTCGTCGGGCATCACGACCAGCGTGATCGGCGCGCTCAAGCGCGGGCTGGCGCCGTTGTCCGACGAACTGGGCATCCATGTCTGCGGAGGGCGCGGCCGGCATTCGCGGGCCACGCCGGACGAGCTGCACGCAGTGGGCATGCGCACCGGGCTCGACGGCGCGGCGCTGGCGCGCACCAGCCGGCTGGTGGCCAAGGTCGACAGCGCGGCGGTGCAGGACGGGTTCGACCTCTACCTGCACGGCTTCATCGTCGCCGACGACGGGCAATGGGTGGTGATCCAGCAGGGCATGCACGGCGCGCGGCAACAGGCGCGCCGATACCACTGGCTCTCCGACGGGCTGGAAAGCTTCGTCGATGCGCCGCACGCGGCCATCGACGGGCCGGGGCAGGGGCGCATCGTGAACCTGGCGGATCGCCGCGCCGCGGCGGCCCGGGAGGCGCAGGTCGCGCTGCTGCGGGATGAAGGCGCGACCCGGCTCACCCGCACCATCCAGCAGCTGGAAGGCGTGCCTGCGCCAGCGGTGACTGCGCCGCAGACTGGCGACCTCTTCGCCGCGCCCCTGCAGCCGCATCTGTCGATGCCCGGCCACCACGACGTGCGCGCCGGCGATATCGTGTTGCGACGCCTGCACGGCGCACTGGCCGCCGCGGCCGAGGCCGGTCCGCGCGATTTCGAACACCTGCTCGAGGTCCCGGGTGTCGGTGCGCGCACGGTGCAGGCGCTGGCGCTGGTCGCCGAGGTGGTGCACGGGACGCCATGCCGCTTCACTGATCCGGCGCGGTTCTCGCTGGCGCATGGGGGCAAGGACCGGCACCCGTTCCCGGTACCTACGCGCGTGCTCGATCGCACCATCGGGGTACTCAAGCATGCGGTCACGCAGGCCAAGCTCGGCAACGACGAGCGCATGGCCGCGCTGCGTCGGCTCGATGCGCAATCGCGTGCGCTCGAGGGCAGTGCGACCGGGCCGTCATTGGCGGCCTTCCTGGACGAGGAGCACCGCAATTCGCATCGCTACGGCGGTCGCAGCGTGTTCGGCTGGGAACCGGCTCCCGCACCGGTGCGGCCGGCAAAGGCTGGGAAGGGCGCAGCCTGAGGGGCGCGGCGGTCCATGCGAAGCCACGCGCCCGCGCCAATCGCGGCCGGTTGAGCAGAACGGGCCGGCGGACGAGAATCGAAGGCCGCCAACACCCCCGGAACACTCATGCAGAACCTTCGCGTCTCGACCGTCCAGGGGGCCACCCTTTGGCATGATCCGGTGGGCAACCGCGACTACTACGGCGATCTGATCGCGCCACTGCGCGGCCTGACCGATCTGGTGGTGCTGCCGGAAACCTTCACCAGCGGCTTCAGCAACGAGGCCATCGACCGCGCCGAGGACATGGACGGCCCCACGGTCGCATGGGTGCGCGCGCAGGCGGCGGCGCTCGATGCCGCCGTCACCGGCAGCGTGCAGCTGCGCGACGGCGATCGCGTTTACAACCGCATGCTGTGGGCCACGCCCGATGGCGCCCTGCAGTGGTACGACAAGCGGCACCTGTTCCGTTATGCCAACGAACACAAGCGCTACGCTGCCGGGCGCGAGCGCCTGACGGTGGAATGGAGGGGCTGGCGGATCAATCCGCAGGTCTGCTACGACCTGCGCTTCCCGGTGTTCTGTCGCAACCGCTTCGACGTCGAACGCCCCGGCGGCATGGATTTCGACCTGCAGCTGTTCGTCGCCAACTGGCCGGCCGCGCGCGCATACGCATGGAAGACCCTGCTGCGCGCCCGCGCGATCGAAAATCTCTGCTTTATCGTCGGCGTCAACCGCGTGGGCACCGACGGCAACGGCCTGGCCTATGCCGGCGACAGCGCGGTACTGGACATGCTGGGGCACCCGCTGAGTGAATCGACTGACATGGAAGTCGTCTCGACGACGACCCTGTCGGCAGAACAGCTTGCAGCGCACCGGGAACACTTCCCGGCGATGCTGGACGCAGACAGGTTCGAACTCCGCTGAACGCGACCGAGCCGCCGCGTGCCTGCGCGGGTGGGCCGGGCCCGGCCCGTGGCTAGCGTTTGCGCCGCGCCCGGCCCATTGCGTGGGCGCCGCGCAGCAGCATGCGGATCATGTGCGAGAGCTCGTCGACCAGCGCCGCGTCGCGATCGGGCGGCGAGTCGAGCGCGGTACCGCCCATGGCGAACACCAGCCGGGTGATCGCCCGCGCGACCAGGCCGGGTTCGTGGAAGACGAGGCCCTGGGCCGCGGCGATCCGCACCAGGTCGGCATGCAGTTCCTCTTCGAAGAACAGCAGTTGCCGGTCGACTGCGCGCTTGAACGCATCCGATCCCACCGTGCCTTCGCGCAGCAGCACGTGCAGCAGTTTGTCGTCGGCGCGCAGGCGCTCCATGAACGCCTCGAGCGAACCGCGGACGACGCTGCGCCCCGACACCGCGCGCCTGCGCGCGTCGCCGACGATCCTGCGCAGTGATTCACCGGCCAGATCGATCAGCTCAACCGCCAGCTCGTCCATGTCGTGGAACTGGCGGTAGAAGCTGTTGGGCGCGATGCCGGCCTCGCGCGCGACCTCGCGCAGGCTCAGGGTGGACACGCTGCGATGCGCCCCGGTCAGGCGCAGCGCGGCGGCGATCAGATCCTCGCGGACGATCGTCGGTTTGCGTCCGGCCTGACTGTCGACGACGCCGGGTACAGGCACGCCGCTGGCGGGTTCGGGAGAGCTGGCGGTCACGGGCGGCCGTCGGGGAGATGGGCTGCCAGCATAGCAGCGACTATTAATGTACATCTGTATACACGGCTGTGCGGATGGGTGTACAGTCGTTCCCATGTCGACCGTCCAGCCCACGAAATCCGTCCGACGCAGTCACCTGCGCAGGCTCGCCACCCCTTTCGTCGCGCCGCCTGTATTCGATTTCTGGGCCCAGCGGCTGCATCCGACCTGGAGCTGGGATCGCGCACTTGCACGCGTGGTCGCAGTCGCTTCTGCGGCGTCCAATGCCGTCACGCTCACGCTCAAGCCGAACCGCCACTGGGCGGGGGCACTGCCCGGCCAGCACGTCAACCTGACGGCCGAGATCGACGGCGTGCGGATCACCCGCAGCTACAGCCTCGATGCGCCGGTTGCGGCCGATGGCCGGGTGACGGTGACGGTGAAGGGCGTCGACGGTGGCCGCATGAGTGGTCACCTGTTGACCGCTGCGCGCCGCGGCGACGTGCTCGATATCGGACCGGCCTTCGGCGATCTCGTCCTGCCGGCGAAGCCCGAAGGCGCCTGGTTGTTCCTCGCTGCGGGCAGCGGCGTCACGCCGTTGATGGCCCTGGTCCGGCAGCTGGCAGGGCAGGGCATGCCGGTTCCGGTGACGCTGGTGTACTGGGCCCGCACGCGTGCCGAGCTGTGCTTCGTCGAGGAACTGCGTGCGCTGGCCGCGCGCCATCCCGGTTTCAACGTGCGTTTCGTGCTGACCCGCGAGACGGCGAGCGCGGATGACGAGGCGGCTGGCCGCATCGATGCCGCGTTGCTCGATGCGCTTGTGCCCGATCTTGCTGCGCGCCAGGTGTATGCCTGCGGCCCGGGCGGTTTCGTGGCGACGGCGACCGCACTGGTCGAGGGCCGCGTCCCGCTGCTGCGCAGCGAGGCATTCACGCCACCTCCGATGCCGGCCACCGATGACAGCGGCACGGTTGAAGTGCGCCTGGCGCGCAGCGGGCGTGCCCTGCAGCTGCCGCGCGGGGTACCGCTGCTGCAGGCACTCGAAGCCGAGGGCCTGAAGCCGAAATCCGGCTGCCGCATGGGCATCTGCAATACCTGCGCCTGCGGCAAGGCGGTTGGCGCCACTCGCGACCTGCGCACCGGCACCCCCCACACCGAAGCCACGGCGGCGCTGAAGCTGTGCGTCAGCAGCGCCGTGTCCGACCTCGTTCTCGATCTTTGAATCCCTCTTTACAAGGTGCGCCCGTCCCCGGTCGCGCTGTCTTCAATTCCGGAGTCGACATGTCCAAGCTCACTGCCACGCGACGCCTCTCCCCGCAGGAACTCGATGCCTTCGGCGCCGAGCTCGATGCGCTGCGTGCGCGCACGATGGCCCAGGTCGGCAAGGTAGACGCCGACTACATCCGCAACGTCGTGCGCTGGATGCGCTTCATCGGCTTCGGCGGCCGCGCGCTGCTGATGGTCGGCGCGATCGGTGGCGCCTTCGTGCCATGGCTGCTGTGGCCGGCATGCATCCTGGGCGCGCTGATGCTGGGGCTGGCGAAGATCCTGGAGAACATGGAGGTGGGCCACAACGTGATCCACGGCCAGTACGACTTCATGGCCGACCCCCAGTTCAACAGCCACACCTACGAGTGGGACATCGTGGCGACGTCGGACAACTGGCGGCATTCGCACAATTTCCGTCACCACACCTACACCAATGTCCGCGGCATGGACGACGACATCGGCTACGGACTGCTGCGCATCTTCCCCGAGCAGCGCTGGCGCCCGTTCTACCTGCTGCAGCCGTTCATCGCGGTGGTCTTCGCGCTGTACTTCCAGTGGGGCGTGGCGATCCAGGAACTCAAGCTCGGCCGCTGGGTTGCCCGCAAGATGCCAAAGGGCAAGATGCGCCGCGATTTCGCGCCGGTGGGCCGCAAGATGGGCCGCCAGTTGCTGAAGGACTACGTGCTGTTCCCCGCGCTGGCCGGTCCTTTCTTCCTGCCGGTGCTGCTGGGCAACCTGGTCGCCAACGGCATCCGCAACGTCTGGACCTATGTGGTGATCTTCTGCGGCCACTTCACCGCGGACGCCGAGACCTTCCCGAAGGAATCGATCCGCAACGAGTCGCGCGGCCACTGGTACATGCGTCAGCTGCGCGGTTCGTCGAACATCGGTGGCGGGCGCCTGATGAACCTGCTGACCGGCAACCTGAGCCACCAGATCGAGCATCACTTCTATCCCGACGTGCCCGCGCATCGCTACGGCGCACTGTCGGTCGAGGTCCGCGAGATCTGCGCACGCTACGGGCAGCCCTACAACACGGGGTCGTTGCCGAGGCAGTTCGGCGAGGTGGCCTGGCGTATCCTGCGGCATGCGTTCCCGAGCCGTCCGCGTCGTTCCACGACCTCGCGGAAGCTGCAGACGGCCTGACCGCCGCATCCCGCACCGCACGAAAGCGTCCGCCCCTGGCGGACGCTTTTTTTTTGCGTGGCCTGACAGCCGGTTCAAGCGATCGAGGCGGTCCGACCCGGGTGGCGGCCGGGGCGGGTGAGCGCGTGCAGCCGATCATCAGGGCGCTCCTTGCCGCGCGCACGACGGCCTTCCGTCTGCCGGACCGCAATCTGTCCCCGGTATGCGTGCGCCCGGAGCGGCCGCGATTGCAAGCCCGCAGGGCAGGGCCTTGCCGAGCCAGGCGCGCCTGGATGCGATGCGCTGGGCAGCCCGATGGCTGGGGGGGCCCTGCGAGGGGCGGGGGCTACGATGGTGCAAGACCCGCGGGGCCCTTGCGGCGCCGACGCGCCGCGCGGTGTGAGCGCCGCTTTTACGCGGCTTGCGCCAAGATCGCCCGGCGTCCCGGCAGCCTCTGGGCCGGGTGCGAACCCGCACGCAGTTCGACCCTGCTGCCCCGAGGATCCTGCATGAGAGCATTGGCGACTCCACCGCGGGATGACCTGACGCCGGCGCTTCTCGGGGCCAGGATCGATGCGCGTCTGGCGGACCTGCTGCCCAGACCCGCCGACCATCGTGACCTGGTGGCCATGGCGATGCGCGAGGGTGCGCTGGCCGGCGGAAAGCGGACCCGCCCGCAGATGATGCTCATCGCAGGCCGCGAACTCGGCTGCGACACGCCTGCACTGCTCGATCTGGGCTGTGCCATCGAAATGGTGCATACGGCCTCGCTGGTGCTCGACGACATGCCGTGCATGGATAATGCGGAACTCCGCCGTGGCCGGCCGACGCTCCACCGCAGCTTCGGGGAGGATGTCGCGGCCCTGGCAGCGGTCGGTCTGCTGAGCCAGGCGTTCGCCACCGTCGCCGCGCTCGGCGAGGTGGCGCCGGCCGTGCGTACCCAGCTGGTCGGGGTGCTGGCCTGCGCTGTGGGCCCGCAGGGTCTGGTGCGCGGACAGTGCCTGGACCTGCGCGGCGCCGGGGCGGATGGCGTGGACGAGATCGTCGACACGAATGCGCTCAAGACCGGTGCACTGTTCGCGGCGGCGCTGGAGATGACCGCGCTGCTCGCCGAGGCGGACGAGGCGACGCGCAAGGCGCTGGGCCGGGCCGCGCTGGAACTCGGTCAGGCTTTCCAGCTCCAGGACGATCTGCACGACCGCCACGACAGCGCGAGCACCGGCAAGGACTCGGGCAAGGACGTGGGCAAGTCGACCCTGCTCGCGGTGCTGGGCATCGGCGAGGTCCGGAACCGGCTGCAAGCCCATCTGCGCAATGCGAGCGATGCGCTGGCGTCGGTCTATGGCGAGGACGGGCTGCTGGATGCGTATTGCCAGCGTCTGTTCGGAGTCCACTGATGGAGCTGGCGGCCAATCTGCCCGAGGGCGCTCCGCTGGTCGCGCGCAAGAACGACCATCTCGACATCGTGCTCGACCATACCCGCGCCCGGTCCACGGCCACGACCGGTTTCGCCGCGTTCGACTTCGAGCACTGCGCGCTGCCCGAGCTCGACCTCGATGCGGTGGCGCTCGGCACGAGCCTGTTCGGACGCGCCCTGCGCGCGCCGGTGCTGATCAGTTCGATGACCGGCGGCGCATTGCGCGCCCAGGGCATCAACCGGCATCTGGCCGAAGCGGCGCAGGCCCTGGGCATTGCCCTGGCAGTCGGATCGCAGCGCGTGGCGCTCGAGACCGGCGCCGACCACGGCCTGACGCGCGAGCTGCGGCGGCGCGCGCCGGACGTGCCGATCCTCGCCAACCTGGGTGCCGCGCAGCTGCGCGAGGGCGGCGTGGACCTGGCCCGCCGTGCGGTCGAGATGATCGATGCCGACGCCCTGATCGTGCACCTCAATCCGCTGCAGGAAGCCGTGCAGCAGGGCGGTGACCGGGACTGGCGCGGTGTGCTCGAGGCCATCGAGCGGCTGGCGCGGCAGTTGCACGTGCCGCTGGTGGCGAAGGAAGTCGGGGCGGGCCTGTCGCCGGCGGTGGCGCGTCGCCTGGTGGAGGCGGGCGTCTCGGTGATCGACGTTGCCGGTGCCGGCGGCACCAGCTGGGCCGCGGTCGAAGGCGAACGTGCCTGCAATCCGGCCGATCGCGCCGTGGCCATGGCGTTCACCGGCTGGGGAATTCCGACCGCCCGGGCGCTGATCGATGCCCGCGCGGCCCTGCCGGATACCCTGCTGATCGCCTCGGGCGGCATCCGTGACGGCGTCGATGCGGCCAAGGCCCTCGCGCTGGGAGCGGACCTTGTCGGCCAGGCGGCCTCGCTGCTGGCCGAGGCGGTGGTGTCCACCGAATCGGTCATCTCGCACTTCGACGTGCTGATCCGCCAGCTGCGGATTGCCTGCTTCTGCACCGGCAGCGCCGACTTGCGGGCGCTGCGGACCGCTACGCTGCACGGACGTCCTCCGATCCAGGTGCCGCCGTCGGCATGACCCACTTCGGTTTCGTCGCACCCCCGTTTCCGAGCCACATGCGCGCGCTCCAGGCAGTGGCGCGCGTGCTGGTCGAGCGCGGTCACCGCGTCACCTTCTTCCACCAGGCCGACGCGGCTTCGCTGCTGCAGGATCCGCGCATCGCGTTCCGCGCGGTCGGCAGGGCAAGCCATCCGCGCGGCGCGCTGGCGGGCGTGCTGCAACGCGCGGCGCGGCCGGGCGGTCCGCTGGGGCTGCGGCGCGTGATCGCCGACGTCGCGGCTGCGACCGACATGCTGTGCAGAGCGCTGCCCGACGCGTTCGCCCGCGCTGGGATCGAGGCGGTGGTCAGCGACCAGATGGAGGCCGCGGGGGGCCTGGTTGCCGAAGCGCTGGATCTGCCCTGGATCTCGGTGGCCTGTGCGCTGCCGGTCGATCGCGAGCCCGGCGTTCCCCTGCCGGTGATGCCATGGCGGTTCGCGGACAGCGACCAGGCGCGTCACCTCTATGCGGCAAGCAGCCGTGTCTACGACTACATGATGGCGCCGCATGCACGGGTCATCGCGCACCACGCTGCGGTGTTCGGCCTGCGGCCGCGCAGCGCCCTGCACGAATGCCTGTCGCCGTATGCGCAGGTCAGCCAGACCGTGGCCGAGCTCGAGTTCCCGCGCAGGCAGCTGCCGCCGAACTTCCATCATGTCGGGCCCTTGCGTGACCGCGCGCCGGATCCCGCGCTGACGTTGCCGCTGGCGCCGGACCGGCCCGTCGTCTTCGCATCGCTGGGCACGTTGCAGGGCCAGCGCCTGTCGATCTTCCGCCGCATCGCCCGCGCCTGCCGGCAGCGGGACCTGCAACTGGTGATCGCGCATTGCGGCGGGCTCACCCCGGCGCAGGTCGCATCGCTCGCGGTGCCCGGCGTCGTCCAGGTCGTGGAGTCGGTCCCGCAGCGGGCGATGCTGGCGCGCGCCGATGCCGTGGTCTCGCATGCCGGCCTCAATACGGTGCTCGATGCCTGCGTCGCCGGCACGCCCATCCTGGCGCTGCCCATCGCGTTCGATCAACCCGGCGTCGCCGCGCGCGTGATCCACGCCGGGATCGGTCTGGGGGCATCGGCGCGGCTGGCGACGGCAGGGCAGCTGCGGGCCCGCCTGACGCGCCTGCTCGACGAATCCGCATTCGCGCTGCGCGCGCGCAGTCTGGGTGGATCGGTGGCTGCGGCAGGCGGCGCGGAGCGCGCGGCCGACATCATCGAATCGGTCGCCGGGACCGCTCAGCCGGTCCTGGCGTCGGCGGCCTGATGGACACCCGGTACGATCTGATCCTCGTCGGCGGCGGGCTGGCGAATGCACTGATCGCGCTGCGTCTCAGGGCGTTGCGCCCCGGGATGCGACTGTTGATGCTCGAGCGCGCGGCGCAGCCCTGTGGCGAGCACACCTGGTCGTTCCATTCGACCGATCTCACGCCCGCCCAGCACCGGTGGCTGGCACCTCTGGTCCGCCATCGCTGGCCTGCCCATGCGGTGCGCTTTCCGCAGCGCCAGCGCCGGCTCGACGGGGGTTACGCCAGCATGCTGTCGGGCGATCTCGCTGCCGAGCTGCAGGCCACGCTCGGCGATGCGCTGTGGTGTGGAGCGGACGTCAGCGCAATCACGCCGACCTCCGTCACGCTCGGCGACGGACGCGTGCTGAGCGCGGGCGCGGTGATCGACGGACGTGGCGCGCGCCCCAGTCCGCATGTCGCTCTGGGCTACCAGGCATTCCTGGGCCGTGTCGTGCGCACTGCGCAGCCGCATGGCGTGGACGTGCCGCTGATCATGGACGCCGATGTGACGCAGGGGCAGGGCTACCGCTTCGTCTACGTGCTGCCGTTCGCGGAAGACGTCCTGCTCATCGAGGACACCCACTACGTCGACGAGGCGCCAGCGGATTTCGAAGCGCTGGGCGCCAACATCACGGGCTATGCAAGTGGCCACGGCTGGGCGATCGCCGAGTGGCTGCGCGAGGAGCATGGCGTGCTGCCGATCGTGCTCGGCGGCGATTTCGACCGTTTCTGGAGCGAGGGTGGTGAGCAGCCGCGCGCCGGGCTGGCCGCGGGCCTGTTCCATGCCACCACCGGTTATTCGCTGCCGCATGCGGTCCGTCTCGCCGAGCGGATCGCGGCCAGCATGCAGCTCGATGCGGCCGGGTTGCATGCGCTGACCCGCGACGAAGCCGCCGCGAGCTGGCGCCGCCAGGGGTATTTCCGCCTGCTCAACCGCATGCTGTTCATGGCCGGCCGGCCCGCGGATCGCTGGCGCGTGATGCAGCGGTTCTACGGGCTGTCCGACGGCCTGATCGCCCGGTTCTATGCCGACCGCCTGACGCTGCTCGACAAGCTCAGGATCGTGGCCGGCAAACCCCCCGTCCCGGTCGGTCAGGCATGGCGTGCCATGCGCGCCGACCCTGTCCAGACCAGGAATTCCAGATGACTGCACGCAAGCGCGCAGTGGTGATCGGCGCGGGCTTCGGCGGGCTGGCGCTCGCCATCCGGCTGCAGGCCGGCGGCTTCGACACCACGCTGCTCGAAAAACGCGACAAGCCCGGTGGGCGCGCCTACGTGTACGAAGACCAGGGCTTCGTTTTCGACGCCGGCCCCACGGTGATCACCGATCCGTTGGCGCTGGAGGAACTGTTCGCCCTGTCGGGGAAGCGCATGGCCGACTACGTCGAGCTGCTGGCGGTCGATCCGTTCTACCGGCTGTGCTGGGAGGACGGATCGCACTTCGACTACGTCAACGACCAGGAATCGCTCGACCGCCAGATCCATGCCCGCAATCCTGCCGATGTCGCCGGCTACCGCCGGTTTCTGGCCTATTCGAAGTCGGTATTCGAGGCAGGCTACATCGAACTGGGCGCGGTCCCGTTCCTGTCGTTCCGCGACATGCTCCGGGCGGGCCCCAAGCTCGCGAAGCTCGAGGCCTGGAAGAGCGTCTACGGCATGGTCTCGCGGTTCATCCAGGACGAGCAGCTCCGCCAGGCCTTCTCGTTCCACTCGCTGCTGGTCGGCGGCAATCCGTTCCGGACCTCATCGATCTATACGCTGATCCACGCGCTGGAGCGGGAGTGGGGCGTGTGGTTTCCGCGCGGCGGGACCGGCGCTCTGGTGCGCGGCATGGTGCGGCTGTTCGCGGATCTGGGAGGTCGCATCGAACTCGACGCCGATGTGGCGCGGATCGAGGTGGTGGAGGACCGCGCGGCGGGCGTGGCTCTGGCCGACGGGCGCACGTTCACGCTGGACGTGCTGGCATCGAATGCCGACGTGGTGCACACCTACGACCGGCTGCTCGGGCACCACCCGCGCGGCGCGCGCCAGGCCGCGACGCTCAAGCGCAAGCGCTTCAGCATGTCGCTGTTCGTACTCTATTTCGGACTGAGCCGGCACCATGCGCAGCTGCGCCATCACACTGTCTGCTTCGGCCAACGCTATCGCGGACTCATCGACGAGATCTTCAGCGGGCCGGCGCTTGCGGACGATTTCTCGCTGTACCTGCATGCGCCCTGCGTGACCGATCCCTCGCTCGCGCCGCCCGGATGTGGCAGCCACTACGTGCTCGCGCCGGTGCCGCACCTGGGCAACGCCGACATCGACTGGGACGTCGAGGGTCCGCGTTATCGCGACCGGATCTTCGACTATCTCGAGCGCTTCTACATGCCCGGCCTGCGCCGCGACCTCGTGACCAGCCGGTTCATCACGCCATTCGATTTCCGCGACACGCTCAACGCCCATCACGGATCTGCGTTCTCGCTGGAGCCCGTGCTCACCCAGAGCGCATGGTTCCGCCCGCACAACCGCGACGCGGACATCCGCAATCTCTATCTGGTGGGGGCCGGTACCCATCCGGGGGCCGGCGTGCCGGGTGTCGTCGGCTCCGCCAAGGCCACCGCGGGGCTGATGCTCGAGGAGGTCGGCCGGTGACCACGGCGCTGCTCGAGCATGCCTATCGATCGATCGATGTCGGCTCCCGGAGTTTCGCGACCGCCTCGCGGCTGTTCGCTCCCGCGACCCGGCGCAGCGCGGTGCTGCTCTACGCCTGGTGCCGTCATTGCGATGACGTCGTCGATGGCCAGCAGCATGGCTTCGCGGCGACGGCGACGGCGCCGGCGCCGGCGCCGGTCGCCGACGGCGATGACCGGCTGCGCCGGTTGTACGCACGGACGCGCCAGGCCTGTGCGGGCGAGCCGATGGCGGAGCCGGCGTTCGCCGCGCTGCAGGCGGTGGCGAACGCGCATGGCATCCCTGTCGAACTGCCGCTGGCACATCTCGACGGCTTCGCGATGGACACCGCAGGCCACCGCTACCGCACCTTCGACGACACGCTGCAGTACTGCTACCACGTGGCCGGCGTGGTCGGACTGATGATGGCGCGCGTCATGGGGGTCGACGACGAGGCCACGCTCGATCGTGCCTGTGACCTCGGGATCGCCTTCCAGCTCACCAACATCGCGCGCGACATCGTCGACGACGCGGCGGTCGGCCGCTGTTATCTGCCCGAGAGCTGGCTCGACGCGCGTGGCCTGCCCAGGCGCGGATTCGACGCGCCTCCGCATCGCGGCGCGCTCGCGGTACTGGCGGCGCAGCTGATCGACGCTGCGGAGCCTTACTACGCGTCCGCTCACGGCGGGCTCGCCGCGCTGCCGCTCCGCTCCGCCTGGGCGGTGGGCGCGGCACATGGGGTCTACCGGGAAATCGGGCTGCGGGTCCGGGCGCAGGGCACGCACGCCTGGGATCGCCGCGTCACCACTTCCGGCGCCGCAAAACTGCGACTGCTGGCACGCGCCACCGGCATGGCGCTGCGCTCCAGGTGGCAGGCCGCGGCACCGAGGCCCGCGCAGCTGTGGCAACGGCCGTCAGTCGCGTTCGCCTGAAGCTCCGGCGCCGGGCCTGCGGATGGGCCCGCCGTGGATCCGGCGCAATTCGGTCTTGAGCCGCTCCACGGAGGGCGCCCACAGAAAGCCGAACGAGACACAGCCCTCCCTGCCATCCACCGCATGGTGCATGCGATGGGCCTGGTAGAGACGCTTGAGATATCCCTTGCGCGGCACGTAGCGCAACGGCCAGCGATGATGGACCAGCCCGTCGTGCGCGACGAAGTAGAGCAACCCATAGGCGGTCATCCCGGCGCCCACCCACTCCAGTGGATGCCAGCCGCGGCTGCCAAGGTAGATCAACGCGATGGCCAGACCTGCGAACACCAGCGCGAAGAGATCGTTTTTCTCGAACCAGCCGCGTCGCGGCGCGTGGTGGGAGCGGTGCCAGCCCCAGGCCCAGCCATGCATGATGTACTTGTGCGCGCCCCAGGCGACCAGCTCCATCGCCACCAGGCTGCACAGGAAAACCGCGACGTTCGTCAGAATGGACATGGGCGACACCGACAGCGGACGCAGGATGATACGCAGCGCACATGAAGCACCGCGTCAGCGCGATATGAAAGGCCTTGCCGCGTCGGCGCGCGCCCCAGCAGGGTGGGCCCGCATCGGGGCGAGGCCGGCGGTGCCACCGAGCGCAGGGCGACCCTGCGGTGGCACGTGCGCGGCGGCGCCCATGCGGCGTCTTCCCGCATGACGCGACGTTCCGGCTGGCACAGGGACGCGCGACTCGCCTTTCCCCGGCTGCGCTGGCTTCGCCATGTCGGAGTGGTCGTGGCGGCGACCCTCGCGGTCCATGTGTGGTGGCTGCTATGGATGGGACGCAGCCTGACCTGCCCGTGCGGGGTGGTCTCGCTGTGGCAATCCGGAGCGGATCCCTCGCAGAACTCCCAGCAGATCGCCGACGCGTACTCGTCGCTGCACGTCGCCTTCGGCATGGGACTCTATCTCGTCTTCTCCTGGCTTCGCCCGCGATGGCCAGTCATCGACCGGGCGCTGCTCGCGCTGATCAGCAGCACCATCTGGGAGATGATCGAGAACACGCCCTGGGTAGTCCTGGTGCTGAACAACGCGGCCAACGCCGCGCCCGACTATCGCGGCGACAGCGTGCTCAATTCGCTCGCGGACACCGCCTTCGCCCTGCTCGGGTTCACAATCGCGTTGGGCCTGCCCGTACGCTGGGTGGTGGTGATTGCGCTGGCCCTGGAGACGATCGCCACGTTGCTGATCCACGATGGCTTCGTCCTGATCGTCTGGCGTCTGCTGGACGGGATGCGCGGTTGAACTGACGCGGCTGCATCGGCAATCGGGGGGCAGGCGAGGCAGGTTTCAGGGTTGAATGCCGGTCGTGGCGAGGGGGTCGCCTTGTGGAGACCCGTAAGCCACGTAGTAAATCCTCCAGCCGACATCGCCTCATTGTGAACTTGGCCAGCGCAGTCGGAAGCCTGCCGAGGGCCTGGCGAAGCTGAACCCGCTCGCCGAAACAGCCACGACGACTGACCCGGGAATGGTTTGCGCGTACGCCGCAGCTGTTCACGGGATCGTCGCCTCCGCATCACGCGTCGTTGCCGAGTGCGCCGATAAGGTCCCCTCATCGATTTCCGCCGCGCACGCCGCCAGATTCCGACGGCAGGATGCATGCAGGCGGTCGATACGGCTGAGATCACGCCGCCAACTTTTTCCAACTGGAGAGCCTGATGTCCAACAAGACCGCACACACCCTCAACGACCTGATCGCCATTGCCCGCGACGGCAAGGAGTTCTACGAAGAGGCCGCGCAGAAGGTCGACGACACCGAACTGCGTACGCTGTTCGCACGCATGGCGACGACCAAGGCTCAGATCGTCAACGAGCTGTCCAGCGCGGTGCAGGCGGCCGGCGGCAAGCCCGAGGACTCGGGCACGTTCGTCGGCAGCATGCAGCACATGTACGGCAAGATCCGCGCCGCGCTCGGCGACAAGGAATACGGCTATGTGGCCGAGCTGGAGGAGTCGGAAGACCGTCTGCTGGAAGCCTTCGACCATGTTTCGCGCGATGCGGACACGCCGCCTGCGGCGCGTGACATCGTCGTGCGTCTGATGCCGGAGGTGCGCGCATGCCACGACGTGATGCGCTCCCGCAAGCTCGCGATGAAGAACGCGCGCTGACCCAGGCGCTGCGCCCGGTGCACAGGCAACACCGTGCCCATAGCGCACTCTCGTCGATCCATGGAAAGCCCCGGCAGATGCCGGGGCTTTCTCATGTCCGGCCCGCGGGGCGCAGGTCGGCTGCACGGGCGATCGCGAAGGGCGTCCATGCCTCACCGGGCGTGGCTATGATGGATGCGCCTGAGGCGCACGCGCAGCGGGCTCCGCGCACGACCGGGCGGTTGCGACCGTCCTCCGGCCAGGCACCGCGCCTGCCAATCGTTCGAACCGGAGGCAAGGACATGTCCGATCAGGCTGCACTGCCGCTCCAGTTCCTGCACGCCAATCCCGAACTCCCTCCGCAGCTGGCGCGCCTGCGACATCAGGGCGGAAAGCATTGGGCAGAGTTCGCGGCCCACGTGATCGGGGAGAAAATCGTTGCGCTCGACCGCGAGGTCCGCGAACTACCCGGCAGCGGTGACTGGCACGCCCTGACCTCGCTTACCGCCAGCGCGCCGTATCGGCAGGTACAGAGGCGGCTCGGCGACGGCCAGGGCCTGGCCCGGGCCGCGACGATCGTGCAGAAGGCGTTCGCCATCGGCCTCGCGACCGCGGGGCGGACCGGGGAGCGCGCGGGCAGTGAAGCGCTCGCCGCCGTCAACGCCACTCCCGGATTGACCCGGCACGCGATGTCCGAACCCTGGAAGGAGATTCCGGTCTCCGCTCAACCGCTTGGCGCGGTCGGCAGAGACCGTGAGCATGATGGCTGAAACACCCGGATCGGCGCCGTCTCCGGCCGGGGCGACGGTCACGCCCTGGCATTCGCTGGACGCGGAGGCCTGCCTGCGGTTGCTCGCTGCCACCACTGAAGGTCTGGCGAGTGCAGACGCCGCTGCGCGGCTTCGTCGATACGGGGAAAATGCGTTGCCGCCACCGACGCCGACTCCAGGCTGGCGCCGTTTCCTGCGACATTTCAACGATCCGTTGATCCTGGTCCTGCTGGCTGCAGCGCTGATCGCGTTGCTCGTTGGTCAGGTGGTGGACGCGGTGGTCATCGTCGTGGTGGTCACCGTCAACGCGGTGGTCGGTTATGTGCAGGAGGGCAACGCCGAGCAGTCGCTTGCGGTGCTGCGTACCATGCTCGCGCCGTCCGCCTGCGTGCTGCGCGACGGCGGACGCGTGCAGGTGGGAGTCGGCACGCTGGTGCCCGGTGACGTGCTGATGCTCGAGGCTGGAGACCGCGTTCCCGCCGACGCGCGGGTGTTGCACGCGCGCGGGCTGCGCGTCGATGAGTCGGTACTCACCGGCGAATCGGTGCCTGCGGAAAAATCCGCTGCGCCAGTGGCCGGGAGCGCGGACCTGGGCAGTCGCACGTCGATGCTCTATTCCGGCACCCTGGTGTCGGCGGGGCAGGCCACCGCACTGGTGGTGGCGACGGGCTCCGCGACCGAGATCGGTCGCATCGGTGCGCTGCTCGGCCAGGTCGAGACGCTGAGCACGCCGCTGCTGCGACAGATCGCCCGCTTCAGCCGGGGCTTCACTGCGGTCGCCCTGGTCGCGGCCGTCGTCCTGTTCGTGTTCGCGGTCGCCGTGCGCGACTACCCGTGGATGGATGCGCTGTTGGTGGTGGTGGCGCTGGCGGTCGGCGTGGTGCCCGAAGGCCTGCCGGCGGTCATCACCATCACGCTGGCGATCGGCGTGCGCAGAATGGCGGCCCGGGATGCCATCTTGCGGCGCCTGCCCGCGGTGGAAACGCTGGGCGCGACCACGGTGATCTGTTCGGACAAGACCGGCACGCTGACTCGCAACGAGATGACCGCGCGCAGCATCGGCACCAGCGCCGGCCGCCTGCGGGTCCTCGGCAGTGGCTATGCGCCTCGGGGCGAGGTGCTGGCCGAGACCGGCGGCGGTGCGGCACTGACCGCCGGAACGCGGGTCGCGACCCTCGGACTGCTGTGCAACGACGCCCGCCTGTATGGCCGGGAGACGGATTGGCGCATCGTCGGGGATCCCATGGAGGGGGCGCTGCTGGCCCTGGCCGGCAAGACCGGACTCGATGCTGCCGCCATGGCCCGCCGGTACCCGCGAATCGACGAGGTGCCGTTCGACGCCGGGCATCGTTTCATGGCGACGCTGCACGCCGAGGCGGACGGTCATGGCGCCCTCATCTGCGTCAAGGGTGCGCCGGAACAGGTGCTCTTGCTCAGTCGGGCCCAAGCGGCGGCGGATGGCTCCGAGGCGCCGCTCGACACCGGGTTATGGCAGCGCGCCATCGATGTCGCCGGTGTCGAGGGGCAGCGCGTCCTGGGCTTCGCATGGCGGCGTCTCGGCGGCCTACCGTCGCGCTTCGCGCTGGAGGACGTGCACGGGCTGGTGTTCGCCGGCTTCGTCGGGTTCATCGATCCGCCCCGCGAGGAGGCCGTGCGCGCCGTGGCCGAATGCCGCAGCGCCGGCATCGCGGTGAAGATGATCACCGGCGACCACGCTGCCACGGCGGCCGCGATCGCCAGTCAATTGAAGCTCGCCGACCGGGTGCGCGTGGTCACCGGCCAGGCGCTCGACAGCGTGTCCGATGACGAGCTGCCGGAACTCGCCGAGGCGGCCAGCGTGTTCGCCCGCACCACGCCCGAACACAAGCTGCGTATCGTGCGTGCCCTGCAGTCGCGTCGGCATACGGTGGCGATGACCGGTGACGGCGTCAACGACGCGCCGGCGCTCAAGCAGGCCGACATCGGCATCGCGATGGGTCGAAAAGGCACCGCAGCGGCCAAGGAAGCCAGCGTCATGGTGCTGGCCGACGACAACTTCGCGTCCATCGCCGCGGCCGTGTACGAGGGCCGTGCGGTCTACGACAACATCCGCAAGGTGCTCGCCTGGACCCTGCCGACCAATGGCGGCGAGGCCCTGGCGGTGGTGATGGCGATCGCCTTCGGCTGGGTACTGCCGATGACCCCGCCGCAGATCCTGTGGGTGAACATGGTGCTCACCATCACCCTGGGGCTGGCACTGGCCTTCGAGCCCCCCGAAGCCGGCGTCATGCGACGGCCGCCGCGTCACGCCGATGCGCCTCTGGTCTCGCCCTTCATGCTGTGGCGTATCGTGCTCGTGTCGCTGCTGTTCTGTGCGGGCGCCTTCGGCATCTTCAGCTGGGCCCAGTCACGTGGGCACGACGTCGCCACTGCGCGCACCATGGTCGTCAACGTGTTGTGCGTGCTGGAGATCTTCTACCTCTTCAGCCTGCGCTATCTGCATGCCAGTTCCTTCTCGCTGCGCGGGCTGCGCGGCACGCCTGCCGTGCTGTGGGCAGTGGCTGGCGTGGTCGTGGCCCAACTGGCCTTCACCTATCTGCCGTGGATGCAGATGGCCTTCGACACCCGACCGGTGCCGCTGTTGGAAGGAGTGGTGATCGTGCTGGTGGGTGTCGCTCTGCTGCTGGTGCTGGAACTCGAGAAATGGCTGCTGCGCCGTCTCGATGTGTTCGAAGAACTCCGCCCGGACGGTGCGCGATGAGTCGCGCGAGCTGTGCGTCCGATCCCGGGGCGGTGTCAGCCGCGGCTGCCGCGTCGCGGCGGGGCATGCTGGCCTGCGCCCGAGCCGGGTTGTTCGTGAAGACCAGCCGCGCCGGCCACCATGAATCGCATCGCCTCATGGGTGAACGCGTTGCTGTTGATCCACTGCTGGTGCGAGCCGCCCTGGCGGCGCGCCATCGTTTCCCGACACAGGAGCTTCCCATGCAATACACATTTTCAGGCGACGTGGTTCTGGTCACCGGCGCGGGTTCCGGCATCGGTGCGGCCACGGCCCGTCTGCTCGCTGCCAATGGTCTCGCTGTCGTCGCTTCGGACGTGAGCCCCGAGCCGGTGGCGCGGGTCGTGGCGCAGATCGAAGCCGCAGGGGGCAGGGCGGTCGCCAACGTCGCCGACGTCTCGCGCGAAGCCGATCTGGAAGCCGCGGTGCAATGCGCTACGCAGACCTATGGCGGGCTGCACTTCGCCTTCAACAACGCCGGCATCGGCGGCACGCTCGCCCCGGTAGGCGAACTGTCGCCCGAAGACTGGCGCCGCGTCATCGACATCAACCTGAGCGGTGTGATGTACGGCATGCGGTACCAGGTGCCGGCGATCCTCGAAGCGGGCGGCGGGGCGATCGTCAACATGTCGTCGATCCTCGGGGTAGTGGGCGATGCCAATGCACCGGCCTACGTCGCTGCGAAACACGGGGTGACCGGCCTGACGCGTTCGGCGGCGCTGGCGTATTCGGCGCAGGGCATCCGCATCAATTCCATCCATCCGGGCTACGTCGATACAGCGATTCTCGATGGCCTGGATCCGGAAACGCGCGACGCGCTGGTCGGTCAGCATCCGATCGGCCGGCTCGGCGCCCCCGACGAGATCGCGCACGCGGTGGCCTTCCTGTTGTCCGAGGGCGCCAGTTTCATGACCGGCAGCGCGGTGCTCGCCGATGGCGGTTACACGGCACGTTGAGCCGACGACGATGAGCGGACACGGATCCGACCTGATTCTCGTGCTGAACTGCGGCTCGTCGAGCATCAAGTTCGCCGTGTTCGAAGCCGGCGAGGGACCACCGGCGCGCGTACCGGCCTGGAATGGCAAGGTCCAGGGCATCGGCGGCTCGACGCCGGATTTCGGTGAAACCGGCGTGCCACCGTTCGCGGTCACGCTGGACGCAAGCGACCCCCATCGCGCGGCGCTGCAGATCATCAGCGAGCGTCTTGCCGTCCGTCTCGAAGGCCGGCGCATCGTCACCGTGGCGCATCGCGTGGTGCATGGCGGGGTGAAATATGCAGCGCCGATCAGGGTGGACGCGGCGGTGCTCGCGGATCTGATTTCCTATGTGCCGCTCGCGCCGCTGCACCAGCCCTTCGCGCTGGAAGCGATGGAGATCCTGCTGCGCGAGCGCCCCGATATTCCGCAGGTTGCGTGTTTCGACACCGCGTTCCACCACACCCTCGACAAGGTGGAGAGACAGTTGCCCCTGCCGTATGCGGCCTGGGAGCGCGGCCTGCGTCGATACGGCTTCCACGGCCTGTCGTACGCCTACATGACGGTCGCATTGCCCGAGCGCCATGGCGCGCTCGCGCGCGGCCGCACCATCGTCGCCCATCTCGGCAGTGGCGCAAGCCTGTGCGGCATGCGCGAACTGCGGAGCGTGGCGACAACCATGGGCTTCTCCGCACTCGACGGGCTGATGATGGGCACGCGCACCGGCGTTCTGGACCCGGGGGCGCTGCTCTACATGATGGAGATCGAGAAGCTCTCGCTCCAGGAGGTGGCGCATGTGCTCTACCACCAGTCCGGACTCCTGGGCGTGTCGGGCATCTCGTCGGAGCCGCGCGTGCTGCTGCCGTTGGAGGCAGGGGACGAGCCGGAAGCATCGCGTGCGCGCGATGCGCTGGCGCTGTACGTGCGGCGCATCGTGCGCGAGATCGGCGCGCAGGTGGCGGTGCTCGGCGGGCTCGACCTGCTGGTGTTCACCGCGGGCGTCGGCGAGCACAGCGCGGAGATCCGGAAGCGGGTCTGCGATGGCCTGGCATTTCTGGGGGTGGCGCTGGACCCCGTGGCCAATGCAGCCGATGCGACCACGATCTCGGCGCCATCCAGCGCGGTCATCGTCGGCGTCGAGCCGACCAACGAAGAATGGATTGCCGCGAGCCATGCGCGGCGACTGGTAACGGGATGAAAGCGCGCACGCCGCCGCCCCTGTTGTCTGTATCCGGCAGCAGACGTGCCGGGCGAACGGCGGGTGCGCCGGTGTATGAACTCCCGGACTCGGCCGGGGGCGGCTCGGCGCGCGTTCCGGGCGGAGGGCCGCCCGCCCGCGCACAGGTCTCTCACCGGCCCGGTCATAGCGATGCGATTGCGGCGGGTTCCTTCGCGCTCCGGCACGGTCCGCGCGCGCAGCATGTCCAAGAGGGCAGCGCCGCACCCTGCAGTCCGCAGCGCCGCCGGAGGCCGTCCTACAGGCTGCGTGGCTGACTGACCGGCAACCGTGCGCCTGGCGCGCAGGGCGAGACGCCGGATCGGGACAGCCCGCGGCCGGTTCGCAAACCGCAATTCGGATCGAACGTTCCCCTGGAGGATTCCCGATGGTCTCGAACGCCCCCCTGCAACCGAGCTGGCACGACGGCCACGGCCCCATCGTGCATCGCCCCGAGACCATCGAACGCGTCGAACGGCTGCTGATACGGCTGCATGCCGCAGGCCGCATCGAGGACCTCGCCTCGGCCCGGGCGTTGTTGGCGGCGGCCGACCGGGTGGCCTGCGTGGCGATGAGCGTGGTCGCGCACATGACCTATGCACGTCGGATCGACCTGTCCGGCGCACCGCTCGAGGCGATCGACTTCAAGCCGGTGCCCGAAGGCCACACCGGCGGTGCGTTGAACATGGTGCCGGCGTTCGTCGGTTACCTGCTGGCGAACGCATTGACCTCGACCACGCGCGGGTGGCTGATGGGGCAGGGCCACTGCGTCGCCGCGATCGAGGCGGTCAATGCGCTGACCGGCGACGTTTCGGCGACGCAACGGGGCCGCTACGACCGCAGCGAGGCGAGTCTGTCCAAGCTGATCTGCGACTTCTACTCCTACGCCATCGGCGCCGACGGCCGGTCCGCGGTGCCCGTCGGCAGTCACGCCGGCCCCAATACCGCAGGCGCGGTGTCGGAGGGCGGCTACCTCGGCTTCGCCGCACTCCAGTACGTGCACATGCCGCTGCCGGGCGAGCGGCTGGTGGCCTTCCTCAGCGATGGTGCGTTCGAAGAGCAGCGTGGCTCGGACTGGGCGCCGCGATGGTGGCGTGCCGAGGACTGCGGGATGGCCGTGCCGGTGATGATCCTCAACGGCCGGCGCATCGAGCAGCGCACCCAGATCGTGCAGGAGGGCGGCGCGACCTGGCTGTCGGAGGACCTGCGTCATAACGATTTCGCGCCGGTCATCGTCGATGGACATGATCCGGCGGCCATCGCCTGCGCGATCATCGAGGCCGAGGCCGCCCTGCAGGCATTCGCCGAGCAGCACGAGCGTCGCTATCCGGCCCCGCTGCCCTATGTCATAGCCGAGACCGAAAAGGGCTTCGGATTCCCTGGTGCGGGCACCAATGCCGCGCACAACCTGCCGCTGTCCAGCAATCCGCACGCGGATGCGCACGCACGCGCGGCATTCAATGCAGGCGCGCAGGCGCTGCATGTCGCGCCCGCCGAGCTGGACGCGGCACTCGACACCCTGTCCGTGCATCGGCGCCAGCATCGGCCACCCGAAAGTGCCCATGCCATGGCGCATCGTCGACCGCCGGCGCCGCTGCTGCCCGAGCCGCAGTGGGAGACGCCGCGCGCCATCGGGAGTGCGATGGTCTCGATCGATCACTGGTTCGTGGCGCTCGTGGAGGCCAACCCGGGCCTGCGCGTACGCGTGGGCAACCCGGACGAGCTGGCCAGCAACAAGATGGGTGGCACCCTCGCGCGGCTCAAGCACCGGGTCAACGTCCCGGAGCCGGGGGTGGCGGAGTCGTTGCACGGGGCAGTGATCACCGCGCTCAACGAGGAAGCGGTCGCCGCGGCCGCGCTCGGCAACAAGGGCGGGCTGAACCTCATCGTCAGCTACGAGGCCTTCGCGATGAAGATGCTGGGCCTGCTGCGCCAGGAGGTGGTGTTCGCGCGGCGCCAGCGCGAGCTGGGGCAGTCGCCGGGCTGGATATCGGTGCCGCTCGTGGTCACGTCGCATACCTGGGAGAACTCCAAGAACGAGCAATCCCACCAGGACCCCACGATCGGCGAGGCACTGCTGGGCGAGATGTCGGACACCGCGCGCGTGCTGTTTCCGGTCGACGGCAATACCGCCACCGCGGGCCTGCGCGCGATCTACGGCGGCCGCGGCGAGGTGGCGTGCGTGGTGGTGTCCAAGCGCGACGTGGTCCAGCACTTTGCCGCAGATGCGGCGCAGATGGCCGTCGCACGCGGCGCCGCTGTCGCCATCGGCAGCCCGCTCAATGCCGAGGTGCAACTGGTCGCGATCGGCGCCTACCAGCTGGACGAAGCGATGAAGGCCCATGCGCATCTGGCCGCGCACGGTCGCCGTGCCTGCGTGACCGTGGTGCTGGAACCGGGCCGGCTGCGCGCGCCGCGCGATGCGATCGAGGCCGGGTTCGTGCTCGACGACGCCGCGCTGCAGGCGCTGTTCCCGCCGGGGCTGCCGCGCGTGCTGCTGAGCCACACCCGGCCCGAACCCATGCTCGGCGTGCTGCGCCGGATCGACGAGGGGCCGGCCAGGATGACCGCGCTGGGCTACATCAGCCGCGGTGGCACGCTCGATGTGCCTGGCATGCTTTTCGCCAACCGCTGCACCTGGGCGCACGCGGTGGATGCGGCGGCGTCGCTGGCCGGCTGGTCGCGCGAGTCGGTACTCGGCGAGGCCGCGTTGCGGGCCATCGACGGCGTCGGCAACCCGGCCGACCTGCGTGAACCCGACGCTGGCTGAGTGAAAACCACCGCCGCGCGAGCATGGGTTTTTCGCTGCCGCTGCCGCTGCCGCTGGCGTCGGCCACGGCGCGGCGCACGTCATTCGCGCTGGGCTCTTGCGACCCCGGCCGAGATCCGCCGGAGATCGGATCGCCGCGGGGCATCCGCGTCAGCTGGAACATGCAGTGGACGCTGAGCCGGGTAGGCGAGCGCACCGCGTGGTGCAGGGCGGTATCGAGGTCACAGGCGCTGTTGATATGGCGGCCCCGGACGCTCGCAGGCCGCCCAGCGTGCAGCTCCAGACTGGCGGCGAGTGCGTTTTCGCCCGGCGTTAGACTGGGCTTCTTCTTGTCTGGCGGGAGACCGCGATGAACCTCTGGCTGCTGGGCAGCGCGGCACTGGCTGCCATCGTCGGCATGGTGCTGCCGCTGCAGGCGCTGCTCAATGCGAGGCTCGGCGCCCTCACTGCAGGCGCATTGTTCGCGTCCTTCGTGTCGTTCGCGGTGGGCACGCTGGTATTGGCGATGGTCCTGGTGGTGGCGCGCACGGCCTGGCCGTCGTTCCGCGAGCTGGCGGCATTGCCGCCCGGGCTGTGGCTTGGCGGAATCATCGGCGCGGTCTTCGTGTTCTGCGGCACCCTCCTCGTGCCGCGCCTGGGCGCGGCTTCGCTGATCTGCCTGATCGTGTTCGGCCAGGTCGTAGGCTCGCTCGTGGTCGACCACCTCGGCGTGCTGTCGACGCCGCGGCCCGTCGATGCGGTGCGCCTCGCAGGCGCGGCGCTGGTCTGCGTTGGTGCCCTGCTCGTGGTGCGTCCGTGGGGCACGGCGTGAGTGCACTGGTCCCGGCGCGCTCGCCGCTCGTACTGCCCGAGCCCCTGGATGCGGCATTGGTCGACGCCTATGGGAATCCGCCGCGTGCCTACCATTCGCTCGATCACATCGAAGCGCTGCTGCGTCTCTACGACGAGGTGGCCGAGGGCCCCGGCTGGGCGCAGCCGCGCGAGGTCTATCTGGCGATGCTGTTCCATGACGCCATCTACGACGCGCGCCGGGACGACAACGAGGCGCGCTCGGCGGCGATGGCCGCCGCGGAGATTGCGCGCTGGCTGCCGGATGCGGGGATCGACATTCCACGCGTGGCCGAGCTCATCGAGCTGACGGCGCGGCATGGCCAGCTCGTCGCCGATGATTTTCCCCGCGATCCCCGCGGCGACGACACCCGCCGGTTCCTCGATTGCGACATGGCCATTCTTGGCGCGTCGCCCGCGGCGTTCGATGCCTACGACCGCGGCATCGCCGCCGAATACCGGCATGTGCCGCGCTGGACGTATGCGCTGGGCCGTCGCCGCTTCCTCAAGGGCCTGCTGGCCCGCGAACGGATCTTCCTCGACGACGGGTTCCATGCGCGTTTCGACGCCCAGGCCCGCCACAACCTGCGACGCGCGGTGACCACCAAGCGTTGAACACAGGGCTGGGCCGCGCGGCCCCGCGTTATCATCGCCACATGGCCAAGCTGCTGCTCAATCTGCGTTACGTTCCCGAGGATGAAGCCGCCGACGTGCGCGACTTCCTCGATGCCGCCGGCATGGAGTGGTACCAGACCAGACCCAGCCCGTTCGGTATCTCGCATGGCGGCATCTGGCTGCGCAACAACGAGGATTTCGCCGAGGCCAAGCGCCTGATGGCGGAGTACCAGCGCGGGCGCCAGGCGCGGGCACGCGCAGCGCGCGAACGTGCCGAGCGCGAGGGCACCACGGAGACGTTTGCCGATATCGCGCGCGCCGATCCGGTGCGGCTGGTCATGATCGTGCTGGCGATCATCTTCCTGATCGGGCTGATGGCGGTTCCCGGTTACATGCTCTCGCGCTGAGACGCCCTGGCGGTCCGCGTTGCGTCTGCTGCGCAGATCCGCGGTCTCGCAGCCGCGCCTATCGATCGCGCGCCGGTCCTTGATGACCGCGACCAATCCGCGACAGCCCGGACGAAGCCGGCGCTTGCGTTCCGATCTCAGCCGCCCGCTCGCGGACACCTGAGCAAACGTGGATGGGCGATGCCCGGGAGCTGGCTCTGCTGCTGCGTTCGCGCCCGAAGGGCAGCTACCTCGCGCTGCGTACGCCGCGCACGATCGGCGGCCAGTTTCGCGCAGCCGTGGACGGAACGCCCCTTGCCGCGAGTCACCGATGTCTGCGCCAGCCGGGGTGGCGCAGCGAATGGTTGACCTTCCACCGCCATGACCTCCGGCAGGCCCGCGCGCGAGCAGGCGTTGTTATGGTCGCGGGTTGCCAGTGCCCGCCCCGGGGCACGTCCCGCCGTTGTCTGGAGTTGCCATGCGTTCGTTCCGCCCGCTCAAGCCCCTGCTGCTCGCCAGCCTGATCGCCACCTTTTCCCTGCCAGCCGCTGCGCAGCGTGACGTCCGCTTCGATGCGCATGGCGCACCGGCCACCGGCACCCTCGTGCTGGCGGTGGAGGAAGTGGCCGAGGGCGCGTCTCGCGCGGGTACATTCGCCCGGCTCGATGCCGCCAGCAATGGCGCGCTGACCCGCGCGGCGGCGTCGGCAGGCTTCAGCGGAAAGCTCGGCAGCCAGCTCGAGCTGCCCGGCATGGCCGGGTACGACCATATCCTCCTGGTGGGTGCCGGCAGCGGGCCCGCCGATGCGCAGCGCATCGAACAGGTGGGCGGCCATGTCGGGCGTTTTGCGGCGCGCAGCCGCGCGCCCCAGGTCGACGTGGTCTGGGACGGAAATGAGCCCGGCGCCGCGGCGCAGCTGGCCTTCGGCGCCACGCTGGGTCAGTACCGCTTCGATACCTACCGCAAGCAGCGCGAGGATTCGCCGGCGGGGCAGGGCAGCCTGGTCGTGCGCAGCCCGGAAGGCGCCGCGGCCGCACGCAGCTGGGATGGCGACTGGCAGGCGGTCGCCGAAGGCGTCGCGTTCGCGCGCGACCTGGTGACCGAGCCGGCGAACGCGCTGTATCCGGAGGAATTCGTCGCACGTACGCGCGCTGCGTTCGCGGGCAAGCCGAACGTCAGCATCGAGGTGCTGGACGTGCCCGCGATGGAGCGCCTGGGGATGGGCAGCCTCTTGGCCGTCGGCCAGGGCAGTGTGCGGCCGCCGCGCCTGATGCTCGTCCGCTACAACGGTGGCGCGCGCGGCGAGGCGCCGGTGGCCTTCGTCGGCAAGGGCATCACCTTCGATTCGGGTGGCCTTTCGATCAAGGGCAGCGAGAACATGTGGCGGATGAAGTACGACATGGCCGGCGCGGCGAGCGCCACGGGCGCCGTGCTCGCGCTTGCCGGCCGTGGCGCGCGGGTCAACGCGGTCGCGGTCGCGGCGCTGGCCGAGAACATGCCGTCGTCTACCGCCTCGCGCCCGGGCGACGTGGTGCGCACCGCCTCCGGCCGCACCTACGAGATCATGAGCACCGACGCCGAGGGCCGCATGGTCCTCGTCGATGCACTCTGGTACGTGCAGCGCCAGGACAACCCGGCCGTGATCGTCGACATCGCCACGCTGACCGGCGCTATCGTCACCGCACTGGGCAACGACTATGCCGGCCTCTTCACCCGCGACGACGCGCTGGCCACGCAGCTGCAGCGCGCAGGCGAGGCGGCCGGTGAGCCGGTGTGGCGCATGCCGATGCATCCGGGCTACGGCAAGATGCTGGAGTCGCCGATCGCGGATCTGCGCAATGGCGGCGGGCGTCCGGGCTCGGGCACCGCGGCGCACTTCATCGGCGAGTGGGTCGATGCCGGCCGTGCCTGGGCACACCTGGACATCGCCGGCATGGCCTGGCGCGACGGCAGCGAGGTATCGACGGTTCCGATGGGGGCTTCGGGTTACGGCGTGCGCCTCTTCGACCGTTTCGTCCGCGACAACCACGAGCGCTGACGACCGCTGCGGGGTCGCGGATCGCTGCGGCGATCCCGACCTTACAATGGCGCCATGATCCAGAACCTCGCCGCCTATCACTTCGTCGCGATCGACGATCCCGACAACGTCGCCGCGTGGCTGCACGGTCTCGCCGTGGAAGGCGGCCTGCTGGGGACCGTGCTCGTCGCGCCGGAAGGCGTGAACCTGTTCCTGGCCGGAGCGCCGGAGGCGATCGACGCGTTGCTCGCCGCGCTGCGCGCCGATGTCCGCTTCGGGACGCTGCAGGCCAAGCTCAGCGGTAGTGCGGTGCAGCCCTTCGGCCGCCTGAAGGTCAAGGTCAAACCCGAGATCATCAGCTTCCGCAAGCCTGAAGCCATGCCGCTCACCGCGCCCGCGCGGGCGCCCGAGGTCGCGCCCGCGGTGCTGGCGCGCTGGATCGCCCAGGGCCACGACGATGCCGGCCGGCGACTCGTGCTTCTCGACACGCGCAACCGCGAGGAATTCGCTCACGGCACGTTCGAGGGCGCGCTGACTCTGCCGATCGACAATTTCACCGAGCTGCCCGACGCGCTGGCGCCGCACCGCGAGGCACTGCGCGATGCGACCGTGGTCAGCTTCTGCACGGGTGGCATCCGCTGCGAAAAGGCGGCGCTGTGGATGCGCGCCGACGGCATGGACAACGTGCTGCAGCTCGACGGCGGCATCCTGGGCTATTTCGAGCAGATTGGCGGCTTCGGCTACGACGGCCGCTGTTTCGTGTTCGACGCGCGCGTGGCACTCGATCCCCAGTTGCGTCCGCTGCAGGATGGCGTCGCCGCATGAGCTGGCTCGGCTTCGTGCTGGTGATCCTCGGCATCTGGCTGGCCTTCAAGGTGGCCGGCGTGGTGTTGCGCCTGATCGTGACGGTGCTGATCGTCATCGCGGCCTACTGGTGGCTGGCCCCGTATTTCGGCTGGCCGACCCTGGGCGAGCTGTTCCATGTGCTGGGGCCCGATGTGCGGGTGCCCGACATCGCGCTGCCGGAACTCGGCCTGCCCTGATCCCGGCGGCCAGGCGCACACGGCGACGCCGCGGGAAATGGTCCGGCCACGCGTGCATTGCCGTGAAGCGGCTCTGCCGCAGTCGTCGGAGCTGCACGGGCAGGACGCTGATCGCAGGACATTCCCGCTGCGGGCATGAGGGCCAGTCGAGGGCGCTCCCACATGCACCGGGCTGCCGGGCATGATCGGCCCCGGCAACGCGCGGTCGCGCGCCGGGCTGGCGTTCAAGTGAGGGAGCAGGTGAGGCGGCCGCGCAGGTTGCCTGATCGCGTGTCGTCGATTCGCTGGCGTGCAGGACGCCGAAGGTGCAGCTCTTGAAGCTGCGCCGCTGCCGATGCATCCGGGTCGCGGCATGCGCCGCGACGGTGGATGCGACTCGACTGTGCCGGAGACCGCGCTACGGGTCCTCGGGCGCATATGCTGCGGCCGGCCCGCGCCCTGCCGCAGCGACCGGCAGGGCATCCGCCCCGCCGGATTCGAAGATTCGCTTACCGCTTACCGCTTACCGCTTACTCGCTCAGCGCGGGTCGCGACGCGGCGGTCCCTTGCGCGGGCCACCCGGCTTGAAGCCCCCCGGCCTGTTCCCCGGCGGCTTGGCGCCGAACGGGCGCTTGGCACGCGGCGGCGCGGCGGTCATGTCGGCGTCTTCGGCACGGCGGATGCGGATCGGCTGGCCGCCGACGCGGACCTTCTTCAGGTGCTCGAGCAGCTCCTTGGGCATGCCTTCGGGCAGGTCGACCAGGCTGTAGTCGTCGCGGATGTCGATGCGGCCGATGAACTTGCTCTCCAGGTCGGCTTCGTTGGCGATCGCGCCGACGATGTTGCCCGGCTGCACGCCGTGCACGTAGCCGACCTCGATGCGGAAGGTCTCCATGCCGACGTCCGGGTCGCGCGGGCCGGTGTCCGGACGCGGTGCGCGCGGTTCGCGGGGCTCACGCGGTTCGCGCGCCGAACGCGACGCTTCGCGGCCACCCGGACGTTCGACGTATTCGCGCTCGAATGCCGGCTTTTCCGGCTTGCGCGGCGGCTCGAGCAGCAGGGGTGTGCTGCCCTGGACCACCTTGGCCAGTGCGGCCGCGATTTCGGCCGCGGGCACGTTGTGTTCGCGCTCGTAGCGTTCGATCAAGTCGCGGAAGATGCCCAGGTCGCTGCTCTCCAGCGCGGTCGTGATCTTCTCGAGGAACTTGGCGACGCGCGCCTCATTGACCGTCTCGACGCTGGGCAGCTGCATCTGCTCGATCTTCTGCCGCGTGGCGCGCTCGATGGCGCCGAGCATGCCGCGTTCGCGCGGGGCGACGAACAGGATGGCCTCGCCACTGCGACCCGCGCGGCCGGTGCGGCCGATGCGGTGCACGTAGCTCTCGGTGTCGTATGGAATGTCGTAATTGAGCACGTGGCTGATACGGTCGACGTCCAGGCCGCGGGCGGCCACGTCGGTCGCCACCAGCACGTCGAGACGGCCGTCCTTGAGGTTCTGGATCGCACGCTCGCGCTGCTTCTGGTCCAGGTCGCCATTGATTGCCGCGGCCGACAGCCCGCGCGCCGCCAGCTTCTGTGCCAGTTCCTCGGTCCCCAGCTTGGTGCGGGCGAAGATGATCATCGCGTCGAAGGGCTCCGCCTCGAGGATCCGCGTCAGGGCGTCGAGCTTGTTGACGCCGCTGACCATCCAGTAGCGCTGGCGGATGTTGGCCGCGGTCGTCGTCGTCGACTTGATCGCGATCTCGACCGGATCCTTGAGGTAGGTCTGGGCGATGCGGCGGATCTGCTGCGGCATCGTCGCCGAGAACAGTGCGACCTGGCGCGACTCGGGCGTCTTCTTCAGCACGGCCTCGACGTCGTCGATGAAGCCCATGCGCAGCATCTCGTCGGCTTCGTCGAGCACCAGCGCGCGCAGTTCGGACAGGTCCAGCGAGCCGCGCTCGAGATGGTCGATCACGCGTCCCGGCGTGCCGACGATCACCTGCACGCCGCGCTTGAGCGCGCTGAGCTGCTGGGCATAGCCCTGGCCGCCGTAGATCGGCAGCACCTGGAAGCCGGGCATGAACGCCGCGTACTTGTGGAAGGCCTCGGCCACCTGGATCGCAAGTTCGCGGGTCGGCGCCAGCACCAGCGCCTGGGGCTTGCGCTGCGCGGGATCGATGCGGGCCAGGACCGGCAACGCGAACGCGGCGGTCTTGCCGGTGCCGGTCTGGGCCTGGCCCAGCACGTCGCGGCCGGCCAGCAGCGGCGGGATCGTCGCGGCCTGGATCGGGGAGGGTGATTCGTAGCCCACCGCGGCAAGCGCGCGCAGCAGCGGCTCGGGCAGGTTGAGGTCGGTGAACTTGGGGGATTCGTCGGGCGTGATGGGCGTCTCGGCGCTCATAGTGCGGTCTCTCATAGCGCCGGCGCAGGGCCGGGCGGGGAACCGCATAGTCTAAACCGGGCGGGCGGGCGAAGGATTCGATCACGGCGCCGTCACGCGACCGCGATGGCTGCCGTTCACGTCCCTGGGGGCGAAGCGGCGCGACCCTTCGGTTCGTGCGGCCGCGTCCCCATCTGCAACAGGATCGCACCGGAAACCCCCTCATGATCCGCGTCCACCATCTGGAAAACTCGCGTTCGCAGCGTGTGCTGTGGTTGCTCGAAGAGCTTGGCCAGCCCTACCAGGTCGTCCGCTACGCGCGTGACCCGAAGACGATGCTTGCGCCCCGGGAGCTGCGCGACGTGCATCCGCTCGGCAAGGCGCCGATCGTCGAGCTGGAAGGGCGCCGCCTGGTCGAATCCGGCGCGATCATCGAGGCCCTGATCGAGCGCTTCGATACGGAACACGCGATTTCTCCGGGCCCGGAGGATGAAGACGAACGTCTGCGCTACCGGCAGTGGCTGCATTACGCGGAAGGCTCGGCGATGCCGCCGCTGCTGCTGTCGCTGGTGTTTTCCCGCCTGCGCAGCGCGCCGATGCCGTTCTTCGTGAAGCCGGTTGCCCGCGGCATCGCCGACAAGGTCACGCAGGCCTTCATCGCCCCGCAGCTGCAGACCCACCTCCAGTACATCGATCGCGAGCTGGGCGCCTACCAGTGGTTCGCGAGCGACCGCTTCACCGCGGCCGACATCCAGATGAGCTTTCCCCTGGAAGCGGCCGTCGCACGCGCTCCGGACCTGGTCGGTCCGAACATCCGCCGGTTCGTCGAGCGGATCCACGCACGCCCCGCATACCTGCGCGCGGTCGAGGCCGGCGGGCCGTTCGAGCTGGGCCGGTGAGCGGCCCGGCATCCGCTGCGCTGGCCCACGGGCTGCGCTTCGACAACCGCTTCGTGCACGCGCTGCCCGGCGATACGGAGTCCGGCAGCCGGCGCCGGCAGGTGGAGGGCGCGGCGTGGTCGCCGGTGCTGCCCACGCCGGTCGCGCGCCCGCGCCTGCTCGCGCACTCGGCGGAAATGGCGCGCGCGCTCGGCTTCGACGCCGAGACGGTCGCCTCACCCATGTTCGCCGAGGTCTTCGGCGGCAATGCGCTGGCCCCGGGCATGATGCCGTTCGCGTCCAACTACGGCGGCCACCAGTTCGGGCACTGGGCGGGTCAGCTTGGCGATGGACGCGCGATCACGCTCGGAGAAGGCGTGGCGGACGACGGGCGGCGCTGGGAGCTGCAGCTCAAGGGTGCCGGTCCGACGCCGTACTCGCGCACGGCCGACGGACGCGCGGTGCTGCGCTCGTCGGTGCGCGAGTTCCTGTGCAGCGAGGCCATGCACCATCTCGGCATTCCGACCACGCGTGCGCTGTCGCTGGTGGCAACCGGCGATGCGGTCGTGCGCGACATGTTCTACGACGGCAATGCCGCGCCCGAGCCCGGCGCGATCGTGTGCCGGGTCGCGCCCTCGTTCATCCGCTTCGGCCATTTCGAGCTGCCGGCCTCGCGCGGCGACATCGATCTGCTGCGCGCGCTCGCGGACTTCACGATCGCGCGCGATTTCCCCCATCTCGAAGGTGACGGCGAGGCGCTGTACGGCGCGTGGTTTACCGAAGTCTGCACCCGGACCGCGGAAATGATTGCCGGCTGGATGCGGGTGGGCTTCGTCCACGGCGTCATGAACACCGACAACATGTCGATTCTCGGGCTCACCATCGATTACGGCCCCTACGGCTGGGTGGACAACTACGATCCCGACTGGACCCCCAACACCACCGATGCCCAGGGTCGCCGCTACCGCTTCGGCTGGCAGCCACGGGTCGCGCATTGGAACCTGGGGCGGCTTGCGCAGGCATTGTCGCCGCTGTTCGACGACGTCGCGCCGCTGCAGGCCGGACTGGATGCCTATGCCGAAACCTACGCGCGGCTCGAGCGCGAGACCACCGCCGCCAAACTCGGCCTGCCGGACTTCCGCGACAGCGACGGCGATGCGATGCGTGCGCTGCAGGGGCTGCTGCAGGCGGGCGAAGTCGACATGACCCTGTTCTTCCGCGGGCTCGCCGATCTGGATCCGCAGGCGCCCACGCTCGATGTCGTCGCCGACGCGTTCTACGACGAGGCTGCGCGCGACGAAGTCCGCACGCGGCTGGAGGCGTGGCTGCAGCAGTACGCGGCGCGGCTGCGCGAGACCGGCGAGCCGGCCGCCGACAGGCGCGCGCGGATGCACGCCGCCAATCCGAAGTTCGTGCTGCGCAACTATCTTGCGCAACAGGCGATCGACCGGGCAGAGGCCGGCGACCCCGACGCCATCGCGGAACTGCTCGATGTCATGCGCCGCCCCTACGACGAGCAGCCGGGTCGTGAGGCGTTTGCCGCCAGGCGTCCGGACTGGGCGCGCACGAAGGCCGGCTGTTCGATGCTGTCGTGTAGTTCGTGACAAGTCGCGTTCCGCCGCAGGCGGAACACCGACGCCCCTCTCCCCACGGGAGAGGGGAGGACCATCGGCGGACGCCGATGGTGGGGTGAGGGCAGGCTTTCCCGGAATTCCTCCCACGCCCTCGCGAGCGACGCCCATCGAGGCCCTCCCCTGCATGGCGGGGGAGGCATAGCGGGCGAGGCTTGGGAGGAGGGCCATCGGCCCGCCCCGGGATGTCTGGTGTCAGGGTGTCCCACCGACGACCGCCTTGAGGTTGCTTCGACACGGAGGCTTCGCCCCCGCCAGCCCTCTCCGCAGGCGGGGGAGGGCTTAAAGACGCCGCAAGCGCGGGCGTTCGCCCACGCAGCCGCAGCCGTCCAGACCCGGTAGAATCCTCCGATGCCTTTGATGACCTTGAATGACGTCGACTACAGCGTCGGCGGACCCTTGCTGCTGGACGGTGTGGAATTGGCGATCGAGCGCGGCGAGCGCGTCGCGCTGATCGGCCGCAACGGCGCCGGAAAATCCACTCTGATGCGCCTGATCGACGGCGAGATCCGACCCGACGACGGCGAGATCCGCCGCGAGCAGGGCGTGCGCGTCACCCGCCTCGAGCAGGAAGTGCCCGCCGGCGCGGACGGCAGCGTGTTCGACGTGGTCGCCGGGGGGCTGGGCGAAGCCGGCGCCGCGCTGGCCGAATATCACCGGCTGCTGCATGCCGAGGATTACGACGCGCTGGCCGACGTGCAGGCGCGCATCGAAGCGCTCGACGGCTGGCGCATCGATCAGCGCGTGACCGAGGTGCTCGAGCGCCTGCAGCTCGACGGCGATGCCGAGTTCACCCGCCTCTCGGGCGGCATGAAGCGCCGCGTGCTGCTGGCGCGCGCCGTGGTGTCGGCGCCGGACATCCTGCTGCTCGACGAGCCGACCAACCACCTCGACATCGCCGCGATCGACTGGCTCGAGGGCTTCCTCAAGCAGTGGCCCGGCGCGATCGTGTTCGTGACCCATGACCGGCGCTTCCTGCGTGCGCTGGCGACCCGGATCGTCGAGATCGACCGCGGCAAGGTGACCAGCTGGCCCGGCGACTGGCACAACTACGTGCGCCGGCGCGAGGAGCGGCTCAATGCCGAGGCCCAGGAACAGGCCCGTTTCGACAAGCTGCTGGCCCAGGAGGAGACCTGGATCCGGCAGGGCATCAAGGCCCGTCGCACGCGCGACGAAGGCCGCGTGCGCAGGCTCGAGGCGATGCGCAACGAACGGGCCCAGCGCCGTGATCTGACCGGCAACGTGCGCATGGCCGCCGCGCAGGCCAATGCCTCGGGCAAGAAGGTCATCGAACTGAAGGACGTGTCGTTCGCGTTCGGCGAGCGACGCCTGATCGATGGCTTCTCGACCACGATCTTCCGCGGCGACCGGGTGGGCCTGATCGGCGCCAACGGCACCGGCAAGACCACGCTGCTCAAGCTGCTGCTCGGCGAGCTGCAGCCGCAGTCCGGTGAAGTGAAGGCCGGCACCCAGCTGCAGATCGCCTACTTCGACCAGTATCGCGCCACGCTGCGCGAGGACTGGAACGCGCTGGAGAACGTCGCCGAAGGCCAGGATTTCGTCGAGATCAACGGCACCCGCAAGCACGTGATCGGCTATCTGCAGGATTTCCTGTTCACGCCGGAACGCGCGCGCGCGCCGATCACCCGGCTGTCGGGCGGCGAGCGCAACCGCCTGCTGCTGGCCAAGCTGTTCGCGCAGCCGTCGAACCTGCTGGTGATGGACGAACCCACCAACGATCTCGACGTGGAGACGCTGGAGCTGCTGGAAGAGCTGCTGGCCGAGTATCCCGGCACCCTGCTGCTGGTCAGCCATGACCGCGACTTCCTCGACAACGTGGTGACCTCGACGCTGGTGATGGAAGGCGACGGCCACGTCGGCGAATACATCGGCGGCTACGAGGACTGGCTGCGGCAGCGCCCGCAACCCGGCACCGCGTTGCCGGCCACCACGCTGGCACCGAAGGCCGCCACGACCGCGGCGCCGGCCGACGCAACCGCGACCCGCCGCAAGCTCAGCTACAAGGATCAGCGCGAACTCGAGCAGTTGCCGGGTCGCATCGAGCAACTGGAGGCGGAGATCGCCCGCCTGACCAGCGAGATGCAGGGCGCCACGTTCTACCAGCGCGATGCGGCCGCGATCGCCGCGCATGGTGAACAGCTGCGGACAGCCCAGGAAGCGCTCGACGCCGCATACCAGCGCTGGACCGAACTCGACGCCTGAAGCGGCCGGGCGTCCGCGCACGTCAGCATGACCGCAGCCCACAGGATCCCGCCGTGCTGATCACCCATCCGCTTGCCCCCGGGACCGACCTGCTGGCGCTGCAACGCGCGGCGCCGACGCGACACCCGCTGCTGCTGCAATCGGTGGCCCACGGCACAGCGCATGCGCGCTGGGACCTGCTGCTGGCCACCGACGGCACGCGTCTGCAGCTCGACCCCGACGGGGTGACCCGTGACGCGGCCGGTGCGCCGCTCGATGGCGGCTTTCTGGACGCTCTCGATGCGCAATGGCGGACACTGCGCCAGCCCCGCGAGGAGCCGCGCTGGCCGTTCCGGGGCGGCTGGGCGCTGTATCTGGGCTATGAGCTGGCGGCCCAGGTCGAGCCGGTCCTGACGCTGCCGGACGCAAGTGGCGGGCTGCCGGTCGCGGTCGCCTGGCGCTGCCCCGCGGCGATCCTGCGCGACCATGCCAGTGGCGAGTGCATCGCGGTCGCCGAAGCCGGCGCCGAGACGCTCCTGGCGGCACTCGTGGCCGCAGCCGGGCAGCCGGTCCCTGCCGCGCCCGACTGGCAGGCGCCGGTCGCGCTCGACGAGGACGCCCCTGAACGCTTCACGGGCGGGGTGCGGCGCGTGCTCGACTACCTCGCCGCCGGCGACGTCTTCCAGGCGAATCTCTCCCGCGGCTGGCGGGCCCGCTTCGCCGGCCCGCTGGATCCTGCGGCGTTGTATGCGCGGCTGCGCGAGCACAATCCGGCGCCCTTCGCCGGCCTGCTGCAGGGGGACGGCTGGGCGGTGGCCAGCGCATCGCCCGAGCGGCTGGTTTCGGTGCGGGGCGATCTGGCCGAGACCAGACCCATCGCCGGCACCCGCGCGCGCTTCGATGGCGACGATGACGCGGCGCGTGTGCAGGAACTGGTCGGCCATCCGAAGGAACGCGCCGAACATGTGATGCTGGTGGATCTGGAGCGCAACGATCTGGGCCGGGTCTGCGTGCCGGGCAGCGTCGAGGTCGATGAACTGATGTGCGTGGAGAGCTATGCCCACGTGCACCACATCGTCAGCAACGTGCGTGGCCGGCTGCGGCCCGGGACCACGCCCGGCCGCACGATCGCCGCGGTGTTCCCCGGTGGCACGATCACCGGTTGTCCCAAGGTCCGCTGCATGCAGATCATCGCCGAGCTCGAAGGGCAGGGACGCGGCGCCTACACCGGCGCGATGGGCTGGCTGAACCGTGATGGCGACCTGGACCTGAACATCCTGATCCGCAGCGCCGAGGTGGAGGGCGATACCGCGCGCTTCCGCACCGGGGCCGGGATCGTCGCCGACTCCGATCCCGATCGCGAACTCGAGGAAACCCGCGCCAAGGCGCGCGGCACCCTGCGCGCACTCGGCCTGTCGGGCTGATCGCAGGGCGACGGGCGCAGGCCGCCCGGTCGCGGCGGTGTCTGTATGGCCGCCGGCCTGCCACGGTATCCTGCCCGCCCGCTTCCACAGTGACGGCCACCGCCGCCCATGACCGATTCCGCAACGCCCCGCGCCCGCCGCCGCATCCTGCCCGTCCTGCTGAGCGGGGTCGTGGTGATCGCGCTGCTCGCCGGCGTCGCCGCGTTCCTGCTGCACGCGCGTTACACCCGCTTTGCCGATGGACCGATGACCGGGCTGGCCGATGCCGGCACCCTGGTGGTCGCGCGCGGCGACTCGTTCCAGCGTGTGCTCGGACGCCTGCGCGAGGCCGGCGCGACCCAGGGGCATGAACTGGAATGGCGCGTGCTCGCACGCGAGCTGGGCGCCGATTCCCGGATCCAGGTCGGCGAGTACCCGCTGGCCCCGTCGATGACGCCGCGTGAGCTGCTGATCCGGATGCGCGACGGCAAGGTCATCCATCACCGTTTCACGATCGTCGAAGGCTGGAACATCCGCGAACTGCGCGCAGCGCTGGCCCGCGCGACGCCGCTGGTGCAGACCCTGCAGGACATCGACGATGCCGAGCTGATGGCGGCGCTCGGCAAGCCGGGCGTGCATCCGGAGGGGCGCTTCCTGCCCGAAACCTATCTCTACACCACGGGCGACAGCGACGTGGACCTGCTGCGGCGTGCCAACGCCGCGCTGGAAGCCACCCTCGACCAGGCCTGGGAGACGCGCGCGCCGGGACTGAAGCTCGAAGATCGCGAAGCGGCACTGGTGCTGGCCTCGATCATCGAGAAGGAAACCGGCATCGCAGAAGAACGCCCTGCGATCTCGGGCGTGTTCAACCGCCGCCTCAAGCTTGGCATGCGCCTGCAGACCGATCCCACAGTGATCTATGGCATGGGCACCGCCTACGACGGCAACATCCGCCGCAGCGACCTGCAGACCGACACGCCCTACAACACCTATACCCGCGATGGCCTGCCGCCGACGCCGATCGCCATGGCGGGCGCCGCGGCGATCCAGGCCGCCACGCATCCCGCCGACGGTGACGCGCTGTACTTCGTCGCCGTCGGGGACGGCAGCGGGCGCCATGTGTTCTCGCCGACCTACGCCGCACACAACGTCGCCGTGCGCGATTACGTGCGCCGCTACCGCGCGCGCCACGGTGGCGGCAACGCGGGCAGCAGCCCTGCCGCAGCGGCCGAGGAAGCGCCGAACGAGGTCGAAGTGGAAGCCGCCATCGGCGCGGACGACAGCGAGTGAGCGCATTGCGTACGTATCCGCGCTTCGTCACGGTCGAAGGCGGCGAAGGGGCGGGCAAGACCACGGTGCTGCACGCCCTGCGCGAGGCGCTGTCGGCGGGCGGCGACGACGTCGTGTGTACCCGCGAGCCCGGCGGCACACCGCTGGCCGAACTGATCCGTGGCCTGCTGCTCGATCCCGGGCACGAGCCGGCGGCGCCGGACACCGAGCTGCTGCTGATGTTCGCCGCGCGCGCCCAGCACGTGCGGATGACCATCCTGCCCGCGCTCGAACGCGGCGCCTGGGTGGTCAGCGACCGCTTCACGGACTCCAGCTATGCCTACCAGGGCGGCGGACGTGGCATCGACCCGGCGCGTATCGCCGCGCTGGAAGCGGCGCATGTCGGGATCGCGCCGGCGATCACGCTGCTGCTCGATCTGGGCGTCGCCCAGGGCCGCGAACGCGCCCGCGGACGCGATGCGTTTCCCGATCGGATCGAGGCGGAGCAGGACGCGTTCTTCGAGCGCGTCCGACGTGCGTTCCTGGCCCGCGCGCAGGCCGAGCCGCAGCGTGTCCACGTGATCGACGCCACGCGCCCCGCAGACGTTGTCGCGGAGGACGCCGTACGCGCGCTCACCGCGGCGCGGGGCAGGGCATGAGCGCGAAAGTCGCCTTCGCGCCCTGGCAGGCACGCATCCACGAGCAGGTGCGCGCGGCGCTCGACAGCGGTCGGCTCGGCCACGCCCTGCTGTTCTGCGGGCCGGCGCGGCTGGGCAAGCGCGCGGTCGCCGATGCGCTCGCCGCGCATGTTCTGGGCCTGGATCGTGAAGTGCGCAGCGCGCAGCTGCTCGCTGCCGGCACCCATCCCGATTTCCATGCGGTCTCGTTCGTGCCGACCAAGGACGGCACCAAGCTGCGGACCGAGATCGTCATCGAGCAGATCCGCGAACTGTCGGCCAAGCTGTCGCTGACGCCGCAGTACGGCAGCGCCCAGGTCGCGATCGTCGATCCCGCGGACGCGGTCAACACCGCCGCCTGCAACGCGCTGCTCAAGACCCTCGAGGAACCGCAGCCCGGGCGCCACCTCTGGCTGGTCGCGGGCAATCCGCTGCGTCTGCCCGCGACGATCCGCAGCCGTTGCCAGCGCATCGAGTTCCGCCTGCCGCCACGCGAGGAGGCGCTGGCGTGGCTGCGCGGGCTGGGACATCGCGACGCCGATGCCGTCGAAGCGCTCGACGCTGCCCGCGGACATCCAGGCCTCGCTGCGGACTGGCTGGAGAGCGGTGGCATGGCGCTGCGCCGGGAAGTGGCCAAGGATCTTGCCGGCGTGACCAAGGGCGAGCTTGCCATCGTCGCCACCGCACAGCGCTGGGCCAATGGCGACGATGCCGCGGAACGCGTCGCGCACGCTGCCGATCTCGCGCTCGCCCGTGCATCCGGCTTGACCGATGTCGCGGGAATCGGGAAGCTGGCCGCGTGGTTCGATTCCGCCAATCGCACCCGTGACCTGCTCAGGACCACGGTGCGTGCGGACCTCGCCATTGCCGAGCTGCTGCTCGCATGGCGCGGCGCCATCGCCCGCAACTGACTTCTTCGCTGGAATCGCAAGCCATGAGCGCAACCGCCGCAGGCGCACGTCAGGGCATCCTGTCGCTCGCCGTCAAGGACAAGGCCGCGCTGTACAACGCGTACATGTCCTATCTCAAGCAGGGCGGCATCTTCGTGCCGACCTCCAAGCGCTATTTCCTCGGTGACGAGGTCTTCCTGCTGTTGACCCTGCCCGAGTCCAGCGATCGCCTGCCGGCCGCCGGCAAGGTGGTCTGGGTGACGCCGGTCGGCGCGCAGGGCAACCGCACCGCAGGCGTCGGCGTGCAGTTTGCCGACACCCCGGAAGGCGAGGCGGTCAAGAACCGGATCGAGACGCTGCTCGCCGGGACGCTGCAGTCGGAGAAGCCGACCCACACGATGTGAGTCGGTCGCCGCCCGCATCGCGCGGGCCGCGTGTCAGGGACGATGCGCTCAGCGCGCGTCGTCGCGCATCGCGCGCAAGGCGGGGTGCCGGATTTCCACGAGATGGAACAGGTAGCCCCCGCGCAGACCCAACGCGACGCAGCAGTTCGTCCTCTCAGCCGTGGGCAGTGACTCGTCGTGCTCTTCCTGGATCGCCTTCTTGGATCGCGGACGCGCCGGTCGGGAGAGCTTCTTGATCCGGCCCATGGCTGCATAGGCCTCCGGCACCGCAGGCTACCCTGAGCGATTCGCGCTGTGGCGGACCTGGAAGGGCCTGGATGCGGATCCTCAGGTTCTCCAAACCGGCCGGGAGGTATAAACCGGAACTCCCCGATCGTCGTCACGGTGCGTGTCATGGCTAACCGAAAGCCAGCCAGCAACGCCCGCGGGCGCATTCTCGATGCGGCGCTTGCCGTATCCGATCGGGTGGGCGCGGCGCATCTGACGCTCGACGCGGTGGCGGCCGAAGCAGGCGTCAGCAAGGGCGGCGTGCTGTACCACTTCGCCAGCAAGGATCTGCTGCTCAAGGGTGTGGTCGAGCACCAGATGGATCAGCAACGCAGCAATCTGGAGACCGCCGAAGCGATGTTTCCATCGGGTCCGGGCGGTTACCTGCAGGCCTTCGTGCATGCCCAGCGTCAGGGCATGGAAGCCAAACTGCACGGACCGAAGGCGACCCAGTCCCTCATCGCCGCGGCGGTCAATGCGCCCGAACTGATGGACTCGCCCCGCCAGCAGGCGCGGGGGCATATCGAACGCCTGCGTGCGCTAGGCCCGGATTTCGTCGACGCGCTCATCTTGACGTTGGCCCTGGACGGCCTGTTCTTCGGCGATACCTTCGAGATGCTCGATCTGACCGCGTCCGAGCGCAAGGCGCTCATCAAAGCACTGGAAACGCGCGCCGCCGCGCTGGCGGCGCGGCATCCCGGCTGAGGGGCGTCCCCACGGCGCGACGCAGCCGCGCGCGGATCGGATCGGATTACCGGTGCGGTGGGCCCGGATTCAGTGGCCCCGAACGACTATCCAGGGTTCAGGGCCCGGCGCGACAGGGCGTCGCGCCATGCGCGTATCAGGCGGTACGCGGCACCGGCTGCAGCGCCGGATTGTCCCAGCCCGGACGCGGTGCGAAGCGATCGCCGTGGCGCGCCTGCAGCGTGCGCAGGCGTTCGACGATGACATCGGCGCCGGTTTCGCGGATGTACTGGATCGGGCCGCCACGGAACGGCGCGAAGCCGGTGCCGAAGATCACACCCGCATCGAGCAGATCGGCGTCGGCGACCACGCCGTCGTGCAGCGCGGCTACGGCTTCGTTGAGCAGCGGCAGGATCAGCCGGTCCTGCAGATCCTCGGGCGCGCGATAGTTCTTCGGCAGCTCGGGCTTCTGCGCCTTGCCGTCGGTCCAGGTGTAGAGGCCCTGGCCGTCCTTTTTGCCGCGCCGGCCCGCTTCGGGTGGCGATGCCAGAGACGCCGGAATCCGCAGGCCCAGGAACGGCGCGAGTTCCTGGCCGACGCCCGACGCCACGTCCAGGCCCACGGTATCGATCAGTTCGATCGGCCCCATCGGCATGCCGAAGTCGACCGCGGCCTTGTCGATTGCCTTGCCGGGAATCCCCTCGGCGTACGCGCTCGCGGCCTCGAGCATGTAGGGGAACAGCAGACGGTTGACCAGGAAGCCGGGGGTGCCGGCGACGGGAACGGGGAGTTTGTCGATCGCCTTGCAGAACGCAGCCAGGCGCTGCGTGGTCGCCTCGTCGACGGCGTCGTGGTGGACGATCTCCACCAGGGGCATCGAGGCGACGGGATTGAAATAGTGCAGGCCGGCAAACTGCCCGGGCCGGGCGATGCCGCTACGCAGTTCGTCGAGCGGGATCGAGGAGGTGTTGGTGGTCAACAGCGCGTCCGCGGGCAGGCGGGGTTCGATATCCGCGTACAGGCTGCGCTTGGCCTCGGCGTTCTCGATGATGGCCTCGATCACCAGGTCCGCGTCCACCACGCCATCACCGGCGAGGTCGGAGCGCAGGCGCGCTGCCACCTCGGGCCGCTTGGCAGTGTCCTTGACCTTCTTTTCGAAGAGCGTTGCGGCACGTGCCTGCGCCTTGTCGATGAACGGCTGCTCGCGATCCTGAAGGGTCACGTCGAAGCCCTTGTAGGCCGACCATGCCGCGATGTCTCCGCCCATGACACCGGCGCCGATGACGTGCACGCGCCGGATCGGAGCCTGGCCGCCCGCAGCCTTGCCGCCGAGCCCCTTGAGCCGCTCCATCAGGAAAAACACGCGGGTGAGGTTGCGCGCCGTCGGCGTGCCGGCCAGCTTGACGACCGATTTGCGTTCGGCCGCCAGCCTCGCGCGGGTATCGCCCGACGCGCGGCGCCAGGTTTCGATCATCGCGTACGGGGCCGGGTAATGCTGCTTCTTCGCCTTGCGCGCGACCTGCTTGACCAGCACCGGAGCCAGCACCTGGCGCACCGGCCAGATGTTCGTCGCCCAGCCCATGAAACGCTGCTTGAAAGGACGCTCGGCACCCTTGAGCGCGAGCGCGATTGCCGCATCTACGAGCAGCGCCTGATCGACCACCTTGTCGACGAGGCCGATGCCGCGCGCGGCTTTCGCCGACAGCGCGCGGCCGGTCAGCATCATGTCGAACGCCGCCGGCGCGCCGACCAGCCGCGGCAGCCGAACGCTGCCGCCCCAGCCCGGATAGATGCCCAGCTTGACCTCGGGCAGGCCGATCCTGGTCGACGGGACATCGCTGGCGACGCGGTAATCGCAGGCCAGCGCGATTTCGGTACCGCCACCCATGCAGAAGCCGTGGATCGCCGCCACCGTGGGGCAGGGCAGCTCGGCCAGGCGCTGGAAGGCCATCTGTCCGCGACGGATCGAATCGCCGATCGTGCCCTTGGCATCGAACGCCTGGAACTCGCGGATGTCCGCGCCGGCAATGAAGCCCTTGGCCTTGGCCGAGCGGATGACCAGCGCACGCGGCGGATCGAGGGCAAGGCGTTCGAGCAACGCATCGAGTTCGATCAACACGTCCTGCGCGAAGGTGTTGACCGATTCGCCGGCACGGTCGAATGCGAGGACGAGCACGCCGTCGTCGCGCGATTCGGCTTGCCAGTGACTGAAGCGGAGCCCGTCGAGACCTGCGAACATACGGCACCATTCTTTGGAGTATGGGAATCCGCCTATGATCCCGAGGTTGCTTCGGCGCCGTCAAATCGGCGTTTGAAAACAGCGGCCGACTGGATCAGCGGAAAGCGTGTCATCGGGGCACCGCCTGCGACTTGGCATACGCGGGCATCGCCCCCAGACCATGCGTTGGTGCGCGGCAACACTGCCACACCGGCTGTGAGGAACTTTTCGCGCAGCGGCCTGTCTTACTGCCCGTGCCAGGCCGGGCTTCTTCTGAGGAGATCCGGTCCGATGGCCGAGCACAGCGACAGCCGGGAGCGAACTGAACTGGACGAGGAACTGGTCAAACGGGTGCAGGGCGGAGATGTCGCGGCGTTCGATCTGCTGGTGCGCAAATACCAACACCGGATCGCGGCACTGATCGGTCGCTACATCTCGGACTGGGGCGAAGTGCAGGACGTCGCACAGGAAACCTTCATCCGCGCCTACCGGGCGATGGCGAACTTCCGCGGAGATTCCCAGTTCTACACCTGGCTGCATCGCATCGCGGTCAACACGGCGAAGAACCACCTGGTTGCCCACAACCGGCGCCCGCCGACCGACGCCATCGACGTCGAGGATGCCGAGCAATTCGACAGCAGCATCCGCCTGCGCGACAGCGACACGCCAGAGCGTGAACTGATGCGTCAGCAGCTGGAACAAACGGTGATGCGCGCGGTCGAAGCTCTGCCCGAGGAACTACGGCTCGCGATCAGCCTGCGCGAGGTCGACGGCCTGAGCTACGAAGAGATCGCCGAACGCATGGGCTGCCCGATCGGCACCGTGCGTTCAAGGATCTTCCGGGCCCGCGAGGCGATCGATCGCGAACTGCGGCCTTTGATGGACAACGAGAGACAAGTGGAGCGCGTGACCCGATGAACACAGTCGACGATATCGAAATCCTGCAGCCCGGTCCCGATCCCGACAAGCTCGAGCGCTTCCACCGCCAGCAGCTGTCGGCGATGCTCGACGCTGAACTGTCGCACGACCAGGCGCGCTTCCTGCGCCGCCGGCTCGAACACGACGCTGAACTTTCGGGCTGCTTCGAGCGGTGGCAGGTCTGTGGCGATGTGCTGCGCGGTCGCCATGTCTCGCTGTTGCCGCCCGACTTCGCCGAACGCGTGGCGCGTGGCATCGCCACTGACGGCACTGTCTCCGTGGTCATCGCGGACGCCAGGCGCCCGCGTCTGCTGCGCTGGGGCGGCGGGGCTGCGCTCGTGGCTTCGGTCGCACTGGTGGCCCTGTTCGTCGGCCGCCCGGGTGCGGTCGATGCGCCCGTGACTGCGACGCCGGCGGTGGCCAATGCCGCGCCGGTGACGCCTGCTCCGGTCGCGGTCGACGCGATCGCGGATGCGTCCATGCAGGTGGCGGACCTGCAGGAAAGTGCGCCGGCGGCGGTCGCCGCAGCAGCACCCCGCGGCGCCACCGAGCGTGCTTCGCGCGGCCAGTCGCAGCGCGCCGCGGTGCGTGTCGGCCAGGGCCTTCAGCCGGCCGAGACGCGCGCGGTCGCTTCGTCTCCCGCGACGCGTGCTGGCGAGGGCGCTGGCGCACATGCCGGCGTCGGCGTGGCCATGGCCATGGCTGGCGCCGCAGCGGCCGAACCGGGCTTTTCCGACGTGCCGGCCGTTGCCCGCCCGTGGCCGAGGGCGTCGTCCCTTTCCGCCAACAGCAGCTTCTCCGTCCGTCAGGGCGAACGGTTCGCTGCGCCGTCGTGGGATGCGCGGGAAACCCAGACCAGTACGGTACTGCCACGGTTCCCGGTCGATCCCGCCGATGCCGCGTCCGTTCCCGGCGCGTCGCAGATGCTGCCCTGAGTTCCCTGAAAGCTCACGGTGGCGTGCGCCGGCGCGCCTCCCGCGAGCGTGATTCCGTCCCATTCCACATTCCACCGAGTCCAGCATGACCTCGATGAAAAAGTCCCTGCTCACGATGTCCCTCGTCGCTGCGCTGTCGGCCGCGACGACTGCTTTCCTCATGCCTGATGCCGTCGCGCAGTCCGCTGCGCAGACGCCTGCCGATACCGCAGCCAGCGTGTCATCGACGTCCGCCGCGCCCCTGGTCAGCGGGCTGCCCGATTTCACCCGTCTGGTCGAGCGCGTCACCCCTGCGGTCGTGAGTATCGAGTCGACGATCGGCGCGCGTCAGGCGAGCGGACAGCAGATGCCGGACGATGCGCAGATCCCGGAGATCTTCCGCCGCTTCTTCGGTCCGGGCTTCGAGATGCCCGGCGGTCCGGGCGGCCGTGGCAGCGCGCCGCGGGGCACCTCGATGGGCACCGGCTTCATCATCTCTTCCGACGGCTACCTGCTGACCAACCATCACGTGGTGGACGGCGCCGACGAGGTGAAGGTGCGGCTGTCCGACCGTCGCGAATTCGTCGCCAAGGTGGTCGGCAGCGACGCGGAGTCCGATGTCGCGGTGCTCAAGATCGACGCGACGGGGCTGCCGACGCTGCGTTTCGGCAACGGCGCGAGCGTCAGGCCGGGCCAGTGGGCGGTCGCGATCGGCTCGCCGTTCGGGTTCGAGCAGTCGGTCACCGCCGGCATCGTCAGCGCGGTGCAGCGCTCCAACCCCTACGCCAACCAGCGCTACGTGCCGTTCATCCAGACCGATGTGCCGATCAACCGCGGCAACTCCGGTGGCCCGCTGCTCAACGTCGCGGGCGAGGTGATCGGCATCAACTCGCAGATCTTCAGCAACTCCGGCGGCTACATGGGCGTCAGCTTCGCGATCCCGATCGACGTGGCCGCGAACGTGGCCGAGCAGATCAAGAAGACCGGCAGCGTGCAGCGCGGTTCGCTGGGCGTGCAGGTCTCGGCGATCACGCCGCAGGACATGGCCGGCTTCAAGCTGCCCGACACCAAGGGCGCCCTGGTCCAGGAGGTCCTGCCCGGCAGCCCCGCGCAGAAGGCCGGCATCGAGCCGGGGGACGTGATCCGTTCGGTCGACGGCACCGAAATCGTGTCGTCCAGCGAGTTGCCGCCGCTTGTTGGCAGCAAGACGCCGGGCACCCGGGTGCGGGTCGGGATCTTCCGCGAAGGTCGTACCCGCGAGTTCGACGTCACCCTGTCGGCGCTCGAGGGGGCAGCGACTTCCGCCGCGGCGGGTACGCAGTCGCAGGCGCCGGCCGCCGCGACGGGTGGCAATGCGCTCGGCCTGGTTGGCCGCGATCTCGACGCGGCCCAGCGTCGGCAGTACGGGCTCGGCAACGATGAGGGCGTGCTGGTGGCCAATGCCGGGACGGGCGCCGCGGCCAGGGCCGGTATCGCGCCGGGCGACGTCATCCTGCGGGTCGGCCGCACGCCGGTCGCCAGCGCGGCGGCGCTCGACCGCGCGCTGCGCGAGATCAAGCCGGGCGATACCGTGATGCTGCTGGTCCGCGGACGCAGCGGCGGCACCCAGTACCGGGCCGTGCCGGTGCCCGGCGCCGCCGAGCGCTGAACGGCAACAGTCCCGGCAGCCATGGAACGGCCCGCTCGCGCAGCGGGCCGTTCCTTTTCCGGCCCTCATTGGCGCGCGCGCCTGGCCGGTCACGACCCGGCCGCGTGCGGTGCGGGCGCTGTGCGATAATCGCCCGTTACCTTTTCGACGACGGCCCGGCCGCCGCCCAATGACCCACGATCCGATGCGGAACATCCGCAACTTCTCCATCATTGCCCACGTCGACCATGGCAAGTCGACGCTTGCCGATCGCATCATCCAGCTCTGTGGCGGCCTGCAGGCGCGCGAGATGGAGGCGCAGGTGCTCGACTCGAATCCGATCGAGCGCGAGCGCGGCATCACGATCAAGGCGCAATCGGTCTCGCTGCCTTACAAGGCGCGCGACGGGCAGATCTACCACCTGAACTTCATCGACACGCCCGGCCACGTGGACTTCTCCTATGAAGTCAGCCGCTCGCTGGCCGCGTGCGAAGGCGCGCTGCTGGTGGTGGACGCGGCGCAGGGCGTCGAGGCGCAGTCGGTCGCCAACTGCTACACGGCGGTGGAGCAGGGCCTGGAAGTGATTCCGGTGCTCAACAAGATCGACCTGCCCACGGCCGACATCGAGAAGGCCAAGGCCGAGATCGAAGCGGTGATCGGCATCGACGCCGAGGATGCCGTCGCGGTCAGCGCGAAGACGGGGCTCAATGTCGAAGAGGTGCTCGAGGCGATCGTGCACCGCATTCCGCCGCCGAAGCCGCGCGATACCGACCGGCTGCAGGCGCTGATCATCGACTCCTGGTTCGACAACTACCTCGGCGTGGTGTCGCTGGTGCGCGTGATGCAGGGCGAGATCACGCCCAAGAGCAAGATCCTGGTGATGTCGACCGGGCGCACGCACGACGTCGACAAGGTCGGCGTGTTCACCCCGAAGCGCAAGGAACTGCCGGCCCTGCGTGCAGGCGAAGTGGGCTGGATCACCGCGTCGATCAAGGACGTGCACGGTGCGCCGGTCGGCGACACGCTGACCCTGGCCGCGAAGCCCGCCGACAAGGCGCTCCCGGGGTTCCAGGAAATGCAGCCGCGCGTTTTCGCGGGCCTGTTCCCGGTCAACGCCGAGGACTACCCGGACCTGCGCGAGGCGCTGGACAAGCTGCGCCTCAACGACGCCGCGCTTCGCTTCGAGCCCGAAAGCTCCGAGGCGATGGGCTTCGGCTTCCGCTGCGGCTTCCTCGGCATGCTGCACATGGAGATCGTGCAGGAGCGCCTGGAGCGCGAGTACGACCTCGACCTGATCAGCACCGCGCCGACGGTGATCTACGAGGTGCTCAAGACCGACGGTGAAGTGATCTCGCTCGACAATCCGGCCAAGCTGCCGCAGTCGAACCTGATCGAGGAAGTGCGCGAGCCGATCATCCGCGCCAACATCCTCACCCCCGAGGCCTACATCGGCGCGATCATCAAGCTGTGCGAGGACAAGCGCGGCGTGCAGATCGGCATCCAGTACATGGCCAGCCAGGTGCAGATCAGCTACGAGCTGCCGATGGCCGAAGTGGTGCTGGATTTCTTCGACAAGCTCAAGTCGGTCAGCCGCGGCTACGCGTCGCTCGACTATCACTTCCTGCGCTTCCAGGCCGGTCCGTTCGTGCGCGTGGATACGCTGATCAACGGCGACAAGGTGGATGCGCTCTCGCTCATCGTCCATCGCAGCCACGCCGACCGGCGGGGTCGCGAGCTGACCGAGAAGATGAAGGAACTGATCCCCCGTCAGCAGTTCGACGTGGCGATCCAGGCTGCGATCGGCGCGCAGATCATCGCCCGGACCACGGTCAAGGCGCTGCGCAAGAACGTGCTGGCCAAGTGCTATGGCGGCGATATCTCGCGCAAGAAGAAGCTTCTGGAGAAGCAGAAGGAAGGCAAGAAGCGCATGAAGCAGGTAGGCCGCGTCGAGATCCCGCAGGAAGCCTTCCTCGCTGTGCTGAGCACGTCGCGCGAGTCCTGATCCGTGGTTTGATATCGCCGGCGCGCGCGCCGGCCCGTCCGAGTTATCCGAGGATTCCGCATGAAATGGTTCGAGACCGCACTGGTCGTGCTGACGTTGCTGACCGGCGTTATCTGGCTGCTCGACAAGCTGGTGCTGGCGAAGGCGCGTGCGCGCCGTGCCGGACTGCTCGAGGAGAAGGAGCCGGTCGTCGTCGACTACGCGAAGGCGTTCTTCCCGGTCCTGATCGTCGTGCTGATCCTGCGCAGCTTCGTCGCCGAGCCGTTCCGCATTCCGTCGAGTTCGATGATGCCGACGCTGCTGATCGGCGATTTCATCCTGGTCAACAAGTTCAGCTACGGCATCCGCCTGCCGATCACCAACAAGAAGATCATCGACATCGGCGAGCCGGCGCGGGGAGACGTGGTGGTGTTCCGGCCGCCGCAGCATCCCGATCAGGACTGGATCAAGCGCGTCATCGGACTGCCCGGCGACACCATCGAATTCCGCGACAACCAGGTGTACGTCAACGGCACTCCGTTCTCCTATGAGCGCGTGGGGACCTACGAGGGTGTCGGCCGCGGCGCGGAGATGACCGGCGCATCGCTTTATGTCGAGCAGATGCCCGATCGCCGCCACGAGATCCTGCAGATAGACCAGGCCGCGCCCTTCCACCTGGGCGAGGGCACCTTCCATGTGCCGCAGGGGCATTATTTCGTCATGGGCGACAACCGCGACCGCAGTGATGACGGCCGCTTCTGGGGTACGCTTCCCGAAACGCAGCTGCGTGGCAAGGCGTTCCTGATCTGGATGAACGTCGACACCACTGCGCCGGGTTGGGTCGATTGGGGAAGAATCGGCCAGGGCATCAAGTAACCACCATCGGCTCCAGGGGACCTCAATGAAGCGCACGCAACGCGGCATCACCCTGCTGGGATTCATCATCGTCCTGGCAGTCGTCGGCTTCTTCGCCTATGTGGGCATGAAGCTCTTCCCGATGTATTCGGAGTACTACAGCGTCAAGGCTGCGCTCAAGGGCCTGGCCAGCGAGCCGGGCACCGCATCGTCGGATCCCGCGCGCATCCAGGACCTGTTCTTCCGCCGCCTGTACATCAGCTACTCGGAAAACGTGAAACCGCAGAACGTCAAGATCCGTCGCGCCGACAACGGCTGGCTGATGGACGTGCAGTACGAGGTCCGTGTGCCGCTTGTTTTCAATCTCGATGTCGTGGGCAAGTTCCACGCGACCCAGGCGCTGGTGCGCGGTGGCAACGGAGTTTGATCGCCAGCAGGGCCGGTTCGCGGGGCATGTGTTCCGCCAGCCCGAGCTCCTGACCCAGGCGCTGACGCACCGCAGTGCCGGCGCCCCGCACAACGAGCGCCTCGAGTTCCTCGGCGATGCGATCCTCGGCGCGTTCATCGCCGAGGCGCTGTATGCGCGCTGGCCCAATGCCGACGAAGGCACCCTGACCCGCGCGCGGGCCGAACTGGTACGCGAGTCCTCACTGGCCGCAGTGGCGCGAGAGCTCGATCTTGGCGCGCGACTGGTGCTGGGGCCGGGTGAACTGAAGTCCGGCGGGCATCGACGCGATTCCATCCTGTCGGACGCACTCGAGGCGGTGATCGCCGCCATCTACCTCGACGCCGGCCTGGAAACCTGCCGCGCCGTGGTGCTGCCGCTGTTCGAGAAGACCTTCGTGGCGCTGGCCGGCGGCCGTGTCGCCAAGGACGCCAAAACCCGCCTGCAGGAGTGGCTGCAGGGCCGGCAGAAGGCGTTGCCGGTCTATGAACTGCTCGCCGAAAGCGGCGAGGAACATGCCAAGACCTTCCTCGTGCGCTGCGTGCTGGCCGATGCCGGGCTCGCGGCCGATGGGCAGGGCACGTCGCGCCGGGCCGCTGAACAGCAGGCGGCCGAAGCCCTGATTGCCCAGCTCGAAGCCGCGCACTGACAGCCGGAGCACAGCGGGGCGCCGGCACGCCGTAGAATGCCGGTATGACCGAACCCCACACCACGCCCCATCGCGCCGGCTCCGTTGCCGTCATCGGCCGACCCAATGTCGGCAAGTCCACCCTGGTCAATGCCCTCGTAGGCGCCAAGGTGAGCATCGTCTCCAACCGACCGCAGACCACCCGGCACCGCCTGCTCGGCATCGCGTCCTTCCCGGAGGGCCAGTTGCTGCTGGTCGACACGCCCGGCATCCACCACGAGCAGAAGCGGGCGATGAACCGGATCATGAACCGGGCCGCGCGCGGCGCGCTGGAAGGCGTGGACGCCGCGCTGCTGGTAGTCGTGGCCGGACGCTGGGACGACGAGGACACGCTGGCGTTCGACACGCTGCACGAGGCCGGCGTGCCGGTCGTGCTGGTCGTCAACCAGGTAGACCGCATCAAGGACAAGACCCAGTTGCTGCCGTACCTGCAGAAGGTGACCGAAGGGCGCGACTTCGCCGGCGTCGTGCCCTTGTCCGCGCTCAAGCGCAAGGGTCTCGAGCAGCTGGTCTCGACCGTACTGCCGCTGCTGCCCGAACAGGGCGCCCTCTACGGCGAAGACGAGATCACCGACAAGAGCCAACGATTTCTGGCCGGCGAACTCGTGCGCGAGCAGCTGATGCGCCAGCTCGGCAACGAGCTGCCGTATGCGACGACGGTGGAGATCGAGAGTTTTTCACTCGATGGCAGGATGCTGCGCATCGGCGCGGTGATCTGGGTCGAACGCGAAGGCCAGAAAGCGATCGTGATCGGCAAGGCCGGCACCCGCCTGAAGGAGATCAGCACCAAGGCCCGCATGGGCATGGAACGGCTGTTCGACGCCAAGGTATTCCTGGAAACCTGGGTCCGCGTGCGCGAGGGCTGGTCCGACGACGAGGCCGCGCTCAAGGCGCTGGGCTACGGCGACTGACGCTCGCCGCGTGGGCATGCGCCTGATGTCGGACGGACTGGATCCTCGCGCCGTTCGCGCCTCCTCGCTCCAGCCATCCGGCGTCGCCCATCCTGTCAGCCTCGGCTGAGCGGACCCGCGGAGCAACCGTGCGTATCGAAGACGAGTCCGCGTTCGTACTGCATGCGCGGCCATGGCGGGAGACCAGCCTGCTGGTCGAGGTCCTGAGCCGCGATCACGGACGTCTGGGTCTGGTCGCGCGCGGCGTGCAGGGCCCGAAGAAGCATGTGCTGCGGGCTGCGTTGCAGCCGTTGCAGCACATCCGGCTCAGTGCGGTGCTTCTGGGCGAACTTGCGCAGCTGCGCGGGGCCGAAGCGCTCGACGCGGCGCCCCGCTTGACCGGCGATGCGATGCTGGCCGGCTTCTACGTCAGCGAGCTGGTGCTGCGGCTCGCGCCCAGGCAGGACCCATCGCCAGCGTTGTATGAAGCGTTCGACCAGGTGCGCCAGCGTCTACCGCAGCCGGGCCTGGCATGGACGCTGCGCAGGTTCGAGCGCGACCTGCTCGACGCGATCGGCCTGGGGTTCGCCTACGACACCGATGGTGACGGCGAGCAGATCGACCCCGCGGCCCGCTACCGGCTCGACCCCGAGCACGGCCCGCGCCGGCTGCATCTCGATGGAGGTTCCGCCGACCGTACTACCGCCCCGACGGGCGCGGCGCTGCTGGCGATCGGCGCCGATATCGCGCCGGCGGCTGCCGACATGGCCAGCCTGCGACGCGCGTTCCGCGACGTGCTGCGCCACCATCTGGGGCCGCGCCCGTTGAAGTCCTGGGAACTGGCCGCGGACCTGGCGCGGCGTTGATCCTCAGCTGCCCCCGGGGGCGTGCGCGCTGGCCCGCGTCTCGGCGAGCGCATGAAGGAACGACTGCAGCGCGGGCGCCGAGTCCGGTTCCGCACTGAGCAGACGTGATGCCAGTCCCAGCCGTTCGGCACCGACGAAGCCGCAACTGGCGCGCAAGCGGTGCAGGGCGCCCAGCAATGCAGCGGCATCGCCATCCGCAGCCGCGGTTTCGATCTGCTCGCGGGTGCCGTCGAGTTCGCCGATGAACAGTTCGCGCAGGCCGCGGACGTTGTGCATCTGACCGCCAACCGCGGCCAGCGCGGACTGCTGGTTCCATAACGGCGCTTCGCCACTGCGGCGCGCATCGGGCATTGGCGGCGCCGCAGGGACGCGGTTGACCGGGTGGCGCGCGAGCACCCGGCGCAGGGCGCCCTGCCAGTCGTGGGTCGAGACCGGTTTGCTGAGCGCGATCGCGAAGCCCTCCGCGCACAGTGCATCGAGCGCGCGCCGCTCGCGCGCAGCGGTGTGTGCGATGGCGGGCGTGTCGCGACCATCCGCGCGGAGCCTGGCGAGCAGGGCTGCGCCGGTGCCGTCGGGGAGATTGGCGTCGATCAGCCACGCGTCGTAGGTATTGCGCGACGCCAGCGCGAAGCCGGTCTCGACCGAGTCGGCAATGTCGACTTCGGCCGGAAGCGCCGCACTTGCGGCGTGCAGGAAACTGCGGCTTGTAGGGTCGTCCTCGACCAGCAGCAATCGGTTCATCGCATCCTCGATGTGACGGGTATCCTGCGGCGATGCCGCGCCCCGTTCCGATGATCCTAACCCTGTTTCTGGCCTGTGTGCCGTTGCTCTTGCAGGCGCAGTCGATGCAGGCGCGGATCCAGCGGGTCGAGGCCGCCGGTACGACCCTGCGCGACGTCCGCGTCCGCCTGGATTGGCCTGCCGACGCCCCCGAGGGGCGCCTGCGGCTGCAGGCGGGCGATCTCGACGCGGGCGCACTGGGCTGGCGCTTCCGCGAACTGGACTGGCAATGCCCGCTGCAGCGCGAGACCACCGGCGTGACGCCGCGCTGGCGTTGTGCCGGCCCCGTGCGCAGTGGCGACGGGCGGGCGCTGCACCTCGCGCTGGTGCTCGACGCGGCCGCGACCGCCGCGACGCTGGTCTCCGGTGACACGCGGGTCGGCCTGATCCGCGACAGCGCGACGCCCGAGATCACCCGCATCGATCTCCGCCAGGTGCCGGCGGCGTGGGTCGAGGCGCTGGTACGCGAGGCCTGGTCGGTGGCGCGGCTGCCGCGCGGCAGACTGGACGGCAAGGTTCGCATCAACGCACACAGCGCGCGGCCCCTGGGCGTGGACGCCGACCTCGCAGTCACCGCGCTCGCGCTGGAGACCGACGACGCGAGCGCGGCTGCCGACGGGCTGACAGGCGACCTCGCGATCCGCTTCCTGCTGCCCGATGACGCGCTCACGGCAACGGTCGACGGTCGCCTGCGCGGTGGCGAACTGCTGGTGGGCAACGCCTATGTCGTCCTGCCGGAATCGCCGGTCACGTTCGGCGTGGACCTCGCGCGCGCGGGTGCCGGGGACTGGGCTCTGCCTCGGCTGAAGTGGCGTGACGGGGCCACGCTGCAGGTCGATGGCCAGGCGCGATTGCGTCCGGATCTCGGGATCGCCTCGCTCGGTCTCAGCCTTGCCAGCCACGATGCCGCCGCGGTGCCTGGACGTTACCTCTCCGGCTGGCTCGGCCAGGCCGGTATCCAGGGGCTGACCCTGAGTGGCGGTTTCCGCGCCGGCCTCGAGCTGGACGACGCTGCGCTGCGCAGCGCGGAGCTGTCGTTGACCGGGCTGGACGTCGGCGATAGCGACGGGCGGTTCCGTTTCGACCGGCTCGACGGTGCAGTGCGCTACTCGTCCGCGGCGCCGGTGCGCGGCAGCGTCGGCTGGCAGGGTGGCGCGCTCTACGGCATGTCCTTCGACGCTGCGGACTGGCACCTGGAGAGCCGGGACGGCCTGCTGCGACTCCGTGAGCTGGTCGAAGTGCCATTCCTCGGCGGGCAGGTCGGCTTCGACTCTCTGGAGGTGCAGCTGCCGTCGGCGCAGTCGGGGCTGCGTATGGCAACGGCACTGCGGCTCGATGCGATCGATGTCGGCGCGCTGGCCCGTTCCCTGGACTGGCCGGCCTTCGAGGGCACGCTGACCGGCCACATTCCAACGGTGCGCTATGCCGACAACCGCATCGATTTCGATGGTGGTCTTTCGATCGGTCTGTTCGATGGCCGCGTGGATGTCTCATCGCTCGCGGTCGAACGTCCGTTCGGTGTACTGCCCACCGTCACCAGCGATCTGGTCCTGACCGGACTCGACCTGCACGCGCTGACCGGTGTATTCGGCTTCGGCAGCATCGAGGGCCGCCTGCACGGACGTATCGACGGGCTGCGCCTCGTCGACTGGAACGCGACCGCGTTCGTCGCCGAACTGCACACGGAACCTGCGCCCGGCGTACGCCAGCGCATCAGCCAGCGCGCGGTGCAGGACATCTCGAGCGTCGGCGACGCTTCGTTCGTGACGACGCTGCAGGGCAGGGCAATCGCGCTGTTCGACGATTTCGGCTATCGCGGCATCGGGATCTCGTGCCGGTTGCGCAACGAAGTCTGCAGGATGGGCGGCCTGCGTTCAGAGGGCAACGCCTTTACTATCGTGCGCGGCGCAGGCCTGCCGCGGCTGGACGTCGTGGGGTTCAATCGTGATGTCGACTGGCCGACGCTGGTCGAGCGCCTCGCTGCCGCCGCGGGTGGCGATGTTGCGCCGGTCATCGAATGAGCGGCGCCCGATCAATCAGAGGAGACAAGCAAATGGCGCGTTGGATGGGTTTGCCGGCCGTGGCCGCATTGGCGTTGACCGCCTGCGTGACGATCAATGTCTATTTTCCCGCAGCCGAAGCCCGTGAAGCGGCGCGCGAGTTCGTCGAGAAGGTGATCGGCGACGAGCCGCCGGCGACGGTGCCTGGTGGTGGCATGGCTGTGACGGCGCCGCGCTTCGATCCGTGGATGCTGCTCGGTATCGGCAGCGCGCACGCGCAGACGCCCGACATCAACATCCGCACGCCGGCGATCCTGGCGATCCAGTCACGGATGGAGCAGCGTTTCAACAGCACGCTGCGGCGGCATTTCGACTCCGGCGCGCTCGGCTTCGGCGGTAACGGCATGATCGTCGTGCGCGACGCTTCGCAGTTGCCGATCAAGGACCGGGTGGCCGTCAATGCCGCAGTCGCCGACGACAACCGCGACCGCCAGGCGGTGTATCGCGAGATCGCCGTCGCCAACGGTCATCCGGAATGGGAATCGCAGATCCGCGACGTGTTCGCGCGCCAGTGGATCGCCAGTGCCCGGCCTGGCTGGTGGTACCAGCAGGGCGGCAGCTGGATGCAGAAGTAGCGCCGGATCTTTCTGTGGCGGCATCCGATGGATGCCGCTGCGCAGCCGATGTGACTGGCGGTGGGTGGGACTGCGGTCGACGGCGGTAGCGGGGGGTTGCGCCGGCGCAGGTGACGCGCGCCTGACGTCGCGCACCGGGCCGCGAGTTTCAGTCTCCCTCGCACGCGGGTCCATCGGACGCTCATCCGCGGGGCGGCGCTGCAGCGAGTGCTTCCAGGCGGCGCTGAGAGATCCCAAGCCCAGATGCGCTGCACGCATCTGCGACAATACGCGGCCCTTTTGCCCAGCAGCCTTCGCCACGTGGCCAGATCCCGCCGCCTCGACCAGACCCCATTCTCCGCCGATATCGTCGATCTGACCCATGACGGTCGCGGCGTCGCGCGCCTGCCCGATGGCAAGGCCGTGTTCGTCGCCGGCGCGCTGCCCGGCGAGCAGGTCATGGCGATGCGGACGGCGCGTTCGCGCCATTTCGACGAGGCGACGACACTCGAGGTCGTTTCCGCCTCGCCGCATCGGGTGATACCCCGATGCCCGCATTTCGGCGTGTGTGGAGGCTGCGTGCTGCAGCATCTCGACGCCGACCAGCAGATCCTCGCCAAGGCGCGCGTGCTGCGGGAAAACTTCGAGCGCATCGGCCATGTGACGCCGCAGCGCTGGATGGAACCGATCGTCGACCGCGCCTGGAACTACCGCCGCAAGGGCAGGTTCTCGGTCAAGCGGGTGGACAAGAAGGACAGGACGCTGGTGGGCTTTCGCGAGCGCGATCCGCGCTTCGTCGCCGACCTGCGCGAGTGCCATACGGTGATCGAACCGATCGCGGCGATCATTCCGTTGCTGTCGGGCCTGATCGACGGACTGGAAGCGCGCGCGACGATTCCGCAGATCGAATTCATCGCCGGCGATCCGCGCCCCGAGTTCGACGGCATCGCGCTGGTCTTCCGGCATCTGCAACCGCTCAGTGACACCGACGCGTCCGCACTGCTCGCGTTCGGCCAGGCGCAGCGGATGGCGATCTTCCTGCAGCCGGGCGGCGTCGACAGCGTGCATGCGCTTTGGCCGGCCGCGCCGGCGCTTTCGTTCCGCCTCGAGGACTGGGACGTCGAACTGGGGTTCCGGCCCCTGGACTTCATCCAGGTCAACGCCGGCCTCAACCGCACGATGATCGCCCGCACCCTGGAGCTGCTTGACGTCCAGCCCGAGGACCGGGTGCTCGATCTGTTCTGCGGACTCGGTAATTTCACCCTGCCGCTGGCGCGTCGCGTGCGCGAGGTCGTCGGCGTCGAAGGCGAGGCCGGGCTCGTCGCTCGCGCGAAAGAGAATGCCCTGCGCAACGGCCTGGCGAACGCGCAGTTCCATGCCGCCGATCTGACCCAGGATCAGCGCGGCGCGCCATGGATGCGGCAGGGCTTCGACAAGCTGCTGCTCGATCCGCCGCGCTCGGGCGCGATCGACGTGCTGCGCCAGCTGCCGCTCGAACGCTTCGGCCGAATCGTCTATGTGAGCTGCCACCCGGCATCGCTGGCGCGCGATGCCGGGTATCTGGTCAACGAGCGCGGATGGACGCTGTCCGAGGCTGGCGTCATGGACATGTTTCCGCAGACCGCGCACGTCGAGTCCATCGCCCTGTTCGAGAAGCGCTGAACCCATGGGCATCGAGATCGAGCGCAAGTTCCTGGTGACCGGCGATGGCTGGCGCGCGGCCGCGCATGCGGTCGTGCCGATGGCGCAGGGCTATCTCAACGACGCCGCGTCGATTGAAACCGGCGCGCAGAAGGCGTCGGTGCGGGTACGCATCGAGGGCGAGGCCGCGTTTCTCAACATCAAGTCGCGCGATGCGGGTACCACCCGCCAGGAGTTCGAGCTGCCCCTGTCGATGGACGACGCGAAGGCATTGCTGGAGCTCTGTGTCGGCGGGCGTGTGGAGAAGCGCCGTCACCTCGTGCGCCACGCCGGGCATCTGTGGGAGGTGGACGAATTCCTCGGCGACAACGCCGGCCTGGTGGTCGCCGAGATCGAGCTGGACGATCCCGACGAGACCTTCGCCCACCCTGACTGGCTGGGCGCGGAAGTGACCGCGCAGACGCGTTACTTCAATCTCGCGCTCGCCGCGCGCCCGTTCTCCAGCTGGGATGCCGCCGAACGCGGCTGAAGCTGTAGCCTGCCGGGGCTGCGCCCCAGGACCCGCGTTTTCATCTGCGCGGCCCGCAGGCGCCGGCGTCAGCGCTTGGGCCGAGACGCCTCGGCACGGCCGGCGCTCCACACGGCAACGGCATACACGCCGGCATCTGCGACAATGCCGGTCCGCGTCGTCCGGCGCGCTCGATGGAGATGTCAGCAATGCTTGTGATCGGCGTGGCCGGCACCGAACTCACCGCGCAGGAGCGTGACTGGCTGCAGCACGACGCCTGCGCCGGCGTGATCCTGTTCAAGCGCAACTTCGCCTCGCGCGCGCAGATCCGTGAACTTTCCGCCGCGATCCGGGAGGCCGCGCCGCGTCCGCAGCTTGTCTGCGTGGACCAGGAGGGCGGCCGCGTGCAGCGCTTCCAGGAGGGCTACAGCGAGCTGCCGTCGCTGGCCGGCTTCGGCGTGCAGTACCTCGCCGATCCCGCAGCAGCGACCGCTGCCGCGCGCGCGCATGCGCGGCTGATGGCGCAGGAAATCCGTGCCAGCGGTGTCGACCTGAGCTTCGCGCCGGTGGTCGATGTCGGCCATGGCAATCTGGCGATCGGGGACCGCGCGTTCTCCGACGATCCGCACGTCGTCGCGGCACTGACCCGCGCCTATGTCGAAGGCATGCACGAGGCCGGCATGGCGGCGACCCTCAAGCACTTCCCCGGCCACGGTTCGGTGCGCGAAGACACGCATTTCGACGACGCGGTCGATCGCCGCAGCCTCGACGACATCCGCGCCCACGACCTGGTGCCGTTCGTCGCCGGAATCGACGCGGGCGCCGACGCGGTGATGCTCGCGCACGTGGTGTACCCGCAGGTCGCGCCGGAGCCCGCCGGCTACTCGCCGGTTTGGATCAACACGATCCTGCGCGAGGAAATGGGCTTCCGTGGCGTGGTGTTCTCCGACGACATCGGCATGGCCGCTGCGTTCTCGGCCGGTGGCATCAAGGCGCGCGTCGATGCGCACCTCGATGCAGGCTGCGATGTCGTGCTGGTCTGTCACCCCGAACTCGTCGCCGAGTCGCTGGCCGCCGTCGAAGGCCGCGCGCTCAACACCATGGCCCTGACCGGACTGATCGGGCGTGGCCCGCTCGGCTGGGATGGCGCACTGGCCGGCGCTCCCGCCGGCCGCACCGGAGATATCGCATGAACGTGCCCCGCCTCGACGACGTACTCGACACCGCCGACCTGCTGTTCGACCGCGACACGTTGGAAGAGGTCATCGAGACCATGGCCGAGGAGATCGCCGACGACTACGGCGACGACGACCAGCCGCCGGTGTTCATCACCATCATGCACGGCGGCATGCCGTTCGCCGCGCAGCTGGCCTTTGCGATCGGCGAGAACGAGGTCGATCTCGAATTCGACTATCTGCATGCCACGCGCTACCGCGGCGCCACGACCGGATCCGGCCTGGCCTGGCTGCATCGTCCTGCGACTCCGCTGCAGGGGCGTCGCGTGCTGCTGGTCGACGACATTCTCGACGAGGGCCATACGCTCAAGGCGGTACGCCAGTGGGTCGAGGACCAGGGCGCGGCCGACGTGCGGGTCGCGGTGCTCGCGGTCAAACTCCACGATCGCGGCATCGCCGACGTCGAAGCCGATTACGTCGGCGTCGAGGTGCCGGACCGGTACGTCTTCGGCTACGGCATGGATTTCCACGAGCAGGGGCGCAATCTCCCCGGGATTTACGCACTCGCGGAGTGATCCGCATGCGCGCTGCAGTGTCGCTGGGCGAGTGCGGCGCCGAACGGGCGTAGCCGCAGGCCGCATTCTCGGCGCGAGCGTTCCCCGGGTGCTGCGCGCGGCCTCGAGCCGTCCCAGAACCGTTTTCGTTCACACCGCGTCAGCGGACAATGTCCGCCTCCGCTTCCGTCCCACATCGCGAGAACTTCATGGACCTTGGCATCGACCTCGCCGTCATCGGCGGCACCGGCCTCTACCAGCTGGCCGAACTCGAGGATGTCGAACCGCATCAGCCGGTCACGCGCTATGGCGCGCTGTCGGGCCCGGTACGGGTCGGCACCCTGGACGGCCGCCGCGTGGCATTCCTTGCCCGGCACGGCGAAGGGCACTCGGTGCCGCCGCACCGGGTGAACTACCGCGCCAATCTCGCCGCGCTGCAGGCGCTGGGGGCCAGGCAGGTCCTGGCGCTCAATACCGTCGGCGGCATCACCGAACGCTTCGGTCCACGCGTGCTGGCGTGCCCGGACCAGCTGATCGACTACACATGGGGCCGGGTGTCGACGTTCTCCGAGGAGGAGGGCAGCGACTTGCTGCACATCGATTTCGGCGATCCCTATACGCCGGCGCTGCGCCGGCGCGTACTCGATGCAGCGGCGGCCGCGGGCGTGACGCTGGTCGACGGCGGCTGCTATGGCGCCACACAGGGCCCGCGGCTGGAGACGCGCGCGGAGATCGTGCGCCTGCGTCGTGACGGCTGCGACCTGGTCGGCATGACCGGGATGCCGGAGGCGAGCCTGGCCCGCGAACTCGGGCTCGATTACGCATGCCTGGCGATCGTCGCCAACTGGGCGGCGGGCGCAGGCCCGCAAGTCGACGAAGTGATCACGTTCCAGCACGTGCTCGACAACGTCGCTGCCGCGTCGTCGGGCATTCCGCCGCTGCTCCGGGCGCTGCTGGCCGCCTGAGCGGTGGCCTGCGGTGGCCTGCGTGGGCCTGCCCGCGGGATGCCGACAGCGGAGGCGGATGCGTCGGCAGGTTGCGCATCCGCACGTGTCACGCCACGCCCTGCAGGAATGAAAGCCCCGCATTGCGGGGCTTTTCCGCTTCAGCGGGCGACCGGTGCCCAGCGCAGCGCCAGCCCGTACTCGCGGCCCGGCTGGTTGTACCAGGCGATGGTTTCGTAGGCCTTGTCCAGGAGATTGCTCGCGCGTGCTTCCAGCGTCCAGTCGGGGTCGAACGCCCAGGCCACACGCAGGTCCAGCGTGCCGTAGCCGGCCACGCGCACGGTGTTCGCCAGGTTGTCGAACCGGCCGCTGGCAGCGCGCAATGTGCTGCCGATGCGCAGCTCGCCGAAGTCGCGGTCGATGTCCAGACGCGCCGTGTTGCGCGCACGGCGTGCCAGCAGGTTGTCGTGGTTCACGCCTTCGCTGCGGTCGCGGGGATCCACATGACCCAGCTCTCCCCTGAGGTCCCAGCCAGCGGCAGCGACCGCAAAGGTCAGTTCAGCGCCGCGGATGCGCGCCTGTTCGATGTTCAGGCCGGTGCCGAGGTAGTCCGGCGGCGGGTAGAGCAGCACGATCAGGTCGTCGATGCGGCTTTCGAACACGTCGAACGTCCAGTTCCAGCCCTCGCCGTCCTGCGAGACGCCGAGATTCACGCTCCTCGAGCGCTCGGGCCTGAGGTCGGGGCTTTCCGAGCCGGGGTAGTACAGGTCGTTGAACGTCGGGGCCTTGAAGCCGGTGCCGGCGGTCGCGCGAAGACGGATGCCGCGGGACAGGTCCATGCCCCAGCCGAGGCTGCCGGTGCCGTGGCCGCCGAACTGTTCGTTGTCGTCATGGCGCGCGCTTGCCTGCAGGCGATGTGCGCCGAAACGGGCCTGGTATTCGGCGAAGGTGGCAAAGGTGTCGCGCCGGGTGACCGCGTAGGCGGTCATGCTTTCGACGTTGTCGGACTGCCAGTCGAACCCCAGGCTCAAGGCCTGCGTCGGCGCGAGGTCGAAGCCCGCCTGCAGTGCTGCGGTATCGCGGCGGGTGTCGAACCGGCCCACGTCGCTGCGCGTGCCGTTGCCTTCGTCGTAGAAATAGGTCGTCGACTTGTCGTACGCGCGGCCGGCCTGCGCCGTGAGGCGCACGACCTCCGATGGTGCATAGCCCAGTGTGGCCCCCGTGACCTGCTGCACGTTGTGGGACTCGTTGCCACCGAAGATGCTGCCGTCGTATTCGTTGAGGGCATCGGCATGCAGGGCGTTGGCCTCGAGCGTGAGCCCGTCCGCCAGGTCCAGGCCACCGCGCAGATTGAGCGAACGGTTGCGGTAACCGTCGCGGTCGGGCTCGTCGACGAAGCAGCCCTCCAGCAGCGTGCCCGAACCCCGACAGGCGTCGATGCCGTCGGTGCGCTGGAACGCGGCGTCGACGCCGAACCAGGCATGTCCGCTGCGGCCTCCGATGCCGGCGCTGGATTCGCGCAGCGCGTGACTGCCGACGCCGAGCCGCGCGCGTGGCGTGATCGCGCCATCGCTGCGCCGGGTGAAGATCTGGATCACGCCGCCGATGGCTTCCGAGCCGTACAGGCTCGATCGCGGACCGCGCACGATCTCGATGCGTTCGATCTGGTCCACCGGGATGTCCTGGATGGCGGCGAAGCCGGCGGTTGCGGTGCCGATGCGGATGCCGTCGAGCAGTACCAGGACGTGATCGGACTCGGCGCCGCGCATGAAGATGGTGCTGACCTTGCCGGGACCGCCCTGGTTGCTGATCTGGATGCCGGCGCGGCCTTGCAGCAGCCCGGGCAGGTCGCGGGCCTGGCTGCGCTCGATCTCGGCGCGGTCGATGACCTGGGCGGGTACCAGCGTCTCGCGCAGGCTGCTGTGCATACGCGAGGCGGTGACGAACACGGTGTCCAGATCGCTGGCGCCGGCAGCGGGCGCTGCCTGGGCAAGGGGCGAGGCGAGGGCGGTGAAGATCGCCACGCTCAGGGTACGGAACGGCATTGCGGTCTCCTTGCGGCACGCGCACCCGCGCACGAACCGCGTTTCGGTCATGAGGATCGCAGGACGACGGACAGGCTGCCGGTCGGGCACGCATGCGCGCCCGGAACGCCGCCGCGATGCCCGCCGCATCGCAATCGAAGAGGCTTCGTGGCCGGTCTCCGGACTTGCGCGTGGGAGTGGACTCCCGGGCGTCGCGCCTTCCCGTGCTCGGGCACAGTGGCGGATGCGACGCCTTGGACACGCTTACCGTTGCGGGGGCAGTGCCGGACTGGCGCTCGAGGCGCGTCACCGGCTTCCCGTTTCAACCCGGGCGGCAGAACGCCGGCGGGTCACCATGAAGCTGCGCGGATTGTACGTGAGCGGGAACCACTCGCGCGGTGCGCGATCAGTCGCCGCGATCCCCGCCCGGTGATTCCGCGGACGCGGTTTCGTTGACGGTCGTCGTGACCGGACCGGCGGCCATGCGGGCGCGCGGATCGGGCAATTGTGCGGTCGCAGCCTCGGCCGCCTGGACGAGCTGCTGGCGGCGCGGCTCGGGCAGGTCCTGCCAATGGCAGTCGAGCAGCGCGCCTTCGAGCGAATAGAGCAGGTTGAGACTCGGTTTGAAGCCCGCGCGTCGCACCCGAACGAAGGCCTCGACCGCGCCCGCGGCCTCGAGATCCTCACGCGTTCGCAGGCCCACCTGGCGCAGCCACGCTGCGGACTTGGGGCCGATGTTGCGCAGCTTCGGCATGGTCACCCCGCGCCGCCCTCGCGTGCGCTGTCCACGAAGATCGCCGCCAGCGTTTCCAGGCCGGCCTGGTCGTCGGCATCGAAGCGTGCCGGCAGCGGACTGTCGAGGTCGAAGACCCCGATCAGGCGCTCGCCGTCATAAAGCGGCACGACGAGTTCGGAACGCGAGGCGCTGTCGCAGGCGATGTGCCCGGGAAACGCGTGTACGTCGTCGACGCGCTGGGTCGTGCGCGTGCGCGCCGCGGCACCGCAGACCCCCTTGTCGAGCGGAATGCGCACGCAGGCCGGCAGCCCCTGGAACGGACCGACCACGAGTTCCTTGCCGTCGAACAGATAGAAGCCGACCCAGTTGAGATCGGGCAGGGCGTGATAGACCAGGGCCGAGAGATTCGCGGCGTTGGCGATCGAGTCGCGTTCGCCGTGCAGGAGTGCCCGGGCCTGCGCTGCAAGCGCGGCATACTGCTCGGCCTTGGAGCCGGTGACGGGTGAAGATGTGAACATGTCGCGCAGTGTAGCAGCGGCCCTGCAGGCGCCAGGCACGCGCAACGCGTGGCTGCGGGGGACGCATCACCTGCATCGCATGCATCCGCGCGCAGCCTTTCCGGTGTTGCCGCAGGCGCGCCGGACGCCACTCCTGACATTCGCACGACGGTCTGTGCGATGACGTCGCGCAGCCTGCTGGTCACCGGCACCGATACCGGTATCGGCAAGACCCACAGCAGCGTCGCCCTGTTGCATGCCTTGCGCGGCAACGGGTTGCGTGCGGTGGGCATGAAGCCTGTCGCGAGCGGCTGCGACTGGCGCGACGGTGGCTGGCGCAACGACGACGCATTGGCCCTGCAGGCCGCCAGCGATCCGCGTCCGGACTATGCCGACGTCAATCCTTTCGCCTTGCCCGAGTCCACGGCGCCGACGCTGGCGGCCCGCGCGGCGGGCGTGCACGTCGATGTGCCCATGTTGTACGCCGCTTATGCGCGGCTCGCGGACACTGCCGATCTGGTCGTCGTCGAAGGCGCCGGCGGCTGGGATGCGCCGCTGGCCGAGGGACTGGAGCATCGCGACCTCGCCCGCCACCTGGGAGGCGCGGTGGTGATGGTGGTCGGGCTCAGGCTTGGCTGCCTGAGCCACGCACGACTGACCGCGCGCGCGGTCGCTGCCGACGGCTGTCGTCTCATCGGATGGATCGGTAACCGCATCGACCCGGATTTCGCGCGCGCGGACGATTACGTGGAGCTGCTGGATCAGGCGCTTCCTGCGCCATGCCTGGGAATACTTCCATTCGGTGTGGATCCGGTCCGCGCCGCCGGGCACCTTGTCGTCGACGCCGTGCTGGCCGAGCGCTCGTCCTCGCCTTAGGCGGTTCGCTTTTCCTGCCGATCAACGCGTGATCCGGTCGGCCGATCGCCTCGAGTGTTCCCCCCGCGAGCGAGCTCCGTGACCCACGCGCCGGGCGCATCGCCAAGATCTCTACGGGCGCATTGACGCGGGCGAGCGGACGTGAACAGGTTCACCGTATCCGCACACGGAGATGATGATTGCGGGCGTAGGATCCTTCACATGGCAATCGAGCGGCGCGCATGCCAGGCAGCCTCAAGCGCGGCGAGTGACTTGTTGCACGGTGCGATCTGCGATTCGAATTAGCTATACTGGCCGGTATAGTAAATCCCGTTCAATCTTCCCCAGGTCCCCCAATGCGCCGAATCCTCTCCATCGCCATGCTCGCCGCGGCGCTTTCCGCCTGTGGCAATAAACAGGATCCGGCCGCGCCCCCGCCGCCGCCCGAAGTGGGTGTGATGACCGTCCAGCCGACAACCGTTCCCCTGCAGGAGGATCTGGTCGGCCGTCTCGCGCCATATCGGAGCGCCGATGTCCGGGCCCGCGTGCCTGGCGTGCTCGAGCGCCGGGTCTACCAGGAAGGCAGCGACGTCAAGGAAGGCGATGTGCTGTTCCGCATCGACCCGGCCCAGTTGCAGGCCGCGCTCGGCACGGCGCAGGGCGCCGAGGCCCAGGCGCGTGCGAATGCAAGCAACGCGAAGAGCGCCGCCGACCGGGCCCGCCGGCTTGCGCCGACCAATTTCATTTCCAAGTCCGATCTGGACAACGCGCTGGCCGCCGAACGCAGCGCCGACGCTGCGCTGCAGGCAGCGCGTGCCTCCACGCGGTCCGCGCAGATCAACCTGGGCTACGCCACGGTGCGGGCGCCGATTTCCGGCCGCGCCGGCAAGGCGCAGGTCACGGAAGGTGCGCTGGTCGGGCAGGGCGAGGCGACCCTGCTGACGACCGTGGACCAGATCGATCCGCTGTACATCAACTTCTCGATGAGCGCGGGCGAGTTCGAACGCATCCGCAGCATGCAGCTCGATCGCTCCGCCGGCGGTGGCGAGGTCGAGATTCTGCTGGCCGACGGCAACGTCCATGACCAGAAGGCGACGCTGGACTTTTCAGGCGACGTGGTGGATCCGGCCTCGGGCGCACTCCAGCTGCGCGCGATCGTGCCCAATCCCGACCGCAGCCTGTTGCCGGGTGTCTACGTGACGCTGCGCGCCAACATGGGCCTGCAGAGCGGCGTGTTCCTGGTGCCGCAGGCTGCGGTGCTGCGCGACGCCAGCACCGCCTACGTACTCGTGGCCGGCGAGGGGGACAAGGTGGTCCGCAAGCCGGTGCGTACCGAGCGCGCGCAGGATGGCCAGTGGGTCATCAGCGAAGGTCTGGTGGCAGGTGACCGTGTGATCGTCAGCGGCGTGCCGAAGGCGCGGCCGGACGCAGTGGTCAAGCCCGTTCCGTGGACCCCCAATCAGGCCCAGTCTGCGCCCGCAGCCGGTGCAGGTGCGCCACCTGCAGGCGAGACGAGCGGTGCGGCGACGTCGGAAGACGCATCCGCGGCGCCGGCTGAAGAAGCGGCCGGTCAGGCGCCCGCAGCGAACGACGCGCAGGACTGATCCCCCATGCCCAAGTTCTTCATCAACCACCCGGTCTTCGCCTGGGTCGTCTCCATTCTGATCTCGCTCGCCGGCGTGATCTCGCTGCTGAACATGGGCGTGGAGTCGTACCCGAGCGTCGCACCGCCGCAGGTCACGGTCTCGGCGACCTATCCCGGCGCCAGCGCCGACACCACCGAGCGCGCCGTCACGCAGGTCATCGAGCAGCAGCTCACCGGTATCGACAACCTGCTGTATTTCAGCTCGACGTCGAGCTCTTCCGGCAGGGCCTCCGTCACCCTGACCTTCGAGACCGGCACCGACGCGGACATCGCGCAGGTGCAGGTGCAGAACAAGGTGTCACTGGCGACACCGCGTCTGCCCACCGAGGTCGTCCAGCAGGGCGTCGTGGTCGCGAAGGCCAACGCGGGCTTCCTGATGGTCGTGGGCCTGCGCGCCTCGGACCCGACGGTGACCCGCAACCAGCTCAACGACATCATCGGTTCGCGCGTGCTCGACCAGATCGCACGCGTGCCCGGTGTCGGCAGCACCCAGCAGTTCGGCGCCGAGTACGCCATGAACATCTGGCTCAATCCGGAGAAGCTGCAGGGCTACGGCATGTCCGCGTCCGAGGTTCTGGCCGCGGTGCGCGGCCAGAACGTCCAGTTCGCCGCCGGTTCGATCGGTTCCGATCCCGCGCCGCCCGGCCAGGGCTTCACCGCCACGGTTTCGGCGGAAGGGCGCTTCAGCACGCCCGAGCAGTTCGAGAACATCATCCTGCGTGCTGACAACGAAGGCGCTACGGTGCGCCTGAAAGACGTCGCGCGCGTGGCGATCGGTGCGTCGGGTTACGGCTTCGACACCAAGTACAACGGCCAGGCGACGGGCGCATTCGCGATCCAGCTGCTGCCGGGTGCGAACGCGCTGACGGTGGCTGAAGCCGTGTCGGCGCGCATGGACGAACTGGCGCCCTCGTTCCCGCCGGGCATCGAGTGGTTCAAGCCCTACGACACCACGACGTTCGTGACGCTGTCGATCAAGGAAGTCGTCATGACCCTGATCGAGGCGTTGGTGCTGGTGTTCCTGGTGATGCTGCTGTTCCTGCAGAACCTGCGTGCGACGATCATCCCGACGCTGGTCATCCCGATCGCACTGCTCGGTACGTTCCTCGGCCTGAGCCTGCTGGGCTTTACGGTCAACCAGCTCACCCTGTTCGCGATGGTGCTGGCGATCGGCATCGTGGTCGACGATGCGATCGTGGTGATCGAAAACGTCGAACGCATCATGTCGGAGGAGCACCTGCCACCTCGCGAAGCGACAATCAAGGCGATGGAGCAGATCACCGGCGCCGTCGTCGCGATCACCGTTGTGCTGGCCGCGGTGTTCATTCCCAGCGCCCTGCAGGGCGGCGCCTCGGGCGAGATCTACAAGCAGTTCGCGATCACGATCGCAGTGGCGATGGGATTCTCGGCGTTTCTCGCATTGGGGTTCACGCCGGCGCTGTGCGCGAGCTTCCTCAAGCAGCACGCCCCGCCTGGCGAGCGCAGGGACAATGCCTTCGTTCGGACCTTCAACAAGTACTACGACCGCGTGAACCGCACGTATGTCGGCCACGTCGGCAGCGCAATCCGTCATGCGCCGCGCTGGATGATGGTGTTCGTCGCGTTGTCGGTGATGTGCGGCTTCCTCTACATGAAACTGCCCAGCAGCTTCCTGCCTGAAGAGGACCAGGGCTATGCGCTGGCGATCGTGCAGCTGCCGCCGGGTGCGACCCTGCAGCGGACCAACGCGGTGTTCGAGGACGTGCGCGCGCGACTGGAGCAGAACCCCTCGTACGAGAGCATGCTGCAGGTCGCGGGCTTCAGCTTCGTCGGTCAGGGCGAAAACGTCGGCATGGGCTTCATCAAGCTCAAGGACTGGAGCGAGCGCGACGTCGACATCAACGGGTTCCTCGGTCAGGTCAATGGTGCGTTGCAGGGCGTACAGGACGCGACGATCTTCGTGGTGAACCTGCCGACCGTGCAGGGCCTGGGCCAGTTCGGCGGGTTCGACATGTACCTGCAGGACCGCAGCGGCGCTGGCAGGGAAGCCCTGCAGCAGGCGCTCAACCAGCTGATTGGTGCAGCAGCGCAGGAGACGGACCTGCTGCAGGGCGTCCGTCCGAACACGCTCGAGGCCGCGCCGCAGTTGCAGCTCGACGTCGATCGCGTGCAGGCCGGGTCGATGGGGCTGTCGATCAACGACATCTACAGTGCGATCCAGCTGATGCTGGCGCCTGTCTACGTCAACGACTACATCTCGGAAGGTCGCATCAAGCGCGTAACCATGCAGGCCGACGCGCAGTTCCGGGACGCGCCGGGTTCGATCAACCGTTTCTATACGCCGAGCGCCATCGCGACCAATCCCAACGGGACGCCGACGATGATCCCGCTCGACACCGTGGTCAGGCCCAAGTGGGGGGTCAGCTCGCCTTCGTTGACGCGTTACAACGGCTACTCGGCGATCAACGTTGTCGGTTCGCAGGCGCCCGGGCGCAGTTCGGGCGAAGCGATGACCGCGATGGAGCAGATCGTCGAGAACGATCTGCCGGCGGGCTTCGGTTACGACTGGGCGGGCCTGTCCTACCAGGAGATCATTGCCGGCAACACGGCGACCCTGCTGTTGCTGCTGTCGGTGATCGTGGTGTTCCTGTGCCTGGCGGCGCTGTACGAGAGTTGGTCGATCCCGGTCGCGGTGCTGCTGGTGGTGCCGCTTGGCATCCTTGGCGCGGTGGTCTTCACGATGCTGCGTCCCGGCTTGTCGAACGACATCTTCTTCAAGATCGGCATGGTCACGGTGATCGGCCTGGCTGCTAAGAATGCGATCCTGATCGTCGAGTTCGCAGTACTGCAGTACAAGGAAGGCAAGACCCTGTTCGATGCGACGGTGGAAGGCGCGGAACTGCGCTTCCGCCCGATCATGATGACGTCGTTCGCCTTCATCATGGGTGTGACCCCGATGGCGCTGTCGACCGGTGCAGGCGCCAACGCCCGCCACGCGCTTGCGACGGGCGTCATCGGCGGCATGCTGTTCGCGACCTTCCTGGGCCTGCTGCTGATCCCGGTGTTCTTCGTGACCGTGCGCCGCGTGCTGGGGGACAAGCTCGACAAGCCCGATCCGCGCCTCGTGGACTCGAGCGACGCGCGTCCGCTTGATCCCGACGGCGTGGATCGCCCGGCGCACTGACGCCCAGGGTTTTGAACGCAAAGGCCGTCCCGGCAACGGGGCGGCCTTTTGCTTTGGAGCGCCGGGGCCGTAGGCCGACCGGTATGCTGGGACCCCGCCCGGAGTCCCCATGCCAGCACTGCGCATCGCAATCGTCGGTTACGGCACTGCGGGCCAGGCAGCATCGGTGCTGCTGGCGCGCGATGGCCACCGGGTCGAGATCTTCGAGCGCGCACCCGCGCCAGGGCCGGTGGGCGCCGGGTTCCTGCTGCAACCCAGCGGTCTGCAGGTGCTGTGGCGAATGGGCCTGCTCGCTGGGGTGCTCGGGCATGGCGCGCGCGTCAATCGCCTGTTCGGCGAAACGCCGTGCGGCCGCGCGGTGATGGATATGCGATATGCAGGGCTCGATACGCGACTGTGCGGCGTGGGCATGCAACGTGGCGCGCTTTTCGCCCTGCTGGACCATGCACGCGGCAGCGACGCCGTCCTGCGTGCGGGGGTGACGGTGGAGGGCCCGGACCCCGACGACGATCGCTACCTGCTCGATGCCGGCGGCAGTCGTCATGGCCCCTTCGATCTGGTGCTGGCCTGCGATGGCGCGGCATCGCGCCTGCGCCGGCACGTGGGCGGCGTGCGCCGCGACCAGGTCTATCCGTGGGGGGCGCTGTGGTGCCTGCTGGACGCACGCGACTGGCCGCACCGGCAGGAACTCCGCCAGCGTTATGTCGCCGCGCGCCGGATGATCGGCATGTTGCCGGTGGGCACGCGCCCGGGCGATGCGGTACCGCGGATCAGCTTCTTCTGGAGTCTGCCCGTGGCCGCTTTCGACGGATGGCAGGCAGCCACCCTCGACGACTGGCGCGGCGCAGTGAGCGAGATCTGGCCCGAAGCCGCGCAGCTGCTCGAATCCACGACGACGCACGCCCAGCTGGCACGCGCGACCTATCGCGACGTCACGCTGAGCCGATGGCATCGTGGCCGCTGGGTGCTGCTCGGCGATGCCGCGCATGCGATGAGCCCGCAGCTGGGGCAGGGCGTCAACATGGCACTGCTCGATGCAGAAGCCCTGCGCGACGCCTTGCGCACCGAAGCTGCGATGACGGACGCGCTGGCGGCCTATGCCCGGACGCGGCAACGCCACGTCGGCATCTACCAGTTCTGGAGCCGGTGGCTGACGCCGGTCTTCCAGTCGGACCGCGACACCATCGCGCGCGCACGGGATCTGGCGTTTCTGCCGATGGGCCGGATGCCCGGCGGCCGCGGGCACATGTTGCGTGTCCTCAGCGGGACGCAGCGGGGTGCATTCGGGTCGTTGATGCTGGCGCCGGATTTTGTCGATGCACTTGAGGGCGTCGAGCCGGCGCCGGCTTTGGACTTTTCGAAAGCCTAAGATCTGCTTGCGGCAGTTTCGCGCTCGACCACGCGTGCCAAGTGCAGCGTGTACCAGGTTGCAGCGGCACGGCCTGACTGACGTCGGCAAGCTACCGCTGGATCCGGATGTCCAGATCATCCCGGCGCTACGCCATGCGGGTCACTCGATGAACTGCAGTCGCGCCAGCTCCGCATACAGGCCACCCTGCGCCAGCAGCGCGGCGTGCGTGCCCTGGGCAACGATGCGGCCCCGGTCCATGACGACGATGCGGTCGGCTTTGAGGATCGTTGCCAGGCGGTGCGCGATGACCACGGTGGTACGCCCCTCCATCAGGCGCGCCAAGGCTTCCTGCACCGCGTGTTCGCTCTGTGCGTCGAGCGCAGACGTCGCCTCGTCGAGCAGCAGCACCGGGGCGTCGCGCAGCAGGGCGCGGGCGATCGCGATGCGCTGCTGCTGGCCACCGGAGAGCCGGGCACCGCGCTCGCCCAGCTGCGCATCGTAGCCATCGGGCAGTTCCCGGATGAAAGCGTCTGCTTCGGCGGCGCGGGCAGCCGCTTCGATCTCCGCATCGGTCGCGTCGAGCCGACCGTAACGGATGTTCTCCCGTGCGCTCGCGGCGAAGATCGTTGGCGTCTGCGGGACCAGGGCGAGCTGTTCGCGTAGCGCGGCCGGATCGAGACTGCGGATATCGACGCCATCGATCGAGATCGTGCCGCTGGCCGGGTCATGGAAGCGGAGCAACAGCGACAGCACGGTGCTCTTGCCGGCACCCGACGGACCGACCAGGGCGACGGTTTCGCCCGGCGCGACATCGAGGCTGAAGTGTTCCAGCGCCGGTGCATCCGGGCGAGAGGGATAATGGAAGACCACGTCGTCGAAACGCAGCGCGCCGCGCACCGGGCGGGGCAGTGAAGCCGGGGCCTCTGGCGCGCGGATGCCCGGCCGCTCGACCAGCAGTTCGCCGATGCGGCCCATGCCGCCTGCGGCGCGTTGCAGCTCGTTCCAGACTTCGGCCAGCGCTCCGACGGAGCCGGCGCCGAACAGCGCGTAGAGCACGAACTGCCCCAGCGTCCCGGCGGTCATGCGACCTTCGATGACGTCGTGCGCGCCGGACCACAGCACCACGGTCACTGCACCGAAGATCAGCGTGATCGCGACTGCGGTGATGATCGATTGCAAGCCGATGCGGCGACGTGCGGTGGCGACCGACTGCGCGACGGCATCGCCGAAGCGGCCACGCTCCCATGGCTCGCGCGCGTGCGCCTGGACGGTGCGGATCGCGCCGAGCGTCTCGTTGGCCAGTGCGTTCGCATCGGCCACGCGATCCTGGCTCTGCCGCGAGATCTTCTCGAGCCTGCGACCGCCCAGCACCAGGGGCAGGACGAACAGCGGAATGCCGATCAGGGTGAAGGCCGCAAGCCGCGGGCTGGTGATGACCAGCATCGCCACGCTGCCGAGCACCATCACCGTGCTGCGCAGCGCAACCGACATCGTCGAGCCGACCACCGAGCGCAGCAGCTCGGTGTCCGCGCTCAGCCGCGAGACCAGATCTCCACTGCGGGTCTGTTCGAAGAACGCCTGGTCGAGTTCGAGCAGGTGGCCGTAAAGGCGGCTGCGCAGATCGGCGACCACGCGCTCCCCGAGCAGGGAGACGAAGAAGAAGCGCGCCGCGGTAAAGAGCGCCAGGGCGATCGCGACCGCCAGAAGAAGGGCGAACGCGGCGTCGATCTGGTCACCGCCGGTGAAGCCGTGATCGATCATCTTCCGCACCGCCAACGGCAGGCTCAACGTCGCTGCGGACGACAGCGCCAGTGCGACCAGCCACGCGGCGAACAGGCCGCGCTGGCGCATCACGAACGGCCACAGGGTCTTGAGCGCGCCGATACGCGCCTTCGGTTGGCCGGCGTCAGGCGCGGCGCGGGGGGATCGAAATGCCATCAGCCATTGTCGTCGATGCGGACCCGGTTCCGGGTGGCGTCGCGCAGACGGATTCTCAAGTCGTCCACGCGGTTGGCAGGCAGCTGCAACCGCAGGGTGACGCCGTGCGCGTCGAAGCGCTCCTCGAGCTTGACCGCATGCGCACCCGGCAGCGCCGCATGCACGCTGCCGAGCGCATCGAAGGGCGCGTGCAGCTGCAGGGTCGCCAGTTCGACCAGCCGCAGGCGTGGCGCGGTGCGCAGGCATTCCGCGGCGCAGCCGCCGTAGGCGCGCACCAGACCGCCCGCACCGAGCTTGATGCCGCCGTACCAGCGCACGACGACGACCGCAACGCGATCGAAGCCCTGGCCGTCGATCGCGGCCAGGATCGGGCGACCCGCAGTGCCGGCCGGTTCGCCGTCATCGCTGGAGCGGTACTGATCGCCGACGCGCCAGGCCCAGCAGTTGTGGGTGGCATCGGCCACGTGCACGCGCTGCATGAAGGCGGCGGCGCCATCGGCATCGTCCACCGGCGCCGCGTGCGCCACGAAGCGGCTGTGCTTGACCTCGAGTGTGTGGCTGGCCGGTGCGGCCAGGGTGTCGAGCGCCATCACTCCAGCAACGCGCGCAGGTCCGGCGGAAGCTCGGACTGCGGATGTCGGCGGTGGAACTCCACCAGGCTTGCTCTCGCCTCGGCGATGCGGCCGGCGTCGAGCAGCTCGCGGACGCGGACCAGCCACGCGGCGCGGACCTCCGGGGCATCGGCGGTCGCCGGCGGATCGCTGTCTTCGGGTACGTCGTCGATCATGTCCACCCACGCGGTCGACGAGGCACGTGGACCTGTGTCAACGGTCGGCAGCAGGATGCGCGCCGGCGCGTCCCCGGGCGCAGCGACAGGTGCCGCCGCCGAGGGCAGGGGCGTGGCAGGGAGCGACGTCAGCGCCAGCAGCGCGGTCGCGACCGACGCCGATGCAGGCGCCGAGGAAACGTCAGCGCCCAGCGCTGTCCCATCGAGGCGCGGCGCTGCGGGAGCGCGCGCCTGTGCCGCCTGCGCGTTCGTGTCGCCGGCAGCCGGAACTTCGCCGGGGATCGCGAATGTCCGGTGCTGTGAGGCTGGAGCGGGCGCCGCGGGTGGCGCGGGCGCGCGCGGGGAGCGGGCGGCATCGCGCTGCCCGCGAGGCGCGGGCGACGCTTTCGATGCCGGTGCCGCCCCGGAAATCTCCGGCAAGGCGCGCGGCGCCACGGTCGCCGGTGCGGGCCGCAATTGCCAGGCGATGCCGAGCGCGAGCGCCAGCGACGCGGCGATGCCCATTGCCCACGGCAAGCGGCGCCGCGCGCGCGCGCCGATGGCAGTGTCGGTGGGAGACGCTTCTGCGGCCACTTCGCGACCCTCAGCGAGGAGCGGACCGAGGCCCGGCGAGGGCGACGGGCCGTGGCCCTCGGCGCCCGGGCGCTCGGCCTGCAGGCGTTCCTCGTCGGTCAGCGGTTCGCGGTCGGGACGGTTCATGGGGTGAGCAGCATGCGCAGCTTTTCCACCGCGTGGCGCGGGCGCGCTTTCAAGGGTTCGCGCCCGGCGCCGGTAACCACGCCGATCTCCTCGAGCGCGGACCCCGCTAGGAGCCGCACCTCCTCCACCACGCGCGGCGCGGCCGGCAAACTCTCCAGCGCAAGCTGCAACTGCCGATCTGGCCCCGACTCCGAGAGCCGGCGCCCGGCCGAACCGGGATCGACGAGCCGCGTGGTGCGCAGCCCCGCGTCTTCCGGCGGCGGCGGGCGCTCCTGCGTTGCGCCCCGGTAACCGGCAAGGCGAGTGTGGACAATCCGGCAGGGCCGTGCCGAGAACAGCGGCTCCGGCCGCCAGCAGGCGCGGAGGGTCGGGCCGCGCTGCGGGACGTCGCGGGGCACTTCGTCGACCAGCCTGCCGCTGCGCGGATGGCGCTTGTCGCGGTGGCGACGGCAGGTGGTTTCGAAGGCCAGCACATCGCCCTCGACCCGGGCCTGCATCAGCGCATCGTCGCCGCTCGCGTCCTGCTGGCTGGCGATCTCGGGCATGGCCCGCAGGGTACGTGCTGCAGGCAAGGTCGGAAAGACTGGCGGGGGCGGCATCGAGGCGTTACCGATGTGCGTTGCGTCACGGGTACGTGGGTGAAAAGGGGCCGGCGATGTGCCGCAGCTCCTTTGTTTGTTTATTCTGCCTCCCGCTGCAGTACTCGAGTTCATGTGTCCCCGCTTCCGTATCCTGCCGACATTGGCATGCAGCCGTCCCGCGCGGCGGCGGCGTCGCGCGCGCGTGACATCCTCGCGACCGCGCCGGCGGACATGCCGGTGGCGATCGCATGGCGGCATCCCCATGCAGGTGAGGGCAGTGTCTGTGCAGCCGGTGCCGACGAGGATCTGCTTGCGGCGGCGTGGCAGGCACTGCGCGATGTGCCGCCGGATCGCCAGTCGGGTGCCTGCGTGCAACGCGCCCTGCGCGGTGACGTCCGTATCGCGGTCGCCTCGGGCACGGGGGGCGAGCCAGCCCCGCTGCATGTCTCATGGTCGCGCCTGGCAGCCGACAGCCTGTTGACCGCGATCGATGCCCTCGCCACCGAAGGCGATATCTCGGCATTGCGTCGCTCCGAGCGCCTGCAGCAGGCGCTCTACGAGATTGCCGACCTGGCGGGTTCCTCGCTGGAAATGCATGAAGTACTGGCGCGCATCCACGCCGTCGTCGGCGGCCTGACGACCGCCGAGAACTTCTACATCGTCAGCTACGACGATCTGGGCGAGACGCTGCGCTTCCTGTATTTCGCCGACGAACGCGATCCGTGGACGGCCGACCCGGAGCAGTTGCTGCATGTCAGCGATCTGCCCAACAGCCTGACGATCGCCCTGCTGCGCGCGGGCGTGCCGATGATGGGGTCGTCGGCGCAACTGAGGGCCCTGCACGACGTCAAAGAAGGCGACGTGCGGCACGGCCCGGAAAGCGCAGACTGGCTTGGGGTGCCGTTGCGGCGGGACGGGCGGGTCTGCGGCGCGATCGTGGTGCAGAGCTACGACGTGCCGCAGCGCTACAGCCAGGAAGACCGGGCGCTGCTGGAATTCGTCGCCCAGCACATCCTCACCGCGCTCGATCGCAAGCAGGCGCAAGCCGAGCTCGAGCGCCGGGTGGATTCGCGCACACTGGAGCTGCAGGAAGCCAACATCGGCCTGCAGGCGCAGATCGCCGAGCGCGGTCGCGCCGAGCGCCTGCAGCGGGCGCTGTACAGGATCAGCGAACTCTCTGTTGCCGCCGGCAGCATCGAACGGTTCTATGCCGATGTGCACGGCATCGTCGGCGAGCTGCTGTACGCGGCGAACTTCTATATCGCCATGCTCAGTCCGGACGGGCAGCGCCTCGAGTTTCCCTACTCGGTGGACGAGCGCGACGCGCCACGGCGGCCGCGGGCGCGCGCGAACGGCCTGACCGAGTACGTCATTGAAAGCGGCGCACCACTGCTGGCGCGCCGCGCGAACATCGAGAAACTCGAGGCCAGCGGTCGGCTGCAGAGCCGGGGTACGCACGCGCAATCGTGGCTCGGCGTGCCGCTGCACCGCGATGGCCGCACGGTCGGCGCGATCGCGGTGCAGAGCTACGCCGAGCAGATCGGTTTCGCCCCGAGCGACCAGACCCTGCTGACCTTCGTGGCCCACCACATCGACATCGCGCTGGAACGCAAGCGCGCGCAGGAGGCGCTCAAGGCCGCGCATACCGAGCTCGAGTTCCGCGTCGATGCACGTACGCGGGAGCTGGAAGAGGCCAACCGCGAACTGCGCGCACAGATCGGCGAGCGGGTGCGCGCGCAGCAGCGCCTGGTGCACCAGGCACGCCACGACCCGCTGACGGGATTGCCGAACCGGGTGCAGCTGCTGGAACGGCTCAATACGGCGCTCGCATCCTCGGAGAGCCGTCAGGAACCCTTCGCGGTGCTGTTCCTGGATCTTGACCGCTTCAAGCTGGTCAATGACAGCGCCGGGCACACGGCCGGCGACGCGATGCTCGTCGAGATCGCGCAGCGCATCTCGGCCCTGCTCGGACCGCAGGACATGGCCGCGCGGCTGGGCGGCGACGAGTTCGCGGTGGTGCTGGGCGGTGTCGACGACCCCGGCGACGCCGACGCGATGGCGGCGGCGCTGCTGGAGACGCTGTCGCGGCCGATGTGGGTGGCGGGGCGTGAACTCTATCCCTCGGCCAGCATCGGAATCGCGCTGTCGCATCCCGGTGCCGACGCCGGCGGGCTGCTGCGCGACGCGGACGCGGCGATGTACCGTGCCAAGGCCTGCGGCCGCGACCGCAGCGAGCGTTTCGACGAAGCGATGCGCGCCGAGGCGACCCGCCTGCTCGACCTGGAGGCCGACCTGCGCCGGGCGATCCTGCAGGACGCGTTCGAACCCTACTTCCAGCCGATCGTGCGGCTCGCCGACGGCGTGGTGATCGGCCACGAGGCGCTGCTGCGCTGGCGCCACGAGCTGCACGGCATGTTGCACCCATCGGAGTTCATCGGGGTGGGCGAGGACACCGGACTGATCGAACAGGTCGACTGGCTGATGTACCGCAAGGTCATCGGCATGATGGCGTCGCGTTATCCCACCGGCTACGTCTCGATCAACGTCTCTCCACGCCATTTCCGTGCCGGCGATTTCGCCGAGCGGCTGCTGCAGCTGGTCGACGACGCGGGCGCCGACGCCACGCGGCTGCGGATCGAGATCACCGAAGTCGCCCTGCTCGACGACGCACCCCGGGCACTGCGCATGCTCAATACGCTGCGCGAGCGCGGCGTGCTGGCGATGCTCGACGATTTCGGGACCGGCTTTTCGGCCCTGTCGTATCTGCACCGGTTCCCGATCCGGGCGCTCAAGATCGACCAGAGCTTCGTGCAGGGCCTGGGCAGCGATCTGCATGCCGAGAGCCTCGCGCTGGTCCGTGCCATCCTCGCGCTCGCCGCCACCCTGGGCATCGATGCAGTGGCGGAGGGCATCGAGACCCAGGCGCAGCGCGACATGCTCGGTGAACTCGGTTGCCAGTACGGCCAGGGCTATCTGTACGGTCGACCGGCGCCGCCCTGAGCAGGACGCATCCGGCGCGATGCTAGAGTGCCGGCGTTTTCGCACCGAGGTATCGCCATGCAGCACACCCGAACCTATCCGATCGGCACGCCCGGCGCGCCCTGGGGCGATGCGGAACGCGCCGCGTGGCGTGCAGCTCAGCGCCGCCAGCGCAGCCACGCGGACGATGTGGTGGCGCGGATCGATGCCTTGCGTGACCGCTTCGATGTCCAGGCCTATGGCAGCCTCGACCATGGCGACCGCAGCTACCCGCTGCTGGCGATCCGCAGCCGCGACTGGAACCCGGCGCTTCCCGTCGCGGTGGTCACCGGCGGCGTGCACGGCTACGAGACCAGTGGCGTGCTCGGTGCACTGGAGTTCGCCGAGCAGGCGGGCGAGGGCTATGCCGGTCGCATCAACCTGCTGGTCGTGCCCTGCGTGAGCCCCTGGGGCTACGAACACGTGCAACGCTGGAATGCGGACGCGATCGACCCGAACCGCGCGTTCCGCGACAACAGCCCTGCGCCGGAATCGGCGGCGCTGGTGGGCCTGCTCGCGCCGCTGCGCGGGGCGGTCCTGGTGCATGTGGATCTGCACGAAACCACCGACACCGACGAATCCGAATTCCGTCCCGCGCTCGCGGCGCGCGACGGCAGGCCCTTCGAGCCGGGCGGCATCCCTGACGGGTTCTACCTGGTCGACGACAGCGTCCGTCCGCAGCCGGCATTCCAGCAGGCGATCATCGAGGCGGTCGCGCGCGTGACCCATATCGCGCCTGCCGACGAGAACGGCGAGATGATCGGCGCGAAAGTCGTGGCTCCCGGGGTCATCGAGTACCCGCTCGCCGAACTGGGCCTGTGCGCGGGCATCACCGGCGCCCGTTACGTGACCACGACCGAGGTCTATCCAGACAGTCCGCAGACGACGCCGGCAGAGTGCAATGCCGCGCAGGTCGCGTCGATCGTCGCGGCACTCGATTACGCGCTGGCGCACCGCTGACGCGCACGGCCGCAGCTCGGCCGCGCGCCGTCGGCAGCACAGCGAAGCCATCGCGCGCGGGGCCGGGCGTCGGGGTTCAAAGAGGGAGTTCAGCGCACGTCGGCCTGCGCGCGGCGCTTCTGCAGCCGACGGAGCCCCGCCGCACGTGCGGCGCCGGCGGTTTACGATGACGGCTCGTCCTTCGAGACCACGCCATGCACAAGCCGCCGCGCCAGACAGCACGCGATTTCGATCCGGATGTCCTCGAGCTGTTCGACCGTTACGTGCATGGCGGCATCGACCGGCGCGGGTTCCTGTCGGGCGCCGGAAGGATCGTCGGCGCGGCCGGGGCGGTGGGGGTGCTGGCTGCCCTGAGTCCGCAGTTCGCGCGCGCCCAGCAGGTGGCGCCCGACGATCAGCGTCTGCTGGCGACCTACCGTGAGTTCGACGCGCCGCTGGGAAGCGGGCGTGGGCGCGGCTATCTGGTCCGGCCAAGCGATACGACCGCTGCGTTGCCGCTGGTGCTCGTCGTGCACGAGAACCGCGGTCTCAATCCGCATATCGAGGACGTCGCGCGGCGCATCGCGCTCGAAGGCTATATCGCCTTCGCCCCCGATGCGTTGTTCCCGAAAGGCGGCTATCCCGGGGACGAGGACGCCGCACGTGCGCTGTTCGCGACCCTCGACCAGGACGATGCGCGCCAGGATTTCCTGGCGGCGGCGCGCTGGCTGCACGGGCTCGAAGGCGGCAATGGCCGGACCGGTGTGGTCGGATTCTGTTATGGCGGCGGCATGGCGAACTGGCTCGCCACGCAGTTGCCCGACCTGCGCGCCGCAGTGCCGTTCTACGGCCCGGCACCTCCGCTCGAGAACGTACCCGGGATCAAGGCGGAGCTGCTTGTCGTGCTTGCATCCAACGACGCCCGGGTCAATGCGCTATGGCCTGCCTACGAGGCCGCACTGCAGGCGGCCGGCACCACCTACGCACTGTTCCAGCCGGCCGATACCGAGCATGGCTTCAACAACGACACCACCCCGCGGTACGACGAGGCCGCAGCAGCCGACGCCTGGTCGAGGATGCTCGCTCTGTTCGCCCGCACTTTGAAGTCGCCTGCCTGACGGATCCCCGGCGTCCGCACTCCTTGCGGTGGGCTACAGCAGCCTGGCGACGTCGAATGCGCGCCGGCTCGACGGCGTGGACCTGCGGTTGGTTACCGGCAGGGCCGCCATTCCCGAGGTGCGTGCAGGCTCGACTTGGCAGACGGCAGCGGATCGACCAGTCGCGTTGCCCGACGCAGGTCGGCGACCATCCTGGTGCGAGGGCGTGTGGGGCCTACGCCATTCCGCTTTCGCAATGCACGTTTCGACAGGCATGCGCGCGCCCGATCGCACCGGAGGTTGTGCCCGAACAGCTAGGGTCGATGCCCCGCCGATCGGCGCTTGGGGCCATTCAGCAGTACCGACCGGCTGCCGCCGGCACGCCATGAATCACCTCGCCAGCCGCGATTCACAGCGTTACCCGCGGCCTCGGCGCAGCCTTGCGGGCATTCTGTCCCCCCCGGGAGTGCGCCTGTGCAAATCGAGCTGCAATGCCGCTGCGGCCAGCTGCGGGCCCGGCTGGACAGCGATCGCGCCTACGCCCACGCGCGTTGCTACTGCAAGGATTGCCGGGCCTACGCGCTGTGGCTTGGCGCCGACGACATCCTCGATGCCCAGGGGGGCACCGCCCTGGTCGCGACGCCGCCGCAGGCGCTGCGTTTCACCGCCGGACTCGACGCCCTGACCTGCCTGTCGCTCAGCGAAAACGGCCTGCTGCGCTGGTATGCGGACTGCTGCGGCATGCCGCTCGCCAATACCACGCGTGACAGCCAGATGGCCTACGTGAGCCTGATGTCCGGGTCGATGCAGGCCGATGCGCGGGAGGCCGCATTCGGTGCGCCGCACTGCGTGGTCAATGCAGGCTCCGCCACGGGACCCGTGCGGTCCACGCCGGTGGCGACCACGTTGACGGCAGCCCGCATCGGGGTCGGTGTCATCGCCGCGCGACTGCGCGGCGTGCGCAATGGGGTGTTCTTCCGGGCCGACGGCGCACCCATGCGTGTCCCCCATGTCGTCGACGCGCCGCGCGACTAGTCCGTCCGGTCGACAACACCGAACGGCGGTTGCGGCCCGATCGGCACGATGCCGGTCGGATTGATCTGGCGATGGCTCTGGTAGTAGTGCCGGCGGATATGGTCGAAATCGACCGTCGGCGCCACGGCCGGATCCGCATACAGGCGCGCGGCGTAGTCCGACAGCTCCGGATAGTCGACCAGGCGCCGCATATTGCACTTGAAGTGTCCGTGGTAGACGGCGTCGAAGCGCAGCAGGGTCGTGAACAGTCGCCAGTCCGCCTCCGTCAGGGTGTCGCCGCACAGCCATGTGCGCGTGGACAGATGTGCTTCCAGCCAGTCGAGGGTGTCGAACACAGCGACTGCCGCAGCCTCGTATGCGCTCTGCCTGGTCGCGAAGCCGGCCTTGTAGACGCCGTTGTTGAGGCCGTCGTAGATGCGATCGTTGAGGACATCGATCTCGCCGAGCAGCGCGCGCGGCGTGTAGTCGCCGGGCAGGGCGCCGACCTCGTCGAAGGCGCTGTTGAACATGCGGATGATGTCTGCCGACTCGTTGCTGACGATGGTCTCGCGCTGCCTGTCCCACAGCACGGGGACGGTGACCCGGCCGGTGTACGTCGGGTCGGCGCGCACGTAAAGCTGCCAAAGGGTTTGCACCCCGTAGTGCGGGTCCGGAATCACGCCCGGTCCGGGTTCGAAGGTCCAGCCCTTGTCCGCCATCAGCCAGTGGGTGACCGAAAGACCGACGATCTGCTGCAGACCCTTCAACTCGCGCAGCAGGGTGGCCCGGTGTGCCCATGGACAGGCGCGGGCGATGTACAGGTGGTAGCGGCCGGGCTCGGCCCTGAAGCCGTCTTCGCCGGTGGGGCCGGCGGAACCGTCGGGCGTGATCCAGTTGCGGAACGCCGACTGGGGGCGCCGCAGTCTGCCGGTCTCGTCGACCAGTCTGGAATCGTCGTCGTGCCAGATGCCGTCGACCAGCATGCCCATCGTATGTCCTCGTGTGCGCAGGTGTTGCCAGCATCCCGGGCGCGCGGTGAACGGCCCGTTCCCGTGTTACTGGCGGTATCACCTGGCAGTGCCGTGGACCTGCCGGTCACGCGGCCACGCCCAGACTGCACGGCCCCAGCCGAGCCCGACCTCATGCGCAGTCCGCCCCAGAACCCCCACGACCTCAGCCGCCATGACATTCCGGACATTCTCAAGACGATCCACGCGGAGGTGCGCGAGCGGTTCGGCCAGCACGCCGGCAAGGTTGCCGACTACATTCCCGCGCTCGCCCAGGCATCCCCCGATGCGTTCGGCATGGCCGTGGTCACGCTCGACGGCGACGTGCATACCGTCGGCGAGGCGCATGCGCCGTTCTCGATCCAGAGCATCTCCAAGGTGCATACCCTGACCCTGGCGCTCGACAAGGCCGGCGACGATCTGTGGAAGCGGGTCGGTCGCGAGCCCTCGGGTGACCCGTTCAACTCGCTGATCCAGCTCGAGCACGAGAACGGCATACCCCGGAATCCCTTCATCAATGCCGGCGCGATCGTCGTGGCGGACGTGATCCTGTCCCACTACGACGATCCCGAAGCCGCCCTGCTGGCCTTTTTGCGCGAACGCTCGGGCAACCCGGACATCGGCCGCGACGACGAGATCTGGGAGTCGGAGCGCAAGAGCGGCTATCGCAACGTGGCATTGGCCAACTTCATCCGCAGCTTCGACAACATCGAGAACGATGTGCAGGCGGTTCTGGATTTCTATTACTTCCAGTGCGCGCTGAAGATGAACTGCATCGATCTCGCGCGCAGCCTGCAGTTCCTCGCCTGCCGCGGGAAATGCCCGTCGTCGGGGGAGCAGGTGACCAGCATCGAGCGCGCCAGGCGCATCAACGCGGTGATGATGACCTGCGGCACCTATGACGCCGCAGGCGAATTCGCGTTCCATGTCGGCCTGCCGGCCAAGAGCGGTGTCGGCGGCGGCATCGTCGCCGTGGTGCCACACGTCATGAACCTGTGCGTGTGGTCACCGGGTCTCGACCAGAAGGGCAACTCGCTGCTCGGCGGCTATGCCCTGCACCGTTTCACCCGCATGACGGGCCTGTCGGTGTTCTGAGCCGGGCGCGCCGCGCCACGCCCGACGGGTGTTCAGGGGCTCTGGTAGTAGACGTTGTCGATGAAGAACTCGACGTCCTGCGCCGGCGGATCGGCGACCACCATGAACATCTGTTTTACCGCGTGCAGGTCGAGGTCGTAGAACGCACTGAAGGGGATCGTGACCTCGTGCCACTGGCCGTCCCGCACCAGGCCGTAATTCGGGCCGTTGGCGGTGAAGTCGACCCAACTGTCGCCGAACGAGGTGTTGATACCGATCTTGAACGTGGCAGGTGTCGTCGTGCGCATGTGGAACTTCAAGGCGCCGCCGGCATACGCGCTCATGTTGCGGTAGTCGGTGAGGATGCCCAGCCCGAACCACTGTCCGGCGCTCGCCCGGAACGCCATCGCCTCGTTGCCTTCGAACGGCGCGCCCGCGATCGGGCTGAGATTGTTCCAGACGAACAGGTCCGCATTGCTGCCGAAATCCAGCGCACCTGCCAGCCCGCTCTGCTCGGAATAGATGCCAAAGCGCCCCGGCGGCGTCGCGTTGTTGCCGCCGATGTGCAGTTCGCTGTCCGGATGGTCCTGATACAGACGGATCCAGTCGACGAGCATCCTGCCCGGCAGCGGCGCGGTGATGCCATTGGGGTCGAAGATGCCGGTGTAGCTGCCACCGACCGCAAGGTTGAGCAGCAGGAAGTGCGGCGCATGGAATTCGTGCAGCGAGGCGCCTTCGATGTCCGAGATCGCCATCTCGAAGTACTGGAGGCCATCGACGCTGACCCGGATGAACTGCGGGTCCCAGGTCATCCGGTAAGTGCGGTAGTCGTCGTGCAGATCGCTCGGGAAATCCGCGTAGTCGGCATGACTGGCGTGGCCGCCGCCGTAGTTCCAGTGCACGGCGCCGCCGACCAGGCGGTTCGCCATGCCCGCAGCGATACCGTCGACGTTGCCGATTTCCATGATGTCGATCTCGCCGCGATCGGGCCAGACACCGACCGCGCCAAGCAGCCAGTAGGCCGGCCAGACGCCGTTGCCGGCCTCGGGCGTCTTGATGCGTGCTTCCAGCGTGCCGTACTTGAAATGCACCCGACCTTCGGTCTTCAGGCGCGCCGAAGTGAAGGGGCTGCCTTCGAAATTCTCCCGACGTGCCTCGATCACGAGATTGCCGTTCTCGATCCGCGCGTTCTCCGGGCGGCTGGTGTAGTACTGCAGCTCGCTGTTGCCCCAGCCACAGATGCCGATCTGACAGCCGGTGCCGACATCGTAGGTCCACGTGTTGCCGTCGATCGACGTGCCTTCGAAGTTTTCTTCCCAGACCGGCGTCTGCGCCTGCGCTGCAGCGGGTGTCGCGAGTGCTGCCAGGCCGACACAGGCGACGAGAGGAAGGGCGATGCGGATCATGCGGTCCATGTGGCCTCCTGCGGCTGGGTGATGGCCCATCCTCGCGTGGACCAGGGGCCACGCTGCCGCGTGTTGACAACGCTGTCAAAAACCACGCGTCGCCAATTCGGTGTTTGGCGTACGTCGTCACGGAATCCCGTCAGTACGCGTGAAATCGCATGCAGTCACGCGCCATCGATGCTGCGTCCGCAGCATCGGTGGGCGGTGGTTTGTCGCAGCGGTCCTGCGCGGAGATCTCAAGGCGCGGTGTCGACCAGCACCAGCTCGGCGTCTTCCAGCGCGGTCACCCGGATCACCGCTTCATCCCGGATCGCGGCGCCGTCGCGGGCATCGATGCGCGTGCCGTTGATCTCGACTGCGCCCGACGACGGCACCAGGTAACCCAGGCGACCTGTCCCGAAGCGGTACTCGGCGGTGTCGCCCGCCTTGAGTGTCGCCCCGAGCACGCGCGCCGCGGCGCGGATCGGCAGCGCATCGTCGTCCTGTTCGAAGCCGCTGGCCAGCGCGACGAAATCACCACTGCGCGCGTCCTTGGGAAACGGCTTGGTGCCCCAGGTCGGCGCGCCACCGCGCGCATCGGGAATGATCCAGATCTGGAAGATGCGCGTCTGCTCGCCTTCCATGTTGTATTCGGCGTGCTGGATGCCAGTGCCCGCACTCATCACCTGGACATCGCCGGCGCCGGTCCGGCCGGCGTTGCCGAGGTTGTCCTTGTGGCTGATCGCCCCCTCGCGCACATAGGTGATGATCTCCATGTCGGAATGCGGGTGCGGCGGAAAGCCGGTGCGTGGCGCGATCAGATCGTCGTTCCAGACCCGCAGCGCACCCCAGCCCATGCGCTCTGCATCGTGATAGCTGGCGAACGAAAAATGATGGTGGGCGTCGAGCCAGCCGTGGTTGGCGGCGCCGAGGCTGTCGAAAGGACGGCGTTCGATCATGTCGTACTCCAGTGCGTTGGGAATGACGCCACGTTACGCCTTGCACGGCATGCCAGGAATGGAAAGAATGGAACTCCATCAATTCCATTTGTGATGACATGCAGCTACCGGACCTGGAAGCCTGGGCGATCTTCGCCCGGGTCGCCGAACTCGGTTCCTTCGCCGCCGCGGCCGAGGCGCTGGGCATCACCCAGCCGACGGTGTCGAAGGCCATCGCCAGGCTGGAGCGCCGCATGGGCACGCCGCTGCTGCATCGCACGTCCCGCCGCATGTCGCTGACTGCAGCGGGCGAGGCCGCAGTCGAACGTGCGACCCGGCTGCTGGCGGAGGGCGAGGCGGTGGAAGCCGCGATCACCGCGCAGGCGGTGAGTCCACGCGGGCATGTACGCATGGCCGCGCCGATGTCCTTCGGCGTGGCGCATCTGGCGCCGCTGCTGCCGACCTTCATGAGCAGATTCCCCGATGTGACCCTGGAACTGGCGCTCAGCGACGAGACCGTCGACCTCGTCGGCGGCGGTTTCGATCTCGCGGTGCGTATCGGCAATCTCGATGATTCCAGCCTCATTGCCCGGCGGCTGTGCGGCGTGCGCATCCTGCTGGTCGGCGCACCTGCGTATTTCGAGCGCATGGGCAGGCCGAAGCATCCGCGCGAGCTGGCCACGCACCGCGGCCTGACCTATGCCTACGCGAAACCGGGCGCGGCCTGGCGTTTCCATCATCCGCGGCAGGGCGACTACTCGGTCGGGGTGCCCTCGGTACTGCGCGCAAACAATGCCGAAGCGTTGACCCCGGCGCTGCTCGCGGGCATGGGGTTGGCGTTGCAACCCGAGTTCCTGGTCTGGCGGGAACTGCGTCGCGGCGCACTGGAAGTCGCGCTTCCGGGCTGGCAGCCGCCGGAGATCGCCGTGCATGTCGTCATGCCGCCGGGGCGCGGGCGCCCGGCGCGGGTCCAGGCACTGATCGACCATCTCGCCCGCCGCCTGGCGCAGGCGCCCTGGGCGGCCGAAGCCTGAGCGATGCTCGCGTGGCGTGCGCCCCGATGTGCGGGGCGGATCGTAGACTGGCCGACCTTTTCGCGAACACGATGTCCATGCGCGCAACGCTGCTGTCCGTGTGCCTGCCCGCCCTGTTGGCCTGCGCGCCAGGCGCGCGATCCGTTCTTCCCACTGAATCCGGAGCCCCCATGCACGTCGCCCCCGCCGCGCCGTCCGTCGAAACGCGTTTTGCCGTGCCCCGTGATTTCGCTGCGCAGGTCGCCAACGCGGCCCGGGCCGGGGCGGTCGACGCGGACGAGCTGGCGGATTTCGATGTGCCGGGCGTGCGGGCCGGACTGTTCGCAGGCTACCCGGCCGTGCTGATCGAGACGCCGCATGCACAGGCCGCGATCGCGCTGCACGGTGGGCATCTGCTGTCCTACGTGCCGAGCGGACAGCAGGACGTGTTGTGGATGTCGCCCCGCCAGGCGCAGTTGCCTGCGGCGATCCGTGGCGGGGTGCCGGTCATCTGGCCGTATTTCGGTCGCCAGGGGCAGGCCGGCGACGTGCCGTCGCACGGGTTCGCCCGCACGGTGCAGTGGCGCGTGACGTCTGTCGTTCGCGACGAGGACGGAACGGTGTCGCTGACCCTGGCGCCGCCGCAGCACGCCGATCTCGGCCTGGCACTGCGCATGCACGTCAGGATCGGCCCTGCGCTGGAGCAGACGCTCGAGACAACCAATACCGGCGAGACCGCCATTGCGTTCACCCAGGCGCTGCACAGCTATTTCCGCGTGTCCGATGTCGCCGCGGTGCGGGTCGAGGGTCTGGACGGGCTGGAATTCCTCGACAAGAACGACGAGTACGCGCGCCACACCCAGACCGGCGACTGGGTGCTCGACGATGCCCGCGACCCGGGCCGCAGCGATTACATCTACGCCGAGGCAGGGGGTCGCTACCGGCTGGACGACCCGGGCCTGGGCCGACGCATCGAACTCACCACGACGGGCAGTCGCTCGGTGGTCGTCTGGAATCCCGGCGAGGCTGCCGCCGAACGCAGCCAGGACATGGACCAGGGCGCATGGCGCGGCTTCCTCTGCATCGAGGCGGCCAATGCCGGCCCGGATGTCGTGCAGCTCGCGCCGGGTGAAAGTCACGCGCTGACCCAGCGCGTGCGGGTGCTCGCCCGGGACGGAGGCCTTGCCGCACGGTAAGCATGCCCGGTCCGTTCGATCCCCGCGGCTCCGCGCCTGCGCGCGAGTGCCATTGGTTGGGTCGGCAACCGGGACAGCAGGCGCGCGCGTCCCGGTATGCTGGGGGACCGGTTACGCGCGCAACCGTGAGCCGGCCCGAATTGCCATCTGGAGATACCTTTTGAAGAAGACCCTGCTGTCCGCGGCCACGGCGCTCGCACTGACGATGGCGGCCTCGACCGCTGCCGCCCAAGACCACGACCACGCCTGCCTGGACACGCTGTGCCAGCTGCAAACCCTGTTCCAGGCCGAATCAGGCGCAGCGGGCGGAAGCGCGGAAGCCACTGTCGAGGCCAAGCGCATGGGCACCTGGGGCATCGACACGGCCGGCATGGAATCCGGTGTGCGACCGGGCGAGGATTTCTTCCGTTACGTGAGCGGCACCTGGGCGCAGAACACCCAGATCCCGTCGGACAAGTCGAGCTATGGCGCCTTCCTGGTGCTGCGTGACCTGTCGGAGGCGCGCGTGCGCCAGCTGGTGGAAGGCTATCCCGCCGGGAATCCGGCGACCGATGGCGACCAGGCCAAGGTCGCGGCCCTGTACGCGGGATTCATGGATGAGGCCGCCGTCGAGGCACTGGGCGCCAAGCCGCTCGCGCCGAAGCTCGCCGCCATCCGCGCCGCGAACGACAAGTCCAAGCTCGCCACGCTGATGGGCGCGCAGCAGGGCGACTTCGGCCGCAGCTTCTTCGGCCTGGGCGTCTCCGACGACCAGCGCGATCCGGACCGCTACACGCTGTACATGAGCCAGTCGGGGCTGGGACTGGGCGACCGCGAAATGTACCTGCGCGAGAATTTCGCGCCGCAGCGCGAGCGCTACCAGGCCTATATCGCGCAGATGCTGGAGCTCGCCGGCTGGGACAACCCGCAGCAGAACGCGGAAGCCATCCTGGCGATGGAAACCCGCATTGCCGACGCGCACTGGACCCGCGCCGAAAGCCGTGACCGCAACAAGACCTACAACCCGGTCGAGCTGTCGGCATTCGCGACCACCGCGCCGGGCTTCGACTGGGAGGCGTATTTCCACGCCGCTGGCGTGACCCAGGCGCCGCGCGCGGTCGTGCGCCAGGACACCGCGATCCCGAAGATCGCCGCGATCTTCGCCGACACCGATGTCGCCACGCTGCAGGCCTGGCAGGCCTTCAGCACCACCGACGCCGCAGCGCCGCTGCTGTCGAAGGCCTTCGCCGATGCGCACTTCGAGTTCCGCAACAAGTTCCTGTCGGGCCAGCCCGAGCAGCAGGAGCGCTGGAAGCGGGGCGTGTCGTTCGCGGAGAACACGATGGGCGAGGCGATCGGCCGCGACTACGTGCAGCTCTACTTCCCGGCCGATGCGAAGGCCAAGATGGACGAGCTCGTCGCCAACGTGAAGGTCGCGATGGGCGCGCGTCTCGACCAGCTCGACTGGATGGGCGCCGAGACCAAGGCCGAGGCGCGCAAGAAGCTCGAAGGCTTCGGGCTGAAGATCGGTCATCCCGACACCTGGCGCGACTACAGCGGCCTGCAGATTGCCCGCGGCGACGTGTTCGGCAACGCCGCGCGTTCGATGGCCTTCGAGTGGGATTACCGCCGCAACCGCATCGGCAAGCAGGTCGACAAGGCCGAGTGGGGCATGACCCCGCAGACCGTCAACGCCTACTACAACTCGGTCAAGAACGAGATCGTGTTCCCGGCCGCGATCCTGCAGCCGCCGTTCTTCGATCCCGATGCCGATCCGGCGGTGAACTACGGCGCCATCGGCGGCGTGATCGGCCACGAGATCATCCACGGCTTCGACGACCAGGGCCGCAAGTCCGACGGTGAGGGCGTGCTGCGCGACTGGTGGACGGCCGACGACGCGGCGAAGTTCGAGGCGCAGGCGGCCAAGCTGGGCGCCCAGTACGAGGCCTACGCGTTCCCGCAGCTGCCGGGCATGCACATCAACGGCAAGGTCGCGATGGGCGAGAACATCGGCGATCTCGGCGGCATCACCATCGCGCTCGAGGCTTACCGCCGCTCGCTCGACGGCAAGCCTGCGCCGGTGCTCGACGGCTTCAGCGGCGAGCAGCGTCTGTTCATGGGCTGGGCGCAGGTCTGGCGCACGCTGTGGCGCGACGATGCGCTGCGCCAGCAGCTGGTCAACGGCACGCATTCGCCCGGACATATCCGCGCGTTCGCGCCGCTGCGCAATGTCGATGCCTGGTATGACGCGTTCAACGTCACCGCGCAGGACGCGCTGTGGATCGCCCCGGAGGACCGCGTCAGGATCTGGTGATCCGGGACGCTGTATGGAAAAGGCCGGGCATGCCCCGGCCTTTTTCTTTTCACGTCACAGCGGGTGTACGGGCCCAGGCGCCGGGCGAGGCGATCATGGTGACCGAACCGCAGGCAGCGCGCGCGATCAGCCCGCGGGGTCGTACGTGGGCGCGCCCGGTCCCACCGGCAGCCCCAGGCCGAACACCAGACGAAGAACAGCATCGTCCAGCCGATGAAGAACACCACCGTATAGGGCAGCATCATCGCGATCAGCGTGCCCACGCCGATATCGCCTTGATAACGCGCGGCAAATGCCAGGATCAGGCCGAAGTAACTCATCATCGGCGTGATCAGGTTAGTCACCGAATCACCGATGCGGTAGGCCGACCTGGATGACCTCGGGGCTGTAGCCGACCAGCATCAGCATCGGCGCGAAGTCTCCCGCGTCCGCCGCCGATGTGTACCGCGCGGCCACGTCTTGGCGCGACATCCGCCATGGATCGGCCTCGCTTCCTGTCCCGGCCTCAGGTGCCGGCATCGGGGGGGAGAACGTCTGCCGGATGCGGTCGATCTCCGTCGCCGGCAGCGCGTCCGCCGTCGGATCGGAGGCCTGCCGGGATCCCTGCCGCGATCGCGCCGAGCTGCGCGATCGCGGCACCGGCGAGGTGCCGGGACCGGCGGCCTGTCACGCGGCCGCGGCAATGAACGCGTCGACCTCCCGCTCCAGCAGTTCCAGTGGCACCACGCCGGTCAGCAGCACGCGGTTGTGGAAGGCGCGAGGATCGAAACGGTCGCCGAGCGCATCGCGGGCCTTGTCGCGCAGGCGGATGATCTCGAGCTGGCCGATCATGTAGGACGTGGCCTGGCCGGGCATGACCACGTAACGCTCCACTTCCGAGGCCGGAATGCCGTAGTCGATCGCCTGCTCGCGGGTCCAACGCATCGCATGCAGGCCGGTGTCGACCACCAGGCGGCGGGCGCGGAACAGCTCGGCGTCGAGCTGACCCAGACGACCTTCAGGATCGCCCTCGTACCAGCCTTCCTCGGCCGCCACGCGTTCGGCGTAGAGCGCCCAGCCTTCGCTGAAGGCTGAGATGCCGCCCAGTGCGCGCACCTGGCGGAACTTCGGCAGCGCGGCGTTCTCGACCGACAACGCGACCTGGAAGTGATGCCCCGGCACGGTCTCGTGATAGACGAGCGTGCGCAGGCCGAAGTTGGTCAGCCGGTCCTGCCGCAGGGGCATCTGGTAGACGCCAGGCCGCGAGCCGTCGAGCGGCGGCGCCGTGTAGCTGGCGGCAGCACTCTCCCAGCGGTACTCGGGGTAGGGCTGGGCGATCACCTGCGAACGCGGGCGGATGTCGAACAGCGCATCGCTGCGCCGTTCGGCGTCGCGCATCATCGTGTCGATGTCGGCCATGATCGCGGCGCGACCGGCCTCGTCGTTGGAGTACGCGAGATCCTGGCGCAGCTGGCGCACGCGCGCTTCGACGCTGCCGTCGGTGCGCCCCAGCCCACGCAGGATGCTGTCCATCTCCGCTTCGATGCGCGCGACTTCGCGCAGGCCGATGGCATGGATCTCCTCGGCGCCGAGCGAGGTCGAAGTGAAACGGCGCAGCTGATAGGCGTAGGCCTCGTCGCCGCCCGGCAGGCGCCACAGGCCGGCGTCGGCCGTGGTCCGCGGCAGCTGGGCTTCCAGTTCCGCGATCGCGCGCGACCAGGCCGGGTAGACGCCGGTCTCGACCAGTCGCGTGGCCTCGGCCAGGATCGCAGCCCGGGCCTTGCTGTCGATCGCCTCGACCGCCTGCAGGCGGGTATCGAGCGTCGCCACCAGCGGATTGCGCGCCGGCGCATCGCTGATGAAACGGCGCATCTGCGCGATCGTGGCCTCGACGATGAAGCGCGGCGGCAGGACGCCCCGCGCGGCCAGTGCCGATGCGCGCGCAGTGGCCTCGTCCATGCGCGTCTCGAACTGCGCGAGCCGGGCGAGATAGCTGTCGGCATCGGCCGCGCTGCGCACCGGATGCACGACGGTCATCAGGTTGGGCAGCGAGACGTTCGCGCCGCCGAACTGCTGCAGCGGGAAACTGAAATCGTCGAAACGGTCGCCTTCGATGATCTGGCGCAGCTGCCAGTCCATCAGTTCGGCCGAGACGCGATCGGTGTCGGTCATCGTGGACCGGTCCAGCGTCGCCAGCTCGGCGAGCCCGCGTCGGGCCAGGGCGAGCGTCTCGGCGCGATAGGCCTCCGTCTGCGGCGTGAGCTCGCGATCCATGCGCGCCTGTTCGGCATCGTCGAAGTAGCGGCTGGCGGTGGATGCCGACGGCTGGCGCCGCATCCACTCGTCGGTGAAGCGTGCGAAGAACTGCGCCGCCGCGCTGTCGTCGTGCGCCACCGGTGCCTGTACCGCCTGCATCGGCGCAGTACCGGACGGGGAGGCGCACGCGCCGAGCAGGCTCGCGCAGGCCAGGGCGAGCGCAAGCGGGACGGGACGGCGGACTACGCGCATGGAGCACCTCGAGCGGATAAAGAGCCTGCGATTCTACGCACGACCCCGACTGCGCCCGAAGCCCGATGCGATCAGCCGTGTACGCGGAACCGGAGCGCGTCGTCGATGAAGGTCTTCTCGCCGATCGGCCCGGCATGCGCGCCGAAGGGCATCTGCGCCCGCAGTGTCCAGCTCGACGGGATGTCCCACTGCGCGGCGGCGGCGGCATCGACGAGCGGGTTGTAGTGCTGCAGGCTCGCGCCGATTCCCGCCTCGGCCAGCGCCGTCCATACCGCGTACTGGGCGATGCCGGTGGAATGTTCGGACCACACCGGGAAGTTGTCGGCATAGAGCGGGAACTGCTCCTGCAGGGCGCGGATCGGCGCGCTGTCCTCGTAGAACAGCACTGTGCCGGCGCCGGCCGCGAAGCTGTCGATCTTCGCCTCCGTGGCGCCGAATCCATCCGCCGGTACGAGCGGACGGAGAGCGTCCTTGACCAGGTCCCAGAACTTGCGGCTCTCGGCACCGAACAGGATCACCGCACGCGAGCTCTGGGAATTGAACGACGAGGGGCTCTGGCGCACGGCCTCCTTGATCAGGGCGGTGACATCGGCCTGCGGGATCGGCAGCTCCGATGCCAGGCTGTACTGGGTGCGGCGGCGTGTCGCAGCGTCGAGGAAGGCATTGGACATGGGGACGTCTCGGTGCGGAAGGGAATGGCGCCAGGGGGGCGACAGAGCCGCATGGTGAACCACGCACGAAAATAGAACGACCTGGTAGATCAGGAAGCATCGTTGCGTTAATCGACATTATCGAATCCAAGCTCCGCCCAGGTCACCTCGGACTTCCGAGCGGTGGCAAGAGCCGAGCCCTCGCGGCGGATGTTCAGCCTGTACCCGAGGCACGCGGGTCCCAGCCGGTATCATCGACCCCGGACACCGTGGAAGAGAGATGCATGCGCAATCCGCTGCAGGAACAGCTGTTGAAGGCAGGCCTGGTCAAGAAGGGCAAGCTGGCGGAAGTGGCGCGCGAGCAGACCCGCGCCCGGCATGGGAAGCAGCCGGCCAAGCCCACCGAGTCGCAACGGGACGCCGAACGCGGCCGCCAGGAAAAGGCGGAGCGCGATCGGGAGCTTGCGCAGTCACGCAATGCCGAAGCGCGTCAGCGCGAACTGCGCGTGCAGGCGCGCCAGTTGATCGCGGACGGCCAGATTGCAGCACGTGGCGAGCGCGCGTACCGGTTCGAAGCGGACGGGGCAATCCGGACGCTGCTGGTGGACGATGCGCAGGCGCGCGAACTGGGGAGCGGGATGCTGGTCATCGCCCGTCTCGACGCGGGCCACGTGCTGTTGCCGCGGGCGCTGGCGCAACGGGTGCGCGAACGCGATCCCGGGTCCATCGTCGTCGATCATGGCGGCTCTCCGGCTGCCCCTCCCGGCACCGATGACTACGAGGATCCCAGATTCGCGGTGCCCGACGACCTCGTCTGGTAGTCCTGCGGCTTGCCGGCGCAAACGGGCCGGCGCAAGGCCGGCCCGTCGGTGTCGCTTGGAGTGCAGCGGTCAGCGCTGGACGCGCTGACAACGGGTCTCGATGACACGGTCGCCGCTGGCTTCTTGGCGGTTGCCCTGGACGTTGCGGCCGATCGCGCCACCGGCGACAGCGCCGCCCACGGTTGCGAGCTTGCGACCGTTGCCGCTGCCGATCTGGTTACCGACCAGGCCGCCGATCACGGCGCCGGCCGCGGTACCGCCCACGCGATTGGGATCCGAGGTGCTGCGCCGCACCTCCACGTCTTCGCAGACCACGCGGCTGCCGTCGTTGAAACGGCGGCCTTCATCCTCGGGTCCGTAATTCTGCGCGTGGGCCAGGGTGGTACCGGCCAGCGCCAGGGCACCGATGGCGGCAAGCATGCGGATGGATTTCATGGGGTTCTCCGGGCAAATGACCGGGCCGATGCTTGCAGGGCGCTTCTTTGCGGCAGGTGAAATGCGCGACCGGTCGCGGCTGTGGTTCAGCCAGGGGATCGAAAGCGAGGGCTCCGCGCCCACGTCATACGTACTGCATCTTCCGCGTCATTCCGCCATCGACGACGATGTTCTGCCCGGTGATGAAGCCGGCCGCGTCCGACAGCAGGAAGACCGCAAGCGCGCCGATGTCCGGCGGCTGGCCCACGCGTCCTGCCGGATGCTGCGCATGGTCCCGGCGCGAGAGCTTCGGCGCCCTGCGCGCAGTAGGTTTCCGCCAGCCTTCGGTCGCGATCCAGCCCGGGCTGATCGCATTGACGCGGACGTCCGGACCTTCGCTGACTGCCAGCGCATGGGTGAACGCCACGATGCCGCCCTTGGCGGCGGCGTAGGCCTCGGTGTGCGGCTCGGACTGCAGCACCCGGCTCGAGGCGATGTTGATGATCGCGCCGCCTGCCTTTCGAAGTTCCGGCAGGGCGTGCTTGCTGCACAGGAACGTGCCCGTCAGGTGGCCGTCGATAAAACGCCGCCAGTCGGCGAGCGGCAGCTCGGACAGCGTGGCGATCTCCGGCGAGGCGGGGCCGGCGTTGTTGACGAGGCCGTCGATGCGCCCGAATGCGATCAACGCCCTGGCCACGAAGCCGCGGACCGAGGGCTCGCGGGCGACATCCAGCGGCAGGAAGCGGGCACGCTCGCCCACGGCCCACTCGCTGAGACAGGCGCGGCCTGCGTCGCGGTCGAGGTCTCCGATCACCAGGCGCCCACCGGCGCCCAGCACCGCCTGGGCAATGCCGCGGCCGATGCCCTGCGCACCGCCGGTGACCAGCACCACGCGGTCGCGCAACGGGGCGGGATCGCAGGGTTCGATCGGAGGAAGCAGGCTCATCTCGATGCCTTCGGAAAAGACGGCATCGAGTCTGGCAATACCGGCATCGACCTGCGGTCAACGCCGGACGCGGCTCAGCTGGAGCGGCGCTTCCGCGGTGCCGCTTCCGGCGCTGGCGGCGCAGGTGGGGCGTCGACCTTGGTCAGGGTGCGCGTGGTGCCGAGCACTTCGATCCGCCCGCCGGATTTGCGGAACTGGGCGAGATCGCTGGCGATGCGCTCGCTGGTCATCGACGCGCCACGCTCGTTGGGCTTGCGGCCGCCGGCGAACAGATGGCGCGTGTTGGACTGCGAAGGCGGGGGCTGGGACGCCTGGGGCGCGGATGGGGCGGGTGGGTTCTTGGCACGGGTCATCCCGTGGTCTCCTTCAATACATGACCAGCGGAATTCCACGACCACCACGGTCGAGGTAATCGGCGCGGATCTCGCGGCAATAGGGACCGTCCATGGCAAAACGTCGGCAGACGTCGGGACGGCTCTCGTAGATCGAACAACACATGCGGCCGGCATCGATTGCCACACACCAGCCTTCGTCATCGCGGGCCATGACCGACAGCCCGGCCTCGGTGACGTCGGTGAAGCGCGCGGGGACGTCGTCACCGGACTGCAGGACCACCGTCAGGCGGCAGCAGACTGCGTCGCAGCGGTTGCAGTCGCTGGGACCGCCACTCACTGCAGCCGCCCGAGTGCGCGGCGAGAATGCGGCGCGCGGCCGGGTGGCAGCGCCGAGGTGTCGATCTCAATGCCTTCGCGCGATCCGTGCAACTCCTGTGCGACCGATAGGCGGTCCGCCGGGGGGCGGCGACAAGGATCGCAGGTCAAGACGCCCAATAGGCGTCTGCCTGCCACCTGCACCTGTTCCATCGCCAGCGCGGGCAGGCGACGGGACGGCCAGGGGCGGCTGGACAAGGACCAGCGCAGCGACGGGATCGCCAGCTGTGGCCCAGGACCATGGCCGTGGGCATCGGCGTACCCGCACTGCTGCAGATCGCCGAGCACGCGAGGCCGGTCGGCAGGGCCACCGACTTCGACGGTTACGACACGTGGGGAATAACCGGGCACGATGCTTCCTGTGAGCGGAGCCCCGGGCGGGGCGGTCACGCGGGAGAGGAAGCGAGGCGGGCGACGGCTCAGGTCGCGCGGAGCGCACGAAACGGGCGCGGGCCCGATAGGCGAGCATAGCATCCGGCGGCCCCGCGGCTCCGGCGCCGCCGTGGCGCGGTTCAGCTGGGCAGGTTGGTATAGCTGGCGTTGCCGAGCCCGGTCCCGATGGTCAGGACGCCCCAGCGTTCCACACCGGCCATGCGTGCAGCCTCGCTGAGCCCCTGGACCACGGCATCGTTGTGCAGCAGGACGCGCGGAATCTGCCTGCCGACACGGTCCAGGCATTGCCGCACCTCGGTGGCAAGGTCGAACCCGTCGGCCTGCCAGTCGCCGGGCAGGTTCTGGGCACCGTGCAGGATGCGTCCGTCCGCAGCGATCTCCCCCGGGCACGCGATACCGACGAACGGAGCCAGCCGCAGGCCCAGCGTGCGGGCGTGTGCGAGCAGGCCGTTGAGCATCGCCGCCATCCGGGTCACCGCCTCGTCGCGATCCGGGCTCTCGACAGCGTGCCGCCACTGGCTGCGTTCGAGCACCCGCGCCTTGCTGCCATCGGCACGAATGTCGAGCTGTGGCGAGACGATGCCGCACCGGATGTTGGTGCCGCCGATGTCGACGGCGAGGAAGGCCTCGTACCTGTGGGTGGCCGCGGGCGCCAGCGGCACCCAGCCGAGCAGGCCGGCGTCGTCACCATCATGCTGGAGCATCGAGAGCTCGACTCCGGCGCGCTGGAGCTTGAGCAGGCGTGCCGCCCGCCGCACCGACAGCGCGCCGGCGCGGCAGCCGGGAAAACCACCGCCGATGACGATCCGGCGCACGCCGCGCCATTCGTCAGTGACGAGGAAGGCGCGCACGACGCCCGCGAGCTGATGCGCATGGTCTTCGACCGCCGCGTGCACCAGATGCGCGGCGTCGGCGTTGCCCCCGACCAGCACCAGATCGATGTCGGCCTTGCTGATCGCGTCGGTGGGCGTGCGCCCGAACGGATCCCGTTTGCCGGTGAAGTGGTAACGTCGCCGCGCATCGAGATAGCGACGGAATGCCGTCTGGCTGGCCCGGTCGCCAAGAAAGCCGTCCCCGTCGGGATCGCCGAGGGCGAGGTTGCTGCTGTCGATGCGCAGTCCGGGCAGGCGCAGCGCAGCATGGCGGTTGCGGGGGTCGCGTGGCATGACCGCACTGTGAGAGGGTGGCGCGCGCATCGTCGGTGCTACACGCGTGGCGGGGCGTGAGGGTTTCGCTGGCATGGCGGCCGTTCCAGCACGCGCAGCCCGGATACCCCCCATTTCCCACCCGCGCATGTCAGCGCCTGGCGGCCGTCGTCGCGGCTGCGGGCCTGCTGGGTTTTGTCGCGCGTGCGCTCGCGTTGCACCGGGTGCGCCCGGATCTGGATCCGGTCGCGAGCCAGATGAGCCTGTATCTGATCGGCGACCGGGGTGCGCTGCTGCAGGTGGCGTATGTCGGGCTGGGGCCGGGCACGGCCGCGTTCGGCTGGGGCCGGCGGGCGGCGCATATGCAGCAGGTGCGCAGCAGCGCGGCATTTCTGATGCTCGTGCGTTCGGGCGTCTCGCTGTCAGTCACCGCTTCCGCATGGATGGATCTGCCCGGTATCGACCGATCACTGGAAGGACTGGTCCACGGCGTCTTCGCGCAGGCCGCATTCCTGTTCGCCAGGACGGGAATGCTGCTGCAGTCATTGGGTTCCTGCACGATCCGGCGTGGCGATGCGCTGCGCGCTGGGCCATTCCGTGGGCGCTGCTGTGCTTTACATCGATCTCGATCCTGGCGCTCTGGCGGGATGCCCCGCGTGGGCTTGCCCAGAAGTCGGTGGTCCTTTTGCTCCTCGGCTGGTTGGCAGGCGCCACCCGGGCGCTCATGGCGCGGACGCGGACGCCGCCTGCACTGACCCATTCACGTCTTCCGCACTACAGGCATCCGAGACTCCGGCCACTGGCGACGCACGAGCGCGTCGCTTCGAAGGAGAACGCAACATGATCAAGTGGGCCATCATTTTTGCCGTCATTGGTCTCATTGCCGGTGCTCTCGGTTTCGGCGGCATCGCCGGCGGCGCGATGGGTATCGCGAAGTTCCTGTTCTGGGCCGCGATCATCATCGCGATCGTGCTGTTCGTACTGGGCATGACGGTCGCGAAGAAAGTCGTCAGATAGCCGCAAGCAGAGCATGCCGCGCTACCGGACCGCCCGCCTTGTCGGGCGGTCCGCATTTGTGGCGCCCTGTGGGCCGGGCCAGGGCCGGCGCGACACGCGCTACGCTCGGGCCGCCCGCCATCACATGCAAGGACACTCATGGAGCAGCCCGTACACCCCTTCTCCGAACTCTTCGCCCAGCTCGGCTTGGCTGAGGACGAAGCCTCCATCCGCAGTTTCATCGCCACCCACGCGCCACTGCCGGAGGGAATGCGTCTGGAAGAGGCGCCATTCTGGACGCCGGCGCAGGCACAGCTGCTGCGTGAGGAGCGTCTGGAAGACGCCGACTGGATCGTGGTGATCGACCAGCTCAACGTCGCGATGCACGCGACGCCGCAGTCGTGACCCGGCGTGCACGGCGCGCGTGCGTCGCCGCGCTGCTGGCGTGCGCAAGGTTGCAGGCGAACGCGTAGGCCCCGCGCGGTGCTGCGCCGGTCGCCTTCATCGGTGTCGATGTACTGCCGATGGATCGCGACGTCCGGCTGCAGTGCCAGACCGTGCGGGTCGAGGACGGCAGGATCACGGCGTTGGGCGATGTGGACAGCGTGGAGGTTCCCGCTGATGCGACGCTGATCGACGGCGCCGGCCGTGTGCGGGTGCCGGGCCTGGTGGAAATGCACGGCCACGTGTCGGGCGATGACGACCCGGCCTATGTCGAGGACGCGCTGGCGCTGTATCTGGCCAATGGGTTCTCCCTCGTGCGCAACATGCCGGGCGACCCCTCGCATCGGCGCTGCCGGCGCGCATCGAGGCCGGCGAGCTCGACGGCCCGACCCTCGTACTTGCCAGCCTTTGGTTGCGCGCTCGCGATGCAACAGCCGTCGCCGACGAGGTGCGCGCGTATCACGCGGCCGGCTTCGACCTGATCAAGCTCGGCAGTATCGCGGCCGACGCCTATCCGGCCATGGCGCTGACCGCCGATGCGCTTGGCTTCCCGTTCGCCGCCACGTCCCGGAAGGCGTCACCCTCGAGGACGCGCTGGAGGCGGGGCAGGCGTCGATCGATCATCTCGATCGCTACGGCGAATTCCTGGTGCCGGTTGAAGACCAGAGCGTTGGCCGCGAGGCGGGGTGGTGCGGCACGTGCCGACATTGCGCCTGGTCGAGCACTTGGCCTCGCCAGAGTCGGCCGAGGCGATGATCCGCTGGCCGGAGATACGTTACATGCCTGCCACCGAACGCGAGCGCGGGCGCCGCGCCAAGCGCGACTACGCCAGGCGTGAGACCTTCCAGCCGAAGCGGCGCAGGCCCTGATCGGCCTGCGACGGAGCCTGCTCAAGGCTCGGCTTGAGGGGGGCGCGCCGATCTACTCGGCTCCGATGCGCAATTCTTCGACGTGCCCGGCTTCTCGGTCCATCGCGAAAAGGACCCGATGCGGCAGGCCGACCTGACGCCCCACGAAGGGCTGGTCACCGGCACGCGCAACGCGGCCCGGGCCCCCGGTACGCCCGAGACGTTCGGCACCGTGGCCGTCGGCCGACGCGCCGACCTCGCGCTGCTGGCCGCCGATTCGCGCGCGGACATTGCGCATGCGCAGCGGCCGCTCGGTGTGATGGTCCGCGGGCGCTGGTGGCCACGGGCGGCGCTCGACGCACGCCTCGCCGAAATCGAGGCGCGTCAAGCGCAATGAGGGACGTCACCCGGCCATCGCGCATGGTGCGATGGCCGGGCACGGATGCGGCAGCGAACCGTCGGTCGGATGCGAGGCGGCCGCGGCGATTCAGGAACAGGCGGCGTTCCGCGGCGGCAGACGTTCCACCGCGGTCCGGTCAGGCCGGCGCTGCTTCGTTGCCGGCGCAGGTGCGATCCGGGTGATCGGGCCGCATCAGCAGCGCGCTGTCCCGGCTGCGTGTCCACAGTTGGTTCCCGGTCTCGTCCACGTACTTCGTGCCCTGGGCGCCGTCTTCGGTGCGCAGGAGGAACGTCGAGCCGTCCACCGCGATGCTGACCTGGCCCTGGCCATCGAACGAGGCGTCGACCAGCGTGCCCTCGCAGTCGTAATGCATGATCCGCGGCGAAGGTCCGGTCTCGGCCGGAGGGGGTGCTGAGGCGGGCGGGGTCGTACTGCCGGCGTCGGCGGTGTCGGCCGCGCTGGCATCGTCCTGCGACGGGGAACAGCCTGCGAGCGCGAGGAACAGGCTCGCGGTCAATACGGGGCACAACACACGCATGGGTCGTCTCCTTGCCTTCAATGGACCGGATCGACGCGGGGGGAGTGGGGGAGCCGGGTCAGCTTACCTGTGCCGGCGTGCCGAGTGAATCGCCTGGTCAGTAGACGCGCGCGCAATTGCGCTCGTGCTGGTCATGCAGGCGCAGGCGGGCCTCGTCGTCGCCGTGGCGCCAGAAGGCGTTTCCGTCCGCATCGGCGAAACGATCGCCCTGTGAGGCGTCGCTTGCGGGCAGTTCCAGGGTGGCGCCGTCGACGACGAACCTGGCACGTGCGTCCTCAGCCTCGCCTTCCACGGCGAGGGTGATCCGCAGGCCCTCGCAGTCGTATTCGACCGTGTTCGACGGTGTGGTCTGGGCCTCGCGCGCGGCCAGCGAGCCCGTGGGTGCTGCGTCTTCCGAGGCAGCGGGGGGCGAGGGCACTGGCGTGAGTTCGGCGGTCGCCGTGTCCGATTCGGTACTGCACGCGACAAGAGTGAGCGCGAGCAGCAGAACGGCGGGTGCGGTACGCATACGGAATCCTCGTGATCGCGGGGCGGGCAGCAGGCTAGGCAGGCGCTCGTGAACAGCGGGTCGCAGCCGGCGCACGATCGCCACAACGCGAACCCGCGCCGGCGCAGCCGGCTTGACCACGTCGCTGCCGTGCAAATGGACGACACGGCTGGCGACGGCGCGTGCGACGGCTGGCCGGACACTCTGGACCGCCGCTTCCCGCTGCCGGAGAAGCTGGTCCCGGCTCAGGCAGCGAGACCGCGCATCGCATAGCGGTGCCGGTCGGCGCCGCTTCCCGCTGCGGCCACCGCATCCAGGAAGTCGCGGCCCCAATGCTCGACATCGTAGCGGGGCAGCCGGCGGCTGCGATATCGAGCAGCCGCTCGCCACGTCCACCAGAGCCGTTCCGGCCGGGTTGGGCCGGGTCAAATCCGTGATGCTCCGGCAGCGAATCGCCGACCAGAGCCAGCGTGCTCAGTCCGTTCCCAGTCGCTCGATGTCGCGCACGTCACTGAGCCAGACGTACTGCGGCGTCTGCCGCGGTTCCACGGCGTCCAGGCGCAGCAGCGCGTTATGGCCTTCCTCGCCGGCATCGTTGCGGAAGGCTTCGATGGTGGGACGCACCGCCACCACACCCTCGACCACATCGGAGTCGCGCGTCACCCGGACGATGGCTTCGTCGTCGAGGAGGGTGATCCAGTGTTCGATCTTCGCCACCGCATCGCGGCTGGTAACGAGGGTCGGGGGTTGCTGGCTCATGCGCGTCTCCTGGTGCGAGCCTTGCATGCTGCATTGACGACCGAAAACGCGAAGTGAGGGTCAGCCCTCGTTCGCCGGCCGCAGCAGGCGGTCGTACTCGGTCCGCACCACGCCGTAGCATTCGCAGGATCGGGCGAGCAGGCAGTCGCGGTCCATCACCTGGATGACCCCGCGGCTGTAGCGGATGCAGCCCTCTTCCTGCAGTCGACGTGCGGCCTCGGTGATGCCCTCGCGGCGCACACCCAGCAGGTGCCCGATCTGCTCCTGGGTCATCTTGATCTCGACCGATCCCACGCGGTCGTTGACCAGCAGCAGCCAACGCGAGAGCTGCTTGTCGACCGTGTGATGCCGGTTGCAGACGCCGGTCAGCGCGGTCTGGGTGACCAGCGCCTGGACGTAGCGCAACAGGATCTGCTGGAACGCGCCACCGCGCTGGAACTCGCGCAGTGCGAACTCGCCGCGCATCGCCAGGGCCTCGCCCCCCACTTTGACCACGGCGCGGGTCGGCGTGCTGCGCGCGCCGGTGAGCAGGCCGATGCCGACCATGCCCTCGTTGCCGACCATCGCGAACTCGCTGGTATCGCCGCTTTCCAGTGCGTACATCAGCGAGACGATGCCTTCGCGCGGAAAGTACAGCGTCGTCTGCGCCGCATGGGCCTCGTGCAGCACCTTGCCGGCCGGCATGTCGACCAGCTGGATCTCGCCGTCGAGGCGATCGCAGACATCCTCGGGCAGGTCCTGGAGCAGCCCATTGAGCGGCGCCCATGGCGCTTTCTTTTTCATGCGGATCGGCAAGGTCTACGCTGGACGAACAGGAGCGGATTCTCCCGACTGAATGCGGGCGCGTATGTGCGGCAACGCGCATAAAGAATTGTGAAGGCGGTGTGATAGGTCGCCTTTTGAATCGTACCGGTCCGGCAGACGTGTATCCATCGCACCCCGGGTGAGCCCAGGCCTCCGCATCCCGTACCCCTCCACCCAATGGAGCGCCCGATGAGCGTGAGGCGTGGTGGCCACTTCAGTCGCCCCGGCCGCCCTGCAATCGGTAGTCATCTTCCGTCCCGACGCGCAGCTGCATCTCGATCGGACGACAGCAGACCGGGCAATCCTCGATGTAGTCGGCGGCGCCTGCGCTCGCGTCGACGAGGGTCTCGAACCGTTCGCCGCACCACGGGCAGCGCATGTGGGCGATGGCATCCATGGAGGAAGTATGCCGTCACCTCCTCCTGGTCCCGTGACGCCGATTTTCACGGAGTTGGCAGGTCGTCTGCGCGAGGGTGGTGCGTCATGTAGATGACGGAGCCGCCATGAGCCAGCCAACGCCAAGCTTCACGCCATACAAAGCGCCCGCGGGCGGCTGGGGCTCGGTCCGATCCCTGCTGCGTCATGGGCTCGGCGAAGGCGCGCGAACGGCGGAAGGCGCGCGCCAGCTGCAGCGCCAGAACAAGGTCGACGGCTTCGCCTGTGTAAGCTGCTCCTGGGCCAAGCCGGCCGAACCTCATCCGTTCGAATTCTGCGAGAACGGAGCAAAGGCGACGCTCTGGGAGCTCGACAAGCGCCGCGTCGATGCCGGGTTCTTCGAGCGGCATACGGTCAGCGAACTGCTCACCTGGGCCGACCACGATCTGGAAGCACAGGGCCGACTGGTCGAGCCGATGCGCTACGACGCGTCCAGCGACCGTTACGTCGGAATCTCGTGGGAGGAGGCGTTCGCGATCGCGGGCCGTGTGCTGCGCGACATGGCGCCCGAACGCGCCGTGTTCTATGCCTCGGGCCGCGCTTCGCTCGAGACCTCCTACATGTACGCGCTGCTGGCACGGCTCTACGGCAACAACAATCTGCCCGACAGTTCCAACATGTGCCACGAGAGCACCTCGGTCGGCCTGCCGCGCAGCATCGGCGTGCCGGTGGGCACGGTGCTGCTGGAAGACTTCGACCACTGCGACTGCATCCTTTCGTTCGGCCAGAACGTCGGCGTCAACAGCCCGCGCATGCTGCATCCGTTGCAGGCGGCCGCGCGACGCGGCGCCGACATCTTCACCTTCAACCCGCTATACGAGCGCGGCTGGGAGCGTTTCACCAATCCCCAGGAGCCGCTGGCGATGGCCACCGGCACATCGACGCGGATCAGCAACGCCTACTTCCCGGTACGCGCCGGCGGCGATATCGCGCTGCTGCAGGGCCTGGCGCGAGCGCTGCTCGATCTGGATGACGCGGCGCGCGCGCGGGGCGATGCCCGCGTGCTGGATGTCGAGTTCATCGAAACCCATACCCACGGCTTCGACGCGTTCGAGGCCTGGCTGCGCGCTGCCGACTGGCAGCGGATCGAAACCGAGAGCGGCCTGTCGCGCGACGATATCGAATCGGTCGCTGCGGTCTACGCACAGGCCAAGTCGACGATCCTGATCTACGGAATGGGCCTGACCCAGCACCGTCATGGGGTCGACAACGTCCGCATGCTGTGCAATCTCGCCCTGATGCGCGGCAATATCGGCCGGCCCGGTGCAGGCATCTGCCCGGTGCGTGGCCACTCCAACGTGCAGGGTCAGCGCACTGTCGGGATTTCCGAAAAGCCCGAGCTGGTGCCGCTGGACCGGTTGTCCGAACAGTACGGATTCGAGCCGCCGCGCGAGAAGGGGCTCGACACCGTGGGCACGGTGGAAGGCATCCTGGACGGCAGCGTCGAAGCCTTCATCGGGCTGGGCGGCAATTTCTCGCGCGCGGCGCCGGACACCGCGCGCCTCGAACCCGCGTGGCGCGGTCTCGCGCTGAGCCTGCAGGTCGCCACCCATCTAAACCGCAACCATCTGCTGTGCGCGCGCGAAACCCTGTTGCTGCCGTGCCTGGGGCGGATCGAGGAGGACGTGCAGGCGACCGGCGCGCAGCACGTCAGCATCGAGGACAGCACCACCTGCATCCATGGCTCGCTCGGTATCAGTCCACCGGTCGCTGACACGCTTCGCTCCGAACCCGCGATCGTCGCCGCGCTGGCGCAGGCGATCCTCCCGCCCGAGCGGGCTGCCCTGGTGCCATGGGAACAATGGGTCGGGGACTACGCGCAGGTTCGCGGTGCGATCGAGGCGACGTATCCCGACCAGTTCCGCGACTTCAATGCGCGCTTGCACACGCCCGGTGGATTCCCGCGTCCGGTCGCGGCGCGCGAGCGGCGCTGGGAGACCGAGAGCGGCAAGGCTGAATTCCACGTGCCGGAGGTGCTGTGCGCAACCGGTTTCGAAGACCGCGCGGGCCGGTACCGCCTGATCACGGTGCGCAGCAACGACCAGTTCAACACCACGGTCTATGGTTACCGCGACCGGTTCCGCGGCATCGAAGGCACCCGCCGCGTGGTGCTGATGCATGAGGACGACATCGCCGCGCTGGGCCTGGACGAGGGCGAACACATCACCCTGGTCGCGGATTTCGATGATGACCCTGAAGTGCGCGAGGTGGGGGGGCTGCGGCCGATCCCCTATCGGATTCCGCGCGGCTGCATCGCGGCCTACTACCCCGAGTGCAATCCGCTGATCCCGGTCTCGCATCACGCGGTCGACAGTCACGTGCCTGCAGGCAAGTCGGTGCCGGTGCGCATCCGCCGTGGCGCGGGCGCGCCGATCCCGCCGGGCCCGGCGCCCGAGTGACACAAACGGGCGGCCCGCATCATGCGGGTCGCTTCGTCTGCTTAGGTTGCAACGGCATCGGGCGGAGACCGTCCGGCCCTCGCGGCTTTGGCTGCGTATGGGGCCGCCTCGTGTGCGCCGGGACAGCACCTCGCCTACGGGCGCTCAAGCTGCCGAAAACCGCTCCGTCTGGCTAACCACAGGCGGTCGCGATCAGCGTCGTGCAATGCCGATCGTAGGCCGGCGCTTTCGCTAGAGCATCGCGAGTTCCACGTTGGTCAGCGTGCGGCCGTAATGCTCGCGCAGCCGCAGCTTGCGCTCCAGGTCGTCGATGATGTGGCCGGAGAAATCCAGCCCGGTCAGTTCCTCGACCATGTTGATGCCGCCGGGGGTGTCGACGTTCACCTCCATCAGCTTGTCGCCGACGATGTCGAGACCGACGAAATACATGCCGTCGCGGATCAGCTTCGGTGCAACCAGATCGGCCAGTCGCAGTGCGTCCGCGTCTGGCACCGCCATCTCGTACTTGCCCCCGGCGCTGATGTTGCTGCGCGCGTCGCCGCTGTCGTTGTAGCGGCGGATGCAGGCGTAGGTGCCGTCGACCTCGAGCGGGCGGCCATTGAGCATCAACAGGCGCAGGTCGCCGTCCTTGGCCTTGGGCAGGTATTCCTGGGCGATCGCGTAGCCATCGCGGATGACCGCGTCGATCATCTGGTTGAGGTTGCCGCCGCTGTCGGGGGTGATCACGAACACGCCCTGGCCGCCCGAGCCCTGCAGGGGCTTGACGACTCCATAGCCATCGCGGTCGGTGATGAATTTCTTGATCTCCTCCGGATCCCGGCTGATGCAGGTCACCGGTCGGACTTCTTCCGGAAAGTGCTGGAAATAGGTCTTGTTCGAGGCGTCGGTCAGATGCGAAGGGTCGTTGAGCACGAGGGCGCGGCGCAGCCCGGCCAATTGCGCGAACAGCAGGCCGCTGGACGGCGCCCACGGCCGTTCCGCCATCTCCACTGCGGGGTCGCTCCGCAGCATCAGGACATCGAGCTCGTCCACCGACACCTGCACCGTCTCGCAGTCGGTCGACTGGATGTCGGCGAGCAGCGCGGCGTCGTCGGTGTAGTCGGGGCCGCAGGGCACGTAGGCCTTGGCCCGAACCGTGCCGCTCGGGTCGTAGGTGAAATCCCCCAGTCCGATCAGCGAGACCTGGTGGCCGCGGCCCACGGCCGTACGCGCGAGCCGGATGGTGGTGTAGTTGTCCTGTTCGGTGGCGACGTCGTTGACGACGAAGCCGAGGCGCATGCTGCGCGTCTCGCTCATGCGGTGTGCTCCTGGGGGCGGTGCGACTGGTAGAGGCGTTCGACCGGCGTCTGCCGACACGCGGCAAGCCGATCACGGAAATCGGGGTCGGTGGTGTAACGGGGCAGAAGGGCCGGCGGCACGATCCAGCCGTCATCGACCAGTGCCTCCAGCAGCTCGAGTTGCGGCAGGGCGAACTTGCCCAGGAACAGCGTGTCGAACTCGCCGCCCGCTTCGAGATAGGAGAGCAGGCCGCGCAGGCCGCGCAGGTACACCGCATCCTTGGTCAACCCGCCGCCGCGGCGCGCGCGCACCGCCACATCGAAGGCTTCGTCGGTCGGCATGCCGTGTGCCTCGTGCAGGCAGGCGAAGATCGCCGGCAGTTGCGCGCCCGATGCCGCCATGGCCGTGGCCACCACGCGCGCGGCGAGGATGCGCAGCCGCGCGCCCGGCAGGTAGCCGGACAGGTATTCGCCCAGCACGCCGAGGCCCTCCTGGGTCGGGTCGTACTGGGCCAGTCCGACCTCGAGCTGCCGCAGTGCCTGTTGGCGGCCGTTGTGCCGGGTCACGACGTGGGTGCCGATCTCGTGCTGGATCAGCGGACGCACCCGCGCCCGCGGGAGGCGGATGTTGCCATCGATGTAGAACGTGCCATGGGACACCATCAGCGAGGAGCTGATGTCGGTGTCGATGACGACGTCGATATGGAAGTCCGGCGCCTGCGCGCGGTACCAGGCGATCTCGTCCTCGACCTGGCTGCGCACCTCATCGATGCCGCAATCGGCCGGCAGGGGGTCGCCCGGGGGAACGGTCGCGAGGATGCGGTCGGCCAGTTCGACCAGTTCCGGTTCCACCGCGCCGAACAGGGCGACGCTGGCCTCGATGAAATCCGGCCGGTCGCGTTGCTCGACCAGGTCGATCATCCGGGAGAGCTCGCCCTGCTTCTCGACCAGAAGCGCCTGCAGTGCAGGAGGCTGCACCTCGGTCATGGGCAGCGCCGCCAGCTCGTGCCGGAGCGCACCGAAATCGATCTCCAGGTCCACGTAGCGCAGCACCGGCTCGGAGATGCGGCCGCTGCCGTCGAAGGCGTTCCACAGGCCCGGGGTGTCGATCGGCGACAGGGCCAGCAACCAGTCGAGCCGGGCATCGAGTCTTGACAGCGTGGCGTCGATCTGCGCCGCAAGCTCCGGCAGTGGCCGCGCCACCGGTCGCTTCACCGCCGGGCTCATGCCAGGAACTCGGGGCGCACGGCATCCACGGCGTGCTCGAGGCCGTCGCGCAGTGCATACAGCGCCGGCATGTCGGCCTTGCCGGTCCACTCGTCCATGAAGATCTTCTTGTACTCGGGCGAGATCGTGCAGACCTTGTCGCCCCAGTGCGCATAGACCCATTCCGGGAAATGGCCGCCGGTCGGGAAGCGGACATTGCAGCGCACGTCGGGCAGCGCGCCGCGGACCGGGTGACGGCGCAGCACGTTGGCGAAGCGTCGGGCGGTGTCGCCCCAGCGGTCGGCATCGAGCGTTGTGATGCCCAGTTCGATGTCGGGATTGGCGTCCTGCGCGGCCGGCGCGGCGTCGGGCCCGTCGCGCCGATGGTTGTAGCTGTGGATGTCGATCAGCAAGGCGCTGCCCCAGCGGGCAACCGTGCGGTCGATCAGTTCGCCGACCATGTCGTAGAAGCGGTCGTGCAGGGCGAGCGAGGCCTGGAGTTCTGCCTCGTCGAGTGGCGCCTTCCATACATCGAGGCCCCAGCACGCCTCGGGCGTGGCGTAGACGGCCTCGGCGCGCGGCCGGTTGAGGTCGACCTCGAACCGCGACTGGCGCACACGCAGGCGCGTATCGCCGACCTGGGTCAGCAGACTGGTGAGGGGGTCTTCCTCGCGCCAGCGCGCCTCGTCGTCGAGGGCAACGCGCGCGCGCAGCGATTCACGCAGGGCATGGCCATCGTGGATCGCGGTCGCGATGACCGGACCGTCGGTGACGACGAGATCCCATGCGTCGCCTGGTGCCCGCAGGGCGGGTGGCGTGGTGTCGGAGAAGAATGAGGTGAGGAAAGATCGGCGTGCATCTGGCATGAAATGCATGCTGGCAGGCGGCGGATCACGGCCTCGTGACTGGGCGGCATTCGGGCCTTGACGCGTGATTCACCTACAATCCGCGCCTTCGTTTCGTGCAGGGTTCTTCCGATGTCGCCCAAGGCCACCGTCTACAAAGCCGAGCTGCAGGTCAGCGACATGGACCGGCATTACTACGCCTCCCACGATCTGGTGCTGGCACAGCATCCGTCGGAGACCGACGCGCGCCTGATGGTGCGCCTGATCGCGTTCGCGCTGTTCGCCGACGAGCGCCTGGAATTCGGTCGTGGACTGAGCAACGAAGACGAGCCGGATCTGTGGCGGCGTGACTACACCGGCGATATCGAGCAGTGGATCGATCTGGGTCAGCCGGACGAAAGCCGCATCCGCAAGGCCAGCGCCCGCGCCCGCCAGCTGGCGATCATCAACTACAGCGGCAATGCCGCCGCGATCTGGTGGGACCGGATTGCCAACTCGCTGACCCGGCTGAAGAACCTCACCGTCATCGACCTGGATCCCGCCTCGGTCGAGGCGAGCACGCGCCTGCTGCAGCGAAGCATGCGCCTGACCGCGATGATCCAGGACGGCGAACTGCAGCTGATGAGCGATGTCGAGACCATCGCGATGACGCCGACCTACCGGGTCCGTCCCGCCGACTGAGGCGCAGTGTGTGGGCGGACGTGACCTGTGGCCGTTGCTGCGGGGCGCGCTGCTGGCTAAGGTCGCGGGCTGTTCTCTTGCCCGGTTGTCCCCATGCCTGTCCGTCGACCCGCCGTTGCTGCCCTTGCGGCCGGCCTTCTCCTGTCCGCGATCGCCCATGCCGACGAGGGCATGTGGATGCCGACCCAACTGCCCGAGCTGGCGAAGCCGATGCGCGCCGCCGGTTTCCGCGGTGATCCGCGTGCGCTGGCCGATGTCACCGCACCGCCGCTCAGCGCGGTGGTCAAGGTTGGGGGCGGAACCGGCGCTTTCGTGTCCGGCGAGGGGCTGCTGCTGACCAATCACCATGTGGCTTACGGGGTGATCCAGTACAACAGCACGCCCGGGCGCGACATCATCGAAGGCGGTTTCATCGCCGAGGGGCGTGGCGATGAGCGCCCCTCGAACCCGGATTTCCGCGTGCTGGTCACGATCGGTTTCGACAAGGTCACCGACGAAGTGCTCGAGCACGCGCGCGGCACCACCGGCCGTGCGTACTTCGACGCCGTCGATGCCGCCAGCAAGCGCATCGTCGCCGAGTGCGAACAGGCCGGGAATGTGCGCTGCAGCGTCGCCAACATGTACTACGGCACCGATTTCTACCGCATCACCCAGCTCGAGCTGCGCGACGTCCGCCTGGTCTACGCACCGCCTCGCGCGATCGGCAACTACGGCGACGAGATCGACAACTTCATGTGGCCGCGGCACAGCGGAGACTTCACCCTGCTGCGCGCCTATGTGGGGCGCGACGGCAAGCCCGCCGACTACAGCGCCGAGAACGTGCCCTATCAGCCGCCGGCGCACCTGCAGGTGGCGCGCGAGGGGCTGCAGGCGGGTGACTACGCGATGCTCGCCGGCTATCCGGGCACGACGTTCCGCCACCGCACCGCGGCCGAGTTCGCGCACCAGGTGCAGGCGACGCTGCCGCAGCGCGTGTCGGTGTTCGACGCGCTGATCGACGCGCTCGAGGCCGCCGGCTCGGCCGATGCCGACGTGCGCACGCGCTATGCCTCGCAGCTGCAGTCGCTGAAGAACAACCGGAAGCGTGCGGCGGGCGAACTCGAAGGCCTGCAGCGCAGCCGTGCGGTCGACCAGCGCAGTGCCGACGAGGCCGCGATGCTGGCCCGGACCACGGGCGACGACCTTGCCGCGATCACGCAACTGCAGGCGATCCTCGCCGACGCCGCAGGTCAGGGTGAGCGCGATCTGCTGCTCGGCCTGGTCGCCTCGCAGACCCAGCTGATGCGCTCGGCGCTGCTGCTGGAACGTCTGCGGATCGAATCGGCCAAGCCCGATGCGATGCGCGAGTCGGGCTACCAGCAGCGCGACCAGGCATTGCTCGAAGGCGTGCTGAAGCAGGTGCAGCGGCGTTATGCGCCGCAGGCGGAGAAGGCCTTGCTCACGGTGCTGCTCGGGCGCTACCAGCAGCTTCCCGACGCGCAGCGCGTGCCCGCTTTCGATGCCGCGTTCGGCCGCACGCCCCAAGCCCTCGCGCGCGTGCTCGACCGCGTCTATGCGGCGACGTCGCTGGGCGAGGAGCCGGCGCGGCTGTCGCGCTTCGCCGCCGCGCGCGACGGTCGCCCGATGGCCGACGACCCCCTGTTGGCGCTCGCCGCGCCGCTGGTGGCCGCGCAGCTGGAACTCGAGGATGCGCGCAAGACCCGCGACGGCGAGCAGTTGCGGCTGCGTCCGGCCTACATGCATGCCCTGTTCGACTGGCGCGCTTCGCAGGGGCGGGCGGTCTATCCCGATGCCAACGGCACGCTGCGCATCAGCTACGGCCGCGTCGAGGCGCTGTCGCCGCGCGACGCGGTCGCGTTCTCGCCGGTGACCACGGTCGCCGGTATCGTCGAGAAGCACACCGGCCAGGCCCCGTTCGATGCGCCCGCACCGTTGCTGGAGGCGATCGCGGCCGAAGATTTTGCCGGCACCGCCGATCCCGCGCTCCGGACCCAGCCGGTGAACTTCCTGACCAACCTCGATACCACCGGCGGCAATTCCGGCTCGCCGGTCCTCGATGCACGCGGGCAGGTGGTCGGCCTGAACTTCGACAGCAACTGGGAGTCGGTCAGTGCCAGCTGGTGGTTCGATCCGCGCACCAAGCGCGCGATCCATGTCGACATGCGCTACATGCGCTGGCTGATGGGCAAGGTCTATCCGGCGCCGGCGCTGCTCGAGGAAATGGGGCTGCCGACGCCCTGAGCGGGGCGCCGCAGTCGGGTGCCGTTCGGGTGCCGGCGCCGGTTTGGCCGCACAATACGCGGCCATACCGGAAGCCATCGGCCCCATGAAGATCCCGCAGGGACTGCAGCCACTGATCGAGGACGGCATCATCGACGCCGTGCTGCGTCCGCTCAAGAGCGGCAAGGAGGCCTCGGTGTACGTCGTCGAGGCTGGCGGCGAGGTGCGCTGCGCGAAGGTCTACAAGGACATGGCGCAGCGCAGTTTCCAGGCCCGCGTGCAGTACCAGGAGGGCCGCAAGGTCCGCGGCAGCCGCGAGCAGCGGGCGATGGGCAAGGCGACGAAGTTCGGCCGGCGCGAACAGGAAGCGGCCTGGAAGACCACCGAGGTCGACGCACTGTATGCGCTGGCCGACGCCGGCGTGCGCGTGCCGCAGCCGCACGGCTTCTTCCATGGCGTGCTGATCATGGACCTGGTGACCGATGGCGAGGGCTTCAGCGCGCCGCGCCTGGCGGAAGTGGAGCTTGAGCCCGAGCAGGCGCGCGAATGGCACGAGATGCTGGTGCGCGACGTGGTGCGGATGCTGGTGCTGGGCATGATCCACGGCGACCTGTCGGAGTACAACGTGCTGGCGACACCGGATGGCCCGGTGCTGATCGATTTCCCGCAGGTCGTCAGCGCCGCCGGCAACAACGCCGCGCGCGAGATGCTGCTGCGCGACGTGCACAACATCCGCGAAACCTTGGCGCGCTTTGCGCCCGAGCTCGCCGATACGCACTACGGCGAGGAAATGTGGGCGTTGTTCGAAGCCGGTGAGCTGCGCGCCGATTCGCCGCTGACGGGCAGTTTCGTCTTCGACACCCGCAAGGCCGACACCGAGTCGATCCTGTGGTCGATCGAGGATGCACGCCAGGAGGCGGTGATCCGCCAGCAGGGGCGTGAAGAGGCCGATGCGGCCGACTGAACGCCGGCGATGAGCCGACCCGCGTTCCCGTCGCGGGACGGGGTGCCGGCCAGCCGGCTGCAGCTTCCGCCCGGCCCATGGACCACGGTGCTCGAGGCACTCGTCGCGCGGTTTCCCCGGATCGGCGATGCCGCGTGGCGCGATCGCATCGCGCGCGGCCTGGTACTCGCCGCCGACGGCAAACCGGTCACGCTGGACACGCCGGCGCGCCCCGGCGCCGAGATCGGCTATTACCGCGAGGTGGCCGAGGAGCGCGCGATCGCCGCGCGCGCAACCATCCTGCACGTCGACGATCACCTGGTCGTCGCCGACAAGCCGCACGGGCTGCCGGTGGCGCCGACCGGCAGCTTCGTCACCCAGACGCTGCTGACGCGGCTGGTGGCGACACTGGGCAACCCTGCGCTGGTGCCCCTGCACCGGATCGACCGGGAGACTGCAGGGCTTGTGATGTTTTCCGCGGCGCCTGCGACGCGCGGCGCCTACCAGGCACTGTTCCGCCAATCCCGGATCGCCAAGACCTACGAAGCGCTCGCGCCCGCGTTGCCGGGCGTCCGCTTTCCGATGGTACGCCGGAGCCGGATCGAACCCGGCGAGCCATTCTTCCGCATGCGCGAAGCCGACGGTACGGCCAACAGCGAAACCCGCATCGACGTGCTCGAGCGCGGCGAGCCCCACTGGCGCTATCGCCTGTCGCCGGTGAGCGGGCGCAAGCACCAGCTGCGCGTGCACATGGCCGCGCTCGGGGCGCCGATCCTGCACGACCCCTGGTATCCGGTGCTGCGAGAGGCCGACGATGCCGCCCGGGCGCCGTTGCAGCTGCTCGCGCGTGCGCTCGCGTTCGATGATCCGATCGATGGACGCAGCCGCGTTTTCGAGTCCGGGCTGGAACTGGACGCAGGATCCGGGCCAGGCATCTGAGACTACGCGGGCGCAGTGCACCCGCTTCGGGTCGGGCCGGCCGCGCGACGGTCGCGGCCGCGCCAACGGTGTGGGCGGTGTGCAGCCGACCAGCGCCAGCGCGGCTATGCCGGGTTGGCTGGCCCCCGCAACCACGCCAGCACGCCGTCAGCGGCCACCGCGGCGCTCGCATAACAGGCGGTCAGCAGATAACCGCCGGTCGGCGCTTCCCAGTCGAGCATCTCGCCGGCGACGAACACGCCGGGCAGAGCCTTCAGCATCAGATCGTCGGTGACGGCTTCGAGGCGCACGCCACCGGCGCTGCTGATCGCCTCTTCGATCGGGCGCGGGCTGCGCAGCCGTAGCGGCAGGCGCTTGATCGCGGCAGCGATACGCGCAGGGTCCTCCAGGGCCGGGCGATCGAGGTGCTCGAACAGCAGGGCGGTCTTGGCCGCATCCAGCCCGGTCGCGCGACGCAGGTGCTCGCCGATGCTGCGCCGGCCGCGCGGCCGCGCGAGGTCCTGCGTGAGCCGGGCGAGGTCACGGCCGGGCGCCAGGTCGATCTCCAGCAGCGCGCTGCCGTCGCGGGCGATCGTGTCGCGCAGGGCGGCGGAGATCGCGTAGATCGCGCTGCCCTCCATGCCGGTCGCGGTCAGTACGCATTCCCCCTGCAGGCTGCAGGCCTGGCCGTCCAGGCCGGTCCAGTGCAGGACCACCGGCTTGAGCGGCGCGCCGGCGTGGCGCTCGGCGAGATGCGCGCTCCAGCCGATGTCGAATCCGCAGTTGGCCGGCACCAGCGGCGCGACATCGACACCGCGCGCGGCGAGGATCGCTTGCCACGCGCCGTCGGATCCGAGCTGCGGCCAGCTCGCGCCGCCAAGTGCCAGCAGGCTCGCGTCGGCGACGTGCGCAACCGGCCCGTCGGGCGTTTCGAAGGTCAGTGCGCCGGCGCCGTCCCAGCCCGTCCAGCGATGCTGCACATGGAAGCGCACGCCGTCCTCGCGCAATGACCGCACCCAGCCGCGCAGCAAAGGCGCAGCCTTCAGATCTTCGGGGAACACGCGGCCCGAACTGCCGACGAAGGTGGGCACGCCGCGGGCCGCGGCCCAGTCGCGCAGGGCGCCGGCATCGAAGCGCTCGAGCCAGCGGCCGACGTGCGGCGCGCGTGTGCCGTATCGCGCATCGAATCCGGGACGCGGCTCGGAATGGGTGAGATTGAGACCGCCCTTGCCGGCGATCAGGAACTTGCGACCTACCGAGCCTTTGCCCTCGAACAGATCGACCTGCAACCCGGCGGCGCGCGCGCGCTCGGCGGCGAACAGGCCGGCCGGCCCGCCACCGACGATGGCGAGCCGCGGGGGGATGGCGCCAGACACCTCAGCTGCCCTGCTGGAACGCCAGCACGTATCCGTTGCAGTCGAGGATCGCGAACTCGCGGGCCCCGTACGGCATGTCCTGCAGAGGCCAGGCAAGCTGGGCCGCGCCCTGCATGCGGGCGAAGCACGACTCGACATCGTCGACAGTGAAATAGAGGGTGCCGGTCAGCGTCGGCGCGCGATTCCACAGGTCGGCGCCGGTGAACACCAGGCGCCCGCCGTGGCCGGTGACTGTGACGGTCTCGCCGGCCGAATGGGTGACGGTGAAGCCGGGCAGGGCGTCGTAGAACGCGCGGGTCCGCCCGGGATCGGCGCAACGCAGCAGCAGGGTCAGCGACATATCGGTCCTCGCAGTTCGGTCGCACGCATTATGGACCGCCGCGGTGGCTCATCCTGTCGCGACGGCGCACTTGCTAGGGTCTGCACTCGTCGTTGCGACATTCGAGGAGTCGGTCATGGCCACGGGCTGGGCGGGTGATGGCGCGGTGCAGGACCAGATCGATGCCACGGTGAAGGATGCGATCGAACGCGCCCGCAGCAAGCTGCGCAGCGGGCCCGGACTTGCCCATTGCGAGGAATGCGATGCGCCGATCCCCGAAGCGCGGCGCAATGCGGTGCCCGGCGTACGCCTATGCGTGGACTGCCAGGCCGCGCACGACAGCGACGCGGCGCACAGCGGCTTCAACCGCCGCGGCAGCAAGGACAGTCAGCTGCGCTGAGGCGAACTCCACCGCGCATCGACGCGGCGCGTGGGATAACGACCCGCGCCGTCGCCCGACGGCCCGTGCCCCAGGGAGTCGTGGATGCCGCAGTCGCAGGATCTTGTTCCATTCACCCGCAAGGTCCTGATCGTCCTCGCGCTCGTCGTTCTTCTCGTGCTGGCCTGGGCGTTGCTTCCAGTGTTCATGCTGGTATTCGGCGCGGTCGTCGTCGCCGCGTTGTTCCTGTCGCTGGCGCATCTGCTGCAACGGCTGGTGCCCGTCGGCGACGGACTGGCACTTGCTATCGTCCTGATCCTGCTCGGCGGGGGGCTGGCGCTGCTGCTGTGGCTCTTCGGGGCGCAGGTATCGGGCGAGATGTCCAAACTCACCGAGGCGTTGCCCGGCGCATATGCACAGTTCGAGCAGTGGCTGGATGGAACCAGCCTGGGTGCGTTCGTCAGCGACCAGCTCGAGACCCTGCGCGACAGCATGGGCCGCATTGTCAGCAGCGCCGGCGCGATCGCGATCACCGTCTCCGGCGGCGTGGTGGACATGTTCCTTGTGCTGGTGGGTGCGATCTATATCGCCGCACAGCCGCGGATGTACCGCAACGGCCTGCTGTTGCTGGTGCCGCCCAGCGCGCGCGCAGTGGCGGGCGATGCCATCTCCGCGAGCGCCGCGGCGCTGCGGCTCTGGCTGGGCGGGCAACTCGTCGCGATGCTCGCGGTGGGCCTGCTGACCGGGCTGGGCCTGTGGCTGCTGGGCGTGCCGGCCCCGTTCGCGCTCGGACTGATCGCATTCCTGCTTGATTTCGTGCCGATCGTCGGGCCGATCGCGGCCGCCATCCCGGGCATCCTGCTGGGCTTCACCGTGAGCCCGCAGATCGGGCTGGCGACCGCGGCGCTGTACCTGGTGATCCAGCAGATCGAGGGCAACCTGTTGCAGCCGCTGATCCAGCAGCGCGCGGTGGAACTGCCGCCGGCGGTGCTGCTGTTCTCATTGGTGATCTTCGGCAGCCTGCAGGGCACCGTCGGTCTGCTGCTCGCCGCGCCGCTGACGGTGGTGCTCTACGTGCTGGTCAAGCAGCTGTACGTGCGCGAGACCTTGGGCACCGAGGTGAGTGTGCCGGGGGAAGACCGATAGGCACCGCCCGGCGCGAGGCAGCTCAGACGTCGAGCGGATCGACTGCGCCGCCGCGGCTGCGCGCGGTCGGCAATGCGCCCCCGCGCCACCGGCGCAGCGCCCGCTGGAAGAACAGGCTGTTGGGGATCTGCAGGCTGGTGCCGGCACCATCGCCATCGTCGCTCTCGCGCAGCGTGGTGTAGATGAGGTTGATGTCCACGACCTGGCCGCGCAGCCCGGGCTTCTCGCCGTTCTCCAGCAACTCCACATGGTCGTAGAGCCGGAACGGGCGCGTGGTCAGGATCAGCATCGTGCAGAAGATGTTCGACAGCACGCTCCAGGCGGCAAAGAACGCGACCGCCGCAACCGCGGCAAAGCCGGTGAACGCGGTCCACAACACCGTCCCCGACACGCCCAGGCGCTCGAGGACCATCAGCAGCGCGCCGGCATAGATCAGGAACGAGCTGACGCGGCGCGCACCCACGACCGCTTCGGCCGGCAATGTATAGCGATGGCCTATACGCGCGATGAGCCGGCGCATGCACACGCGCAACAGCCAGGCGGCAAGCACGATCAGCAGGATCTGCGCGACCGGCAGGAAGAGGTCGATCCAGTCGTGCAGCCAGACGGGCAGGCGATGCTGATAACGCACGGGTGCTCCACGTATGGCGCCGATCGCGCCGGCGCGCAGTTTACGCCGCAGGCGAGATCCCCAGCACCGCTCCGGGCCGGCCAGGCGATCGCGGCGCTACCATGGCCGGCCCGCGTACATGCTTTAGAGGACTTTCCATGAGCACGATCCTGGCCCCGGTCTCGATCGGCGAACTCGCCGACAAGATCACCATTCTCGAGATCAAGGCCGAGCGGATCGCGGACCCGCAGAAGCTGCAGAACGTCCGCACCGAACTCGATGGCCTGCTGCCGCTGTGGGTGCCGCTGGCGGCCGCGCAAGCCGAAATGACCGAGCTGAAGACCGCGCTGCGGGCCGCCAACACGCGCATGTGGGACGTCCAGGATGCGTTGCGCACGAAAGAGGCGGCGCAGGATTTCGGCGAGGAATTCATCGATCTGGCGCGGGCGGTCGCGCGTCACAATGGAGACCGCGTCGAACTCAAGAACCGGATCAACCGGCTTGCGGGCTCACGCTTCGTCGAGGAAAAGCAGTACCGCTGACCGGGACGGTTGCCCGGAAAGCAGAAAAGCCAGGACCTGGGTCCTGGCTTTTCTGCGGTATCCATGGTGGAGCCAAGGAGGATCGAACTCCTGACCTCGTCGATGCGAACGACGCGCTCTCCCAGCTGAGCTATGGCCCCATGGTGCGTTGGCGATTATACGGATCCGTTCCGCGCCTCGCCAGTCCTTTCGAGCAGGGGCGCAAGCGCAGCTTCGAGCTGGCCACGACGCCAGCCCGACAGGGCACCGGGCCAGTCGGCGCCTTCGAGCATGGCCTCGAGCCCCTTGCGGGATGCGAGCACGCCATCGGGCAGGCCGAGCGCCGCGCTGCGCTCGGCGACTGCCTGCTGCAGACGCTTGAGCTGCTTGCGGTCGGGCTCCTCGCCGCGCGACAGCGGCATCTCCGCTTCGTCGGGCAGGGGCGTGGTCAGCGCATTCCAGATCACCGTGGTCAGCTTTCGCGGCGCCTTGGGGTGCGCATCGAGGCGCTGCTGCAGGGCGGCCATGTCCGCCGGCGGATCGCGGGCGAGCAGGGTGGCGAGTTCATTGTCGAGGATCCAGCTGCGTGGACGGTCCTGGCTGCGCGCGTACTGCTCACGCCAGCGCAGCAGCCGCGCCAGACGGCGCTGCGCGTCGGCATCGAGGTACAGCCCGGCGCGGCCGCCGAGCTGCGGCCAGCGCTCGCCTTCCATGTTCCCCGCGGTCGCCACCAGGCGCGCGCAGTCCTCGGCCAGCCAGGCCGCACGGTCCAGCGCATCGAGCCTGGCGGCCAGCGTGTCGTGCAGATCGAAGAGATGCGCGACGTCGTCGACCGCGTATTCGAGCTGCGTGGCCGACAGCGGACGGCGCAGCCAGTCGGAGCGCGTCTCGCCCTTGGAAAGCGCGACGCCCAGCGTCTCCTGCACCAGGCGCTGGTAGCCCATGCCGGCGCCGGTGCCAGAGATCGCGGCGGCGATCTGGGTATCGAACAGCGGCGCAGGCACGGCGCCGCAGGCATGGCCGAAGGCGACGAGGTCCTCGCTGGCGCTGTGCATGATCTTGAGGATGGCCGGATCGCCGAGCATGGGGCGCAGCGCTTCGGCGATACCCGGGGCAAGCGGGTCGACGAGCAGGACCTCGATCCCGTCGGCGGTCTCGACCGCGATCTGCACCAGCGCCAGCTGCGGCCAGAAGGTGCGTTCACGGATGAACTCGGTATCCAGGCCAACACGGGCCGGCGCGGACGGCAGGCGGGCCTGCAGCGTTGCCGGATCACTGATCCAGCAGGAATTGGGAGATGACATGCGCGCAGAGCCTAGCGGCGTGCGGGCATCGCGGCAATCGCCGTGATCGGCGCGCATCGCCGCCACTGGCGTGATGGCTTAATCTGCCGCGATGCGTTTTCGGGAGCCAGGTTTGCGCAGCATCCTCGTCGCCGTGTTGCTGTGCGCGCTCGTCCTTGCGGGCTGCCGCGACGAACCTGTCGCCAGTCAGGTCGAGATCGGCGATGGCAGCGTCACGATCAGCGGCGACGATGCGGTCGTTGCCGCGCTCAACTGGACGCCCCCCGCTGTCACCCTGCCGGCGGAGGATCCCGAGGCGGCGCTCGTGCAGGCAGGCGAGGCGCTGGCCGCGGACGATCTCTACGCGACAGCTGATTCGGCAATCCCCTTGTACCTTGGGCTGGCCAGCGTGCCCGGGTATGAGCGCGCGTCCGCGCGCGGCCTGCAGCGCGCCCAGGCCCGGCTGCTCGAGCTCGGTGCGCAGGCGCTCGTCGAAGTCGACACACTCGACTCGGCCGCCGGAATGCGCGCCGCCCACGAGTTCGCTGCAGTCGCCCGGTACCTCGCGCCGGGCGATCCGGCGGTGGTGGCATATCTGGAGCGCGTCGACCAAGCCGACCGCCTGCGGGAACTCAATCGCGCGGCCGAGCGCGCCCTGCAGGCTGGCGACCTGGGCGAATCGGGCGGCGGCGCGCTGGCGCTGTTCCGGCAGGTGCTGGCGGAGCGCCCCGGACAGCCACGCGCGATGCAGGGCATGGCCGCGGTCGAGAGCGCAATGATCCGTCGCGCCGAGCTCGCTGCCGAAGCGGCTGACTATCGCCTGGCTTCCGAGTGGCTCACGCACGCGGCGGACATCCGTCCCGGGTTTCCGACCGTCGAGGACGCGCGGCGCCGTCTCGAGGGCGTACGCGCGGCGCATGTGCGCCGCCTGCGGGACGAAGGCGTCGACGCCTTGCCCCGGATCAACGGTGTCAGCGTGGCCCGAGCACGTCTGGCGCAGATCATCGCGATCGCCGAGCCGGGCGACCCCGTCGCCAACGACCTGCGCGAGCGTATCGACCGGGCGGTGCACTACGGCGACTTCCGCCCCGGCCAGGTCTTCACCGATGCGCTCGAAGGCGGCGCGCGCGGCCCGCAGATGATCGTGTTGCCGCACGGCGGTTTCATGATGGGTGCGCTGCCGGGCGACGACGACGCCGCCGACAACGAGCGCCCGCGTCATGGCGTGCGCTTCGAACGCGGCTTCGCGATGGGGGTGCGCGAGGTCTCGGTCGGCGAGTTCCGGCGTTTCGTCGATGCCACCGGCTACCAGTCGCGCGCCATGCGCCGCGGCTTCTCGATGGCCTATGACGAGCGTACCGGCAACTTCCTGCGACGCAGCAACGTGGACTGGCGCTCGGACTATGTCGGTCGGCCTGCGGGCGACACGATGCCGGTCCTGCACGTCAGCGCCAAGGATGCCCAGGCCTACGTCGACTGGCTGTCCGCGCAGAGCGGTCATCGCTACCGCCTGCCGAGCGAGGCGGAATTCGAGTACGCGTTCCGCAGCGGCAGCAGCGAGCGGTTCCCGTGGGGCGAGGGCACACCCCCCGAGGGGACGGGCAACATGACCGGTGCCCTCGACCGCTCGCCGAGCGGCCGCAGATGGGGCAACGCGTTTCCGGACTACGGCGATGGCTACTGGGGCCCGGCGCCGACGGGCGCGTTCCGGCCCAATAGCTGGGGCGTTCACGACCTGGCTGGCAACGTCAGCGAATGGATGGCCGACTGCTGGCACGAGAACTATCGCCGCGCGCCGGAGGACGGCTCGGCCTGGATCAATCCGGGCTGCCGCAACCAGGTGATCCGCGGCGGCTCCTGGGCCAGTTCACCAGCGCAGACCCGCGCCAGCTGGCGGGCACTCGCGCAGGTGGACACCACCAATGCCAGACTCGGGTTCCGCGTGGTGCGCGAACTGTGATCAATGCCGGGCAACCGGTCCGGGAGAAAACATGAGACAGGATCCGTTCGGCCGCGGCGACCGCCGCCAGAGCACGCGCCCCCCACGGCGTCGCTTCGGCATGCGCATCGTCATCGTGGCGCTGTTCGCCGCGTATGGCGCGTACTACTACTTCTCCAACCGGACCGTTGACCCGGTGACCGGCGAGAAAGTGCTGATCGACCGCTCGCTGGATATCGAAGACGAGAAGTCGCTCGGCCTGCAGGCCTACCAGGAGATCATGGGCCAGGAGCGGCCGGTGGATCCCGACAGCGAGGTCGCGAAGGAAGTGCGCCTGATCGCCGAGCGGCTGATCGCCAAGGTCGACGCCGTCGAGGCCGAGCTTGCGCGCGAGCACGGACTGGAACCGACCCGGTTCTCGGAGACCTTCGACTGGGAGGTCAATGTGCTCGAGTCGGACCAGGCCAACGCGTTCTGCCTGCCCGGCGGCAAGATGGCGGTCTACACCGGCCTGCTGCCCGTGGCGCAGAACTCCGACGCCCTGGCAGTAGTGATGGGGCACGAGATCGCGCACGCGCTGTTGCGCCACGGCGCGCAACGCATGGCCCAGCAGCGGCTGACCCAGATCGGCCAGATGGCGGGGTCGCTGAGCGGCATGGACCCGCAGCAACAGCAGATGGCGATGGCCGCGATGGGCTACGGCTATCTGCTGCCTTACGCGCGCAAGCACGAGACCGAGGCCGACAACGTCGGCCTGCTGCTTGCGGCCGCGGCCTGCTTCGATCCACATCAGGCGGTGCCGCTGTGGGAGCGGATGTCGGCCGCCAGCGGTGGGCAATCTCAACCGGAATTCGCCTCCACCCACCCCAACCCCGGTACGCGCATCCAGACGCTGGAGGGCTTGATGCCCAAGGCGATGGAATACCGCGCGAAGTTCTGCGAGGACGCAGGCGGCGAAGCCGCACTCGCGCGGTGATCTTCCGCGCGTCACGGCACGCGGGCGTCAGAAGCCCATGAGGAGGCCACCGTTGACGGGCAGGTTGATGCCGGTGATGTAGCCGGCATCGTCGGCGACGAGGAAGGCGACGGCGCGGGCGATATCGGCAGGCTGGCCTACACGACCTATCGGCACGCTGGCGATGGTGCGGGCCAGGACCTCGGGCGGCATCTGTGCGGTCATCGGGGTTTCCACATAGCCCGGCGAGAGGCTGTTGACGGTGATGCCCTTGGCCGCCACCTCGCGGGCCAGCGACATCGTGAAGCCGTGCAGCCCGGCCTTGGCCGCCGCATAGTTGGTCTGGCCGAAGTTGCCGGTCTGACCGCTGACCGAGCTGATGTTGACGATGCGCCCGAACCCGCGCGAGACCATGCCTTCGACCGCGGCCCGGCACAGGTGGAAGGCGCTGTCGAGATTGATCCGCAGCACCTCTTCCCACTGTTCGGGCGTCATCTTGCGCAGGGTCGCGTCGCGGGTGATGCCGGCGGCGTTGACGAGGATGTCGAGCCGGCCGTGGCGCCCCTCCACCTCCGCCACCGCGTCGGCGCAGGCGTCGGCATCGCCCACGTCGAGCGCCAGCGTCGTCACCGGCAGGCTGCCCATGTCGGCGGTGAATGCCTCCAGGCGCGTGGCATCGGCCGGAAGGTCGGCGGCCACGACGCGGATGCCACCGGCGGCGAGCCGGCTGCAGATGGCGCGGCCGATGCCGCCGAGGCCGCCGGTGACGAGGGCGACGCGTGCTGTCTGGGTCATGCGGATTTCCGGTTTACGGACACGAACACGGCGCGGAATCCGCGCCGTTCCGGACACTGCGCCGGATCAGCGGCCGCGCTTGGCCGGGTCGCGATCGGCCGGTCTGGCGCCGGGTACCGCAGCGCCGACCATCGTCTTCTGGAACTCCTTCCACAGCTCCAGGTTGCGCTCGGTCAGCTGGTTCATCATCGTCCAGGGGGTCTGGCCGAGCAGGCCGCCCATCTGCTGGCGGAACTGCTGCTGCTGGTCGAGGAAGGTCTGCATCGAGCGTTCGAGATAGTTGCCCATGAAGCCCTGCATCGAATCGCCGTAGAAGCGGATGATCTGGCTCAGCAGCTGTGTGGACAGCACAGGTTCGCCGTCGGACTCATGCTCGGAAATGATCTGCAGCAGGACCGAGCGGGTGATGTCGTTGCCGCTCTTGGCATCGCGGACTTCGAAGTCCTCGCCATCGACGATCAGCTGTCGGACATCCTCGATGGTGATGTAGCTTGAAATTTCCGTGTCGTAGAGTCGACGGTTCGGGTACTTCTTGATGATGCGCACGGCATTACTCATGAAGCCAACACTCTGATCCTTGATGCTGCGCAGCATGGCGCAGCCCGGTGGGGCACGCAACCGGCCTAAACTACTGAATGCGCGGTCTCGCCGTTCTTTTTCCTTTGGCGTGGATCGCAGCGCTGCGGACCGCTTCGAAGACTGCGGCTGGAGTGGGCCTCGGTTTCGATCACCAGCCCATGTGGTGGCCGCCGTTGATGTCGAGATTGGAGCCGGTGATCCACGACGCTTCGTCCGACACAAGGAAGTTCACCGCGTATGCGATCTCTTCGGGGCGCCCCAGGCGGCCGGTCGGGATGTCGGCCGCGATCTTGGCGCGCACCTCCTCGGGCACCGCCATCACCATGTCCGTGGCTACATACCCTGGTGAAACCGTGTTGACGGTGATGCCGAGCTTGGCGTTCTCGCGCGCCAGCGAGATCGTGAAGCCATGCATGCCGGCCTTTGCGGCCGCGTAATTCGCCTGGCCGTACTGGCCCTTGAGGCCATTGATCGAACTGATCTGGATGATCCGCCCCCATTGGCGCTCGCGCATGCCTTCGATCACCGGACGGGTGACGTTGTAGACCGAGTTGAGGTTGGTGTTGATGACATCCTGCCACTGCATGGCATGCATCTTGTGGAAGGTGCCGTCGCGCGTGATTCCGGCATTGTTGATCAGCACATCCACCGGCCCGAGTTGCGCTTCGATTTCCCGCACCATGCGTTCGGCTTCGTCGTGGTTGGACACGTCGCCGGGGGCGATCGCGATCTCGTAGCCTTCGCTCTGCAGTTGCTGTTTCCAGGCCTGGGCCTTCTCGGCGTTGCGGTAGTTGGTGGCAACGCGATAGCCGTTGTCGGCCAGGCGCCGGACGATCGCCGTTCCAATGCCGCCGGTGCCGCCGGTAACCAGTGCCACGCGTCCGCTCATGCCGACCTCTTCTGTATGGGGTGATGTCGCCGATCCGGCAACGTGTGCCGCAGTCTAGGCATTGCCGATGACCGCTGTATTGTGCAGCGCATCAATGACCATATCGTGCTTCGGAACGCGTGTGATGTCGAAACATTCGGCCGCCGCGGCCAGGAACTCCGCGGGTGTGTCGGCGACGAGGGGAGACTGCCCCAGCACGTGCCAGGCGCGGGCGAGTGCGGGCAGCGGATCACGCGGATCGACTGCAGTAGCACCTGTCGACTTCGAGAGCTTTGCGCCCGTCGCATCGACCAGCAGCGGCAGGTGTGCGTAACGCGGCGTATGCAGGCCCAGTGCCCGCTGCAGCAGGATCTGGCGCGCCGTCGAGTCGAGCAGGTCGGCGCCGCGGACGACATCGGTGATGCCCTGGTCGTGGTCGTCGACAACGACGGCAAGCTGGTATGCCCAGAAGCCGTCCGCACGGCGCAGGACGAAATCCCCCACCTCGGTGTCGACTGCCTGCACCTGCGGGCCGCGGATCCCGTCGTCGAAGCCGATCGTCGTGCCCGGTGGCACGCGCAGTCGCACCGCGGGGGACGCGCGTACCGACCTGGCGCGACATGCGCCGAGGTGGCGACCGCCGTCGATCGCGAGATCCGCGCGGCTGCAGTGGCATACGAACGCCCGGCCCTGCGTGAGCAACTGCTCGAGCACCTGCGCATAGCGCGCGTCGCGACGGCTCTGCACGAGAACGTCACCATCCGGGTGGAACCCGAACGCCGAGAGTGCGGCAAGTTGACCCGCTGCAGCGCCGGGCACCTCGCGCAGCCGGTCGACATCCTCGATGCGGACCACCCAGCTGCCGCCGGCCTGGCGCGCCATGACGTGGCTGCCGAGCGCGGCCACCAGCGAGCCGAGGTGCAGGGGGCCGGTGGGTGAAGGGGCGAAGCGGCCGCGGTAGGCCGCGAGTCGCGTCGGTAAACTGTCTGCCATGTGAACCGTCACGGGAGGGGCCAACCGGCTGCGCTGCCGGTGAATTGAAATCGTGCGTTCATGCACGCAGATTGTCGCGACATGTTGCTCCCCGCATGCTTTCCGCCTGGCGCAGGCGTCACCCGATCAAGGTAGACAATGTTCAAGCGTTTCGCTCTTCTCATCGCCACCAATTTCGCCGTGCTCGCACTGGTGAGCATCATCATGGCGATCTTCGGCATCAACCCGTCCACATACGGGGGGCTGTTCGTGTTCGCCGCGCTGTTCGGCTTCGGCGGCGCGTTCTTCACGCTGGCGATCTCCAAGTGGTCGGCCAAGCGCGCCACTGGCGCCTACGTGATCAAGGAGCCGCGCGACGAGGCCGAGCGCTGGCTGTTCAATACGGTGCGCCGCCAGGCCCAGCAGGCGGGGATCGGCATGCCGGAAGTGGCGATCTACGACGCCCCCGAGATCAACGCGTTCGCCACCGGTGCCAATCGCAACAACGCACTGGTCGCGGTGTCGACCGGTCTGCTGCGTTCGATGACCCGCGATGAGGCGGAGGCCGTGCTCGGCCACGAGGTCGCGCACGTCGCCAACGGCGACATGGTGACCATGACCCTGCTGCAGGGCGTGCTCAATACCTTCGTGATCTTCCTGGCGCGCGTGGTCGGCCGGGCGATCGACGGATATCTCAACGGAGGACGCGACAACGGCGGTGGTGGCTTTGCGTACTTCGCCATCGTCTTCGTGCTCGACATGATCTTCGGCCTGTTCGCCTCGATGATCGCGATGTGGTTCTCGCGCCATCGCGAGTTCCGCGCCGACGATGGCGGTGCGCAGCTGGCGGGCCGTCACAAGATGATCGCAGCGCTGGAGCGTCTGGCGCAGACCTATGGCCAGAGCACGCTGCCCAAGCAGGTCGCGGCGTTCGGCATCAGTGGTGGGGTCGGCTCCGGTATGAAGCGGCTGTTGATGAGCCACCCACCGCTGGATGAGCGTATCGCCGCGTTGCGCAATGCGCCGCCGGACAAGCACGCGGTGCGTCAGGGCATCGTCGCCTGATACGCACGCACTGAGTCAGCTGTCGCACAAGCCCGCCGAATGGCGGGCTTGTGCTTTCCGGATTGCGCGCCTGGGGCCGGGCGTGCCATTCACGGAGCCGGCAGGGACGCACGATGAGATCGGCAATGCCCTGCACCTCGCCGAGTCCTCGCGTTGCGAGCGGCGGCGACGAGTGAGGGATCGCCCCCCGTGACCACGCCGTTCGCTCCTCGCCAGTCGCCGATTGAATCGTGAAGCCGGCCGCCGGTTGGGCGGGGCGGGTGGCCTGTCAGCTGTCCGCGTGCTTCTCCTGCGCGGCCGCGAAGGCTGCGAGCTGCTCGGGAGTAGCTTCTTTCTGGTGCGCCGCCTTCCACTGCGCGAACGGCATTCCGTAGACCGCTTCGCGGGCGGCCTCCTTGTCGAGCGGCGCGCCCTCGGCGCTTGCCGCATCGCGGTACCAGTCGGCCAGGCAGTTGCGGCAGAAGCCGGCGAGGATCATCAGGTCGATGTTCTGCACGTCCGGGCGCGTCTGGTTCAGATGCGCAAGCAGGCGCCGGAACGCAGCGGCCTCGATGCGGGTGCGCGTCTCCTCGGACAGCGTGCGGGCGGTGTCGGCCATGGGAACTCCGGGTGCGGGGGAGCCGCACAGGATCGAGCCGCCGTCACGCATCTGCAAGCCGGGCGCCGAAATCGGGGACAATAGTCGGCCCGAACGCCCGACAGCCCGCATGACCGCCGCTGACCCCACCCCGGCCCGCATCCTCGACGGCAAGCGTATTGCCGACACCCTGCTCGATCAGCTGCGCATGCGCGTGGATGCGCGCATCGCCGCCGGTGGCCAGCGACCTGGTCTTGCCGTGGTCCTGGTGGGCGGCGATCCGGCGTCGCAGTCCTACGTCCGCAACAAGCGCAGGGCCGCGGAGAAGGTGGGCATCCAGGCTTTCGATTTCGACCTGCCGGTGGGAACGACGGAAGGCGAGCTCGTTGCATTGATCGACCGGCTCAATGCCGATCCTGCCGTCCACGGCATCCTGGTGCAGCTGCCGCTGCCCGGGATTCCCGATGCGAACGCCATCATCCAGCGCATCGATCCGCGCAAGGACGTCGACGGCTTCCATCCCGAGAACGTCGGCCGCCTCGCGCTGCGCCAGTTCGGCTTGCGGCCGTGCACGCCGCGCGGCATCACCACGTTGCTGGCGTATACCGACCGGCCGGTACGCGGCGCCAGCGCGACGATCGTCGGCGTCAGCAACCATGTCGGCAGGCCGATGGCCCTGGAGCTGATGATCGCTGGCTGCACGGTGACGACCTGCCACCGCTTCACGCCGCCGGACGTGCTGCGCCGGCACGTCGGCGAGGCGGACATCCTGGTGGTCGCGGTCGGCCGGCCGGCCCTGATCCCCGGAGACTGGGTCAAGCCGGGCGCCGTGGTGATCGACGTCGGCATCAACCGCCGCGACGATGGCCGCCTGGTCGGCGATGTGGGCTTCGATGCGGCTGCGCAACGCGCCAGCTGGATCACCCCGGTGCCGGGCGGGGTGGGGCCGATGACCGTCGCCACCTTGATGCAGAACACCATCGAGGCAGCCGAAGCCGCGGGTTGAGGCCGGGCCGCGGCCTGTCTTGAGACCGACTGCGCACCGCTGCGTTGCCCGCGTGACAGGGGCAAACGCGCTAGAATGACGCGCTTCCTCCTCCCCGGCACCCCGCATGCTGCGCATCCAGGCCGAAGCTCTTACCTACGACGATGTCTCGCTCGTTCCCGCCCACTCGCTGATCCTCCCCAAGGATGTCCGGCTGGCGACCCGCCTGACGCGCGAGCTGCGCCTGAACCTGCCCATCGTTTCCGCTGCGATGGACACCGTGACCGAAGCCCGCCTCGCGATCGCGATGGCCCAGCTCGGCGGCATCGGCATCCTGCACAAGAACCTGAGCGTCGAGCGCCAGGCGAACGAAGTCGCGAAGGTCAAGAACTTCGAAGCCGGCGTGATCCGCGAGCCCTTCACGGTGGGTCCCGACACCACGATCGGCGAAGTGTTGCGGCTGACCCGCGCACGCAACATCTCCGGCGTACCGGTGGTCGAAGAGGGCAAGCTGGTCGGAATCGTCACCGGCCGCGACATGCGTTTCGAGACCAAGCTCGACGATCCGGTGCGCAACGTCATGACCAAGCAGGACCGGCTGGTCACCGTGCGCGAAGGCGCCAGCGAGTCCGAGGTGCTGGCCCTGCTGCACAAGCACCGCATCGAGAAGGTGCTGGTGGTCAACGATGATTTCGCGCTGCGCGGCCTGATCACCGTCAAGGACATCCAGAAGGCGCACGACAACCCCAATGCCGCCAAGGATGCCGACGAGCAACTGCTGGTCGGCGCCGCGGTCGGCGTGGGTGGCGACACCGAGCAGCGCGTCGAAGCGCTGGTCGCGGCAGGCGTCGACGTGATCATCGTGGACACCGCCCACGGCCACTCGCAGGGCGTGCTCGACCGCGTGAACTGGCTGAAGAAGACCTATCCGCAGGTCCAGGTGGTCGGCGGCAACATCGTGACCGGCGACGCGGCCAGGGCGCTCGAAGACGCCGGCGCGGATGCGGTGAAGGTCGGCGTGGGCCCGGGGTCCATCTGCACGACGCGTGTCGTCGCCGGTGTCGGCGTGCCGCAGATCACCGCGATCGACATGGTCGCCGAGGCGTTGCAGGACCGCATTCCGCTGATTGCCGACGGCGGCATCCGTTACTCGGGCGACATCGGCAAGGCGCTGGTTGCGGGCGCGTCGACGGTGATGATCGGCGGCCTGTTTGCCGGCACCGAGGAATCACCGGGCGAGGCCGAGCTGTTCCAGGGCCGCAGCTACAAGAGCTATCGCGGCATGGGCTCGCTGGGCGCGATGGAGCAGGGATCCAAGGACCGCTACTTCCAGGACTCGTCCGACGCCGACAAGCTGGTGCCCGAGGGCATCGAGGGTCGTGTTCCGTATCGCGGCCCGCTGAGCAGCATCATCCATCAGCTTGCCGGTGGCCTGCGCGCCACCATGGGCTACGTGGGCTGCGCGACGATCGAGGAGATGCGCACGCGCCCGAAGTTCGTGAAGATCACCGGCGCCGGGCAGCGCGAGAGCCACGTGCACGACGTCACGATCACCAAGCAGCCGCCGAACTACCAGGCGGGCTGAGTCCGCTGCATGGCGCACCGATCCGGGATTCGCGAAAGCGGATCCCGTTTCGTATCCGCCTCCACGCCTATCGTTTTCCAGCGCTTCGAGCGCCGTCATTCCACCCAGAAGCCCATGCCGATGACCGACCTGCACAGCGACAAGATCCTGATCCTCGATTTCGGCGCGCAGTACACGCAGCTGATCGCCCGCCGCATCCGCGAGCTGGGCGTCTACTGCGAAATCTGGGCCTGGGACCACGATCCGGCCGAGATCGCCGCGTTCGCGCCCAAGGGCATCATCCTGTCGGGCGGCCCGGAATCGACCACCGAACACGGCTCGCCGCGCGCCCCGCAGCAGGTGTTCGATGCCGGCCTGCCGCTGCTGGGCATCTGCTACGGCATGCAGACGATGGCCAAGCAGCTGGGCGGTGAGACCGAAGCCGCCGACGCGCGGGAGTACGGCCACGCCGAGGTCGCCATCGTCGCCAAGGACAGCCTGTTCGAAGGCCTGAGCGACCATGCCGGCGCACAGCGTCTCGACGTGTGGATGAGCCATGGCGATCACGTCAGCGCCGCGCCGCCCGGGTTCACCGTCACCGCGAGCACCGAACGCGTGCCGGTCGCCGCGTTCGCCAACGAGGACAAGCGTTGGTACGGCGTGCAGTTCCATCCCGAAGTCACCCACACCAAGCAGGGCCTGGCGTTGCTGCGCCGCTTCGTGGTCGACATCTGCGGCTGCGCCACGCTGTGGACCGCGGCCAACATCATCGACGACCAGATCGCCCGCGTGCGCGAACAGGTGGGTGGTGACGAGGTGATCCTGGGCCTGTCGGGCGGCGTGGATTCGTCCGTCGTTGCCGCGCTGTTGCACAGGGCGATCGGCAAGCAGCTCACCTGCGTATTCGTCGACACCGGCCTGCTGCGGCTGGGCGAGGGCGACCAGGTCATGACGACGTTTGCCGATGCCTCCAGCTCGCATGGCCTCGGCGTGCGCGTGATCCGCGTCGACGCGCGCGACCGCTACTTCAGCGCGCTCGCAGGCGTGAGCGATCCCGAAGCCAAGCGCAAGATCATCGGCAACCTGTTCGTCGAGATCTTCGACGAAGAGTCGAACAAGCTCAGCAACGCCAAGTGGCTGGCGCAGGGCACGATCTATCCCGACGTCATCGAGTCGGCCGGCAGCAAGACCGGCAAGGCCCACGTCATCAAGAGCCACCACAATGTCGGCGGCCTGCCCGAGCACATGAAGATGGGCCTGGTCGAACCGCTGCGCGAACTGTTCAAGGACGAAGTGCGGCGCCTCGGCGTCGAACTCGGCCTGCCGCGCGAGATGGTCTACCGCCACCCGTTCCCGGGTCCGGGCCTGGGCGTGCGCATCCTCGGCGAGGTCAAGGCCGAGTACGCCGCCATCCTGGCCAAGGCCGACCACATCTTCATCGAGGAGCTGCGCAAGGCCGACCTCTACGACAAGACCAGCCAGGCCTTCGCGGTATTCCTGCCGGTCAAGTCCGTCGGCGTCGTCGGCGACGCCCGCGCCTACGAGTGGGTGATCTCGCTGCGCGCGGTGGAGACCATCGACTTCATGACCGCCCACTGGGCGCACCTGCCGTACGACTTCCTCGGCCGCGTGTCCAACCGGATCATCAACGAAGTCCGCGGCGTCTCGCGCGTGGTCTACGACATCAGTGGCAAGCCGCCGGCGACCATCGAATGGGAGTGATTCTGCTCATCGGGCAGTGCCCTGGACTCCGCAATATCCACTGATGTGCGTTCGATAGTAGAAGACGGATTGGCCCGGTCTCTATCGGGCGCCATCGGTGCTCGGGAGCCGCCCTTGCAGCCCATGTGATGGGCATTTCCGCTCTTGATTTTCCAGCATCCAGGTATCGTCGGGGGCCATGCAGTCCCTGCCGGTACTTTTTTTTACTCCAGCGATCTGAAAGCCGACAGTTGTCCGTCAATACATGCCTGGCACGCCATGACGGACTTGCCGCGGGGTAAGGACTGACCTCCGATCGACGCGTATTGCCGAGGCGCGAATCGCGGCATGCGACCCGGATGAGTCGGATCTCGAGCGCGTCCGGGCGGCCCGGGAAGTGATTCGGAAATCCGTCACAAGGCCCTACAGAGGCCGGCGTATGAAGTTCGTCATCGCCCCGCGCCGCAGGAATGCCCCGTAATCGCCTCGCCGTGCTCCCAGCCGCTGCAGGCCGGCCGCAGAACGACGCACTGGCTGGAAGTGGCGGCAGGCCTGTCGCCGCTGGCCGCAGACGCCCTGGCGCACTCAGGCGCAGGAGGAGGGTCGACATGGACATTGCACGCAAGGCCGACATGAAGGCCGTGGCCGGACCGGCGGAATATTTCACCGGCAAGGTGACGATCACCGGACAGTTCCAGCGGCCCGATCCGTCGCGGGTCAGCGGCGCGATCGTGCACTTCGAGCCGGGCGCGCGGACGGCATGGCACACGCATCCGGCGGGCCAGACCCTGATCGTCACCGAGGGCATCGGTTGGACCCAGGTCGACGGCGGCCCGAAGTACGAGTTCCACGCGGGCGACATCGTGTGGTGCCCGGCCGACCGCAAGCATTGGCATGGCGCGACCGAGCATGAAGCGATGACCCATATAGCCATCCAGGAATCGGTCGACGGCTCCCCCGTGACGTGGATGGAGACGGTCACCGACGCGCAGTATCTGGAGCCGGTATCGACGCAATCCACGCAAAGGGAGGCGCCATGATCCTCGATGACTACTACACGCTGTCCAACGGCGTCCGGATCCCGAAGCTGGGGCTGGGCACCTGGCTGATCGCCGACGGTGCGGCCGCTGGCCTGGTGCGACAGGCGATCGAAATCGGCTACCGCCACATCGACACGGCCCAGGCTTACGAGAACGAACGGGGCGTGGGGGAGGGATTGCGCGCCAGCGGCGTTGCCCGCGACGAGATCTTCCTGACCACCAAGCTCGCCGCCGAGAGCAAGACGCTCGCCGACGCGCGGGCCAGGATCGACGGCTCGCTCAAGGCGCTGGCGGTCGAACACATCGACCTGATGCTCATCCACAGCCCGCAACCGTGGTCGGCGTTCCGCAAGGGAGAGCATTTCCTCGAGGGCAACCTGCAGGCCTGGCGCGCGCTCGAGGAGGCACAGGCCGCGGGCAAGCTCCGCGCAATCGGCGTGTCCAATTTCGAGCAGGTCGACCTGGACAACATCATCGACAACGCGACCGTGAAACCGTCCGTCAACCAGCTCCTGGCGCATGTGGGCAACACGCCGTTCGAGCTGATCGACTATTCGAAAAGCAAAGGCCTCCTGGTCGAAGCCTATTCGCCCGTTGCGCACGGGGCCGTACTCAAGGACCGCAGCCTCGCCGCGATGGCGCAGGGCTACGGCGTGAGCGTCGCGCAACTGTGCATCCGCTATTGCCTGCAGCTCGGGCTGCTGCCGCTGCCCAAGACCACCAATCCCGAGCACCTGAAGGACAACGCCGAACTCGATTTCACCATCTCCGATGCCGACATGGACACGCTGGTGAACGTGGAGCGCGATACAGACTATGGGGAGGCGAGCAGGTTCCCCGTATTCGGCGGATAGGCGCGCGCTCCTCGCCACCGGGATCGTGGGCGAGGCGTCTCGCGTCCGCAGCGCATGGCGGATGCGCCTGCAGATCCTCGGCCCCCCAGGCAGCTGGCTGTGGACGAAGGCCGCCGGGCTGCTTGCATCCTCAGCGCAAGGCGGTTGACCTCTGGCTTGCACGAGCGCGCGGCATGAATCGATTAGCCCGAGAGGTTGCCCATGCCGTGCGCGCCGCCCGATGCCGTCCGCCATCGGAGATGACCGAGGGTGATCGTGGCCCTGGAGGGGCTAAACTTTGCAGCCCGTTTGTTCCCTTGCAGAGCCATGATGATGCGTTCCAGACCTTTCGGCCGCAGCGGTCGCAGCGTCGGCGAGGTCGGCTTTGGCGCGTGGGCCATCGGCGCAGCCTGGGGGCAGGTGGACGACGGCCAGTCGATCGCCGCCCTGCACGCAGCGCTCGATGCCGGTCTGGACTTCATCGATACCGCCGACGTTTACGGCGACGGCCACTCCGAGCGCCTGATCGCGCGCGTGCTGAAGGAGCGCGGCGGCGAGCGTCCGTTCGTCGCGACCAAGGCCGGCCGACGCCTGCCCGCGCAGACGGTGGACGGCTACAGCGCGGAGAACCTCGAATCCTGGATCGATCGCAGCCTGCGTAACCTCGAGGCCGACGCGCTCGAGCTGGTGCAACTGCATTGCCCGCCGACCGACGCGTATTACCACCCGGAGATCTTCGAGCGCATGGACCGCCTGGTCGAGCGCGGCAAGATCGTCCGCTACGGCGTCAGCGTGGAGCGCGTGGAAGAGGGGCTCAAGGCCATCGAGTTCCCCGGTGTGGCCAGCGTGCAGATCATCTACAACATGTTCCGCCTGCGCCCGGCCGAGCTGTTCTTCCGCCAGGCGCAGCGGCGCGGCGTGGCGGTGATCGTGCGCGTACCGCTCGCCAGCGGCCTGCTGAGCGGGAAATTCACCGCCGATACGCGCTTCGAAGCCGACGACCATCGCCAGTTCAACCGCCATGGCGAGGCCTTCGACGTGGGCGAGACCTTCGCTGGCGTGCCCTACGAGGTCGGCCTGGCGGCGGTCGAGAAGCTGCGCCCGCTGGTGCCCGAGGGCGTCACGCTGGCCCAGCTGGCGCTGCGCTGGATCCTGATGGACGAAGCGGTGTCGGTGGTCATCCCCGGCGCGCGCAATCCCGCGCAGGCGCTGGCCAACATCGGCGCGGCCGGCCTGCCAGCCCTGTCCCCGCAGACCATGGACGCGGTCGCGCGCATCTACGAGCAGGACATCAAGCCCCACGTGCACCAGCGCTGGTGATGGACGTGGATCGCGAGACCTTGCGTATCGACGCCGCCCGCGAAGCGGACCGCGACGTCCTGGCCGACCTGCTTATCGAGACCGTAGCCGACAACGGCTCGGTCGGCTTCATGCACCCCCTGGCCATCGCGGATGCGCGGGCGTTCTGGGATGGCGCACTCCAGGCGGCGGCGCGCGGCGAGCGCATCATCCTGTGTGCCCGGCGCGACGGTGAAGTGCTCGGAACCGGTTCGCTCGCGCTGGTATCGGCGCCCAGCCAGCCGCATCGCGCCGAGCTGACCAAGGTGATGACGACGGCGAGCGCGCGCGGCAGTGGTGTCGGCGCGGCCCTGGTGCGTGCCCTCGAACAGGCCGCACGCGATCACGGCCGTCATCTGATCACGCTGGATGCATCGCTGGTCGGCGGCGCCACCAGGTTCTATCGTCGTCTCGGCTATCGTCCCGCCGGCGACATTCCGGAGTTCGCGTACAAGCCACTGGGCGGACTGGCGGCGACGCGGGTGCTGTGGAAGTTGCTCGATGCACGCGAGATCGCCCGGCCGCCGATCGACACGTCGATGGATGAAGCTCGCATGCGTCAGGCATTGGCACTGGCCGAGCGCGCGATGCTGGATGACGACGAGATTCCGGTCGGGGCGCTGGTGGTCGATCCGGCCGGCAACGTGATCGGCACGGGCTGGAACCGCAACATTGCCGAGCACGACCCGAGCGCGCACGCCGAGATCGTGGCGATGCGTCACGCCGGGGCCGCGCTCGGTAATCACCGTCTGCTCGGCTGCACCCTCTACGTGACCCTGGAGCCGTGCGCGATGTGCGCGATGGCGATGGTCCATGCGCGCGTGGCGCGGGTGGTGTTCGGCGCGTTCGATCCCAAGACCGGCGCTGCGGGCAGCGTTTTCGACATGCTGGAAGACCCGCGTCACAACCATCGAATCGCCGTGACCGGCGGCGTGTGCGCCGACGTGGCCGGGCCGATGCTGACCAACTATTTCCGACGCAAGCGCGGCCTGCCGCCCCGCTGACCGGAGCGCCGGCCGGTCAGATCAGCGGACTGCGGCGGTTGGCCATGCGATGCGCATCGTCCATCTCCTGGTTGACCGCATACACCGCCATCGAGGCCTCGCGCGCCAGCAGCAGGCTGGAGGCGAACATCGACAGCACGCCGAGCGCGGCAAGCAGGGTCGGCGCCTGGGCGAAGCGGTGGTCGAGGAACGAATCCCCGGCCACGGTGAGGCTGGTGCCGACGAAGCAGCTGATCGCCACATACAGCAGCTGGCTGCCGCGAAGGATGATCCTGCTGCGCCTGCGCTGCAGCGCGATGCGGGCTTCGAGCACGCGCCGTTCTTCAGGATCGCTGCCATCGTCGTCGGACAGATCGCGCAGCAGGGCGCGTGTGCGGTCGATGATCCTGGCCAGTCTGGCATTGGCGGAGCCCAGCAGCGACGCCGTCGCTGTCAGGAAGAACGCCGGGGCGAGCATTGCGGTGAGGATGGTGTAGTGCGAGATCGCGGGATTGGACAGCATCTGGCGGAAGTTCTGGGCAAGGGTCCAAAGCGGCTGCGATATCATGCGCCGTTACGAATCCGAAGGCGACTGCACGCATGAATGCCGACAAGGCCATCGAAAGCCGACTGGTCTGGATCGACCTGGAGATGACGGGTCTGGATACCGATCACGATCGGATCCTGGAAATCGCGACCATCGTGACCGATGCCGATCTCAACATCCTGGCCGAAGGTCCGGAGCTGGCGATCATGCAGCCGCTCGAGGTGCTCGAAGCGATGGACGACTGGAACCGCGGACAGCATCGCCGCTCGGGCCTGTGGCAACGGTCGCTGGAGCAGGGCGTCGGCCTGGCCGAGGCGGAGGCACGCACGCTTGAGTTCCTGGAACAGTGGGCCGGCCCCGGCAAGTCGCCGATGTGTGGCAATTCCATCTGCCAGGATCGGCGTTTCCTGCACCGGCAGATGCCGACGCTCGAGAAGTTCTTCCACTACCGCAACCTCGACGTCAGCACGATCAAGGAACTCGCGCGGCGCTGGGCGCCCCAGGTCCTGGCAGGCTTCACCAAGCACTCCGCGCACACCGCGCTCAGTGACGTGCGCGATTCGATCGACGAGCTGCGGCATTACCGTGGCTCGATGGGACCCTTTTCGGGCCTTTGATCGCGGACCGGCGGACCGGCGACCCGTCGCCCGGGCGGGCGCGACCTCACGCCTCCAATTGCGGCCAGCGCGGCGCTGACGTCCGCGTCCCGGCCCCGTTGTGGCGACGTGTGCCGCGCTCGGGTAGGGGAAGCGTCCCGATCAACCTGAGGTGCGGCGGCCCACGCAGCCGGTTTGCGGCCCCGCTGCGCAGGCTTTTCCGGAACCTGAAAACGACGAGCCCCGCCGAAGCGGGGCTCGTGCCGTCAGCGGGGCCGACGTGCGATCAAGGCGATGTCACGCCTTGGCATCGCTCTTGGACTTGGCCAGCTTCAGCCAGGTGTCGACGACGGTGTCGGGATTGAGCGAGACCGACTCGATACCTTCCTCCATCAGCCACTGCGCCAGGTCCGGATGGTCCGAAGGGCCCTGACCGCAGATGCCGACGTACTTGCCCTTGGCGCGCGCGGACTTGATCGCCATCGACAGCAGCTTCTTGACCGCCGGATCACGTTCGTCGAACAGGTGGGCGACGATCGAGGAGTCGCGATCCAGGCCGAGGGTGAGCTGGGTAAGATCGTTCGAACCGATCGAGAAACCATCGAAGATCTCGAGGAACTCGTCGGCCATCAGGGCGTTCGACGGGACCTCGCACATCATGATGATCTTCAGCCCGGCCTCGCCCTGACGCAGCCCGTTGGCCTCGAGCGCTTCGATCACCTTGCGGCCTTCGTCGAGCGTGCGCACGAACGGGATCATGACCCAGAGGTTCTCGAGGCCCATCTCGTTGCGGACCTTCAGCACCGCCTTGCACTCGAGCGCGAACGCATCGGCAAAGCTCGGGTCGACGTAGCGGCTGGCGCCGCGGAAGCCGATCATCGGGTTCTCTTCGTGCGGCTCGAAGTGCTTGCCGCCGATGAGGTTCGCGTACTCGTTGGACTTGAAGTCCGACAGGCGCACGATCACCGGGTTGGGCGCCACCGATGCGGTCAACGTCGCGATGCCTTCAGCCAGGCGGTTCACGTAGAAGTCGACCGGGCTGCCATAGCCGATGGTCTTGGCGTCGATCTTCTTCCGGGTCTCGGCGTCCTGCTTCTCGTACTGCAGCAGAGCGTTCGGATGCACGCCGATGTGCGCGGCGATGATCATTTCCAGGCGCGCCAGGCCGATGCCGGCGTTGGGCAGCTGGCCGAAGTCGAACGCGCGCTCCGGGTTGGCGACGTTCATCATGATCTTCAGCGGCGCCTCGGGCATCGAGGTCAGATCGGTGGTGATGCGCTCGAAGGGCAGGATGCCGGCGTAGATGAAGCCGGTATCGCCCTCGGCGCAGCTGATCGTGACTTCCTGGCCGTCCTCGATCATGTCCAGCGCATTGCCGGTGCCCACGACCGCCGGCACGCCGAGCTCGCGCGCGATGATCGCCGCGTGGCAGGTGCGGCCGCCGCGGTTGGTGACGATCGCCGCGGCGCGCTTCATCACCGGTTCCCAGTCGGGATCGGTCATGTCGGCGACCAGCACGTCGCCCGGCTGCACGCGGCTCATGTCGTCGAGCGTGCGCACGACGCGCGCGATACCGGCGCCGATCTTCTGGCCGATCGCGCGGCCTTCGCAGATCACCTCGCCGCGCTGCTCGAGCGAGAACCGCTCGATCTGGGTGTTCTTTGCGCGGGATTTCACCGTCTCGGGCCGCGCCTGCACGATGAAGAGCTTGCCGCTTGCGCCGTCCTTCGCCCACTCGATGTCCATCGGGCGCTGGTAGTGGTCTTCGATGATCAGCGCCTGGCGCGAGAGTTCCTGCACGTCCTCGTCGCTGATCGAGAAGCTGTTGCGCAACTCGAGCGGCGTGTCCTCGATGCGTACGCGCTCTCCGGGGACGTCGGAATAGACCATGCGCAGCTGCTTGCTGCCGATGCCGCGGCGCAGGATCGCCGGCTTGCCGGCCTTGAGCGTCGGCTTGTAGACGTAGAACTCGTCCGGGTTCACCGCGCCCTGGACGACCATCTCGCCCAGGCCGAAGCTGGAGGTCACGAACACCACGTCGCGGAAGCCGGACTCGGTATCGAGCGTGAACAGCACGCCCGAGGCGCCGATGTCCGAGCGCACCATCAGCTGCACGCCGGCCGACAGGAACACGTCCTCGTGCTTGAATCCGTGATGCACGCGATAGGCGATCGCGCGATCGTTGTAGAGCGAGGCGAAGACTTCCTTGACCTTGACCACGACATCGTCGCTGCCGGTGACGTTGAGGAAGGTTTCCTGCTGGCCGGCGAACGAGGCATCGGGCAGGTCTTCGGCAGTCGCCGACGAGCGCACCGCGACGGCGATGTCGCCGCCCCCGTTCTCCGACGCCAGTTTCTCGTAGGCGCTGCGGATGTCCGCATCGAGCTGGGGCTGCAGCGGCGCGTCGATCACCCAGCCACGGATCTCCTTGCCGGCGGCGGTCAGCGCGGCCACGTCTTCGACGTCGAGCGTCGCAAGGCGGTCGAAGATGCGCTGGTGCAGATGGTTGTGAGCGATGAAATCGCGGAACGCATCGGCCGTGGTTGCGAAACCGCCCGGGACCGAGACGCCGAGCTTGGCGAGGTTGCCGATCATCTCGCCCAGGGACGAGTTCTTTCCACCCACCTGGGCGAGGTCGGACAGACGCAGGTCTTGCAACCACAGGATGTTGGCGCTCAAGAGGAGACTCCGTGTCGCGGTGATCAGGGAACGCCGGCAGTGCCGGCACTGAACCGCTATTTTAGCCATCCCGGGCGCGCAGGCGCTCTCATCGACTGCTCGGAGGCCATATGTCCAGTCCCCGCCCCGTGTTCTACGTTTCCGATGGCACCGGTATCACTGCCGAAACCATCGGCCACAGCCTCCTGACCCAGTTCACCGGAACCCAATTCAGCACCAACCGCATTCCCTTCGTCGATTCGAAGGAACGTGCGCGGGAGGTGGCTGCGCTGATCCGCGCGCGTGGCGAGGCCATGGGTACGCGCCCGATCGTCATCAGCTCCTGCGTCGATCCGGCATTTGCGACGGTGCTGGGGGAGAGCGGGGCACTCGTTCTCGACGTCTTCGCGCCATTCATCGAGCCACTGGAGCGCGAACTGCTGGAAGCGCGCGAGTCGCGCGTGGGCCGCGCCCACGGCATGGTTGATTTCGAGACCTATCACCGGCGCATCAACGCGATGAACTTCGCGCTGACCCACGACGACGGCATGGCCACGAACTACGACGAGGCCGACGTCATCCTGGTCGCGGTGTCGCGTGCGGGCAAAACACCGACCTGCGTGTATCTGGCGCTGCATCACGGCGTGCGCGCGGCGAACTATCCATTGACCGAGGAAGATCTCGAGCACGACCGTCTGCCGCCACGCCTGCGCGCGCACCGGAGCAAGCTGTTCGGGCTGACGATCGATCCGGTGCGGCTGGCGCAGATCCGTCAGGAGCGTCGCCCGAACTCGCGCTATGCCCAGCTCGAGACCTGCAAGCGCGAAGTCAGTGCGGCCGAGGCGCTGTTCCGCGCCGAGCGCGTGCCATCGCTGAGCACGACCCACACCTCGATCGAGGAGATCTCCAGCAAGGTCATGTCGACCCTGGGCATCGAACGGGTGATGTACTGACGTCGCCCGGAAGGTGGTGGCGGAACAGCGCGATTCCCAGTCCTCATGGGGCGGGCGGATTCCGCACGATTCATCGCCGCGGATGTAGCATCGGCGCATGCAGAAAGTCCTGACCCGACGTCCCCGATTGCCCGCCATGGGGCGGTTCGGCTGGCTGATGGGCCTGTACGCCGAGAACTACGAGCGTCTGGTCCGCGTATTCGATCCGGCTGCGCTTGCGCCGGGCCGTTACCGGTCGGACGTGCCGGGCGCGCTGCCGGTGCTGCTCGACGTCATCGCCCAGCATCCCTACACGACCGAGCTGCGCCTGAGTTACGCGATGCTCGATCCGGTGACCGGCGAACCGGACCCCTCTGCGCACCTTCGCCTGTATCGCGATGCAGGGCAGGTGGAGGCGACGCATTGCTACGTCGGTCGTCGCTGGCAGGACGTCATCGGCATGTTTCCACCGCCGGTCGAAGTCGTCGATCATCGGCTGCGCATGAACACCTTCCTCGGAAAGTGGCTGCAGTATCTCGACGACCAGGGACATGGGCTTGCAAGTCTGCGCGGAAATCCGGATGATGCGCGGCTCGACAGCAACGAGGCCGGCGCCACCGGCTGAAACGTTCCCCGGAACGAATCGATGCGATCGAAGGAAGTGCGAATTTTTTGTTGACGTTGCGCCACTGCAACCCTACAATTTCGCGCTCCCAAACGTGGGGCCATAGCTCAGCTGGGAGAGCGCCTGCATGGCATGCAGGAGGTCGGCGGTTCGATCCCGCCTGGCTCCACCACAATTTCTCTGTGCATCACAAGGCCGATGCACAGATGGCGCAGGTCATCTGCGTCCCCATCGTCTAGAGGCCTAGGACACCACCCTTTCACGGTGGACACCGGGGTTCGAATCCCCGTGGGGACGCCACTTTTTCAAGCATTCGGGCAGCTCGCAAGAGCTGCCCGAATGCTTTTTTTTTGCGTGTCTTTAGTTGATTGAAGCCGCGCCACAAGCGGAGGTCTGTTCCGCCCGGATCGACGGTGTCGAGGCTGCGTGCGGCAGCGCCGACGCAGACCTGTTCAATGCCGATCCTGGCGATGTTTTTTGCGGTCCCGCGAAGTAATGGCCCGCGGGCGACCGGACCGCGTGCCTACGCGAATCATGACGTCGGCAATGCATGGCCTCGCCTTATTGTCACTGCTGGAGTCGCGATGGAGCCCACAGTGAAAAGCAACTACAGCGTTTTCGAGAAAACCGCGGATGGGCAGTTCATCTGGATCAGGGAAGTTCTGGGCGCCCTGACGCGCCGTGATCAGCACTGGGAGCTGCTCACGAAAGACGGCGTGATCCACGGCACGCTGGAAGGCGATCCGGGCTCCGTGCACGTCTTCACCGACGAGGCGGGGCTGGAGTACAGGATCACCTGAAACCTGAGTGCGTCTGCAACCGGTCCAGGAATCCATACGCCTCAGGTCGACCGGGCGATACCCGGGTCGAAGCCGCCGTCAGATATCCCCAGGGCTCCCGGATGCCCCGTAATTTCTTTCGCAATTTCAGAGGGTTGGTTGCCCGCCCGACGCGGGACACCCCTGCTATTGGCGCCGACGCCATGCTTACTTCCCGATGACCTGGACACACTTAAGATCGATCGCACAAGAGCGTGACGTTCCGCCAGGTCCCAACATCCTTGGGCCGCGGTGACCAGGGTCCTGACATGGCGACCACAACCGAGCCGACTTCTGCCGCTCCTCCGCCATCCGGCTGGAGCGAGCTGTGGCGCAAAGAGGACTGGTGGGCGATCTGGATCGGGCTCTCGATCGTCGCTGCGGCCTGCATCCTGTTCTGGAACGGAAGCAGCCTGCGCTGGCTGGCGGTGGTGCCGCCGGAATGGAGCCATATCTCACAGGTGGCCGACGATCTTGCGCGCAACTGGGTGCGCTACCTGGCGCTGTACCTGTTCTGGCTGGCCGTCTTTTCGCTCGCGCTCGCAGCCGTCGGCCAGAAACTGCGGGCGTTCGTCCCGGCATTCACGCTGCTCTACATCGCCGCCTATGTGATCTTCGTGATCGGTCGGTGGGAGGAGGCCACCCACTACAACATGGAGGCCCCGCTCGTCGCTCTGCTGCTGGGTCTTGTCCTTGCCAACACGGTCGGACTGCCGCGCCATCTCGATGCCGGGTTCCGGGGCGAGTTCTACGTCAAGACCGGGATCGTCCTCTTGGGCGCCACCTTGCCGCTTTCGCTGATCGCGCTCGCCGGGCCGGTCGCGATCCTGCAGGCCTCGACGGTGTCGATCGTGACCTTCGGCGTCATCTACTGGACCGCCAAGCGGTTCGGCCTTGATCGGCGTTTTGCCGCCGTCCTGGGCGTAGGGGGCGCGACCTGCGGGGTTTCGGCGGCAATCGCCGTCGCCGGGGCGGTCGGCGCGAAGAAGGAGGACACCGCGGTCACCATCACCATCGTCGTGCTGTGGGCACTGGTGATGATCTTCGTCCTCCCGATTGCCAGCCGCGCGCTCCTGCTTCCGACTGGAGTGGCAGGTGCATGGATCGGTACGTCCGAATTCGCCGATGCTGCCGGAATCGCCGCAGCCCATGCCTATGGCGGCTATGCCGGAAAGATCCCGGGGATCACGGGCACGGCGGATCAGGCCCTGCACGCCTTCACCCTGGTCAAGGTGGTCGGCCGCGACCTCTGGATCGGCATCTGGGCCGTGGGTCTCGCGATCGTGGCGACGACCCGCTGGGAGACGCAGCCGGCGGGCAGCGCACCTGACGCGCGTGAGGTGTGGAGGCGCTTCCCGAAGTTCGTGATCGGCCTGTTCGTGGCCTCTGCGATCATCACCGCGATTACCGCGTCCTACAGCCTTGCGGACTATGAGCGTATCGTCGCGCCGGGCTTGACCGGGCCGATCAAGGACCTGCGGAGCTGGACCTTCATCTTCTGCTTCTTCAGCATCGGCCTCACGACCCGGTTCCGCGACCTGGCCGCCGCCGGCCCGAAGCCGTTCGCGGCGTTCACCGTCGGGGTAGCCGTCAACGTATCGATCGGGTTCCTGCTGTCGGCCTATGTCTTTGGCAAGCATTGGGCGACGCTCGGGCAATGAGCCTGTGGATGACAGTGCGGCACGCGCTCGGCGTGCGCTCCGACCAGGGGGAAAACTGTGGTCCCTGCGCCCATTTCTGCCAGGATCCGGCGAAGTTTGAAGCGGCGCTGCCCGGGCTGACGGCGCTGTCCTCGGGCACGGCTTCGGTCCGCGCTCGGGACGGGCTCTGCCTCCGCCACGACCGGATCATCAACGGTCGCAAGCGGTGCGCGGCGTTTTCATCGGCGCGCGCCGATGAGGTGCCCTAGTCCTCACGGAGTCGATCAACCCGCCAAGGGAGAAGCACCGAGCGGGTGGGCGCGGCGCCCGCCACGCGCCCGCCCTCCCGTGCCGGCCGGCTACGCGGTGCCGCGATCGTGTCCGTCGCGATCCACCCGCCGGGCACCGCGCTGGTTCGCGGGATGGTGCGCAGCGCGGCTACATGTGATGCGCCGCGCAGGCGGAGCCCACGGCATAGTGGGCGCAGCCTGGCCGCGGGCAGCGGTCAAGGCGGGCGAGGGCGGCACTGTTGCCGAGCTGCGCATTGCGGTGACCGACGCCTGGCGCGATCGTGCCGGCGAACGCGTCGAGCACACCGAATGGCTGCGCATCAAGGCCTTCAGCCGCGACGCGGAGAACGCCGGCAAGTTCCTCAAGAAGGGCCGGCTGATCACCGTCGAAGGCAAGTTGCGCACCGAGAAATGGCAGGCCGACGACGGCAGCGATCGCTACTCGACGTGGATCTATGCCGAGCCCGGCGGCATCACCTGGCACGGCGGCCGGGACCACGCGGACACACGGCGCGAGCATCAGGGCAGGGGAGCGACACCTGCCCCGACCTCGCCCGCGGATGCGGACGCACCGAGCAACCGCGAGGAGCAGTTCAATGATGACGACCTGCCGTTCTGAGGCCGCGCGGCGGTCACTCGCTGGCGCGGCGCGCGCGCGGGTGATGCGCCGCGGCGACACGCAGGTGCTCCATGTCGAGGCCAAGGTAGCGCGTGGTGGTCTCGGCGTTCTCGTGGCCCAGCATCTGCGAGATGGCGAAGATGTCGAGGCCGGACTTCATCAATTCGGTGGCGAACGAGGCGCGCAGCAGGTGCGGGTAGTGGCCCTGCCAGGGCCGGCCACGCGTGTGCGCTTCAAGCCGCGAGAACCCGCAGCCCAGCCCCAGCGACCGGCGGGCGTACCGGTTGACGATCACCCACACGCTGCGCCCGTCGCGCAGCGGCCGGCCCTGGGCGGTCAGGAACAGCGCCGACCGCTTGCCAGGCTTCTGCGCCGCGCGCTTCTGCAGGTAGGTCCGCAGCAGCCCATGCCATTGGCCGCCGAACGGCACCAGCCGGTACTTGTTGCCTTTGCCGTGCACGTGCAGCAGACCATCCAGCAGCACGTCGCCCAGCGTCAGCGCGACGAGTTCGCTGGCACGCAGCCCGCACTGGTACAGCGTGGCCATGATCAGGTGGTCGCGCAGGCCCACGAACGTCGACAGATCCGGCGCCGCCAACAGCACGCCCATTTCGTGGTCGTCCAGCGCCCGCACAAGCCGCTGTGGCGGCCGGCGCATGCGGGGCCACCCGGACGGCTGCCAGCCCTCGGGATCGACCATGTGCCGCCAGGCGAACCACGCGCGCAGCGCCGAGATCTCGAGGTTCACGGAGTTCGACGCCAGACGGCCCGCCCGGGCACGCAGGTACCGACGCACCGGATCGTCCGCGCCGCCGTCTTCCTGCACCGGAAGGAACCGCGTGACCACCGCGGTGTACGCCAGCACCGTCTTCGGCGACCGCCCACAGACCCGTAGGAACGTGCCGTAGCGGTCCAGAAGATCAACATAAATCGGTTTTAGTGACACCAACTGTAAACACCCCGCGACCACTACAGGGCGAAACGCTTTAAAAATCAGTCAGTTGGGGCGCCTCGGCTCTACACAACCCAGAACCTTACATAATATACATTATGCGAAGTCATGGAGCGGGCCGCTAGGGTGCATCTCCAGCGTCGGTCGGTGCTCTGACCCCCAGGAATGCGCCTGGGCACCGCACTCTTCAATGCTCCGCGCACGCACTTAACGTGTACATCTGATGCACTAACGCATGTACATCGAAGTTCCCAACGCACAAAGGCGTAGACACATGTGCGACTTCCGTAGTTTTGGGTGTCCACCAATCCTTGGGATGAGTGATTCCGAAGTGTCGTAGCGGGCAGTAAGGCGGCTGGGAAGTTCCCTAAGCGCTTGTCCGCCGCGAGTGACAGAGAGCCTCTGCAGCTGCTTGAGAACAGCGCGTCGACACGAAGCGTTTCTTCCAACTACTACCCGGCACAACACGCCGGCTCTAGGACTGAGCCGCCACCTTCTTCGCGGCTACCTTCTTCTTTGCAGATTTGCCGCTCTTCGCCGCGGGCGATCTTTGTCGCCAAGCCGCCTCCAGCGTTGGTACATAGAGATTGAACTTGTCGTCCAACTGACGTGAGAATCTCGAGGCGCGCTCTTGCATCGAGCACGGGGTCGAGCGCTATCTGAGCCGACTGTTCGAACGTATTCTTCCGTGGCGCTATGCCCGCCCCCTTAGCGTCCCGGCCCGCGGGAGTGGTTGCAGTGTTCTGAGACGACGCTAGAGCCGGTGCGGAGGGAATCGATGTTGCGGTGGCCGTTGGTGGCAGTGCCATGACCGAAAACGGCTTTCGCTGCACCGCAGGCAGCATCTGACTTGATGCGGCCGGTGGCACTCATGGTTTGGCCATACGCAGGCGCGAGGGCATCTCGAGATCCACCAGCCGAAGGCACGAAGTTGCGGACAGCGCGCCCATCTACTTCGGCGTGTGTCGGCGTATAGACGCGATCAAGACGCTGGCCTTGCGGACAGGGTTCCGACTGGTAGGTGGCGGCACCCTGCCAGTTGACGCATTTGTGGACGTCCTGAGCGACGGCTGGTGTGCTGATCGCAGCAAGAGCCGCGACGATGAGTCCTTTCATGATCCGCTCCCCGCAACGGTGACGGAATCATACCCGCAGAGGTGCCCCCATCCATCGCGGCTCCCGAATGCTCCGGGCTGCATAGCAGCCGACGTCACGGGCTACATTCGCCGTAGGACGCGATTTCCAGCTTCCGGCCCCCTGCCCTGTACGTCGGCAGGCGGCCGAGCACGTCCCTGCAGTTCCTGGATCGGCGGCTTGTTGGGCCGGTCTGGTCGTTGACCGTCGAATGGACGAATCGGAATGCGAAGTTTTACCGCCGCCTTGGCGACACTCGTGATACTAAGCACAGCTCCTCGCGCGCCATCGAGCGATCGAGGAGGCCTGCACCGGCTGGCTAGTCGATGACAATCAAGGGTGCAATCTCGGGCGACAAAACCTGGTCGGTGTGGGGTTTCGGATCGTTCCGCGAGTAATGGAAGGTGCTCTTGGTGGTCAAATGGGAGTCATGTCGAGCCGACGAGTCCCAGGTCGAGCGCGAAGGCAGTGGCGACCGCATCGGCGGCCCGGCCAGTCGCGGATTCAGCGCGATGTGCTTGTACTCAATGAAGGCGTCGAGCGCGGCGTGGCCGTTCAACCTGTCAAGTCCAGACAGCTTGACCCACCCTACTCCGTACCGTCGTACACCTTCGCCCAACCGTTCACGAGGACCCTGCCCGGCTCCAGGGCATGGGCTACCCGCAGGGCGCGTTCGAGGTCGCGTGGGAAAATGCTGGCCGACAACCGCAGTCACTGTCGTTGGCGAGCTGATCGTTCGTTCTCATCGCAGAAGCGCTGGATGGAGAGAACGGGAACAAAGGACTTTTCCTGCACGATAACGAGGCTGTTGCTGGCGAGCTCAAGTACGATTGTGGGCACTGCTCAGCCACAGATCGTCTTGCAAGCCTGGGGCAGAAATACCCGCCATCACTTCGTTTTTTCACACGACAAAGTCGTGGCAAGCATGATCGGTCGAGCGCATAACCGCCTCACTGCTGGATGACATCCACCCACTCCGGATGCTTCAGCGACTGCGCTCGCACGTAGGGGCAGAGCGGTATAACGCGATAACCCTTGACTCGGGCGTCCGCAATCAGGGCCTCGACCAGTGCCAAGGCGGCGCCCGTGCCGCGGAGCGTATCGGGTGCGAAAGTGCGGTCTGCAATGACCAATACATCCGAAGTCTTCGAGATGGTCAGTTCGCCCTCTCCGTCGACACCAGTGATACGGGCGACAAAGCGACCCTTGTGGCCTTGATCCTCGTATGAAATCCGAACTGCAGGTTTCTCGCTCATTTCAGCCTCTGTGAAGATGATGGACAGATGAGTGCACACCCGAGCGGCACGCGCCACGGCGGGGCCGGCGCAGAGCGATGAATGGTTCGCTCATTCGCACTTCTCCTTGCAGGCTGCTTGGTGGTAGGCGAAGTAGCGACCCTACCACCAGCAGATGTCAGACCTTCGCCTACTTCTTGGCTGATTCCTCGGCCGCCTTTTCGGCGTCGCCTGCGGCGACGTGGACGGGCACCGGGATCGTGGTGTTTGCATGCTTGCTGCGAGTCGTGCTCCGACGGAGCGCAGCGCAGAGTTAAAGCTCTCGTTCTGGTCCGGCGGCTTGGCACCCTGACAGTCACCGGCCTCTGGCCAGGCCCAGGCCTTCGCTGCCGCGCCGGACAGATGCGAGTCGTCGAGCGGTCAAAGGCGCGCCGGCCGACAACATCGGGAAGGAGCATTTGAATCGAGGGCCCAGAAAGCCTGTCGCAGACCAACGATCCTGGGCTGATCCTTCAGCGTGTGCCTTCCTTGAGGCCTTGAAGTTGCCATACCCAGCGCAATCCGTGACCACTTGCAGTGCCCATTTCTACGGCGAGGTTCACCACGTCTGTCGCGGTGCTCTCGTACTTCCAGTCGCGCTGCAATTCACTCAGATAAGCCAATGAGGTGATTGGCCGGGTGCCGGCCTGAATCATTCGCTGCACTGCGCGCTCATGCGCTTCCGGACTGCTGCCACCCGAGGCGTCGGTCACGATATAGACCTCGTACCCCGCAGCCAGGGAAGACAGGACCGGCATGGCCAAGCAGACCTCGGTCCAAAGACCGGCCATCACGAGCTTCTTCTTCCCCGTCGCCTCTACCCAATCAACAACACGTTGATCGTCCCACGAGTTCAATCCGGTTCGATCGATCGGTACCTGCTCGGGGTCGATCGCCTGGATTTCCTTGATGAGCTCCTGACGTTCGGCGAATGCGGTCGTGAACAACGTCGGCACATCGAAGATCTTTGCCGTGCGAGCGGTGATCACTGCGTTCGAAACCACCTCTTCCACGGTATGGGATCGCACAGAAAGCAACTGAAGGTACTGATGATCAATCATGATCAGCGCGTGGTTGTCGGGCGTGAGCAAAGTGTCATCTTTTGACATAATGGAAATCCTTCTGAGTTGTTGCACGAGTGAATGTCTCTTTCCCTTGACTTGGGAGAAGACTGAGGCCGCGTTGGCCCGATCCAGAGTTGGCTCGTGTTGCGACATGGGCAGTTATCAACCGGACGTAACGCCACCGAGACAATGCGCTCGCCGCCTTCAAGTGGGGGGTGATTGCAGCGCCATCTCAGCGCGGCGGCCACGTCGACGGTCCAGCCAAACCAGGCTTCAGCGCGATGTGCTTGTACTCGATGAAGTCATCAAGCGCGGCATGCCCGTTGAGCCTGCCCAGGCCCGATTGCTTGAACCCACCCTCTTCCGTGCCGTCATATACCTTCGCCCAATCATTCACAAAGACGCTGCCAGCCTCCAGCGCCCCGGCGACGCGCAGGGCGCGGTCGATATCGCGAGTCCAGACGCTGGCTGATAACCCGTAATCGCTGTCATTGGCAAGCGCGACGGCTTCCGCTTCATGGCTGAAACGCTGGATGGTGAGAACCGGACCGAACGTTTCTTCCTGCACGATCGCCAGGCTGTTGTCGGTGACTTCGAGCATGGCGGGCTGGAAGAAAGCACCTTTTGCCAGCGGACCGCTGGTCAGCGGCCCGCCTCGGACAACCGCTGTCGCACCATGCACCAAGGCTTGCCTGACGACTTCGTCGACGCGTGAGACATTCGCCTTGTCGATCAGCGGCCCCATGTCGCTTGCCGGATCGGAGGCAGGTCCGACCCGCACCTTGCGCAGCCGGTCCGCAAGTCCATCGCGGACGACGTCGTAGACCGCGTCTTGAACGAGAAGCCGGGAACCGGTCATGCAGAACTGGCCGGCGAAAACCGTCAGCGCCTTTTCGAGCACAGGCAGCATGGGCTGAATGTCCGCGTCATCGAACACGATCATGGGCGCCTTGCCGCCCAGCTCGAGTCCAAAACGCTTCATCCGGCGCGCGCCGACCGCCCCGATAAGCGCCCCGGTCTTCGTGCTTCCTGTGAAGCTGATCGTGGGCACATCCGCACTTTCCACCAACAGTGCGGCGCCCTCTGATCCGCTCTCCGCGAAGATGTTCATGACGCCGGCCGGGAGATCTGTCACGTCGGCGAAAATCTCTGCCAGCACGGCCGCAGTCTGCGCGACCTGGCCGGGCATCTTCACCACCACCGTGCATCCTGCCGCCAGGGCCGGCGCGAACGACCTGGTCCCCAGGATGACTGGCGAGTTCCAAGGCACGATCACGCCTGCCACACCCATGGGCTGGCGCAGGATGATTGAAAGGCACCCGGGTCGCGGCTGCGTGGCGCGTCCCGCCTCCGTGCGCGCCATCCCGGCCCAGTAGCGCAGCTTGCTGGGGCTCCCATCGACTTCGAGTGCAGCTTCGCCACGAACCTTGCCGTTCTCGAGCGAAAGGATGTCAAGCAGCCGATCCCGGTTCCCCTCGATCGCAGCCGCCATCTGGTCGAGAACCCTGGCGCGAAGTTCGGTGTCGTGCGCCCAGCCCGTGCCGCGAAAAGCGCCGGAGGCAGCCTTGATGGCGGCAGCTGCAGCTGCGCCGCCCTCATCGGCGTAGTCTCCGATGGATTCATAGGTCGCTGGATTGATGGAGTTGCTGCGCTTCGACGAAGAGACGAAGCGGCCGTCGATCCAGTTATTGGCAGAGTAAGTGGCCATCAATGATTGATCCGGATCCTGTCAGGTCAGGCGAGGAACGGCGGAGGGTTCTCGCCGCGCAGCCGGTAGTTGGGCCGCGGCCGCTCAAGGCGGATCGACTCCATGACGGTATAGGCGTGATACTTGGTCTGCGTGGTCACACCCGCCAAACGCTCAGACCAGAGCTTGCCATTGCTGGTCTTCTTCTCGAGCACGTGCTTGGTGGCGTAGTTGACCATCGAGTTGATCCAGTTCTCACTTCCAACCCAGAAGCGGTCGAGACCTGGCTTCAGCAGGATATCGATGAGCCGGTCGGATCTCGAGTAGATATCGATGGCCGCCTGCGCACCTTCAAGAATGTCGGCGAAATACTCGATCGACTCCTTGACAAGTTCGGGCGTGCCGTACTTCATGTGATGACCGGCGACGAGGAAGTCGAAGTCATACTCCATGATCTGGTGCTGGGCCTCGTACCATGCGGTGATATTCTGCGAGGCATCGCAGTGCATGAAAGTCGCACTGCCAGGGCTGATGATGTCGATGCAGGTCAGCACCTTCTGGGCAGGTGCGTAGATGAAGATATTGCCGGGGCAATGGTTTTCACCCTTGTAGGACAGCTCCAGGGTCACGCCACCAACCGTCAGCACATGCTCCTTGTCGAAAGTCAGCGTCGGAAGCGGCCGGCCCGGATCCGGGAACCGCTCCAGCAGTTCTTTCGTGATTTCGTGCGCCACAATCTCGACGTCCGGTCCGTAGACCGAGGCGGCGCCGATATGGTCGGTGTGCCAATGGCTGTAGATCACATGCGTCACCGGCTTGTCGGTGACCTCCTCGATCGCAGCCAGCATGTTCTCGCCGAGCGTCGGTGGAGCATCAATCGCGATCACGCCTTCTTCCGTTACGACGAACGCCGCGTCATAGCCACCGCTGGTGACCCAGTAGAAACCGTCGCGAAGCTCTTCGCAGTGGTAGCCGAGCTTCTTGAAGCGCTCGCTCCAGAAATACGGTGGGTAATATTCCGGCGGGTCGAGGGGATGCTCGCCCGCTTCCGGAAAGCCGTAACGGTCGATTCCGAAAAACGCGGGGGTATCCGAAGCCGTGATCGGCTTCTGGTGGTTGTCGCACATGGTTGGTGTCCTGTTTCGTTGAAAGTGGAGTGGGGGCAGACCAATCAGTCAGCTGGAATATCGAAGCGCAGCACGGCCTTGATGACGCGGCCCGCAGCCACGTCATCGAACGCCTGGTTGATTTCAGAGAAGTCGTAGAAGGTGATGAGCCGGTCGAACGGGAAACGACCGCTGCGATAGAGCCCGATCAATTCGGGAATCATCAGCGCCGACACGGCATCGCCCTGGATAATGCCCTGCAGCGTCTGCCCGACTGACAGGCGCGACACGTCGACAGTCGCCCCCGAGTGGGCGTTGAACGCAACGAAGCCGAAATGACCCAGCGGCGCGAGGGCGCCAACGCCCGCATCAAGGTTCGCCGCACGTCCGCTGGTATCCAGTACGAATTCGACGCCCCGCTGTTCGATCTGTCGGATCGCTGCGGACACGTCCACTCCACCCGCTGCGTTGACGACGTGGGTCGCACCAAGCTCCTTCGCAAGCTCCAGCCTTGGCTCATTCACGTCGATGGCGATGATGGTGGCGGCATCAGCCACCTTGGCGGCCATGATCGCGGCAAGACCGACCGCACCGACGCCGAAGATAGCGACAGTGGCGCCGACCGGAACCTTCATCGCCGTCAATATCGCTCCGGCACCGGTCTGCAAGCCGCAGCCGAGCGGTCCGAGGATTTCCAATGGAATGTCGCTTGGCACCTTGATGGTGTTGCGCTGGTGGGCAAGCGCGTAGGTGGCGAACGAGGATTGGCCGAAGAAATGGGCATGGAGGTCGCCCGCGTCTTGCGCACTCACACCGATGGAGCCATCCAGCCTGGCACCTGCGAAGTTGGCTTCCCAGACCTTGTCGCAATAGGCGGGATGAGCGGACAGACAGGGCTTGCACTGCCCGCATGAATGGTAGGAAAGCAGGACGTGGTCGCCGGGCTTCAGGTGAGTCACCGTTGATCCGACGCGCTCAACGATGCCCGCGCCCTCGTGGCCCAGAATTGCCGGCAATGGAGCCGCCAACAACTGCTGGCGGACATGCGCGTCGGTCGCGCAGATGCCTGTTGCAACCATCCGGACCAGCACCTCGTCCGGCCGGGGATCATCAATGGTGACATCGCGCATGACGAAGGGGGTGTCCTTTTGTTCGATCACGGCTGCTCGCGCTGGAGTGTTCACGGATGCACACTCCTGGCAGACAGGGGAATTCTTGACTTTCTCGAGTGGGTCATCGGCGTTTCCATCGGAAGTGATCAGGGTCTGCAGGCAGCGCTTGCTCGACCTTTCGCTCAGGTTATTGATTCTGTAGTGTCGCGCTACCCACAAAATCCGGAAGTTGGAGTTGCTGATGTCGGACCGCCTGCCCGTTGACTTGGTGGATGTCATTGCGTTCGTTGAGGTGGTCGAGACAGGAGGCATTGCGAACGCTGCCGCACGCCTTGGCATTGCCAAATCCATCGTCAGCCGCCGCGTCAGTCGCCTGGAGGCCGTCCTCGGCGCTCAATTGCTGACCCGAACGCCGAGAGGTACGACGCCAACCGATATTGGCCGTGAGTACCATGCACGCGCTGGCGCCGGCCTTGCGGAACTGGAGTCGGCGCAGGAGGTCGTCAACAAGTTGACGACTGACGTTTCCGGCCAGCTCCGCATCCAGGTTCAAACCGCGTTCGGCGAGTTTGTTCTTGCGCCGCTGCTCGCCGAGTTTGCGCTGCTCCATCCGCGCGTCCAGTTCGACATTCGCTTCGAGGATCGTCTGGCCGACATGACCGCCGAAGCCTATGACCTCTCGATCTGGGTGGGTGCTGTCTCGGACCAGACGCTCATCACGCGCAAACTCGCCAGGGTTGATTGGGTAGTCGTCGCCAGCCCGGGCTATCTGGATGCACGAGGACGGCCGGACACCCCCTCCGAAATGGCCTCGCACGACGCCCTGCTACATGCCATGGATACTGGTCATTGGCGTTTCCGAGGCGTGGGGGGCTGGGAGCATGTGCGCATGAACTCCCGCTTCCGCACCAGTAACGGACAAATGCTCCTGGCCGCCGCACGTGCGGATCTGGGCATGACCGTCGTTCCGAAGTTCATGGTTGAGGATTTGCTGAGGCGAGGCGAGCTGGAAGCGGTGCTGCCTGCCCATCCACACGAAGGCGCCGATCTGCATATCTTCATGCCGGCTGCCCGATCCCGTATCGCCAGGGTGCGTGCGCTGGTGGACTTCTTGTACGAGAGGATCACCCCGGAGGTCTGAGCAGATCGACTGCGCTTGGGACCGGCTGGTGCCAAGCTGCCACGACCAGTGCAACCCCCAGCAATGCAAGGGCGGCAAACGCGACTGCCGAAGCGCTACTGGGGCGAGGTGGTCGCCAGTGGCTGTTGATCGACTGGGCAATGGGCGTGGCGACCGGCCCGGGTTGAGAAGTCGGGCCACCGGCGCGTTCGTTCCCGAGTTCTGCCAGCCTCCGCCGTATCCGTAGAATGAGCAGGACCGCGAGATAGATCGTCGTGAACCCCGCGATGACGGCTACCAGGCGCGACGTGTCCATCATTGCGTCCAGTGTGGTTCCGCCCACCGCCCGGCTCCCGTCATGGTGGCTCCCCAGCAGCGCTGGACCCGCGAGCGCGCCGAGCGCGTTGACGATCCCGAACAGGACGATGAAGCTGATCAGCTCCCGGCTGCCGTGCTGCAGTGCGTTGGTGATGCCCAGGAGTAACGCGGGTCCTAGAAAGAACGTCCCCGCAAACGCGATGGCAGCCTGAGTCAGGTAGAAGCGCTGCAGATGATGCTGGCCGTCCGACACGCTGTCGACAAGCGCAGCAAGGGCGATGATTCCTACGGACAGCATCATCGGCCTTGCAAGCTTCTCGGCATTCACTGTGAGGGCGCTAACGAGAACCCCAGCGACGGCTCCGCCCAACATGGCCATCGATAGCATGGCGAGTTGCTGCGCCGTACCACCCAGTTCCCCCATTACGCCGATCGCGAATGCCTGCTCTGCCAATACAATCCGCGCCATGAATATCGCGACAGCGAAGCGCGCGACGTCCCCACGCCCGAGCCAACGAAGGTTCAACAGGGGTGTCTGGCGGCACGTCTCGATCGCGCCTGCTACCACCAACGCCGGTATGGCGATGAAAAGCGACGCGACGATCCACGGCGCCTGACACCACCCCTCCCATCGGCCCAGGCCCAGCACAGCAGCAATCAGTGCCAGGCCGCTGCCCATCAGAACGAACGTCAACAAGTCGAGCGGCTGGAGAACGCGAACCCGCTCTGCCGGCGGCAGGCGCAGCATCCCCAATGCCGCAAGTGAAAGCAGAGCGAGTCCCGCCTCGAGCAGAAACAGTGAGCGCCACCCGTGGCTGGCCAGTAAGGCTGGCGAAAGGACGTGCGCCAAAGGTATCGCGCATTGCGTCACTCCGATGCCAAGCACAAGACCCCGCAAACGCCATCTTGCGGGGAAAGCCTGCATCATGTTGAAGAGACAAAGCGGTATCAGTGCTACCGCAACGAAACCGCTGATCGCGCGCACCAGCAGCGTTGTCTCATAGCCCGGCGCGAACACGAGTATCAGGGCCAGAACGGCATGCAGGGTCAGGAATGTCAGGGCGAAGCGGCGCAGGCCGTATTGCTGGCGAACCTTGATCAACAGCAGGTTGGCCGACACAGCGCTCATCACATAACTGGTCGATAGCCACGCCACTTGATGTGTGCTCAGGTCCAGCATTTGTTGTAGTTGGAGCGTGTTGACGCTCACCAGCGCGCTGCTTAAACCCGCAGTTATCCCAACCAGCACTGCGACGAACGCATAGGCCAGTCGAGTCGCTGGCCCATGTGTCGGCGTTGCAGGGGATCCGGGTACGGGAGAGCGCTCATGCTCGGGAAACTCCACGACCTCCTCCTCCAGAAGGTCTCGGAATCTGCGCATCGGGCGACGCTCACGCTGGCTGTCGAGGTGATCTTGCACCACGCAACAATAGACCGCTGACCGCCAGTCCTTGGGTTGCGCTTTGAGCAATGCTGGGTTCTCGAACCCGTGTCTAGATGAAAGTCGGACGGATCCGGATTATTGGCCGCGCTACGGAGGCGACGTCAACCCAGGACAGGAACCGCCTTACACCAGGAGAAGGACTTGGCCAATGCTTGAGAGATCGATTGATCGTGTCACCAGAACACCCGCGCTCGGTCCCGGCTTCGGTGGCGACAGGCATAAGGCCGCCCTGGTCATTGCACCTGGCGATCTGCGCGCGACCGATCCTTTCTTTCTCATGGCCGATGACAACATCACGCTCGGTGGAAGTTTCGGGGAGTCGCACCCCCATGCCGGGCTCGAGACCGTCACCTTCATGCTCAACGGCACGATGGAGGATACCGGGGGGCGTCTGGAGGAAGGCGATGTCGAATGGATGACGGCCGGCAGTGGCATCGTCCATTCCGAGAATGCGACGGTCTCCTCCGGGATGCGTCTCCTGCAGCTTTGGGTGATCCTCCCTGAAGCGCATCGCAACATGTCACCACGCGTGCAGATCCTGCGCCGCGCAGAGATGCCGGTGCATGCGGAGCCTGGGGTCTTGGCGACGGTGTACAGCGGCAAGTCGGGAGAAGCGACGGCGCCTACGGTGAACGCCGCTCCGATAACCTTGGTGGACATCCGGCTGGAGCCGCGGGCCAGTTTCGCATCCCATCTACCAGCCTCCCGGAACGCGTTTGTCGTGGTAATCGACGGCGAGGTGGAGGCTGGCGCCACAGGCGAGAGACTCGCCCAAGATACGGTTGGCTGGTCTGCCTCCATTGGCGGAGGCGAGAGTCTGCTCATGTTGCGGGCGGGAGATAGTGGCGCTCGTCTGCTGCTTTACGCCGGCCAGCCGCAGAACATTCCTGTGGTTGCGAAGGGTCCGTTCATCGCCGGCTCCCACGAGGAACTGGCCCGATACTATTCCGAATATCGGGCGGGAAAGTTCCCCCGCGCCGGCACGATGCGGCCTGTCCCCTCTGCCGACAGCCGCGCGTCCGACTGAAGGACGCCGGTCGCCGCGGGTAATCGATGGCCAGTAGGCCGTCCGAGACGAGACGCATGGATCGTGGGGATTGGTGTCCGGGCCGGCGTTCATGCCCGCCGGCAGCGAAGCAGGCTGGATCGGTGGGACGTCAAAGCAGGTCCAGGCAGAGCATCGCCGCCCTCCCCTTGCGCGGAATCGCCGGTGCCCGCCGATCGCCTCCCAAAGGGCGCCAGCTGCACCCTCGGCGATTGTCGACCGACGGACGCGCAGAGCACTTCGATGTCTGCTGTGACGTTGCTGCACGAGCGACACAGCACCACAGGAAACGGCGCTACCCCACCCCGCCTTTGGATGAGAGGCTTCTGAAATCTTCTTCTTTCCGTAGCTCGACGGGATGCGTCTTATCAGGAGCGACCCGGAATATCCGCCGGCTGCATCTGGCTGCCTCCCGCGACGCAAAGCGTGAGAACCAGCCTTCCAGATCGGCAGCGCACCGTTGGCGCCAATACACAACGTTCGGCGGCGCGGGGCAATGCCGTCAAACCGACATCCAGCGAGCAATCGCTCTGTAAACCTCGAGGGGAAAATGCAATGACACACGACGTCTATACGAGGACTGCGAAAATCACCGACGCCCAGGCTCCGAGTGTGGCCACGCCCGCCGGCTCCGACAGCCCGCTCGCGCTGCTGCAGGCCGTCCTGCGGAATCCAGCCGATCTCGACCACGTGCGGCGGCTTACGAGCGACGACTTCATCTACGTTTCGCTCAACTACGACAATCCGGAACTGAAGCGGATCATGCCCTGGGCTGGTACCACTGCTGGTGCTGAGGGGCTGGTCCAGACCTTCAAGGATGTATTCACTGCATGGTCGGCAGAGGCGTTCGAAACGCAGGACAGCTTCGAGAATGCCGATGGCGCCGCCATCTTCGGCTACTTCACCTACCGCTCCAACACGCTCGGAAAGACGGTCACTTCACCACTGTCGATCCTGGCGCGGTCCAAAGGCGGCAAGCTCAGCTTCGTACAGTTCATGGAAGACACGTTCGCAACTGTACGCAGCTTCCGCGAAAGCGGCACATACCGGATCAAAGCCAATCCCGAGGGTCCGGAGCTCGACGTCTGAGTGATGTGTCAGATGGATGGGCTGCGCACGTCGGCCGCTCAACGTCGTGGGTGCCGTGACATCGGCCGACCCCATGTGGGCGTAGACCAGTTCGAATCGGCGGATTTCCAGCGACTGCGCGAACCTCGCGCTCCGCTGCACTGTCGGCTGCATCCTCATCCGCACACGGTGCAACACACCCCCCTGTCTCCCATCAACCACCGGAAGAAACGACGATGGCACTGGAGCGATTCCCTGTCGGGACGGAAATGGAAGTTTCCTATCCCGAGTTCAAGGTCAGCCTGCGTTTGCTGTCGACAACGCAGCTGGCGTTCGAGATCACGGAAGGACCGTTTGCACGGGCCGAGGTCGTGGACATCCACGTCGTACCGCTGGGGAACGGCCTGTTCGCCGTCAGCTGGCAGGAGCAGGACGGCGCCACGGTGGCCCAGGTCCAGGACTACGATCGGCAGGTCGTGTACTCATGCGCGACCCTGCCCGATGGTCGTCTGCTACGGATGACCGGGTCGATCGCGATCAACGCGCCTTCCGCCGTCGCCCAGGATCACCGCCCCCGACGCAACAAGGCCCTGGTGCTCGAGGCGATGACCCGCCTGTTCCAGCAGCGTGATGCGCCCGCTGTCGGGCAGCTCTACGCGCGGGATTACATGCAGCACAACCCGGAAATCGCCCAGGGGCGCGATGCGCTGCAGGAACTCGTGGCGGGGCTGTCCGACGCTGTCCACTACGAGCCGGGCCTGGTCGTCGCCGAAGGCGACCTGGTCGCCATCCATGGGCGTATCCGCGGCTGGGCGGCGACGCCACGGGTGGTCGTGGACCTGTTCCGGATCAAGAACGGCAGGCTCGCCGAGCACTGGGACGTGCTGCAGCAGGAGATCCCGGTGGCAGCGGCGCGGGCCGGTATTGCGATGTTCGACAAGGATGAGGGCGCGCGTCTGCGCTGACGCCATGGTGGCTGGAGCGAGCGGCGGGACAGGGCACGGTTGAGATGATCATCGAGCACCGGCGCCGCAGCCCCGCTAGCGCCATTGAGTTCGGCCGCGTGCTGCCGTTTGCGCCAGTCCACCATGCGGGCCCGGACATCGTGTTCGAAGACATCGGCTCCCTGGACATTGCGGCCGGCGTCACTCGCAGGGCGGGGTTCTGTTCCCGGCCACCTGCCCGTTCTCCACGCAGATGATGCTTCGGCCCCAGACAGCGATCCGATGGGCGCGATGCGACGTTCACAGATCCGGCGGATCCGCGTTGATCAGTTGCAGGCTCGGCCCGGTGCTCTCTGCAAGCAGATGCAGATCGGTCAGCAACAGCACCACACCCGGCTGCAGCAGCGGAAGCACCTGAGCCGTGAACTGCGGCGGCAGGCTGACGCGCTTCACCTGGTCAGCGGGCAGAATCTCGCCTGCCTCGCGCTCGTGTCCGGGGATTCCGATCCGGCGCCAGGTCGGCAGCCCTCCGGGATCAGTGCTCGCGACCTGGTAGGCATGGGTGCCCGCCGGCGGTGCCCCATCCCGGAACTCGACCTGGGCGCGCCCGATCTCGATGCCGTTGCGCAGCACGACCAGGCGCCGATCGATGGTGCTCAGGACCATGGACAACGGGCCCTGGGGCGACTTCTCCGGCTCCCACCGGTATTGGGTCCCGGGTCCGAGTGGCGGCATCACGGCCAGCGCCCCCGTGGCGGGATCGATCGGACTGGTCACGAGCGGATGGACCAGGTCCGACGGCGAAGCCCGGTCCTTGGCGATGACCACCACCATGCCGAGGTGGCTGGACTCGAACAGCAGGCGTGCGAACTCCGTGGGCAGATGGATGCAGCCGTGCGATTCGGGATAGCCGGGCAAGCCGCCCGCATGCAATGCCACGCCCTCCCATGTCAGCCGCTGCTGGTAAGGCATGGGTGCATTGTTGTACACGTTGGAGCGGTGGTCCTTGTCCTTCTGCAGGATGGTGAACACGCCGGTGGGCGTCGCGTAGCCGGGCTTGCCGCTGCTGATCGACGACACCCCGATGAGGAGCCCGTTGCGATACACGTAGGCGCGCTGTTCGGTGAGGCTGACCACGACCGCCATCGGCCCCATGTCCTTCGCATCCCCGCCCCACACCCATTCGCCCGGGCGCAATGCGGCAGGTGGCGTGCCTGCGGGGCTGGACTTCGCCGCCCCCCAGTGCGGCACCGCCATCGCTGGGCCGGACAACAAAAACAAGAGCAGCAGGCCAGGCAGGATCCGGGACATCGCGCACTCCGCTCCGAGGTGGGCTTCCAACGAGGTCGCGTTCCGGCCTTCTGGGCGGGGCCGCGGCACCTTCGGCACTCTACCGCGGGCGCATGTGACCGCCACGCAATGTCCAGGCTGCGCGGCGCTTCATGGCGGAAGTTCCGGGGCCTGCGCCGTGATCGAGCCCCGGACGGGCCTGGGTCTCGACGGGAAGACTGCGCGACCCAGGGCGTCCCGATGAATCCGGGCCCCTGGAACTGCAGGGGCGACGGATTGGCCATCTGGCCGCTGCGGTGCACACACGACTGCGGTGCACCCACGACCACTGGCCGGCAAGCACCACGCGCGCCGGGAAGACGGCTACCGCCCGATCAGCGTGCGCTGCCGCACGATGCGCACCGCCATGCGGTGGAACACCTCGGGCAACAACGAGCGGATCGTCAGCGGAACGCGCTCGGTCAGCGCCTGCGCGTCTAGCGCCGGCAGCGGCCCGCGCCAAGCGAACGCAACCCGGTTGCTCATCTTGGGCTCGTCGAACACCAGTACGCGGTCTTCGCCGAAGGCTCGGCGCAGCTTGGCGACATGGGTCTCGGGATCGCGCACGTACAGGTTGCAGGCCATCACCCCGGTGCCGGTCAGCGCGTCGCGGCAGGCGTCATAGAACGCCTGCTTGGACAGTTCGGCGGGAATGCCCTGCGCGTCGTAGCCGTCCACCAGCAGAATGTCGAAGCTGTCGGGGCGTGCCTCGAGGAAGCGGAACCCGTCGTCGACGACGACCGCCAACCGCTCGTCATCGTCGGGGATGCCGAATTCGCCGCGCAGCGCGACCACGTGCGGATTGTTCTCGACCGCGACGATGCGTGTATCGGGAAGGTGCCGGTAGGCGAATTTCGCCTGCGAGCCGCCGCCCAGCCCCACCAGGCCCAGCACCGCGGGTGCGGGCTGCCACAGCAGCGTCGCGAACATGGTGCGGGTGTAGTCGATCAACAGGCGATCGGCATCGCCATCGACCATGCGGCTCTGGGTCTGTCGACGCACGAACTGCAGCGAGACCAGCCCGTCATGGCGCCTGACATAGGGCTTGCGCGGCTCTGCCGCCCTGCCCCGCAAGCGGTCGAGCCAGCGGCCGATCCGGCTGCGCGCGTCCTTGTCCGCCATGGCTCAGCGATTCGACCAGCCGTGCGGCACATGTCCGGCGGCAACGTGCGGACGCGCCGAATCGATGTTGTGCTGCGAGTCGTCGAAGAAGATGTCCGCACCGAATGCGTCGAGGAACGGTCCCTTCGGCCGTCCGCCGAGGAACAGCGCTTCATCAAGGCGCACGCCCCAGGCCCGCAACGTACGGATCACCCGCTCGTGCGCCGGGGCCGAACGTGCGGTCACGAGCGCGGTGCGGATCGGCGCGTCCTTGCCGGGCGGATATGCCGCCTGCAGGTCGTGGAGCGCGGCGAGGAAACCGCGGAACGGGCCGCCGGTCATCTCTTCGCGTGCGCGCTCGCGCTCGTGTTTGTGGAAGGCCTCGATGCCGCCTTCCTGCGAGACACGCTCGCCTTCGTCGCCAAAGATCACCGCATCGCCATCGAAGGCGATGCGCAGCTGGTCGGAGCGGTGTGCCGCCGCGCGCGCGGGGATGATCGTGGCCGCGGCGATGCCGTGCTCCAAAGCACGGCGCACCGAATCCGGATTCGCCGACAGGAACAGCTGGGTGCCGAATGGCTTGATGTAGGGCCAGACCGGCTCGCCCGAGGTGAACGTGGCGCGGCTGATCGTCAGCCCGTGGTGCTGGATCGAATTGAAGATGCGCAGGCCCGTGTCGGCCGAGTTGCGCGACAGCAGGATCACCTCGACATGCGGCGCTTCCGCGGCGGCGTCCACGTTCAGGGCCAGCAGCTTGCGCACTAGCGGGAACGCGATGCCCGGCTCGAGGATGTCGTCCTCGTGGGCGCGCTGGTGCTCGGCATAGGCGTCAATGCCTTCGGCCTCGAACAGCGCGTGGCTGTCCTCAAGATCGAACAGGGCGCGCGAGGAAATCGCGACGGTCAGGGTTGGAACGGACAGGTCGGGCATATGCGAATTATGCGCGATGGCAGCGCTGCGCCGTGATCGGCGAGGCCTGACGTTCAGACCACGAACTGTTCGCTGAGGATGCGCTCTTCGAGATTGTGTTCCGGGTCGAACAGCAGGGTGACCGTGCGTTCGCGGGATTCGTGGATGGTCACTTCGACGACATCGCGCACTTCATGCGAGTCCGCCGTCACGCTGACCGGGCGCTTGTAGGGATCGAGGACACGGAAGCGCACCCGGGTCTCGGCGCGCAAAATCGCCCCGCGCCAGCGCCGCGGCCGGAACGGCGCGATGGGGGTCAGTGCGACCACGCCGGCACCCAGCGGCAGGATCGGGCCATGCGCGGAGAAGTTGTAGGCGGTACTGCCGGCGGCGGTCGAAAGGATCACCCCGTCGGCGACCAGTTCCTCGAGCCGGGTGGTGCCGTTGAGATCGATGCGCAGGTGCGCGGCCTGGCGCGTCTGGCGCAGCAGTGACACCTCGTTGTAGGCCAGCGAAGTGACCGTCGAGCCGGCCTCGGTTTCGGCCTGCATCTCCAGCGGGCGCAGCACCGCCGGCTCCGCGCGCGCGATCCGCGCGAGCAGATCGTCCTCGCGATGCTGGTTCATCAGGAAACCGACCGTGCCCAGCTTCATGCCGTAGACCGGCTTGCCGAGATGCCCGTATCGATGCAGCGTCTGCAGCATGAAGCCGTCGCCGCCGAGCGGCACCAGCACGTCGGCTGCCTCCGGTTCGCACTGGCCGTGCAGCGCCGTCAGCGTGGCGAGCGCGCTCTGGGCGACGTCGGTCTGGCTGGCAACGAAAGCGATACGGGGCGTTGCGGTCATCGGCGGGCCGGTGCTTGAACGTCGGCGCGCAGCTTAGCGCAGCTGTCGTCCGGGCGCGTTTCCCACGGCAATCTCGCGTACGCGGCGACCACAACGAAGAAGGCCCTCGCGAGCGAGGGCCTTCGATGATTTCCCGAAGCGGAGCGGTTCCGCTTGGAGATCCGCCGACAGCGGAAGGCGCAGCAGCGCGCCTTCCGCCCACCGGTCAGCTGCGCTGCACCAGCTGCGAAACGCGCTGCACCGCCACCGACGCGGTCGGATAGTCGAGCGACTTCTGCGCCGCCAGCTCGCCAAGCATGGCGAGGGTGAACCGCAGCGCGGAATCGTCGCGATCCAGCCATGCCTGCACCTTGGCTTCCGGCGTGGCCCCGGGCATCGACAGCACCTGCGAAACGAGCGCGCGGTGCTGCTGGCCGAGTTCCTCGCGCAGCACGCCGCGGGCAACCGCGTGCCAGCGGCCGTCGACCTCCAGCGCGTCGATCTGCGCCGTCAGCCAGGGCAGGTTGAGCGCCTCGCCAAGGCGGAAGTGCAGACGGGCGACCTCGACCGGCTTCTGCTTGCGCTCGCTCGCGACCTCGATGATGTCCCAGGCCGCCTCCAGGTACGGAAGCGCTGCCAGCTCCACGGCGAGATCGCCGGGTACGCCCTTCTCGCGCCACGCCTGCAGGCTCGCGTCATGCTCGGCGCGCTGGCCTTCGGCAATGATCTGGCTGCCGTCGCGGATCGCGTGGAATCCGTCGTGATAGCGCTTGACCGCGGTGGTGATGTCCGGGATCGCGCCCGGGCGCGCCAGCAGCCAGCGGGTGAACGCACGCTGCAGGTTCCAGATCACTTCCAGTGCGTCGACCTGCACCGATTCCGGCACCAGGCTGTCGAGCGCGTCGATCTTGCCCCACAGCGTCCGCGCCTCGATCGTCTCGCGGGTGATCGTGAACGCCTTGGCGATCTCGCCCGGCGAGCGGCCGCTGTCTTCCTGCATGCGCATCAGGAACGTCGCGCCCATGCGGTTGATCATGGTGTTGGTCACCGCGGTCGCGATGATCTCGCGCTTGAGCCGGTGGCCTTCCATCACGTCCGCGTACTTCTTCTGCAGCGGCATCGGGAAGTAGCGCTGCAACTCGCGCGACAGGTAGGGATCTTCCGGGATGTCGGAATCGAGCATCTGGTCGAAGGCGACGAGCTTGGAGTACGACAGGAGCACCGCCAGTTCGGGGCGCGTCAGGCCCATGCCCTTGACCTTGCGCTCGGACATCTCCGCATCCGACGGCAGGTATTCGATCTGCCGGTCGAGCAGACCCTGCGCTTCCAGGGTGCGGATGAAGTGGCGCTTGGAGCCCAGGCGGGAGACGCTCATCCGCTCCATCAGGCTCAGCGCCTGGTTCTGGCGGTAGTTGTCCCACAGCACCAGGCCGGCAACCTCGTCGGTCATCGAGGCCAGCAGCTTGTTGCGGGCGGGTACCGTCAGCTTCTTCGACTGCACCACCGCATTGAGCAGGATCTTGATGTTGACCTCGTGGTCGGACGTGTCCACGCCCGCCGAGTTGTCGATGAAGTCGGTATTGAGCAGCACGCCGTGCATCGCAGCTTCGATCCGGCCGAGCTGGGTCATGCCCAGGTTGCCGCCCTCGCCCACTACCTTGCAGCGCAGGTCACGGCCGTCCACGCGCAGCGCATTGTTGGCGCGATCGCCGACATCGGCGTGCTGCTCGCTGGATGCCTTGACGTAGGTACCGATGCCGCCGTTCCACAGCAGGTCGACCGGCGCACGCAGGATTGCCGACATCAGCTCGTTCGGGCTGAGTGCCTCGACCTCGCTGCCGATGCCCAGCACCTCGCGCGCCTGCGCCGACAGCGGGATCGACTTGGCCGTACGTGGCCATACCCCGCCGCCCTTGGCGATCAACGCCTTGTCGTAGTCCTCCCAGCTCGAACGCGGCAGCGCGAACAGCCGCTGCCGCTCGGCGAACGAACGCGCCGCGTCAGGATCCGGGTCAATGAAGATGTGCCGGTGATCGAACGCAGCGACCAGGCGGATGTGTTGCGACAACAGCATGCCGTTGCCGAACACGTCGCCGGACATGTCGCCGATGCCCACGCAGGTGAAGTCCTCGGTCTGCGAATTGCGGCCCATCGCGCGGAAGTGGCGCTTGACCGATTCCCAGGCGCCGCGTGCGGTAATGCCCATGCCCTTGTGGTCGTAGCCGACCGAACCGCCCGAGGCGAACGCGTCGTCGAGCCAGAAGCCGTGCTCGCGGGCGATGCCGTTGGCGATGTCGGAGAACGTCGCGGTGCCCTTGTCGGCTGCGACCACCAGGTAGGGGTCGTTATCGTCATGACGGACGACGTCGCGCGGCGGCACGATCTTGCCGTCGACGATGTTGTCGGTGATCTGCAGCAGGCCGTTGATGAACATCTTGTAGCAGGCGACGCCTTCGGCGAACTGCGCGTCGCGATCGCCGCCGACCGGCGGACGCTTGACGATGAAGCCGCCCTTCGAACCCACCGGCACGATGACGGTGTTCTTGACCATCTGCGCCTTGACCAGGCCCAGCACTTCGGTGCGGAAGTCCTCGCGTCGATCCGACCAGCGCAGGCCGCCACGTGCGACCGGGCCGAAGCGCAGGTGCACGCCTTCCACGCGCGGCCCATAGACGAAGATCTCGCGGTAGGGACGCGGCTTGGGCAGTTCCGGCACGCGCGCCGAATCGAACTTGAAGCTGATCGTCTCGAGCAGGCCGCCGTCGCGGCTGCGCTGGTAGTAGCTCGTGCGCAGGGTCGCATCGATGACGCCCAGGTAGCTGCGCAGGATGCGATCCTCGTCGAGGCTGGACACACGGTCCAGCAGCCCCTTGAGTGCGGCGCGGGCAGCTTCGTACTGGGTCGCACGGTCGTTGCCGCGGGCGTCGATCAGCGGACGCAGGATCGCCAGGGTCGCGTCGTCGCCCTTGGAGAGCGCCTGCAGCTGCGCGGTGAAGCCCTCAACGCCGGCGGCGATCTGCTCGCCGCTTTCCTGGCCGGTGGCCGGGTCGAAGCGTGCCTCGAACACCTCGACCAGCAGCCGCGCCAGCAGCGGATAACGGTTGAGCGTGTCCTCGACATAGGCCTGCGAGAACGGCACGCCGACCTGCTGCAGATACTTGCTGTAGCCGCGCAGCATCGCGACCTGGCGCCAGTCCAGGTCGGCGCCCAGGACCAGGCGGTTGAAGCCGTCGTTCTCGGCGTCGCCACTCCAGACCCGGTCGAAGGCTTCGGTGAAAGCCTGCGCGCGCGCTTCGACATCGATGTCGCCGGCGATCGCCTCGACATAGAAGTCCTGCAGGAACAGCGCGGCGCCATCGAGTTCGATCCGGGTCGGATGCTCGGCGATCACCCGCAGACCCAGGTTCTCCATCACCGGCAACACGTCCGACAGCGGAATATGCGCATCGCGCCGATAGAGCTTGAAGTGCAGCACCGACTCGGCGCTGGTCGGTAGCGGGTGGGTGTAGAAGCTCAGCTGCAGCGCGTCCGATACGGCGGTCGCGGCGAGCTTTTCGACATCGGTCGCCGCTGCCGCAGGCGACGCGAACTCGATGTACGCCGGCGTCAGCGCCCGGCCGATGCGGTTCGACAGGCGCAGGCCTTCGGCTTCGCCATGACGGCGCACCAGCTCGTCGCGCAGATCGTCCTGCCAGTTGCGCACGATTCCCTGCAGCGCCTGCTCGAGCGCAGCCTGGTCGATGTCGGTGGCGACGCCCGAACGCGGGCGCACGATCAGGTGTACCTGCGCCAGTGGCGATTCGCCCAGCACCACGCTGGCGTCGACGTGGTCGGCCTGCAGCACATCGCGCAGCAGCTGCTCGATGCGGTGGCGCACGTCGGTGTTGAAGCGGTCGCGCGGGATGTAGGCCAGGACCGAGTAGAAGCGACCGTAACGGTCCTTGCGCAGGAACAGGCGGCTGCGCACGCGCTCCTGCAGGCCGAGGATGCCCGTGCCCAGGCGATACAGCTCCTCGGGCGTCGACTGGAACAGCTCGTCGCGTGGCAGCGTCTCGAGCAGGTGCCGCAGCGCCTTGCCGCTGTGGCCGGTCGGCTTGAGCCCCGACGCGTTCATGACGTGCTCGAAGCGTTCGCGCACCAGCGGGATGTCCCAGGGCCGGCGCGTGTAGGCGCTCGAGGTGTAGAGGCCGACGAAGCGCTGTTCGCCGGTCACATTGCCATTGGCGTCGTAGCGCAGGACGCCGATGTAATCCATGTAGCCCGGACGGTGGACGGTCGATCGCGCACTGGTCTTGGTGAGGATCAGGGCGTCGATCAGGCCTTCGCGGCGCAGCGCGTCCGCGCCCAGCTCGCTGAGCGGTCGCGACTTCACCGCGCCCGGCGTACGCAGCAGGCCCAGTCCGCTGCCCTCGACGGGCTCGAGGCGCGCGTCGCCACCCTTGCGGCGCACCTTGTACTCGCGGTAGCCGAAGAAGGTGAAATGGTCATTGGCAGCCCAGCGCAGGAATTCCTGCGCCTCGGCGCGGTTGGCATCCGCCACCGGAATGGAACGCGCAGGCAGATCGCCGGCGACCTCGAGCATCCGCTCGCGCATCTGCGGCCAGTCGGCAACGATCACGCGCACGTCGTCGAGCACCCGTCGCACCAGCGCTTCGATGCGCTTGTTGTCTTCCGGCGTCTGCCGGTCGATCTCCAGATGCATCACCGATTCGACTTCGCCCTCGCCCACCGCGGTCAGGCGGCCGCCGCGGTCGCGCTTGATCGACACCACCGGGTGGCCGAGCACATGGACACCGATGCCCTGCTCGGCCAACGTCATCGTCACCGAGTCGACCAGGAACGGCATGTCGTCATTGACGATCTGCAGGACCGTATGCGGCGACTCCCAGCCGTGGGTCTGCATCGCCGGGTTGAACAGGCGCACGTTCGCGGCGCCAGGCTTGCGCTTGCTCGCGAAGGCGTAGAGATCGGCCGCCAGGGCCGCCCAGCCGTCGGCGCTGTGCAGGGCCACCTCTTCTTCGGTCATGCGCCGGTAGAAGGCCTGGGCGAATGCGCTGGCGTCCTTGTGCGCATCCTTGCCGGCGAGGCGGCGCACGGCATCGAAGATCGGATCGAGCAGGCCGCTGCCGGCGCGACGCGAGGCAGTGTCGGCCTTCTTTCCGGCGGTTGCGGATTTTTTCGGGGTCGCAGCCTTGGCGGTGGCCTTGGAAGCGGCGTCAGCTGTCTTGCGGGATGAGGTCATGACGACAAACGGTCCGATGCAATGAGGCCCGCGTTCTCACGCGGGCCAACGGGAAAGGAAATGCACGCAGACGCGGCCGCACGGGCGGCCGGGTCGGGAACGGATGCCGCCGCGCGCCCGAAGGGGCGACGCGGACGGCGGATACGCACGGAACTGACACGGAACAACAACATGGGATCAGCGCAGGCCCGTCTCGTTGCGGGCGATGACCAGCCGCTGGATCTCGCTGGTGCCTTCATAGATCTCGGTGATCTTGGCGTCGCGGAAATAGCGCTCGATCGGCATCTCCTTCGAATAGCCCATGCCGCCATGGATCTGCAGCGCCTGGTGGGTGATCCACATGGCCGCTTCGGATGCGGTGAGCTTGGCGATCGCCGCCTCGTTGCTGAAGCGCTTGCCCTGGCCCTTGAGCCAGGCTGCGCGCAGCGTCAGCAGCAGGGCCGCGTCGAGCTTGCACTTCATGTCGGCGATCTTGGCCTGGGTCATCTGGAATGCGCCGATCGGCTGGCCGAAGGCCTTGCGCTCCTTGACGTAGGCGATCGTCGCCTCGTACGCGGCACGGGCGATACCGATGGCCTGGGAGGCGATGCCGATGCGGCCGGCATCGAGTACGCCCATCGCGATCTTGAAGCCCTGGCCTTCTTCGCCGAGCACGTCGGACGCCTGGGCGACGTAATTCTCGAACTCGATCTCGCAGGTCGCCGAGGCGCGGATGCCGAGCTTGGGCTCGGTCTTGCCGCGGAGAAAGCCCTCGCGGGTGCCATCGACGAGGAAGGCGGTGATCCCGCGTGCGCCCTTGTCCGGCTCGGTCATCGCGAAGAGGACGAAATACTTGGCGACGGGCCCGGAGGTGATCCAGCTCTTCTTGCCGTTGATGACATAACTGCCATCGGCCTGCTTGACCGCGCGGCACTTCATCGCCGTCGCATCGGAGCCCGACTGCGGCTCGGTGAGTGCGAACGCGCCAATCTCGCGGCCCTCGGCGATCGCGCGGACATAGGTCTGCTTCTGCTCCTCGGTGCCGTGAGTGAGGATGCCGTTGCAGAACAGGGAGTTGTTGACCGACATGATCGTCGAGTGCGCAGCATCGGCGGCGGCAACCTCGATCATCGCCAGCACGTAGGAGATCGGATCCATGCCCGCGCCGCCGTAGGCGTCGGACACTTCGATGCCCATCAGCCCGTTCTCGCCCAGCACGCGCATGTTCTCGATCGGGAACTCACCCGTGCGGTCGTGGTGTTCGGCGCTGGGCGCGATCTTCTCCTGTGCGATCCGGCGCGCGATGTCCTGGATCATCAACTGCTCTTCGCTGAAACCGAACTCCACGGATACAACTCCTGGTCGAAAACAATCCGCAGATTGTAGCCGTCCCGCCGGGGGAACACCCGTTATCGCACTTGCGCACTGCAGCATGAGTCATGTCGAAAGGCGCGAATGCCGGTGCGATCCTCCCGATCTCGATCATCACGCTTGCGTGCTGCGGCCGTCTTCTGCAGCACGGCCGCTATTGACCGCGTCGGCGGTGGCGCAGAGAATCATCTCTGTATCGCGATATGGAGATATTGATGGATCTCGAGGCCTGGTCCGCGCGCCTGAAGGTGCTTGCCGACCCCACGCGCGTCCGCCTGCTGGCACTGCTCGAGGTCGAGGAGCTGACGGTCGCCGAGCTCTCGTCGATCACCCGCCTCGCCCAGCCGCGCGTTTCGACCCATCTGGCGCGCCTGAAGGAAGCGAACCTCGTCCGGGACCGGCGCGCCGGGGTATCCGCCTATTACCGCTTCGATCATGCGGCGCTTGATCCTGCGCAACGCGCGCTCTGGCAGGCGCTGTCGACCGGCAGCGACGATCCCCTGCTGCGGCAGGACGCCGAGCGCACGCCGGCGGTGCTGGCAATGCGCGCCGCCGACCAGAGCTGGGCCGACACCGTGGCCGGCGACATGGAGCGGCACTACTCGCCCGGGCGCACCTGGGAAGCCCTGGCCCGCTCGGCCCTGCCCCTGCTGGAAACCGGCGACGTGCTCGATATCGCGTCGGGTGACGGCGTGCTCGCCGAACTGCTGGCACCACATGCGCACCGCTACGTCTGCCTCGATGCCAGCCGGCGCGTGGTGGCCGCTTCGGCCGAACGGCTCAAGCGGTTCTCCAATGTCGAGGTCCGCGAGGGCGACATGCATGCCCTGCCCTTCGACGAGGCGAGCTTCGACCTCGTGGTGCTGATGCACGCACTGACCTATGCCACCCGACCGGCGCAGGCCGTCACCGAGGCCGCCAGGGTGCTGCGCCCGGGGGGTCGCCTGTTGCTGTCGAGCCTCGATCGCCATGGCCACGAGAGCACGGTGCAGGCCTACGGCCATGCCAATCTCGGGTTTCCGGACAAAGAGCTGCGCCGCTTCGTCACCAAGGCCGGCCTGGAGATCCACAGCGCGGAAACCGTCACCCGCGAAAAGCGACCGCCGCATTTCCAGGTGATCTCGATCATCGCGAGGAAGCCATGAGCGGCTGGCTGCAGCCCGAGCGCGTCGCAGCGCTGGACGCGGCGCTGGCGGACCGCATCCTCGTGCTCGACGGCGCGATGGGCACGATGATCCAGCGCTTCGGTCTGGCCGAAGCGGACTATCGTGGCGAGCGGTTCGCCGAGGGCTACGACTCGCTGCATGCGGCCCAAGGCCATGCGCACGCCGCCGGTTGCGGGTGCCAGGGCCATGACCAGCGTGGCAACAACGACCTGCTGACCCTGACGCGCCCGGACATCATCCGCAGCATCCACGCGGACTACCTCGCCGCCGGCGCCGACATCATCGAGACCAATACCTTCAATTCGACCGCGGTCTCGCTGGCCGATTACCACCTCGAGCACCTGGTCCACGAACTCAATCGCGAGGGCGCCGCGCTCGCGCGCGCCGCCTGCGATGCAGCCGAGGCGCAGGCGCCGGACCGGCCGCGTTTCGTCGCCGGCATCCTCGGCCCGACCAGTCGCACCGCATCGATCAGTCCCGACGTCAACGATCCCGGCTATCGGGCGGTGACGTTCGACGAACTCGTCGCGATCTACCGGGACGCGGCGCATGGCCTGATCGACGGCGGCGCCGACATCCTCATGGTCGAGACCGTATTCGACACGCTCAACGCCAAGGCCGCGCTGTACGCCATCGAGACGGTGTTCGACGATCGCGGTGGCCGCCTGCCGGTGATGATCTCCGGCACGATCACCGATGCCTCCGGCCGCACGCTGTCGGGCCAGACCGCCGAGGCCTTCTGGTACTCGCTGCAGCACGCGCGCCCGCACGCGATCGGGCTCAACTGCGCGCTCGGTGCGAAGGACCTGCGGCCGCACATCGAAACGCTGGCGCAGATCGCCCGGACGCACGTCTCCTGCCATCCCAACGCCGGCCTTCCGAATGCCTTCGGTGGCTACGACGAAACACCCGAAGACATGGCCGCGGTGCTGCACGAGTTCGCGACTGCCGGCCTGCTCAACATCGTCGGCGGCTGCTGCGGCACCTCGCCCGACCACATCCGCGCGATCGCCGAAGCGGTCGCCGACGTGGCGCCGCGACGCCTTCCCCCCACGCTGGACTTTGCCGCATGACGCTGCCGCGCCACATGTGCCTGTCGGGCCTCGAACCGCTGGTGGTGACTCCCGAGCTGCTCTTCGTCAACGTCGGCGAGCGCACCAACGTCACCGGTTCGGCGGCATTCCGCAAGCTGATCAAGGAAAACCGCTATCCCGAGGCGGTCGAGGTGGCGCGCCAGCAGGTCGAAGGCGGCGCGCAGATCCTCGACGTCAACATGGACGAAGGCATGCTCGATTCGGAGCATGCGATGACGACGTTCCTCAACCTGATCGCCGCCGAGCCCGACATCGCCCGCATCCCGGTGATGGTCGACTCTTCCAGGTGGAGCGTCATCGAGGCGGGGCTCAAGTGCCTGCAGGGCAAGGGCGTGGTCAACTCGATCTCGCTCAAGGAAGGCGAAGCGGTCTTCCTCGAACAGGCGCGCAAGGTGCTGCGCTACGGCGCGGCAGTCGTGGTGATGGCCTTCGACGAGGCCGGCCAGGCCGATACCAAGGACCGCAAGGTCGAGATCTGCACGCGCGCCTATGAATTGCTGACGAAAGTCGTCGGGTTTCCGCCCGAGGACATCATTTTCGACCCGAACATCTTCGCCATCGCCACCGGCATCCCCGAGCACGACAACTACGCTGTCGATTTCATCGAGGCCACGCGCGAGATCAAGGCCACGCTGCCGCATTGCCATGTGTCGGGCGGTGTCTCCAACGTGTCGTTCTCGTTCCGTGGCAACGAGGTTGTCCGTCAGGCGATCCACGCAGTCTTCCTGCTGCACGCGATCCGGGCTGGCATGGACTTCGGCATCGTCAATGCCGGCGCCATGCCGATTGTCGACGATCTCGATCCGGAACTCCGCGAGCGCGTGGAGGACGTGGTGCTCAACCGCCGCAGCGACGCCACCGAGCGCCTGCTCGAGCTGGCCGAACGCTACAAGGGCAAGAAGGGCGCGGCGCACGTCGAGAACACCGCCTGGCGCGAGGCGCCGGTGCAGCAACGCCTGACCCATGCGCTGGTCCACGGCATCGACCAGTACGTGGTCGAGGACACCGAGGAAGCCAGACAGTCGTTCACCCGGCCGCTGGATGTCATAGAAGGGCCGCTGATGGCCGGCATGAACGTCGTCGGCGATCTCTTCGGCGCCGGCAAGATGTTCCTGCCGCAGGTGGTCAAGTCCGCCCGCGTGATGAAGAAGGCGGTCGCGTACCTGCTGCCCTACATCGAGGCCGAGAAACTGCGCACCGGCGACGTCGGCAAGAACAATGGTCGCGTGCTGATGGCGACCGTGAAGGGCGACGTGCACGACATCGGCAAGAACATCGTCGGTGTGGTGCTGGCCTGCAACAACTTCGAGGTGGTCGACCTTGGCGTCATGGTCGCCGCCCAGACCATCCTCGACAAAGCGCGCGAGGTACAGGCCGACGTCATCGGCCTGTCGGGCCTGATCACGCCGTCGCTCGAGGAGATGAGTCACGTCGCGCGCGAGATGAAGCGCCAGGGCTTCGAGACGCCCCTGCTGATCGGCGGCGCGACGACGTCGCGCGCGCATACGGCGCTGAAGATCGCGCCGCACTACGCCTCGCCCACCGTCTGGGTCAAGGACGCCTCGCGTGCGGTCGGTGTGGTGCAGTCGCTGATCAGCCCGGAGCTGCGCCCGGCGTTCGTCGCCGCCAACGATGCCGACTACGCCGAGATCCGTGCGCGCCATGCCGGCCGCGGCGATGCGAAGCGTCTCGTCCCATTGGCGAAGGCCCGCGCGCAACGCTTCGACGGGGGCTGGAGCACGTACACCCCGCCCGCGCCCAACAGGCCCGGTGTGCACGTCTTCGACGACTACCCGCTGCAGGAACTGATCGACCTCATCGACTGGACGCCATTCTTCAATGCCTGGGAACTGTTCGGCCGGTACCCGGCGATCCTGAGCGACGAAGTCGTCGGGCCGCAGGCCAGCGAACTGTTCCGCGATGCCCAGGCGATGCTGCGCAGGATCGTCGAGGAGAAGTGGCTCACCGCGAAGGCCGTGTTCGGTCTGTGGCCGGCGCGCAGCGTCGGCGACGACGTGGTGCTGCGCCATGATGGCGGCGAGGCCACCCTGCACTTCCTGCGCCAGCAGGTCGACAAGCCGGTGGAACGCCCGGATTTCTGCCTCGCCGATTTCATCGCGCCGCAGGACAGCGGTGTCGACGACTGGATCGGTGCGTTCGCCGTCACCGCCGGCATCGGCATCGAGCCGCACGTCGCGCGCTTCGAAGCCGCGCACGACGACTACAACGCGATCCTGCTCAAGGCGCTGGCCGATCGCCTGGCCGAAGCACTGGCCGAGCGCCTGCACCAGCGCGTGCGCACCGACTACTGGGGTTACGCCAGCGAAGAGACGCTCGACAACGAAGCGCTGATCGCCGAGAAGTACCAGGGCATTCGCCCGGCCCCCGGCTACCCCGCCTGCCCGGAACACAGCGAGAAGGAACGGATCTTCGAACTGCTGGACGCCACCGCGAATACCGGCATGACCCTGACCGAGAGCTTCGCGATGCTGCCGACCGCGGCGGTGTCGGGCTACTACTTCAGTCACCCGAAGAGCCAGTACTTCGTCGTCGGCCGGGTCTCGAGAGAACAGGCGCAGGACTATGCGCGGCGCAAGCAGGTGCCGCTTTCGCAGGTCGAACGCTGGCTCGCGTCGAACCTCGATTACGACCCCGAGTAGCGGCGCCGGCGTCCATGGCCGCAGTCGCAGGATCGCCTCCAGCGGTCCTCAGGCCGTCTCGCCCTTTCCCGGCGCATTGCTACGCACTGTGCCGGGGCTCGGCCCGTCGGCCGGCAACGCAGGCGCGGGGGGGCTGCTGCGGCCCAATGGTCTTGATCGGCTGCAGACAGGCAGGCAAGCGTGCGGGCCACCTCGTGCCGGCCGCTCCAACTGGTGGGTAGCGACCAGGTGCATCGAACCGGCATCGCAGGCCCGGCTGCAAGATCTCCGGACAGGTCGCCGGCCAGGAGCGTCGGCACGGGCGCGGAATTGATGCGCACCATCAGATCCGGCCCCTCAGCGCGGCCCGGGATCCGACGCCAACGTCAGGGCAACAGGAACGACACGCCGAAGCCGCCGGTCCAGTCGTCCTCGGCGTCGGCGAAGCCACGCAGCACCGAAAGATCCAGTTGCATCGCCGGGGCAACGCGCCATGTGATGCCGGTGCCGAGTGCGTGCGAGCGCTGCGCGCCGGTGCCAAGGGCCGCTTCGACATAGGCGGCGACGGTATCGGTGGACAGGAACGTCCAGCTCGGTGACGCGGTCCAGCCCGTGCCGTCCTCGTCGCGGGTCGCGTTGACGTAGACCGCGAGATCGCCGGTGGCGACGCTGATGCCCAGATCCTGCTGGGCCCGTCCGGCGCGGATGTCGGACGCACCGGTCAGCACGCCCTGCCGCGCGAGCAGCGCCCACTGCATGTCGTCGTTCGATCCGGGCAACAGCCACTTCAGCGCGACGCTGCTGTCGCCGCTGCCTTGCACGTGCTCATGCGCATCGGCGCTGCGCGTGCGCTCCCATACGCGGCTGTCGCTGCCGAGTTGAAGCTCGAGATTCGCGCCCAGGCCCACGCGCAGCAGACTTGCGGCGGCATAGCGCGTGGTGCGGACGCCACCGCTGTGGTCGGGCGGGCGCCAGCACCGAGGGCGAAAAGCCGATGCCGGGGCGGTCGAATTCCACGTCCGCCGCGTCCTGCGCCTGGGCCGTTGCACAGGCAAGCGCGCACAGGACCATCGCCAGCGCCCGCACGGCGGAGCGCGCGGGCAAGAAGCGGATCACCAGACCAGATCGTCGGGGACCTGGTACTTCGGATCGCTGTAGGGGTCGTCCGAAGCTGGCGCATCGGGATCGATCCGCAGCGCCACCGACGGCGCGAAAATCGACCCGGCCTCTTCCAGCACTGCCGCGGTCACCAGCAGATACCGGCCGTTGAGCTGCACGACGCCGAGCTCACCCGCGTTGAGTGCCTTGAGCTGGGCCTCGTCGACATGGATGCGCTTGATCTTGCCGCCGTACTCGAAATGGCGGGCGATGTCGGCTTCGGGCCTGTTGAGTGACTTGTCGGCCAGGAAGGCCTCGAGCCTGGCACGGGCCTCGCGGCGCAGGCGCGCCTCTTCCTGCTTGACGCGCTCGGCCTCGATGCGCTCTTCCTTCTCGCGCTGGGCGCGGATGGCGAATGCCTTGGCCAGGTCGATGTCGTCACGCGGCGGACGCTTGCCCTGCGGCCCACCCTTGCGGGCATGCGGACGCGACGGGCCGTCGTTGCGGGGTGCGCCGCTGTTGCGGCCCTGTGGCTGTTTGCCGGTATCGCCACGCGGCGCGCCCGTCCTGTCGTCGGGCTTGCGTCCGGCCGGTCGTGGCCCGCGACGTTCGTCCTGGCGCGGACGGCGCTCGTCACGCCGAGGCTTGGGCGCAGCCGGCGCTGGCGCCTTGAACCCGAGGCCGAGCAACTGGTCGCGGAGGGAATCGGTCATCGGTCGTACTCAGTAATGCGGGGGTGGCGGTTCTTCCGACGCATCGGGGAACTGCACGGTGCGCGCCTGACGCAGGTCGTCCATCATCCGGCGCAGCAGCCCGCTCTGGGCGCTGAGCTCGAGCCGCGCCTGGCTCAGCGCGTCGTTGAGCTCGCCGATGGTCTGCTCCTGGAACGCGAGTCGCATTTCCAGTTCAGTGACGCGCGCTTCGAGCACGTCGGCTCCGGTGTGTTGCATGGCGATCTCTGCGGGGACACGGTGGAACAGCCGGCGCGCCACGCAGGGCGCGCCGGTTCGATGCTTACTTGACGATGTCCTGCAGCTCGACCTCGAACACCAGTGCCTGGTTCGGACCGATCGGGCCGGAACCCATCTCGCCGTAACCCAGCGCGGCCGGAATCCACAGCTCGTACTTGCTGCCGACCGGCATCAGCTGCAGGCCTTCCTGCCAGCCCGGGACGACCTGGTTGAGCGCGAACTGGGCCGGCTCACCACGGTCGTAGGAGCTGTCGAAGGTCTCGCCGTTGAGCAGCGTGCCCTTGTAGTGCACGCGCACGGTGTCGTTCGGGCCCGGCTTGGGGCCGGTTCCTTCGGTGATCACGCGGTACTGCAGGCCCGATGCCGTGGTCTGCACGCCTTCGCGCTTGCCGTTCTCGGCGAGGAACTTCTCGGCCTCGGCGGCATTCGTCTTCGCCTTCTCCTGCATCTCGGCCATCTGCTTGGCCTGCATGCGCTCGCCGAACTTCTGCATCACGCCCATGGCCTGCTCGTCCGAGATCTCGATCGCCTTGTCGTCGAGCGTTTCGCTGATCGCCCGCTGCAGGGTCTTGACGTCGATCTCGTCCTTGATCGGCTTGAGCTGCTCGCCCATCTGGTTGCCGATGATGTAGCTGATCTGCTCGCGCTCGCTCTTGAGGCCGGCGATCTCGCCACCTTCGGCGGTGCTCTCGGCCGCGGCGCCTTCGACCGGCTTGCCGGTCTCCTTGTCGATCGGCTTGCAGGCGATCATGGCCAGTGGCAGAACGGCGGCGAGGCCGACGATGGCGAGGCGCTTGGTGTTCTTCATGCGGGCAAAACTCCGGGATAAAGGGTGTCGGAACATCCGCATCGGACGCGGACAACATGGATTGGAGCGATGGGGTTACAGGATGTCGATGAGCTCGACATCGAAGACGAGGGTGGCGTTGGGCGGGATAGTCGGGGGGCTGCCACGCATACCGTAGGCCAGTTCACCGGGAATCCAGAATCTGTACTTGCCGCCGATCGGCATCAGCTGCAGCCCTTCGGTCCAGCCGGCGATGACCTGCCCAAGGCCGAACACCGCGGGCGCGCCGCGCGAATAGGAGCTGTCGAACTCGGTGCCGTCGAGCAGCGTGCCCCGGTAGTGCACGCGTACCTGGTCGCTGGCGCGCGGACGCGGGCCCGTGCCCTGCTTCTCCACGCTGTACTGGATGCCCGATTGCGTCGCGAACACGCCCGGCTTGCCGCGATTGGCGGCCATGAAGGCGATGCCCGCCTGGCGGTTGTCGTCGGCGACGCGCGCGGCGCGCTGCTGGCCCCGCGCGATCATGGCCTGGCGCGCCTGTGTGATCTCGTCCTCCGACATCGACGGCGTCTTGCCGTCGAGGCGGTCGCGAACGCCGCGCATCACCGCGGCCAAGTTGAGCGCCTCATCCATCGCGGCCAGCGAGCGGCCCACATCGGCGCCGAGCATCTGCCCGACCTTGGCGCGGTCCACGGCTGGCGGCTCGCTGCCGGGCGGCAGCCCCGGCACCGGACGACCGCCGCGCGCGGCGACGCGCTGTCCCAGCGCCTGGCCGATGCGCTGGGTTTCGGCCTGGTCGAGCGAGGGCGCCTTGCCGGCGAGCGCTGCAGACAGCGCATTCTCGAACGCGGCCAGATCCATGTCCGGACCCACCTGCGCCAGCTGGGTCGCCACGTCGAAGCCGACGACGTAGCTGCTCGCGGCCGGATCGCCGTTCTGCGCGAACGCGACCGGCGCGAGGGGCGCAAGCAACAGTGCCAGCGCGGCGTGACGCATCTGTTTCAACATCCGCATGGTTCTCCTGCCCGGGTCCGGGCGATGCAGCCGGCTATTGTCGCGGCCATACGGCGGCGCGGCAATCACGGCAGCGGGGCGGCTTCAGCGGGCGGCCGGCCTCGGCGCGTCGAGCGCCCGCTCGATCGCCGCGAGGATCTGCGGGTCATCCGGCTTCGTGCGGCTGCCCCACTGCCCCAGCACCCGGCCGTCGCGACCGACCAGATACTTGTGGAAATTCCAGCCCGGCGCCTCGCCGGTGATTTCGGTGAGCTGCTTGTACATCGGCGTGGCGTCCGGGCCAGTCACCCGCACCTTCTGGAACATCGGGAACTTCACCCCATAGGTCAGCGTGCAGAACTCCTGGATCGCGGCTTCGTCCTCGAACTCCTGCTCCCTGAAGTCGCCGGAGGGAAAGCCCAGGACCGCGAATCCGCGCGGACGCAGTCGCGCGTGCATCGCTTCGAGCGCCTCGTATTGCGGAGTGAACCCGCACTTGCTCGCGGTATTGACGATCAGCACCACGTCACCGCCATAGGCGTCCTGCAGGTTCACCGACTCGCGTACCGCGAGCTGGCGGAACTCGTGATCCAGCACCCGGGGCGGCGCGGTGGGGGCCTGCGCGATCGCGAGGCCCGCGAGCGCGGTGAAAGCCAGCATCAGGGTCATGCGTCCGATCAGTCGCTTGCCAGGCATCGCGGAGTCCTCGATGGCGGGTCGGCCGTGCCATCAGTTGGGTGGAAATTCGATACGGGTGCGTTGACACGGTCTGCTGTGGTGTTATAGTCACCTACAACACCTACCCACTAGAGCAGGACGGTCCCCATGAACCGCAGGCTCCACACCCCGATCATCGCATGCACGGCGTTCGCGCTGGCACTTTCCGCGAGTCTGCTTGCTGCCGGCCCGGCTTCGCTGCCCGATGGCGCGACCGCGGCGACTCCGGCCGGAGACGCATTCACGCCGGTACGGATCGACCGGGTGGCCTCGGAAGCGGCCGCCGACACGTCGCGTCCACGTGCCCGCCGGGCCCGCAGCAGTCTAGCCCTCCCCTATTTTTCCTTCGCGCGGGGCGCGGGTGGAAGGAGCTGAGCCCATGGCCAATATCGAATGGAGTGATGGCGCTCCCATCTACCGCCAGCTGAAGGAACGCGTCATCGCGATGATGCTCGACGGGGTCCTCAAACCCGGCGACGCACTGCCCTCCGTCCGCCAGGTTGCGGCCGACTACCAACTCAACCCCATCACCGTCTCACGCGCCTATCAGGAGCTCGCCGACGAAGCGCTGGTGGAAAAGCGTCGCGGCCTGGGCATGTTCGTCACCGAGGAGGCCGCCAAGAAGCTGCGCACCAGCGAGCGCGAGCGCTTCCTGCAGGAAGAGTGGCCGCTGGTGCTGGAAAGGATCGAACGCCTGGGGCTGTCCGCCCGGGACCTGCTGCAGTCCACCGGCCATGGAGCCAATGAATGAACGCCGTCCTCGATACGCCGGTGATCACCGCGCGCAATCTCAGCAAGCGCTACAAGGGTGCCCGGGCGCTCGACGGCACCAGTTTCCAGATCCCGGCCGGCCGCATCGTCGGTCTGATCGGTCCCAACGGGGCCGGCAAGACCACCGCGCTCAAGGCGCTGCTGGGCCTGATCCGCTTCGACGGCGAAATGACCGTCCTTGGCCGCGACCCGCGCACCGAGCGCGACGCGCTGATGAACGATGTCTGCTTCATCGCCGATGTCGCGGTGCTGCCGCGCTGGATGCGCGTCCGCGACGCCATCGCATTCGTCGAGGGCGTCCATCCCCGTTTCGATCGCGCCCGCTGCGAGCGATTCCTGGCCAACACCAAGCTTTCGCCCAAGCAGCGCGTGCGCGAGATGTCCAAGGGCATGATCGTGCAGCTGCACCTGGCGCTGGTGATGGCGATCGACGCCAAGCTGCTGGTGCTCGACGAGCCCACGCTGGGCCTGGACATCCTCTACCGCAAGCAGTTCTACCAGCGCCTGCTGGAGGACTACTTCGACGAGCAGAAGACGATCATCGTCACCACGCACCAGGTGGAGGAAATCGAGCACATCCTCACCGACGTGCTGTTCATCCAGAACGGAAAGATCGTGCTGGACGCCCCGATGGACGATATCGGCGACCGCTTCGTCGAGGTACTGGTCAATGCCGAGCAGCTCGACGCCGCCCGTGCCCTCCGCCCGATCGACGAACGCGCCCTGCCCTTCGGCAAGACCGTGATGCTGTTCGACAGCGTCCCCGCTTCCACGCTGTCGGCCTACGGCGAAACCCGCACCCCGGGCCTGGCCGATCTGTTCGTGGCCACGATGAAAGGAGCCTACGCATGAATGCCATCGCCGATACCGTGGCCACCCCGGTTCCGCCCCGGGCGTTCGCGCCCACGCACCCGACCCACCGCTTCCGCCTGCTGCTGCGGCGCGAATACTGGGAGCATCGCGGCGGGATCCTCTGGGCGCCGATGATCGCCGGCGCCGTGTCGCTGTTGCTGTCGGTCGGCCTGCTGATCGCCGGCATCGTGGTCGCCCACAAGGCGGTCGCGGAGGGTGGCGTGGTGCAGGCCAACGGCGTGACCGTCAATGGCCTGGACCTGGGCACGCTCGCCCAGCAACTCACCAGCGATGATCTTCACCAGCTGTCGGAAGGTCTCACGATCACGCTGGCACTGTCGGCGACCTGGCCTTTCCTGGTGATGATCTTCGTCATCTTCTTCTACTGCCTCGGCGCGTTGTACGACGACCGCCGCGACCGCAGCGTGCTGTTCTGGAAGTCGCTGCCGGTCTCGGATACGGCGACGGTGCTGTCGAAAGTGGCGACCGCCACGCTGGTGATCCCTTTGTTCGCCACGCTGTTCGCGATCGTCATCATGTTCGCCTTCCTGATCGCGCTGAGCATCGCCGCGGCCGCGCACGGCGCCAATCCCTTCCCGCTTCTGTGGGGCAACGGCGCGGTATTCCTGCTGTCGGCGCAGTTCCTCGCCGCAATCCCGGTGTACGCGGCCTGGATGCTGCCGACCGTCGGCTGGCTGCTGCTGTGCTCGGCCTGGGCCAAGAGCAAGCCCTTCCTGTGGGCGCTGCTGGTGCCGCTGGCCCTCGGGGTCGCGAGCTCCATGACCGGCCTGCTGCAGGTGATCGGGCTGGAGCGCCACTGGCTCTGGGGCAATGTGATCTCGCGGATGCTGCTGGGCACGGTGCCGGTGACCCATCGCGATCTGGCCTACATCCAGGACGGCGCTGGCTCCGCCAGGGAACTGTTCTCCATCCCCGGCATCTACGGCAATTTCCTCGCGCCTTCGATGTGGATCGGCATCCTCGCCGGCGCCGTGATGATCGCCATTGCCATCCGCCTGCGCCGCTGGCGCGAAGAAGGCTGATCCCACCCGCCCTCCTGCCACCGCACTCCGGAGTCTCCGATGAAAGCTGCAGCCGTCACCGCGTTCCTGCTTGCCTCGTGTCTGCCGTTGGTCGCCTGGTCGGTGCCGCCCGGGAGCGGCGGCATCCGGGAGGAGATCCGCCGCGATCTGGAGGACGCCCGGCGCGAAATCCGCATCGATCTCGCCAGGGCGCGTTCGGACCTCGAAACCGGGAACCTCGACGTCGGCAACAGCCTGAATATCGGCGATCGTGGCAGCCGGAAGACCGAGGCGGCCGCGCAACTGCCGAAGGCCGAGATCACCCCGCAGGGGGATTTCCTGATCGAGGGCGAAGCGGTCGCCCTCGATCCGGCGCAGCGCCAGCAACTCCTGGCCTATCGTGGCCTGGTCATCGAGGTCGCCAAGGCCGGCATCGATATCGGCGAGGTGAGCGCGCTGGCGGCGGTGGATTCGGTGGACCGGGGCGTGTTCTCGCTGATGGTCGGCGCGATGACCGGCAGTCTGGAACGCCGCATCAAGCGCAGCGTGCGCGACACGGTCGAGCCGGCCGTCCTGCTCATCTGCAACCGCGTGCCCGATCTGCGCGAGGCGCAGCAGCAACTGGCCAGCGACCTGCCGGCCTTCCAGCCCTACGCGCGTCTTGAAGCCCAGGACGCCGACACCTGTCGCAAGGACGTGCGCCGCGAGTTCGCAGGGCGCTGAGCCCGGTGGGCATGGCCCACGCGAACCCGTTCGATTCAGAAGTCAGCCACGACGCACGCCCGGCTTTGCACTGACGCAGGCCGGAACCTCGCAGGAAGTCCCTTCATGGCCCATGCCTTTACCGCTCGCCCGTTGCTCGCCACGCTCATCGCCGCATCGCTCGCATTGCCGTTCGCGGCGCAGGGCCAGGACAAGCCGCCGTGCCGGCACAGCCAGCCGCGCGAGCTGGCCCTGCAGCTCGACGGCGTGCGGACGGTGCGGTTCGAGATCGGCAACAGCCGGCTACGTGTCGATGGCGCCGAACGCCCGGACGCCAATCTCCGGGGGCGCGCCTGTGCGTCGAGCGAGGCGATGCTGGCATCGCTGGTGCTGGAGCAGCAGCGCTCGGGCGAGACGCTGACGGTGACCCTGCGCCGCACCTCGAATCCGACCGGCTGGCTGGGCAAACAGTACGCCTACATGGATCTCGCCGGCCAGGTGCCCGCGAACGTGCTGGTGCTGGCCGTCGTCGGCTCCGGGGACGCCTGGGTGAACGGTGTCGCGGCGGCGAGCGCCGACGTGGGTTCGGGCGATGCGCAACTGCGGCGCATCGGCGGCCGCGCAACCGCAAAGGTCGGTTCGGGCGATGTCACCGTCGAGGAGGCCGGCGAACTCAAGGTGCTGTCGATCGGCTCGGGCGATGTCGAGGCCCGCAATATCCGCGGCGCAGTCGAGGTCGGCAGCGTCGGCTCGGGGGATTTCAGGCTCGAAGGCGCCGGCGGCGATGTCCGCATCGGCAGCCTGGGCTCGGGCGACATCGATCTGCGCGACGTGCAGGGCAATGTGCATGTCGGTTCGATCGGTTCGGGTGATGTCGATGCCCGCGGCATCGGCGGCAATCTCGAGGTCGCCTCGCAGGGGAGTGGTGATGTCTCGCACCGCGATGTGCGCGGCACCGTCAGCGTGCCCCGCAGGCGTTGAATTTCCCCAGATCCGGAACCCGACCATGAAGACTTTTCCGTCCCGCGCCCTCCCCCTGGCCCTGCTGCTCGCCTGCGCGGGCACGCTGACCGCCTGCGGCAGTAACGAAGCACCCGCACCCGCGAACGGCGACGCCACCACGGCGACGGCGGAGGAAGGCTTCGTCGCCCGCACCACCCGCCGCGCACTGGAAACGGCGCGCAAGGATCTGGTCGAGAAGAACATCAGCGTCGGCGGCAGCGGTGGCGGTGGCGGCGGACTGAACATCAACGGATTCCGCCTCGGCGGGGACGACACCCGCACGTCCGGCCTGCCGAAGGCCGAGATCAGCCCGGCTGGCGATTTCCTGGTCGACGGCAAGCCGGTCCGGATCGACGACGCGCAACGCGAACTGCTGCTGGCCCATCGCGCCAACATCATCGCGATCGCCGATGTCGGCATCACGATCGGCATCCAGGGCGCGCGCCTTGGCACCGAAGCCGCCAAGGGCGCGATCACGAGTGCGCTGTCGGGCCAGTTCGCCGAGTTCGAGAAGCGCATGGAAGCGGAGGGCGCGAAGATCGAGGCCGAGGCGGAGCGGCTCTGCGACAGGCTGCCGGCGCTGCTCGCCTCGCAGCAGGCACTGGCCGCCGCACTGCCCGCCTTCCAGCCCTACGCGACGATGGACGCGAACGACGTCGAAGAGTGCGGCAAGGACACGGTGGTCCATCGCGGCGAAGCGGCTGCGGATGCCGCGGCGGAGACGGCGACCAACTGAGCCCGACCGCCCGCGTCTCCGCGAGCGCAAAGACCGGCCATGGCCGGTCTTCTTGGATGTGCGCTCAGCCGCCGCCGCTGGCGACCGCGGAAATCCCGCCCTTTGTCAGTTCGGCCGGATCGAGCAGGCTTTCGAGTTCCGCGTCCGACAGGCCGCTGTCCTCGCGGGCGACATCGAGTACGGGCCGCTGTTCCTTGTAGGCGCGCTTGGCGATCGCGGCGGCCTTCTCGTAGCCGATGATCGGGTTGAGCGAAGTGACCAGGATCGGATTGCGGGCGAGCGCGGCCTCGACATTCTCTCGGCGCACCTTGAGGCCGGCGATTGCCCCGTCGGCCAGCAGCCGGGTGACGTTCGACAGCAGCTCGATCGATTCGAGCAGGTTGGCCGCGATCAGCGGCAGCGCGACGTTGAGCTGGAAGTTGCCGGTCTGCCCGGCGACGGTGATCGCGGTGTGCTGGCCGATGACCTGTGCGGCGACCATCACTGTCGCCTCGGGAATCACCGGGTTGACCTTGCCCGGCATGATCGAACTTCCCGGTTGCAGCGCCGGCAGTTCGATCTCGCCCAGACCGCCCAGCGGGCCGGAATTCATCCAGCGCAGATCGTTGGCGATCTTGATCAGTGCCACGGCGAGCGCATTGAGCTGACCGGAGAGTTCCACCGCGTCGTCCTGGGTGGCGATGCCCTCGAACTTGTCCTCGGCCGACTCGAATGGTGCGCCCGTCAGCGTCGACAGCGTCTTCGAGACCTTCTTGCCGAACTGCGGATGGGCGTTGATGCCGGTGCCGATCGCGGTGCCGCCGATGGGCAGACGGCGCAGGCGCTTGAGCGTGTCGCCCAGGCGCGCCTCCGCCGAGGCGATCTGCGAAGACCAGGCGCCGAACTCCTGGGCGAAAGTGAGCGGCATCGCATCCATCAGGTGGGTGCGGCCGGTCTTGACCACCTTGCCCAGCGCCTTGCCGCGCTTGTCGATCGTGCGGCGCAGATGCTTGAGCGCGGGCAGGAGGTCCTCGATCACCGCGAGCTGCGCCGATACGCGGATCGCCGTCGGCACTACGTCGTTGGAACTCTGGCCGAGATTGACGTGGTCGTTGGGGTGCACCTGCCGCGAGGCGTTCGAGGCGAGCATGGCGATGACCTCGTTGGCATTCATGTTCGACGAGGTGCCCGAGCCGGTCTGGTAGATGTCGACCGGGAATTGCGCGTCGTGGGTACCCTCGGCGACTTCCATCGCCGCGGCGCGAATGGCCTTGCCGACCTTGGGCGGCAACAGGCCCAGATCGGCATTGACGTCGGCCGCGGCCGCCTTGATCAGCCCCAGTGCGCGAATGAAGCCGCGCGGCATCGGCCGGCCGGAAATCGGGAAATTCTGCACGGCGCGCTGCGTCTGCGCGCCCCACAGGGCAGCGGCAGGCACCTGCAGCTCGCCCATGCTGTCGTGCTCGGTGCGCGATGCACCCGGGTTGATGGTCTTGCTCATCACTTCACCTCCAGGGAAACGGGGTCGCGCTTGGCTGTATCGGCGACCGCCGGCGGTGAGCGCACACCTCGGGCGACGAGGCCGCGCTGCGCCCTCCCCGCCTATCGCCGCGGCGCTGTTGCCAGCGGATAACGGTACGGCGCGCGGTGCACATATGCGTCGGCCTCCAGCTCGCAGCATACGCACCGCGCGTGCAGGCTAAAATGACGGCCTCGCCCGCTCCCGATGCCCCCATGTCCGACTCCCAGAAGACCGAAGCCGCCCTGCTCGCCCTGTCGCCGCTCGACGGTCGTTATGCCGCCAAGGTCGATGCGCTGCGGCCGATCTTCTCCGAGTACGGGCTGATCCGTGCGCGCGTGCACGTGGAGATCGAGTGGCTGCTGGCGCTGGGTGACGAGCCGGGCATCGTCGAGCTGCCCGCATTCGACGACACCCACCGGCGGGCGCTCAAGGCGCTGGCAGCCGACTTCTCGGTCGCCGATGCCGCGCGGGTCAAGGAGATCGAGCGCACCACCAACCACGACGTCAAGGCAGTCGAATACTTCATCAAGGAGCGCCTGCAGGACGATGCCGCGCTCGCGCCGGCGCTGGAGTTCGTGCATTTCGCCTGTACCAGCGAGGACATCAACAACCTCGCCTACGCGCTGATGCTCAGCCGGGCGCGCTCGGAGGTGCTGCTGCCCACGCTCGATACGCTGATCGGAACCCTGCGCACGATGGCGCACGCGCACGCCGCGCTGCCGCTGCTGTCGCGCACGCACGGACAGACGGCGTCGCCGTCGACGGTCGGCAAGGAGCTCGCCAACGTGGTCGCGCGCCTGCAGCGCCAGGGCGAGCTGCTGTGGGACGTCGCGCTGACCGGCAAGATCAACGGCGCGGTCGGCAACTACAACGCGCACGTCGTCGCTTACCCGGATGTCGACTGGCCCGCCTTCTCGCAGCGCTTCGTCGAGTCGCTGGGCATCACGTTCAACCCCTACACCACCCAGATCGAACCGCACGACTGCGTCGCCGAGATCAGCGATGTGCACAAGCGCATCAACACGATCGGCATCGACCTGTGCCGCGACATCTGGGGCTATATCTCGCTGGGCTATTTCAAGCAGGCCCTCAAGGAAGGCGAGGTCGGCAGCTCGACGATGCCGCACAAGGTCAACCCGATCGACTTCGAGAACGCCGAGGGCAACTTCGGCATCGCCAACGCGCTGTTCGAACATTTCGCCGCCAAGCTGCCGATCAGCCGCTGGCAGCGCGACCTGACCGATTCCACCGTGCTGCGCGCCCTCGGCACCGCGTTCGGGCACACCCAGATCGCACTCGACGCGCTGCTGCGTGGCCTGGGCAAGCTCAGCGCCAACCCCGAACGTCTGGCCGCTGATCTCGATGGATCCTGGGAAGTGCTGGCCGAGGCCGTGCAGACGGTCATGCGCCGTCATGGCCTGCCCAATCCCTACGAGCAGCTCAAGGCGCTGACCCGCGGCCAGGGCATCACTGCCGAGTCGATGCGCGCTTTCGTCGACGGCCTCGACCTGCCGGCCGAGGACAAGGCGCGCCTGCGCGAGCTGGTGCCGGGCAGCTACACCGGTCTGGCGGAACAGCTGGCCCGCGGGATCTGACCCGCCAGGGGCGCGCGCGATGAATCTGCTCGTCAATCTCGACGTCCCGGATCTCGCGCGTGCCGAGGCGCTGTATACACACGCCTTCGGCCTGAGCGTCGGCCGTCGTTTCGGCACTGCCGCCACCGAACTGTGCGGCCTGCCGGCAAGGCTGTACCTGCTGCACAAGCCTGCCGGCAGCATCGGCGCCGGCAACGCACCGCGCGATTACTCCCGCCACTGGTGCCCGGTGCATCTGGACGTCGTGGTCGCCGATCTCGATACCGCACTGGCGCGCGCCGAGCGTGCGGGCTTCGCGCGCGAAGGCGAGGTGCGTGACGAATCCTTCGGACGGATCGTCCAGCTGGCTGATCCGTTCGGTCATGGCTGGTGCCTGCTGGAGTTCGGCGATCGAGGCTACGACGCCATCGCCATCGCCACCGCCACCCGCGCCGGTGCGACCGCCGCCGGCCAGACGGGCCCCTGAACCGGCCCGCGGCCCGGGGGGCGGGTCCCGCGCGCAGCGCGGTCGCGGCACCGCCCTTCTCAGAACGCCCGGTGCGCCTTGTGGCGATGCCGGGGCCTGCCCACGCCGCCTCCGCCCGTCGAGCCCGCCCATGTTTTCGCGTAGGCTCGCGCCCATGAGCCGAGCCCCCCTCCCCTTCGAAATCGACGCCCGCCAGTCTGCCGACGGCGGCCCCCTGGGCATGCCCGCCGAGCGCTTTCTGCGCGATTACTGGCAAAAGCGCCCGCTGTTGATCCGCAACGCGTTTCCGGATCTCGGCAGCCCGCTGCAACCCGAGGATCTCGCCGGCCTCGCCTGCGAGGAATTCGCGCTGTCCCGGCTGATCCGCCATGACCGTGAACGCGACAGCTGGCAGGTCGAGACGGGCCCGTTCGACGAGGCCGTGTTTCCGGGTCTCGGCGACCGCGACTGGACCCTGCTGGTGCAGGACGTCGACAAATGGGACGCCGATGTCGCGGCGCTGCTGCCGCATTTCAGCTTCCTGCCGCGCTGGCGCATCGACGACATCATGGTCAGCTTCGCCGCGACCGGAGGCTCGGTCGGGGCGCACGTCGACCAGTACGATGTGTTCCTGCTGCAGGGCCAGGGCCATCGCCGCTGGCAGATCGACGCCGGTGAGGCGATGGGGCATGGCCTGCCGCCGCAGGACTTCCGCGACGATGTCGAGCTCAAGCTCCTGCGCAGCTTCACTCCGACACACGAGTGGGTGCTCGGCCCCGGCGACATGCTGTACCTGCCGCCGATGGTGCCGCACCACGGCGTGGCCGAGGATCCGTGCCTGACATTCTCGGTGGGCATGCGCGCGCCGTCGGTCGCCGAGCTGATGGGCGACTACATCGATACGCTGGCCGCGGAGGCCGACGAATCGATGCGCTATCACGACGAGGCACTTGTTCCGCCGGCCGATCCCAACGAGATCGATGGCGCGGCGATGGTGCGCGTGGTGGAAGCGCTGAACGTCATGCGCATGAAGGACCCCGACCGCCTCGGCGACTGGTTCGGCAGCTTCATCACCGGATACCGCAATGCGCAGCAGGTCGTCTCCGGGGAGATGCCGCCGCCGCGCATCGAACTCGAGTGGCTGCTGTCGCAGGGCCAGGCCACGCTGCTGCGCAACCCCTTCAGCCGCGTGGCGTGGCGCCGCGCGAAGGGCGGCGCCCGCCTGTACGTCTCCGGCACGGCCTGGCCGATGCCGGTACGCGACGCGCGCCTTCTCGCCGCGCAAGCGCAGCTCGACGGTCGCAGCTATGCGGCGCTGTCGGATGCCGGTCGCGAAGCCGTGCTCGAACTGCTGGCGCAGGGCCATTACACCGTGCTGGAGAGCGACGCCGGGTGAGCGCATCCGCGCCGTTCGCAGTGCGCCTCGTGGCCGATGCCCAGGATCTGGCGGCCGCGTACGCGCTGCGCACGCGCGTCTTCGTCGAGGAACAGGGCGTGCCCGCCGAGCTCGAGCGCGACGCTTTCGATGCGCTGAGCCGGCATGTGCTGGCAGTCGACGCCGAGGGAGACGCGGTGGGCACGGGCCGCATTGCCCCGGACGGGCGCATCGGCCGCCTGGCGGTGCGTGCCGACCGGCGCGGGCGTGGCATCGGCGAGGCCATGCTGCGTGCGCTGCTCGACGCCGCGCGCGATGCCGGTCTGGCGACGACCTACCTGCACGCGCAACTGCAGGCGATGCAGTTGTATGCGCGGGCCGGCTTCGTCGCCGAAGGTCCGCGCTTCGAGGAAGCCGGCATCCTCCATCGCACCATGCGCCGACATGCCGGGTCCGCCTTCGCGGTCGACGACATGGAAGCCGCTGTGGACACCACAGTGACCCTGATCGCGTCCGCGCGCCGCAGATTGTGGCTGCGCACTCGCGATCTCGATCCCGGCCTGTTCGATCATCCCGATGTGCTCGCGGCGCTGCGCGGATTCTCGACATCCGCGCGCGGCGCCAGCGTCCGGATCCTGCTGCAGGATCCGGCAACCGTGCAGCGGCGCGGCACGCCGCTCCTTGCGCTCGCGCAGCGGCTGCCCAGCGTCTTCGAGCTGCGCGCCGCGGTGGATCCGGTGGACCGCGAGTTCGCCGGTGCGTTCCTGGTCAACGACGCCGGGGGTTTTCACGTACGCACCTTGGGCAACCGCATCGATGGCGAGGCGGCGACCGCCCTGTCGGGCCGTGCCCGGCAGCTGGCCCAGCAGTTCGCGCCGGTATGGGAACGTTCACGCGCGTGTAGCGAGTTCCGGGCTCTCGGGATCTGAGCCCGACGCCGTTTGGCGTCCTTCGCTGCGCTTCCGACTGCACCGTGTCGGCAGCGGCGGACCCCGGATCGATGATGCACCGGGGTGAACGACGCGCGTATACTGTCGGGCGTCATTTCGCGCCAGATCCGCCTGTTTTTCCGGTCATCGTGCCGGCTCTGGCCCACTTCCCTTCTCGACGAGCCCGAATCACCCGACGTGGACAGTCTCCTGAAGCAGTTTGCGCAGTCCTCCCAGTTCGGCGCCAATGCCGCCTTTATCGAAGATCTGTACGAGCAGTATCTTGTCGATCCCGACAGCGTCGGGACGGACTGGAAACGATGGTTCGACTCGTTCAAGGGCCGCGAGGCCGGCGATGTGCCGCACTCGGCGGTGGTCTCGGCGGTTGCACAGGCGGGTCGCGACGCGGCGCGCGGTGTCGTGGTTGCCCAGTCGGCCCAGGCCGGCGGTGGTGACGAGCGCGAGCGCCATGTCGGTCGCCTGATCACGGCCTACCGCTCGCGCGGCCATCTCGGCGCGCGGCTGGATCCGCTGGATCTCTCGCCGCCGCTCAACCCGCCGGATCTCGGCCTGCCCTTCCATCAGCTCACCGAAGCCGATCTCGACGACGAGTTCAGCACCGGGGGCGTGGCCGGCCAGCCGCGGATGAAGCTGCGCGACCTGCTCGCGCTGCTCAAGACCACCTACTCCAGCCAGATCGGCGCGGAGTTCATGCACATCCCCGACTTCGAACAGCGCAGCTGGCTCTACCAGCGCCTGGAGAAGGCGGGCGGCCGTTTCGCGCGCAGCGCAGCGGAGAAGAAGCGCATCCTCGAGCGGCTGACCGCCGCCGAAGGCCTCGAGCGCTATCTGCACACCAAGTACGTCGGCCAGAAGCGCTTCTCGCTCGAAGGCGGCGATGCGCTGATCCCCCTGCTCGACAGCGTGATCCAGCGCGCCGGCAAGGAAGGCGTCAAGGACATCGTCGTCGGCATGGCCCACCGCGGCCGCCTCAATGTGCTGGTCAATACGCTCGGCAAGAACCCGCGCAAGCTCTTCGACGAGTTCGAAGGCAAGTTCGATCATCACGATGACGACCGTGCCCACACCGGCGACGTGAAGTACCACATGGGCTTCTCGGCCGATCTGGCGACGCCCGGCGGCGCGGTGCACCTCGCGCTGGCGTTCAACCCGTCGCATCTGGAGATCGTCAACCCGGTGGTCGCCGGCAGTGTGCGTTCGCGCCAGCACCGTCGCAGGGACACCGCGCGCAAGGTGGTGGTGCCCGTGCTGCTGCACGGCGACGCCGCGTTCGCCGGCCAGGGCGTCAACATGGAGCTGTTCCAGATGTCGCAGGCCCGCGGTTTCGCGGTTGGCGGCACGGTCCATGTGGTCATCAACAACCAGGTCGGCTTCACCACCAGCAACCTGCAGGACTCGCGTTCCACGCTGTACTGCACCGACGTGGCCAAGATGGTCGGCGCGCCGATCCTGCACGTGAACGCGGACGATCCGGAAGCGGTGGTGTTCTGCGCCGAACTCGCATACGACTTCCGCCAGCAGTTCGGCAAGGACGTCGTCATCGACCTCGTCTGCTATCGCCGTCACGGACACAATGAAGCCGACGAGCCGGCGGCGACGCAGCCGCTGATGTACCAGGTGATCCGCAAGCACAAGACCCCGCGCGAGCTCTACACCGCGCAGCTGGTGGCCGAAGGCGTGGTGACCGAGGACGAGGCCAAGCAGATCGTCGACAGCTACCGCAACAAGCTCGACGCGGGTGAAGTCACGGTCGAACTCGCTGATGCCAAGCCGAGCGACTACGACCTGACGATCGATTGGGATCCCTATCTGGCCGGCCGCCTCAGCGACACCCTCGACACCACGGTGTCGGTGGACAAGCTCAAGGCACTGGCCAAGCAGATCACCACGATCCCGGAGTCGATCTCGCTGCAGGCGCGTGTCGCCAAGATCTACGAGGACCGCCGCAAGATGGCGGCCGGCGAAGTGGCTGGTGACTGGGGCTTTGCCGAGAACCTCGCCTACGCCACCCTGCTCGACGCCGGCCACCGGCTGCGCCTGGTCGGACAGGACTCGGGCCGCGGCACGTTCTTCCATCGCCACGCGGTGCTGCACGACCAGAAGACCGGTCAGAACTACATGCCACTGCGCGAGCTGGTCAAGAATCCGGAAGACGCGACGATCATCGATTCGCTGCTCAGCGAAGAAGCGGTGATGGCCTTCGAATACGGCTACGCGTCTTCCGAACCGGGCACGCTGTGCATCTGGGAAGCGCAGTTCGGCGACTTCGCCAACGGCGCCCAGGTCGTCATCGACCAGTTCCTGTCCTCCGGCGAAGCCAAGTGGCAGCGTCTGTGCGGACTGGCACTGTTCCTGCCGCACGGCTACGAGGGCCAGGGCCCCGAGCACAGTTCGGCGCGCCTTGAGCGTTTCCTGCAGCTGTGCGCGCTCGACAACATGATGGTCTGCGTACCGACGACCCCGGCGCAGGCTTTCCACATGATCCGCCGTCAGCTGTGCATGACCACCCGCAAGCCGCTGGTGGTGATGACGCCGAAGTCGCTGCTGCGCCACAAGCTGGCGGTCTCGACGCTCGAAGAGCTGGCCAATGGCGAGTTCCAGCACCTGATCGGCGACCGGGACGCCGACCCGAAGCGTGTCAAGCGCGTCGTCTTGTGCTCGGGCAAGGTCTACTACGACCTGCTGGAAGAAGCCCGCAAGCGGGAACTCGATTCCGTTGCGCTGGTCCGCGTGGAGCAGCTCTATCCGTTCCCGCGCCAGCAGCTCAGCGCCGAACTCGCGCGTTTCCCCGAGGCCACCGAGGTGGTCTGGTGCCAGGAAGAGCCGCAGAACCAGGGCGCGTGGTACCAGATCAAGCACCACCTCGAGGCGTGCAGCGGCGCAACCCAGTCGTTGCACTACGCTGGCCGTGCCCGCTCGCCGTCGCCTGCCGTCGGCCATTTCAACGATCACGTCGCCGAGCAGCAGCAGCTGATCGCGGATGCACTGGTCAACGATCTGGCCGGCAAGGTCGCGGCCGAATAAACCCCGATCGCACTTTCCACATTCCACGCTTTTCCCAGGAAGCCACATGGCCACTGAAATCAAAGTCCCGGTCCTGCCCGAATCCGTTTCCGACGCGACCATCGCCACCTGGCACAAGAAGGCCGGCGATGCGGTCAAGCGCGACGAGAACCTCGTCGACCTGGAGACCGACAAGGTCGTCCTCGAAGTGCCGTCGACGGTTGACGGCGTGCTGAAGGAGATCAAGTTCGAAGAAGGCGCGACGGTCAACAGCGCGCAGGTCATCGCCATCATCGAGGAAGGCGCCGTCGCAGAAGCGCCGGCCGCCGAAGCCGGTGCAAAGGCGTCGGCGCCTGCCGCCGGTGCCGAGACCGTGCAGCCGAAGCCGGATGCGGGCAAGGCCGATGCCAAGCCGCAGTCGTCGGGCAGGAATGACGCGCTGCCGCCGGGCGCGCGCTTCACCGCCGAGACCAAGGGCATCGATGCCTCGCAGGTCGAAGGCACTGGCCGCCGTGGCGCGGTGACCAAGGAAGACCTGATCAACTACGCCTCGGGCAAGACCCCGGGCGTGTCCGGCGGCGCGCGTCCCGAAGAGCGCGTGCCGATGACCCGCATCCGCAAGACGATCGCCGCGCGCCTGATGCAGTCGAAGGAATCGATCGCGATGCTGACCTCGTTCAACGAGGTCAACCTGGGCAAGGTGATGGCGCTGCGCAAGGAACTCGGCGAGCAGTTCCAGAAGGACCACGGCATCAAGCTGGGCTTCATGAGCTTCTTCGCCAAGGCCGCCGCCAACGCGCTGGCCAAGTACCCGGTGGTCAACGCCTCGGTCGACGGTGACGACATCATCTATCACGGCTACGCGGACATCTCGGTCGCGATCTCCACCGATCGTGGCCTGGTGACGCCGGTGCTGCGCAATGTCGAGCGTCAGGGCTTCGCCGAGATCGAACAGGGCATCGCGGACTACGCCAAGAAGGCGCGCGACGGCAAGCTCGGCCTCGACGACCTCCAGGGCGGCACGTTCACGATCACCAACGGCGGCACCTTCGGCTCGCTGATGTCCACGCCGATCGTCAACCCGCCGCAGTCGGCGATCCTCGGCATGCATTCGATCAAGGAACGTCCGATCGTCGAGAACGGCCAGATCGTCGCCGCGCCGATGATGTACATCGCGCTGTCCTACGACCACCGCATCATCGACGGCAAGGATGCGGTGCTGTTCCTGGTCGACATCAAGAACCAGCTGGAAAACCCGCACCGCATGCTGCTCGGCATGTGATGCCCGCGCAGCCCCCTCCGCCGGAGGGGGTTTGCGCTTGTGGCGCCAGGCGCCGCGTTTCCCAAATTCGCCGAACAGGCACCCTGCCCGCGGGCAGGCATCGAAAGAAGGATTTCCCCATGGCAGAACAATTCGACGTCGTCGTCATCGGTGCCGGCCCGGCCGGCTATCACGCCGCGATCCGCGCCGCGCAGCTGGGCATGAAGGTCGCCTGCATCGACGCTGCGCTGGGCAAGGACGGCAAGCCCGCGCTCGGCGGCACCTGCCTCCGCGTCGGCTGCATCCCCTCCAAGGCGCTGCTCGACTCCTCGCGCCAGTTCTGGAACATGGGCCACATCTTTGGCGACCACGGCATCAGCTTCAAGGACGCGAAGATCGACGTCGAGGCGATGATCGGCCGCAAGGACAAGATCGTGAAGCAGTTCACCGGCGGCATCGCGATGCTGTTCAAGGCGAACAAGGTCACGGCCTACTACGGCTTCGCCACCCTGCACGCCGACCGCCTGGTGAAGGTCAAGCAGCACGACGGCAGCGAGGTCGAGCTGACCGGCACCAACGTCATCATCGCCGCCGGTTCGGATTCGATTGAACTGCCGTTCGCCAAGTTCGACGGCGAGACCATCGTCGACAACGTCGGCGCGCTCGACTTCACCGAGGTGCCCAAGCGCCTGGCGGTGATCGGCGCCGGTGTGATCGGCCTGGAACTGGGCAGCGTCTGGAAGCGTCTCGGCGCCGAGGTCGTGATCCTCGAAGCCCTGCCCGACTTCCTTGCCGCGGCCGATGCCGAGGCGAGCAAGACCGCGCTGAAGGAATTCAAGAAGCAGGGCCTCGACATCCGCCTGGGCGCCAAGGTCTCCAAGGCCGAAGTCACCGGCAAGGGCAAGAAGAAGGAAGTGGTGCTGAGCTTCGCCGACAAGGACGGCGAACAGACGATCACCGTCGACAAGCTGCTGGTCGCCGTGGGCCGCAAGGCCGCGAGCAAGGGGCTGCTTGCCGAGGGTTCCGGCGTGAAGCTGACAGACCGCGGCCAGATCGAAGTGGACGCGCACTGCCACACCGGCGTCGAGGGCGTCTGGGCGATCGGCGACTGCGTGCGCGGCCCGATGCTGGCGCACAAGGGCTTCGAGGAAGGCGTGGCGGTTGCCGAACTGATCGCCGGCCTGCCCGGCCACGTCAACTTCGACACCATCCCGTGGGTGATCTATACCGAGCCCGAGATCGCCTGGGTCGGCAAGACCGAACAGCAGCTCAAGGACGAAGGCATCCCGTACAAGGCCGGCAGCTTCCCGTTCGCCGCCAACGGCCGCGCGGTTGCGATGAGCGAGCCGGCGGGCTTCGTCAAGGTTCTCGCGCACGCCGAGACCGATCGCGTGCTGGGCATGCACCTGGTCGGCGCGAACGTGTCCGAGCTGGTGCACGAAGGCGTGCTGACGATGGAGTTCAGCGGTTCGGCCGACGATCTGGCCCGCATCTGCCACGCGCATCCGTCGCTGTCGGAAGTGATCCACGACGCCGCGATGGCGGTCGAGAAACGCGCGATCCACAAGGCCAACTGACCGGCCGCGCCGCGAAGGCTCCGCTCCGGCGGAGCCTTCGTCGTTTGCGGCATTCGCGCACCGTCCGCGACGCGCTTGCATCCATTCGATTCTCCCCCTGTTGCCGGAGTTGCCTGCCATGCAATCGATCTGCGTCTACTGTGGTTCCAATGCGGGCAGCAAGCCCGTCTACGCCGAACGCGCGACAGCGCTGGGCGATCGCCTTGCCCGCGACGGTCTGCGCCTGGTCTATGGCGGTGGCAACGTCGGCCTGATGGGCACGGTGGCCAACGCCGTGCTCGAAGCCGGCGGCGCCGTCACCGGCGTGATTCCCAAACAGCTTGCCGATTGGGAAGTCGCGCATCGCGGCCTGACCGAGCTGGAAGTCGTCGATTCGATGCATGCGCGCAAGATGCGCATGTTCGAACTGTCGGATGCCTTCGTCGCCCTGCCCGGCGGCTTCGGCACCATGGAGGAGATCTTCGAGATGCTCACTTGGCGCCAGCTCGGCATCGGCAGCAAGCCCTGCGCGTTTCTCGACATCGACGGCTTCTATGCGCCGCTGATCGGGATGATCGACCGCATGGTCGAAGAGCGCTTCCTGCATCCGGACCAGCGCGCCGACCTCTGGTACGGCAGCGATATCGACGAAATGCTCGCGTGGATGCGCGCCTACAAGCCCGCGCAGGCGAGCAAGTGGATCGACGAGAAGCGGCGCAGCGTGATGAAGTGAGGTAACGGTTGCCGCGCATCGCGATGCATTCGCACGCGATGTACCCGGGCAATCGCGCGACCGCATCGTGGCTGGATCCCCGCCTCCACGGGATGGCGCGCACCAGGCCAGTCGAAGAACCCGCAGCTCGCGCGTGCCGGCGCAGGAATGGAATCGCGGCCCCGTGCGGCCCGGGAATGCGGATCCGTCCTGGCGCGACCTGTATCCTGAAACCCTCTGTCAGACGAGCTCGCGCATGCCTATCCCCGCCCGCTTCGACGCTTTCCGCATCCACAACGACGACGCCGGTTATCGCAGCGGCATCGAGCAGATCGCGATCGGCGACCTGGCCGATGGTGAGCTCGACATCGCGGTCGTGCATTCGTCGGTGAACTTCAAGGACGCACTGGCGGGTACCGGCAAGGGCAAGATCCTGCGGCGCTTTCCGCTGGTCGGCGGGATCGACGTCGCAGGTCACGTGGTGGCCTCGCGTGACCCGGCGTTCAAGGAGGGCGACGCGATCCTCGTCACCGGCTGCGGACTGTCGGAAACGCGCGATGGCGGCTATGCGCGGTACGCACGCGTCGAATCGAAGTGGGCGGTCCCCCTGCCCGCCGGCCTGACGCTGCGCGAAAGCATGATCCTGGGAACGGCGGGATTCACCGCAGCGCTCGCGTTGCTGCGCATGCGGGAGAACAGGCAGACGCCGGAACTCGGCCCGCTGGCGGTGACCGGCGCCACCGGCGGCGTGGGCTCGCTGGCCGTCGACATCTTCAGCAGCGCCGGCTTCGAGGTCCATGCGATCAGCGGCAAGCCCGAGCACGCCGCGTATCTGCGCGAGATCGGCGCGTCCGAGGTGCTGGGGCGCGACGCCCTGGCGACGACGCGTCCGATGGAGTCGGCGCGCTTCGGTGGTGGTCTCGATAACGTGGGCGGCGACATGCTCGTCAGCCTACTGGCGCAGACCACGCCCTACGGCAATGTCGCCAGCGCCGGACTCGCGGCCAGCGCCGATCTCCCAGCGACCGTGATGCCTTTCATCATCCGGGGCGTCTCGCTGCTCGGCATCGCCTCGGCCGGAACCCCACGCGATATCCGCGATCGGGTCTGGCAGCACCTCGCCAGCGACTGGAAACCCCGGCACCTGGAGACGATCCGCACCCGAGAGGTGACACTCGACGGATTGCCGCAGGTGTTCGCGACCATGCTTGCGGGCGGCTCGCTCGGGCGGACACTCGTCACGCTTTGACGCGAAACGCCCACCCGCGAGCTGAATGCGCAGCTAGAATCACGCCTCACACGTGGGGGAAATCGATGGCACGCATTCTGATCGTGGACGACTCGCCGTCCCAGCTGATGGGCATCCGGCGGATCGTCGAGAAGCTCGGCCATGTCGCGTTGACCGCCGAGGACGGTCAGGCTGGCGTGGAAGCTGCGAAACGCGAACTCCCGGATCTGATCCTGATGGACGTGGTGATGCCGAACCTCAACGGCTTCCAGGCCACCCGCTCGATCACCCGCGAGCCGACAACGGCGCATATCCCGGTGATCCTGGTGACGACGAAGGACCAGGACACCGATCGCGTCTGGGGGATGCGCCAAGGTGCCAAGGCCTATCTGACCAAGCCTTTCAGTGAAGTGGAACTGTCGGAAGCCATCCTCGAAACCATCGGCAGCCGCGCGACGCCGCAGGCCTGAACCCGGGCATCGCGCGGCTGCACGCTCGCATTGCTTCAGTCCACCGTGGCGGCGAACGCGTCGCGCAAGGCCTCGTAGGCCGCGATCTGGCGCTCGTCGCGTGCCAGCGGCGCCTGGATCTCCAGCTCGACGATCTGGTCGCCGGCCGGCGCACCACCGGTGCCAGGCAGGCCACGCCCACGCAAACGCAGTTTGCGCCCCGCTTCGGAGCCGGCCGGAATCTTCAGCTCGACGCGCCCGCCGAGCGTCGCCACGCTGACCGTCGCGCCCAGCGCGGCGTCCCACGGCGCGATCGGCAGGGTGTGGATCACGTTGCGACCATCGACTTCGAATTCCGGGTGCGCTGCGTACTCGATCTCCAGCAGCAGGTCGCCACCGTGCTGTCCCTGGCGCGGCAGGCGCACGACCTGTCCCTGGCGGATGCCACGGGGAATCCTGACGTCGAACGTCTTTCCCAGCACCGGCACGCGGACGCTGTCGCCGCGGTAGATGGTCTCCAGGGGCACCGCCAGTCGCGCGCGCGTGTCACCGCGCGGTTGCGCGGGCCCGCGGCCGGTATAGCCAGCACCTGCGCCTGCGCGACGCCCGAACATCTGTTCGAAGAAATCGCTGAAGCCGGCGCCCGCGCCGCCGGCGAATATCTCGTCGAAGTCGAAGCCGTCCTGGCCTGCGCCGAAACCGCCAGGCGGTGGCTGTACGTCATCGCCCGGCCGATAGCCGCGCGCACGCAGGCTGTCGTAGGCCTTGCGCTTCTCGGGATCGCGGAGGGCCTCGTAAGCCTCGTTGACCGACTTGAAGTGGTTTTCCGCATCCGGCTCCTTGCTGACGTCCGGATGGTACTTGCGGGCGAGCCGACGGTATGCGGTCTTGATTTCCGCATCGCCAGCGTTCGGCTCGACGCCGAGAATTTCGTAGTAATCCTTGAATTGCATCTGCGCACATCCGATGCGGGCAGTCGCCCGCCACGAGGGGGAACGCCGCGAACGACGACGGCCCACAGGATACCTGCAGGCCGCCGTCGCGTACCGTGATCGCGCGAAGGCCCGGCCTTCGACGCAATGGGGCTTACTGGCGGGTATCCGCCCCGGCCGTGCCCACCTGGATGCGGCGAGGCGTGGTTTCCGGACGCTTGGGGATGCCGATCTCCAGCACGCCGTTGTGGCCAACCGCGGTGATCCCATCGGGATCGGCGCTGTCGGGCAGCGTGAAGCGGCGATGGAAGCGCCCGACGCTGCGCTCGATGCGCGAGAACCGCACTTCGTTGGAGCCCGGGTCGCGCTCCTGGGTCTCGCCGACGGCGGGCTTGCGCTCGCCCTTGAGGCTCAGCACGCCCTTGTCCATCCAGACTTCGACATCGGCCGGATCGATACCCGGCAGGTCGGCCAGGATCACGAAGCGGTCTCGCTCCTCGCGGATGTCGACCCGGGGCGTCCACTGGCTGGTGACGACCGACGAGCCGTCGGTGGCATCGCCCTGGACGAACTGGTTGAGCAACTGGCGCATCTCGTCCTGCAAGCTCGTCCGCTCCAGGCGGCCAGGATGAAGGACGACAGGTCGCAAGGTGTCTTGACGCATGGCATGTCTCCGTAATGGGGGGCGGCGCAGTGGCCGCGATGCCTGCGATGTAGGAATCGTCGCGACGGTTTCAAGCGTGTCGCACGCAGTCATGCGGCTCCGGATAGACTCTGTTCACCCTCACGAAAACGAGCGCAACCATGTCCATCCAGATCGGTGACAGCATCCCGGAAGTCACCCTCAAGCACATCCACGACGGCGTGCGTGTCGTCGACACCCCCACCCTGTTCGCCGGCAAGAAGGTCGTGCTGTTCGCGGTGCCCGGCGCATTCACCCCGACCTGTTCGGAGCGCCACCTGCCCGGCTTCGTCGAGCATTTCGATGCCTTCCGCCAACGCGGCATCGAGGTCATCTGCGTGGCGGTCAATGACCCCTTCGTGATGCAGGCCTGGGGCGAAAGCGCCGGTGTTCCGGAGGGCCTGCACATGATTTCCGACGGTAATGGCGAGCTGATCCGGGCCATGGGTCTGGAGATGGACGCCAGCGCCTACGGCATGGGCCTGCGCGCGCGGCGCTTCGCGCTGTACGCCGATGATGGCGTTGTCCGCCAGCTCTTTGTCGAAGCGCCGGGCGAATACAAGGTCTCGTCGGCGGAGCATGTGCTCGCGCATCTGAACTGATCCTCCTGGCACGACCGCGCGGTGGCCACGCCACGCGCTGGCGGCGAACTTCGCGTGGTGCTCATCGGGCGTGAACCACGCGCCCGCCCGCGGACGCCGCGGTGATGCGATCCCGCTGCGAAACCAAAAAAAAAGGGCCGGCAATGCCGGCCCTTTCCATATGCAGACGCGATGCCTCAGTGCGAGGCGGTCGGCGCATCCGTCGCGGGCGAATCAGTCGGCGGCAGCATCTCCACATCGTCCTCGGTCTCGGTCTCGACGATCGATCCATCGACGCGCTCGATGCCCTGCAGGCGCTCGTCCTTGGACACGCGCATCAGGGTCACGCCCTGGGTGTTGCGGCCGACGCGCGCGATCTCCGAGGCACGCGTGCGCACCAGGGTGCCGCCGTTGGAGATCAGCAGCACCTCGTCGTGGTTGCGCAGCAGCACTGCGCCGACCAGCGGACCGTTGCGCTCGGTGGTCTGGATACCGATGACGCCCTGCGTGCCGCGGCCCTTGCGCGGGTACTCCGACAGCGGCGTGCGCTTGCCGTAGCCGTTCTCGGTGGCGGTGAGGATGTAGGGGATGTCGTCGCCGGCGCCGACCTCGGCAATCGGCGTCTCCGCTGCGTCGACCACGGCCTCTTCGATCGAGTCCTCGCTGTCGTCCTCGATGCCGCCCGCCGGCTCGGCAACGATCAGGCTCACCACCTGCTCGCCCTTCGTCAAACGGATGCCCCGCACGCCACCGGCAGTGCGACCCATCGAACGCACGCTGTCCTCGGAGAAACGCACGGTCTTGCCGTTGGATGCGAACAGCAGCACGTCACGCTCGCCGTCGGTCAGCGCAACGCCGACCAGGGCGTCGCCCTCGTCCAGGCGGATCGCGATCTTGCCGCGCGCCAGGCGATAGGCGAACTCGGTCAGTGGCGTCTTCTTGACCGTGCCGAAACGCGTGGCGAAGAACACGTACTGGCCCTGCACGTACTCGCGCACCGGCACCACGGCCTGTACCCGCTCGCCGGCTTCCAGCGGGATCCAGTTGATGATCGGCCGCCCGCGTGCGTTCGGGCCGGCATCGGGCAACTGGTGCACCGGCAGCCAGAACACGCGGCCGGCACTGGTGAAGGTCAGCAGGGTGTCGTGGGTGTTGACCAGCCACAACTGCTCGATGAAATCCTCGTCCTTGGTCGACGCCGCGTTGCGGCCCCGGCCGCCGCGCTTCTGCGCGCGGTAGGCACTGACCGGCTGGCGCTTGGCATAGCCCGAGTGCGACAGCGTGACAACGACGTCTTCCGGCGCAATCAGGTCGAGGATGTCGAGATCCTCCTCGCTGGCGCGGATCTCGCTGCGGCGTGCATCGCCAAATTCTTCCTTGACGTTGCGCAGCTCGGTGCGGATGAGCTCGAGCAGCACTTCGGGATCTTCGAGGATCTCGATCAGGCCGCGAATGGTTTCGAGCAGCAGCTTGTACTCGTCGGTCAGGCGGTCCTGCTCCAGCCCGGTCAGGCGGTGCAGGCGCATTTCGAGAATCTGCTGGGCCTGGGCCTCGGTCAGCTGGTAGCCGCCATCGATCAGGCCCACGCCGTCGGGCAGATCTTCCGGACGCGAGGCCTCCGAGCCGGTCGCCGCGAGCAGCGCGCCGACCAGGCCCGCTTCCCAGCGCCGGCCGAGCATCCTTTCCTTGGCGACCTGCGGGTTCTCGGACGTCTTGATCAGCTCGATCATCTCGTCGATGTTGGCGAGCGCGACGGTCAGGCCTTCGAGGATGTGCGCACGGTTGCGCGCCTTGCGCAGTTCGAAGATCGTCCGGCGCGTGACCACTTCGCGACGGTGGCGCACGAAGGCTTCGAGGATCTGCTTGAGGTTCAGCAACTGCGGGCGGCCGTCGACCAGCGCCACCATGTTGATGCCGAACACCGACTCCATCTGCGTCTGCGAATAGAGGTTGTTGAGCACCACTTCGGCCGAATCGCCGCGCTTGATCTCGATGTAGATGCGCATGCCGTCCTTGTCGGACTCGTCGCGCAGCTCGCTGATGCCCTCGAGCTTCTTTTCCTTCACCAGCTCGGCGATCTTCTCGATCAGCCGCGCCTTGTTCACCTGGTAGGGAATCTCGGTGACGATGATCGACTCGCGGCCGTTGTCGGCCACTTCCACGTCGGCGCGCGCACGCATGCGCACACGGCCACGGCCGGTGCGATACGCCAGGTGGATGCCGCCGACGCCGTTGATGATCCCCGCGGTCGGGAAATCCGGCCCCGGGATGTATTCCATCAGACCGTCGATGTCGATGTCCGGGGTGTCGATCAATGCGATCAGCGCATCGATGACCTCGCCCAGGTTGTGCGGCGGGATGTTGGTCGCCATGCCCACCGCGATACCGGCCGAACCGTTGACCAGCAGGTTCGGAAACCGGGTCGGCATGACCGTCGGCTCGCTTTCCTTCTCGTCGTAGTTGAGCTGGAAATCGACGGTTTCCTTGTCGATGTCGGCCATCAGCTCGTGGCTGAGGCGGGCCATGCGCGATTCGGTGTAACGCATCGCAGCGGCCGAGTCGCCGTCGACCGAACCGAAGTTGCCCTGCCCGTCGACCAGCATGTAGCGCAACGAGAACGGCTGGGCCATGCGCACCAGCGTGTCGTAGACCGACTGGTCGCCGTGCGGGTGGTACTTACCGATGACGTCACCGACGATACGCGCCGACTTGAAATAGGCCTTGTTGCTGTGGGCGCCGAGCTCGTGCATCGCGAACAGCACGCGCCGGTGCACCGGCTTGAGTCCATCCCGGACATCGGGAAGCGCGCGTCCCACGATCACGCTCATCGCGTAATCGAGGTAACTGCGCCGCATCTCGTCTTCGAGATTGACGGGAATGATTTCTTTCGCGGATTCGACCATCGAGGGTGCTTGCATCCTGGCTGCGCGGCCCGGTTTTCAGACGCCGGCGGCATTCACCGGCGCTGCGCGTACCGGCCGCCGGCGACGCGTTGAAAACGACAGGAAATCATAGCACAAAACCCACCGCAGCCCCAATTTTTCCAACGTAAAAACAAGGACTTGGCGGCTGGCTTGTGCGCGGCACGGGCGGCGGCGGCACTCGGCCGGCACCTGCCCCGCATCGACATCTTTCGGCGACGCCCGCGATCAGTACCGGTGCGCGGGGTTTTCCCGCTGCCGGTGCAGCGGGAGGGCGCGCATGCGAACGAAGCGGCGTGCACAACCTGCATCCGGGATCGCCGGCGGTTCCTGCCGTTGACGTTGCCGCCGATCTCGCGTCGAGCGCCCCGTGCCGCCGCGCTCCCACGAATCGCACGCGACGGGACGAAACAGACGATGCAGTCAGCGCCGGCCAAAGGGCGCCGCTCTAGCCGCCGAACAATGCGCGCATCGCTGCGGTGGTCGGACGTTCCACCACGCCCTGCTCGGTCACGATGGCATCGATCAGTTCCCCGGGAGTCACATCGAAAACCGGGTTCCACGCCTGGATACCCTCGGCCACGGTGCGGCTGCCGCCGATGCCGAACAGTTCGCCCGGATCGCGTTGCTCGATCTCGATCAGGTCACCGGTCGCGGTATCCATGTCGACGGTCGACGAGGGCGCGACCACCATGAACTTCACGCCGTGGTGGCGCGCGGCGATCGCCAGCTGGTAGGTGCCGATCTTGTTCGCGGTATCGCCATTGGCGCAGATGCGGTCGGCGCCGACGATGATCCACTGCACCAGGCCGCTCTTCATCAGATGCGACGCCGCGGAATCGGCGATCAGGGTCGCGTCGATGCCGTCCTGCTGCAGCTCCCATACCGTCAGCCGCGCGCCCTGCAGCCACGGCCGCGTCTCGCCGGCGAACACCTTGCCGATGCGCCCCTGCGCCATGCCGGCGCGAATCACCCCCAGCGCGGTGCCGAAACCCGCCGTCGCAAGCGATCCGGTATTGCAATGGGTCAGCACGCCGCTGCCGGGTGCGATCAGCTCGGCGCCGAGCGCGCCCATGCGACGGTTGGCGGCGAGGTCTTCCTCGGCGATCGCCCGCGCTTCACGCTCGAGCACTTCCCGCCAATCGGCGCCAGCGGTCGCAAGTACGCGGCGCATGCGGGCCAGTGCCCAGGCAAGATTGACGGCCGTCGGACGCGCCGCATTGAGTCGTTGCAGTGCGGGCTCAAGCTTCGCCTGCGCCGCAGCGCCGTCCTCGGCTTCCACCTCGCGTGCGCCGAGCACCGCGCCCCACGCGGCAGCAATGCCGATGGCCGGCGCGCCACGCACGGTCAGCGCATGGATTGCCTGGGCCACGTCGTCGCTGGTCCTGCAGCTGACGTGCTCGACCACGAAGGGAAGCTTGCGCTGGTCCAGCAGTTCCAGCGTGTCGCCGGTCCACAGGATCGGGCGGATATGGTCGTAGCGATCGAAATCGAGCAGGGATGTGTTCATGGGGCAATTGTAATTCGGGGATGCCGGATTGCCGTTGCGGCCCGGACTTCGATTGCACTGGCGTTTTCCGCGCTTCGGGCACGATCCACGGACGATGCCGGCATGAAGCGTGCGGAAGTCGCGTCGCGCTACGCCCGCGCGAAATCGAAGGCGATCACGTCCGCGATGCTTCCGGTGCCGAGCATCGCCATCATCAGACGGTCGACACCCAGCGCCACGCCGGCGCAGTCGGGGAAGCCGGCATCGAGTGCGCCGAGCAGGGCCTCGTCGAGCGGCGGCAGCGGCGCGCCGCGCGAGGCGCGGACCGCATGATCGCGCTCGAAGCGGAGGCGCTGTTCGAAGCCATCGGCCAGCTCGTGGTAGCCGTTGGCCAGCTCCAAGGCGCCCAGGTACAACTCGAAGCGTTCGGCCACCTGCACGCCGTCGCGTTCTGTAACGCGTGCGAGCATGCACTGCGAGGCCGGATAGTCGTGCACCACGAGAATGCGGTCGGCTGGATTGGCCGGCTGGATGCGGTGGGTCATCAACAGGTCGAGCCAGTCGTCGCGGGTAAGCCCCTGCGGATCAATCCGGATGTCCCCCAGGGCCGCCTGCAGTTCGGCCTCCGGCGCCGTCATCGGGTCAAGGCCGAGCTGGTCGAGATAGAGTGCGCGGAAGCTCGTCTGCACGACATGCGCGCGCCGCTCCACCAGCGCGAGCGCGGTCTGCACCAGCGCGACGGTCTCGTCGGCAAGTGCCCGCTGATCCCAACCCACGCGATACCACTCGAGCATGGTGAACTCGGGGTTGTGGCGGCCGCCGGCCTCGCCGTCGCGAAATACGCGGCCGAGCTCGTAACAGTCGCCGAAGCCGGCCGCCAGCAGGCGCTTGAGCGGAAACTCCGGCGAGGTACGCAGCCAGCGCGTCCGCGGACCGGCCGAGACATGGCCGCCGAATTCCGTGCGGAAGCTCGCGACGTTGGGATCGGTATTGCCCGCCTGCGACAGCATCGGGGTCTCGACCTCGATCACGCCACGCACGGCGAAGAATGCACGCAGGGCCTCATTGAGGCGTGCGCGCAGCCGGAGGGTCTCGAAGCTCGCCGAAGGCAGCCGTGGATCGCTCATGCCTGCGTCCGGAGGAAAGCGAGCAGCGCGGCCTCGTCCCAGATCTCGATCCCGAGCTCCTGGGCTTTGGTGAGCTTGGACCCCGCGGTCTCCCCGGCGACCACCAGCGAGGTTTTCCTGGAGACGCTGCCCGCGATCTTCGCGCCCAGTGCTTCCAGACGCTCACCTGCCTCGTCGCGGGTCATCGCCGACAGGGTGCCGGTCAACACGACGGTCTTGCCCGCCAACGGGCCAGCCGCCTTCGACGCCCGCACCGGCGCGGCATCGAGCAGACGCCTCATCGCGGCGTCCTCTGCCCGCAGCGCGGCGAGCGCGTCGGCATTGGCGAGATACGCGGAAAGATTGTCCGCGCCCGCGCTGGAAAGCCCGGCGCCCGTCCAGCCGCTGGCGTTCGCGCGGAGCAATGCGTCAAGGCTGCCGTAGGTGTCGGCGAGGCGCTCGGCACTCTTGCCGCCGAGCTTGTCGACCGGCAGTGAGGCCAGCAGGTGCGCAAGTCCAAGCCGTTCGCGCAGCTCGGCGGCAGGCGCCGCCTCGTCAGTGAACGTGATGCCGGCCGCGAGCAGTGCGTCGACGACCGCGATGTTGCCCGGCTGCTCGAAGAACGTCGCGATCGAACGTGCCACTTCGCCACCGATATCCGGCAGCGCCTGGAGCAGCGCGGCCGGGGTCGAGCGCACGAACTCGAGCGAGCCCAGCCAGTGCGCCAGCGACTTGGCCGTGGTCTCGCCCAGGTGCGGAATGCCCAGGGCGAACAGGAAGCGCGGCAGCGTCGTGGTGCGACTGGCGTCGATACCGGCCACGAGGTTCTCGGCCCACCGCGTCGCGAGCTTGCCGTCAGTGCCGAGTGCGAGGTGCTGGCGCAGGAAGCCGGCCTCCTTCCACACCGGCGCCTCCTCCGCGAGCACCGCCTCGCCCTCGGCATCGAGCACCAGCGCGCCTCTGCTGTCACGTACCGCCTGCGCGAAGTCGGCAGCCGTCGCGGCATCGAGCGCAGTCTTCATGCGTACCAGGTCCTCGACCGTGAGCACATAGAGATCGGCCGGGGAATGGACGAAGCCGAACTCCACCAGGGCTTCGGCCTGCCTGTCGCCGAGGCCTTCGATGTCCATGGCGCGGCGCGAGGCGAAATGGCGCACGGCTTCCTTGCGCTGCGCCGAACAGGTGAGCCCGCCCGTACAGCGCCAGGCTGCGGCGCCCTCCTCGCGCACGAGCGACGAGCCGCAGACCGGGCATGTCGTCGGCATCGACCACTGCACCGCTTCCGCCGGCCGCCGCTCCTCGATCACGCGCACGATCTCGGGAATCACGTCGCCTGCGCGGCGCACGATCACGGTGTCGCCTTCACGGGCGTCGAGACGGCGGATCTGGTCCTCGTTGTGCAGGGTCGCATTGGTGACCGTGACCCCGGCGACCTGGACCGGCTCCAGTCGCGCAACGGGCGTGATCGCGCCGGTCCGGCCCACCTGCACCTCGATCGCGCGCAGCACGGTGGACTGTTCCTGCGCCGGGAACTTGTGCGCCAACGCCCAGCGCGGTGCCCGCGAGACGAAACCCATCGTCGCCTGCTGATCGAAGTCGTCGAGCTTGTAGACCACGCCATCGATGTCGTAGGGCAAGCTGTCGCGCATCTTGCCGATACGGCGGAAGTACGCGATCAACCCGTCGAAACCGGTGGCGGTATCCACCTCCGGCGCCACCGGAAAGCCGAACTGGCGCAGCAGTGCCAGCGTCGCCGAATGGGTCTCGGGCAGTTCCAGCCCGCGCACCTCGCCAACCGCGTAGGCGAAGAACGCGAGCGGACGCCGGCGGGTCACCGCCGGATCGAGCTGGCGCAGCGAGCCGGCGGCGCCGTTGCGCGGATTGGCCAGCAACTTCTCGTTGTGTTCGAGCGCCCTCGCATTCCAGGCCTCGAAGGCCTTGCGCGGCATGTAGATCTCACCGCGCACCTCGAGCACCGCGGGCGGCGGGCTGTCGGCGGTGCGCAGCTTCAACGGCACTGCGCGCACCTGACGCAGGTTGGCGGTGACGTTCTCGCCGGTGGCGCCGTCGCCGCGCGTCGCACCCTGCACGAAGATTCCGTTCTCGTAGCGCAGGCTGATCGCCAGGCCATCGAGTTTGGGTTCGACCGAGAACACCGGTGCGGAGATGCCCAGTTTCTGTTCGATACGGCGCTCGAAATCGGCGACCTCGGCATAGCGCGTGCGATCGTCCGCGTCCTCGCCTACGCCGGGCGTCTCGAAGGCGTTGGCCAGCGACAGCATCGGGATCGCATGCCGCACTTCCGGGAAGCCGCCATCGGGTCTGGCGCCGACCGTGCGCGTAGGCGAATCGTCACTGGCCAGCTCGGGATGGGCCGTCTCAAGGGCTTCGAGCTCGCGCAGCAGCGCGTCGTATTCGGCGTCGGGGATCGACGGGTCGTCGAGCACGTAATACCGGTGATTGGCGGCTTCGATGCGCGCGCGCAACTCGGCGGCGCGGTCGGCGGGGGATGGAGTCGGCATGCGGGAATTGTAGGCCTGCCGCGTTCGCAAAGCGGCAGGCATGGAGTGAAAACGCGCGTGTGAGATGCCTCCATGACCGGGCCTTGGACACGCGCAAGCGCCAGGATCAGGGCTGCATGGCGCTCCGCCGAGTCGCTGCGCTCACGGCAAGTCCTCTGTCGACCGGATACGCGCCTCGACCGATCGCGCGTTGCGTCCCAGAGGCCCCTCGCCCGCTCCAAGCCGAGCCGCGGTCACGGCCGCGCGGTAGACCTGCAATCTGGCTTCGAGCGTCCCTGCGTGCAGTTCGAACAGGTGGTTGTCGAAGTCGTGAAAGTACAGGGACTCGCCCTCGCCTTCGATACGCGGCCTCGACGGCCCGAACTCGACACCCAGCGCTTCGAGCCGGACGCGATAGCCCGGCAGCTCGGCCGCCGCGACAGCGAAGGCGACATGGCGGTAGGAACGCGCGGGCAGCGGCTCACCCTGCATCGTCGCGATCCAGATGCCACCGAGCAGGAAGAACTTCTCGGGCGACAGCGAACGGCTGTCGGCACCACTGGCATAGACCTCCTGCGCGCCGAGCCCTTCGACGAACAGCCGGGTCGTCCGGTCGAGGTCGCGGACGACGAAGGTCAGGTGGCTGATGCCCGAGATCGCCACCCTGCCCGCTCCTACCAGCGCGGGCTGCGGGTCACCGGCGGGGCTTCGTGCTCGCGATCCCAGGTGCGCAGTTCTTCCCGCAGGCCGCCGATACGCTGGCGACCCAGGGCATTGCGCTGCTCGTCGAGCAGCACACCATCGAGCAGTTCTGCCATGCGCTCGGCGGTCGGCAGCATCGCATCCCAGGCATCGAGTGCACGGGTTGGCGCCGGCAGGGTCAGGAAGAACGCGATCGCCGGCGTCTCCAGCGACTGGATCTCCGCCATGTCGAAGCTGCCGGGACTGCGGATGTTGGCAACGCTGAAGATCGGGCCGCGCTCGGGATGGCCGTCGACCAGGCGGTGGAACACGTTCATGTGGCCGTAGGTCAGCCCGGTCTTCTCGGCGGCGACCACGATGTCCGGACCGCGCAGCACGCTGCCGGCGCGCGCCGCGATGTAGAGGGTGATGATCTTGTCGAAGTCGTCGGTATTGCGCTTGCCCAGCTCGCTGTTGGGCGAAACGCTGCCGACGGTTTCGTCGAGCAGGTCCATCTCCGCCTGCACTGCCTCGGTATCGCCCGCGGCGCGCGGCACCCCGGCGCTGCCGAGATCCTGTTCGAGCTGGGCGCCGAGTGTGGGTTCCAGGCGCTGCTCGCGCTCGTCGGCCGGGGCGATGCGCCGCCCCTGGCCGCTACGCGGACGTGTCCCGAAGTACCAGATCGCACCCATCAGCAGCAGGCCCGCGACCAGGATCCCGATCCGCATCATCCAGTCATCGGTCATTGGCAAAATTCTCCAGTCAGGCGGCGCCGGCGAGTCGCGCGGCTTCGGCAAGGTCAACAGACACCAGGCGGCTGACGCCGGGCTCGCGCATGGTAACGCCGCTGAGCTGCGATGCGGCCTCCATCGTCGCCTTGTTGTGGCTGACGAACAGGAACTGCACCTGCTCGCTCATCTCCTTGACCATCGCGGTGAAGCGGCCGACGTTGGCCTCGTCGAGCGGCGCATCCACCTCGTCGAGCAGGCAGAAAGGCGCGGGATTGAGCTGGAAGATCGAGAACACCAGCGCGACCGCGGTCATCGCCTTCTCGCCGCCCGACAGCAGCGAGATGTTCGAGACCCGCTTGCCCGGCGGACGCGCCATGATCGCCACGCCCGTGTCGAGCAGGTCCTCGCCGGTGAGCTCCAGATACGCATGGCCGCCGCCGAACAGCCGCGGATACAGCGCCTGCACGCCGGCATTCACCTTGTCGAAAGTGTCCTTGAAGCGGCCGCGGGTCTCGCGGTCGATCTTGCGGATGGCTTCCTCCAGCGTTTCGAGCGCCGAGTTGAGGTCTGCGTCCTGCGCGTCGAGGTACTCCTTGCGCTGCGCGGCTTCGGCGTGCTCGGCGATCGCCGCAAGGTTCACCGGTTCGAGACGACGCAGCCGTGCGTCGAAGTCGGTGACGATCTTCTCCCAGTCCCTGGCATTGGCCGAGTCATCGAGCCCGTTCAACACCTCCTCGACGACGAAGCCGGATTCGACGACCTGCGCTGCCAGCTGGTCGGCGGCGATCACCAGCGCCTGCTGGTCAAGCCGGCGCTGGCCGATCGCCTCGCGCTGGGTCAGCGCCTGCGCATCGCGCTGCTGGCGGACCTGCTCGAAGGCGCGCAGTTCGTTGTCGATGCCTTCGAGCAGCGAACGTGCCTCGCCGAGCGCGCGTTCAGTGCGCACGCGCGCCTCCAGTGCGACCTGGCGCTGCTGCTCCAGCGTCTCGACCGGCGAGTCGCCATGCGCGAGCTGTTCGGACAGTTCGCCCAGGCGGCTGTCGATCTGACCGCGCTGTCCACCCATGCGCGCCAGGGCCTGGGTCAGCGAGGTGATCTGGGCGCGTTGCGATTCCAGCGTCAGCGCGAGGGCGTGCGCAGCATCGCGCGATTCCCGCGCCGCCGCGCGGGCCTGGTCACGTGCTTCGACCAGGCTGCGACGCTCGAGCTCCAGCGCGCTGCGCGCGGCCTCGAACTCGGCCATCCGTTCGACCGCGTCCTCGAGCCGGCCGCGCGCATCCCGCGCCTGCTGGGCGGCGGTGTCGAGCGTTTCGTGCAGCTGGGCGAGATCGGCATCGATACGCTCGATCCGGTTGCGCGCCGCTTCCACCCGGCCCTGCTGGCTCTGCACCTGGCCGGCAAGCTCGGACACGCCGCGATGCGCGACGTACAGCGCACGTTGCGCTTCCTCGCGTTGCTGTTCGACGCCGAGCAGCTGCTCGCGGCCCTGCGCGATCCGCGCCTCCAGCGCCTGCTCCTGGTCCTGCAGCGTGGCGATCTGTTCGCGCAGCGACTGGATCTCCCGCTCGCGCAGCAGTGCACCCTGCTTGGCGGCGCCCGAGCGGGACACCCGCACCCAGCCCGCGCCGAGTCGCTCCCCGCCGCGGGTGATCACGGAATCGCCATCGCCCAGGCGGGCCTGCAAGGCGCGTGCTTCTGCCAGCGTTTCCGATACGTGCAGGCGCGCCAGCAGGCGACGGATCGCCAGCGGGCCCTGCACCTTCGCGGCCAGCGACGTCGGCGCGAAGACATCGTCGCCCATGTCCGACGACACCAGCGCCAACCGGCTCTCGCCGAGTTCGCCGAGCGCATCGACCAGTTCGGCCGGCACTCCGTCGCCATCGACCAGCACGCCTTCGATCAACTGCCCGAGCGCACTCTCGACCGCGAACTCCCAGCCAGACTCGACCCGCAACCGCTCGCCCACGCGCGCGGCGGAATCGAGCCCGCGCTGGCGCAGCCATTCCACCGCGGCGCCCTGCTCCTGGCCGAGCGCTGCGTTCTGCAGGGTCTCCAGCGACGATAGCCGGCCACGGGCCTCCTGCGCCTGCTTGCGCACGCCGGAGATCTCCTCCTGCGCGCGCCGCTGGGCGTCCTCCAGCTCGACCGCGGCCGCCTTGCGGGTTTCCAGATCGTCGCCGAGCGTGTCGAGCGCGGCCTTCTGCTCGTCGTGGCGGATCTGCAGATCGGCGAAGGTTTCGCTGAGCGCGTCCAGATCAATGCCTGCGCGCTCGGCCTGCAGCTGCTCGCGCCGGCGCTCGGCTTCCAGCGCCTGCCTGTCCAGGTAATCGACGCGGGTCCGTTCGACATCGCCCGCGCGGGCGGACTCGCCCTGCTCGCGGTTGTGGGTCTCCCAGCGCGTCTGCCAGTCGGCGAGCGCGGTTTCAGCGTCCCGCAGCATGTCCTGGCGCACCGCATCGTCGTCCTGCAGCTGCGCCAGGCGCGGCTCGGCGTCGGCAATGCTCTCGTGCAGGGTGTCGAGCCGCAGCTGGTCCTGGTCGATATGCGCGCCGATCTCGGCGAGCTGCGCCTGGGCCTCGTCGCGGGCCTTGAGCAGCCGCGCCGACAGTTCGCGCTGGTGCTGGATCTGCTGCTCGACCCGCGCGAGCATGCCGCTGACTTCGTAGCTCTCGGCCTGGGCGCGGTTGAGTCCCTCGCTGGCCTCGTGCCGCCGCTCGCGTCCGGTTTCCAGTTCGCGCTCCGCTTCGCGCTGCTCGGCGATAATCTGCTCGAGCCTGGTTTCTTCCTGCGCCAGACCCTCGCGCAGTGCGCGCAGACGCGAATCGAGCGTGCGCCATTCCAGGGCCTTCCACTCGGCATCGCGGATCCGGCGCTCGGCCTGGATCGCGGTGTACTGCTCGGCCTGCTTGGCCTGCCGCGCGAGATGCTGCAGCTGCTTTCCGACTTCCTCGCGCAGGTCGCTGAGGCGGTCGAGGTTCTCGCGGGTATGCCGGATCCGGGTCTCGGTTTCCTTGCGGCGCTCCTTGTACTTGGAGATGCCGGCCGCCTCCTCCAGATACACACGCAGCTCTTCGGGCTTGGCATCGATGACCTGCGAGATCATGCCCTGCTCGATGATCGAGTAGCTGCGCGGCCCGAGGCCGGTGCCGAGGAACAGGTCGGTAATGTCCCGCCGCCGGCACTTGGTGCCGTTGAGGTAGTAGCCGCTCTGCCCGTCGCGGCTGACCGTGCGCTTGACCGAAATCTCGTTGAACGCCGCGAACTCGCCGGCAATCGTGTGATCGGAGTTGTCGAAGACGAGTTCGACCATCGCCTGCGACACCGGCTTGCGCGCGGTGGAGCCGGCGAAGATCACGTCGGTCAGCGAGTCGCCACGCAGGCGGCTCGCCGAGGATTCGCCCATGACCCAGCGCACGGCATCGATGATGTTCGACTTGCCGCAGCCATTGGGCCCCACCACGCCGGTCATGTTGGTCGGCAGGTGCAGCGTGGTCGGATCGACGAAGGATTTGAAACCGGCGAGCTTGATCGTGGACAGGCGCATGCGGGCTTTGGTGGCCTCTTGGCGCCTGCGAAGGCGCGATGGATGACGGAAGCGTGTCAGGCGCTACGCGAAATCCCCGCTGTAACCAGTTGATTCCAAAAGCCCAGACCGGCCTTCGCGCGCACAAGCAGCCAGTATACCGACGCGCGGGGCTGCCGCGGGCCGCAGGCCACCGCTCGCGCCGGGGTGTCGTGTGGCCGGATCCGGATACAGCGCCCCTGCGGGCAGCCCTGGCCACGGCCAGGGCAGAGACCAGGCGACGCTGACGGCGGAACAGCCGACTGCGCAAGAAGGCCGTCAGGCGCGCAACACGGGGGCGCCGGCCGAGGAACCATATCCCCCGGACCCAGGCTCAGGCGCGCGGCACCAGCCGCTCACCCGTCCCGACATCGAAGGCGTGCACGCGCCCGCTCGGGATCGACAGCGGCAGCGTCTCCCCCGGCACGGGCACACGGTCGGGGGGCAGCCGCGCGATCAGCGCATGCCTGCCCAGCCGCAGGTTGGCGAAGACCTCGCTGCCGACCGGCTCCACCACCTCCACCACCGGCGCAAGCGAGGCGGCGCCGGCAGCGGCCGGCAACAGGTGCTCGGGGCGGATACCGAGATCGACTTCGCGCCCGGCCCAGTCTGGCGGAAACTCCGCCTCGCCCAGCGCCAGCGACACCTCATCGCCAGCCTCCAGCGTCCAACTCCGACCGTCACGCTCGAGGCGCCCGCGCAGCACGTTCATTGCCGGACTGCCGAGGAAGGTGGCGACGAACAGATTGGCGGGGCGCTCGTACAGCGCCATCGGCGTGTCGATCTGCTGGATCCGCCCATCCTTGAGCACGACGATGCGCTGGCCCAGTGTCATCGCCTCGATCTGGTCGTGGGTGACATAGATCATCGTCGTGCCGAGCTTGCGGTGCAGCCGGGCGATCTCGACCCGCATGCCGCTGCGCAGCTTGGCGTCTAGATTGGACAACGGTTCGTCGAGCAGGAACACCTGCGGCTGCCGGACCAGGGCGCGGCCCAGGGCGACGCGCTGGCGTTGTCCGCCGGAGAGCTGACCCGGCTTGCGGTCGAGCACCTGGTCGAGTTCGAGCATCTGCGCCGCTTCGGTCACCCGCGCGGCGATCTCGGACTTGGACTGTCCGCGCAGCTTCAGGCCGAACGCGAGGTTCTCGGCCACGCTCATGTGCGGATACAGCGCGTAACTCTGGAACACCATCGCGATGTCGCGGTCCTTGGGCGCCACGTCGTTGACCACGCGATCGCCGATCGTCAGCGTGCCGTCGCTGATCGCCTCCAGCCCCGCGACCATGCGCAGCAATGTCGACTTGCCGCAGCCCGAGGGCCCCACCAGCACCAGCAGTTCGCCATCGACCACCTCGAAACTCGCGCCGGCCACGCCGACGAAGCCATTGGGATAGACCTTCCGTACCGCGTCGAACCGCACCTGTGCCATGCAAGCTCCCGTCTGCTGCCGTGTCCACCCCGCCCGCGCACGATGCAAGCGTGGAGCGCCATCGCGCTGTTGCGCTATTCTCGCATGTAAGCGGTTCCAGACATGACCGTGGTGGCGCGTCGCCCCCGCAACCGTGACGCACGATGCTGCGGCGGCGTGCTCGACACGCAGGCAGTTCGGCGCCGGACACACCGCCGCGATCCTGCAGTCGAGCATCGCCACCGTTGCGGTTCGAGCGCTTCCGACGACACACTTCGTGATCTCCCACCTGAACCAAGGCAGTTGCGGCGCCCATGCACGATTCCCTGCTGTTGTTCGGCGCCACCGGCGACCTGGCTCAACGCTACCTGTTCCCGTCACTCGTGCACCTGCTGCGCGATCGACTGTTGCCGGCGCAGTTCCGCGTGATCGCGATCGCGCGCAGCGAACACGATGACGAAAGTTTCCGCGCGTGGCTGCGCGAGCGTCTGTGCGAGGACTATGATCCCGCCGCGCTCGACGAGCTGTTGCGGCGCGTCCAGTACGTATCGGTCGATCTCGCCGACGCCGACTCGATGGCCGTCGCGCTGTCGAAATTCGCCGACCGTCCGTCGGTCAGCTATCTGTCCACTCCGCCCAACCTGTTCGCCTCCGCATGCCGCGGCCTCAAGGCGGCCGGTCTGCTGGAGGCGCCGTCGCGCCTGGTGCTCGAGAAGCCCATCGGCCACGACCTTGCCAGCGCGCAGGAAATCGACGCGACCCTGAAGGCAGCGCTCGACGAATCACGCATCTTCCGCATCGACCATTACCTGGGCAAGGCGCCGGTGCAGAACCTGCTCGCGTTGCGCCTGGGCAACACCTTGCTCGAAGCGACCTGGGAGCGCCGCTGGATCGAGTCGGTGGACATCATCGTCGCCGAAACCGCGGGCGTGGATGGCCGCGAAGGCTACTACGCCGACTACGGCGCGCTGCGCGACATGGTCCAGAACCACATGCTGCAACTGCTGGCGCTGATCGCGATGGAGCCGCCCGCAGCAATGGACACCAACAGCATCCGCGAGGAGAAGCGCAAGGTGTTGCGCGCGCTCCGTCCGATGACGGCGGCCACTGCCGACGTCGACAGCGTGCGTGGCCGCTACGTCACCGGGGTCGTCGATGGCCAGGCAGCCAAGGGTTTCGATCATCGCGGCCACGAGGATGTCGAGACCTTCGTCGGGCTGCGCGCATGGATCGACAACTGGCGCTGGGCCGGCGTGCCGTTCCGCCTGGTGACGGGCAAGCGCATGCCCTCGCGCACGACCGAAGTGGTGATCACGTTCAAGCCGGTGACCCACTGGCTGTTCGGTGCCGACGAGCGCAGGCGCGCCCGCGCCAACCAGCTGCGCGTGCGGCTGCAGCCCGAAGAGACGATCGAGCTGGGTCTGATGGGCAGCCTGGCCGCGTCGGAGTGGAGCGCGAACGAGCTGCAGCCGATGTCGCTGGACCTGGCGATGCTGCCCCCCAAGCGCCGCATCGCCTACGAACGCCTGATGATCGATGCGCTCAAGGGCGACCAGACCCTGTTCGTCCGCGACGACGAGGTCGAGGCGGCCTGGCGCTGGATCGACAGCGTCAGCGCTGCGTGGCGCGAGGCCGGCACGCCGGTGCACGACTATCCGGCCGGCAGCTGGGGACCGGCCGAAGCGCAGCCGTTCCTGCCGCGTACGCTCACCACGACAGCAGGCCGCAAGCCGTGACCGCCGCCAACCTTGCCCTGCTCGCCGACATCGGCGGCACCAACGCACGATTCGCGCTGGCCGACACCACCAGCCCGACGCCGCTGCAGCTCGATACCGTGCGCGGTTTCCCGGTGGCGGACTTTCCTTCGCTGGCCGACGCGGCCCTGCACTACCTGGCGCAGATCGGCCACGACGGCAGGCCCGGCGAAGGCACGCACGCCTCGTTGCCGCGCGCCGTGTTCGCCGTGGCCGGGCGCGTGGACGGCGACGATGCACGCATCACCAACCATCCCTGGGTCATCTCGCGCACGCGTACCCGTCAGCGGCTCGGCATCGACGATGTCGTCCTGACCAACGATTTCGCCGCCCAGGCGATGGCCATCCCGTTGCTGCAGCCCGGCGACTACGCGCTCGTCGGCGGCGTGCAATGGTCGGTGCCCAAGGATCCCGACGGCCCGTGTACCTACGCCGTGATCGGGCCGGGCACGGGCCTGGGCGTCGGTGGCCTGATGATCCGCGATGGCCGCCATCATCCGCTCGAGACTGAAGGCGGCCACGTCAGTTTTCCGCCAGGCACACCGGAGGAAACCATGATCCTCGAGCGCCTGTCGGCGCAGTTCGGCCGGGTGTCGAACGAACGGCTGATCTGCGGCCCGGGCCTGGTCAACATCCATCGCGCGCTCAGCGAGATCGCCGGCGTCGATCCCGGTCCGATGCAACCGGCCGACATCACCGCGCGCGCAGCCGCCGGCGACGCCCTGTGCGGGCGCGCCGTGGACGTGTTCTGCGCAGTCTTCGGCGCGATCGCCGGCGATCTGGTGCTGACCCTTGGCGCCTGGGATGGCGTCTTCCTCACCGGCGGCCTGGTACCGAAAATGCTCGACTCGATCCGCCATTCCGGCTTCCGCCAGCGCTTCGAACACAAGGGCCGGTTCTCGCCGAACATGGGGCGCGTGCCGACCATCGCGATGCTGCATCCGCATGCCGGCCTGCTTGGCGCCGCAGCGATCGCCGCGCGCAGGGCCGCGGCATGACGGCGCAAGGCGCCCCGGCCTTTGGCATTGCCGGCGGAATCGGCGACGATGGGCGCATGCAATTGCATGCCTACGAATCGGCGACCCAGTGGACCTGGGGCGCCGCGATCGCCATCTCGTCCGCCATCGCCCGCGATCTGGAACACAGGCCGCGCGCGCGCCTGCTGCTGTCGGGCGGCAAGACGCCCGGCCCGGTCTACGAAGCGCTGTCGAAATCGCCGCTGGCCTGGGATCGCGTCGACGTGGCCCTGGTCGACGAGCGCTGGCTGCTGCCCGACGACCCCGACAGCAATGCCCGCCTGCTGCGCGAGACGCTGATCCAGAACAAGGCGCAGAAGGCGCGGCTCGAGACGATCACCCGTGCCGGCCGTCCCTTCGACGAGGCCATCGCCACAGCCAACCTGCACGCGCGCCAGCCGGCCGGCGTGGTGGTCCTGGGCATGGGTGACGACGGCCATACCGCATCGCTGTTCCCCGGCATGATCGATCTGGAAGGCGCGCTTGCATCGCCGTCGCCCTATGTCGGCGTCGATGCCGGCGGCAGCCCCGGCGCCGGTATCTGGCAGCGGCGCATCAGCCTGACGCCGGCGGGCCTGGCGCCCGCGCACACGCGCATCCTGCTGATCCGCGGCGAAAAGAAGCGCGCACTGCTGGACCGGCTGCTGCAGAGCGACGATGCCACCGAGTTTCCGGCTCGCATCGCGTTCACCACGCCCGGCGCCACACTGCACGTCCACTGGTGCCCGTGACCGGCGAATGATGCCGTCGAACTTGCCGAGCCGGCACAGCATCGCGCGCACCCGGCGCGCATCGGGACGGTCGTCCCGCCTCCCTGCCCGTCCCGCGCCTGTCGGGGCCACTGGATTCCATTGCCGACGCCCATGAGCCTGCATCCCGTTCTTCATTCCGTGACCGAACGCATCCGCGAGCGCAGTGCGCCGTCGCGGCGTGCCTACCTCGAAGGCATCGCGCGCATGCGCGACGAAGGGCCGCTCCGCGGACGCCTGAGCTGCGCGAACCTCGCCCATGGCTTCGCCGCGTCCGGTCCGGTCGACAAGCAGCGCCTGCGCGGCGCGCCGACCGCCAACCTCGGCATCGTCACCGCCTACAACGACATGCTCTCCGCGCACCAGCCCTACGAGGTGTACCCGGAGTTCATCCGCGAGATCGCCCGCGATCTGGGGCATACCGCCCAGGTTGCAGGCGGGGTACCGGCGATGTGCGACGGCGTCACCCAGGGACGCGCCGGCATGGAGCTGTCGCTGTTCTCCCGCGACGTCATCGCCCAGGCCACCGCGATCGCGCTGTCGCATGACATGTTCGATTCCAGCGTCTATCTGGGCATCTGCGACAAGATCGTCCCCGGCCTGCTGATCGGCGCGCTCGCCTACGGCCATCTGCCGGCGATCTTCATCCCGGGCGGACCGATGACGCCGGGCATTCCGAACAAGACCAAGGCCGAAGTGCGCGAGCGCTACGCCGCCGGTGAGGCGACGCGCGAGGAACTGCTGGAAGTCGAAGCGCAGTCCTATCACTCGGCCGGCACCTGCACCTTCTACGGCACTGCCAATTCCAACCAGACCATGCTCGAGGCGATGGGCGTGCAGCTGCCGAGCGCGGCCTTCATCAATCCGGGCACGCCGCTGCGCGAAGCCTTCACCCGCGAGGCGGTGGAACGTGCACTGGCGATCACCGCGCTGGGCGGTGACTATCGTCCCATCGGCGAACTGATCGACGAGCGCGCGATCGTCAACGCGGTCGCGATGCTGATGGCGACGGGTGGTTCCACCAACCACACCATCCACTGGATCGCCGTCGCTCGCGCCGCCGGAATCGTGCTGACCTGGGACGACATGGACCGCCTGTCGCAGGTCGTGCCACTGCTGGCCCGCGTGTACCCGAACGGCGAGGCCGACGTGAATCGTTATCACGCCGCCGGCGGCAATGCCTACGTCTTCCGCGAACTGCTCGAAGCCGGCCTGATGCACGGCGACATCCCGACCATCGTCGAAGGCGGCATGGCCCGCTACGCCGAGGAGCCCAAGCTCGACGGTGCGCGCGTGCGCTACGAGCCGGGGCCACGGGTCAGCGCCGACGAGGGCGTGCTGCGACCGGTCTCGGCGCCGTTCGAAGCCCAGGGCGGCCTGCGCCTGCTGCGCGGCAACCTCGGGCGCTCGCTGATCAAGCTCTCGGCGGTGAAGCCGGAATTCCGCACCATCGAAGCGCCCGCCGTCGTCGTCGACACGCCGCAGGCGCTCAACCGCCTGCACGCCGCGGGCGCACTGCCGCACGATTTCGTCGCCGTCGTGCGCTATCAGGGCCCGAGGGCAAACGGCATGCCGGAGCTGCATTCGCTGGCACCGCTGCTGGGCATGCTGCAGAACCAGGGACGGCGCGTGGCCCTGGTCACCGACGGCCGCCTGTCCGGCGCGTCCGGCAAGATACCCGCCGCGATCCACATGACGCCCGAGGCCGCACGCGGCGGCCCGCTCGCCTACCTGCGCGAAGGCGACATGATCCGCCTCGACGGCGAAGCGGGCACGCTCGAAGCACTGGTGGACGCCGACGAATGGCGCGCGCGCGAACCTGCATCCGACACGGCGCCAGCCGCGACCGACTACGGCCGCAACCTGTTCGGCTTCAATCGTGCGAATGTGTCGCCCGCCGACCAGGGCGCGCTGTCGATCAGCTGCGGTCCCGCGACCAGCAAAGGCAGCCTGTGGGACTACGATGCCGAATACGATCTCGGCGCCGATGCCGCGGCCGCCGATGCGCCGCATGACGAAAAGGACAATTGACCTGATGCCCGACGTTTCTTCGATGCCCGAACGCCAGCAGCGCGCTGCCGATCTCCTGCGTCATGCCGGCGTGCTGCCGGTGATCACCGTCAACACTCTCGACGAGGCACGCGCCCTCGCCGATGCCCTGCTCGAAGGCGGCCTGAGCACGCTGGAGCTGACCCTGCGCACGCCGATCGCGATCGATGCACTCGCCATGCTCAAGCGCGAGCGTCCCGGCATCGTCATCGGCGCCGGCACCGTGCTCGACGCCAACAACATCCGCGCCTCGATCGATGCGGGCGCGGACTTCCTGGTCACGCCCGGTACGCCGCCCGGCCTGGCCGATGCGCTGGCCGCGGCCGACATCCCGGTCGTGCCCGGTGCCGCGACGCCGACCGAGTTCATGTCCCTGCGCGAACGCGGGTTCCGCAACTGCAAGCTGTTTCCGGCGAGCGCCGTAGGCGGGCTGGCGATGCTCAAGGGCCTGGCCGGGCCGTTGCACGACATGCGCTTCTGCCCCACCGGCGGGATTTCCGAAGCCAACGCGGCGGAGTTCCTGTCGCAGCCGAACGTGCTGTGCATCGGCGGCTCGTGGATGCTGGACAAGGCATGGATCGAAGCCGGCGACTACGCCCGCGTCCGCGAGACCGCGGCGCGTGCCGCCGCGATCGTCCGCGAGGCGCGCGCGCAGCGCTGATCCGCGTCAGCTGCGCAGCAGAGATGGCAGGGTCGCTCTCCTGCCCGAGCGCGGAAACAGGGTGCGCGCCACCATGCCGGGTTCCAGCGAGAAACATTCGCCGACGGCGGACGCGATCAGCGCATCGAGATCCATCGTCGGCCGCAGGTCGCGTCCCTCGTAGAGATCACCCGGGGCGAGACCCGGCCAGTCGGCCAGTACCCGCCCGCCCCTGACCGCGCCACCGACCAGCATCGCCGCCGAGCCGGTGCCGTGGTCGGTGCCGCCGGTGCCGTTGATCGCGGCGGTGCGCCCGAACTCGGTGGCGACCAGGACCACCGTCTGTGCCCAGGCCGGGCCGAGGCCATCGCGCAGCGCCCCGAGCAGCCGGTCGAGTGCGCCCAGGTGGGTCGCCAGGCGCGCCTGCTGCCGGCTGTGCGTGTCCCAACCCTGGGTTTCGATCATCGCGATGCGCGGACCGTCCGGGCGCGCCAGGAACCCCGCCGCGAGCGTGCCGATCGCCTCCGCGTCCCGGCGTGCAGTGCCGGGACCGCCAACCGCCTCGCCGGCGATGCCCCGCGTGCGCAGGGCCGATTCCCACAGGCTGCCCAGCAGCGGGTCCGACGCGTACAGCTGGCCAACCCGCAACAGCAGGTCGTCGCTGGCATCGGGCAAGGCCGACGGCGCGTAGGACGCGACCTTCGCGTCGCCGCGCAGGGCGGTCGGCACGGTGGAGGCCAGCGCAAGCGGCTCCCGGCCGTCGGAGGGCAGCAGCGCCGCCAGCCGGTTGAGCCAGCCGTCCTTGAGCCGGTGCGGTGCCGCGCCGCCGGTTTCCAGCACGTTCTGGCCATCGAAATGCGATCGTTCTCGATAGGGCGACGCCACCGCGTGCACGAACAGCGCCTGCTTCGCAGCGAACAGGTTGGCCGCCTCGTTCAACGCAGGATGCAGCGCGAAGCTGCCGTCGAGCCGGTGCGCGGCCGAGGCATCGATTGCCAGCCCACCACGCAGCGCGGCGTACGCCGGGTCGGCGTACGGCACCAGGGTGTCGAGACCGTCGGCTGCGCCACGCTGGATCACGAACACGAAGCGACGCTCGGTCGCGGCGTTCGCCAGCAGCAGCCGCGGCGCGAGCAGCGCCAGGCCACCCGTCATGCCCGCCGCGCGCAGGAATCCGCGTCGTGTGCAACCTCGGGTCGGGGTCGACGTCATGCTCACCTCCTCATGAATTCCGGTGACATCAGCAGCAGCGCCAGCGCCGATGTCGGACTTTCCGCGCGCGCCACTTCATCCGCCGTTGCCTGCGACAGCACGCCGGGCAGCAGGACCGGCCCGAGCGCGCGTGCATCGACGTCAGCGGCGGCGTGCCTCGCCAGCCGCTGCGCCATTTCGACCCGGCGCATCAGTGCGTCGGGCGCCGCCCAGGCCGCGGCGGTATCTTCGAAGCCGGCGGGCGAACCCGGCCGCCACACCGGCTGTCCCAGCTGCACCAGCAGGCGGTCGGGCTGCAGGGCCGAACGCTCGGCCAGGCCCGTGCCACGCATTGCCGACAGCAGCCAGTCCCACGGCGTCTTGAACTTGGCCGGCGCCGGCGCCCAGGCCTCCGGCGATTCCACCAGGGCGCGGTAGACATCGGTGAGCTGGCCGCCACTCCGGAGGAACGCCCCCGCAAGACGATCGACCAGTGCCCGGGGCGGTGTGTCGGAGACGAAATGGCGCGCGAGCTTGCCAGCCAGGTATCGCGCCGTCGCCTCGGACGTGGCCAGGTCGTGCAGGATCGCCAGCGCCTGGCCCTCGTCCGCCTGCGGGTAATCACGGCCCAGCACGCGGCGGGAGCCGGGCTCGTGCAGCACGGCGCGGAACACGAACCCGGGCGCATCCGGCCACGTCGGTGCGGCGCCCGCCTGCCCGGCCGCCCCAGCGGTGACGACGCTCCATCCGGTCAGCGCACGGGCGAGCTCGGTGACATCGTCCTGGTCGTAGCCGCCGCGCACGCCCAGCGTGTGCAGTTCCAGGATCTCGCGCGCGAGGTTCTCGTTGAGTCCGCGCGCCCGCCCATCGCGGCGCGCCGCCCGCCGCGCGGCCAGGCTGTCCGGTCCGGCCGACTGCGGCTGGTCGAGGTACAGCAGCATCGCCGGATGCCGTTCCGCAGCCACCAGCAGATCCTCGAAGCGGCCGAGCACGTGGGGACGGATCGCGTCACGCTCGAAGGCGCCAGCCAGCGCCTCGACCGCGGGCTTTTCGACCGAGACGGCGAAATGGTTGGCCCAGAAATGCACCAGCCGCTCGATGAACGGCGTGGACGTGTCCAGCGCGGAGGCGAACCGCGCGCGGACATCGACGCCATGGCCCTCGCGTATCCGGTCGCGGACGCGCTTGTGCTCGGCCGTCCGCGCGGCAGCCTCGTTGCCCTCCCCGCCGAGCGCCTGTAGCTGCGCCTGCGCGCGCAGCGACTGCAGGGTCCCGGGCGTCGCCGCCCAGGCGGGCGGCAGTGCTTCGTAGGTGTCCAGCTGCCGCAGCAGCCAGCGCCGGGGATCGGCCGGCAGCGCGGCACCGGCAGCGGCGCCGAGACCGAACCGGTTGATCGCGATCGCGACGTGCGGATCGACGTTGCGGGGTGTATTCATGGCTGCAACTGTGTTGGCGCCGCTGCGGCTGGTGGCGGGACATGGAACGTCCCCTGTCGTGACTGACCGCCTGCCAGCGCATGTCGCTGGTCCGGCGCTTGCGCTTGCGCCACCACGCTCGATGCGATGTGCGCGCGTGCGTCGGGATCGGCATCGCGTGTGCACTGCAGGGCCGCGGCGATCGCCGCGCGATTCGGAGGCCAGACCTGCAACTGGTCCAGGACCTCGCGCGGCCAGCGACGCACATCGGCACCGCAGGGTTCGAGCCAGCGCATCAGCGAATCAGTCGGCATGTCGTGTCTCCATCGATGCGGCCGGTCCCGGCGCGCAGATTGGGCCGTGCCCGGCTCCGCAAGCCAGGGCGTGGATGCCCAGTTGCATGGCGTCGGCGCCCCCGGTATTGGACAGCTCCTGGCCGTCGTGCAGGATCAGGGCCTTGTCGCATGGTCGCCTTCGCGTGCGCCGGGATCGGTCAGGCCCGGTCCGGCGTCGACCAATCCCTGCGCCGGAATGCCCAGGCGCAGGATCGGGACCACGCAGCCGGCAGCAGTGAGACTTCGGGGCTCTGGGCCTCGCCGATCGCGAAACCGCCGCGGATCAGCGCGGACTTCCCGTCGGGCTCATCACCGCGACCGGCAGCGCGGCGCGCGCCAGGTGACATGGTAACGCCCCTCCCCGGCTGCGAACCCGTCGCATCATGCGCGAATGCGGCTTGCCGGTCAGCAACGCCCGCATGTGCATCGACGTCCTGCTCCATCGAACTGCGCTTGCCTCTAAATGTGTCCGCCGGCGCGCAACGGGCCTCGCCCGGAATGCCCGTTGCGCGCCTGCGGCAAGTGCCTGCGAACACCTGCGTCCACAGGGTGTCGTCGGTCAGTCCGCGCCCACGATCCGCACCTTCGCGCCCGCGCGGGTGATCCGCAATTCATTTCCCTCCCACTGCGCCACCTGCCCGTCGATCGTCGTCACGCCGGGCACGCTTTCGTAGGGCCATTGCAGCACCAGACCGCCCTCGGGCAGGCCGCTGCCGGCTGCGATGTCGAGCAGCAGTGCATCGCCATCACGGCGCAGCGAATACCCCACCGTGCCCTGCGGCGTGCGCATGCCGCGCAGCGCCACACCCTCGTTCAACCAGTCGGCCGGCACACCGGCGGCCAGCACCAGGCTGTCGTCAATTTCGCGCACGTAGGCAAACATGTCGAGCGCCGAGCGCACGAAGTCGGAACCCACCCAGGCATGCGGCAGGTCCCCGAGGAAGAACGGCGTACGCGGCGTCGGCGTCACCACCTCGCCCCACTGGTTCCAGGCGAGCGGCGCGCGATGGCCGAAGAACCACTCGCGCGCCTCGTTGGCGCGCTCGCGCCAGCCCAGCCGCACGAATGCGGCGACATTGCGCCACTCGTAGGGCGTGTAGTCCTTCCATGGCTCACGGCCGTCGCGACGATCGGTGAACCTGGTCCAGTAATGCTCGAAGGTGTTGGTCAGCAGCGGTTCGGGCAGGCGGCCCTGCTCGCCGCCGGGCGCGAGTGCGATCGTGGTCGAGGTGGCATCGAAATCACCAAGCTCGGCCGCGCCCGGCAGGAAATCGATGCCGTGCTGCTCGGCGGCGCTGCGCAGGGACGCGTCCAGATCCACGCGGAACTCGTCGCGCGCCGCCGCCATGCGCCTGGCGTCATCGGGCTTGCCCAGCGCCTCGGCGATCGCCACCGCGTCCTTGTAGCCACGCAGCGCCCAGAAATTGTCCCAGTACGAATGCATCGGCTTGGCCGAATAGCCTTCGTGGCTGATCGAGGCCGGCATCATCCCGTAGAAGGCCGCGTTGAGCTTGCGATTCTCCTCGGTGCGTTCGCTGGCGCGCAGTTCTTCCATATAGGTGTACGCACCCAGCACGTGCGGCCACATCTTCCCCAGGAAGGCGTCATCGCCGGTGTAGCGCCAGTATTCGGCGATGTTGAAGATCAGCTCGCCGTGGCTGTCGTTCTCCGGCACCGGATCACTGCCGCGATCATCGACGCAGCACGGCACCTTGCCGTTCTCGAACTGGTAGGGCGCATACCACTCCACATATTCCCTGACGACTTCTGGCCGGCCCATGCGCAGCAGGCCCTCGGAGATCATCGCGCCGTCGCGGATCCAGCTGCGCGCGTACGAGCGCGTGCCCGGTTGCAGTCGCGGGCCGATCCGCGAGATCAGCATGTGGGCGAGCGAGGTGCGCAGCGTGTCGGCCAGCGCCTTGCCCGCGGCGGGCACTTCGAAGCCCACGGCATCGAGCTTGCCGCGCCACGCCTGCGCGGTCGCGTCCTGCATCGACTGCGCGTCCCAGTTCGCAGGCGCACCCGCCATCTCGCCGGTCATCGGAATCAGCAGATCGAAGTCGCGCGATTCGCCCGGCGCCAGGCGCACGGTATAGACCAGCGCGCCGGAGGCCATGGCCTGCGGATCGTCGACTTCGGTCGTCGTCGGCCAGGTGCCGGCTGCCAGGTGTTCGACCGCCATGCCGGCGTCGAACGTGGTCGCGAACGCGGCCTGCGCCGGTTGACGCGCGAACACGCGCCGCCTGCCGTCGACGCGCACGCCATCGGCGGTGACGCCGAGCTGGCGCAGCGGGCTGACGCCGCCCGTGATGTTGAGGAACTGGGTCGGCGGATTGACCTGCATCGGCCGCACTGCGAGCGCCAGCTGGTAGTCGCGCGTCTCGCTGCCAGGGTTGCCGAGACGGTAACGTGCGACCAGCTGCGAATCCTGCGGCGTGCCGTGGGCGAAACCGGTCACCCGCAGCGCAAGCGCGTCGTGGGTCCAGTCGACGCTGGGAATCGGCAGGTAGTCGTCCTGCAGCGATTGCGCGACCGTCACGTCCGCCCAGCTCACCAGCGTTTCGCCGATGCGCACGAAAGGCTCGATCGAGAAACCACCGGCGGCGACCTCGATCGCGCCGTCCTCGTTGATCAGACCCTGCTGCAGGCCACCATCGAGCCCGAGGATGGTCCAGTACGCCTGCTCTCCACTGAAGCCGCGCGGGAAATGCCCCTTCGGGGCGTCGGCGGCGACGGCCTCGAGCACCTCGTTGGGATGCTCGGACATCGCCAGTGGTTGCACCGTCACATCGGCCAGTGCGAAGCCATGGCCCGGTCCGTCACGCAGGTCGAGGCCGATGTAGCGCGCCTCCGCTTCGGGCAGCGCCAGCCAGTCGATGCCGCCGTTGCCCTGCGTCACCACGCGGACCTCGCGCCACTGCTCGCCGTCAGCCGACAGCGAGACCGCATAGTCCGACGCATGCCGCTCCGGCAGCCACTGCAGGCGAAGGCCACCGAACTCGCGCAGCGAGCCGAGGTCGAGCACCAGGTTCTGCGGCGCCGCGCCCGTCACCCAGGCACTGGCCGCGTCGCCGTCGACCACCTTGCCGACCCCGTCCGGCGTCGTGGTCGACGCGGCGGTGGCGGTCAGCGGCGAGGTGTCATCGGGGGGCAGCGCTTCGAACGTCAGCTGATCGAAGCACACCGTGCCCTTGCCGCCTGCGTTGTTGTAGATCGTGAACTCGAGCTTGTCGCTGGCGCGCAAGGTCTTGTCCGGCTCCGGGCCCCAGGCCTTGTCGATATGGCGCTTGCGGTAGCGGACCTCGGTCCAGTCGGCCGGGAAGTCGTACTTCGGGCGATTGACCCACCAGACGTTGTCGCCGCTGGCATCGATCAGCTTGAACTGCAGATCGTTCGATGGCGATTGTCCGCGCATGCGGAAGGCGAAGCGGTAGTTGTCCGGATAGTCCATCGGCAACTTGCGCTGGATGCCGACGTATCCGGACACACCGTTGTAGTCGTAGTCCAGGCACAGTGCGCTGGCGCCGTCGACATCGACCTCGCGCAGGCTGCCGGTGACCTGGTTCGAGGTCACGACGGTCCATGCCGACGGGTCGTCGAAGTCGTCGAGGATGCGGACGTCGCCACCGGCCGCAGGCGCCGCAGTACTGCCGGTCGGCGTCGACGACACGTTGCAGGCCGCCAATGCGAGCGCGAGCGCGGCAATGCCGGCCGCGCGAGCGCAGCGGAACGGTTCGAACGGCACGGTAGTCGGCTCGGCCGGGGTCATGTCGGTGTCGGCAGGCGCGCGCGCGGCGCGGGTGTCGAGAATCTTCATGCGGTACGGTGGCTCCGTGGTTCGACGATTGCGGTTGATCTGCAGGCGCGGGTCGACGTCGCTCCGAATGCGCTTGGGAACGCATCACCAGAAGTTGCTTCAGCCGGCGATGGCGCTACTGCACGGCTGCCGGCGATACGACCCGGCCAGCGATCGCCGGCCCCTGGGATGATCGCGTCAGTGCGCGGATCGATCCGACGCCGCGTGTTGAAGCCTGCCAGCACTGCCGCGGCGGTCCCCCCTGCGGATGGCCCCGTGCTTCCATCCGTGGCCGGTCGTCGCAGACGCGCGAACATGGGTGGGCACGCGCTTCGGATCACCCCTTCACGCTGCCGAGCAACAGGCCCTGGATGTAGTAGCGCTGCAGCGCGAGGAACAGCAGCAGCACCGGAATCACGGTGACCACGGCTCCGGCCATCATCATCTCGACATCCTGGATGTGTTCGCGCGACAGCGCAGCCAGGGCCACCGGCAGCGTGTAGTTGGTCTGGTCGGTCAGCACGATCAGCGGCCACATGAAGTCGTTCCAGGCGGCCATGAAGGTAAAGATGGTCAGGGTCACCAGCACCGGCTTGAGCATCGGCAACACGATCTGGAAGAAGATCCGCATCTCGCCGGCGCCATCGATGCGCGCGGCCTCGAGCAGTTCGTCGGGGATCGAGCGCGCGTACTGGCGCACGAGGAAGATGCCGAACACCGTCGCCAACGCCGGAATGATCACGGCGCCGAAGCTGTTGACCAGACCCATGCCCTTCATCATCAGAAACAGTGGCAGCATCGCCACCTGGGCCGGGACCACCAGCGCCGCGAGCAGGAGCTGGAACAGGCGCTCGCGGCCCCTGAAGCGCAGCTTGGCGAAGGCATAGCCTGCCATCGTGTTGACCAGCAGCGCGCCGGCCGTGATCGCCGCCGAGATCATCAGGCTATTGGCGAAGTAACGCCCCATGCCGGCGCGCGCGAACAGCTCCTGGTAGTTGTCGAACGTGATCGCCGACGGCAGCAGCGGCGGCGGAAAGCCGCTGGCCTCGCCGGTCGGCATGAAGGACACCGACAACATCCACAGCAGTGGCGCCAGCGCCACGACTGCCAGCGCGACCAGGGCACCGTTGACCGCCCAGGCCGACCAGCGCGTCGCGCCGACTTCGCGATGGGCCGCAATCCGGCTCATACCAGCTCCCGCCTGCGTCCGAAGCGCAACAGCAACGTGGTGACGCCGAGGATGATCAGGAACAGCAGGAATGCCACCGCCGACGCGCGGCCGAGGTTCCACCACATGAAGCCTTCCTCGTACATGAAGTACAGCACGCTGACCGTGCTCTGCAGCGGATCGCCGCGGGTCATCACATAGGGCTCGGCGAACAACTGGAAGTAGCCCGATACGGTGATCACCGCGACCACCAGCAGCACCGGCCCGAGCATCGGCAGGGTGACGTGCACGAACTGCTTCCAGCGCGACGCGCCGTCGATGCGCGCGGCTTCGTAGAGGTCTTCGGGGATCGCGGCGAGGCCCGCGATGAAGATCACCATGTTGTAGCCGAAGTTCTTCCACACCGCGAAGAGGATGATCGTCGGCATCGCCCAGGTGGGATCGCCCAGCCAGTCCACCGGCGCGATGCCGATATGGCCCAGCGCCCAGTTCACCAGTCCGTAGCTGGTATGGAACAGGTAGCGCCAGATGACAGCCACGGCCACCAGCGTGGTCACCACCGGCGCGAACAGCGCCGTGCGGAACAGGCCCTTGAAGCGCGCAGCCTTTGCGTTGAGCAGCAGCGCGGCGCCGAGCGACACGGCGATCGACAACGGCACGCCGATGACGACGAAGTAGGCGGTGTTGCCGAGCGACTTCCAGAACAGCGGCGTCTGCAGAAGCTCGAGATAGTTGCCGAGCGCGACGAACCGCAGGTTCGACATGTCCGACAGCGCGTAGAGATCGAAGTCGGTCAGGCTCAGCAGCAGGGCCGAGACCACCGGGATGCCGAAGAAGATGCCGAGCACGATCAACGCCGGCCCGGCGAAGATCCAGCCTGCGGTACTAGCGCGCATCGGCGGCTCCCCGATCGGTGCTGGACTGCGGCCTGCCGGGCAGGCCGATGGCGCTGCCCTCGTCCACTTCCCGCTCGCGTACCCAGCGCCGCTTCTCGAGCAGCGCGTCCACGCGCGCATCGAGCTCGCGCAGTGCCTGCTGCTGCGCCATGCCACCGCGCACCACGCGCTCGCTCATCAGCCGCATCTCCTGCACGATCCGTTCCCACTCCAGCACCTTCGGTGTGGGCTTGACCCGCTCGAGCTGGTCGCGGAATGCCTGCGCATACGGATCCTCGCGCAGCTGCGGGAACTCCCAGGTGCTGCGGCGCGGCGGCAGGTTGCCGATCATCGCGTGGAAGCGCTGCTGTATCTCCGGCCGGGAGAGAAACTCCATCAGCTTCCAGCTCGCTTCCTTGTTCGGCGAGTCGCGGAACATCACCAGCGAGGTGCCACCGGCGATGCCGGCACCCGGGCCATCCGGCCCGGGGAGCGGCGCGGTCCCCCACTGGTCCTGCAGTTCGGCCGGCATGCGGTTGCGGAACTCGCGGATGTTCCAGGGACCGGACACGTAGAACGAGAAGAAGCCGCGGCCGAACTCGTCCCAGACATTGGAGATCTGGGTCTCCGACATCCGCGGCGCCCAGCCCTGTTCGAACATGTTGGTGTAGAAGGCCAGGGCGCGAGTGAAGCCCGGGCTGGAGAAATTGCCGCGACTCTCGTCGTCGCGCAGCAGCGGGTCGTCCTGCTGCAGGCCGAACGAAAGCAGCTGTTCGAACTCGTTGAGCGGCAGCATCACGGCATAGCGATCCGGCCCGACATGGGCCTTCACCGCCACCATCGCCGCCTCCCACTCCTGCCAGGTGCGTGGCAGCGTGTCCACGCCCGCCGCCGCCAGGATGTCCTTGCGGTAGAAGATCAGCCGCGTATCGACATACCACGGCACACCGAGCAGCGTGTCGTCGATGACGTTGGTGTGCCAGATGCCAGGGAAATAGTCGGATTCGTCGATGACCTCGGACGCATCGACACGCGACTGCAGCGGCTCCAGCGCGCCGAGCACCGCGAATTCCGGCACCCAGGTATTACCGAGCTGGCAGATGTCGGGCAGCGCGTCGGCTGCGAAAGCGGTCAGCAGCTTCTCGTGCGCCGACGTCCAGGGAATCTGCTGGATCTGCACGCGGATGTCCGGATGCTCGCGCTCGAACTCCCGTACCAGTTCCGAGACCACCTCCGCCTCACGACCCATCGCCCAGAAGCGCACCACGGTGCGTTCGTCGCGCGGCATGCAGGCGGCGAGCACCAGCAGCGAGAGCAGCAGGCAACCCAGGCGCGTCGCAAGGACGCGCCAAGCCGGCAGACCCCGGGCCGGTGCTTGCACTCGCCTACTCCGCCGGCACCGGCTCGGAGGCGCGCGCGGGTGCAGGCGCCGGTGCCGGTCCATTCCGGTCCGCACCCCGGCTTGTGCTGCGCGATTCGGCGATGCCGATCGAACGCGCCGTCGCAGCCTCGGCATCGGGCGGGCCCGAGTCCTTGGGCTCGTCTTCCCCGGCCAGCCAGCCGCCGGTGAAGCCGGCCCGCTCCAGTCCGGCGCGGATGTAGGGGTTGCGCTTCATCACATTCCAGACAAAGTCGTTCCGGTAGTTCGCGATCATCGCCAGGATCGGGCCCTGGTCGATCGCGATGTAGTCGCTGGCCACCCAGCCCTTGCCCGGCACGATGCGCCCCGTCTTCAGCGGCACGTCCTCGTAGCTGAAGCTGGGGTTGAACGCGTCGAGGAAGCCATAGCTCGAATACAGATAGTCGCCGTAGCGGCGGTGCAGCTCCTCGGTGGCCGGGATCACGATTTCGGGGGCGAACGCCACCGAGGCCACGGCAGCGGTCGGCGCGATCGTGCCGTCGTCGAATGCGACATCGAGGCCGGCGCCGCGGGCACTGTAATGGCGGAACTCGCGCTGCTCGCCGTTGAAGTCCTGGTCGGTACGCTGCGGCCCGTCGCTGGCGGTGAGGCCCCAGACGTTCTCACCGTAGTCCTTCCAGCCCATCGGGTTGTCCATGGCGTACTGACGCTGGGCGTAGGTCGCGCGGCGGCTGTTCTCGAAGTAGTCGATGCCGCGGCGACGCATGTAGTCGTCGCGGATACCGCGGAAATCCACCCAGACATGCGTGTACTGGTGCCCGAAATGCGGCGCGAAACTCAGGTACTCCTGGCCGCGGAACACGCCCCAGGAGCGGTCGTAGGTCCGCGTCCACACTTCCCAGGCTTCCGGTGCGATGGAATGCGTCGGCGACCCCAGCGCCAGGATGTAGACCAGCATCGCTTCGTCATAGCCGGTCCAGTCGTGCTCGATGAAGCCGCTCTCGGGATACCAGCCCATCGAGATCAACGGCTTGCGCTGCTGCAGGAACGGCCAGCGCACGTTGCGGTACAGCCGGTCGGCGAGTTCGCGGATCTCGACTTCGCGCGGATCGTCACGGTCGAAATACGACTGCGCGAACAGCACGCCCATCATCATCAGGCCGGTATCCACGCTCGACAGCTCCACCCATGGGGCGAACCGGTGGCCGTTGTCCATGTCGACGAAGTGGTAGAAGAACCCCTGGTGGCCGCCCGTGCCGCTCGCCTGGGGGCCCATCTTGACGTTGCGGAAGAAGCGCAGCGTGGTCAGCGTGCGATCCACTGCCTGGGTGCGGCTCACCCAGCCGCGTTCGATGCCGATCGGATAGGCGGTGAGCGCGTAACCCACCGCTGCCACGCTGGAGAACGGCCGCGACGGAAAACGGTCCGGCGTGAGGCCGTTGACCTCGTTGGTGGTGTCCCAGAAGTACTGGAACGTGCGGCGCTCGATATCGGCAAACAACGGTGGCAGCTCGGGCGGCCCCTGCTGCGCCTCCACGACCGGCTCGGGCTCCGGCACCTGGTCGATCGGTCCCGGCTTGGGCGGCGGCACCGCCGGCTCGGCGGGCTCCTGCTTGCCGCAGCCGGCCAGCAACAATGCGGCAAGCGCGACGAGAAGCAGGCTTTGGATCGCACGCAGACGGAATTGCATCGGAACAGGAACCTCGCGCTGAAATCGTTTTCAGTTACCAGTATAAAACTGCCGGCCCCCGGAAAGGGACCGGCAGCGGGACTCGCTTACCAGTCGATGCCGAACGACAGTTTGAATGTGCGGGTCGGCAGCTGGATGCCATCGGAGTGAGTGCCCCAGTTGGCATTGGCGACGCCGTCCGAGCCCCACCAGTCGTCATAGGCGTTCCAGTTGCGCCGGTCGGTCACGTTCAGCACGTCCGCGCGCACACGGAAGCTGATGTCGTCGGAGGGATGCCACACCTTGGCCGCTGCGAGATCCAGCTGGAACAGGCCGACCGAGCCGTCCGGCCGGTAGCTGTCGATGAAGCAGTCGCCGTCGCCCGGGAGGCGATCGGACAGGCAGTTGGTCCCGATCCGGTTCTTCATGCTCTCCAGGACGACCTTGCCCGACCAGGTGATGCCGCCCGGGCCATCCCAGATTGCAGTGCCGACCAGCCGGTGCCTGGGAACGGGGGCAACCGGCAGCCAGCCGTAGTAGGTCACATCCGGGTATTCGAACGCGGCGGCACCCTCTTCGGCCGAATTGCGCTTGGCATCGGTGTAGGTATAGGCCAGCGTCACCCCCCAGCCCGAACTGTTGGTGTAGGGCTTGTCCATCTTGGCAAGCACGGTGTTGGTCCTGGTCTCGAGGGCGTTGTCGACCAGGATCAGACGGCCGAACGGCGGATCGAAGTCCCAGGGCGTGCCCCACTGCGCGCCCGGCGGGAAGAAACTGCCGTCCGGGCGACGGTTGGCGAGACGGATCGCGACACCGTCCTGGCTGCGGATATGCGCCACCGCGATCTCGCTGTTCCAGACGGTCTCGCCGAATTCCCATGCCTTGCGGAAGCCGAGACTGAACTGGTCGGAGTACGGCACCTTCAGATCGTTGTTGATGACGTAGTACTCGCGGGTCGCGAGGCCCGACAGGGCGTCGGTGCCCCCGGGCTGCAGGTACGCCGGATCCCACGGCAGGCAGCCGCTGGCATTGCGGCAGACGCCGTCGGCGTCGACGAAGTTCACCCGGTACGGCGCCGCATACGAGATGGTCTGCTGCTCCTTCTGCAGCGAGTCGAACAGGTTGCGGTCGTAGGACCGGCCGGCGCCGCCGAACAGCACGTGCCGCTGGTCGGCGCCGAAGTCATACGAAAAACCCAGTCGCGGCTGCCAGGCGCCCTGGTAGGCGTCCCGGTTGTTGCCGGTGCTGATGTAGTTCTCGATGTCGATGTCCGAGTTCTGCCAGTTCGGCCACGCGCGCATGCTTTCCGCCAGATCCGCAGGCGTGACATGGTCCTCGTAGGCAGGGGTGGTCTCGTAATCCCAGCGCACGCCCAGGTTCAGCGTCAGCCGGTCGTTGACGTTCCAGTCGTCCTGCACGTAGATGCCGAACTGCTTGTTGTCCGACGTGGTGAACCCCTGCGAGGTGCCGGGGATGCCCTGGCCGAACTCCACCCGGTACGGCTGCACCGTGCTGAGGTCGATGTCGTAGTAGAACTGCGGGTTCGAGAAGTTGCGCTCGGTCGCATTGACGTCGACCTGCTTGAACTTCACGCCCATCTTCAGGTTGTGGCCTTCCCAGCCGGTGAAGCTCAGGTCGTTCTGGATCGAATAGCCTTTCTGGCCCTTGTCCTGGTTGTTCGAGCCCGCGCCGGCGCTGACCACCGTCTGGGTGTTGCTGCGCTCACCGGGCGTGCCGAGATCGGAGACGGTCAGCACATAGCCGTTGCCGCCGATCAGGGGCTGCGGGCTCCACGAGGTGTCCTCGTAGGTGACATGCAGATCGTTGAGCCAGCGCTCACCGCTGTACTGCCAGCGCAGGTCGTAACGGGCGACCTCGTTCTTGATGTTGCTGGCACGGTCGCGGGTGAACGCGCCATCGTTGCGGATGGTCTCCTCCTCGTCCCGGACCTGCGCCGACAGCTCGACCAGGTTGTAGTCGTTGACCGACCAGCTCAGCTTGCCGAAAAACAGATCCTGCTTGAACGGCGAGTTGGCGGCTCCGAGCCCGGCGAGCAGATCCGGCGGCACGGCCGACACGTCGTAGCGGCTCGGCGCACCCAGTTCGAGCGTCTTCGGCGTGACGTATTCCTTGGCCTCGTAGGCCGCGAAGAAATGCAGCCGGTCCTGGAGCAGCGGTCCGCCGAAGGAGACGCCGTACTGCTCCTCCTTGGAATCGACCTTCTCGCCGCTGCGCTCTTCGGCCGGCGTCCTCGCCCGCCAGTCCGAGCCGGTGCGGTCCCAGAAGAAGCCGCCTTCGAACTCGTTGGTCCCGCTGCGCGTTGCCGCGACGATCGCCGCGCTGCTGACCTGGTCGTACTCGGCCTTGTAGTTCGAAGTGATGACCTTGTATTCGCCGATCGCCGACTGCGGGAAGGGGTTGCCGCGACTGGTGTCCTGCCCCGGCACGCCGCCGGGCAGCGTGTAGCTCTTCTGCCCGATACCATCGATGAAGATGTTGATGGCGTTGGCCGACTGACCGCCCGAACGCAGCTTGGTGTTTCCGTTGCCGTCCTGCTGGAACAGCATGCCCGGCACGGTATCGGCGAACGCCAGGAAGTTGCGCGTGCCCTGGGGCAGCGATTCGATCTGCTTGCGCGAGATGTAGGTGGCGACTTCCGAGGTCCGGGGTTCGACGGCAGCCGCGGTGACCTGCACGGTCGCCATATCGGTCGCTTCACCGGCGGTCGCGTTCTCGGCGAGTCCGCCCACCCCGAGGTCGAGCGTGGCGGTCTGGCCGACCGCGACGGTGACTGTCTGCGAAGCAGACTGTCCGCCAGCTTCGACCTGCAGGCGATAGGTGCCCGGCGGCAGGCCCGCCAGCGTATAGCTGCCGCTGGCGCCGACCCCGACGCTGCGGGTGAGGCCGGTGGCGGTATTGGTGGCGGTGACACGCGCTTCGGTGGCCGGAGCGGAGTCGACCATTACCTGGCCGCGGATGGTTGCAGCGGTGGACTGGGCCAGCGCTGCCGGCGCGGCAACTGCCATGCAACCGGCAAGGGCGATGCTCAACAGCGATCGCGACAGGGGACGGAAGCGCACAGGGGTTGGCGTCATGGTGTTTTCGCTCGTTGAGAGTGTCGCGGGGAATGCCGGCCGGTGAGTCTGCGTCGCCCCCTGCAACGCCGCCCCGCCCCGTCCGGATGCAGGTGAGTCAGTGTGTGAAGGAATTGGCCGTGGCGGCGCAGGACCGGATGCGATGTCGGCGAAGTCGGCCGCGACACGCGGACGCGCGAGGCGCGTGATTGAACGCAAGGCCGTGCATACGGCTGCGTCCGCTGCCGGGCGCACCCGGGCTGTCAGCCGCGTCGATTTTCATCCCGACCCCTCCCAGGGCATACATGCTTCCAGTCTCAGACGACGGGCGGTCCCCCGAGCGCCCGCGTTCCGCACGATTCCCGGACCACCAGCACCGGCTGCAAGCCGCGCGAGGCATTGCCCGCAGGTGGGGAACCATCCGGGTCGAGCAGCGCCCGTAGCGCGCGCGCACCGAGTTCAGCGATGTCGACGCGCATGGTCGTTAGCGGAGGGTGAACGTAGCGTGCAAGCGGAATATCGTCGAACCCGACCACGGCGATTTCTGCAGGCGAATGGACGCCGCCGCGGCCGAGCGCATAGATGCATCCGATGGCCATGGTGTCGTTGGCGGCGAATACCGCGTCGGGCCGCGCTTCCATCGCCAGCAGGGTCTGTCCGGCGAGATGCCCGGACGCCTCGTCGAAGCTGCCCGGCAATTCCCACGGCGCCACCCCTGCATCAGCGTCCGCCAGCGCATCGCGGTAGCCACGCAGACGTTCGCGCGCATCGTCGTTGTCCGCCGGGCCACCGACGAATGCGATCCGCCGGTAGCCCAGCCCGAGAAGGTGCTGCACCATCTCGCGCGCACCGTTGTAGTTGTCGATACCGATCGAAAGCCTCTCCACCGGCCCTGCCGCGTTCATCAGCACCACCGGCAGGCTGGCATCGACATTGCGCGAAAGGAAATCGGCGTCGTGGACATAGGGCGACATCAGCAGGAGGCCATCGACGCGTCCGCGCATCGCGCGCAGCGCGGCGCCCTGGGCCTCGGGGTCACCGTGATAGCTCGACACCAGAAGATGCTGGCCGCGGGTGCGGGCGACCTGGTCGATCCCGCGCATCAGTTCGGAGAAGAACTCCCCATGCAGGTCCGGAAGCACGACACCGACGGTCTGGGTGCGGCGACTGCTTAGGCTGCGGGCCGCATGGTGAGGGCTGTAGCGGAGCTCCGCGGCGACCGCGACCACCCGTTCCCGCACCGGTTCGGCCACGTTCTGATGTCCGTTGAGGGCCCGCGACACGGTCGCCACCGATACGTTCGCGGCCTTGGCTACATCCTTGATCGTGACGCCCAAGCAGACTCCTCCGGACTGTTGATGGACCGACAGTAAGCGCTTTCAGAAAGCGGTGTAAATCCGACGAGTCCCGGTGGTGAGCCCCGCTCCCGGCATTGCACGCCGAAGCGGGAGGCCGATTTCATGCGCCCTGCGGCGATCAGGGCAGCACCTTGCGGAACGGCCGCACCTCCACCCGCGCGTAGACGCCGGCCGCCACGTACGGGTCGGCGTCCGCCCAGGCGCGCGCGGCATCGAGCGACTCGAACTCGGCAATCACGATGCTGCCGCTGAAGCCGGCCGGACCCGGGTCCTCGCTGTCGATGGCCGGGCACGGCCCGGCCAGCAGGAGGCGCCCCGCATCCCGCAGTTCGACCAGGCGCGCGAGGTGCGCGGGCCGTGCTTCACCACGCCGCCCGAGGACGTCCTGCCCGTCATACCCTTCGATTGCGTACCACATGCATGAACCCCGATCTGCAGAGGCGCGCAGTGTAGCGACCTCGCCGGCTGGACAGTGCCTGCCGGCACCGCGTACCCTTGTCGCCAGCACATCGGCCAGTCCGCCGCCCGGCGCCCGCACAGGGTCTGCCGCACGCGGTCATCCGACCGGCCCGGTCCAACGCCCTCACGATCCCTCGCCTGCCCTGCATGCAGACGCGCACCGCGATTGGCGCCGACCGACGTTTACGAAGATGTTCCGCAGCACCGTTGTTTCCGCGCCGGCCCGAGCCGCGCTACCGACCGGAACCGCACCTGCGGCCCGCCGATCCGTCGCCAGCCCTGCCTGCGATCCACCGACAGTGAACCAGCTCCCGAGCAACCCGCCGCGGTTGCGCACCGAATGACCCAACCCGCATCCGACGCCCCGGCGTCCGTCATCGCCGCCGCCTCGCCCCAGCAGCAGGAATTCCCGCTGGCGCTGGTGCATGGGCAGCCGGTGCTGCAGATCCCGCAGGATCTCTACATCCCGCCGGATGCGCTGGAAGTCATTCTCGACGCGTTCGAGGGTCCGCTGGACCTGCTGCTGTACCTGATCCGTCGCCAGAACCTCGACATCCTCGACATCCCGGTGGCCGACATCACCAGGCAGTACGTCGCCTACATCGGCGTGATGCAGGAGCTGCGCTTCGAGCTCGCCGCCGAGTACCTGGTGATGGCCGCGATCCTGGCGGAGATCAAATCGCGGATGCTGCTGCCGCGGCCGCCGGTGGACGAAACCGAGGAAGGCGACCCGCGCGCCGAGCTCGTGCGCCGGCTGCAGGAGTACGAACGCTTCAAGCAGGCGGCCGAGGATCTCGACCGGTTGCCGCGCCAGGACCGCGACACCGCGCCGGCGCAGGCGATGCTGCCCGAGCGCACGATCAACCGCGATCCGCCGCCGGTCGATCTGCGCGAGATGCTGCTGGCGCTGCACGACGTGCTCAAGCGCGCCGAGCTGTTCACCGGCCACGCGATCCGCCGGGACGCGCTGAGCGTGCGCCAGCGCATGGGCGAAGTGCTGACCCGACTCGCGGGCGGACACTTCCACCGCTTCGAGTCGCTGTTCGAACCCGAGGAAGGCCGGCTGGGCGTCGTCGTGACGTTCCTGTCCATCCTCGAGCTGACCAAGGAACGCCTGCTCGACATCGTGCAGGAGGCGCCGCTGGCGCCGATCTACGTCAAGTCGCTTGCCGACGCCGACGGCGCAGCGCCGCCGACGATGTTCTCCAGCGAGTTCGACGACGACGTGCCCGAACCCGACCAGCCCTGACCGCCGAATTCGATCCCAAGAGATCCGATGGACCAGACTTTCATCAATCGCGTCGTCGAGGCCGCCCTGCTCGCCTCCTCGCAGCCGCTGAGCCTGTCGCAGCTCGAGACGCTGTTCACGCTCGACGAACCCGCGCCCGAGGGCAGCCTCAAGCAGGCGCTCGTCGAGCTGCAGGCCGCGTGCGTCGATCGCGGCGTGGAACTGGTGGAGCTGGCCTCGGGCTGGCGCTACCAGGTACGCAGCGACGTGCATGCCTGGGTGTCTCGGCTGTGGACCGAGCGCCAGACCAGGTACACCCGTGCCACGCTGGAAACCCTGGCGCTGATCGCCTATCGCCAGCCGATCACCCGCGGCGAGATCGAGCAGGTGCGCGGCGTGGCGACCAACAGCAACATCATCAAGGCGCTCGAGGAGCGCGAGTGGATCCGCGTCGTCGGCCACCGCGACATGCCCGGCCGCCCGGAACTGCTCGGCACCACCAAGGCCTTTCTCGATTACTTCGGCCTGCGGCGGCTCGACGATCTGCCGCCGCTCTCGGAGCTCAAGGATTTCGCCGAGCTCGATCCGCAGCTTCGCTTCGCCGGCACCGATACCGAGACCGACCGCACGGTCGGCGGCATCGGGTCGTCGGACACTGCGGAAGCGGACGCCGACACCGACACCGACACCGACGACGATGCAGATACACGGGGCGCACATCCGTCCGACCCCGACCAGGAAACCGGCGCGGTCGGCACAGATGAGTCCGCTGGCGAAGACGACGCTGATATCGACGCCGGCTCCATTTCCGATGCCGGTAGCGCCGTATCCGACGATACCGATGTTCAAGCCCCTCAACGGGACGATGGCGGCACGACTGCCGACGCCGGTCCCGACGCCATCCCGCCGGACGATACGTCCGGCGACGACACCTCGACAGACGAAGACAACGCCCTCGCCGTAGACGGCGACAGCGATCGGAGCCATACATGACGCAGCAACGCAATACCGACAAACCCACCCGCTCACCGCTTTCGCTCAAGCGCGGTGAAGCCGCGACCGCCGATGCCGCCCCCAAGCTCGAGGAGCGCCTGCACAAGGTGCTCGCGCAGGCGGGCCTGGGCTCACGCCGCGCGCTCGAGCAGCGCATCGCCGATGGCCTGGTCAAGGTCAACGGCGAAACCGCCCAGACCGGCATGTCGATCAAGGGCGGCGACCGCATCGAGCTCGACGGCAAGGTGTTCGTGGCCAGCGCGCTGACCGAGCCTGCGCGCGTGCTGATCTACAACAAGCCCGAAGGCGAGGTCACCACGCGCGAGGATCCCGAGGGCCGCCCGACGATTTTCGATGCCCTCCCCGCGCTCAAGGGCGCACGCTGGATCGCGATCGGCCGCCTCGACATCAACACCACCGGCCTGCTGCTGCTCACCACCGATGGCGAACTCGCCAACGCGATGATGCATCCCTCCTACGAGGTCGAGCGCGAGTACGTATGCCGCGTGCGGGCGCCCGAGGGCGAGGACACCGTGTCTGACAAGATCGTCGACCGCCTCAAGCGCGGCGTTGCGCTGGAGGACGGCCCGGCTAAGTTCGACGCGATCGAACGCATCGGCGGCACCGATTCACATGACTGGTTCCAGGTTCTGCTCAAGGAGGGTCGCAACCGCGAGGTGCGCCGCCTGTGGGAATCGCAAGGCTGCCAGGTCAGTCGCCTCAAGCGCGTGCGCTACGGCAATGTCACGTTGCCCCAGCCGTTGTTGCGCGGACAGTCGCAGGAACTTCCCGACGCCCAGGTCGAGGCCTTGCGCAAGGAGCTCAAGCTCGAGGAAGGCCCGCCGCCGGCACTGACGCTGCAGCCGGTCATCGGCCAGCGCAAGGCCACCAAGTCGACCGTACACCTGGGCAAGGGCGGTGCGGGCAAGGCCTATGTCAACGGCCAGAACAGCGGCGCCGACGAAGGTCGCGAGCTGCGGCGCTTCGACAACGTGCGCGAGGACCGCGGCCGTGGCCGTGGCGGCCCCCGCAAGCCGCACGGCGGCCTGACCGTCACGGGCGACGCCGCGGCCAAGCAGTCGCAGCGCCCGTTCAAGCAGCGCGCCGACAAGGGTGCGCGCGGCCTGCCCGAAGGCAATCCCGCCGCGTTCCGCACCTGGTATGTGCCCGATGGCGTGGAGACCGGCCCCAGTGGCCACCGCAATGCCGACGGCCGCGGCCCCAAGAAGCCCTATGGCGGCGCCGGTGGTCCCGGTGCAGGCAAGAAGCGTGGACCCGGCGGTCCGGGCGGTGGCGGACAGGGTCCGCGCGGCGCCGGCGGCGGTGGTCCGCGGGGCGGCGGCGGACCGGCGCCATGGGCGTCCCGGCCAGCCGGTGGCGGCGGTGGTGGTGGCGGTGGCGGTGGTCCCGGCCGGCCGCGTGCACCCTACGGCCATCCCGACAGCGCGCCGAACTTCCCGTCCGATCACGCCAACCCCGGCAGCTTCAATCCCAACGCCGCGCCGCGCGGCCCGCGTCCGGGCGGCAATCGCGGACCGAAGGGTCCCGGTGGTCCGGGCGGTCGCGGCCCGGGCGGCCCCGGTGGCGGCAACCGCGCTCCGGGCGGACGCCCGCCGGGCGGCGGCAACCGCGGCCCGCGCGGCGGCGGTCGCTGATCGCACATTTGCTGCATGATCTGACGCACGGGGCCTTCGGGCCCCGTGTCGTGTCTGCCGGAGGGACTCCGCACATGCGCAGATGCATCGGACGCATCCGTCTCACCGGGGCATTGGCGCGGCGCTGACCTGGCCTGCTGCCATACGGCGCTTGAGCGCGGTGCTTCACTCGAGGCGGACGACCCCCGGCGGAATCCACAAGCGCTCCGTCACTGCGACAGCGACGGAGCAGGCGCGCGGTGATCGCATCGCCCCAACCGGCGCCGCAGGATCAGTGGAAATCCCGTGAGGGCAGCTGCATGCCGCCGAGCATGCCGCTGAGGTCTTCGAGATCGCCGGCGATCAGGTGGGCCACGCCGTCCACGCGCTCCCAGCGTCCGCGCACCGCCATCAATCGCGATTCCAGCAAGGCCCGGCGGCGGCGCAGCGCCAGATGCGGCCAGACGATCACGTTGATCATGCCGGTCTCGTCCTCGAGGGTGACGAAGATCGTGCCCTTGGCCGTGCCCGGTCGCTGCCGCTGGGTCACCAGCCCGGCGACATGCACGCCGCTGCCGTGCCTGCGCTGCTGCAACTCGCGCAGGCCGATGATCCGGCGTTCGGCCATGCGCGGGCGCAGCAGGGCCATCGGATGCGGCCCCAGGGTCAGGCCGGTGCTGCGGTAATCGGCGAGGATCTCCTCGCCGGCACGCGGCCTGGGCAGTTCCACCGGCACTTCCTCCGGACTGCCCGGCAACAGCGGCCGCTGCCGCTCGATGCCGGCGACGGCCCAGCGCGCCGCATTGCGATGACCGGCCAGAGACGCCAGGGCGCCGGATTCGGCCAGCACGCTGCGGGCCTTCTCGTCGAGGCGCGCACGCAGGCACAGATCCTCCACACTGGAAAAGGGCCGCTGTCGCCGCGCCGCCACCACGGCGTCGGCCATGGCCATGGACAGGCCGGCGACCATCCGCAGGCCGAGCCGGATGTCGGGCTGGATGCCGGCATCGCCCTGCCCTTGCGCGATGCGCCCGCCGACCAGGGTGCAGTCGTGTTCGCTGTGCATCACGTCGACCGGCAACACGGTGACCGGTGCGCGATGGGCACTGCCGCGGCGGGCGTCCTGCACGATCTGGCTCGGCGAATAGAAGCCCATCGGCTGCGAATTGAGCAGGCCGCAGGCGAACGCGGCTGGCTCATGGCGCTTGAGCCAGCAACTGGCATAGACCAGTTTGGCGAACGAGGCGGCATGACTCTGTGGGAACCCGTAGGAGCCGAAGCCCTTGATCTGTTCGAAGATCTGGTCGATGAATTCCGGCGAGTAATCCTTTGCGGCCATCAGTTGCCGGATCCGCGCACGATGCGGCTCCATGTCGCCGCCGCGTCGCCAGGCGGCCATCGAGCGCCGCAGCTGGTCGGCTTCCGCATGGGAGTAGCCGGCATGGATCACCAGCTCCATGACCTGCTCCTGGAACAGCGGCACGCCGAGCGTCGGACCGAGGATCTCGCGCACCCCCTCCGACGGGTACGTGACCGCTTCGTGACCCTGCCGGCGGCGCAGATAGGGATGCACCATGTCGCCCTGGATCGGGCCGGGGCGTACGATCGCGACCTCGATCACCAGGTCGTAGAACACCTTCGGCTTGAGCCTGGGCAGCATCGCCATCTGCGCGCGCGACTCGATCTGGAACACACCGACGGTGTCGGCAATCTGGATCATCTCGTAGGTCGGCTGGTCTTCGGTCGGCAAGGTCGCGATCTCGAAGTCGCGCCCGCGATGTCCGCGCACCAGGTCCAGCGTCTTGCGGATGCAGGTCAGCATGCCAAGTGCCAGGCAGTCGACCTTGAGCAGCTTCATCGTCTCCAGATCGTCCTTGTCCCACTGGATGATGGTGCGGCCGTCCATTGCCGCGTTCTCCACCGGCACCAGATGCGAAAGCGGTTCGTTGGAGATCACGAAGCCGCCCACATGCTGCGACAGGTGCCGCGGATGGCCCCGCAGCATCTCGGTGATCACCAGGATCTTCGTGATCAGCGGATTGTCGAGATCGAAGCCGGCCTCGGTGATGCGCTGTTCCATCGGCGTTTCGCCGTTGCCCCATCCGTAGCAGTTGGCCAGCAGCGCAATATGGTCGGGCGGCAGGCCGAAGGCCTTGGCCACATCACGCACCGCGCTCTTGCCGCGATAGGCGATCACCGTGGCCGCCAGTGCGGCGCGCTCGCGACCGTACTTGGCATAGACGTACTGGATGACCTCCTCGCGCCGTTCGTGCTCGAAGTCGACGTCGATGTCCGGCGGCTCGTCGCGGTTGTCCGACAGGAAGCGCGCCATCAGCAGGCGGGTCTCGTCGGGATTGACCGCGGTAATGCCGAGCGCGTAGCAGACCGCGGAATTGGCCGACGAGCCGCGACCCTGGCACAGGATGTCCTGGCTGCGGGCGAAGCGGACGATATCGGCTACCGTCAGGAAGAACGCTTCATAGCCCTTGCGCGCGATCAACTTCAGTTCGTCCTCGATCAGTGCGCGCACCTTGGCGGTGGGACCCTGCGGCCAGCGGATCCGGATGCCCCGTTCCGTCAGCTCGCGCAGCCAGCTCGCCGGCGTATGTCCGTCGGGCACCAGTTCCACCGGATAGTCGTAATGCAGCTCGCGCATGCCGAAGCTGCAGCGCGCCGCGAGATCGGCGGCGGCCTGCATCAGCTCACGGCCGTAGATGTTGCCCAGTGCGCGCCGGCCACGCAGATGCCGTTCGCCGTTGCGGAACAGGTGTGCGCCGCAATCGGCGATCGGCGTGGTGTGGCGGATCGCGGTCAGCGTGTCCTGCAGGATGCGTTCGCGCCGTGTCGCCATGTGCACATCCCCACTGGCGAGCGCGGGCATGTCGAGCGTGCGCGCAAGCGCCTGCAACAATGCGAGACGTCCGGTGTCGTCGCATTCGCGGTGCAGTTCCACGGCCAGATGCGTGCGCTTTGGGAACACGTCCTGCAGCCAGGCGCCCTGCCCCGCCTCGGGCGCCGCGCCGGGTAGCCATACCGCGAACACGCCGGGCGTCTTTCCGCGGAATTCGGCTTCGACATCCGTCCGCGACAGCCGGTAACCGCCCTTGGTACCGGCGCGGCGCCCACGGGTGATCAGCGCGCACAGCTGCGCGTAACCCGCGCGGGTCTCGACCAGCAATACGAATCGGGTGTCGTCGAGCAGGCGGAACTCGCTGCCGACGATCAGCTTCAGGCCGGTTTCCTCCGAGGCCTCGAGCCCGCGCACGATGCCGGCGAGCGAGCATTCGTCGGTGATCGCGAGTGCGCTGTAGCCGCACTGCACGGCGCGTGCGAACAACTGCTCGGCGCTGGAGGCGCCGCGCAGGAACGAGAAGTCCGACAGACAATGCAGTTCCGCATAGGCGGGCAGATCGTCGGCGGTATCGTGCGCGACGTCGTCGTTGGCGGCAGCGCGCAGGCGCGAGGCCACGCGCAGGGCGCGCGGAACATGCGCCCCCGGTGTGTCGCGGCCGACCCCGTCGGTCGTATCGTCCCAGCTCATGCGAACCAGCCGTGCAGCATCCAGCCATCGAACCGGCCGGGCGGCACGAATGCCCAGCCGCGCTGGCCGTTGCCGGTTTCGACGACGTAGTAGTCACGGCGGGCGTCGCCGTCGTCCCACCAGCCGCTCTCCAGGCGTTCCGGACCGGAGAGGATGCGCAGGCCGGCGTCGCGCAGCGGCAGCGGCTGCGGTAACAGCCAGGCCGGGCGCTCCGGGCGCACCGGCGCTTCGGGAACCGGGCCGCTGCAGTCGCCGATCACGCGTGCCCAGGCGCGTTCCGGGCGAGGATCGTCGGCCGGCACGACCCGGTATACGGCATCGTCGCCGAGCCGGGCGCGCAGGCGTTCGCGCAGGTGCGGCCAGTCCAGCGCCTGCTGCGGCCGGCTGTCGAACAGGTCGCGCGCCGCCGGCACGAACGGCGGCAACTCGCGCGCGAGCAGGCGCATCGCGACCACCGGCCGCGCGATCGCCGTGCGCTCGAGCCGGTTGCGCGCAAGTTCGAACAGCATCGCCGGCGAACGTTCGGCCGCGAGCAGACCGACCTCGACATCGGTCAGGCCTTCGTCGTGCTCCAGGCGCACGACGAAGCGCTGCACCCCGCCGTCTCGCGCTGACAGATAAGTGCACAGGTCGTTGACCAGCCGGCGCAACGGAAACAGCAGCGGTGGATGCGCTTCCACCTCGTAGCCGAGTTCGACGCGCATGTCGAAATGGTCCGGCGGCGTGTAGCAGGCCACCGGATCGTCGGCCTCGCCATAGAGCCGGCGCAGGTGCGACAGCACCTCGATGCCGAAACGCCGTTGCACCGAGGCGGTAGGCAAGGCGCGCAGGGCGCCGAGCGTGCGCACGCCCATGCGGTACAGGTGCTCGCCGGCCTCGCCGGGCAGTGCCGCCCGGCGCACCGGGGTGCGGTCGAGCAGTACTGCCAGTTCGTCGGTCTTCCACACCGCCAGTCCATCGCGCAGCCCGACCAGCACGCGCGCGGCGGTGGGCGTGGGCGCCAAGGCGATGCGATGGCCGAAGCCCTGGGCCGCGAGTTCCTCGCGCAGCCGCGGTTCGAACCGCGACCAGGGTCCGAACAGGCGAAAACTCGCCTGGACCTCGAGCACGATCGCGCGCGGCCATTGCTGGCTGACCAGCGAGCTGTGGCGGTAGGCCCACGCCGCGAGGAAACGATGCCAGCGCGATTCGTCCTGCGGGTCGTAGGCCTGGGTACGGACATCGGCCAGCAGTGCATGGGCAGCGGACAGCCGCATGCCGGGTTTCAGCCCGTGGTCGGCAGCCGCGGCATTGACGCTGTGCAGGCGGCGCAACTGCGCGGGCCCGTCGACCAGGACGAACGGCGCGTCGGATTCCGGCTGACGACGGAGAACGGCGTCGAGCGCCAGCTGCGGCAGGAGAATGCAGGCCCAGAGCATGGCGGGATCATCAGCCCGCCAGTCGCAGCGGCTGCGACGGAATCCGTCCGCCGCGACATTTGCGCACCTGCCAGGCCTGCACCTCGGGCAGGAATTCCATGCGCAACGCGGCCGGCGAGGGATTGGCCGCATGCAGCCGGTCGCGGATTGCGAAGGCATGGCAATCGCCACTGTCGGCCGCCACCTGCAGCCGTCGCATCAGCCGGGCATCGCCGGTGTCCGGCCACCCCAGCACCGCAGCGCAGGCGCCGCTGCGCAGGCATTGCTCGAAGGCCCAGAGCGCTTCGTCCTGCGTCGCCTCGACGACATCCAGTACATCCAGCCGCACCCCGGCCGCCTGCCAGGCCGGCGCATAGGGAATGCAGGGGGGCGCGATCAGCACCACCCGTCCGCCCGCGGCGGTGATGCGCGCCAACGCGGGGAACAACAGCGAGATCTCGCCGACCCCCTCGGCCGGCAGCAGCAGCTCGGTCAGCGCACGTGGTGGCCAGCCGCCGCTGGGCAGCACCGCATCGAGTGCGGCATGCCCGGTCGGCTGCCCCGCATCGAGCTGGGGTGCACCGCGCCCTGCTGGCCACACGGTACGTCCGGCCAGCAGGGCGTCCAGGGTCTGCGGGATCGCGGCCATCTCAGCCCTGCCGCAGCAGGCCGCAGTACAGGCCTTCGATCGAAAAATCCGCATCAGCTGCGACCACGATCGGTGCATGCGCCCGATTGCGGGGCAACAGGCGCACACCTTCCGGGCGGTGTTCGAGCCGCTTGATCGTGATCGCATCGTCCAGCCGCGCAACCACGATCTGGCCATCGCGCGCCTCGCGGCTGCGGTGCACCCCAACCAGATCGCCATCGAGGATGCCGTCGTCGATCATCGAGTCGCCCTCGACCCGCAGCAGGTAATCCGGGCGCAGCGAGAACAGGCTGCGGTCCAGCCACAGCACCCGGTCGCTGCCGATGTCCGCGCCGATCGGCACGCCTGCCGCGACCCGCCCCAGCACCGGCAACGCCGTCATCCGATCGCCCTGCCCCGGCAGCCGCAGGCCGCGCTTCTGGCCGGTCTGCAGTTCGATGAGGCCGGCGGCAACCAAGGCCTGCACATGCTTTTGGGCGGCATTGCGCGAAGCGAAACCGAAGGCCTCGGCGATCTCCGCCAGGCTCGGTGGCGCGCCGGCGGCGATGCGTTCACGCAGGAATTCAAGGATTGCCGCTCGCTGGGGGGACAGGCTGATCATGGTGTACATTTGTACACCTTGCGCCGTCGCGGCGCCATCGATTCCGCCTCGCAGGCCAGGACCTTCCGGCCCGGCCGCTGCCGCTGCCGCTGCCGCTGCCGCTGCCGCTGTCAGCTTAGCCCCCCCCCTGGGCGCGACCCCAGCTGGCGAGGGCAATGCCCGGCTCCTAGCATCAGCGCGTCCCGGACCGGAACCTCCCATGCAGCGTCAACGCCTCCTGTTTCCGGCGCCCGCCCAATGGACACGCTCGGCCTGGCAGGCGGCCACGATCGTGCTGCTGGCGCTGCTTGTCGCATCGAATGCCGCCTGGCTGCACGCCAGCAGCAGCGGCAGCGACAGGGGCGCCTATCCGCGCCAGCTGCCAGTGCCCCAGCGCGTGATCTATGAATACCCACGGCCCGCCGCAGGCTCCGCGAACACGCCCATGCAGGAGGCCTACCGCGCCACGCCGCTGGAGGCCGGCGAACGATGTGCTGGTGGGCAGATCATCCGCCGCCTGCCCAATGGCTGGGAAGGCAGCAACCGGCCCTGCAATCCCTGAGATCCATGAGGCGCCACGCGGTCACTGCCCGCGATGGTTGCAGACCGCCGAGACCCGATCGTTCAGACGACGCAGATCGTCATAGCGACGGCGGGTGCCGAGCTTGTGCAACACGGCTTCGCGATTGGCACGGGCCGCGGTGCAGCGTGCTTGCTGATCGTCGCCACGGCTGCGGGATACCCGCGGGGACACTCCGCGGCGTTCGCCGGCCCCGGGCGTCCGCCGTACAGGCGCATGGGAGACCGGGCTGGATGCGGCAAGCACCTCCGCCAACACAGGCGGCCCGTCCGCCGTCCAGGTCCGCAAGGGCGCGCCCTGGCTACAGGGTTCCGACTGATAGCTGTGTCCACCCCGGGCGTCGGCGCACTTGAACACCGATTGGGCATCCGTCGCGGACATCCCGCCCCACCACAGCACCAGCACACAGGCCATCCGCATCGGCACACCTCAGGCTCGAACAGCCGCCAAGCCTGCGGGCCGGCATTGCGGCGGGCCATCGTCGATCGCCGCGATCCCATGCGGGTCTGTTTCGGGGCCACCGGTCAGGAAACGGCGTGGGCTCAATCGCCGTCAGCGGACTGCGCATTGCGGACCGCATCCGCCCGCGCGGCGCGCAGGGCATCGAGCTTGTCCTTGAGCTTGAGTTCCATGCCACGCGCGACGGGCTGATAGTAAATCCGCTCGCCCATCGCATCCGGAAAGCCCGTCTGGTCGAGGGCAATGCCGCCTTCCGCGTCATGGTCGTACTGGTATCCGGTGCCGTAGCCCAGCTCTTTCATCAGTTTGGTCGGCGCATTGCGGATGTGCATGGGTACGTCCTGCGTACCGTATTCGCGCACGTCGCGCTTGGCCTGGTTGAAGGCCATGTAGGCGGCGTTGGATTTGGCGGTGCTGGCGAGATAGATCACCAGTTGCGCGAGGGCGAGATCGCCCTCGGGACTGCCGAGGCGGTCATAGGTTTCCCAGGCATCGATCGCCATCTGCAGGGCGCGCGGATCCGCCAGCCCGACGTCCTCGACCGCCATGCGCGTCATGCGCCGTGCGAGATAACCGGGATCGCAGCCGCCATCGAGCATCCGCGCCAGCCAGTACAGCGCGGCATCTGGATTCGAACTGCGCACGCATTTGTGCAGGGCCGAGATCTGGTCGTAGAACTGCTCGCCGCCCTTGTCGAAGCGGCGCGTGCGATCGGCCAGCACCTGCTCGATGGTGCCGGCCGTCACTTCCCCGCCCTCGCCCGCCAGTTCCGCTGCAATCTCCAGCAGCGTCAGCGCCCGGCGCACATCGCCATCGGCGGCCACCGCGATCAATCGCAGCAGGTCCTCGGCGATCCGCAGCCCGCGATCGCCGAGACCGCGCTGGGCATCGTCCAGGGCGCGGTGCAGGGATTGGAGGATGTCGTCGGGCGACACCGATTCCATGACGTGGACGCGGCAACGCGACAGCAGCGCGGAGTTCAGTTCGAACGACGGGTTCTCGGTGGTCGCGCCGACGAACACGATCGTGCCGCGTTCGATATGCGGCAGGAACGCATCCTGCTGGGTCTTGTTGAAGCGATGTACCTCGTCGACGAACAGCACCGTGCGGCGCCCGCCATCGAAACGGTGCGCAGCTTCGGCCAGCACCTGGCGCACTTCGGGCAGGCCGGACAGCACCGCCGAAATCGCCTTGAACTCTGCGTCCGCGTAATGGGCCAGCAGCAGCGCCAGGGTGGTCTTGCCGCAGCCCGGCGGCCCCCACAGCACCATCGAATGCACCTTGCCCGCCTCCACTGCCGTGCGCAGCGCCGTACCCTCGGCCAGCAGGCGTCGCTGCCCGACCATCTCGTCGAGCGTTGCGGGCCGCATGCGTTCCGCCAACGGGCGCATGGCGCTGCGATCGACCTGCAGCAGATCGCCGGTATCGGCGCGGGATGGGCGGGAACGGGGCACGCGGTTCAACCTGTCGGTGCACTGCAACGGAATGCGGACATGGCGATATTGCGGCAAGCGGACGTGATCACAACCACAAGCCGTCGTCTGGCGCAGCTGGCGCAGCTGGCGGGCAGCCTGCTGCTTTTCGCCGTATCGATGACGGCGGCCGCGGATTGGCGCCGCGATGCGGTGGAGACACTGTTACGCGAATCGGGCGAGCACCGGCTCGTGGTCCTTGGCGAGATGCATGGCACCCGCGAGGTTCCGTTGCTCGCCAGCGATCTGGTCGAGCATTGGAGCAGGACCGGACCTGTGCTGCTCGCACTGGAAATTCCGGTGCGTGAGCATGCGGCACTGCGCGCGGCAGTCACGGGCGGCAAAAACCCGATGACGGCGTATCTCCATGATCTGGATCCCGTCACGATTGACATCGCCGCCGAGCGCGGACAGTTCTGGGCCTGCCCGGAGGTCGACGCGTGCGGCGTGGTGACCATCAACCGCGCGCGCCCCAGTGGCCGTCAGCCTGAGCGCCTTACGACTATCGACTGGTGCTGCCCGCATTCACACCGATCCGTCAGGTGGGCGACACGGATCGATAGGCGCTTCGGCAATCGTTGCCTGCCACGGTAGAAACAGAAACGGCCACCCGAAGGTGGCCGCTCGTTTGCATGCAGCTCGTAGTGTGCGGGCGCGCGTGGTTATTCCTCGCCGACCACATCCACGCCCGCGGCAGGCGTGTAGCGGAAGGTGTCCGCCGCGAACGTCGGATTGCGCTTCCACCCGCTGAAGCCGATGGTCGTGCGCTGGCCGAGGGTGTCGTGGATTTCCATCCGGGTCGGCGTGCCGTCGCCGCCGAAGCCGATGCGTGCGCGTTCGAATGCGGCATTGTCGCTGCGCTTGGGCCGCAGCTCGAGCCAGTCCAGGCCACCAGATGTGCCGGCCTCGGTCACGACGAAATCGCGGTCGATCCGGGACGGGTCGATCAGTGCAGCCAGCGGGCTGTCCTGTTCCTGGCTGCCCTGCGGGCGGCGCGTGACCTGCTGCAGGTCGGGGTCATACACCCAGACGGTCCGTCCGTCGGCGACGATCAGCTGCGGATACGGCTTCACGTATTCCCAGCGGAACAGCCGCGGCGCCGACAGGGCCAGCGAGCCGCTGGAGCTTTCCTTGGTCCGGCCATTGCCATCGGCCACCTGCTGGGTGAACTGCGCTTCCAGGCCCTTGAGCCCACGGGTGAACTGATCGAGCTGCGGACGCGCATCGGCGGCCTGGGCGAGGCCGGCGACCGTGAGCACGGCGGTCGCGACGAACCAGCGGGAGTGGCGGAGCATCGTGCGCATGGCAAGGGCCTCGAAGTACTTGGGACGTAGGACCGGAGTGTGCGAATCAGCACCTGAATGCGGCAACGACAACGGAGCCCGGCGCCGGTTCCGTCCAGCACCGATTCACCGCGGGCCCGAGATTCAGCGCGGCGGTGGCGGCGGCGCGAGCACGCTGCGGTCGCCATTGTGCTCGGGCGGCGTCACCACACCCGCCGCTTCCATCGCCTCGACCAGACGCGCAGCGCGGTTGTAGCCGATCTTGAGCCGGCGCTGCACGCCGGAGATCGATGCGCGGCGCGTTTCGGTGACGATCTTGACCGCCTCGTCGTACAGCGGATCGCTCTCGTCGCCACCACCGCCGCCGCTTTCCGGCAGGCCGGTCGCACCGACCACGGTCCCGTCGCCCATGGTCTGCACTTCGTCGAGCACGCCTTCGATGTACTCGGCCTTGCCGCTCTGCTTGAGGTGTTCGACGACGCGGTGCACTTCCTCGTCGGAGACGAATGCCCCGTGCACGCGCTCGGGCAGCGCGGTGCCCGGCGGCAGGTAGAGCATGTCGCCGTGGCCGAGCAGCGTTTCCGCACCCGACTGGTCGAGGATGGTGCGCGAGTCGATCTTGGAGCTGACCTGGAAGGCGATGCGGGTGGGGATGTTGGCCTTGATCAGGCCGGTGATGACGTCGACCGAGGGGCGCTGGGTGGCCAGGATCAGATGGATGCCGGCCGCGCGCGCCTTCTGCGCCAGGCGCGCGATCAGTTCTTCGACCTTCTTGCCGACGATCATCATCATGTCGGCGAATTCGTCGATGAAGATGACGATGTAGGGCAGCGGCTCGAGCAGTTCGGCGACGTCGCTCGATTCCGGGTTCGGCCGGAACAGCGGATCGGACATGGGCTGCCCTGCCTCCTGAGCGTCCCTGACCTTCTTGTTGAAACCGGCCAGGTTGCGCACGCCCACCGCGCTCATCAGCTTGTAGCGGCGCTCCATTTCCGCCACGCACCAGCGCAGGCCGTTCGCGGCCTCCTTCATGTCGGTGACCACCGGCGCCAGCAGGTGCGGGATCCCCTCGTAGACGCTGAGCTCGAGCATCTTCGGGTCGATCATCAGCATGCGCAGGTCTTTCGGCGAGGCCTTGAACAGCAGGCTCAGCACCATCGCGTTGACCGCCACCGACTTGCCCGAGCCCGTGGTACCAGCGACCAGCAGATGCGGCATGCGCGCGAGATCGGCCACGACCGACTGTCCGCCGATGCCCTTGCCGAGCGCCAGGGTGAGCGGACTGGCCGACTTGTCGTATTCCCTGGAGCGCAGCAGCTCGGAGAGATAGATCATCTCCCGGCGCACGTTCGGGATTTCCAGGCCGATCACCGACTTGCCCGGAATCACGTCGACCACGCGCACCGCCTTGACCGACAGGCCGCGCGCGATGTCCTTGTCGAGCGAGCTGATCTGGCTGACCTTGACCCCGGGCGCGGGCTCCATCTCGAAGCGCGTGATCACGGGACCGGGCTGTGCTTCCTTGACTTCCACGTCGATGCGGAAGTCCTTGAGCTTGAACTCGATCTGCCGCGACAGGGTTTCCAGCGTCTCCTCGTCGTAGCCGTTGGGCTGCGGCTTGGGATCATCGAGCAGCGACAGCGGCGGCAGGTCCGAACCGTTGGCGCCCACGCCATGGAACATCGGGATCTGCTGCTCGCGCTTGGCGCGTTCGCTCTTCTCGACCACTGGCGGCGTGGCGGGCGGCTCGATCCTGACCGGTGCGCGTTTGGCCCGCAGTTCGCTGTCGACCTTGCGCGCCTCGGTGCGCTCCTCGCGATGGACGCGCGCTTCCTTCCACTCGGTGGCCTGCTTGCTGCTGCGGCGGAACAGCTCAGGCAGCTTCAGGGCCCAGCCGCCGAGGCGATCCATCAGGGCAAACCACGACAGCCCGGTCGCCAGCGTGACCGACACCAGAAACAGCGCGAGCAGGAACAGATTGCCGCCGACCGGCCCGATCGCACCGAACAGCGAGTTGCCGACCAGCCGCCCGAGGATGCCGCCGCCACCGGCCGAGAGGTTCTCCACCGCCGGCAGCCGCAGATACAGCAGGCCGGTCGCCGAGACCAGAAAACCCACGATGCCCACCAGCCGCAGCGCCGGCCCGAAATCGGCGACGCCTTCGCGGTCGCGCTCCAGGCCGAACAATGCGATCCATGCGACCGCGCCGAGGATCAGCGGCAAGAGGAAGGCAACGTAGCCGCACAGGTGCAGCAGCACGTCCGCGATCCATGCGCCGACCGGCCCACCGACATTGTTCAGCGGCACGCTGACGTTGCCGGCGTTGGTCCAGCCCGGATCGGTGTGCGAGTAGGTGACCAGGCACGCCAGCAGATACAGCAGCAATGGCGCGATCAGGATCAGCGCAATGTCCCGGACCAGGCGCTGCCGGCGCGGATTGGGCGCCACATGGGCCGATGCCGCGGGAGCGGACTCCTGGGCGGCGCGGCGCGGGCGCTTGGCGCGGTCTGAAAGCGGGAGTGCCACCGTGCGTCTTTACCTGAGAAAGTCGGTACAGGCCTTTGATCTTACGTCAAAGTTTCATGCCCTGCAGCGCAGGGTGTACCAGCTTGCCGCCTTCGACGTTGATACCCCGGACCAATGCCTGGTTGTCGCGCCACTGGCCCGAGGCCAGCTTGTTGACCCACGGCAGGATCGCCGCGCAGATCGCCTGCGACGAAGTCTGCGGCACGGCGCCGGGCATGTTGGTCACGCAGAAGTGGGTGAGGCCCTCCTCGACGTAGGTGGGCTCCTTCCAGGTCGTTGCGCGCGAACTTTCGAAGCAGCCGCCCTGGTCGATCGAGATGTCGACGAGCACGCTGCCGTTCTCCATCGACTTCATCATCTCGCGGGTCACCACATGCGGCGCGACCGCACCGGTCACCAGCACCGCGCCGATGATCAGATCGGCCGATGCAACCTCGCGCGCGACCACTTCGTCATACGGATACAGGGCGGTCACGTTGTTGCCCAGGCGCATCATCTGGTCCATGCGGTCGGCGCGCTTCTCGAACACCACGACGTTGGAACCGCCGGCCGCGGCCAGTGCCGCCGAGGCACCGCCTGCCACGCCTGCGCCGAACACCACGACCTTGCCGCGCTCGGTCGACGGCAGGCCGCCAAGCAGCTTGCCCTTGCCGCCGAGCGGCTGGTGCAGGTAATGCGTGCCGACCTGGACGGCGATCTTGCCGGCGATCACCGACATCGGCGCCAGTAGCGGCAGGTCGCCGTTGTCGAGCTCCACGGTCTCGAAGGCAACGCCGGTCAGGCCGATGTCGAGCAGACGCCTGGTCAGCTCCGGCAGCGGGGCCAGATGCAGGTAGCAGAACAGCAGGTGGTCAGGGCGCAGCAGGGCGAGGTCGCCTTCGATCGGCTCCTTGACCTTGACGATCAACTGGCCCTTTTCGTACAGCGCGGCGGCATCAGGCGCGATCTTCACGCCCAGCCGGGTGTAGGCATCATCGGCGAAGCCGGACTTCAGGCCTGCGCCCTGCTGCACCCACACTTCGTGACCACGGTTGACCAGATCGCCCGCCGCGGCAGGTACCAGGGCCACGCGGCCTTCGAGGGTCTTGGTCTCACTGGGAATCCCGATACGCATGTCGCCGACTCCTGCACAAAAAACGCCGCTTGGGGCGGCGTGTCGCGAATGGATTGTTCCGGTCCGCTGACACGGCCGAACCTTGTTTTGCGGGGGGCGCACCGCCAAGCTATGGCTCACGTCAGGCCGCAGTGCCGCAAGCCCGCGAGTATACATGAGCGTCTCCAGCACCAGCCCCCGCCACATCCGTCTGCTGATCCTCGGATCGGGTCCTGCCGGATGGACCGCGGCCGTCTATGCGGCCCGTGCCAACCTCAAGCCGGTCGTCATCACCGGCATGCAGATGGGGGGGCAGCTGATGACCACCACCGAGGTCGACAACTGGCCGGGCGACCCCCACGGCCTGATGGGTCCGGATCTGATGGCGCGCATGCAGGCGCATGCCGAGCGCTTCGATACCGAGACCATTTTCGACCATATCCACACCGCCGACCTGTCGCAGCGCCCGTTCCGCCTCAAGGGCGACAGCGGCGAGTACACCGCCGACGCGCTCATCATCGCCACCGGTGCGACCGCCAAGTACCTCGGCCTGCCGTCGGAAGAGGCGTACAAGGGTCGCGGCGTCTCCGCGTGCGCCACCTGTGACGGCTTCTTCTACAAGGACCAGGACGTGGCCGTGGTTGGCGGCGGCAATACCGCGGTCGAGGAAGCGCTGTACCTGTCGAACATCGCGCGGACCGTCTACCTGGTCCATCGCCGCGACACGCTGCGCGCCGAGAAGATCATGCAGGACAAGCTCAACGCGAAGATCCAGGCCGGCAAGATCGTCCCCGTCTGGCACCACACCGTCGATGAAGTGCTCGGTAACGAGGCCGGCGTGACCGGCCTGCGCCTGAAGTCGGTGCAGGACGGCAGCACACGCGAGATCGCGGTCCACGGTTTCTTCGTCGCGATCGGCCATACACCCAACACCACGCTGTTCGAAGGCCAGCTGGCGATGAACAACGGCTACCTCGAGATCCGCTCGGGCATCGACGGCAACGCGACCGCGACCAACGTGCCCGGCGTGTTCGCCGCCGGCGACGTGACCGACCAGCACTACCGGCAGGCGATCACCTCGGCCGGGTTCGGCTGCATGGCCGCGCTCGACGCCGAACGCTTCCTCGACCAGCAGAGCTGAGCCGGCGGCGTCGACGACGCGCATGGACAACGAGCTACGGCAGGGCTTCTTCCCCGTGAGCTGGCGGGTGTTGCCGCCGCTCACATGGCGGCTTCGGCGGGCGGGATCGCTCCGCCGCCGTCCGCATCGCTGCTCACGCCTTGCGCCGGCCAGGCCCACTTCGAGGCGCCTCGGATGATCCAGGCCCTAGAGCTTCGGCCGTGACGCAGGCCGCAGGCGAAATCCGGGTATTAACGTCGCTGACCGGCGTTGCCGCGGGCGACTGGGATGCCTTGCACGATGGCGCCAACCCCTTTGTCGCCCACGCATTCCTGAGCGGCCTGGAACTTCACGGGTGCCTGCGCGAGGACTGGGGCTGGACGCCCAGGCACCTGACGCTCTGGCGCGATGGAACGCTCGTTGCGGCGGCGCCCGCGTACGCGAAGACCAATTCCCACGGCGAGTTCGTGTTCGACCATGCCTGGGCACGCGCCTACGCGCAGTACGGGCGGGACTATTTCCCCAAGCTTCTGTGCGCGGTGCCCTATTCGCCGGTCACCGGCCCGCGCCTGCTCGCGAGCAACACGCATGACCGTCGGGCACTGGCGGACGCATTGCAGGCGCTGGCGCGCGCAGCCGGTTGGTCATCGGCCCACGTGAACTTCCACGCGTCAGCCGAGGGTGACGCCTTCGACGCGGACTGGCTCGCCCGCATCGACGTGCAGTACCACTGGCGCAACCCGGGCGACTGGTCGACCTTCGACGACTATCTCGGCGCGATGGACCACAAGCATCGCAAGAACATCCGCCAGGAGCGGGCCAAGGTCGCGCGCGCCGGCGTGACCTTCCGGGTGCTGCACGGCGACGAAGCCAGTGATGACGAGCTCGCGACGATGTACCGCTTCTACCTGCAGACCTTCGCCGAGTACGGCAACTCGCCCGCGCTGACGCTCGATTTCCTGCGCCACCTCGCCGCGACGATGCCGCGCCAGCTGGTGCTGGTTCTGGCCGATCTGGGCGACACGCCCATCGCCGGTGCATTGTGTCTGCGCGGTGCCGACACGCTCTACGGCCGCTACTGGGGCGCGATCGCCACCCTGCCCGGCCTGCACTTCGAAACCTGCTACTACCAGGGCATCGACTACTGTCTGCGGATGGGCCTGCGCCGCTTCGAACCCGGCGCGCAGGGCGAACACAAGCTTGCGCGCGGATTCCTGCCCACGCTGGTGCACAGCCGGCACTGGGTCGCCGATCCAGCGTTCCGCGAGGCGCTGCGCAACTGGTGCGGTCAGGAGGCCGAGGCCGTCCGCGCGCACGCAGCGACGCTGGCCGCCGCCAGCCCGTTCCGCGGCGCTCGACCGTGAGTCAGCATCTGCCCCGCCTCGGGCTGGATCCGGAGGCACCGTTTCCGGCGGTCGGGACTGCGCTGCAGCGGCCCGATGGGCTGCTGGCGTTCGGCGGCGATCTGTCGGTGACACGCCTGTGCAATGCCTACCGCCACGGCATCTTTCCGTGGTTCTCCGAAGGCCAGCCGATCCTCTGGTGGTCGCCTGATCCGCGCACCGTATTCGAAACCGCGACGCTGCGGCCCAACCGCCGGCTGGCACGCGCACTGCGCAACAGCGGCTGGGCCCTGCGCGCCGACAGCGCCTTCGAGCACGTCGTGGCCGCATGCGCGAACGCACCGCGACCCGGTCAGGACGGCACCTGGATCACCCGGGCGATGCAGGATGCCTATGTGCGACTGCATGCGGCAGGCCTCGCCCACAGTGTCGAGGTATTCGACGGCGACGAGCTGGTCGGCGGCATCTACGGAGTGGCGATCGGCCGGATGTTCTTCGGCGAAAGCATGTTCAGCGCGCGATCCGGCGGTTCCAAGGCGGCGCTGATGGGGCTGGCCCGGCAGATGCGCCGCTGGGAGATGCCGTTGATCGACGCTCAGCTCGACAACCCGCATCTGCAGATGCTGGGGGCGACATCCTGGCCGCGCGAACGCTTCGTCGCGGCGCTTGCTGCACTGGTCACGCGCCCCGCCGCAGTCGAAGGGAGTTGGCACGGAGCGTTCGGCCGGCTCGAAGCAGCCCGGCTGGCTGAACCCGACTGATCCGAGCCGCAGGATCTTTTGCATCGTCTGCCGCCGCGTGCGAGAATACCTCGCTTTGCTGGCGAGAGCCCGGTCGTGACCTGGCCGCCCGCCGCATCCCTCAACAACGGATATTCCAGACGAATGGCGAAAGATGACGTCATCGAGTTCGAAGGCGCGGTCTCCGAGACCCTCCCGAACACCATGTTCCGGGTGAAGCTCGAGAACGGCCACGAAATCATTGCGCACATCTCCGGCCGCATGCGCAAGAACTACATTCGGATCCTGACCGGCGACCGGGTCAAGGTCGAGATGACGCCCTACGATCTCACCAAAGGCCGCATCACTTACCGCATGAAGTAAGCGCAGGCATTGCGATGCGTGTTGGAAGGCAGCCTTGGCTGCCTTCTTTCGTTTGGGTGGCCGCAGCGCGCGGCACAGGTGTCCTGAGCGTCATGCGGCACGCGCCTTGTGATTGCTCACGGGAGAGCATGTCGCGCTGCCCTTCCTTGGCACTGGCGATGGCGCTGTCAATGCCCGGGCGGATCCGCTCATCGCTGACGATCGCACCCTGCCGATGCTGGTGGATGCGTGGATGCTATGAGTCGTGGCCGCCCGCAGCGTCACGACACGTCCTGAGCCGGCTACGATCGTCCGCAGGCAAGAAGAAGGCGCCCGCAGGCGCCTTCCGGGTGACACTGCGTCAGCACGCTCAGTCCACGGCCACGGTCAGAAGACGCTCGGGTTCGGCCCAGGTCTCGACGGTCAGCTCGCCGTCCTTGACGTCGATCGCGACCCGGCCGCCCCCCGCCAGCTTGCCGAACAGCAGCTCGTCGGCCAGCCGGCGCTTGATCTTGTCCTGGATCACGCGGGCCATCGGACGGGCACCCATCTGCGGGTCGAAGCCGTGCTGGGCCAGCCAGTCGCGCGCGGCCGGCGTCGCCGAGACCGAGACATTCTTGTCGTGTAGCTGCGACTCCAGTTCGATCATGAACTTGTCGACGACGCGCAGGATGTGGTCGAAGCCCAGCGACTGGAACTGCACCACCGCATCGAGACGGTTGCGGAATTCCGGCGAGAAGCTCTTGCGGATCACTTCCATCGCATCGCTGCTGTGGTCCTGCTGCATGAAACCGATCGACCGCCGCGACGCCTGGGTGGCGCCGGCATTGGTCGTCATCACCAGGATCACGTTGCGGAAGTTCGCCTCGCGCCCGTTGGTGTCGGTGAGCACGCCGCGGTCCATCACCTGCAGCAGGATGTTGAAGATGTCCGGATGCGCCTTTTCGACCTCGTCGAGCAGCAGCACGCAGTGCGGCGTCTTGACGATCTTCTCGGTCAGCAGACCGCCCTGGTCGAAGCCGACGTAGCCGGGAGGCGCGCCGATCAGCCGGCTGACCGAATGCGCTTCCATGTACTCGGACATGTCGAAGCGCACCAGTTCGATGCCCAGCTGCAGGGCGAGCTGGCGTGTGACCTCGGTCTTGCCGACGCCGGTGGGGCCGGCGAAGAGGAAGTTGCCGATCGGCTTGTCGGGACTGCCCAGACCGGAGCGTGCGAGCTTGATGGCCGAGGTCATCAGTTCGATCGCAGGATCCTGGCCGAAGATCACCATCTTGAGGTTGCGCTCGAGATGCTCGAGCACGTCCTTGTCGGTGGCGCTGACCTGCTTGGCGGGAATGCGCGCCATCTTCGCGACGATCGTCTCGACTTCCTCGACGTCGATCAACGCCTTGCGCACGCCCTCCGGCAGCAGGCGCTGACGCGCCCCCGCCTCGTCGATGACGTCGATGGCCTTGTCCGGCAGCAACCGGTCGGCAATGTGCTTGACCGACAGGTCGACCGCAGCCTGCAGCGCCTCGTCGGCGTAGGTCACGTCGTGATGCGCCTCGTAGCGGGGCTTGAGTCCCTGCAGGATCTGGAAGGTCTCGCTGACGGTCGGCTCGACGATGTCGATCTTCTGGAAACGCCGCGCGAGCGCGCGATCCTTCTCGAAGATGCCGCGGTATTCCTGGAACGTCGTCGAGCCGATGCAGCGCAGCTCGCCCGCCGACAGTGCCGGCTTGATCAGATTGGACGCGTCCATGGTGCCGCCCGACGCCGAACCGGCACCGATGATGGTGTGGATCTCGTCGATGAACAGGATCGCGCCGGGATGTTTCTTGATCGCCGCGAGTACCGCCTTGAGGCGCTTCTCGAAATCACCGCGGTACTTGGTCCCCGCGACCAGCGCGCCCAGATCGAGCGCGTAGATCGTCGCCTCGCTGAGCACCTCGGGCACCTCGCCATCGACGATGCGCTTGGCCAGCCCCTCGGCAATCGCGGTCTTGCCCACGCCCGCCTCGCCGACATAGAGCGGATTGTTCTTGCGGCGGCGGCACAGGACCTGGATCGTCCGCTCGACTTCCTCGGCGCGGCCGACCAGCGGATCGATGCGGCCCTCGCGCGCGGCGGCGTTGAGATCGCTCGCGAACTCGGCCAGCGCATCGCCCTTGCCCTCGCCGTCGGAGTCGCGTCCCTGGGCGGCGTCGTCAGGGGTGCCCTCCGGCTCGTCGCCGCCGGTCTTGGCGATGCCGTGCGAGAGGTAGTTGACGACATCCAGACGGGTGACGTCCTGCTGGTTGAGGTAGTAGACCGCGTGCGAGTCCTTCTCGCCGAAGATCGCCACCAGCACGTTCGCGCCGCTGACTTCCTTCTTGCCCGAGGACTGCACGTGGTAGACAGCCCGCTGGAGCACTCGCTGGAACCCCAGCGTGGGCTGGGTGTCGCGCGTGTCGTCCTCGGCCAGCTTGGTGACCGACGTCAGGATGGCCTGTTCCAGGTCGCTGCGCAGGCGCTCGAAATCGGCGCCGGTGGCCTTGAGCACGGCCTCCGCGGACGGGTTCTCGAGCAGCGCCAGCAACAGGTGTTCGACCGTCATGTACTCGTCGCGGGCCTCGCGGGCGCGCTTGTAGCACTGGCCGATGGTGAATTCGAGATCTTTGCTGAACATGGGGCGGACGCCTCCGGCTTCACTGACACCCTAGATGGGGCCCGAATCCGGCAATCAAACCCTGCCCCCCGTAGGCCTTATTAGGCCTTTTCCATTGTGCAGAGCAAGGGATGAAGATTGAGGCGCGCGTATTCGTTCACCTGGGCGACCTTGGACTCGGCCACCTCGCGGCTGTACACACCGCAGACGCCGCGGCCGCGCGTGTGGACATGCAGCATCACCTGGGTCGCCCGCTCGAGATCCAGGGCGAAGAACCGCACCAGGATCTCGACAACGAAGTCCATCGGCGTGTAGTCGTCGTTAAGCAGCAGCACTGAATAGAGCGGCGGCGGCGCCACATCGGGGCGACTTGCGGCGACGGCCGTGCCGTGCGCTTCTTCGTGTTCGGGTCTGCGACTCATGCGCCGATTATACCGCCGGGGCGGCGATGGACGCCCCGGACCCCGACCGTCAGAATGGCCGGCACTCCCCCCGATACCGGTGCCTCGATGCATCCCAGCCGCCTGTTGCGGGCCTCCCGCCCGGCCTCGCTCGCCTGCCTGCTGGCCCTGTCGCCGCTGGCCGCTGCCGAAACGCCGCCCGCAGCGCCAGGTGACACCTTGGCCCAGCGACTCGATGCACAGGGCGTGCGCTACGAGCGCGACGAGGACGGAGATTTCCGGGTCGTGTTCGCCTGGCAGCAGGAGGACCGCTCGCAGATCGCCTTCGTCAGCGGCAGCGCCCACGCGCTCGGCGACACGTCGGTGCGCGAGGTGTTCTCGCCGGCCGCGCCGGTTCCGCCTGGCGGCTTCAGCGCCAGCCAGGCGGACATGCTGCTGCGCGAAAGCCAGCGCAACATCCTCGGGGGTTGGGAGATCGCGGGCGAGACGCTGTTCTACGTCATCAAGCTGCACGACGATGCAGACGGCACCCGGATCGAGCAGGCGCTGGAGATCGCGGCGCAGCTCGCCGACGATATGGAACTGCAGCTCACCGGCGGGGACGCGATGTGATGGCAGTGTCCGCCGATCCGCGTTTCTGGCAACCCGATGTCACGGTCGCCACCGTGGTCATGGATGGCGGCCGCGTGCTTTGCGTCGAGGAGCGCGTGGACGGGCGCCTGGTCATCAACCAGCCGGCCGGCCACCTGGAGCCGGGCGAATCCCTGCTCGAGGCCGCGGTGCGCGAGACGCTCGAAGAGTCGGGCTGGACTGTGGAACTGACCGCTTTCGTCGGCAGTTATCTGTGGACGTCCGCTCCGCGTCCTGGTGAACCGGAGGGCCGGCACTTCCTGCGTTTCGCCTTCGCCGCGCGTCCGCTCGCGCACGATCCGGCACGCACGCTCGACGAGGGCATCGAGAAGGCAACCTGGTTCACGCCGGCCGCGCTGCAGGCCGAGCGTCACCGGCACCGCAGCCCGCTGGTCTGGCAGGCGGTGGCGGACTGTCTCGGTGGCCAGCGCCATCCGCTGTCGCTGGTCCGCCACATCACATGAGCACACCCGACATCATCGTCGGCATGTCCGGCGGCGTGGACTCGTCGGTGGCGGCGTTGCTGCTGCGCGACGCCGGCACGCCGCTCGCCGGGCTGTTCATGCAGAACTGGGCCGACGACGGCAGTGGCGAATGCCGGGCCGAGGCGGACCGTCGCGATGCGGTCGCGGTGTCGGGTCGTCTGGGCATTCCGATCCATTTCCGTGATTTCTCCGGCGAGTACTGGGGCGGCGTGTTCGAGCATTTCATCGCCGAATATGCCGCCGGCCGCACGCCCAATCCCGACGTGCTGTGCAACCGCGAGATCAAGTTCAAGCACTTCCTGGATGCGGCGCATGCGCTGGGCGCGGCGCGGATCGCGACCGGCCATTACGCGCGCGTCGACCACGAGGGAGGCCGCTGGCGGTTGCTGAGAGCGCTCGATCGCAACAAGGACCAGAGCTACTTCCTGCACCAGCTCGGCCAGCGGCAGCTCGCGGCGACCCTGTTCCCGCTCGGGGGACTGCCCAAGACCGACGTGCGTGCCCTCGCCCGTGCGGCAGGCCTGCCGACGGCGGAGAAGAAGGACTCGACCGGTATCTGCTTCATCGGCGAACGCGATTTCCGTACGTTTCTTGGCCAGTACCTGCCGGCCCGCGAAGGCGAGATGCGCACACCCGACGGCCGCACGGTGGGCACGCATCCGGGCGTGTTCTATTTCACCCTTGGCCAGCGCGAAGGCCTGCAGATCGGCGGCGTTCGCGGCTTCGAGGCGGCGCCCTGGTACGTCGTCGGCAAGGATGTGGGCGACAATGTGCTCTACGTCGCCCAGGGCGCCGACACGCCGTACCTGCTGTCGTCGCACCTGACCAGCGAACCCGCACACTGGATCGGTGGCGATCCGCCGGCGCAGCGTTTCCGCTGCACCGCCCAGACCCGCTACCGGCAACACGAGGAATCCTGCGAAGTGACCATCGACGAGAACACCGGCCGGCTCGACGTGCGGTTCGACCGCCCTCAACGCGCGGTTACACCCGGCCAGTCCGTGGTGCTCTATGACGGCGACGTGTGCCTGGGCGGCGCGATCATCGCGCGTACCGACGCGCCGCTGGAACTGCGCGCCCGCGAGGTGGCGGCATGATGGAACAACGTGTGCTTGCGCTCGCCGGCATGGCCCAGGCGCTCAAGCAGGTCCGGCGCATCGCCGAAACCGGCCAGGCCGACGCCGCGGTGCTTTCGACCGCGCTCGACAGCGTGTTCCGCATCGATGCCGAATCGCCTGAAGCCGTCTATGGCGGCCGCGATGCGGTGGTGCCGGGCCTGGTACTGCTGCGCGACTATTTCAGCAACCAGGGCAGCGATCCGGTGCTGCCCAAGCTCGGCCTGGCGGTGGTGCAGCTCGAACGCCGCTTCATGCAGGACGCGACGGTCAGCGGCGAGGTCCATCACGGCATTCTCGAGATCAAGCCCAAGGCCGAGCAACTGGGGCACACGCACCCCGAGGTGCTGGCCGCGCTCGGCGCGCTGTATGCCGACACCGTCAGCCACCTGCGCCCGAAAGTGATGGTCCAGGGCAACCCGCATTACCTGGGGCAAGCCAATGTCGTCGCCGAGATCCGGGCGGTGCTGCTGGCCTCGTTGCGCTCCGCAGTCCTCTGGAGGCAGATGGGCGGCAGCCTGTGGGACTTCCTGCTGCGCCGTCAGCAGATGCTCGCGGCGATCTGAAGCCGCGACGCGGATACATCACCAAGGGCGCGCGATCTCGCTGACCAAGCTAAAGCCGCGCACATGGGTGCCGATACCGGGGATGTAGGAACCCCCTGAGACCGCCCATGTACGCACGCATCCTGATCCGCCTCGCCGCGCCCCTAGCCCTGACCCTGCTGCTGCCGCTTGCGTTCGTCCTCGATTGGGCGGCGCCGGTGCGCTGGGCGGTCCTGATCACCCTGACCGCCAGCTGGCTGGTGACCGCCGGCTGGCTGGCGCTCCGTGACGCCCGCCCGACTGCCGAGCACTCCCGCGCGATGAAGGAGCAGGACGACCTGCTCGGTGAACTGCGCCAGTTCGTCGGCGCGGAAATCGAGGGCTCCCGCGTGGAGGTCGAACGCGCCCGCGAGCTGATCCGCCAAGCGGTCAGCGGCCTTGGCAGCAGCTTCGATGCGATGAACCGCAAGTCGCGCCAGCAGGCCCAGGCGATGAGCCGGCTGCTCGACCGAGCCGGTGACCAGGACGGCATGGGCGGGGCGGACGTCGCGCGCTTTGCCCAGCACGCCAGCCAGCGCATGGAGCAGCTGGTCGAGGCGCTGGAGCAGGTCAGCGGCCAGAGCGGCGTGACCGTTACCCACATCGACGAGATGGCCGGACATCTGGACGGCATCTTCGCCCTGCTCGAGGACGTGAAGTCGATCGCCGACCAGACCAACCTGCTGGCCCTCAACGCGGCGATCGAAGCGGCGCGCGCAGGCGAGGCGGGTCGCGGCTTCGCCGTGGTCGCCGATGAGGTCCGCAACCTGTCCGAACGCTCCACTGCGTTCAACGAGCAGATCCGCAAGCTGGCGCATTCCTCGAAGGAATCGATCGCCAAGGTCCGTGACACGGTATCGGGCATGGCCTCGCGCGACCTCGACCGCTCACGCGAAGCTAGGACCGAAGCAGCCGGCATGCTGGAACAGGTCGCCACCATCAACCGCTCGCTCGGCGACGGCATGCGCGAGATCTCCGAGTGCGGTCGCGCGATCGACGCGAGCGTCAGCGAGGCCGTACGCGCACTGCAGTTCGAGGACATCGCCACGCAGGCGCTGGGCGGCGTGCACACCCACCTCGAACGCCTCAACGCGATCAACCGCGAGGCCATCGAGCTGCAGGACCTGCTGCGCCGTAACGGCGGCGTCTTCGACGAGGAGCTCACCAAGGCCCTGCAGCGGATCGGACAGCGCCTGCGCGAACTGCGCACGACCTGGGAGCGACCGCCGCACAAGCCGGTGACTCAGGATTCGCTGGGTGCCGGTACGGTCGAGCTGTTCTGACCGAAGCCCGAACTTGGACCTTCCGAGCCCCGGCTGGATCGACCCGCACGCCCCGGCCCTGTCCGGGGCATGCGCGTTGCCGCCGTCCGGGCCCGATAACGTGCAGCGGATAGGCGGCGACCTGCTCGAGCAGCTGGAACTCGCGGGCCGCCAGGAACTGCAGACGCTGCTCGGCCCGGCAGCGCCGGACGGGCATCACGCGTCCGCACTCGACCCGGTCGAGTCGGTGATTGCCTGGGATCTCGCCGCCGGGTTCTGAGCGGCGGAGTACGTAGTCGCACGCGGGGATGCACGCGGGCGATGGTCGATCAGGTCCCTGCACCGCGACAGCAGTTGCGCGCATATACGTTCTGGCAGACCTCCGCAGTGCATTGATGCGCCTGCGCTCGACCGATCGGGTCGTGGGGTGCGCGCGCCACATGACCGCCGCACATCCGGGAGAACCGGGCAGGACTCAGCCAACGGGCCAGGAAGGCGCGGCCGCCTCGTCGCCGCTCGTGCCCAGTTCCTGCCTCGATGACGGTGCATCGCCCACGGAGGATCGGGACTTGTCCGTCGCAGCAGGGCGCTTGCCGACCCGGCCGCGCTTTCTGGGCGGGACCCCGCTCGCCGTTTCCGACGGCCTGCGTCGGTTACGCAACGACGCCGACGCTCGCCATACAGGCGCGGCGCGCTGTGCAACACGCCCCCCTGTCCACGACGCGCATGCCGATGCCGGCGGGTTCTGCGGGGCTGAGACGCAGCCTTACGCCCGCCGCGCCGCGCTGGGCAGCGCGCGGCGGATCCGTGCAGCGGGGGCGACCACGCGAGCGTTCAAGTCCGTTTGATTGTCCAAGATGTGCCCCATCGCGGCGCCGGGAATGCGGGCGTGCGATCGCAGCTGGCAGGAGCCGGACTCACCACGCGTGGCGCGCGGTCTGGGCGGCGAGGCCGCTACGGAACGGTCGTGTCCTGCAGCGCGCATGTCCGGCGCTGCAGCTTCATCGATGCAGCAGCCCGAGCACCAGCCGCCGCGGTTCAGCCCATGGACGCGTGGACCGGCTCGACATGATCGGCGCTCAGCGCGCGAGCCTGCAGCCAGCGCACCATCTCCCGCGGAGCCAGCGGCCTGGAATGCAGATAGCCCTGCACCTCGTCGCACCCGTATTCGCGCAGCAGCCGTTCGTCCTCGTTCGACTCGACCCCTTCGGCCAGCACCTGCATGCGCAGCGCCTTGCCGAGCTGGATGATCGCGCGCGTCACTTCCACCGCCCGCCCCGTCCCGTCGGATGCCGCCAGGCCGGCAATGAAGCTCCGGTCGATCTTCAGCCGCCCTACCGGAAAACGGCTCAGGTAGCTGAGGCTCGAGAATCCGGTGCCGAAATCGTCCACGGCCAGGGCAACGCCAGCGCTCTGCAATGCGCCGAAGCACTCCCACAAGGCGTCGGTATCGAGCAGCAAGGCGGACTCGGTGATCTCCAGTTCGAGCCGGGCGGTCGACCATCCCGTGTCGGCGCACGCCAGCAGGACGCGCTGGGTGAACCCGGGATCGCGCAGTTGCACGGCCGAGACATTGACCGACATGCGGCCAAAGCGCAGGCCCGACGCATCCCATGCGGCGGCCTGCCGGCAGGCCTCGCGCAGGACCCATTCGCCGATCGCGACGATGTCGCCCGTCGCCTCGGCGATTTCGATGAACTCGCCCGGCGCGCAGGGTCCAAGCTCCGGATGGTGCCAGCGCAGAAGCGCCTCCATGCCGCAGACGCCGCCGTCGGCCAGATCGATCAGCGGCTGGTAAGCCAGCGAGAACTCCTCCTGCTCGAGCGCGCCGCGCAGCGCATGCTCGATCTCCAGGCGGCGCCGGGCCTGCAGCCACGCCGTGGGGCTGTAGAACTCGATGTGGTTGCGCCCTTCGCGGCGGGCACCGTGCAGGGCCACGCCGGCGGCGCGCAGCAGCTCATCGAAGCCCACGCCCGGCGGACGCACCGCGATCCCGGCGCTGATCCCGAAGCGCAGCAGCTCGCCGGCAGCGGGCACGGGGTCGGACAGGCCGTTGACGATGCGTTGGGCGGCAAGCGTCACCTCCTGACGACTGGCGCCCTGCTGCAGCAGCACCACGAACTCGTCGGCGCCGATGCGCCCGAACACGTCGCCGGCGTCCACCAGCATGTGCAGCCGGGCCGCGACCGCCTTGAGCACGAGATCACCGGCGGCATGGCCATGGGCCTCGTTGATTCCGCCGAAGCCGGAGATATCGAGGAGCAGCAGCGCCTGGCACAGCGATCCGCCCTGGCTCAGTGCCGAATCCACGTCCTGACGCAGACGGGTGCGGTTGGGCAGTCCGGTGAGCGCATCGTAGTGGGCCAGCTGCTCGATGCGCTCGCTGGCCGCACGTTCGCCCGAGATATCCCGGAACAGCACCAGGTAACGCGGCGGTAGACCCGGCTCGCGGACGAAATCGACCACCGCCTGGGTCCAGACCTGCGCCCCGTCCGGGCGGTAGAAACATAGTTCGATCGATGCCGCGGGCGCGCCCGATGCGACCCGGCTCATCGCCGCCTGCAGGGCCTCGCGGGATTCGGTGGTGTAGTGCCTCAGCAGATCGTCGAGCGGAAGCGACTGCCCTTCCCGCCCGTGCAGCCCGGCACACTCTCCGGTCCAGTGCAGCGTGCGTGTCTCTGCGTCGATCTCGCAGCCGCCGATCCGGCCGAGCTCGGCAACTCGGCGCAGCAGCGCGCCGCGCCGACGGGCTTCGGCATCACTCTGGCGCTGGCGGGTCACATCCTGCACCTGGGCCAGTACCGTAAGCGGCCGGCCATTCCCGTCGCATTGCGGCGAAGCCCATATCTGCAGGACGTTGGCCGCGCCCTTGCCGGACAGGGTGAGCTCGAAGTGCGCGGGCTCGGTGCGGTCGCGCAGTTCGCGCCACGCGCGGCGCAGCACGGGGAACTCCGCCCGTCGACAGCGCCGCAGCCAGTTGCGCAGCCCGGCGCCCTCCTCGATGTCGAGCAGGGCGCGCAGTTGCGGCGCGCAGGAGACGCGATCGTCATCGATGGCCCATTGCCAGCTGCCCATGCCCGCCAGGCGCTGGGTGTCCTCGACCAGGCCGCGTTGCTCGCGCAGCGTGTGCTCGAGACGCTTCTGGTGATCGATGCAGGTCAGCGTTCCGGCGACCTTCGATGGACGGCCCTGCGCATCGCGTGCGGTGACCTGTCCGCTGTCGCGCACCCAGCGCCAGTCACCGTCCTCGCGGACGCAGCGGTACTCGCACAGATACTGCGCGACGGCGCCTTCGAGATAGGCGCCCAGGGCAGTACGCCTGGGGCCGCGGTCGTCGGGATGGATGCGCTGCTCCACCGCGTCGAACGGCAGAGGCGCATCGTGTCCCGCGCGACCCACCCATTGGATCCAGGCCGCCGACCCGCGCATCTGGTCATGCCGCAGCTCCCACACCCACAACGCGTGCCCGCCCGACTCGGCGGCTTCCAGCCAGTCATCCAGATCCTCCGACAGGCGCACGCTCAGCGAGAACGCCAGCGGCCCGCTGTCGTCGACCTGCACCGCCCGCAGCAGGCCGCGCAGCGGCATGCCGGTATCGGGCAGCTCGCAGGGCAGCTCGTCCACACCGTCGAGCAGGCGTGCGTACAGCCCCGCCAGCGACGCCGCATGCCGCTCGACCAGCCGGTCCAGGCCGCGCCGGCGAGCCGCGGGGTTGGCCGCAATGCAGCGCCCGCCCCGGTCGAGCAGCAGCACGCCATCCGAGACCGGATGGTCGAGGAGGCTGGAAATGAGGCCGGGTTCCATCGCGCTGCGGTCGCTCCGTCTGTGGCCTCGTCCGCGGAAGCGGCGGGGCGTCCCGAGTGTTAGCGGCGCCGGCGCACTGAAGTTGAGCCGCCACTGCGCGCGCGGGCGTTAGACTCCGGGGCCACATGCATGGAAGGAGATGCGCCGGAAATGGCGTCCGGACCCACTGCCCCCGATCCGATCCATCGTGGCCGCGCTGTCGAGCGCATGGCCGACCCCCTGACCGCCGTGCACACGGCAGCAGGCGAATTTCGCGAACTCATGCGCCTGCTTCCCGATGGGATCTTGCTGCTGGTAGAGGACCGGATCGTCCACGCCAATCCGGCCGCAGAGGCGATCTTCGGCCATCCCCCCGGCGGGCTGTGCGGCATGCATGCCGGTTGCCTGGTGAGCGACGGCACACGCGAAGCATTCCTGGGCTGGCTGACGACCCCGGCCGGCGCGGGGGACGCACCGCCACCATCGCTGCGCATGTGTCGCCGCGACGGCTCGCGGTTCGAGGCCGCACTCACGTGTGCGCAGGTCGGCCTGGACGGTCGCCCGTGCACGCTGCTCGTCGTGCGCGACCTGACAGAGGTGGAGCGCATGCGCGACGAACTGGCCCGTGGCAACCGCGAGCTGCAGGCACTGGCCGCGCGCGTGTTCACGGTGCAGGAGGACGAGCGCCGTGCGATCTCGCGCGAGCTGCATGACGACATCGGACAGTCCGTCACGGCGATGAAGATGGCGGCGCTCAGCGCGCTCGACGAATCCGACGAGCATCGTCGGCGCGACGACCTTGGCGACATTCTCGTGCTGGCCGACGCGACCCTAGAGCGGCTGCGCGATATCTCGATCCTGCTGCGCCCGCCGCAACTCGATGCGCTGGGCCTGGAGGCCGCGCTTCGCTGGCATGCCGAGCGCCTGCTGCGCGGCGCGGGCCTGGTACCCGCGCTGCAGATCGAGCCCCTGCCCCGCCGACCCGACGCTGCGGTCGAACAGGCCTGCTTCCGCATCGCCCAGGAGGCCCTGACGAACATCATGCGCCATGCCGGCGCCAGCCGGGTCGCCCTGTCGCTGCGTGACGACGGCGAAGGCCTGCACCTGTGCGTGGAGGACGACGGCGCGGGATTCCTCCCCGGCGCGGCGCGTGGCCTCGGCCTGGTGATCATGCGCGAGCGTGCGCACATGATCGGGGGCCGGTTCGACGTGGAGTCGCGGCCGGGCAACGGCACGCGGATCGAAGCCTGGCTCCCCTATGCCGGGGCATCGACAACGCCGCCCGATCCGCATGCCGGCGGCTAGAATCGATCGATGCACATGCCCGATGCCGTTCCCACCCCTCCGACACCCCGGCTCGGCGCAGCGCATCCCGTACTGGTGGGGATGATCCGGGACGCCCTGGATTCCGGCGTCCCGCTGGTCCTGCTGCACGTCGACATCGAACACTTCGCTTCGGTCAACCAGAACATGGGCGTGGACGTGGGCGACGCGGCACTCGACGCGGTGGGCCAGCGGCTGCAGGACCGGGTGGCGGGCCGCGGCCAGGCGTGGCGGCATGGCAGCGACGAGTTCATCGTGGCTGTCTCCCAGGCCGGCGCCGATGCCCAGGCGGCACAGACGCTGGCCCTCGAACTGATCGCCGAGATCGAGCGCCCGCTGGAAGTGCTGCCCTACACGCTGTTCCTCGAGGCCAGGATCGGCATCAGTCTCTGCCCGCACCATGGCGACGACCCCTCGATGTTGCTGCAACTGGCGGAAACGGCCGTGCGCCGGGCATCGGAAACCGTCGACGAGCCGGTGCAACTGCACGCCACCGGCGTCCACGAACGCACGCAGAGCGAAAGCACGATCGCCAGGCAGATCGTCGACGCCCTGCCCAACGGCGAGTTCCGGCTGCGCTACCAGCCCAAGATCAGCGCCCGCGACGGACGCGTGATCGGCATGGAGGCACTGGTCCGCTGGCAGTCGCCGGTGCTGGGCCCGCTGCTGCCCGAACGCTTCCTGCCCACCGCCGAACGTATCGGGCTGATCCTGAAGATCGGCGACTGGATGCTCGAGCGGGTCATCGTGCAGGTGCGCGCCTGGCGCGAACAGGGCTTCGACGACTTCTTCGTCGGCGTCAACGTGACGACCCAGCAGCTGCTGCAGCCGGATTTCGTCGACCGCTTGCTTGCGCGCATGCAGCATGCCGGCCTGCCGATGTCGTCGATCGTGCTGGAACTCAACGAACGCGTGCTCACCCAGAACAGCACCGACGTGGTCTATCGCACCGTGTCGGCGCTGCGCCACGAGGGCATCGCCGTCACCCTCGACAACTTCGGGACCGGTGACGCCAGTCTCGGCGCGCTCGTGCGCTACCCCGCCGACATCCTCAAGATCGACCGCAGCTTCATCAGCGCCGCACCCGCCGGCAGCCGCGAGACGGCCATCGTGCGCGCGCTCATCGCAATGGGCCACCAGCTCGGCATGAAGGTCATCGCCAATGGCGTGGAGAGCGAGGCACAGCTGGGATTCCTGCGCCGCGCGGACTGCGACTACTTCCAGGGCTACCTGTTCGGCGAGCCGATGAGCGCCGACGCCGCGGGCCAGGCACTTCGTCGCCGGTACCTGAGGCCCGAACTCTTCACCGCCACCCAGTCCGACCGCACGCTGTTGCTGGTCGACGACGAGCAGAACGTGCTGCGTTCGCTGGTGCGGCTGTTCCGCCGCGACGGCTACCGCATTCTCGCAGCCGGCAACGTGCGCGATGCCTTCGGCCTGCTGGCCACCAACCAGGTCCAGGTCATCCTGTCGGACCAGCGGATGCAGGAGATGGACGGCACCGAGTTCCTCGGTCGGGTCAAGATGCTCTATCCAGACACGATCCGCCTCGTCCTGTCGGGGTATACGGACCTGGCCACCGTGACCGACGCCATCAACCGCGGCGCCATCTACCGGTTCCTGACCAAGCCCTGGGACGACAACAAGCTGCGCGAACACATCCGCCAGGCCTTCCGCACGTACGAAGCCCAGCGCGTCCGCGAGCCGGAGTAAGTCAGCCCTCCACCGGCTGCGGCTGGCGCACCGGCAGGATCACCCGGAACCGGCTGCCGGCCTGCGGCGTGCTCTCGACCTCGATGCGCCCGTGATGCTTGGCCACGATCCCGTAGGAGATCGACAGGCCCAGTCCGGTGCCCTTGCCCACCGGTTTGGTGGTGAAGAACGGGTCGAAGATGCGCTGCAGGACTTCGGGCGGAATGCCGTTGCCGGTGTCGCCGATCTCCACCCACACCTGCCCCGGTTCGTGCCCGGTCCGCACGCTGATCACGCCCTCGCCATCGATGGCCTGGCCGGCATTGAGCAGCAGGTTCATGAAGACCTGGTTCAACTCCGACTGCAGGCATTCGATCATCGGCAGCGTGCCGTAGTCCTTCTCGAGCCTGGCCTTGTAGCGCAACTCGTTCCAGACGATGTTGATCGTCGAATCCAGCCCTGCATGCAGATCGGCCAGCCGCCAGGCGTGTTCGCGGTCCGAGCGCGAGAAGTCGCGCAGGTCGCGGACGATCGCGGTCACGCGCTCGATGCCCTGGCGCGACTCGGTCAGCAGCTGCGGCAGGTCGCGGCTGATGAAATCGACGTCCAGACGCTCGCGCGTGTCGTCGATCTCGGCCCGCATCGAAAGCGGGTCGTGCGCGCGCATCGCGCGTTCGTAGACGTCGATCAGCGCGAACAGATTGCCCACGTATTCCTGGAGGCTTCCCAGGTTGGAGTGGACATAGCCGATCGGATTGTTGATCTCGTGCGCCACGCCAGCGGCCAGCTGGCCGATCGAGGCGAGCTTCTCGGACTGCAGCAGTTGTTCCTGCGCGGCATTGAAGCGGACGTTGAGTTCCTCGTGGCGCTGCTGGAGCTCGCCGTCATCGCCGTTGCCTGGCTGCGCGTCGCTGCGCAGGAGCAGAAGAAAGCGGCCCGCTTCGGCCCCCAGCCAGTACAGCCGGACCTCGAGCGTCGTGGCCGGCAGGACGATGCTGTCCGCCCAGCTGCCATGCGCGCGGGCGTCGCGTGCCGCCTGCAGTGGCACCAGGCGATCGAGACGTCCGCAGGCGTCGACCCAGACCGGGTGCGCGCGCAGCATCGCCTCGGCCGCAGGGTTCGCATAGATCAGGCGGCCGTCCGCCTCGTGCAGGCAGACGCCCTCGTCGACGCGGGACAGGGCAATGGCGGCCAACGGGGCCGGGGGAGCGGACAGCGGGGAAAGCGGCGGCACGGCGTAGACCCGTTGGAGGGGGCCCACGATTCTAAGCCGCCGGGCTCAGGCGACCGCCAGCTCGCGCGGACGGCGGGCAGTCTCGGCCCGGCCGCTGGCGTCGTAGGCCGGGGCGCTTTCCATCCGCCCGAGGTGGCGCAAGGCCCAGTTGACCTCGCGCCGTCGCCGCGCCAGCAGCGCGCCGTTGGCCCGGTTGAACTCGGCCAGTTCGGCAAGCGGGCCCGACAGTTCGCCGCTGGGATAGGTTTCCAGCTCGCGCAGGGCGACGATCTTGTCGCGCGTGGAGCGCATCAGCGCGTCCACGTCGTGACCGATCAGCGCCTCGCGCTCGGCCGACAACGCGGCCGCGAGACGTTCCAGGCTGGCCTGAGGGTCGGACATCAGCCGGCCAGCCGGGCGTCCAGGTCGAGCATGCGCGAGGCGATGGCCTCGGCATCGACCTTGTAGCTGCCCGACGCGATCGACTCGCGCAGGGCCTGGACGCGGGCTTCGTCGAATGCGGGCTTCGTGGCGAGGTCGCGCTGGAGGGTCTGCAGCCCGGTGGCTTCGCCGGTCAGGCGCAGGCTGTCCGCGGCGGCGGCAGCCTCGATCGGCCTGGCGCGCGACTCGCCTGCGCGGCCGGCCTGGGCGGTGCCGACGGCAGCCAGGGCGCGACTCACGGGGGCGGCGGTGCCTTCGATCCTGTTGGTCATGTCGGAGCTCCTGACACGAGGGTCTTGTATGGGGTCATGGCCGGTATCGGCCGGATCGGGAGAAGCTTGAGGGGCAATGTGACCACGGCTTCAACGCCCGACCCGCACGTCGCCGGCCTCGTCGACGGTTCCCTGCACCACTCTGCGCGAGCTGAGGTTCTCGACGCTGACGCGCTCGCGAATCCCGGCATCGGCCAGCGCCCGCCCCGCCATGCGCACTTCGATCCCGCCCTGGCTCGACACCAGGGCGATGGTATCGCCCCGCCGCACCAGGCGCGGCGTCACCAGGTCCCCGGCGGTCAGCACGCTGCCGGCCACCAGGGTGCGCCGGGCGCTGCGGCCGACCGCTTCTGCCGGATCGGCGATCGCCGCGCCGGCGATGCGGGTGGCATCGCGCTGCTGGGTCATGAAGGTATCGGCCGTGATCGCCTCGCCTGCAGCGACGCTGCGCGACAGCACCAGGACGCTCTGCTGGCGGCGCACGCGCAGCGGCACGAACAGGCGCCAGCCTTCCGGGCAGGCCACTTCCACGGTGGCGGCGCCGGTCCGCCGGGCCTGCAGCGGTTGCGCGCAGCGCGGCATCCGCAGCGCCGGGTCGAGGCTTGCGTCCGCCTCTTCCCCCGCTTCCGCGGTCGACAGCGCGGCGGCGCGGATCGATTCCACCGGCTGGAAGGGATTGGCCACGGCGCTGGCGCCCCAGGCCGCGAGCAGCGCGCCCACGGCGAGGCGGACTGCCAGTCGGCGCCATGCAATGAGGGTGGACAGCGGAAGGAGCATGGGGCGGTCCGGTACGGGATGCCGGCACTGGTGCAAGTCCCGTGCCGGGCGGCTTGCCGCACGCCGCGACCGGCGGACCGCGCGGCGGTTGATCGGGCGACCCTCAAGTGCGCGGCCGTGGCGCCGATACCGGGACCATGTCGCAGGATCTGCTCGACCGCATCGATCAACGCACCCGCCTCGCCGGCCACAACCGGCTGGCGCTGCTGCTGTTCCGCCTCGGCGGGCGCCAGGTTTTTGGCGTCAACGTGTTCAAGGTGCAGGAAGTGCTGCGCCGGCCCAACCTGTTCCAGGTACCGGGCCTGCCGTTGCAGTTCGCCGGCGTGGCCGACGTGCGCGGACGCAGCGTGCCCGTGCTCGATCTCGGCCTGGGAATCGGCCATCCCGAGCGCGCCCAGGACGACCTGCCCGGCTACCTGGTGGTGACCGAGTTCAACCGCTCGGTGCAGGGTTTCCTGGTCAGCGACGTCGAGCGCATCGTCAACATCGCGGTCGAGGACATCCTGCCGCCCCCCGATCTCGGTGCCGATGGCGGATATCTGACCGCGGTGACCCGTTTCCAGGGCGAACTGATCCAGGTCATCGACGTGGAAAGCGTGCTGGCGGACATCTCCCAGGCACGCATGGACGCCGACCTGTCCTCCGAATACGCGCTGCCCGAGGGCGCGCCGCCGATGCAGGTACTGGTGGTCGATGACTCCCGTGTCGCGCGCCAGCAGATCCGCAGCGTGCTCGACCAGCTCGGCGTCGGCGTCACCCTGCTCTCGGACGGGCGCCAGGCGCTCGACCACCTCCTGCAGCTGCACGCGGCCGGCGAGCCGCCGTCGCAGCGCTACGCCCTGGTGGTGTCGGACATCGAAATGCCGGCGATGGATGGCTACACGCTGACGACGGAAATCCGTCGACACCCGGGCCTGTCGGACCTGTTCGTGCTGCTGCACACGTCCTTGTCGGGCGTGTTCAATACCTCGATGGTGCAGAGCGTGGGCGCCGACGCGTTCGTCGCCAAGTACAGCCCCCACGACCTGGCCGACGAGGTGCTCAAACGCCTGAACGCCGTGGCCGAGGCCGCCGGCGGGCGTCTGGTCGCGAACGCCTGAGCACCGGCGGGCAAGGCCTCCGGCAGCGCCAGCCCGGCGCAGGACCTGTCGCCTGACCGAATCGCGGCACGCCTGGCTCCCGCCCTACGCGCGCGGAGCCGCCGCGAACGGGGTCGCGACGACGCAACGGACGAACCGCCGCAGCGACTGTGGACGTGGCCTGCCGCCGTGCTACGTGCCGCTGCGCATCCGCGCGCATCGTCGGAATCCGGTCGCGCCTCGTGCCCGCCGCAGCGCGTTCTGGCACGCCGCTTGCAGCTGTCCCGGCACAGGTTTGCCGGAGGCGCCGATGTCCAATCCGATCTCGTCCTATCTCGGGCTGCAGGCCGACGCTCTGCCGTTGCGCGAGCAGCGCATGAAGCTGATCGCCAGCAATCTGGCGAACGCGGACACTCCCGGCTACCAGGCACGTGACCTGGATTTCAACGCCGCCCTCGCCAGTGCCGCGCGGGTCCGCGAGGCGGGCAACGCAACGGCACGCGAACAGGGCAACCGGATTCCGCTGTCGGGCTTCGACACGCTGCAACCCTTCGAAGTGGCGCGCATCGCCAGCCAGGGCAGTCTCGACGGCAATACCGTCGATCCCGACGCAGAGCGGGCCGCCTACGGCCGCGCCGCGCTCGAGTACCGCGCATCGCTGAGCTTCCTCGAGTCGAAGGTCCGCACCCTCCTGACCGCCATCACGGGACAGTAAGCCATGAGCAATCTGCCGATCTTCGACGTCGCCGGCTCCGCCCTGCAGGCGCAGTCGGTGCGCCTGAGTACGCTGGCCAGCAACCTGGCCAATGCCGACTCGGTCGCCGGCTCGCCCGATCAGGTCTACCGACCGCTCGAGGCCGTGTTCCGGGCCACCGCCCATGGCAGCGATCCGTCGCTGACCAACGTGCGGGTGGCGGGCATCGTCGAGCGCGACACCCCGCCGGTCCAGCGTTACGAGCCGGGCCATCCGCTGGCCGACGAACAGGGCTACGTCTACGCGCCGGACGTCGATCCGGTCTCGCAGATGGTCAACATGATCTCCGCCTCGCGCAGCTACCAGGCCGGCGTGGAGATGCTCAATACCGCCAAGGAACTGGCGATGGCCACCCTGACGATGGGCCGCTAGGCCCTCCGCCCCATTCCCCGAGCATCCGCCGATGAGCACGATCGCCAACGACATCTACAGCAGCCTCGGCATTGCCGGCGCGCCGAAGGCCGCCGACAAGAAGGCCGAGTCCCTGGGCCAGGCCGATTTCCTGCGCCTGATGACCGAACAGCTCAAGCACCAGGACCCGCTCAAGCCGATGGAGAACAGCGCGTTCCTCGGCCAGCTGGCGCAGTTCTCCACCGTGCAGGGCATCGAGGGCCTCAACGCGACCGTCAATGGTTTCGCCGGCTCGATGGCGACCGACCAGCTGCTGCGCGGCGCGACGATGGTCGGCCGCGAGGTGCTGCTGCCGTCCGCCAAGCTCGCACTGCCCGATGGCGGCGAGGCCGGCGGCATCGTGGCCGCGCCCTCGTCGGGCATGGTCACCTTCGAAATCACCGACCCCAACGGCTTGCCGGTGCGCCAGTTCACCGTGCCTGCCAAGGCCGCCGGCGAGGTGGCGTTCGAATGGGACGGCACCAATACCGCCGGCGAAAAACTACCGCCCGGCGCCTACGGCATCACCGCCAGACATGTCACCGAGACCGGGACGGCGACCAGCCTCGGCACCTACGTGCGCGGCAAGGTGCAGAGCGTCTCGGTGGGCTCGGACGGGCTCTACCTCGACCTCGAAGGCCTCGGCACCGCCCCGCTCGCCCACGTTCTGCGCGTCGGCTGAGCCGCCCGCCCCTTCCCGCTTTTTTCGCGCACGACCTCACGGAGTCCGCCATGAGCTTCAATACCTCGCTGTCCGGCATCAACGCGGCCAACGCCAATCTCAACGTCACCGCCAACAACATCGCCAACGTCAACACCACGGGCTTCAAGGAATCGCGTGCGGAGTTTGCGGACCTGTTCTCCAACAGCTCCTACGGCCTGGCGCGCAATGCGATCGGCTCGGGCGTGAAGCTCAGCAACGTGGCCCAGCAGTTCTCGCAGGGCAACATCGATCCCACCGGGCGCAGCCTGGACATGGCCGTCGATGGCGAAGGCTTTTTCACGCTCAACAAGAACGGCGCACGCGTCTACAGCCGCGCCGGCAACTTCCAGACCGATGCGCAGGGCTTCGTCGGCACGCCCGAGGGCGCACGTCTGCAGGTCTACCAGCCCCGTGCCGACGGCGAGGGCTTCGATGTCGGCCGGGTGGGTGATCTGCAGTTGCTGACCACCGACAGCCCGCCGCGCCCCAGCAGCCGCGTCAACCTGATGTTCACCCTGCCCGGCACCGCGCAGCCGCCGACGATGACGAGCTTCGACCCGGCCGAACCCAACAGCTACAACGCGTCGACCGGCGGCATCACCGTCTTCGATACGCTGGGCGTAGGCCATGTGCAGACCTCCTATCTGGTCAAGACCGCCAATCCGAACGAATGGCAGGTGCACAGCTATGTCGATGGCGAAAGCGTGGGCGCACCCACCACCCTGCAGTTCTCCGACAGCGGTGCCCTGCTTACGCCCCCCGACGGCCGCATCGCCCTCGATCCGTTCACCCCGGCCAACGGCGCGGGCGTGATGGAGCTGGATCTCGATCTGGCCGGGACCACCCAGTACGGCGACCGCTTCCAGCTGCGCGACACGCGCCAGGACGGCTACGCCGCCGGCAAGCTCAACGAGATCAGCATCTCCGCCGAGGGCGTGGTGTTCGCGCGCTATTCGAATGGCGCCGATGCCGCGTTGGGCCAGATCGCCCTGACGACCTTCGTCAACCCGCAGGGTCTGCAGCCCCAGGGCAACAATGTGTGGGCCGAGACCCACAGCTCCGGCGCGGGTCGCACCGGTGCGCCGGACAGTTCTGACTTCGGTCAGATCCAGGCCGGCGCGCTGGAGTCGTCGACGGTCGACCTGACCGAGCAGCTGGTCAACATGATCGTGGCCCAGCGCAACTTCCAGGCCAATGCGCAGATGATTTCGACCCAGGACCAGGTCACCCAGACCGTCATCAACATCCGTTGATGACCCCAGCCAGCCGGCGCGCGGCACCGGGCGTTCCCTAGGCGTCCGGTCCGCGCGTCCGGTTCTTTCTTCCCGCATCCGGATTTCCCGCTCCCATGGACAAGGCCCTCTACGTCGCGATGACCGGCGCCCGCGCCACGCTGCAGGCGCAGGGCACGGTGTCGCACAACCTGGCGAATGCCGACACCGCCGGCTTCAAGGCGGCGCTGGCGAATACGGTGTCCTACCGGGTACCGGGCGGGACGCACGCCTCGCGCATCGACGCGATGCATGTCGACCAGGGCTTCAACAGTCGCGTCGGGGCGCAACGCGTGACCGGCAATCCACTCGACGTGTCGATGCGCCCGGACCGCTGGCTGGCCGTGCAGTCCCCGGACGGGGGCGAGGCCTATACCCGCGCCGGGAATCTGTCGCTGACGCCCAACGGCCAGCTGGTCACCGGCGGCGGGCACCCGCTGGTCGACGAGAACGGCCAGCCGTTCGCACTGCCGCCCCACCAGGCGCTCGACATCGGTCATGACGGCACCGTCTCGATCATTCCGCTCGGCGAAGGCCCGCAGACGATGGCGGTGATCGGGCGGCTGCGCGTCGTGGAAGCCGCGCCCGACCGGCTGGCACGCGGCCTCGATGGCCTGATGCGCAACACCACGCCCGAGCAGCCGTTCGCGCAGGCGCCGGGCGAGGTCATGGCCACCGGCACCCTCGAGGCCAGCAATGTCGACGCGGCCGGTGCGCTGGTGCAGATGATCCAGCTGCAGCGCCAGTTCGAGATGCAGGTCAAGCTGATCAGTCGCGGCGACGAGAACGCCCAGTCCGCCAACAGCCTGTTGCGCCTGGGCGGCTGATCGTCTCGGACTCCTGCCCCGGGCGATCGTCGCGCGTCGTCGCGACGGTCCCCGGAGACCCGTGCGGATCATCGACGGAATGGTTTTCGGCCGGACCGCGTGCCATCTGCGCCGCTCGTCCGAATGGTCGGCGCGCTGCTGCCTTCCCATGGGCCCGCGTGCACCTGCGCGGTCGTTGACGTCCGAAACCCAATGCCCTGTCAGCCGCGGTGCGCGCCGCCCGTTTGCCGATCGGCACGACGTTGCCCTGTGAGGCCAGCATCGCAGCAATGCCTGAGCCTGCCCGGCTGCAGATCCCCGCCAAGTCCCGTCTCGCGGCCGCGATCGAACCACCCGAGCGCTTCTGGCACGCCGATTGCATCTGCATATCCGACAGGCGCACAGGCGCCCGCACCGAGGAAGGACCGATGAACCAGGCGCTGTGGGTGGCGAAGACCGGACTGGATGCGCAGCAGACGCGCATGTCGGTCGTGTCGAACAATCTCGCCAATACCAATACCACCGGCTTCAAGCGCGACCGCGCCAACTTCGAGGACCTGCTCTACCAGCAGGTGCGCCAGCCCGGCGGCTCGAGTTCGGCGCAGACGCAGCTGCCGACCGGCCTGCAGCTCGGCACCGGCGTGCGCGTGGTGTCCACGTCCAAGGATTTCCAGCAGGGCAACCCGCAGCAGACCGGCCGCGCGCTCGACGTCATGGTCAACGGCCGCGGCTTCTTCGAGGTGCTGATGCCCGACGGCACGCCGGCCTATACCCGCGACGGCAGCTTCCAGATCAATGCCCAGGGCGAACTGGTCACCAGCAGCGGCTTTCCGGTGCAGCCGGGCATCCAGGTGCCCGAGGGCGCGCAGGCGGTGACCATCGGCAAGGACGGCACGATCACCGTGCAGATCGCCGGTGAAGCCCAGGCGCTGGAGATCGGCTCGCTGACCACCACCGACTTCATCAATCCCGCCGGCCTGCAGGCGCGCGGCGAGAACCTGTATCTCGAGACCACCGCCTCCGGCCCCGCGCAGAGCGGCACGCCCGGGCTCAACGGCCTGGGCCTGCTCGAGCAGGGCGCGCTGGAAGGCAGCAACGTCAACGTGGTCGAGGAGCTGGTGAGCATGATCGAAACCCAGCGCGCCTACGAGATGAACGCCAAGGCGATCTCGACGACCGATTCGATGCTCGGCTACCTCAACAACAACGTCTGAGCACTGCGATGACCCGTGCCCACTCCTTCCGCCGTGTCGCCGTGCTGGCCCTGTCCGCACTGCTGGCAGGCTGCGTCGCTGCCGGTGACGTTCGCCCCTATCCGGCCATGGCGCCGATCCAGCCGGTCGTCGCCCTGCCCGCCCAGGCCTCGCCCGGTGCGATCTACCAGGCCGGTGGCGGCAGCGGCATGTCGTTGTTCGCCGACCGCCGCGCGCGTGACGTCGGCGATCTGCTGACCATCCAGCTGATCGAGAACACCAACGCCCAGACCAATGCCAGCACCCAGGTGGGCAAGGAAAGCAGCATCGACATCGGCGTGCCCCAGGTGTTCGGCGCGCCCGTCACCATCGGCGGCCGCGACGTGCTCAGCGCCTCGGCGAGCGGCAGCCGCGATTTCGACGCGAGCGGCCGCAGCGCGCAGAGCAACCGCCTGCAGGGCAACGTGACCGTGACCGTCGTCCAGCGCCTGCCCAACGGCAACCTGGTCGTGGAAGGCAGCAAGCAGATCCGCCTCAACCAGGGCAACGAGCTCGTGCAGGTACAGGGCATCGTGCGCCCGGCCGACATCGGCCCGGACAACACCGTCATGTCGAGCCGGGTGGGCGATGCACGCATCGTCTATGGCGGCCGCGGCGCGATCGCCCAGTCGAACGCGATGGGCTGGCTCGGCCGGTTCTTCCATTCGCGCCTGTATCCCTACTGAGTTTCCACCGGACCGCCGCCATGCGTACTTCCCTGCTCCGCCTGCTGCCGCTTGCTCTGCTGGCCCTCGCCACGCTGGCCTCGCCCGTGCACGCGCAGGAGCGCGTCAAGGATCTGGCGTCGGTGGGCGGCGTGCGCGGCAATGCGCTGGTCGGCTACGGCCTGGTCGTCGGCCTGGACGGCAGCGGCGACCGCACCAGCCAGTCGCCCTTCACCGTGCAGAGCCTGCGCAACATGCTCAACGAGCTGGGCGTGACCGTGCCGGCCAATGTCAACCCGCAGCTCAAGAACGTCGCCGCCGTGGCGATCCACGCCGAGCTGCCGCCGTTCGCCAAGCCCGGCCAGACCATCGACATCACCGTCTCGTCGATCGCCAACGCGGTCTCGCTGCGCGGCGGCACCCTGTTGATGGCGCCGCTCAAGGGCGCCGACGGCCAGGTCTATGCGATCGCCCAGGGCAGCCTGGTGGTGGGCGGCTTCGGCGCCCAGGGTCGCGACGGCTCGCGGGTGTCGGTGAACGTGCCGAGCGTGGGCCGGATTCCGAACGGCGCGATGGTCGAGCGCGAAGTGGCCGGCGGTTTCGGCGACAGCGGCGAGCTGACCCTCAATCTCAACCGCGCCGACTTCAGCACCGTCTCCAACATGGTGCGCGCGCTCGACGCGCGTTTCGGCCCGGGCACCGCGCGGGCCGTGGACGGGGTCACCGTGGCCGTGCGCGCCCCGTTCGACCCCGGCGCGCGCATCGGCTTCCTGGCCGAGGTGGAGAACGTCGAGCTGTCGCCCGGCACCGCGCCTGCCAAGGTGATCGTCAATTCGCGTACCGGCACCGTGGTCATGGGCGCGCAGGTGCGCGTGCTGCCGGCGGCGATCGCCCACGGCTCGCTCAGCGTGACCATCACCGAAAGCGTGGACGTGAGCCAGCCCGAGGCCTTCGGACGCGGCAACTCGGTCATCACCCCGCGCTCGGACGTCTCGGTGGACCAGGACGGCAGCCGGATGTTCCGCTTCGCCGGCGGCTCGTCGCTCGACGAGATCGTGCGCGCGGTCAATGCGGTCGGCGCGGCGCCCGGGGACCTGATCGCCATTCTCGAAGCGCTCAAGCAGGCCGGTGCGCTGCGCGCGGAGCTCGAGGTCATCTGACATGCGCATCGCCGCCGCCCCTGTCGAGCTCAATCCGGTGCAACGGCCCGATGCCGCGCGCATCGACAAGGCTGCGCGCGAGTTCGAGGGCGTGTTCGCCCAGCAGCTGATCAAGAGCATGCGCGATGCGAGCTTCGGCGATGCACTGTTTCCGGGCGAAAACCAGCTTTACCGCGACCTCTACGACCAGCGACTGGCCAAGTCTCTGACCGATGGCGAAGGCCTGGGACTGGCCAAGGTGATCGCACGCCAGCTCGGCGGAGGTACTGACGGGCCGGCACTCGACACGCGCATCGCGCCGCCTGCCGCGCCGCTGGACGACGCGCTGGACATCGGCGGCGGCATGGCCGCATTGCCGGAGGCGCTCGGCGCGCAGACGCTCGACCTGATCGCCGGCCGACCGATGACCCAGGCCGCATCCGGAGATGCATCGCGCTCGCCGATGGACGGCTTCATCGACAGCCTCATGGCGCGCGCCCGTCCACTGGCCGACGCCGCCACCGGCGGCGCACGCATCGCGACCGCGGCCGTGGCACAGGCACCGGCGGCGCTGGAACAGGCCTCGCGCGCGGCGGCCGAGAGCTTCGCGCCGCGTTCGCCGGAGCGTTTCGTGGCGTCGATCTGGTCGCATGCCCAGGCCGCCGCGCGCGAACTGGGCGTGGACGCCAAGGCGCTGGTCGCGCAGGCGGCGCTGGAGACCGGCTGGGGCCGCCGCACCATCTCGCGTGGCGACGGCAGCTCCGCCAACAACCTCTTCGGCATCAAGGCCACCGGCTGGAAGGGCGACCGCGCCACCGTCAACACCCACGAATACAGCAACGGCGTGCGCCACACCGAGCGCGCCGACTTCCGCGCCTATGCCTCGCCGGCCGAAAGCTTTGCCGACTACGTGCGCCTGCTCAAGCAGAACCCGCGGTATCGCCAGGCGCTGGAAGCCGGGGGCGACGTACGCCGCTTCGCCGGCGCCCTGCAGCAGGCCGGCTACGCCACCGACCCGCGTTATGCCGACAAGCTCAGCGCGATCGCGAACGGCCCGACCCTCGGGCGTGCGCTGTCGACGATCTCGCAGTACGCCAGTGCAGCCGCCAGCGCCTCGCCGACGCGCGCCACTGCGCCTGCCTCCATCAACACCGTCGCCGAGGCCGCAGAACGCGCGGCCCAGGCGCTCCTGCGTCGCTGAGTGCCCCAATGGCCAATATCCTCTCCACCGGTACCAGCGCACTGCTCGCCTTCCAGCGGGCCCTGTCGACGGTCAGCCACAACGTCGCGAACATCAACACGCCCGGCTACAGCCGCCAGCGGGTGGATTTCGAAGCACGCTCGCCGCAGTTCATCGGTGCGGGCTACGTGGGCCGCGGCACCCAGATCGTCGACGTGCGCCGGGTCGCGGACGATCTCGCCAATGCGCGTCTGATCGACAGCGGCGGCGAGCTGGCGCGGCTTGAGCAGCTGTCCTCGCTGTCGGATCGCGTGGACCGGTTGATATCAGAGCCCACCACCGGCATCGCCGGCGTGTGGTCGAATTTCTTCGATTCGGTCAGCGCTCTGTCGTCCAGCGCCTCGGCGCCGGCCGAGCGCCAGAACATGCTTGGCCAGGCCAATGCGCTGACCGGGCGGTTCCAGCAGTTGCAAGGCCAGTTCGACCGGCTTTCCTCGGAAGTCGACAGCGGACTGGCTGCGAGCGCGGCCGAGGTCAACCGGCTGTCGGGCGAAATCGCCCAGCTCAATGGACGCATCGGCAATCCGCAGAATGCCGCGCCGGATCTGCTCGACCGCCGCGACCAGATGATCCGCGAGCTCGTCGGACTCACCGGCGGCACGGCGGTGCAGCAGGACGGCGGCGCGATGAGCGTGTTTTCCGCGGGCGGGCAGGCGCTGGTGGTCGGCATCCAGGCCTCGCGGCTGACGACCGTGCCCGACCCCTATCGCCCCGAACGCCAGCAACTGGCGCTCGAGGCACAGGGGCAGACGATCCGCATCGACGAGCGTGTGATGGGCGGCCGGATCGGTGGCCTGCTCGAGTTCCGCGAGCAGGTGCTCGCGCCCACCCAGGCGGAGTTCGGCCGCATCGCCCTTGCCCTGGGCACCGCGTTCAATGCCGGCCACGCCGCCGGCGTGGACCAGTACGGCGAAATGGGCGGCGCCTTCTTCAACCTGCCGCCGCCGACCATCGGGGCGCATTCCGGCAACGGTGGCACCGCCCTGCTCAGCGCGGGCGTCGCCGAGCTGGCGGCCGTCGATGGTCGCAATCTGGTGCTGCAGTTCGGCAGTGGCCGCTGGACCGCGACCGATGCCGCCACCGGCGTGGCTGTGCCGATGACGGGTACCGGTGAGGCAGGGGATCCGCTGCGGATCGCAGGCCTGGCAATCGATGTGACCGGCGCCGCGCAGGAGGGCGACCGCTTCCTGCTCCAGCCGACCGCGCAGGCGGCGCGTGGCCTGTCGGTGGCGATCACCGATCCCGGCCGCATCGCCGCGGCGTCCCCGGTGCAGGTGCAGGCCAACCTCGGCAACCTCGGCAGTGCCCGGCCCGGTGCCGTGCGCGTCGTGGACCCGACCGACCCCGCCCTGCGCACCGCCGCGACGGTGGAGTTTCTCGACGGCGACCAGTACCTCGTCGATGGAGATGGCCCCTTCCCGTACACCCCGGGCATGACGATCAGCGCCAACGGCTGGTCGTTCGTCCTCGACGGAATCCCGACGGCCGGCGACAGCTTCTCGATGCGCGCCGCCGCACCCGGCTCGAGCGACAACGGCAACGCCGCACTACTGGCCGGCTTCGACGACAAGGCCGCGCTCAATGGCGGCGCGCTGTCCATCAACGGCGCAATCCAGGGTCTGACGACCGCCGTCGGCTCGGCAGCCCGTCAGGCGGGCTACGCAGCCGAGGCCCAGGCCACCCTGCACGCCCAGGCGGTGGCGGCGCGCGAGAGCATCTCGGGCGTCAACCTCGACGAGGAGGCGGCCGACATGCTGCGTCTGCAGCAGGCCTACCAGGCCGCGGCCCAGATCATTTCTACCGCCGACACCCTCTTCCAGTCACTGCTTGGAGCCGTGCGCCGATGACCCGCATCTCGACAAGCCTGATGTATCAGCAGTCGATCGCGACGCTGCAGTCCAAGCAGGCCTCGCTCGCCCGCATCCAGGACGAACTGGCCACCGGCAAGAAGGTGCTCACCGCCAAGGACGATCCTGTGGGCGCAGGCGCCGCCGTCGGCCTCGACCGTGCGCGCGCGGAGCTGGAACGCTTCGGCGCCAATGCCGGCGCTGTCAGTCATCGCCTCAGCATGCAGGAGGCCGCGCTGAGCCAGGCCGGCGACGTCATGGGGCGCATCACCGAACTGGCGGTCCGTGCCAACAGCGCCTCGCTGTCCCACGAGGACCGCAAGGCGATCGCCACCGAACTCACCAGCCTGCGCGGCACGCTGCTGGATATTGCCAACACGCCCGATGGCGCCGGTCGTTATCTGTTCGGCGGCACCCAGGACGGCACCCCACCCTTCGCACGTGACGCCGGTGGCGTTTCCTACAGCGGTGACCAGACCCGGCGTCAGGTGGAAGTGGCGCCGCAGATGTTCGTGGCCGATACCATGCCCGGCAGCGAGGTGTTCCTGCGGGTACGCACAGGCGACGGACGGGTCGACGCAGCCGCCGATCCCACCAATACCGGGAGCGGGCTTCTCGGCGGGTTCGGCGTGACCGACTCGAGCCAGTGGGACGGTGGACGCTACCGCATCACCTTCGGCGCCGATGGCGCCTACGAGATCAGCGATTCGGCCGGCGACGCCGTCGCAACCGGAATTCATTCCACTGGCGAGGCCATCACCTTCAATGGCGTGCGCGTCGCCATCTCGGGCGCACCCGCCGACGGCGACGCGTTCACGCTGGAGCCGGCGGGCACGCGCGACATGTTCGCCACCATCGACCGCCTCATCGGCGCGCTGACGATGAACCCCACCACCGACGCCCAGCGCGCCGCCCAGCAGAACGCCCTGCAGGGGTCGATGCGCGACATCGCCACCGCCCAGGATCATCTGATCGACGTGCGCGCCAATGGCGGCGCGCAGCTGGGCGCAATCGACAATGCCGCTGCGTTGCGCGACTCGCAGGCCCTGACCCTCGACACCACATTGTCGAGCCTGCGCGATCTGGACTATGCCGACGCCATCAGCCGGTTCAACCTGGAAAAGGTCGCGGTTGAAGCAGCTCAACTGAGCTTCGTGCAGATGCAGCGGTTGTCGCTGTTCGATCTGTTGCGCTGATCGCATCGCTCCTGTCGGCGTATCCGCCGACATCGGACGTGCCATTACGCGCGACACCCGATCTCCGATCGGCACATGCGGGCGCATATGCAAGATGTGCCGCCGACGGCATACCGGCTGCTCACGTGATGCACGCGACGCAAGCCTTGCTGCTAGCGCAGGACCGATACGCCCGCGCATGCGTGGCTGGAGCTGCCGAACGCGTGACGGAAGCAGCGTCGCCAAGTCGTGCCCGGGACTCGTCGTCCGCCGCCCTCCATCCCACAGCGCGACGCACATCCGCCCTCGGTCGCAACCGGGGGTGTCGATGCGAGGGGTTCTTTCGAAGGACGCGCCGGTCGGCTGCCACGCGACAGCTGGATTAGCGCGGCGACATGGGTGTCGTGCCTTGCGGCCCCGGTCCTCCCCACAACGTGTCGCTTCAGAGAAAGCCCCACCGACACGCGCTCGCTGGTCGCGCCTCCCTTCATGCAGCACCGCTTCGCCTCGTGACACATGCAGACAGGTGCGACTGCAAGCAGACGGATCTTCTCGCCCGCCGTAAATCTCCGGGGCGCACCGTCAAGCGCCGCGCGTCCCTGCCGTTAATGGTTTCGGTCCGGAGACGGACTGCGGGTCGCCGGCAAAAACAGCATTAAAGCTTGACGACGACACGCCGTTATTGGTTACAGCAGAGGACAGGGCCGCATCAACGGCAACCCCCTGCGGAGCCACCGGCCAGGCCCTGTTCCCGTGCCGGATTCCCCATACCAGGAGACCTGCATCATGTCCGTCATCAACACCAACACCATCTCGCTCAACGCCCAGCGCAACCTGGCCACCAACTCGGCCAGCCTGTCGACCACGATCCAGCGCCTGTCTTCGGGCCAGCGCATCAACAGCGCCAAGGACGACGCCGCCGGCCTCGCGATCTCCGAGCGCTTCAGCACCCAGATCCGCGGCATGAACCAGGCTGCGCGCAATGCCAACGACGGCATCTCGCTGGCGCAGACCGCCGAAGGCTCGCTGGGCGAGATCGGCAACAACCTGCAGCGCATCCGCGAACTTGCCGTACAGTCGCGCAACGCCACCAACTCCACCACCGACCGCGCCGCGCTGAACGCCGAAGTCACCCAGCTCAAGGCCGAGATCCAGCGCGTGGCCGAGCAGACCAACTTCAACGGCACCAGCCTGCTGAACGGCGACTTCACCAACCAGGCCTTCCAGATCGGCGCCAACCAGGGCCAGACGATCAACATCGCGCAGATCGCCAACGCCAACACCAACCAGCTCGGCACCTGGACCAGCGTCGCCACGTCGGCGAGCCTGACCGGCGCCGCTGCGACCGGTACCGGCGCAACGGAGGCAATCCCGGCCTCGGACGACTATGCTGCCGCGGTCCCGGCCATCGCCACCACATCGGGTACCTCGGGCGCTTTTGCCGCGAGCGCGGCCTCCGACGATACAGACCAGTCGTTCGAGTTCTCGGTGGGCGGCGTCGAAATTCTCAACCGCACCGGTACGGCGGACGGCACGGGTACAGGTGCGGCAGTGACCGCTGCCGACATCGACACAGCGCTTGCTGCGGCAGTTGATGATCTGGCGGACGAGGGCATCACGTTTACCGGTACCGCCGCAGCGGGCAACCTCGCCTTCTCCAAGGCCGACGGCACCGACTTCGACATCGAGCTGACCAACACCTTCGGTGGTGCGTCGTCGGAGGGTGGATTCGCCACCTCCGCGTTCGTCGACTCTCATACGAATGGTACTGCAGCAGTTGCTCAGGTCGGCACCCCTGGCAGCCCCGCCGCCGGGGGCACGTTCGGCGCCCTCGTCGGTAACGCACTGACCATCAATGGCACCAACATCGAAGTCGCCGCCTCGGGTAGCGCCTCCGAGCGCGCCAGCGCCCTCGTGACCGCGATCAACGCCCGGACCACCGACACCGGCGTGACCGCTTCGCTGGTCGAGGGCAACCTGCGTCTGGCATCGACGGGTGGCGACATTGTCGTCGGCGGCACCTCGACCGACCTCACCGCGCTGACCGGTCTGACCGCCGGTACCACGGCGGGTGGTGCTCTGGCTGGCAGCGCGGCCTACAGCGCTGGCGAGGCCCAGGTCGGGTTCGCCGATCTCGACATCTCCACTGCCGAAGGTGCCGACAACGCGATCCTGGCGATGGACGGTGCGCTCAGCGCGGTCAACTCGGCCCGCGCCGACCTCGGTGCGATCCAGAACCGCTTCAGCTCGGTCGTCGCGAACCTGCAGACCGGTTCGGAGAATCTGACCGCCTCGCGCAGCCGCATCATGGATACCGACTTCGCCAAGGAAACGGCCGAGCTGTCGCGTACCCAGGTGCTGCAGCAGGCCGGTACGGCGATGCTGGCCCAGGCCAACCAGCTGCCGCAGAACGTACTCAGCCTGCTGCGCTGAGTCCGACGGTACATCAGGGAGACCGGCGCCGGTCTCCCTTGCTTGGAAGACCTCCGGCCTAGGCCGGAGGTTTTTTTGTATTTGGGAGCGGAGCCGGTCGCGAAACTGGACGGGAATTTCGATTAATGGCCGCGTCGCCGCAGAGCCATTTCGAGGCGGAAGATCGTCGCACCGAGCCACCAGGCGCGCGTTGCGCGCGATGTCGGCTTCAGCAAACAGGCCCGACGTCCCGTCCCGCGCACTCCCCCCGGGGCCGTGGTCCATCGCTCGTCAGCAGGGCGAAGACACTGCCCCGGCATACATCTTGCAACCCTCAAGAAGCGCGGCGTGTGGCCGTTACAGCATCAGGTCGCCATGTGCGGCCCACCCGGGGCAGTTCCCGACCAGGAGAAGCGACATGGCGGATTATTCCTTCGGTTACGGCGGCATCGGGTCCGGACTCGATATCAGCGCGATCGTGAACCAGCTGGTCGCGGCCGACCGTGCACCGCAGAACGCCCGCCTCAACACCCTCGAATCGAACACCAAGTTCAAACTGTCGGGCCTCGGCAGCGTGACGTCGGCCTTCAGTTCGCTCACGACGGCGCTCGACAGCCTGCAGAAGGTGGATGCGCTGGGCGCACGGACCGTGAGCTCGACCATGTTGTCGGTTGCCGCCGGCAACCCCGGCAACGCGAACGCCACGACCGATCCCGTCCTCACCCCCACGGCTGGCCGCAATACGCCGGTGGGCAGTTACCAGGTCGAGGTGCACACGCTGGCGAGCGCACACAAGTTGCTGGGCAGCGGCACCGAGACCGGTATGAAATTTTCCGCCGGCACGCTGCGCGTCCAGATCGGTGAGGCGTCGGTCGAGGTCGCCGTCCAGGCCGACGCCACGCTGGCCGACATCCGCAGTGCGATCAACGACGCTGCGGGCAAGCACGGGGTGCAGGCCGCACTGCTGACGTCCGACAATGGCCATCATCTTTCGATCGGAAGCGCCAAGACGGGCGCGGAAAACGCGATTTCGATCCAGGTTGTCGAAGGCGGCAGCAATCTCCACTCGCTGATTGACGGGCTCGAGGAGCAGTCGCCGGCGACCGATGCACGCGTATCGATCGATGGCCTGGTCACCACGTCCGCCAGCAACACGATATCCGACGCCGTGCCCGGCATGACCCTGGCGCTGAAACAGGCCGGAACAAGCCGCGTGGACGTGAAGGCCGATCCCGCGGGCAGCCGGGCCGCGGTCGACGGCTTCGTCAAAGCGTACAACGCCGCGCTCAAGGCGATCGGCGCAGCGACCACCTACAACGCCGAGACCAAGACACCGTCATCGCTGACCGGCGATGCGCAGATGCGCGGTGCCGCCGCCCAGCTGCGCGGCGTCATGGGCGAGTTGCTGGCCGGGCTGGCCGAACAGGGACTGGATGCGAAGACGCTGGGTCTGCAGACGCAGGGGCATCCCAATCCCGACGGCACCCTGATCCTGGATGCGACGAAGTTCAACGAGGCGATGACGGCCAATTCTGCGCAGGTCATCGCGGCCTTCACCGGCGAGAACGGCCTGGCGGCGAAAGTCAACGACGTGGTGAAGAGCTATGTCGGCACCGATGGCGCACTCACCCTGCGCACCAAGGGACTTAACGATCAACTCAAGGACGTCGCCCGCCAGCGCGAGGCGCTGGACGTGCGCATGGATGCGGCCGCGAAACGCTATCGCACGCAATTCGTCGCATTGGATTCCTTGATGGCCCAAATGACCACCACCAGCAGCGCATTGGCGCAGCAGCTGACAAACCTGTCAGCCCAGACCCAGAGATGAGTGCGGAGATTCGATCATGATGCAGCGCAACTATGCCCAGCAGTACCGCCAGAGCCAGCTCGAAGGCGCGGTCATGGACGCCGATCCGCACAAGCTGGTGTCGCTGCTGCTGACCGGGGCCTGCGAGCGCATCCGCCTGGCCGAAGCCTGTCTGGAGAGGGGCGACCCCGCCCGGAAGGGCAAGGCGATCGGCGAAGCGTGCTCGATCGTCGGCCACCTCAATGGCTCGCTCGACCACGAGGCCGGCGGTGAGATCGCCGCCAACCTGTCGTCGCTGTACGACTACGTGCTGCGGCGCCTGACCGAGGCCAATCTGCACAACGATGCCGCCGCGCTGCGCGAATGCCTGGCTCTGCTGGGCGAGATCGACTCGGCCTGGACTGCGATCCGCCCGGCCGCCGCGCCCGCGACCAGCGTCGGAGCCAGCGCGTGACGCATTCCGGTCATCCTGCGCTGGAAGCCCAACTTGCCTCGATCGGTGGAGCCGTCGATGCCGGCGAGGTCGAGGAAGCGGCCGAGCGCATGGCCGGCTACGATGCGGCGCTGCGCAACTACATCGAGACCACCGCGCCGCACACACCGGTGGACGTGCTGCGCGAACTCCTGCGGATGCAGAACGACCTGCTGCTGCAGATGCGCGACCGCCAGGCCCGGATCGGCGAGATCCTGCGCCAGACGCAGCGCCAGGCCACCGCCGCGAATGCCTATACGTCCGCGGAGGACGTGCTGTGACGGGTGATCTGCGCCCCACCGACGATCCGGCCGACGCGCTGCTGTTCCAGGACAGCCTCGACATGTCTCTGGTCCTGCCGGTGCAGGTCTTGCCCTCGCGCGCGCCCGGCCGTCAGACGCAGGCTGTTACGTTGCTCCACGGGCTCGCCCAGATCGAGGATCTTCGCAAGGACGAGGGCGCGGCCGAAGAGTCCGGCGACCTGCCCCTTCTGGCCCAGCGCATGGACGCCAAGCTTGACTTGATCCTCGCACTGGTCGGCCGCCTGGCGATGCGGGCCGATGGCCTGCCCGAACGCCCGCTGCGCTGGTCCGCCGCCGGTGTGCGGATCGACCTCGAGGATGCCGCAGACCTGACGCTCGCTGCGTCCGCGCTCGTACGCCTGCAGCCCGCGCAGTGGCTGCCCGATCATCTCGAACTGCCTGCGCGCGTCGTCGCCCGCAGGAACATCGACAACGGGGTGCGGCTGTGGCTGGCCTTCGTCGACCTGCGCGCCGATCTCGTCGAGGCACTCGATCGCCACCTCTTCCGACTGCACCGGCGCGAGGTCGCCGAGCAGCGCCGACGCTGAGCGCCGGCCTCGCGTATCCTTCCGATTCCCGGCAGGCCCGGGCGCAGGGAGAGCTGCTGTTGCGAGTGCTGATCGTTGACGACCATACCCTCGTGCGGGCGGGCCTGGCCCGCCTGCTGCAGGGATTCGGCGGCATCGACGTCTGCGCCGAGGCCAGTCGCGCCGAGGAGGCGCTGGAGCTCGCGCTGATCCACCGCCCTGACATCGTGCTGATGGACCTCTCGTTGCCCGGACGCAGCGGGATCGAAGCGATGGGGTCGATCCATGCCGAGCTGCCGTCGGTTCGCGTGCTGATCATGTCCATGCACGATGACACCCAGCACGTGCGCAGCGCGCTCGAACGTGGCGCCGCCGGTTTCGTGGTCAAGGACGCGGCGCCGCTGGAACTGGAACTGGCCCTGCGCACCGCGGTCGCTGGCGAAGTGTTCCTGAGCCCGCGGCTGTCGTCGCGGATGATGGCGCCGCTGTTTGGCCGCCCCAGGTCGGCCGGTATCGATGCGCTGTCCAATCGGCAGCGACAGATCCTGGACATGATCGGCCGCGGACTCAGCAGCAAGGAGATCGGCGTCGAACTGGGCATCAGCGTCAAGACGGTGGAGACCCACCGCGCGCGGATGATGGAAGTACTGGGCTGCCGGCGCGCCAACGAGCTCGTGCTTTTCGCTGCGCGACAGGGGGGCGATCCGACCTGAGCGGTTGGCAGCCTCGCGCCGGAAAACCGACGCCTGTGCGTTGGGCCAGCTGTCGGGGAAACCCCGACAGGTGTAGTGCTGACCCCTGTCGTCGTCAGAAACGCCCCGATACCGGAACCGTCGCATCGCCTTCACGATGCTTTCACGGGCGCAGGGAGCGCCACGAGGCTCCGGATCCGCGATGAAAGCAAGCGCCAACACCTCGATGCAGCTCGGCCAACAGCTGCAGATGACGCCCCAGCTGCTGCAGTCGATCCGACTGCTCCAGCTCGACGGCCTGCAACTCGAACTGGAGATCCGTCGCGTCCTGGAGCAGAACCCGCTGCTGGAACTCGACGAGGAGTCCACTGCAAGTCCGGTGCCGGAATCTGCCGAAACGGTGTCCGACGTCGCCGCCTTCGACGAACTGCCCGAATCCTCGCTGTGGGACGTGCGCGGGGCGAGCTGGAACGGCGACGACTCGGACGGCCTGCAGCGCATCGCGGCCGACGACTCCACCGATCCGCATCTGCGTATCCTGCAGCGCCTGTCGGTGGCGCTCGGCGAGGACGACCTCGCGATCGCCGCATTCTGGCTCGAGCATTGCGACGACGCCGGCTATCTCGCCGCGCCGCATGACGAACTCCTCGCCACAGCCGCGGTGCGTTTCCGGCGCGCGCCTGCCGATGTCGAGGGCGTGCGCCAGCGACTGCTGTCCGGCGATCCCGCCGGCGTGGCCGCGCGGAATCTGCGCGAGTGCCTGGTCGCCCAGCTCGACGCCCTGCCTGGCCGCGTCGCCGGCCGTGGGCTCGCGCGCCGGATCCTCGACGAGGCGCTCGAGCTGCTGGGCGCGCACGACATCGCCGGCGTCGCCCGCCAGCTGGGACGCGACGAAGCGGATATCCAGGAAGCCGTACGCCTGATCCTGTCGCTGGACCCGCGCCCCGCCGAAGCCGGTGCGCCGATGGAAAGCACGGCGGTGGTGCCGGATGTGGTGGTCTGGCACGCCGATGCCGGCTGGCGGGTCGCGCTCAATCCGGCCGCCGCGCCGCGGGTGTCGATCAATGCCGGCTATGAGCGTGCACTGGCCGATGGCGAAGGCAGCGCGCCGATGCGCGGGATGCTGCAGGAGGCGCGCTGGTTCACGCGCGGCCTGGCGATGCGCTACGACACCCTGCTGCGCACCGCCAGGGTCATCGTCGAGCGGCAGGCCGCGTTCCTGGAGCGCGGTGAGGAATCGATGGCGCCGCTCACGCTCAAGGACGTCGCCGATGCGATCGGCATGCACGAGTCCACGGTTTCGCGCATCACCAATGGCAAGTTCCTGCAGACACCGCGCGGGACGATCGAGATGAAGCGCTTCTTCGCCGTGCGCCTCGATGGCGCCAGCGTCTCGGGCGCCGCGGTCAGGGCGATGGTGCGCCGGCTGATCGAGGCGGAACCGGCGCAGAATCCGCTGGCCGACGAGGCCATCGCCGCGCTGCTGGCCAGGCAGGGCGTGCACATCGCACGCCGCACCGTGGCCAAGTACCGCGAACAGCTCGACATCGCTCCGGCGCGCACGCGCCGCCGCGGCGCCCGCCCCACCCTGCTCGCCCGCGCGGGCTGAGGACGCGACATGCAGACTATCCACGTGCTCCTGGTCGACGACCACGAAGGCTTCATCAACGCCGCGCAGCGGCATTTCCGCAAGGTGGACTGGCTGAAGGTCGTGGGGACCGCGGCCAACGGGCTGGAGGCCATTGCCCAGTCCGAAGCCCTGCGCCCGGACGTGGTGCTGATGGATCTGGCCATGCCGGAGATGGGCGGGCTGCAGGCCACGCGCCTGATCAAGGCGCAGGACGCCCCGCCCTACATCGTCATCGCCAGCCATTTCGACGATGCCGAACATCGCGAACACGCGACCCGCGCCGGCGCCGACAACTTCGTCAGCAAGCTGTCCTACATCCAGGACGTCATGCAGATCCTCGAAACGCTGCACGCCGATCGCGCGCGTGACGGAGACGTTTCGTGAGCGACCCGCGCATCCTGGTGATCGACAGCGACGACGCGCGTGCCGAGCGTCTGTGCACACTGCTCGAATTCATGGACCTGCGGCCGCGCTGGGTGTCCGAACCCGGCGAGGTCTCCGCCGCGCGCAACCGGCCCGGCGACTGGATGGCCGTGCTGGTGGGCACGCTCGACGATGCGCCGGCCGCGCGGACGTTCTTCGCCTGGCTCGGCAAGGATGCGCTGCCGCCGCCGGTGCTGCTGCTCGACGGCGAGCCGGCGCCGTTCGCGGCCGCCCACGGCCTGCACGAGGCTGGCGTCTGGGCCCTGGATGCGCCACTGCGCCATGCCCAGCTCGAGAACCTGCTGCGCATGGCCAGCCTCAAGCGCCTCGACGCCGAGGCGCAGGCCAATGCCGATCCCGGCGTCGGCCCCACCGGCAACAGCGCCGCGGTGCAGGCGCTGCGCCGGATGATCGACCAGGTGGCGCCGTTCGACACCACGGTGCTGGTGCTCGGCGAATCCGGTTCGGGCAAGGAAGTGGCCGCACGGGCAATCCACCAGAGATCCGCCCGCCGCGACGGTCCCTTCGTCGCGATCAACTGCGGGGCGATTCCGGCCGAGCTTCTGGAAAGCGAATTGTTCGGCCATGAGAAGGGGGCGTTCACCGGCGCGCTGTCGGCGCGCAAGGGGCGCTTCGAGATGGCCGAGGGCGGCACCCTGCTGCTCGACGAGATCGGCGACATGAGCCTGCCGATGCAGGTCAAGCTGCTGCGGGTGCTGCAGGAGCGCTGTTTCGAGCGCGTCGGGGGCAACCAGAGCATCAAGTGCGACGTGCGCGTGATCGCCGCGACCCATCGCAACCTCGAAACACGCATCAGCGACGGCCAGTTCCGCGAGGACCTGTTCTACCGGCTCAACGTGTTCCCCATCGACATGCCGTCGCTGCGCGAACGCCGCGACGACCTGCCCGACCTGGTCCGTACGATCGCCGCCCAGCTCGCACGCAACGGGCGCGGGGAGGTGCGGTTCGCGGCCGAGACCCTCGACGCGCTGGCCGGCTATGGCTGGCCGGGCAATGTGCGCGAGCTGAGCAACCTGGTCGAGCGCCTCGCCGTGCTCAATCCCGGCGGTCTGGTGCGCGTGCAGGATCTGCCGCTGCGCTATCGCGAGCACCTGCTGGCGCAGACGATCACGTTCGCTGACGAGATGCCGCAGTCGCAGGCCGCTCCCGCCGCGGCGGCGCCGGCCACCGCAGCGGCGCCGCCCCCGACGACGGTAAGCGACGATGGCGCACAGCTGCCGGAAGACGGCATGGACCTGCGCGACCACATGGCCCGGATCGAGCTGGGCCTGATCCGCGAGGCACTGGAACGCAGCGACGGCGTCGTCGCCCACGCCGCCCAGCTGCTGGGCCTGCGCCGGACCACGCTGGCCGAGAAGCTGCGCAAGTACGGCATCGAACGCGATCTCGCGAACTGACCGCTCGCTCGCCCGACACGGGCTCCGCAGGCTACCGACAGTGCTGCATCCCGCGCCCAAGCACCAATAGCCGCGCCCCCCCTGCCGACGACGCCGCAAGGCGTGCGGGGAGGCACGCGGGCCGCGCCCTCGCCACCGTCGCGTGGGCGGCTTCACCGGCGTGGCCGCGCGGTTCCGCGCCTGCCGGATCGAGCGCTGCGACCAAACCTCCGCGCTCCGCGCGCCCGGGTGCGCGCTGCGGCACACGTCTTGCATCGGTGCAGACAGGTTTCCGTCCCCGGACGTCCCGCATGAGCCATTCCGTCAATTCGATCCTCTCGCAGATCCGCAGTTACCAGGGCCAGGTGTCCCAGGCGCGGCCGATGGCGGGCGACGTGCCGCGCAGCGATGCGATCGCCGTCCAGGGCGGCGTCGGCGGTATGCAGGGGGTCGGTGGGACGACTGGTGTTGCGGCGCCGAGCTTCGGGGCGACGCTGCGCAACGCGCTCGAGGGGGTCAATGGCGCCCAGCAGCGTTCGGGCGAGCTGGTGCGCGCGTTCGAGCTCGGCGAACCCGGCGCGGACCTGGCCAAGGTGATGGTGGCTGCGCAGCAGTCGCAGGTGGCCTTCCGGGCCACGGTGGAAGTGCGTAATCGACTGGTGCAGGCGTACCAGGACGTCATGAACATGCCGCTGTGATGCGGCCCGGAACGGAATAAGCGAAGACCATGGCGATCACGCTGTCCAAGGAAGCCCTCAACACCGATGCGGCGAGTCGCAAGGCGGTCGATGTGCTCGATCGTCTGGAGAAGATGCAGCTCGCCGGCCGCCTGGCGAAGATGGCGCTGCTGGCCGCCGCCATCGCGGTCGGGCTGATCGTGTTCTTCTGGGCGCAGAAGCCCGGCTTCGTGCCGCTCTACGCCGGACTCGACGCCAAGGCCACCGCGGAAGCCACCGATCTGCTGCGCGCGGCGCAGATCCCGTTCAAGATGGACCAGGCCTCCGGCGCGATCTCCGTGCCGGAAGCCAATCTCCACGACGCACGCCTGAAACTCGCCGGCTCGGGCCTGGGCGAGTCGGGCCGCATCGGCTTCGAAATGATGGAGCGCGATCCGGGTTTCGGCGTCAGCCAGTTTGTCGAGAACGCGCGTTACCAGCATGCGCTGGAGACCGAACTGGTGCGCACCATCGCAGCCCTGCGCCCGGTCCGCGACGCGCGCGTGCACCTGGCGATCCCCAAGCCGTCGGCGTTCACCCGCCAGCGCGAGGTCGCCAGCGCCTCGGTCGTGCTGGAGCTGCGTGGTGGCGCGACGCTCGAACGCGGCCAGGTGGATGCGATCGTGCATCTCGTCGCGTCCAGCATCCCCGACCTCTCGCCCGACCGGGTCACCGTCGTCGACCAGAACGGTCGCCTGCTGAGCAACGATGCCCAGGATCCGGCGGCCGCCATGAGCGCGATCCAGTTCGAGCAGGTGCGTCGCCAGGAGACTTCCTTCAACCAGCGCATCCGCGAGCTGCTCGAGCCGATGGCCGGCGCCGGCCGGGTCAATGCCGAAGTCACGGTGGACATGGACTTCTCCGCCATCGAAGAGGCGCGGGAGCTCTACAACGCCGACCCGCCGAAGCTGCGCAGCGAGCAGCTGAGCGAGTCCGCCAGCCGCGAAACCGGCGCGCAGGGCATTCCCGGCGCCACCCCGAACCTGCCCGACACCGCGATCAATCCGGCGCCGTTGAATGCCCAGGTCGCCGCCGCTACGGGTAACGGCGCGGGCGCCGGCGACTCGTCGCGCAGCTCCACCCGCAACTACGAGCTCGACCGCACGCTCAGCCACACCCGCCAGCCGCCCGGCCGCATCCGCCGGGTCAGCGCCGCGGTGCTGGTCGACCACGTGCCGCGCACCGGCGCCGATGGCGCGACCTCGACGCAGCCGCTGACGGCCGCCGAACTGCAGCGCATCGAGGCACTGGTGCGCCAGGCGGTCGGCTTCGACGAAGCGCGTGGCGACACGGTATCGGTGATGAACGCGCCGTTCGTGCGCGAACAATCCGAAGGCTTCGACGCGCCGCCGTGGTGGCAGAACCCGATGCTGCGCGACATCGCCCGGCTCGCGCTCGGCGCGCTGGTGGTGCTGGCGCTGGTGTTCGGCGTTGTGCGCCCGGCAGTGCGCCAGATCGCCGGCCCTTCCAAGCCGCCAGCGCCGAAGACGCCGATGACGGCCGAGGTCACCCTGCTCGACGAGCCGCTGCCGGCGCTGGCCAGTGACACGGTACAGATCGACGCGCTCGCCGACGGTCGCGCGCAGATCGCGCTGCCGTCGGACGCCTACGAGGACCGCCTGCGCACCGCGCGTGAGGCGGTGAAGACGGATTCCAAGCGCGTGGCACAGGTGGTCAAGGGATGGTTGGACGATGAAGCGGCCGCATGACCTCAACGCCCTGAGCGGCGTACAACGCGCGGCCGTGCTGCTGCTCTCGCTCGGCGAAGTGGACGCGGCCGAGGTGCTCAAGCACATGGACGCCAAGGAAGTGCAGAAGCTGGGCCTGGCCATGGCGACGATGGGCGCGGTGAGCCGCGAACAGGTCGGCACCGTAATGGACGATTTCGCCTCCGCGCTCGACCGGCAGACTTCGCTCGGCGTCGGCGCCGACGACTACATCCGCGCGGTGCTCGTCTCGGCGCTGGGCGCCGACAAGGCCAGCAGCCTGATCGATCGCATCCTGCTCGGCCGCAACACCACCGGGCTCGATACGCTCAAGTGGATGGACCCGCGGGCGATCGCCGACCTGGTGCGCCACGAGCACCCGCAGATCATCGCCATCGTGCTTTCGCATCTGGACGCCGACCAGGCGGCCGATGCGCTGAAGCTGCTGCCCGAGCGCACCCGCGCCGACGTCTTGCTGCGCATCGCCACGCTCGACGGCATTCCGCCAAACGCGCTCAACGAACTCAACGAGATCATGGAGCGCCAGTTCGCCGGCAACCAGAACCTCAAATCCTCGGCCGTGGGCGGCATCAAGGTCGCGGCCAACATCCTCAACTTCATGGACACCGGTCAGGACCAGAGTCTGCTCGGCGCCATCCGCAAGGTGGACGAAGTGCTGGGCCAGCGCATCCAGGACCTGATGTTCGTATTCGACGACCTGATCGAACTCGACGACCGCGAGCTGCAGGCGGTGCTGCGCGAGGTGTCGGGCGAGCGCCTGGGCATCGCACTGCGCGGCGCCGATCCCAAGGTGCGCGACAAGATCACTCGCAACATGTCGCAGCGCGCAGCCGAAATCCTGCTCGAGGACATGGACGCCCGCGGTCCCGTGCGCCTGTCCGACGTGGAGGCCGCGCAGAAGGAGATCCTGACCCTGGTTCGCCGGCTGGCCGATGAGGGCACGATCGCCCTGGGCGGCGGCACCGCCGAGGAACTGGTATGAGCAACGCAGTGCGCTGGTACGCGCCACCGCTGGAAGACCCGCAACCGGTCGCCCGCGAGGAAACGCCCGAGCAGATCCCGCACCCGCCGTCGCTGGAGGAGATCCAGCAGATCCGCGACGATGCCCAGCGCGAAGGCCATGCCGAGGGCCTGGCCCAGGGGCGCGCCGAGGGACTGGCGCAGGCGCAGGGCGAGATGCGCCGCCTGAGCGCGCAGATCGAAGGCATCCTCGACAATTTCTCGCGCCCGCTGGCGCGGCTGGAAACCGAAGTCGTGGCCGCGCTGGGCGAGCTTGCCGTACGCATCGCCGGCGGGCTGGTGGGACGCGCCTACCAGGCCGATCCGGAACTGCTGGCCGGGCTCGTCGGCGAGGCGGTCGACGCCGCGGGCGGCGCGGCGCGCGAGGTCGAGGTGCGCCTGCATCCCGATGACATCGCTGCACTCACCCCGGTGCTGACCCTGGCCCCTGCGACGCGGCTGGTGGCCGATCCCGCGCTGGCCCGCGGCGACCTGCGCGTGCACGCCGAAACCGTACGCATCGACGGCAGCCTCGACGCCCGCCTGCGCGGCGCGCTCGACACGGTGCTGCGCCGTGCCGGGGCACGCGCATGACCACGCCGGAACTGCCCATCGCCGACCCGGCCGACTGGTTGACCGCGCGCAACCTGCGCCTGGTCACGCGCCTGGATGCGACCGGCCCGGATCCCGCCGCCGGGCGAGGCCTGGTGCGCGAGGGCATCCTGCGCCGCGCGATCGGGCTGACCCTCGAGGCGGTCGGCTGCGAATCGCCGATGGGTGCCACCTGCAAGGTGGAGGTCGATGGCGGCTGGGTCGAAGCCGAGGTCGTCGGTTTCGCCGGCGACCGCACTTCACTGATGCCCAGCGCGGAACTGCACGGCCTGCTGCCGAATGCACGCGTGGTGCCCCTGCACCGGCGCGGCGGGGTCGAGATCGGCGAGGGCCTGCTCGGCCGGGTAATCGATTCCGACGGCGTGCCGCTCGACGGCAAGGGCCCGATCCGTGCCGAGGGCACGGTCGGCATGGCCGGCGTATCGATCAATCCGCTCGCGCGCGAGCCCATCACCCAGCCGCTCGATGTCGGCGTGCGCGCGATCAACGCGCTGCTGCCGATCGGCCGCGGCCAGCGCGTGGGCCTCTTCGCGGGCTCGGGCGTCGGCAAGTCGACCCTGCTGGGCATGATGACCCGCTTCACCGCCGCCGACGTCATCGTCGTGGGCCTGATCGGCGAGCGCGGCCGCGAAGTGCGCGATTTCGTCGAGAGCACGCTCGGCGAGGAAGGCCTGCGCCGAGCGGTCGTGGTCGCCGCGCCCGCCGACCGCCCGCCACTGGCCCGTCTGCATGGCGCCTATCGCGCCACCGCGATCGCCGAATGGTTCCGCGACCAGGGGCTCAATGTGCTGCTGCTGATGGATTCGCTCACCCGCTTTGCCCAGGCGCAGCGCGAGATCGGTCTGTCGGTCGGCGAGCCGCCGACCACCCGCGGCTATCCGCCCTCGGTGTTCGCCAAACTCCCGGCGCTGGTCGAGCGCGCCGGCAACGGCGCCGCCGGACGCGGCTCGATCACCGCGTTCTACACCGTGCTCACCGAGGGCGACGATCCGCAGGATCCGATCGCCGACGCCGCACGCGCGATTCTCGACGGCCACATCCTGCTGTCGCGCCGGATCGCCGATGCCGGCCTGTACCCGGCGATCGACGTCGAATCCTCGGTCAGCCGCGTGGTCACCGAGATCGCCGACGACACCTGGCGCGAGCGCATCCGCGCGCTCAAGCGGCTGGTCTCGGCCTATACCGCCAACCGCGACCTGATCGCGATCGGCGCCTACCAGCGCGGCGCCGATCCTGCGGTCGACGAGGCCTTGGCCCGCTGGCCCGAGATCGTCGAGTTCCTCGGCCAGGACATCGCCCACGCCGCCGATCTGAACCACAGCCGCGAGGCGCTCGAGCGCCTGCTGCATCCCGAGGAAGCCGCCGCATGAAGCAGTCCCGCCGCATCGATCCCCTGCTCGACCGCGCCCAGGAAACCCAGGACGCGGCGGCACGCCTGCTGGCCGAGCGCCAGCGCGTGCTGGCCCAGCACGAGGCGCAGCTGCACGAACTGCGCCGCTACGCGGACGAGTACGGCCAGAGCCAGCTGGCCGCCACCAGCCCCGCGCAACTGGCCAACCGCCGCGCCTTCCTCGACCGGCTGCAATCGGCGGTCGACCAGCAGTCGCGCAACGTCGACAACAGCCGCGAAACCGTCGAGATCGAACGCGGCCGCCTGCTGCTGGCCAGTCGCGACAAACAGGTACTCGAGCAGCTGGCCGCGAGCTATCGCGCCCAGGAGCGCCAGGTCGACGAACGCCGGTCGCAGCGCGAACTCGACGATCTCGGTGCGCGCCGCGTGCGGATTGCCCAGCTTGCGGCCGCCGACGGAGCCGACGCTTGAGCGTCGCGGCCACCTCCGCGCCGGCCGGGCCGCCCACCCCGGTTCCGCGCGGTGGCGCAGCCTCCACGGCGCGTGGCGGCGATCAGCCCGACGCCTTTGCCCGGGCCCTGCAGCGGCGTCAGGCCACCGACGCCGCGCCGTCGGCACCTTCCGACACCACCGGGACCGAGTCCGAGGCGTCATCGTCCGACGCGGCCGAGCCGGACGCGGGAGCGTCCATGCCCGCGGCGTCTGGCGTGGTCGTGCCGGTGGCCGTCGACATCCAGCCGCCCGCGCCGGGCTGGCCCCCGGCAGGCCTTGCCGGGCTGCTCGGGTTTGCCGACGAGGCCGAACCCGTGGCGTCCGGCGGCGCACAAACGGTGCCGCCCCTGCTGGCCGGCGGGCCGCCGGCCGGCGCCAGTGCCGTGACCGCCGCCATGCCCGCGACCGTGGCCCCCATGCTCGCGGCGCAGCCCATCGACGACGCCGCCGTCACCGCGACCGGGCTGCTGCCCGAGCCTTCCGCCATGGCGGAAGGCGGCGAGCCCGCGCCGGTCGCCTTCACGCTTCCGGTGCCGGTTGCGCTGCGCGAACCACCACCGCTGCTGGCGGCGCCGCTGCCGACGCCCGAAGTCGGCGCGGACGACTTCGAAGCCCGGTTCGGCGCCCAGATCGAATGGATGGCCAGCCAGAAGCTCAGCGAGGCGCGCATCCGCGTGACTCCGAACGACCTGGGGCCAGTGGAGGTGCGCCTGCATCTCGACGGCGACCGGATCCGCGCCGACTTCGTCAGCGCCAACGCGGAAACCCGCCAGGCGCTGGAACACGGCCTGCCGCGCCTGCGTGACCTGCTCGGCGAGCACGGCTTCCAGCTGGCCCATGCCGGCGTGGGCGCCGGCGGCAGCGATGCGAGGGGCGGCGCGACCTCGACTGCCGCGCACCCCGGAGACGGATCCGGCACCGGGGCCGCGGAGGCGACGCCGGCAGCCCCACAGCGGCGCAGCCTGGGCCTGCTCGACGCCTACGCCTGAGCCCGCCGACGGCAACAGCGCGTGGTCCCGCCGCCGCTGCGCTCAATCCGCGCCGCACGCAGCTTCCAGGAAAAGCCCCACCCCGCGCCGACGGAAATCCGTCGCCCTGCGCGGCGACCGCGTTGAACCCCCTCGCGGACGGGTTCGAGCGTCCCCTCGCGGGCTCTGCAGCGCAGCGACGGATTCCCGCCACCGCTCCGGCACGCGCTTTGCATACGACACGGTGATCCCCAACCGGTACAGCACCTTGGCCGCCGTCACACCCGCACGCACCGCCTCCCCGTCCCACAAGCGCCGCCTGATCAAGATGGCCCTGGGCATCGTCGTTCTGGCTGGCGCCGCCGGCGGCGGGTGGTACCTGTTCAACCGTACGGCAGAGCCGGCGACCAGGCTGCCCGCCCCGGCCCAGTACCTGCCGATGGCGCCGGCCTTCGTGGTCAATCTCGAAGACACGCCGATGGGACCACGCTACCTGCAGGTGGAAGTACAGCTGGTCACGCGTGACCCGCTGGCGGTCGCCGAGCTGCAGAAGCACGAGCCGGCCCTGCGTGCGCGCCTGCTGATGCTGTTCGCGCAGCAGACCCACGCGGGCGTCGCCACGCGCGCCGGCAAGGAAGCGCTGCAGGCGCAGGCGCTGGCGGAGGTCCAGGCGCTGATGACCGAGGAAACCGGCAAGCCGTCGGCCGAAGCCCTGCTGTTCACCAGCTTCGTGACCCAGTGAGCCCGGGGCGATGAACGACCTGCTTTCCCAGGACGAGATCGACGCGCTGCTGCATGGCGTGGACTCGGGCGCGGTGGACACCGAGCCGGCGCCGGACCCCGGCGTCGCACGCACCTACGACTTCGCCAGCCAGGACCGCATCATCCGCGGCCGCATGCCGACGCTGGAGATGGTCAACGAGCGCTTCGTGCGCCTGTGGCGCATCGGCCTGTTCAACCTGATCCGGCGTTCGGCCGACCTGTCGGTGCGCGGCATCGAACTGGTCAAGTTCGGCGACTACCTGCACCAGCTGTACGTGCCGACCAACCTCAACCTGATCAAGTTCAAGCCGCTGCGCGGCACCGGCCTGGTGGTGTTCGAACCCAAGCTGGTATTCGCGGTGGTCGACAACTTCTTCGGCGGCGACGGCCGCTATCCCACGCGCATCGAGGGCCGCGAGTTCACGCCCACCGAGATGCGCGTGATCCAGCTGATGCTCAAGCAGACCTTCACCGACATGGCCGAGGCCTGGGCGCCGGTGCTGGACGTGGACTGCGAGTACATCAACTCCGAGATCAACCCGCACTTCGCCAACATCGTCACGCCGCGCGAGTACGTGGTGGTCAGCCGCTTCCACGTCGAGCTCGAAGGCGGCGGCGGCGAGATCCACATCACCCTGCCGTACTCGATGCTCGAACCGATCCGCGAACTGCTCGACGCCGGCATCCAGAGCGATCGTGTCGACCGCGACGAAACCTGGAACATCTCGATGCGCGAGCAGCTGATGACCTCCGAAGTCACGGTGTCGAGCGTGCTCGCAAAACGCAGCATCGACCTGCGCCAGCTGACCCGCCTGAAGGTGGGCGACATCCTGCCGATCGACCTGCCAGCCGAAGTACCGGTCTGCGTCGAAGGCGTCCCCGTGTTCACCGGCCGCTTCGGCACCGCCGGTGGCTACAACGTGGTGAAGATCACCGAGACCCATCCGCCGGGCGCCATGCCCGCGCGCCGTACCGAACCCCAGGATCTGTCCGCATGAGTACCCAGGACCACACCTTCCCGCAGGACGCCGCCGCGCCCGCCAAGTTCGATGACCTGCGCGCCGACGGCGTGATGGACGGAACCGACCTCAACCTGGACGTGATCCTCGACGTGCCGGTGGCGCTGTCGCTGGAAGTCGGGCGCACGCGCATGCCGATCCGCAATCTGCTGCAGCTCAACCGCGGCTCGGTGATCGAGCTCGAGCGTGGCGCCGGCGAGCCGCTTGATGTCTACGTCAACGGCACGCTGGTCGCGCATGGCGAGGTGGTGGTGATCAACGACCGCTTCGGCGTGCGCCTGACCGACGTGGTCAGCCCCAGCGAGCGGATCCGGAGACTGCGGTGACGCCATCGCCTGCCCCGGCGGCGACACCGGCTCCGGGCACCGCCCAGCCGACCATCGCCGCCGAGATCGGCCTCGAACCGGACGCGGTCAGCGCTCCGACTTCCGACCACGCGGACGCAGCCGCGGCGCGAGCCGAAGGCGAAGCCGAAGCCGAAGGCGGAACGGACGATGCGATCGCTGAGGCGACCGGTGCCGGAATCGACTTCTCGATGGTGGTCGCGTCGACCACCGCGCCGGCCACGCCCATCGCCACGACCGCCAGCATCGTCCCTGCGCCGAACCCGATCGTCATCGGCGCGCATGCGCCGCAGGGCCCGGGACTGGGTGGTGGGCTGCTTGCGCTGTTGCTGGTGCTGGGGCTGATCGTCGGTCTGGCCTGGCTGCTCAAGCGCTTGCCGGGCGGCGGTTTCCGCCAGGCGGACGGGCTGCGCATCGTCGCCAGCATTCCGCTGGGCACGAAAGAGCGCGCGGCGGTGGTGCAGGTCGGTGGGCAGCAGCTGCTGCTGGGCATCGGCGCCGGCGGTGTGCGCACCCTGCACGTGCTGCCGCAGCCGTTGCCCGAGGCGCCGCCGGCGCAGCTGCCGACGATGAAGAACCTCCCGGATTTCAAGCAAATGCTCGCGCAGCGCCTGCGCAAGGACACCTGACATGCCCCGCCGCACCCGACCGCGCTGGATCGCGCTGGTCACGCTCGTTCTCGGCCTGCTGTTGCCGCTGTGTGCCACGGCCGCCGCCGGCGCCCCGCAGCTCCCCACCCTGCCAGACGTGACCGTCGGCCAGATCGGCAACGCGCCTGTCAGCCTGCCGCTGCAGACCCTGCTGCTGATGACGGCGATCACGCTGATCCCGTCGATGCTGCTGGTGCTGACCGCGTTCACCCGGATCATCGTGGTGCTGGCTTTGCTGCGGCAGGCGATGGGCACCGGCCAGACGCCGTCCAACCAGGTGCTGGTCGGTCTGGCGCTGTTCCTGACCGCGCTGGTCATGACACCGGTCTGGGAAGCGGCCTGGGCCAACGGTTTCGCACCGTATCTCGACGGTCGCATCGATTTCCGCACCGCTTGGGATCTCGGCACCGCCCCGCTGCGTGGCTTCATGCTGGCGCAGGTGCGCGAGACCGACCTGATGACCTTCGCCGGCCTCGCCGGGCACAGCACCTACGCCGGTCCGAACGACGTGCCGTTCCAGGTCCTGGTGGCCTCGTTCGTGACCAGCGAACTCAAGACCGCGTTCGAGATCGGCTTCCTGATCTTCATCCCCTTCATCATCATCGACCTGGTCGTGGCCAGCGTGCTGATGTCGATGGGCATGATGATGCTCTCGCCGATGCTGGTGTCCGCGCCGTTCAAGATCCTGCTGTTCGTGCTGGTCGACGGCTGGGTGCTGACGGTCGGCACGCTCGCCGCCAGTTTCAACTGAAGGCGCGCGCATGTCTCCCGAACTCGCGCTCACCGAGCTTCGCCGCGGCCTCGAGGTGGCGCTGTGGGTCGGTGGCCCACTGCTGGCCACGGTTCTCGTGGTCGGCGTGATCGTCGGCGTCGTGCAGGCGGCGACCCAGATCAACGAGCCGACGATCGCGTTCGTCGCCAAGGCCGCCGCGTTGACCGCCGCGCTGTTCGCACTGGGCGCGCTGCTGCTCGGCTATCTGGTGGACTACACCATCACGCTGTTCCGCAGCATCCCGCACCTGATCGGATAGCGCCGATGCACCGGGGCACCCGCTGATGGATTCCGCCACCCAGATGGCGATCGATGGCCAGCAGGCCTTCGGCATGATCGGCACCCTGCTGTGGACCGCGCTGCGTGTCGGCGCGCTGCTGATGGCGATGCCGCTGATCGGTACGCGCGCCCTGCCCGCTCGGCTGCGCGTGATGGCCGCGCTGGTGCTGAGCCTGGCGCTGGCGCCGCTGTTGCCGACGCCGCCGCCGTGGACCGGCTTCGACGCCGCCACGGTGCTGTCGATCGCCCGCGAACTGGCGGTCGGCGCGGTAATGGGCTTCATGCTGCGGCTGGTTTTCGAGGCCGGTGCACTGGCCGGCGAATTGATTTCCCAGGGCTCGGGCTTGTCGTTCGCACAGATGAGCGATCCGCTGCGCGGCGTGCAGTCGGGCGTTGTGAGCCAGTGGTTCTACCTGGCCTTCGGCCTGCTGTTTTTCGCCGCCAACGGCCATCTGGCGGTGGTGGCCATGCTCGTGCACAGCTACGAGGCGCTGCCCATCGGCACCGCGCTGCCCGACGTGCAGGCCACCCTGCGCATCGCGCCGGAGTTCTTCGCCCTGGTGCTGCGCGGCGGCGTGACCCTGGCGCTGCCGGTGATGGTGGCACTGCTGGCGGTGAACCTGGCTTTCGGTGTGCTCGCGCGCGCCGCGCCCGCGCTCAATCCGATCCAGCTGGGCCTGCCGATCTCGGTGCTGATCGGCCTGTTCCTGCTCGCGATGCTGGCCGGCGAACTGGGCCCGCCGGTGCAACGCCTCTTCGACAGCGCCTTCGACGCCGCAGGGCGCGTGCCGCTCGGCGGCCCGTGAGCTGACGGGCGACCGCCGCCCGCGCGCGTGCAGGCGCGCTGCCTTCATAGCGGCGACGGCCTGCGGGCACGGCGCTTGCAAAGGCAACGTCGACTCCCCGCGCATGCAGGCCCATGGCCGAGAACGAAAACGGTCAGGAGAAGACCGAACTTCCCAGCGAGAAACGGCTGCGCGACGCCCGCGAGAAGGGCGACGTGCCGCGCTCGCGCGAGCTGGCCACCGTGGCGGTGTTCGGCGCGGGCGTGGCGTCGCTGCTGGCGATGGGCGGCGGCGTCACGGCGCGGGCAAAGGACTGGATGCGCGGCGCCATGAGCCCCGACCTCGGCCTGCTCGATAACCCCCAGCACCTGTTCGGCCACTTCGGCGAACTGCTGCTGGGCCTGCTGTTGATCCTGGCCCCCTTGATCATCGCCACCCTGGCGGCCTGCTTCGTCGCGCCCGCGGTCATGGGCGGTTTCAATTTCGCGACCAAGGGGCTGGTGCCGGATCTCAAGAAGCTCGATCCGCTGGCCGGACTCAAGCGCATCTACGGCCCGGAAGGTCTGGCGGAACTGCTGAAGTCGCTGCTGCGCGTGCTGCTGGTCGGCGGCGCCGCGACGCTGTTCCTGTGGCCGGCCATGCCGCGGTTGCGCGCGATGCTGCATGAACCGCTGGAACGGGCCGCGGCTGGCGGGCTGACGTTCGCCCTCTGGATGCTGATGGCGACCGCGGCGGCGCTGCTGCTGCTGGCCCTTGCCGACGCGCCCTACCAGAAGTGGAACTGGCGCCGGAAGCTGATGATGACGCGCCAGGAACTGCGCGAGGAAATGAAGGAAAGCGAGGGCCGACCGGAGGTCAAGGGCCGCATCCGCCAGCTTCAGCACGAGATGTCGCAGCGCCGGATGATGGAAGACATCCCGACCGCCGACGTGATCGTGGTCAATCCCACCCACTACGCCGTGGCGCTCAAGTACGAGGGCGGTGCAATGCGCGCGCCGCGCGTGGTGGCCAAGGGCATCGACGAAATGGCGCTGCGCATCCGCGAGGTGGGCAGGCAGCACCGGGTCGCCCTGGTCGAGGCGCCGCCACTGGCACGCGTCTTGTATCGGGAGGCGGAGATCGGTCAGGAAATCCCCGTGAAACTCTACGCAGCCGTCGCCCAGGTGCTGTCCTACGTCTACCAGTTGCGCGACTGGCGGGCGGGCACGCCGCAGCCGCAGCTGGCGGATCTGGGTGTGGTCGAGGGTGACACCGGCGGAGCCGGCGCGTGAGCGCGGTGATGACCCCGGGCCCGCGCCGCGTCTTCGAGATGCTGCGCAACGGTCTCGGTGCACCGATGCTGGTACTGGCGCTGCTGGCGATGGTGGTGGTGCCGCTGCCGCCGATGATCCTGGACGTCCTTTTCAGCTTCAACATCGCGATGTCGCTGGTGGTGCTGCTGGCGGTGATCTACGTCCAGCGCCCGCTCGACTTCAGCATCTTTCCCATCGTGCTGTTGATCACCACGATGCTGCGCCTGGCGCTCAATGTGGCGTCCACGCGCGTGATCCTGCTCAAGGGCCAGGAAGGTCCGGGCGCGGCCGGCAAGGTCATCGAGTCCTTCGGCGAATTCGTGGTCGGTGGGAACTTCGCGGTCGGCATCGTCGCGTTCGCGATCCTGACCATCATCAACTTCGTGGTGATCACCAAGGGCGCGGGGCGCGTGTCGGAAGTCACCGCACGCTTCATTCTCGACGCGATGCCCGGCAAGCAGATGGCGATCGACGCCGACCTCAATGCCGGACTGCTGACCCGCGACGAGGCCAAGGCCCGGCGCGAGGAAGTGCGGCAGGAAGCCGATTTCTACGGCGCGATGGACGGCGCCAACAAGTTCATCCGCGGCGACGCGATCGCCGGCATCCTGATCCTGTTCGTCACGATCATCGGCGGCCTGGCGATCGGCGTGATGCAGCATGGCCTGCCGGTCGGCGAGGCAGCGAAGATCTACACCCTGCTGTCGATCGGCGATGGCCTGGTTTCGCAGATTCCCGCGCTGCTGGTGTCGTCCGCGGTGGCCCTGCTGGTCACCCGCGCCTCGCGCAAGCAGGACATGGGCGTCGCGATGAGCGGCCAGGTGCTCGGCCAGCACAAGGCGCTGACGATCGCCGCCAGCATCCTGCTGCTGGTCGGACTGGTGCCGGGCATGCCCAACCTCGCCTTCCTCAGCCTGGCGGCGGTGGTCGGCTACGGCGCCTGGGTGATGCGCAAGCGCGCCCTCGAGGCCGAACGCGCCGGCGTCGACCCCGAGGTCGCGGCGCTGCCTTCGCCCGAACAGGTCGCCAACGCCGAGCTCGGCTGGGACGACCTGCGCCCGGTCGATCCGCTGGGCCTGGAAGTCGGCTACCGGCTGATTCCGCTCGTCGACAAAGCCCAGGGCGGCGAACTGATGGCGCGGATCAAGGCCGTGCGCCGCAAGCTCACCCAGGACATCGGCTTCCTGATCCCGCCGGTGCACATCCGCGACAACCTGGAGCTTGCGCCCACCGCCTACCGCCTGCTGGTCCACGGCGTGCCGGTGGCGACTGCCGAGGTCCACCCCGACCGGCTGCTGGCGCTGGATCCGGGCGGCGCCCTGCACCCTATCGACGGCATTCCGGGCAAGGACCCGGCCTTCGGCCTGGATGCGCTGTGGATCCTGCCCGTGCAGCGGGCGAACGCCGAGGCCGCGGGCTACACCGTGGTCGACCCGGCCACGGTGGTCGCGACCCATCTGTCGCACCTGGTGCGCGAGCAGGCGCCGGAACTGCTGGGCCACGAGGAAGTGCAGCAACTGCTGGCCACCCTCGCCCGCGCCGCGCCCAAGCTCGCCGAGGACCTCACGCCCAAGGCCCTGCCGCTGGCGGTCGTGGTGCGCGTGCTGCAGAACCTGCTGATCGAGCGCATTCCGGTGCGCCAGCTGCGTCGCATCGCCGAAGCCCTGGTCGAACATGCCGCGCATACCCAGGATCCGGGCCAGCTCACCGCAGTGGTGCGTACCGCGCTGGGCCGCTTCATCGTCCAGGAGATCGCCGGCCCCGCGGAGGAGCTGCCGGTCTACACGCTGGCGCCGAATCTGGAACGCGTCTTGCAGGACTCCGCGCAGGGCGGCGGCGCGGCACTGGAACCGGGCCTGGCGGAACGCCTGCAGCAGAGCCTGGCCACGTGCGCCGGGCAGCAGGAAGCCAGGAACGAGCCGGCGGTGGTGCTGGTGCCCGGCCAGGTGCGCGCCGCACTGGCGCGCCTGGTCCGCCACAGCGTGCCCGGCCTGTCGGTGCTGTCCTACAACGAAGTCCCTGAAGACAAGCGCCTGAAATTGCTGGGCACGATCAATTGAGCCGGGTGCGGCGAACCGGAACCGGGATCGGTGAAAGCGGATCCAGCGACTGCGGAGACAAAGCGATGACATCGAGCACGAAGACATGCGGAACGCGGGTGGCGACAGTCGCCGCGGTTCCGAATCCCGACGCCAACATGCCGAACCCACGCCCATGAAGATCCGCCGTTTCGTCGCCGAAGACATGCGCAGCGCCCTGCAGATGGTGCGGCAGGCCCACGGGCCCGATGCCGTGATCCTGTCCAACCGGCGTACCGACGAAGGCGTCGAGATCGTCGCGGCCAGCAACTACGACGAAGGCTATGTGCGGGCGATCGCGGAGGCGCAGCGAGAGGCGCCGGCGGTCGCTACGCCAGCGCCTGCGGCCGCGCAGGCCAGCCCCGGCGCACGCGATGCCGAGCCGGCCCTGGCGCCGTCCGAACGCTGGCTGCGCGACCTCGCGGCGCCCGGTGCCCCGCCTGCCGCGCAGACAAGCGCCGCGCCGCCCGCCGAAATGAAAACGACGATGCAGCCGCCAGCGCCGCCGCCGGCAGCATCGGCCCCGGTGCCGGCTGCATTCGCTGTACCTGCAGAGCCGGCCCGCTTCGACCTCGACGGCCCGACCTTCGCCGAGCTGCTGGCCGCCGGCCATCGCGACGGGACACCGGCACATGCGCTCGCGCCGCGCCTGCCGACGCCACCACCACCGCCCGTTCATGCACCGGCGGACGAAGACGACAGGATTCCGTCGCCAGCCCCCGCACGTGCAGCGCTGACGGCGGTTGCACCCCTGCCGGCGCCGTCCAGCGACGGGGAACTGGCGCGGATGCGCGATGAGCTGGCGCAGATGCGCATGATGATCGAGCGCGAAATGGCGCGGCTCACCGACGAGCGGCTGCGCGGTTCGCCGGCGCGCGCCCAGGCAATGGAACTGATGGACGATTACGGCTTCGACGCCGGCATCACCCGCGACACCGTCCTGCAGATCCCGGCCGATACACCGGCCGCGCGCGTACGTGGGCTGATGCTGGCGCTGCTGTCCAAGCGCCTGCCGATCTGCCCGGTGGATCCGCTGACCGAAGCGGGCGTGATCGCCCTGGTCGGCCCCACCGGTGCGGGCAAGACCACGACCATCGCCAAGCTCGCGGCGCTCTACGCCGCCCAGCACCAGCCGCGCGACATCGCCCTGGTGACCACCGACACCTCGCGCATCGGTGGCCGCGAGCAGCTGCACAGCTACGGCCGCCAGCTCGGCATCGCCGTGCACGAAGCCGACAGCGAGACCGGGCTGGTCACGCTGCTGCAGAAACTGCAGGACTACCGGCTGGTGCTGGTCGACACCGCGGGCCTGAGCCAGCGCGACCGCGCCCTGGCCGGCCAGCTCAACTGGCTGCGCGCCGCGCGCAACGTGCGCACCCTGCTGGTGCTGCCCGCCAATACCCATTTCGCCGACCTCGACGAGGTGGTGCGCCGCTTCGACAGCGTGCGCCCGCAGGGCGTGGTGCTCACCAAGCTCGACGAGACCGGTCGCCTCGGCAGTGCCCTGTCGGTTGCCGTCGATCACCAGTTGCCGCTGACCTGGGTGACCGACGGCCAGCGCATTCCCGACGACCTGCACCGGGCCAACGCGGCCCATCTGGTCCTCCGCCTTGAAGATCTGCGCCGAGATGCCGATAAGCCGATTGCCCCGGAACACACCCATGCCGTCGCCTGAGCTGCTGCCGATGTCGTCCCCGCCCTTCCAGCCCGTCCGCACCCTCGCCGTCACCGGCGGCAAGGGCGGCGTGGGCAAGACCAACGTGTCGGCGAATCTGGCCGTGGCGCTGTCGGGCATGGGCCAGCGCACCCTGCTGCTGGACGCCGATCTGGGCCTGGCCAACGTCGACGTGCTGCTCGGGCTTTCGCCAAAGCACACGCTGGCCGACCTGGTCGCGGGTCGCTGCGAACTCGACGAGATCATCCTTGAAGGCCCGAACGGGGTACTGGTCGTACCGGCCGCGTCCGGCCGACGCCACATGGCCGAGCTGCGCCCGGCCGAACACGCCGGCCTGGTCAATGTCTTCAACGACCTGCAGCGCGATCTCGACCTGTTGGTGGTCGATACCGCCGCCGGCATCACCGATTCGGTGCTCACCTTCTGCCAGGCCGCGCAGGACGCCCTGGTCGTCGTCTGCGACGAGCCCGCCTCGATCACCGATGCGTACGCATTGATCAAGGTGCTGGCGCGCGAGCGCGGCGTGGATCGCGTGCAGGTCGTCGCCAACATGGTCCGTAGTCCGCAGGAGGGGCGCAACCTGCATGACAAGCTCTCGCGCGTCTGCGAGCGCTTCATCGGCGACGTGTCGCTGAACTATCTCGGCGCGGTTCCGCAGTGCGACTGGCTGCGCATGGCCGTGCAGCGCCAGCAAGCCGTGGTCGCCGCCTACCCGGGCAGTCCGTCGGCGCGGGCACTGATGGAGATCGCCCAGCGCATCTCGCGCTGGCAGGCACCCACCGCGCCGCGCGGCCATGTCGAGTTCTTCGTCGAGCGCATGCTGCGCCAGGGGGCTGTCGCATGAGCCTCGCCGCGCGCCAGCACTACCAGGCGGTGCAACGCAGCGTGGCCGCAGAGGTCGATCCGCTTGTCCAGCACGCCGAACTGGTGCGCCGCATCGCCCACCATCTCGCCGCGCGACTGCCGGCCAGCGTGGAGATCGACGACCTCGTGCAGGCCGGCATGATCGGCCTGCTGGAAGCCTCGCGCAGCTACGACGCCGAACAGGGCGCGTCCTTCGAGACCTATGCCTCGATCCGCATCCGCGGCTCGATGATCGACGAGATCCGCCGCGGCGACTGGGTACCGCGTTCGGTACACCGGCGGGCCCGCGAAGCCGCTTCGGCGATCCGCCAGATCGAGCAGAGCACCGGCCGACCGGCGAGTGCGCAGGACGTCGCGGCCAAGCTCGAAATGCCGCTCGACGACTACCAGCGCCTGCTCGAGGATGCGGCCCGCGGCCAGGTCCTGAGCCTGGACTCGCACATCGAGGACCACGGCGAGGTCGAGCCCGCGAATCGCGGCGGCGGTCCCACGCCCCAGGAGAATCTGGTGCGCGACGAGTTCGGCCGCGAGCTGATGACCGCGATCGGACACCTGCCCGAACGCGAGCAGCTGGTGCTGTCGCTGTACTACGAGCAGGAACTCAACCTGAAAGAGATCGGCGCCGTCCTCGGCGTCAGCGAGTCGCGCGTCTGCCAGATCCATGGCCAGGCGATGCTGCGGCTGCGTGGCCGTCTCACCGCCTTCCAACTCGCCGACACCGGATACGGTGCCGACGACTGATGTCACGCTCACACTGGAGTCCGTTTTGAACAAGAACATCCGCATCCTGGTCGTCGACGATTTCTCGACGATGCGCCGGATCGTCAAGAACCTGCTGTCCGATCTGGGCTTCAACAACACCGTCGAGGCGGAGGACGGCAACAGTGCGATGGCCGTGCTGCGTCAGGACGCGGTGGAGCTGGTGATCACCGACTGGAACATGCCCGGCATGACCGGCATCGAACTGCTGCGCGAGATCCGCGCCGACGCCAGGTTCCGCACCCTGCCGGTACTGATGGTGACCGCCGAGGCCAAGCGCGAGCAGATCATCGAAGCGGCGCAGACCGGCGTGAACGGCTACATCATCAAGCCGTTCACCGCGCAGACGCTGGAAGAGAAGCTCGGCAAGATCTTCGAGCGCCTGGGCACCGCTGCATGAGCACCACCGACATCGAGCGCGCCCGCCTCGCAAGTCTGCTGCACGACGCGCTCGAGGCGCTCGAGCGTGACGACGAAGCCGGCTGGCGCGAGCACGTCAATGCGCTGGCGAACGCCCGCGCACGCACGCTGGTCACCGGCCTGGGCCGGCTGGCGCGCGAGCTGTCGCAGGCCCTCGACACCCTGCCGGCCGCGCCCGGCGAAGCCGGCCCTGGGCTCGACGACGCCTGCGCGCGTCTCGACCACGTGGTCGAGATGACCGAGCAGGCGACCCATCGCACGCTCGATCTCATCGACGACAGCCGCGCCCTGGTAGCCCGACTCAAGGAAGGCCCGCTCGACGACACCCAGACCGGCACGATCGAATCGCTGCGCGAGAACCTGCGAGAGATGGCGCTGGCGCAGAGCCACCAGGATCTCGGCGGCCAGATCATCCGTCGCGTGGCCGGCATCGTGCGCGGCGTGCACGAGGGATTCGGTGCACTGGGCCTGCCGCCCCGCGACGACGACGCGCGTGGCAACGGCCCGGCCGTTTCCGGCCTGGACCGCAACACCGTCGGTCAGAGCGATGCCGACGACCTGCTGTCGAACCTGGGACTCTGAGCCGTGCAGGCCCCCGACATCGTCGCCGACTTCGTGCTCGAGGCACGCGAACTGCTGGACGATCTCGGCGGCCAGCTGGTAGGCCTGGAGCAGACGCCCGACGATCGCGAGCGCCTCAATGCGGTGTTCAGGGCGTTCCACACGCTCAAGGGCGGCGCCGGCTTCCTCGGCGCGGCGCCGCTGGTGCAGCTGTGCCATGCCGCGGAGGAAACCCTGGGCATGGTGCGCGCCGGCCAGGCCGCGCTGCTGCCGCGTCATTTCGACGCCGCGCAGCAGTCGCTCGACTGGCTGCAGGCGATGGTCGATGCCATCGAACATGAGGACACGGTGCCGAGCGCGCCGGATGCGCTGATCGCCGGCTTTGCGCCCTACGACGCGCCGGTGGCCACGCCAACGCGCGCCGCGCCGCCTGCCCCGGGAGTCGCCGCGCCCGGGGCCGCGATGATCTCCGACGACGAGTTCGAGGCGCTGCTCGACCAGTTGCACGGCGCCAGTGCGCCGGGACTGCAGGCGCCCCCCGCCGGCGCCGCGGAACCGATCGGCGACGACGAATTCGAGGCGCTGCTCGACCAGCTTCACGGCAACGCCGCCCCAGGCGCCACGACGTCGGGCACCGGGCCAGGGCGTCCAACGGCGCCTGCCGGGACGATCGGCGATGACGAGTTCGAAGCGCTGCTCGACCAGCTGCATGGCGGCGCGCCTCCGGGAGCGACGCGGCCCGCCGGCGCGCCTGCTGCCCCTGCCGCCGCAGCTGCCGTGGCCGCGCCACCGCCGCGACGCGCTTCGCCCTCGTCGGCGGCGGGCGCGACCGGGGCCGCATCGCCTGCCGCCGAGCGCGAGCAGACCGTGCGTGTGGACACCAGGCGCCTGGACGTGATCGTCGATCTGGTCGGCGAGCTGGTGCTGGCACGCAACCGGCTCAAGACCCTGCGCGCGCGCCTGCGCGACGAGGATCTCGACCGCGCGGTGACCACGCTCGACAACGCCACCGCCCGCCTGCAGGGGGCGGTCATGCGTACGCGCATGCAGCCTGTCGGCAAGGTGTTCTCGCGCTTTCCCAAGCTCGCCCGCGACGTCGCCCGCGCGCTCGACAAGGAGGTGGAGCTGGAGCTCGTCGGCGCCGAAACCGAACTCGACCGCAACCTCGTCGAGGCACTGGCCGATCCGCTGATCCATCTGGTGCGCAACGCCATCGACCACGGCATCGAGATGCCGGCGTTGCGCGAAGCCACCGGCAAGCCGCGACTCGGGCACGTTCGCCTGAGCGCGCAGCAGCAGGGCGACTATGTCGGCATCGAGATCCAGGACGACGGCGCCGGAATCGATCCCGAGCGTCTGCGCTCCAAGGCGCGCGACAAGGGGCTGATCGACGCCGAATCGGCCGCCCGGCTCAGCGCCGAGGAGTGCCTCAACCTGATCTTCATGGCCGGTTTTTCCACCCGCGACGAAGTCAGCGACATTTCCGGCCGCGGCGTCGGCATGGACGTGGTGCAATCGCGCATCCGCGAACTCGGCGGACAGATCCAGGTGACCTCCGAACTCGGTCGCGGCAGCCGCTTTTCGCTGCGCGTGCCGCTGACCCTGGCGATCCTGCCGACGCTGCTGGTGCATGCCGCGGGCGACGCCTACGCGCTGCCGCTGGCGCGCGTGCAGGAAGTGTTGCACGCGCCGTCGCGCACGGTGAACTGGTTCGACGGGCGCGCCGCGCTCGACCGCCGCTCGCACACGCTCTCGCTGCTGGACCTGCGCCACTGGCTGGGCCGGCCCGTGGAGGACGCGGCGCTGCTGACGATCGTCGTCCTGCAACGCGGCGACAGCCGCTTCGGCCTGGTCGTCGACGAAGTGCGTGGGCGCGAGGAGGTGGTGATCAAGCCGCTGCCCAGGGCGCTGCGCGGACTGCCCGGTTATGCCGGCGCCACGCTGATCGGTGACGGGCGGCTGGCGCTGATTCTCGACGTCGACGCGCTGCGCCTGCGCTGAAGCCGGCGCCGCCCGTCGGCGCCTCCATTCAAGTCTCGCCTGTCTCCGCCGATACCTATTCCATGGACCTCTTCAGCGTCGCCGGACTCGTACTTGCCCTGATTGCGATCATCGGCGGCAGTGTGCTCAAGGGTGCGGGGCTGGGCGCGCTCTGGTCGCCCGCCGCCTTCGTGATCGTCATGGTCGGCACTGTCGCCGCGATCATGCTGCACACGCCCGGCAGCACCCTCAAACATGCCTTCAAAATCGCCGGCTGGGTGGTCAGGCCACCGGTTTCCGATCGTGCGGCACTGATCGCGCAGCTGATCGAGTGGAGCAACGTCTCGCGCAAGCAGGGTCTGCTGGGCCTGGAAAGCCATGTCGCGGCGCAGACCGATCCCTTCCTCAAGAAGGGCCTTCAGATGCTTGTCGATGGCGTCGAGCCCGAAGCGATCCGGCACATGCTGGAGATCGAACTGCAGGGCGAGGAACACCATGATCTCGCCGCGGCCAAGGTGTTCGAAGGCATGGGCATCTATGCGCCCACGCTGGGCATCGTCGGCGCGGTGCTGGGCCTGATTGCGGTGATGAAGAATCTGGCCGACCCCAGCAAGCTCGGCCACGGCATCGCCGCCGCGTTCACCGCCACGATCTATGGCATCGCCTCGGCCAACATGTTCTTCCTGCCGATGGCGGCCAAGCTCAAGAGCGTGATCGGTCGCCGCAGCGGCGAGCGCGAGCTGGCAATCGAAGGACTCATCGCGATCGCGCAGGGCGAGAACCCGCGCAACATCGAGGCTCGGCTTGCCGGCTTCCTGCACTGATCCGGCACCGCCATGGCCCGCAAACGGAAGCACGAGGAACACGCCAACCACGAAGCCTGGGCCGTTCCCTATGGCGACCTGGTAACGCTGCTGCTCGCGTTCTTCGTGGTGATGTATGCGGTGTCCTCGCTCAACGAGGGCAAGTACCGTGCGGTGGCCGCGTCGCTGGCCAGCGCTTTCAACGCGCCACCGAGTGCACTCGAACCGATCCAGATCGGAGACAATCAGAAGCCGGAAAGCGCAGTTGGACGCCCGACCCCGGTGCCACGCGGCGCGCACCAGGGGCCCACCTCGAGTCCAGTGCTCGATTCGCCGCTCCGACCGATGCTCGAATCCAAGATGCGCAGCGACCGAATGGGCGACGGTGGCGCGGACGCAGCGTCGATCGAGGCATCGCGCCAGCAGTTGGCCCGCCTGGCCCTGCAGCTGGAGGACGCGCTGGCGGAGATGGTCAAGGCTCAGCTGATCATCGTGCGCCGCTCGGACCTGTGGCTGGAAGTCGAGATCAACAGCGACATCCTGTTCCCGAGCGGCTCGGCCACGCTCGACTTCGGCGCCCGCGAACTGCTCGGCCGGCTGGCGGTGGTGCTGCGCGACCTGCCCAATCCGATCCGCATCGAGGGCTATACCGACGACCGTCCGATCGCGACCTCGCAGTTCCCCTCCAACTGGGAGCTCTCGGCGGCGCGCGCGGCGAGCGTGGTGCACCTGTTCGTCAGCGAGCGCTTCGCGCCCGAGCGCCTGGTGATGGTCGGCTACGGCCAGTACCGACCCAAGGCCGAGAACACCACCGACGCCGGACGTAATGCCAACCGGCGCGTGGTGCTGATGGTGCTGGCGACGCCGGACACCGCCGCGCCGCGGCCGGCCACGCCGCCTGCGCCCGCACCCGCGCCGCCCACCTATCCCGCCGCGCCTGTCCCGCAGGCCGTCGCCGCGACCGCAGTGCGGCGCTCCCCCCGTCCCCCACTCCCACCGCAAGGAGACAGCTGATGCGCGTCTGGGCGATTGCCAACCAGAAGGGAGGCGTTGGCAAGACCACGACTTCCCTCGCCCTAGGGCGCGCAATGGTCGCGCGCGGCCTGCGTGTGCTGCTGGTCGATCTCGATCCGCATGCGTCGCTGACCCGCGCCTTCGGCGTGCCCACCGATCCACCGCCCCCAGGCGTCGCCGAACTGTTCGGCTCGCCCCCGCCCTCGCTGGAATCGCTGCTGCGGGCATCATCGACGGAAGGGCTCGATTTCGTCTGCGCGCAGACCGCCCTGGCTACGCTGGAGCGGCGCAGCGCCACCCAGCCGGGCCTGGGCCTGGCACTGTCGCAGGCGATCACCCGCCATGCCGGGGGCCACGACGCGATCCTGCTCGACTGCCCGCCCACGCTGGGCCTGTTGATGGTCAACGCCCTGGCGGCGGCCGATCGCCTGATCGTGCCCACCCAGTGCGAGCCCCTCGCGCTGTACGGTCTGGCCGGCATGGTGCGCACGGGCGAGATGGTCGAGCGCTCGCGCCAACGGCCATTGCCGGTCTCGATCATCCCGACCATGTACGACCGCCGCACCCGCATCGGCCGCGACACGCTCGCCCAGCTGCAGACGGAGTACCACGACCGCATCTGGAGCGAGGCGATTCCGGTGGACACGCAGCTGAGCAACGCCGACGTGCTCGCCGGCCAGGTCTTCAGCGGCAACGTGCCGGGGCGCGCAATGTCCGCCTATACACGTGCCCTTGACTGGTTGCTGGCCGAGGAGCAGGCCGGGGAGCAGGCAGCATGAGCGCCGCCGGCGTCGTCGACGACTACCTCGGCATGCTGCTGGCGACGCCGGTCGAGCGGGCGCCAGCGCCCGCCGCTTCGGCCGTGTCGGCGGCGCAGCCCGCGGTCACGACCGCGCCGCCACCGGTCCTCGCGGCCCAGGCCTCGCCCGTGCCGGCTGTGCCGCCTGCGCCAAGCGTGGTCGCGGAGGCGCCGCCTGCGCCTGCCCCGCGACGGGCGGCCCCGAGTGCGGTCCCGCCTGCCGCGAGGATCGCGATCGCGCCGCTGGCGCGCGTGCCGGGCGAAGTACGCGACGCCACGCCCGCGGCTCCGCAGCCGCGGCGCAGCGCCGATCGTCTCGCCCGCTGGCTGCGCCTGCGCTGCGGCGCGCAGGCCTATGCGATCGAGCTGCTGAAGATCCGCGAAGTGGTGCTGCCATCGCCGCTACTGGCGCTGCGCGGCGCGGCGCCTTGCCTGGGCGGGGTCATGAACCTGCGCGGCCAGGTTGTGCCGGTGGTCGATCTCGGCCTCCAGCTCGGCGCGGCCGCGGTCGAGGAGACCGCGCTGACCCGGATCATCGTGCTCGACGACGGCGGCGATGTGCTGGGCCTGCGGGTGTCGGCGGTCGAGGACGTTGTGCTGATCGGGGACGCGCAGATCGAAGGCACCCATACCTCGCGCCTGGCACCAGTCGGCGACCATCGCATCCGCGGCATCGCGCGCCTCGGCGGCATGGTCACGCTGCTGCTGGACTCGGCCAAGCTGATGGCGATCCCGCTGTTTCCGCCCCGCTGAGCACTTCTGCGCGCTGGCGCTCTAAAGATCGTCGACTCGACGCCGCTATCCACTCCGCACCCCCTTTTCCCAGTCGGAGACCTGATGGACACCGTGCACCTAGGCGATGACCTCGGCATCGAGGCCAGCACCGGATTGAAGGAGCGGCTCGCGCCCTTCCTGAGTTCCGCGCACGCCGTCGTTCTCGACGCCGCCGACGTGCGCCGGGTGCATACCGCCGGGCTGCAGGTGCTGTGTGCGTTCTTCGCAAGCCGCGCCGGCATCGGCCATCCGACCGAGCTGCGTGGCTGCAGCGAGGCGCTGCACGACGCGGCCCGGCTGCTCGGGCTGGGCACCGCGCTCGGCCTCGGCGCCGCCGACCCCTCAAACGCAACAGACGCAAGCACAGTGGAGAACGGCGCATGAGCGCACGCATTCTTGTAGTGGACGATTCGGCCTCGATGCGCCAGATGGTCTCCTTCGCCCTCACCTCGGCCGGCTTCACCGTCGACGAGGCCGAGGATGGCCAGATCGCCCTCGGACGCGCCCAGGGCCAGCGCTTCAGCGCGGTGGTCACCGACGTGAACATGCCGAACATGGACGGCATCGAGCTGATCCGTGCCCTGCGCGGCCTGCCCGATTACAAGTTCACCCCGATGCTGATGCTGACCACCGAGTCGGCGGCCGACAAGAAGGCCGAAGGCAAGGCGGCGGGCGCGACCGGGTGGCTGGTCAAGCCGTTCAACCCCGAGCAGCTGGTCGCCACCGTCCAGAAGGTCCTGGGCTGACAGCCGTTGCCCCATCACGCACATCGATCGCAGGCCGAGTTCCCATGAGCATGGACATGCAGCGTTTTCACGCCACTTTCTTCGAGGAAAGCCGGGAAGGACTCGAAGCCATGGAGGCGGGCCTGCTGCAGCTCGAACAGGGTGACCGTGACGCGGAACTGATCAATTCGATCTTCCGCGCCGCCCACTCGATCAAGGGCGGCGCGGCCACCTTCGGCTTCGAGGCGGTCGCTGCGCTGACCCACGTGCTGGAGACCCTGCTCGACGAGCTGCGGGCCGGCAAGCGTGCCGTATCCGGCGCCGGCATCGACGCGATGCTGGCATCGGTCGACGTGCTGCGCGCCCTGCTCGGCGAAGCGGAGACCGGCCATCCCGCCGACCCGCAGGCATCGCAGGCGGTGCAGGCGCGGCTTAACGGCGTGCTTGCCGGCAACGACGCACCCGCGGCCGCGGCCCTGGTGGCGGTCGAGGCGCCAGCGGTCGAACCGGTCGGCTGGCGTATCGGCTTCACCCCGGCGCCGTCGCTGTTCATGAGCGGCAACGACCCGCTGCGCATCATCCGCGAACTCGACCGCCTGGGCACGCTCGACGTCGCCTGCCGCACCGAGCGCCTGCCCGGGTTCGAGCAGATGGATCCGCTCGAGGCCTATCTCGCCTGGGATCTGGGCCTGATCGGCGCATTGCCGCGCAGCGCCGTGACCGAAGCCTTCGCCTGGGTGGAGGACGATTGCGAACTCGAGATCGAGGCGATCCTTGCCGATGCGGTGGCCGACGCCTCCGCGCCCGACCTGGCGATGCCCGCGGAACTCGAGCAAGTCCAGGCCGGCCCCGTTGCCGCGAACGAGCAGCGCAACGGCACGCCTGAAGCGGCCGAAAGTTCGATCCGCGTGAGCACCGACAAGATCGACGGGCTGATCAACCTGGTCGGCGAACTGGTCATCACCCAGGCGATGCTCAAGCAGATCAGCGCCAAGCTTGATCCGGCCCTGGCCGAGCGCCTGTTCGAAGGCCTCGACCTGCTCGAGCGCAATACGCGCGATCTCCAGGAAGCCGTGATCGGCGTGCGCATGCTTCCGGTCGAGGCGGTCTTCCGCCGGTTCCCGCGCCTGGTGCGCGATCTGTCCGCGCGCCTCGGCAAGCAGGTGCGCCTGCGCACGCTCGGCGAAGGCACCGAGCTCGACAAGGGCCTGATCGAGAAGATCGCCGATCCGCTGGTGCACCTGGTACGCAACTCGATCGACCACGGCCTCGAGCTGCCCGACGCGCGCGTGGCCGCCGGCAAGGACGGCACCGGCACCATTACCCTCGCCGCCTCCCACCAGGGCGGGCATATCGTCATCGAAGTTGCGGACGACGGGCGTGGTCTGGACCGCGAACGCATCCTCGCCAAGGCCGCCGAGCGCGGCCTGGCCGTGCCCGACAAGCCCACCGATGCCCAGGTGTGGGACCTGATCTTCCAGCCCGGATTCTCCACCGCCGACGCGGTCACCGATCTCTCCGGACGCGGCGTCGGCATGGACGTGGTCCGCCGCAACATCCAGGCCCTGGGCGGCGAAGTACAGCTCGAAAGCACGCTCGGACATGGCACCCGCGTGGTGATCCGCCTGCCACTCACCCTCGCGATCCTCGACGGCATGACCGTCGCGGTGGGCGAGGAAACGCTGATCCTGCCGCTGTCGCACGTCATCGAAGCGCTGCAGCCCGACGCTGCCGACGTGCGCCGCATGGTCGGCGAAGGACGGGTGCTGCGGGTGCGCGGCGAGTACCTGCCGCTGGTCTCGCTCAACGAGTACTACCGCTACGGCCAGCCGCGCCGCGACGATGCGCTCGTCGTGGTGGTCGAAGGCGACGGCCAGAAGCTCGCGCTGGAAGTCGACGAACTGGTCGGACAGCAGCAGGTCGTGGTCAAGAACCTCGAGAACAACTACCGCCGCGTGGAGGGCATTTCCGGCGCGACGATTCTCGGCGATGGACGCGTGGCGCTGATCGTCGACGTCGGTGGCCTGGTGCGCTCGCTGCGGGTGCCGCACGCGGCCTGATCGCTTGCCTGCGACTGCCGCTCCGCCGCGCGCCTTCCAGCGCCGCCGCGCCCTGGATCCGCGCGTCGCCGACTGTCACGTACAGCCATCGCGGCAACCGGCCCCTGCCAGGGCCACATGAGTAGCCCGATGCCCGCCACGCCCGCATCACGCTCGAAGGGTCCGACAGGCGTGCGCTGCAACCGCAGGACATCTCCGTGATGCGACTCGCGACCTTGTCGACTTGCGAGGGCGAAACCAGGCGATCGGCATTCGTCCACCGCAACTGGAAGAGGCGCGCCCGATTACCGGTGCAGCACCTTCATGACGAGGCGTGGGCGGCTGCATCGACAGCCGTCGCGCCCGTCGACGGACCTGTATCACGTACGAAGATGGTGTGCGACACGCGTTGCCCGGCCGCTGTTATGAGGGGCCCCGCCAAGGCGGCGTTTCGACTGCCGTCTCATTGACGCAAGCAGCTTCGGCGGTCCCTTGTTGATGGCGTGGAGATACGGGGGCGGGCCGCTTTCCAGCGCTGGCGCCGGTCTTCACAGCATTCGCACATTGCCTTCCGCGACATGAATCACATTCAAAAATCCGTACCCGTACCGCTTTAGAGATGGTGACGAACGCCGCTATCCAACGTGGCCGACAGACGCTTCCGCAGCGCCGCTGCGCGTCCCGGCAACATTCGATGGACTTCGATGAAATTTGCCAACCTGCGGATCGGACAGCGTCTGGCTGTCGGCTTCTCCTGCGTCATCGCACTGATGGTGGTTCTGACGGCCGTGGGCATCGAACGCGTGGGGCGCATCAGTGACGGCCTGCACGTGATCAACGACGTCAACGCCGTCAAGCAGCGCCATGCGATCGATCTGCGCGGCAGCGTGCACGACCGCGCCATCGCGATCCGCGACCTGGTGCTGGCCGATGATCCCGAGGCCGCCGCCGCGGCCGAGGCCGCGATCGACACGCTGGCTGGCGCCTATGTCGAAGCTGCGACGCCGCTTGCGGCGCTCGTTGGTCGCTCGGCCGATCCGCAGGAGCGCATGCTGCACGACGCTGTCCAGGCAGCCGATGCGGAGACACGGGCGCTGGTCGCCCGCTTGCGGGAACTGCGCCTTGCGGACGATCCGGAAGGCGCGCGGCAGCTGCTCGGGAGCGAGGCCGCGCCCGCATTCGTGGCCTGGCTGGCGCGGATCAACGCCTTCATCGAACTGCAGGAGGCCAATAACCGCCAGGCGGCAGCCACCGCCATGGCGACGGCCGACGGCTTCGCCTTGGTGATGCTCGTCGCGGCTGGCGTGGCGCTGCTTGCCGGCGCTGCGATCGCCTGGCTGCTGACGCGCGGCATCACCCGCCCGCTGCGCCACGCACTCGATGCCGCCAACCGGGTCAGCCGCGGAGACCTTGGCGGGACGATCGAGCGTGGGCGCGGTGACGAGACCGGCGACGTTCTCGCGGCCATGCAGCGGATGCAGGACCAGCTGCGCGCGGTCATCGCTGCCCAACACGACATGGCCCAGGCGCACGAGGCCGGTACGATCAGTTACCGCATGGACGCCGGGGCGTTCCCCGGCGAGTACGGCGCCATGGTGGCGGGCACCAACCAGCTGGTCGCCGCGCACATCGCAGTGAAGATGCGCCTGGTCGAAGTGATCCAGCGCTACGCCGTGGGGGACCTGACGCAGGACATGGACCGCCTGCCCGGCGAAAAGGCGGTCCTCACCGAGACCATGGACACGGCCAAGGCCAATCTCACCGCGATCAACGTCGAGATCCGGCGCCTGGTCGCCGCCGCAGCCCAGGGCGATTTCGCCGTGCGCGGCGATGCCGACCGCTTCGAGTACGACTTCCACGCCATGGTGGATGGCCTCAATCGACTGATGCAGACAGCGGACGGAAACCTGGCCGATGTATCCCGCATGCTGCAGGCCATCGCCCGCGGCGACCTCACCGCCCGCATGGATGGCGACTTCCGGGGCGTGTTCGCCCAGATGCGCGACGACGCCAATGCCACCGTCGCCCAGCTCACCGGCATCGTCAGCCGTATCCAGGAAGCGTCGGGCGCCATCGGCACCGCGTCGTCGGAGATCGCCTCGGGCAACAATGACCTGTCGCGTCGTACCGAGCAGCAGGCCGCCAACCTCGAGGAAACCGCGGCCTCGATGGAGGAACTCACCTCCACCGTGCGCCAGAACGCGGACCACGCCCGCCAGGCCAACCAGCTGGCGATCGGCGCGGCCTCGGTCGCCTCGCAGGGCGGCGATGTCGTCGGCCAGGTCGTCACCACCATGGCCGACATCGAGAAGTCCTCGCGCAAGATCGCCGACATCATCTCGGTCATCGACGGCATCGCGTTCCAGACCAACATCCTCGCCCTCAACGCCGCGGTCGAAGCGGCGCGCGCCGGCGAACAGGGTCGCGGCTTCGCGGTGGTCGCATCGGAAGTACGCACGCTGGCGCAGCGCAGCGCGGCCGCGGCCAAGGAGATCAAGGGTCTGATCGACGACTCCACCCGCAAGGTGTCCGAGGGCGCGGCGCTTGCCGGCCAGGCCGGCAAGACCATGGGCGAGATCGTGTCGTCGGTGCAGCGCGTGACCGACATCATGGCCGAGATCGCCGCTGCATCGCAGGAGCAGGCATCGGGCATCGAACAGGTCAACCAGACCATCACCCAGATGGACGAGACCACCCAGCAGAACGCCGCGCTGGTGGAAGAAGCCTCCGCTGCCGCGCGGGCCATGGAAGAACAGGCAGTGGCGCTGACCCAGACCGTAGCGGTGTTCAAGGTCGAGGCGGCAACGGCGCTGCTGCACACCATCACCGCAGGCGTGCGCCGCAACGAGGCGGCGCCCGCCTGACCCGTCGCGACGACCGCCCCCTCAACTTCCGCCGTCCCGGGCCGTTAACGTCCACGAACGAACCCGCGTCCCCGGATGATGCCTGTCGCCGAACACCAACCGCCGCTGCAGGACGACGACGAGGCCTCGCCGTTCGCGTTGCACGAGCCGCGTGAGGTCGCGCAGGTGCTGCGCGCGCTGGTCGAGGCCCGGGCCATCGTCACCGCCAGCCTCGTCCCCGGAGGCCACGCCTGTCCGACGGCGCTGCTGGCGGTACACGACGACGGCACGCTGGTGCTCGACGGTAACCGCCACGAAGCAATGAACCGGCGCATGGACAGCGCCACGCGCCTGGTCTGCAGTACCCAGTTGGATCTGGTGCCGATCCGCTTCCGGCTTCCCACGCCGACGCGGATCGACTACGAGGGATATCTCGCCTTCCGCGCGCCATGGCCCGTCTCGCTGCTGCAGTTGCAGCGCCGCGAGCTCTATCGGCTGCGGGTCTCGCCTGCAGCGCCGGCGACCCTTCACGTCGGCGACGGTGATGCACCGCCTGATGCCGGCCTCGGCGGGCTGCGCGTCCTCGACATCAGCGGCGGCGGGCTGGCCATCGCGGTTCCCGACGGCCAGGAAGGCCGGTTCCGGCCCCAATCGCGCATCGCCCCCTGTCTGCTCCGGCTGGCCGAAGCGCCGGAGTTCACGGTCGCACTCGAGGTCGCCCACCTCGGCCGTTTCGATGTGCGCGGCGTCGCGCACTGGCGCGTCGGTTGCCGCTTCGTCGACCTGCCCGCCGCCCTCGAACAGCGCGTGCTCCAGTACATCTTCCAGGTCGAGCGCCAGCGCAACGCGCGACAACGGCGCGGCGGCTGAGCCGGGCGGACTAAAGTTGCGGCCGAAGCGGCCGATCTCCTGCGTGTCACCCATGCCGCGTATCCGCGGCACCCGCAGGAGCGCACCGCATGAGCAGTTCCAACCCGAGCGCCGCTGGCGAGTACCTGACCTTCACCCTCGGCGACGAGCACTACGGCGTCGACATCCTCAAGGTCCAGGAAATCCGCGGTTACGACGCCGTGACCCGCCTGCCGGACGCGCCCGAATACATCAAGGGCGTCATCAACCTGCGCGGCACCATCGTGCCGGTGATCGACCTGCGCCTGAAGCTGCGCCTGGCCGAGGCCCGCTACGACAGCTTCACCGTGATGATTGTGCTCAACGTCGAGAACCGCGTGGTCGGCATCGTCGTCGACAGCGTGTCCGACGTGGTGCCGCTGCTCGACGAGCAGGTGCGTGCCACCCCCGAATTCGGGGCCGCGGTCGACACGAAGTTCATTGCCGGCATCGGCACGCTCGACGAACGGATGCTGATCCTGCTCGACATCGAAACTCTGCTCGACAGCGCCGACCTGGTCGAAGCGCCGCTCGTCGACGCCGCCTGATTTCCATCTTCGGGCCTAAAGTCCGCCGCGCCGCCGCCGCTACGTGGAGGCAGCCGGTCGTGACCCCGGCCCCGTACCCCCGACTGGAGTGATACCGATGAACCACAAGCCCCGCCGCCTACTGATCGCGCTGCTGCTCAGCGCCTGCGCCTCCGGCGCCCTCGCCCAGGAGGCCATCCGGCCCGAGCAGGCGACCCGCTTCGTCGGCCAGAGCGGCATGGTGTGCGGCAAGGTCGAGAAGACCCGCTACGCCGAGAATTCCGAAGGCCAGCCCACCTTCCTGTACATGGGCGGCGCCTTCCCGCGCCACACGTTCTCGGCCCGGATCCCGAACGACCAGCGCGGCAAGTTCAACCCCTCACCCGAAGCGCTCGAAGGCCGCGACGTCTGCGTCCTGGGAACCATCGTGCGTGATGCCAGCCGCGCGGAAATCGCGGTGCGCTCGCCTGCCGACGTCAAGCTCGCCACGATCAAGTAATGCGGTCTGCCCCGGCGTACAACGCCATCGGGCCCTTTTTCATGTGCCGTACCAGGGAGTGACCCGATGCACTGGTTCTCGAATCTCAAACTCGCACCGAAGCTGATGCTGGCGTTCGGCGTAGTCCTGCTCATCATGCTCGTCCAGGGCATCGGCGCCTACATGGGCCTGCGCTCGATCGACAACGTCACCACCGAACTCGGTGACGAGGTACTGCCGAGCGTCACCCTGGTCGGTGAAACACGCAGCCTCCTCGGTGAGTTCCGCACCGCCTCCTACCGCGGCCTGGTCCGCGCGAGCGACGCGGCCAAGCAGCAGGCGCGCGAGCGCACGGCCGAGATCGATGCGCAGATCCAGGAGAACTTCGAGACCTACCGGCAGTACACGACCACGCCCGCGCAGCAGCAGGATCTTGCCGAGCTGGTGGCCGCATGGGAAAGCGCCAAGGCGTCCTATGCATCGGTCAACGAGATGCTCGACCTCGACCTGCCCGACGACGCCACCGATACCTTCATCGGCGAGACCGGTGAGCTGCACGACGCTACCAGCGCCGCGCTGGCGGCGCTGGCCGAAGCCGCGAACCGCGACGCCGCCGCAGCCCGCAGCGCCGCGGCAAGCGCGTACTCCGCGTCCAGCGCGATGCTGATGATCCTGCTGGTGGCCGGCATCGCCGCCGGCCTCGTGGTCGCCTGGCTGCTGGCACGCGGCCTGACCTCCGCCATGCGCAGGGCGGTGACCGTCAGCAACGACGTGGCCAGCGGCAAGCTCGACAGCCATATCGACACCGCCCGCGGCGACGAAATCGGCGACCTGCTCAAGGCGATGCAGCGCATGCAGCGCGACCTGAGCGAACGCCTCGAACGCGAACAGGCGATCGCCGGCGAGAACCTGCGCATCCGCACCGCGCTCGACAGCTCCGGCACCAGCGTGATGATCGCGGATCCTGCGCGCACCATCATCTACGCCAACAGCGCGGTCACCGAGCTGCTGCGCCAGTACGACGAGGAGATCCGCGCCGACCTGCCGGACTTCGAGATCGACCGCATGGTCGGCGCCAGCATCGACGGCTTCCACAAGGATCCCGAACGCGTCGCCGGCATGCTGGAGCGCCTGCAGGGTGTGCACGTCAGCGAAATCACCATGGGCCAGGCCCACTTCAGCCAGACCGTCGCCCGCGTCGATGACGCGGCCGGCCACCTGCTGGGGTATGTCGTCGAGTGGCGTGACCGCACCCCCCAGGTCCAGGTCGAAGTCGAGCTGGCGCGCGTGATCCAGTCCGCCGCGGCCGGCGACCTCTCGCACCGCATCGGCCTCGACGGCAAGCAGGGTTTCTACCTGCAGCTGGCCGGCCAGCTCAACACCCTGCTCGATGCCAATGCATCGAGCCTCGATCAGGTGTCGAACGTGCTGACCGCCCTGGCTGATGGTGACCTCACGGTACGGATGGACGGCGAGTTCCAAGGCGTGTTCGCCCAGATGCGCGACGACGCCAATGCCACCGTCGCCCAGCTCACCGGCATCGTCAGCCGTATCCAGGAAGCGTCGGGGGCCATCGGCACCGCGTCGTCGGAGATCGCCTCGGGCAACAACGACCTGTCGCGTCGCACCGAGCAGCAGGCCGCCAACCTCGAGGAAACCGCGGCTTCGATGGAGGAACTCACCTCGACCGTGCGCCAGAATGCGGACCACGCCCGCCAGGCCAACCAGCTGGCGATCGGCGCGGCCTCGGTCGCCTCGCAGGGCGGCGATGTCGTCGGCCAGGTCGTCACCACCATGGCCGACATCGAGAAGTCCTCGCGCAAGATCGCCGACATCATCTCGGTCATCGACGGCATCGCCTTCCAGACCAACATCCTCGCCCTCAACGCCGCGGTCGAAGCGGCGCGCGCCGGCGAACAGGGCCGCGGCTTCGCGGTGGTCGCATCGGAAGTACGCACGCTGGCGCAGCGCAGCGCGGCCGCGGCCAAGGAGATCAAGGGTCTGATCGACGACTCCACCGGCAAGGTGTCCGAGGGCGCAGCGCTTGCCGGCCAGGCCGGCAAGACCATGGGCGAGATCGTGTCGTCGGTGCAGCGCGTGACCGACATCATGGCCGAGATCGCCGCCGCCTCGCAGGAGCAGGCGTCGGGAATCGAACAGGTCAACCAGACCATCACCCAGATGGACGAGACCACCCAGCAGAACGCCGCGCTGGTGGAAGAAGCCTCGGCCGCCGCACGGGCGATGGAAGAACAGGCCTCGAGCCTGGCGCAGACGGTCTCGGTGTTCCGTCTCGATGGCGAGCCCTCCATCGCGGCACCGTCCGCCCCGCGCAAGCCGGCGGCACCAGCCGCCCCGGCAGCACGCCGTCCGGCGCCCGCCGCGCGGACTGCGCGCGCGAAAAACGCACCGGCAATGGAGGCGGACTGGGCCGAGTTCTGATTCCGGGCGCCATGCCGCATCCCGACGCCCCGGCCCGCCGGGGCGTCGTCGTTCCACCCGCTACGACACCACGCTCGATGCCGCGAACTGCAGTTGCTGGCTCAGGGGGCCGCGATTCCGATTACGCGGCGAGTACGCACAGGTACGTCTGCCCGGGTGCCGGGTGCCGGAGGACCCGCGCACGCAAACCCGCTCAATTCCGGGCCTGCAGCGACTTCCTACCCAACGGCAGTCAATTTCCGGCCGCCGGGGTCGATAACCCCCACGATCCCCTGTTCGAGGACCGGTCCATGGCCGCGACATCCCTGCCCCACTCGCCGGTCGGCAACCGCGATTTCGTCTTCTCCGAACGTGATTTCCGCCGGGTCTGCCAACTCATCCGCGAGCGCGCCGGCATCGCCCTGGTCGACAGCAAGCGCGACATGGTCTACGGCCGCCTCTCGCGTCGGCTGCGTGCGCTCGGGCTGACCGAGTTCACCACCTACCTCGACCTGCTCGAGGGCGACGGCGACGGCGCCGAGTGGCAGGCGTTCACCAATGCCCTGACCACCAACCTCACCGCGTTCTTCCGCGAGCCGCATCATTTCGAACACCTCCACGCGCAACTGGCCCAGTCCGGTGCCTCGCCGCGCGCGCCGCTTGCGCTGTGGTCCTGCGCCGCGTCCACCGGCGAGGAGCCGTACTCGATCGCGATCACCGCCTGCGAGGCGTTCGGCACGATGACCCCGCCGGTGCGCATCCTCGCCACCGACATCGACACCCAGGTGCTGGCCACCGCCCAACGCGGCGTCTATCCGGTGGAACGCGTCGCCAGCCTCGATCCCCAGCGCCGACGTCGCTTCTTCCAGCGCGGCACCGGTCCCAACGAAGGCCACTGCCGCGTGCATCCGGCGCTGCAGGCGATGATCGATTTCCGACCCCTGAACCTCCTGGCGCCGCGCTACGACATCGGCGGGCCCTACTCGGCCGTGTTCTGCCGCAACGTGATGATCTATTTCGACAAGCCCACCCAGCGCGGAATCCTCTCGCGCCTGGTCACGCACATGGATGCCGGCAGCCTGCTCTACACCGGGCATTCGGAAAACTACCTGCACGCCGCGGATCTCATCCGGCCCTGCGGGCGAACGCTCTACCGCCGCAACTTCGGCGCGGAGGCCGCGTGAGCCGTACCGCACTGTGCGACGACGACGTCCTGCGCTACCGGGACGCCCGCTTCAAGGTGCCGGCGGCCAAGCTGCTGCCCTCCCAGTACCTGGTGGTCGATGACGGCACGGCCCTGGTCACCGTGCTCGGCTCGTGCATCGCCGCCTGCGTACGCGACCCGCTGCTGCAGATCGGCGGCATGAACCACTTCATGCTGCCGGAAGGCAACGTCGGTGACGGCGCGCCGGCGCGCTACGGCAGCTACGCGATGGAAATGCTGATCAACGAACTGCTCAAGCGGGGCGCGAACCGCCGCCGGCTGGAGGCCAAGGTGTTCGGCGGTGCCAACGTGCTCAAGGGGTTCACGTCCAATCCGGTCGGCACCCGCAACGCCGAGTTCGTCCTCGCTTACCTGGCCGCGGAACAGATCCCGGTCGTGGCCGAGGACCTGCGCGGCATCCACCCGCGCAAGGTGTGGTTCTTCCCGGACACCGGCCGGGTGATGGTCAACCGCCTGCCACACGCGCACGAGGCCGAAGTGGTGGCCGCCGAAACCGCAGTGCGCGCCAGCCTGTCCCGCACGCCGGTCAGCGGCGGCGTGGAACTGTTCGAATGAAGCCCTGTCGCGTCCTCATCGTCGACGACTCGGCAGTCGTGCGCCAGCTGCTGACCGAGCTGCTGGGGCAGGACCCGGACATCGAGGTCGTCGGCAGTGCGGCCGATCCGCTGCTCGCCCGCGAGAAGATCAAACGTCTCAACCCAGACGTGCTGACGCTCGACGTCGAAATGCCGCGCATGGACGGGCTGGCGTTCCTCGAGAACCTGATGCGCCTGCGGCCGATGCCGGTGGTCATGGTGTCGTCGCTGACCGAACGCGGCGCCGACGTCACGCTGCAGGCGGTGGCCCTGGGCGCGGTCGATTTCGTCAGCAAACCCCGGGCCGGACTGGCGCAGGGCCTGTCCGAGTATGCGGAGGAGATCTGCGCCAAGGTCAAGGCGGCGGCGGGCGCACGCGTCCGTCCGCCGACGACGACCGCGCAGCCGCTGCTGCGCCTGGATACGCCGGTCCGTGCGCCGATGGCTACCCGGTTCCGCACCACCGACCGGCTGATCGCGATCGGTGCCTCGGCTGGCGGCACCGAAGCCCTGCGGGTCGTGCTGGAACGCATGCCGCCCGATGCACCGGCGGTCGTGTTGACCCAGCACATTCCCGGCAGCTTCAGCCGTTCGTTCGCCGAGCGGCTCGATCGCCATTCGCCGATGCTCGTGCGTGAAGCCCGCGACGGGGAGATGATCCTGCCCGGCCACGCCTATCTGCCGCCCGGCGACCACCACCTGCGCGTGATCGGCGATGGCGCCCGCTGGCGCTGCAGGCTCGATCCCGGCCCGCCGGTCAACCGGCACCGGCCTGCGGTGGATGTGCTGTTCCGCTCGGTGGCGCAGAGCGCGGGGGCGAACGCGGTGGCGGCCATCCTCACCGGCATGGGCGACGATGGCGCGCGCGGGCTGCTCGACCTGCGCCAGGCCGGCGCGGCCACGCTGGTCCAGGACGAGGCCACCAGCGTGGTCTGGGGCATGCCGGGCGCGGCAGTGAGACTCGGCGCGGCGCAGGAGATCGTCCCGCTGGAAGCCATCGCGGCGCGCCTGCTGGCTCTCGCCCAGGTCTGATTCCGGCGCGAGGCCGCCGCCGACGCCACCCGTGCGCGCAGGACCGTCGCCAGCGGAGTCGGTGTCATCGGCCGGCGGGATGCCCGGGTACAGCGGCGATGCCGACGCCGATGCGAAGCGTCACGGCGGACGCTGCCGGCGGCCAGTCCTCGGACATGCGGGAACGCACGCGGCGCTTTTCCCCGGCATGATCCCGCCGCGGCGAGGCCGTCAGGCCGCATTGCGTGCCGCCGCGATGGACCAGGCCGATGGCCGCCGCCCTGGTGCGGCGGCTGCCCGCAGCGCCCTGCCGCAAACAAAAAGGCACCCGGCTCGCGCCGGATGCCTGCTGGTCGGTCCAACATGCCGGCACGCGTGCTGCGGGGGCCCTGTAGAGCCCCGCAGCCGCGAGCCGGCGCGCCCTCAGGCCGCAGTCTTCTCTTCGCCGGCGTCCACGTACTCGGCGATCTGGTCGAAGTTCATGTAGCGGTAGATCTCGTCCGCCGACGCATCCAGCACGCCGACGGCGGCCATGTACTCGGCCTTGGTCGGAATGCGGCCCAGGCGCGAACAGATCGCCGCCAGTTCCGCCGAGCCCAGGTAGACGTTCGAGTTGCGCCCCAGACGGTTGGGGAAGTTGCGCGTCGAGGTCGAGAACACCGTCGCGCCTTCCTTGACCTGCGCCTGGTTGCCCATGCACAACGAGCAGCCCGGCATCTCCATGCGCGCGCCGGCGGTGCCGAAGGTGCCGTAATGGCCTTCCTTGGTCAGCTCGGCGGCGTCCATCTTGGTCGGCGGCGCGACCCACAGCTTGGTCGGGATGTCGCGCTTGCCTTCCAGCAGCTTCGACGCCGCGCGGAAGTGGCCGATGTTGGTCATGCACGAACCGATGAACACTTCGTCGATCGCGGCGCCGGCGACTTCCGACAGCGTCTTGACGTCATCCGGATCGTTCGGGCACGCGACGATCGGCTCATGCACGTCGGCCAGGTCGATCTCGATGACAGCCGCGTACTCGGCATCCGCATCGCCCTTGAGCAGCTGCGGATCGGCGAGCCAGGCCTCCATCTTCTCGATCCGGCGGGCCAGCGAACGCGGGTCCGCATACCCTTCGGCGATCATCCACTTCAGCAGCGTGATGTTGCTGGTGATGTATTCGATGATCGGTGCCTTGTCGAGGTGCACGGTGCAGCCGGCGGCGGAACGCTCGGCCGACGCATCGGACAGTTCGAACGCCTGTTCGACCTTCAGATCCGGCAGACCTTCGATCTCGAGGATGCGGCCGGAGAAGATGTTCTTCTTGCCCTGCTTGGCCACCGTCAGCAGACCCGCCTTGATCGCGTACAGCGGAATCGCGTTGACCAGGTCACGCAGGGTGACACCGGGCTGCATCTTGCCCTTGAAGCGCACCAGCACCGATTCGGGCATGTCCAGCGGCATCACGCCGGTGGCGGCCGCGAAGGCGACCAGGCCCGAGCCCGCCGGGAACGAAATGCCCACCGGGAAGCGTGTGTGCGAGTCGCCGCCGGTGCCGACCGTGTCGGGCAGCAGCATGCGGTTGAGCCAGCTGTGGATCACGCCGTCGCCCGGACGCAGCGAGATGCCGCCACGGGTGGAGATGAACTCCGGCAGGGTGTGATGGGTCTTGACGTCCACCGGCTTCGGATACGCCGCGGTGTGGCAGAACGACTGCATCACCAGGTCGGCGCTGAAGCCCAGGCACGCGAGATCCTTGAGCTCGTCGCGGGTCATCGGACCGGTGGTGTCCTGCGAACCGACCGAGGTCATCCGCGGCTCGCAATAGGTGCCCGGGCGCACGCCCTGGCCTTCCGGCAGGCCGATCGCACGGCCGACCATCTTCTGCGCCAGGGTGAAGCCCTTGCCGGTATCGGCGGGCTGCTGCGGCAGGCGGAACAGGTCGGTCACCGGCAGGCCCAGCGACTCGCGCGCCTTGGCGGTGAGCCCACGACCGACGATCAGCGGAATGCGGCCGCCGGCGCGCACTTCGTCGAACAGCACCTCGGACTTGACCTGGAATTCGGCGATGACGTTGCCGTCCTTGAGCGCCTTGCCCTCATATGGACGCAGCTCGATCACATCGCCCTGCTCCATCTGCGACACGTCGAGCTCGATCGGCAGCGCGCCGGCATCCTCCATCGTGTTGTAGAAGATCGGCGCGATCTTCGAACCCAGGCACACGCCGCCGAAGCGCTTGTTCGGGATGTAGGGAATGTCCTCGCCGGTCCACCACAGCACGCTGTTGGTCGCCGACTTGCGGCTCGACCCGGTACCGACCACGTCGCCGACGTAGGCGACCAGATGGCCCTTCTTCTTGAGATCGAGAATGGCCTGGATCGGGCCGCGCTTGCCGTCTTCCTCCGGAACGAACGCCGCGCCTTCGCGCCGGTTCTTCAGCATCGCCAGCGCGTGCATCGGAATGTCCGGGCGCGTGGTCGCGTCGGGCGCCGGCGACAGGTCGTCGGTGTTGGTCTCGCCCGGCACCTTGAACACCGTCAACGTCATCGACTGCGGCACTTCCGGCTTGCTGGTGAACCATTCTGCGTCGGCCCAGCTCTGCATGACCGCCTTCGCATTGGCGTTGCCGCCCTTGGCCTTCTCTTCGACGTCGTGGAACGCGTCGAACACGAGCAGTGTGTGCTTGAGACCTTCGGCGGCGATCGCGCCGACCTCGGCGTCATCGAGCAGATCGACCAGCGGCTGCACGTTGTAGCCGCCGAGCATCGTGCCCAGCAGTTCGGTGGCGCGCGCGCGGGAAATCAGCGCACTGCGTTCGGTGCCGAATGCGACCGCGGCGAGATACGAGGCCTTGACCTTGGCGGCGTCGTCGACGCCGGCCGGCACGCGGTGGGTCAGCAGGTCCAGCAGGAACGCTTCCTCACCAGCCGGCGGATTCTTCAGCAGTTCGATGACGTCGGCGGTCTGCTGCGCATCGAGCGGCAGCGGCGGGATTCCCAGCGCGGCGCGCTCGGCAACGTGGTGGCGATAGGCTTCCAACATGACAACTCCAGATTCGTGCGGTACCGGGATAACCGGTCTCATGCCGACGGTACGATCAGCTTGAGACCCTTGAAATAAGTGCGGAAAAACGCGTCGTCGCGGGTGATCAGGCCATTGCATTGCAGCAGTGCATGCGCGCCGACCAGGAAATCGCGCGAGGGGCGGCCGATGCGCTCGCCGCGTTGCCAGGAGCGGCGCTGCATCTCGCCCGCACGCAAGGCGGCCTTGGCTTCGATCGCCGAAAAGCGCACGCCCATGTCCTCGAGCACGGCCATGGTCTCGGCGCCGTCGTGCAGCGCGCCGCAGATCTCGGCCAGTGCGACGTCGCAGACCACGACCGGGCCAGCGCTCAGGTACTGGCGCAGGCAGGCTTCTGCGGCATCGGCCTGCGGCCCGTCTGTCAGCAGATCCACCAGCACGGGCGCATCGACGGCGATCACCGGTCGACGCTGCCGTCGGCCCCTACCTCTGCCTCTGCGCCAGCTTCGTCGCCGGCCTGGCCCCGCACGGCGCGCATTGCGGCGTCGGTGTCGTGAAAGCCTTCGAGCCGGAACCGGCCCCGGGCACGCGAGACGGCGTCATCGACACTCTTGCGCAACACGATGCGGCTGCCTTCCAGTTCGACCTTGAGGATCGTCCCCTTGCTCAATCCCAGCGCATCGCGCACCGCCTTGGGCAGTGTGATCTGGCCGCGCTCGGCAACGGTCGCCTCCATCAGGCCTCTCCTTCAAGGTATGCGCGAATTATACATACCTGAACACGCATACTCCAGCGCGCCGCGCCCGCTCGCCGCGCCTGGGCGATCGCGCGTGCGAGCGGAAAGCGCGCGCAGACTACCGCGCGCCGACCGCGCCACCTGCCTTTCGTCCAGCGGCGCGCAGCGCCGCGGGTGGCATGCACGAGGGCCAGACGATGCCTCCGCGCGTAAGCAGGCGCAGATCGACTGGCGCGTGCGCAATGCACTGTTGCCGTGCCGCCACGCGCGTGATGACCTGACCGCCACATCAATCTGCCTACACTGACCGCCTCGACGCGGTGACCCGCATCGACCGGGCGTCGCGCCAGATCAATGGATTTTCGGCGCACCACGCATGCCAGACACCGGCTGATCCGATCACCGCCAGCAACCCGCGACAGGAGCTTCCGCATGACCGATTCCTTCACCACGCGTGCCGACCTCGATGTCGGCGGCCGTCGTTACGCCTATGCCAGCCTCCCTGCGCTGGGCAAGCGGTTCGACATCACCCGCCTGCCCTACTCGATGAAGATCCTGCTCGAGAACCTGCTCCGCCACGAGGACGGCGAGACCGTCACCGCGCAGCACATCGAAGCCGTGGCGAAGTGGGACCCGAGCAACGACTCCAACACCGAGATCGCGTTCATGCCCGCGCGCGTGGTGCTGCAGGACTTCACCGGTGTGCCCTGCGTGGTGGACCTCGCCGCGATGCGCGATGCGGTCGTGCGCCTTGGCGGGCGCCCGGAGCAGATCAACCCGCTGATTCCCTCGGAGCTGGTGATCGACCATTCGGTCCAGGTCGACGTGTTCGGCCGTCCCGATGCGCTCGACCTCAACGGCAAGATCGAGTTCCAGCGGAACATGGAGCGTTACGGTTTCCTGCGCTGGGGGCAGAAGGCCTTCGACAACTTCAAGGTCGTCCCGCCCAATACCGGCATCGTCCACCAGGTGAACCTCGAGCACCTCGCCCGTGTGGTGATGACCGCCGAGCGCGAGGACGGCAGCTGGGCCTATCCCGACACCGTGTTCGGGACCGACTCGCACACCACGATGATCAACGGCATCGGCGTTCTGGGCTGGGGCGTAGGCGGCATCGAGGCCGAGGCCGCGATGCTCGGCCAGCCCTCGTCGATGCTGATCCCGCAGGTGGTGGGCTTCAAGCTCACGGGCCGCCTGCCCGAAGGCGCGACCGCCACCGATCTGGTGCTGACCGTCACCGAGATGCTGCGCAAGCATGGCGTGGTCGGCAAGTTCGTCGAGTTCTTCGGCGAAGGTCTGCAGCACCTGCCGCTGGCCGACCGCGCGACGATCGGCAACATGGCGCCCGAATACGGCGCGACATGCGGCATCTTCCCCATCGACCAGGAATCGCTGAATTACCTGCGCCTGTCAGGCCGCAGCGAAGAGCAGATCGCGCTCGTCGAGGCCTACGCCAGGGCGCAACAGCTGTGGCACGAGCCCGGCATGCCCGAAGCGGAGTACAGCAGCGTGCTGGAACTCGACATGGGTGAGGTACGCCCCTCGCTGGCCGGCCCGAAGCGGCCGCAGGACCGGGTGCTGCTGGAAAACATGCAGCGGAACTTCCGTGACAACGTCGGTGCGCTGGTTGCACGCCGCGACGCCGCCCGCGATCCGCAGATCGACCGCTTCGTGAAGGAAGGCGGCGGCCAGCCGCAGGCCGAGCGCCTGGCCGCCCGGCCGGCCTCCACCATCACGCTCGAAGAAGCCGAGCACGAGCTCACCGACGGCTCGGTGGTCATCGCTGCGATCACCTCGTGCACCAACACCTCCAACCCGGCGGTGATGCTCGGTGCCGGCCTGCTGGCGCGCAACGCCGCGGCCAGGGGACTGAAGGCCGCGCCATGGGTCAAGACTTCGCTTGGACCCGGTTCGCTGGTGGTCACCGACTACCTCAAGAAGGCCGGGGTGATGGACCATCTCGAGAAGCTCGGTTTCTACGTCGTCGGTTACGGCTGCACCACCTGCATCGGCAATTCGGGCCCGTTGCCGGAAGCCGTCTCCAAGGGCATCGCCGAGAACGATCTCGCTGTGGCGTCGGTGCTCTCGGGCAACCGCAATTTCGAGGGCCGGATCCACGGCGAGGTGAAGATGAACTATCTCGCCTCGCCGCCGCTGGTCGTGGCCTACGCCATTGCCGGCACCGTCGACATCGATCTGACCCACGATCCGCTGGGCAAGGACCCGGACGGCAAGCCGGTGTATCTGCGCGACATCTGGCCTTCGAACAAGGAAATCGGCGACTTCATCGCCAGGACGATCGGTCCGGAGATGTTCGCCAAAAACTATGCCGACGTGTTCAAGGGCGATGCCCGCTGGAACGCGGTCGATTCGCCCGACGGCGAGCTCTACGAGTGGGATGCCGCCTCCACCTACATCAAGAACCCACCCTACTTCGATGGCATGACCATGGAGGTCGGCACCATCGACGACATCCACGGCGCGCGCGTGATGGGGCTCTTCGGGGATTCGATCACTACCGATCACATCTCGCCGGCGGGAAACATCAAGCAGGATTCGCCCGCGGGACGCTTCCTGCAGGAACGCGGCGTGCAGCCGGCGGATTTCAACAGCTACGGCTCACGCCGCGGCAACGACGACGTCATGGTGCGCGGTACGTTCGCCAACATCCGCATCAAGAACCTGTTCTTCGGTGGCGAGGAAGGCGGCAACACGCTGTACTTCGGCGCCGGCGCCGAACCGCAGAAAATGCCCATCTACGACGCCGCGATGAAGTACAAGGCCGACGGCGTGCCGCTGGTGGTGTTCGCGGGCAAGGAATACGGCACCGGCTCCTCGCGCGACTGGGCAGCCAAGGGCACCAACCTGCTCGGCATCAAGGCGGTCATCGCCGAGAGCTTCGAACGCATCCACCGTTCGAACCTGGTCGGCATGGGCGTGCTGCCCTGCCGCTTCCGCGAAGGCCAGAATGCACAGAGTCTCGGCCTCGACGGCTCGGAGACGATCGACATCACCGGTCTCGACAACGGCAACGCCCGGCGTGCGCAGATCGTCGCCACCAGGGCCGACGGCACCGAGATCCGCTTCGAGGTCGACGTGCTGCTGCTGACGCCCAAGGAGGTCGAATACTTCCGGCATGGCGGCCTGTTGCATTACGTGCTGCGGCAGCTGGCGGCGAAGAAGTAGGCAAGGCCGCGAGTGACAGCGGCGGACGGCCCGGCGCGCACGCCGGGCGTCCGGCGACCGCGTGGTTTCGCCGCGCGATCGATGCTGCCGCACCGGTCATGGCCCTCTGAGAGAGGTGCTGCGGCCGCAGCGGTCACGGGTGCGCGGTCCAAAGGATCCAACCACCCGGCAAGAAGACGGCCCGCACATGGCGGGCCGTTTCCTTGTCCAGCTGCGCCCCGGGCGCCACTTGAACGCCGCGTAGGCGGCACGGGGGCGGTCAGGTGCCCGGACACCGCGGCAAACTGTCGCCCGCACTGCATTCGACGCAGCACGGCGCCGGCTGCGGGCCTGGCGTAGCCGGCATCGGCGACGGCACCCCATACAGTCCCATCGATGGCACCAATCCCGCGAGCTCGCCCGCGGGCCGCAACTGCAGCAACACCGCCCAGTCCTGGCGGTTGGCATTGCAGAAGACCAGTGCGTCGGGACTGCACGATGGATCGTCGAGCGCGCGTTGCGCGAGACCCGCGAACTGCCCCCCCGCGGTCAGCGGCAAGAGCCGCATGCTCACCGCGTCGAGGACGTTGCCACCGATCAGCTGCGCCTGCCCGTTCCCGGCCCCGACCACGATGTCGCAATGCATGCCGAGTCCACCGTCATCGCTGCTGAGCAGCTGCGCCAGCCCGCGAAAGCCGAAGATGCGGTCCGCGTGCCGCACGTAACAGAGCATGTCGCCGCGCGCCGGCCGCGCTGTCACCGGATGGGCGACGCGATATGCGCTGGTTTCGGGATTGCGAAAGGCCTCGCGCACGTAGTCGATGTGGCTTGGCGAGCCGCGGAACCCGGGCAGCATTGCGCGGCGCGCCACCCAGGACACGAACGCTGCCGACCACGGCACGTCCATCAGGAAGCTGCGGCAGCCGGCGGAGGGCTGATCGCTGTACGACGCGTACATGCAATCGACAGCGCCGGGGCGCTGCATCAACTGGGAGAGCTGATCGGTGCCGCGCCAGTAGCCGGCGACACGGCGCCAGGCCTGCTCGCCGTTGGCCAGCGGCGTGGCATCGGCTTCGCGCACGGCCGTACCGGCGTAGCGTCCTTCGATATCGATGAAGGGGCGATACCACAGCTGGTGTTCCTCGCACGCCGCAGCCGCCAGGCGGGTCGCCGGATCCGTGGCATGGATCTGGTCACGCAGCCAGGGGCAGGGATCGGTCGCGAGCGCGGCGAGCGGCGCGGCCAACAGCAGGAAGGCAAGCAACAACAATCGACTCATGGAGCGCATCGGGTGCATCCGTTCCGCGCGGGCTGGCGCGGCCGCGAGCATCCTGCCCCAGCCCCATGTGAAGGCCGGGTCCGTGTCTCAGCCGGCACAGAAGGCCGCATAGTCGATGTACCCGGGAAACGCGCGACCGGGCGCGCAGACCGGGCAGTCGGGATCGGGCGACAGCCGTGTTTCGCGGAACCGCATCTGCAGCGCGTCGAACTGCAGCAGGCGCCCGGTCAGGGGCGCGCCGATGCCGAGCAACAGCTTCAGCGCCTCGGTGGCCTGCAGCAGGCCGATCACGCCCGGCAGTACGCCGAGCACGCCGACCTCCGAACAACTGGGCGCGGCCCCGGGCGGCGGCGGCTCGGGGAACAGACAGCGGTAGCACGGCGCCTGGCCACGGTGACGGCCGGCATCGAACACGCTGACCTGGCCGTCGAAGCGGTGTACGGCGCCGTAGACCAGCGGCACGCGGTGCAGCACGCAGGCGTCGTTGAGCAGATAGCGCACCGGGAAGTTGTCGGCGCCGTCCAGCACGAGGTCCACTCCATCGAGCAAGCGCTCGACGTTCGCGCTGGTCACCCGCTCGGCCACCGGCTCGATGCGCGTGCGTGGATTCAATGCGCCGAGCGTCGTGGCTGCCGACTGCACCTTGGGCTGGCCGATCCGGTCTTCGGCATGCAGGATCTGCCGTTGCAGGTTGCTGCGGTCGACCACGTCGTCGTCGGCGATCCGCAGGGTGCCGACGCCGGCCGCGGCGAGGTAGTACGCCGCCGGCGAGCCGAGGCCGCCGGCGCCGATCATCAGCACCGACGCTTCGCCCAGCCGCCGCTGTCCCGCCAGCCCGATCTCCGGCAATTTCAGGTGCCGCGAGTAGCGCTCGTGGAAGTCGAGGTCCACGTCGCCCTCGGGCAGCACCGTCGGCAGGCCGTCGGCCTGCCAGGCGCTTGTCCCACCCGCGACGGACGCGACGTCCGCATAGCCCAGCGCCGCCAGGGTTTCCGCAGCCTGCAGCGAGCGACGCCCGCTCTGGCAGATCAGCAGCAGCGGCGCCTGCAGATCCGGGGCATGCGCCAACGGCGCGGCTTCCAGAGTGCTGCGGTCGACGCCTTCGGCGCCCTCGGCCATGCCCGTCGCCCGCTCGTGCGCCTCGCGCACATCGATCAGGCGCACGCCCTGCTGCTGGCGTTGCCGGGCCTGCGCCGGCGTGAGTTCTTGGACGGGCATGCCGCGATTATCGCGCAGACGGCGGCCCTGGCGGCCGCCCGGCGGTGTGCCTAGTACTGCAGGACCTCGACCACCGTGCCGGCGTCGTAGTCGCGCGCACCGGCGTCGAGCACGATCAGCACGTCCGAGTCGGCGGCCGCCTGCATCCGGTGCGACCCGTCGGCAGGGTTGGGCTCGACCCGGGAAACGCCTTCGGCATCGATCCACCAGCGTCCGCGCAGCAGTTCCAGCCGCTCGTGGCGCTTGGACCAGTCCGACGCGAGGCGCGCCCGTCGGAGCGGATGCGGCGCCCTGCCCTGCAGGCCGTCCACGAGGCGACGGCCGAGCGCGAGCCAGGTCGCCAGTACCGACACCGGATTGCCGGGCAGGCACAGGAACAGGGCCGGGCCGAGCGTGCCGCCTTCCGCCAGCAGCACGGGCATGCCCGGCTTCATCATGACTTTCCACATCCGCACCCGAGCGCGGCGTTGCAGCAGTTCGGGCAGCAGATCCTTCTCGCCCGCCGACACGCCGCCGCAGGTCAGCACCAGGTCGAAGGCTTCTCCGGCGTGGCGCAGCGCGGAGGTGACCTGCGCAGCGTCATCGGGCAGGGTCGGGAACGCGACCGGCTCCAGACCTTCGGCGCGCAGCAACGCCATCAGCTGATCGCGGTTCGAGTTGTAGATCTGCCCGGGACCGAGCGACATGCCCGGCTCGACGAGCTCGTCGCCGGTCGCGAACACCGCGATCGTCGGCCGCCGCACGACCTCGAGCTGGGCCAGCCCCTGCGAGGCGGCCAGGCCGATCCGCGCGGGGGTCAGCACATCGCCCGCACGCAGCAGCAGATCGCCGATGTTCGAATCCTCGCCGGCGCGGCGCACATGCTGCCCGGGCCTCGGTGCGACCTGGACGATGACCGTGTCGCCCTCGAGCGAGGTGTTCTCCTTCATCACCACGGTATCGGCACCGGATGGCATCGGCGCGCCGGTGGTGACGCGCACGCATGTACCCGCCTCCACGGCGAGCGCCGCATCGGGTCCAGCGAACTGCTCGCCGGCCAGGCGCAGCCGCGTCGGCGCGCCCTCGGGCGAGAGATCCTCATGCCGCAGCGCGAAGCCGTCCATCGCCGAGTTGTCGAACGGGGGCTGGGCCATCGTGGCGATCACGTCGCGCGCCAGCACGTGTCCATGTGCGCGCGACAGGGACAGCGTCTGCGGCTGCAGCCGGCGCTCGACCGCCACCGCGTCGACGATCGAGACCGCTTCTCCAAAACTGATCCGGAACGGGAAATCGACCGTCGGAGCGTCAGTCGGGGGCGATACCGGCATCATCGAGATCCTGGGGCGTGTTGAGGTTGCCGAAGCGTACACCGTGGAAATCCACGCGCTTCATGCCGAGCGCCTGCTGCAGATTGCGCACCGCATGATCGCCGGATGCGAGCGCGTGCCCTGCACCTGCGCGCAGCGCGGCCACATTCCACAACGCGACCAGCGGCTGCACACCGTCGGCATCGCAGGCGAAGGCGCCGTGCGTGCCGGCGTGATGCATCAGCGTGCGCAGCAGGCAGTCGTTGACCTCGATCAGGTCCACCGGCAGCGTCATCAGCCATGGCGTGCCCGCGGCGCCGGCCAACGCATCGAGCCCGGACATCGGTCCGGCATCGGCGATCCGGTCCGGCACTGCGTCGAGCCCGTGCGCGGCATAGCGCGGCAGGTCGCGGTTTGCGCTGACGAGGAAGGCACCACCCTGCGCGGCGAGCCGGCGCTGCCAGCGCAGGATCTGCGGCACCCCGCCACGCTGCAGCCAAGCCTTGTCACGTCCGTCCAGGCGCGAGGCACGGCCACCGGCAAGGATGCCGATGGTGACCTCGGGAAATACCGGTGCGAGCGGCGGCGACGTCATCGCGGCCGAATGCCCCGAGCCCGCCTCACTTGCGCTTGACGTGGCGGATCAGCCGCTTCTTCTTCGCCAACTGGCGATCCGACAGCACGTTCCTCTTGTCCTTGAACGGATTGTCGCCTTCGCGGAACAGCAGGCGCACCGGCGTGCCGACGAGCTTGAAACGCTTGCGGAAGAAGTTCTCCAGATAGCGCTTGTAGCTGTCGGGCAGCGTCCGCAGGCGGTTGCCATGCACGATGATCGTCGGCGGATTCTCCCCGCCCGGATGCGCGAAGCGCATCTTCGGCGCATGGCCGCGCACGACCGGCGGCGGATTCGTTTCGTAGGCGATCTCGATCGCCTTGGTGACCTCGGCGGTGCCGAACTTGTAGTTGGCCGACGCGTGCGCGCGGTGGATCGCCTGGAACAGCTCGCGCAGGCCCGAGCCGTGCTTGGCACTGATGCGGATCGTTTCGGCCCACGGCACGAAGGCCAGCTTGCGAGAGAGCAGCGCCTCGGTCTGTTCGCGCTGGTAATCGCTCAGGCCGTCCCACTTGTTCACCGCGACCACGAGCGCGCGGCCGGAATCGAGCACCGCGCCGAGCACGCTGGCGTCCTGGTCGGTGACGCCCTCGCTGGCGTCGATCATCACCACCGACACCTGCGAGTGCTCGATCGCCTGCAGGGTCTTGATGATCGAGAACGTCTCCACCGCCTCGTCGACCTTCGACTTGCGGCGGATGCCGGCGGTATCGACCAGACGGTACTTGCGTCCGTCGCGCTCGAGATCGACCTCGATCGAATCGCGCGTGGTGCCGGCGACTTCCGAGGCGATCATCCGCTCCTCGCCGAGGATGCGGTTGACCAGGGTCGACTTGCCCACGTTGGGGCGACCGACGAAGGTGACGCGGATGCGGTCGGGATCGCTGTCGAGCTGCTCGGATGTGCCCACTTCCGGCAACCGTTCGAGGATCTCGTCGACCAACTCGTCGATGCCGTGCCGGTGCGAGGACGAGATCGCATGCACGTCGCTGAAGCCGTAGCGCGAGAACTCCGCCTCGGCCGCGCGCGAATCCAGGCCGTCGGTCTTGTTGATGACCAGGAAGGTGGGCTTGTCGATCTTGCGCAGCCAGCGCAGGATCTCGTCGTCGAGCGCCGAGGCGCCCTCGCGGCCGTCGACCACGAACAGCACCAGATCCGCCTCCGCAGCCGCGGCGCGCGACTGCTTCGCGGTCGGTCCGGCCAGGCCCTCGCTTTCCAGATGGACGTTCTCGCCGGCAATGCCGCCGGTGTCCACCAGGGCGAACGGCGCATCGGGGTTGAGCCGGCAAATGCCGTAGTGGCGGTCACGCGTGACCCCCGGCTCATCATGGACGAGCGCGTCCCGGGTACGGGTCAGCGCGTTGAACAGCGTCGACTTGCCGACGTTGGGGCGGCCCACGAGGGCGACGAGGGGAAGCATGCGGCGTGTTCCGTTCGAATGGGGCTGGAAAAGCGTGCGCCCGGGCGGGCCCAGAAGCACACGGCCCCGGGCAGATGGCTGCCCGGGGCCGTCATTGTCGCATCTGCGGCTGGCTTACTGGGCCAGACGCCAGGCAGTGACGTCGCCGTCGGTGTTCTGGACGACCAGGATGCCGTCGGAGACGACCGGCGCGCCGCGGATGGGATCACGACCGGCGCGCTGACGCGCGGCAAAACTACCGTCATCCAGGCGCAACCAGTGCAGGTATCCGTCGAAATCGCCGACTACCGCATAGTCGCCCTGGATCGCCGCGCCGCTGAGATTGCGACGCGCCAGTGCAGGCTGCTGCCACGCGGCGGTGCCGCTGTACTTGTCGAGGCCCCACACCGTGCCGTCGGCATCGGTCACCACCAGCCGCTGGGGCGCCAGCGCCGGGCGATTGGAACCGCCGTGCTCGCTGACCCAAAGCGGGCGGCCGCTGGGGCCTTCCAGCGCCATCGTGCGGTGCCGGTAGCTGCTAGCGAACAGCACGGCGTCGTCGAGCACCGGGGTGCCATCGACGTCGGACATGCGCTCGAGTTCAGTGCGGCCGTCCGGCTGGGCGATGGCCTGCTCCCACAGGACGCGACCATCGGCCAGCGACAACGCGGTCAGCGTGCCGTCGTCGTTGCCGACGAAGACGAAGCCCGGCCCGAGCGCAGGCGCGTCGTTGCCACGCACGCTCAGCGACGGCAGTTCACGCACCCAGAACCAGCGACGTTCGCCAGTGGCGGCGTCGAATGCGGTGATGCGCCCGTCGTTGGAGCGCACCAGCACCACGCCCTGGCCGATCGTCGGCGCGGCGATGACCTCGTTGTTGACCTTCGCGGTCCAGCGCTCGGCGCCGGTAGCGGCATCGAGCGCAACCACCTCGCCGTCCAGGCTGCCGGCCACGACCAGGCCGTCGCCCACGCCCGGACCGCCGCTCAGGCGCAGGTCGGAGGGGTGCTGCCAGACCGATGCGCCGGTCTGCAGGTCGAATGCGCGCACGCCGCCCTTGATCGCGGCGACGTAGACCCGGCCGTCGGCAACCGCCGGCCCCTGGCGTACGCCCAGACGGCCCTCGCCCTTGCCCGCGTTCGCCGACCACAGTCGCGACACGGTGACCGACGGCGTGATATCGGTCAGCGGTGCAGGTTCCGACAGGGCCTTGGCCTGTGCCTTCTCGCTGTTTCCGAACCAGCCGCGCACGGTGCTGCAACCGGTCACGGTCATCACGCAGAGCGCGATCGCCGCGATCCGCGCAAGGCGGGCCGGGGCGCGGGGGAATGCGTCGCGCGCGATCTGTTCGATCATCAGGATTCAACCTCGGGTTCGTCCGGCGTACCGCCGACTTCGGAAAGCTTGAGCTCGAGCAGCCCACGCTGGGGGGCGGCGCTGTCGAGCTCGCGCAGAGCCTGCGCGTAGTCCGCGCGGGCCTGTTCGGTTTGATGGAGGGCGAAATGGGCATCGCCCCGGGCTTCCAGCGAGACCGCGTCGCTGGCACCGGCGAGCAGCTTGAGCGCATCTTCCCCGCGACCGGCATCGATCAGCAGGCGCGCGAGGCGCTGCTGCACCACCGCCGCCACGCCCGGCTGGGCGCCATCGGCCACTTCGAGCGTCGCGATCGCAGCATCGCGATCACCCTTCTCGACCTGCGCCTTCGCCAGCTGCAATGCGCCCAGTTCGCTGTATGCGCTGTCCGGCAGCCCGGCCAGCGTCTGCGATGCCTTGTCGAGATCGCCCGAACGGATGTCCAGCAGCGTGCTCTGGTAGGCCGCATGCTGGGCCACGGCCGCGGCATGGGCCCTGTCCTGCCAGTAGTGATAACCGCCGAACAGCGCGGCTCCGACCACGACGCCGCCTACCAGTCCCAGACCGTTGTCGCGAAGCCAGGCCTTGACCCGCTCCCCCTGTTCGCGCTCGTCCAGCAACTCGTCAATCGCCATATGGTCTCTACGCCCGCCTTGGAAGGCGGGTCAAACTGAGGAAAGAATGATCGCGGGACCACGCGTCGAAGCGGTGGTCCCGAACGCGGAGGCAGCCGGTCCGGATTACTCGGACACAGGCGCCAGTGCGCCGTCGGAGGATACCGCAAAGCGCGCCACGTTGGCCCGCTGGAACCGGGACAGATCCTGAACGTTCCCGTCATGCAACACGTCAACGGCGCTGGCGTTGCCCAGCTTGACGCGGGCTACCGAGCCGACGGCGAAGCGCCGCTCCTGGCCCGCCCGGACAAGCGTCTGTTCGAGCTGCTTGCCATCGTGGCCGATGACCTCGAGCCAGCTGTCGCCGCTGAAACGCAGCAGCAGCTCCGACCCGGCCGTGGGCCCGACCTCCTCGGGGGCCGGCTCGGCGCGATTGCGCTTGGGCATCGCACCGAGCGAGGCGGTCACCGGCGTCGGACGCACGGAACGCTGCGCCTGCCCGACCTCGGCGTCCCCGAGCCCGAGCGAAGCGATCTCGGCCGGGCGGCGGTCGTCGACATGGGTCCGCGTGGCCACCCAGACCGGCACCGCGATCAACGCGGTGATCACGACATAAACCGCGCGACCCATGGCCTTGTCGAGCATGCGCTGCATCGGCGGAGTGTAGGTACGAGGGGTCAGCGCCGGCGGCTCGGCGGACACGGCATCAGGCACGGTATCGGCGAGTGACTGCGGCAGCTGCAGCAGGCGCAGGTAGCTGCGCAGCTGGCCCCGCACGAAGACCGGCGCGCCCAGCCGCGCCCAGTTCCCGGCTTCCAGCGCCTCGACCACCCGGATCTGCATGCGCAGGCGGGTCGCGGCCTCCGCGACCGTCAGGCCCGCCTCCATGCGCGCATCGCGCAGCTGCTCTCCGACCCCAGGCGATGACGCTGGCAAGGTCTGGTGCGAAGAACTCATGGCGGATTCGTTTCCCTGGTCTGGAGGTACGGCGCGGCCGGGAAATCGTCCCGGAGGCGTCGCTGGTAACGTTCGGCGGCCCCTGAATCGCCGAGGGCGGTCTCGATGCGAGCCGCCAGCTGCAATGCTGCCGCAGTTGCAGGTGCCGCGGCAAGCAGTCGTTGCGAAAAAGCTCGCGCCTCGAAATGACGCTGCCCCGCTTCGAGATACCGGGCCATCCCATCGAGCGCGACCACGTTGACCGGATCGACCTCAAGTGCGGCGCGCAGATCGCGCTCGACGCGGTCGAGGTCACCTGCGGTCATCGCGCAGACGCCGGCATTTGCCAGCGCACCCGACGGGTCGCCATAGCCGGGATCCCGCACCGCCGTGTCGAAATACGACAGCGCCTCGGCGGCCCGGCCGTTGCTGCAGAGCCAGACGCCATAGTTGTTCAGATAGGCGCCGCGAACAGGTTGGCTCTCGGCCGCGGCCCGATAGTGGCTGCCCGCCTTCGCGCCCTGCCCCTGTCGATCCTCGATCACCGCCAGCAGCGTATGCGCATCCGCCGCCACCGCTTCGCTGCGCAGCGCTGCGCGGGCCGATGACGCCGCGGTCTTCAGATCCCCAGTGTCGTACGCGCGCCGCGCAAGGGCGAGCTCGTTGCGGGCCGCCTCATTGCGGCGCGACTCGGGGGTACCGCTGATGTTGTAGGTGCGTGCTTCGGAGCGGTAGTCGCCCTTGCCACTGGGCTTGACGAAGTCGAGGCGCGAACAGCCGGCCGTGGCCAGCACGCAGAGGGCGAGCAGGACTGCCTCAGGCAGCCGCGTCGGCACCGGAACCGCCCTGCGCGTCGAGGCGCTTGAGATGCTCGGCCTGGCGCCGCGTCCGATCGGCCACCTGGCCCTTGAGCTGTCCGCAGGCCGCATCGATGTCGTCGCCGCGGGTACGACGTACCGGCGCGATCCGGCCCGATTCGTTGAGCAGCTTCTGGAAGCGGCGGATCGCCGCGTCATCGGGACGCGCGTACCGGGTGCCCGGGAACGGGTTGAACGGAATCAGGTTGACCTTCGCCGCGTCCTTCATCTGCAGGCGGTTGTCGAAGTCGCGCATCAGCCGCACCAGATCGCGGGCGTGCTGGGGCTGGTCGTTGACGTCCTTCATCAGCGTGTACTCGAAGGTCACCGACGCGCCGCGCTTGCGTTCGGCGTAGCGCACGCACGAGTCCATCAGCTGGGCGATCGGGTACTTCTTGTTGAGCGGTACGAGCTCGGTGCGCAGCGCGTCGGTCGGCGCGTGCAGCGAAACCGCCAGCGACACGTCGCTGACCTCGCCGAGCTTGTCGATCATCGGCACCACGCCGGCGGTCGACAGCGTGACCCGCTTGTTCGCCAGCCCGTAGCCGAGGTCGTCACGCATGATGCTCATCGCGCGCACGACGTTGTCGAAATTCATCAGCGGCTCGCCCATGCCCATCATCACGACATTGGTGAGCTTGCGCTGCTTGTGCGGAATATTGCCCAGGTGCCGCGCCGCCACCCAGACCTGGCCGATGATCTCGGCGGTCGACAGGTTGCGGTTGAAGCCCTGGGTCGCGGTGGAACAGAACTGGCAGTTGAGCGCGCAGCCCACCTGCGACGACACGCACAGCGTGCCGCGCCCCTTGTCGGGAATGAACACTGTTTCGATGGCGTTCTTGCCATCCATCGCCAGCAGCCACTTGTGGGTGCCGTCGGTGGATGGCTTTTCGAACTGCACCTGCGGCACGCGGACTTCGGCATGCGCCTCGAGCTTGGCGCGCAGCGCCTTGCCCAGGTCGGTCATGTCGTTGAAGTCGGTGACGTACCGGTGGTGGATCCACTTCATGATCTGGTGGGCGCGGAAACGCTTTTCGCCGAGGGTCTCGGCGAAAAAGCGCTCCATGCCCTCGCGGTCGAGGTCGAGCAGGTTCTGCTTGGCGACGGTGGCGTCGATGGCGACCTCGGTCACGATGGCATCCCTCAGCGGGAGACGACTTCGTCGTTCTTGAAGAAGTACGCGATCTCGGTCTGCGCGTTCTCGACCGAATCCGAGCCGTGGGCGGCGTTGGCGTCGATGGAGTCAGCGAAGTCGGCGCGGATCGTACCCGGCGCGGCGTCCTTGGGATTGGTGGCGCCCAGCAGATCGCGGTGCGCGGCGACGGCGTTCTCGCCTTCCAGCGCCTGGATCATCACCGGGCCGGAGGTCATGAACTCGACCAGCGCATTGAAGAACGGACGCTCGCGGTGCACGGCGTAGAAGCCTTCGGCCTCTTCGCGGGTCAGCTGCTTGTACTTGGCGGCCACGATCTTCAGGCCCGCCTTCTCGAAACGGGTGTAGATCTCGCCGATCACGTTCTTGGCAACGGCGTCGGGCTTGACGATGGACAGGGTGCGCTCGAGCGCCATCTGGTGTTCTCCGGAAATGATGAGGGCCGCAGCGTGGGCAGCGGCCGGATCTGCATGGAAAAACCCGCGCCAAAACGCGGGTTTAGCCAACAAGGCTGCGGCGATTCTAACGTATCTGCCGGCACTTACCCAGCCGCGCCGTCCAGACCGGTCATTGACGCGTCAGTCGCCCTGGGCCTAGGATCCAAACAAGCGTTTGATCGAGCCGATACCGACATGACGAGAACGGCCCAGTTCTCCACCAAAGACAAGATCCTTGGCGCGGCCGAGGAACTGTTCGCCACCCATGGATTCGCCGGCACCTCGCTGCGCCAGGTCACCGGGCGCGCGGACGTCAATATCGCCGCGGTCAACTATCACTTCGGCAGCAAGGAGAACCTCGTCAACGAGGTGTTCCGTCGCCGCATGGACGAGATGAGCGCGCAGCGCCTGGCCCAGCTCCGGCGCGCCATCGCCGATGCCCCGGGCGAGATCGAGCCGATCATCGCTGCGTTCGTGGAGCCCGCCCTGGACATGGCCAGCGGCCGCGCCGGCAGCGGCGCCTTCGTCCGGGTGATCGCGCGGGCCTATGTCGAGAAGAACGACGCGCTGCGCAAGTTCCTGTCCGAGCAGTATGGCCATGTGCCACGGGAGTTCGCGGCGGCGCTGGCGCCGTGCCTGCCCTCGCTCGGCAAGGCCGAGCTCTATGGACGCCTCGACTTCCTCGCCGGCGCCCTGACCTATGCAATGGCCGATTTCGGGCTGATCAAACGCCCGCCGGGCACCACCGAACACGCGCACCGCACCCGCATCGCCAACGAGCTCATCGCGTTCGCGGCCGCTGGGTTTCGCGCCTGACTGTCAGTCCGGCCATGCCGGATTTCTTTCGAAACAAAGGGATGGAGCAAATGTCTGAGAAACTGCTTGTACGCCGTGCTGCGGTCCTCGGGGCCGGTGTCATGGGCGCCCAGATCGCCGCGCATCTGACCAACGCGGGCATCGACACGGTGCTGTTCGACCTGCCGGCCAAGGACGGCGACAAGGACGGCGTGGTGCGCAAGGCGCTGGCGAACCTGTCCAAGCTCAGCCCCGCGCCGCTTGCCGCGAAGTCGCTGGCCGACAGGATCGTCCCGGCGAACTACGAAACCGGCTTGGCGGAGCTCGAGAACTGCGACCTGATCATCGAGGCCATTGCCGAGAGGATGGACTGGAAGCAGGACCTCTACCGAAAGATCGCACCCCACGTGGCGGCGCACGCCGTGCTGGCGAGCAATACTTCTGGCTTGGGAATCAATGCCTTGGCGGACGTTCTTCCCGAGGAACTTCGCCATCGTTTCTGCGGGGTGCACTTCTTCAATCCGCCGCGCTACATGCATCTGGCCGAGTTGATCCCCGCCCGTACCACTGACAAGGCGGTGCTCGAAGGCCTCGAGACCTTCCTGACCACCCAGCTCGGCAAGGGCGTCGTCTACGCCAAGGACACCCCCAACTTCATCGGCAACCGGATCGGAGTCTTCTCGATCCTGTCGACCATCCACCACACGCAGGAGTCGGGCCTCGGCTTCGATGAGGTCGATGCGCTGACCGGCCCCCTGCTCGGCCGCCCGAAGTCGGCGACCTACCGCACCTCGGACGTGGTCGGCCTGGACACCATGTCGCACGTCATCAAGACGATGGCCGATACGCTGCCGCAGGATCCGTGGCACAAGTATTTCGCCGCACCCAGGTGGCTGACTGCGCTGATCGACAAGGGCGCGCTCGGCCAGAAGACCGGTGCCGGCATCTTCCGCAAGGCGGGCAAGGACATCCTGGTCCTCGATCTGGAGAAGCAGGACTACCGCCCCTCCGACCGCAAGGCCGCCGATGAGGTCGTCGAGATCCTCAAGACCCGGGATCCGGCCGAGCGCATGGCGAAGCTGCGCGCGAGCGACCACCCGCAGGCGCAGTTCGTCTGGGCGATCCTGCGCGACCTGTTCCACTACAGCGCGGTGCACCTCGAGGAGATCGCCGAGACCGCCCGCGACGTAGATTTCGCGATCCGCTGGGGCTACGGCTGGCAGCAGGGGCCGTTCGAACTGTGGCAGGCCGCGGGCTGGAAGCAGGTCGCCGACTGGATCGCCGAGGACATCATCGCCGGCAAGACCATGAGCAGCGCACCACTGCCCGACTGGGTGTTCGACGGCCGCGAGGGCGTGCACGCCGCCGAGGGCAGCTACAGCCCGGCCAAGAACGCCAAGCTGCCGCGCTCGGCCCTGCCGGTCTATCGCCGCCAGCGCTTCCCCGATCCGCTGCTCGGCGAGCGCTTCGACCAGGGCGAGACGGTCTACGAGAACGACGGCATCCGCCTGTGGACCGATGGCGACGATATCGGCGTGATCAGCTTCAAGACCAAGATGCATACGGTGTCCGACCATGTGCTCGACGGCATCCAGGAAGCGATCGGCATCAGTGAGCGCAAGTTCAAGGGCGTGGTGATCTGGCAGCCGAAGGAGCCCTTCTCTGCCGGGGCCGACCTCGCCGGTGCGCTGGGCCTGCTGCAGGCCGGCAAGGTCGACGCGTTCGAGGCGATGGTCGAGAACTTCCAGGCGACCAGCCAGCGCATCAAGTACTCGCTGGTGCCGGTGGTTGCGGCCGTGCGCGGCATGGCGCTGGGCGGCGGCTGCGAGTTCCAGATGCACAGCGCGCGTACCGTCGCGCACCTGGAGAGCTACATCGGCCTGGTCGAGGCCGGGGTCGGCCTGCTCCCGGCCGGCGGTGGGCTGAAGGAACTGGCGGTGCGTGCGTCGGAGGCCGCAGGCCCAGGCGGCGACGTGTTCGCCGAGCTGAAGAAGACCTTCGAGACCATCGCGATGGCGAAAGTGTCCAATTCCGCGGTCAACGCCAAGGAACTCGGACTGCTGCGCGCCGACGACATCGTGACCTTCAACGCGTATGAGCTGCTGCATGTCGCCCGTCAGCAGGCGGCTGCGCTGGCCGAGTCCGGCTACCGTCCGCCGATGCCCGCGCGGTCCATCCGTGTGGCCGGCGACGTCGGCATTGCCACCTTCAAGATGCTCCTGGTCAACATGCTCGAGGGCCGCTTCGTCAGCGAGTACGACTACGAGATCGCCGAGCGCATCGCGACCGTGCTCTGCGGCGGCGATGTGGACCGCAACGCGGTCGTCGACGAGAACTGGCTGCTCCGCCTCGAGCGCAAGCACTTCGTCGAGCTCGCCCAGCAGGACAAGACCCAGGCACGCATCGGCCACATGCTCAAGACCGGCAAGCCGCTCAGGAACTGAGGTCCGGGCGCCGCCTGCGGGCGGCGCGCGTTCCGCTTCCCGAACCTCGACATCGAATTCCGGAGTTTTCAATGACCAAGCAGATCCAGGACGCCTACATCGTCGCCGCCACCCGCACCCCGGTCGGCAAGGCGCCAAAGGGCGTATTCCGCAATACCCGTCCCGACGACATGCTCGCGCACGTGCTCAAGGCCGTCGTCGCGCAGGCGCCGGGCATCGACGTCAACCGTATCGACGACGCCGTGATCGGCTGCGCGATGCCCGAAGGCGAGCAAGGCATGAACGTGGCGCGCATCGGCGTGCTGCTGGCCGGCCTGCCCGACACCATCGCCGCGCAGACCATCAACCGTTTCTGCTCGTCCGGCCTGCAGGCGGTTGCGCTGGCGGCGAACGAGATCCGCCTCGGCAATGCCGACCTGATGCTCGCCGGTGGCACCGAGAGCATGAGCATGGTGCCGATGATGGGCAACAAGGTCGCGCTCTCCCCGAGCGTGTTCAAGGACGACCACGTCGCCATCGCCTACGGCATGGGCATCACCGCCGAGAAGGTCGCAGAGGAATGGAAGGTCTCGCGGGAAGACCAGGATGCATTCGCCCTCGCCTCGCACCAGAAGGCCATGGCGGCGATCCAGGCCGGCGAGTTCAAGGACGAGATCTCGCCCTACGAGATCGTGTCCCACCAGCCTGACCTGGCCGGCAACACCGTGCGGCTCAGGAAGCTGCTGGTCGACACCGACGAAGGTCCGCGCCCGGACTCGTCCATCGAAGGCCTGGTCAAGCTGCGCCCGGTGTTCCGCAACGGCCAGTTCGGTGGCAGCGTGACCGCCGGCAACAGCTCGCAGATGAGCGACGGCGCGGCCGGCATCCTGCTGGCCTCCGGACGCGCGGTGCAGGACTACGGCCTCAAGCCGCTGGCCCGCTTCGTCAGCTTCGCCGTCGCCGGCGTGCGCCCGGAAGTGATGGGCATCGGGCCGATCGCGGCGATTCCCAAGGCGCTGGCGCAGGCCGGGCTGACCCTCGACGACATCGACTGGATCGAACTCAACGAGGCCTTCGCCGCGCAGGCGCTGGCGGTGATCCGCGACAGCAGGCTTGATCCGGACAAGGTCAACCCGCTGGGCGGTGCGATCGCGCTGGGTCATCCACTGGGCGCGACCGGCGCCATCCGCACCGCGACCATCGTCCACGGCATGCGTCGTCGCAAGAAGCGCTACGGCCTGGTGACGATGTGCATCGGTACCGGCATGGGCGCGGCGGGCGTGATCGAGGCGCTCTGAGTCCGGCAGCGCGGCGAATGCCAACATGAGCCCCGGCTCGCGCTGGGGCGAATGTTCGACGCGTCGCGCGATCGTTCAATCAGGCACCCTCGCCGCAGCACAGTGGCGAGCATCCGGCTACGTAATGCGGACGTCTTGATCCGCATTGCGGCACGCCCGGACCGCTTGCGATCGCAATGCAAAAAAAAAGCCCCGGCACTGCCGGGGCTTTTCTTGTCGACTCGCGGCAGCGTGCCGGGCAGGCTACCGCGCGTCCGACCGACTGCAGTCCATTACGACTGCAGCGGAATCACACGGATCTCGACCCGGCGGTTCAGTGCACGACCCTGTTCGGTGCTGTTGTCGGCCACCGGACGGTTCTTGCCGAAACCGACGATTTCGAAGCGCTGACGCAGCAGGCCCTGGCCGATCAGATAGTTGCCGACCGAATTGGCGCGCTGTTCCGACAGCCGCTGATTGACCGCGTCGCTGCCGACGCTGTCGGTGTGACCGGAGACTTCCACCATCGTCTGGTCGTACTCGGCGAGGGTGCGCGCAACGTTGTTGAGCGCCGGGTAGAACTGCGGCTTGAGATCGGCCTTGCCGAAGTCGAAGGTCACGCCGTCGGGCAGGTTGAGCTTGATGACATCGCCCTCGCGATCAACCTGGATGCCGGTGCCCTGCGTCTGGCGACGCAGTTCCGCTTCCTGGCGATCCTGATACGCGCCGACCGCGCCACCGGCGAGACCACCGACGCCTGCCCCGACCATCGCACGCTGGCGGCGCTCGGTGGCGTCACCGCCACTGAGCAGGCCGGCCACCGCGCCGATTCCGGCGCCGATCAGGGCATTGTTCCGGGTGCGGTTCGGATCGTCGGGCGACTGCGTCTGACCCGTATAGGTGGCGCAGCTGGTGAGCAGCATCGCGCCGGCGAGTGCAGTGGTAAGGCCTGCGGTATTGAGTCTACGCATTGGTGTCGGTCTCCTGGTTCCGGGCGGATGCCCGGCAATTCATCGGCGCCGAAATTAGCGTGTTCAGAATGCACGGGGAGTGACGGTAGTTTTCCAGCGAGGGGCCCCGTTCAGCCAAGCAGCGGGTATGCGGCGCTGCATCGAGAACGTGCTCGCCGAGACGGAACACAGCCCTTTGGGCGCGACGCCATGCTTGCGGCTGAAGCGACCCTCCGCGCGCCAACGGGCGCACTCAGCGCGAACGCTGGTAGGCGGCGAGTGCCGCCTCCCGCCCGCCGGCGAGATCCACGACCGGCGCCGACGGGTAGCCGGGCGCAACGCGCTTCAGCACATCGGGCGCGGTCCATGGGCTGAAACGCAGCGGCACCGGAATCCCGGCCAGTTCCGGCAGCCACTTGGCGATGTATGCGCCGGCGGGGTCGAACTTCTGCGCCTGGGTCACCGGATTGAAGATGCGGAAGTACGGCGCGGCGTCGGCACCGGTGCCGCCGATCCATTGCCAGCCGAGGGTGTTGTTGGCGAGGTCCGCATCCACCAGCGTGTCCCAGAACCAGCGCGCGCCTTCGCGCCAGTGGACACGCATGTGCTTGCACAGCCAGCTGCCGACGATCATGCGTACGCGGTTGTGCATCCAGCCCGTGCTCCACATCTCGCGCATGCCCGCATCGATGATCGGCACGCCGGTGCGCCCCAGATGCCACGCTTCGATCAGGGCGGAGGCGTCACGCGCCCAGGGGAAGCGCGCGAAGCGCGGATTGAAGTCCTGTTCGGGCGTATGCGGGAAGTGGTGCAGCAGGTGATGGCCGAACTCGCGCCAGCCCAGTTCGCGGATGTAGGCATCGATATCCGGCGCCGTCGCGGCGGTGCGGCCGGCCTCGATCGCGGCCACGACCCGCCAGGGCGCGATCTCGCCGAAGTGCAGATGCGGCGACAGGCGCGACGTGCCCACCCGGTCGGGCCGGTCACGACCGGCGCTGTAGCCGCGCAGCGCGCCATCGATGAAGATTTCGAGTGTCTCCGACGCGCCCGCTTCGCCCGGCTGCCACAGCGGCCAGAAGTCCGCGTCCCAGGGACGCGCCGGCCGCAGACCCAGCGCGTCCAGCGCGACGCCTGCCGGCCCGGCCTCGCTCGACGGCAGCGTTCGCGGTGCCTCCCACGGCGTCTGCAGCCGCCACTCCGACAGGGCCTTGCGCCAGAACGGGGTGAACACCTTGTATGGCCCGCCCTGCCCGGTCTGCAGCGCCCACGGCTCGAACAGCAGCGCGCCATTGTGGCTCTCGGCGCGCACGCCCGATCCACGCAACGCCGACTTGATCAACGCGTCGCGCGTCTCGATCCGCGGCTCATAGCGCCGGTTCCAGAACACTGCCTGCGCCTCGCAGGTGTCGACCAGCGATTGCAGCGTCGCCAGGCTCGGACCGTGGAACAGCCGCAGGCGGCTGCCACGGCGACGCAGTTGCGCGTCGAGGGCGGCCAGCGAACGGTGGCGCCAGGCGTTGGAGGCCGCGCCAGGCGCCCAGGTGCCTTCCTCGTCCGGCGCGTGGATGTAGACGCACACCGGCGCGAGGTCCGCGTCGAGCGCGGCGCGCAGCGCCGGGTTGTCGTCGAGCCGCAGGTCGTTGCGGAACCACACGATCGCCTGTGCCATGCGCGCTCCTGTTGCGCCCCTGCGGCGCGGCTGTGATTGGACCGCGCCGGGCCATGCGCGAGAAGGCGGCAGGCGCGACGCAGTGCCGACATGTCCCTGCGACCATGACGGAAGCTGCGGGCAGGATCGGTCACAATAACGGCCCGGCCCTCAGGCCGCGTCAGAGACCCGATTGCCGCCGTGACCGCCTCCCCCTTCCCGCTCGAACCCACACCGGCCGAGGCGCAGCGCGCGATCGCCGAGGAATTCGCGTTCTTCAGCGACTGGTCGGAACGCTACCAGTACCTGATCGATCTGGGTCGCAAGCTGCCGCCCTTCCCCGATGAACTCAGGACCGAGGCCAACCGCCTGCAGGGCTGCCAGTCCATGGTCTGGATCGTGCCGTCCGGTGATGCCGGGCGCCTGGACTTCGCCGCCGCCAGCGATTCGGCGATCGTCTCGGGGCTGATCTATCTTGCGCTGCGGGTGTATTCGGGACGCAGTGCGCGCGAGATCGTCGACACCGACGCGGACTACATCGCAGACATCGGCCTGGCCAAGCACCTGTCGCCGACCCGCAGCAACGGACTGGCGGCTTTGCTCGCGGTCATCCGCGAACGGGCCCAGACCGAACTGGCGTGAGAAGACGCTCCGACGCCGCGCCTGCCGAAAGCCGCGCGGCGCCGCTGCGCAACCCCGGATTCCGGCGCCTGCTCGGCTATCGGATCTTCACCATCCTGTCCTACCAGATCGTCGCGGTCACCGTGGGCTGGGAAATCTACGCGCGTACCGGAGACCCGTGGATGCTCGGGCTCGTGGGGCTTGCGGAAGTGCTGCCCTACTTCTGTGTGGCGCCATTCGCGGGGTATCTGGTCGACCAGTTGCCTCGCCGAAAACTCGGCATGGCCGCCGCGGCCGCACTTTCCATCACACCGCTGTTGCTGGCGATGCTGGCGCTCGGCGTCTTCGAAGGCAGCATCTGGCTGATCTATCTGCCGATCATGCTGACCGGCATGGTCCGGGCATTTCTCGGGCCGGTCTACAACGCGCTGTTCGCGCGGGTGTTGCCGCGCGATCAGTTCGTGCGCGGCGCGAGTCTCGGCAGCATCGCCTTCCAGGCCGCGGTCGTGGTCGGCCCGGCGATCGGCGGGTTCGTCGTGGGCTGGGCGGGCACCGCCGCGGCGTACCTGCTGGCCTCGGCGCTGGCCCTCGTGGTGATCGCGTTCCTCGCGCGCATGCAGGTCACCGAACCCGCACCGCAGCTGCAGCGCGCGCCGATCTTCGCCAGCATCGCCGAGGGTGGACGTTTCGTGTTCGGGCACCAGATCCTGCTGGCTGCGCTGGCGCTGGACATGTTCGCAGTGCTGTTCGGCGGTGCGATCTCGCTCGCGCCCGCCTTCATCCACGACGTCCTGCGCTACGGTCCCGAAGGCCTGGGCATCCTGCGCGGCGCGCCCGCTCTGGGTTCGGTCGCGATGGGTATCTGGCTGGCGCGCCATCCCATCCAGCGCAACGCGGGGCGCATCCTGCTGTTCGCGGTTGCGGGCTTCGGGCTGTGCATGGTCGGCTTCGGCCTGTCGACGGCGTTCTGGCTGTCGGCCTTTTTCCTGCTGCTGTCGGGCATGTGCGACGGCATCTCGGTGGTCATGCGCTCGACGATCATGCAGTTGGCGACCCCGGATCACATGCGCGGACGCGTCTCGTCGATCAATGGTCTGTTCGTCGGCTCCTCGAACGAGATCGGCGCGTTCTACATGGGCTCGATGGCGCGCCTGCTCGGGCTGGTGCCGGCGGTGGTGCTCGGTGGCTTCGTGACGATGGGGGTGGTCGCGACGACCGCCTGGCGGGCGCCCAGACTGCGGCGGCTCGACCTGCGCGATCTGCAATGAGCGCCCGCGGATCGGACAGCCAAGAAAAAAGCCCGCTTGCGCGGGCTTCCTTCGTCAGCGCCGAGGCGCGGTGATCACTCGCCCATCTGCTTCTGCAGGTGTTCCCAGCGCTCCTGCTCGTCGATGGTGCGCTCGGCGGTCAGGCGTGCCTCGAGGCGATCGAGACCGATCTCCTCGCCCGAGTCCACGCTGTAGCCGTATTCGCCCGAATCCACGCGCTTGAGCGTGCTGTCGATCTTGCCGATCAGCTTGCGGTAGCGATCGCGGGTACGCAGTTCGAGCGAGTTCTCGGTTTCACGGGTTGCGCGCTCGGCTTCGTCGCCGACGTCACGGACCTCGTCCTTGAGGTTTTCGATCGTCTGCTTCGATTCCTCCACCAGATCCGCGCGCCAGTTGAGCAGGCGCTGGCGGAAATACTCGAGCTGCAACGGGCTCATGTACTCCTCGTCGGCGCTGGGCTTGTAGCCCTGCGGAAGAATGGGACGACCTGTTTCTGCATCGGTCTTGTACTGCACGACCTTCACCTTTGTTCTTGGCGCCGGAACCTGCTGGCGCGCAACGCCCGCGACGGCGACCTTGCCGGCCGGACGTGGACGCTTTGTGGGAGTGGATGCCGGCGCCGGTTTCGGCGCGGCGGTTTTCGCCGGGGCGGAAGCCGTCTTCGGGGCCCCCGCCTTCGGTGCGGCAACCGGCTTGTCGCTGATCGACTTCGCCGGTGCCGTCTTCTTTGCGACGGGCGTCTTCGCAACCGCGGGAGCGGCTGCGGGCTTCGGCTTCGTCGCCGGCTTGGCGGCCGCGGTCTTTGCCGGAGCCGCTGTCGCCGTCTTCTTCGCAGGTGCCTTGGCGGGTGCGGTCTTCGCCGAAGCCGCCTTTGCCGTATTCTTCGCGGGTGCCTTGACAGGCGCAGTCTTGGCCACCTTCTTCGCAGGCGCCTTGGCCGGTGCCTTGCTCGCAGCCGGTTTGGCGGGCGCTTTCTTCGCCGCAGCCTTGCTGGCGGGGGCAGCCTTCTTCCCGGCAGGCGCTTTCGCTGCGGGCTTGACGGCCTTCTTGACGGCCTTCTTTGCGGGTTTCTTGACTGCCACGAGCTGCTTTCCTTGTCATTCCCTTGGGCGGGGAAGCGGCGTGTTATACCCTGCCTAACCCTGCAGCGGCAACCGCCCCCACCCCTGTGTTCATCGCCCTCGCCGACCTGTCGTGATCGCGCGCCTGCTCATCCTCGTGTTGCGCGGCTACAAGCGCTTTGTCAGCCCCCTGCTCGGCCAGCGCTGCCGTTTCCATCCCAGCTGCTCGAGCTACGCGATGGTTGCCCTCGCCCGTTTCGGCGTGCTGCGGGGCGGCTGGCTTGCGCTGCGCAGGCTTCTCCGCTGCCATCCCTTGCATCCGGGCGGACACGATCCCGTGCCGATGCCGAAACTGGACCCCCGAGCATGACTTCGACCCTGATCCGCAACGCACGCCTTGTCAACGAAGGCCGGATTTTCGATGGTGACCTGCGTATCGGCGCCGACGGCCGCATCGCCGCGATCGGCAGTGCACTGGACGCGCGCAGCGGCGACACCGTGGTCGATGCGGCCGGCCGCTGGCTGCTGCCGGGCATGATCGACGACCAGGTGCACTTCCGTGAGCCGGGCCTGGAACACAAGGCCGACATGGCGACCGAGTCGGCCGCCGCCGTCGCCGGCGGCCTGACCAGCTTCATGGACATGCCCAACACCAGCCCGCCGACGCTCAGCGCCGACGTGCTGCAGGACAAGTACGACCGCGCCGCCGGCCGCGCCCGGGCCAATTACGGCTTCTACATGGGCGCGAGCAACGACAATCTCGACCACGTGCGTCGCATCGATCCACTGACCACGCCGGGCGTCAAGGTGTTCATGGGTGCGTCGACCGGGAACATGCTGGTCGATGATCCCGACACGCTCGACGGCATCTTCCGCGAAACGCCGGTCCCGATCATCACGCACTGCGAGGACACGCCGACGATCGACGCGATCCAGCGCGAGTACGTGGCGAAGTACGGCGAGGACATCCCCGCCGAATGCCACCCGGACATCCGTTCGCGCGAGGCCTGCATGAAGTCGACGCAGCTGGCGCTTTCGCTGGCCCGCCGCCACGACACCCGCCTGCATGTGCTGCACATCTCGACCGCAGACGAACTGGCGCTGTTCGAGCGCGGTCCGCTGGTCGATGCCGCGGGCCGCCTGCGCAAGCGCATCACCGCCGAGACCTGCATCCACTTCCTGCGCTTCGACCGCGCCGACTACGCGCGCCTGGGTCATCTGATCAAGTGCAATCCCGCGATCAAGGACGCCTCCGACCGCGAGGCGCTGCTGCGCGCGCTGGCAGACGACGTCATCGACGTGCTGGCCACCGACCATGCGCCGCACCTGCTGAGCGAGAAGGAAAACCCGTACACGCGCGCGCCGAGTGGCCTGCCACTGGTGCAGTTCGCCCTGGTCGCCGCGCTCGAGTGCGTGCACGAAGGCCATTTCGACATCACCCGGGTCGTGCAGAAATTCGCGCATGCGCCGGCGCAGCTGTTCGATGTCGCCGAGCGCGGCTTCCTGCGCGAGGGTTACTTCGCCGACCTGGTCATGGTGGAAGACGTCCCCTTCACCGTGCAGCGCGAGCAGGTGCTGTCGAGGTGCGGCTGGTCACCGTTCGAGGGCACGACCTTCCGCTCGCGCATCGCCTCGACCTGGGTCAACGGCCGCCTCGCATGGGATGGCAGCCAGCTCGTCGGTGAGCCGGCCGGGCAGCGTCTCGCCTTCGCCCGCTGAGAGCGCCGCGCTGCACCGCCTTCATCGGCTGACGTGTAGCGTGCGCGCCCCTCCATCCGACTCCCACCCGGACCACGCATGACCCTGCTTCGCCGTTCCCAGCTCGCGCTGGCGCTGATCGTCCTTTCGCTCCTGCTCGCGGCGCCGCTGGTCGCGCAGGACACGAGCGATGTGCGCTTTCCGGCGCAGGTGCAGCAGGGGAGCCTCGTCGTCGGCAAGGTGCCGGCAGGCAGCCGGGTCCGGTTCCGCGATCGCGACCTGCGGGTCAGCGGTTACGGCACCGTGGTCCTGGGCATCGGCCGCGACGAAACCGGCCCGGTGCAACTGGACGTGACACGCCCGGATGGCAGCCGCCACCCGGCCTCCATCGCGATCACGCCACGCGACTGGCCGGTCGAACGCGTCAACGGTGTGCCGCCGGCCACGGTCAATCCGCCGCCGGCGATCGCCGAGCGCATCCGGCGGGAACAGGCGCAGGTCACCGAGGCCCGCCAGCGCGACGACGACCGTGTCGATTTCGGCAACGGGTTCATCCGTCCGGTGGAGGGCCGCATCAGCGGGCGCTTCGGCCGCGCCCGTTCCTACAACGGACAGCCGGGCTCGCCGCATTCGGGCATGGACATTGCGGCACCGACCGGCACTCCGGTCAGGGCACCGGCCGCCGGTATCGTCACCTTCGCCGCGCCCGACCTCTATCTGACCGGCGGCACCCTGCTGCTCGACCATGGGCATGGCGTGAGTTCGAACTTCCTGCATCTCTCGCGCATCGATGCCAAGGTGGGCGATCGGATCGAACAGGGCCAGGTCATCGGCGCGGTCGGCGCGACCGGACGCGCCACCGGGCCGCACCTGCATTGGGGGATGAACTGGCTCGATGTGCGGGTCGATCCCCAGCTTGCGCTGGAGCGGCCCTGACGGGATGCGCCAGCGCTTCTTGCGCGCCAAGCGTATCCAGATCAGCTGATGGGTACATCATTCCCCGGCAGCGACGCCGCAGGCGAGTCGGAGCCAGCGCGGCAATCCAATCCGATCCGCGCGCCGCCACAAGCAGCCGATCATTGACGCGCCCTGGACCGGATGCGGTGACGGGAGGGTCTGCGATTCGCCAGGTCGATGCGGCCTTCCGGGCCGGTCAATCCCGCCCGTACCCCGCTGGCGGAGACCTCAGGGACCGCTGACCCGGGCAATCGCGTCGTGCGCGTGCAGGCTCTCGAAATGCGAGACCGTCGCCTCGAAACGGGCAATGCGCGGATCCGACGACAGGGCCGCCGATACACGGCGGGCGGCGTCCTCGCAGAACATCAGGTTTTCGGCGTTGAGGCTGGCGAAGGCCTGCTCGTCCTCGCGCTTGACCGCGGTCTGCACCGGCGTGCCGAGCGCGTGCTCCAGGGCATCGACGATCGCGAGGACCGGAAACACATCGACGTCGTCGGCCAGGCGCATGCGCACATCGGCACGACTGCGCTGGGCATGCGGGGTCGCGGCCAGACCGCGCGGCGATTCCAGCCATTCGCGGACTGCGTCGAAACCGCTGGTGGACGGGGTGAAGTCGCCGGCGAAGCGGGCAGCATTGAGCTGGCGCGAGAGCGCAGCGGACGCCGGGCAGGTGCTGGAGTATTCGACCGACAGCGCGAGTGTCAGCGCCAGCCCATCCGGTGACAGCACCGCATCGATTTCGACCGGATATGTCTTCCAGCCACTGTGCGCGCTGGCCAGTGCGGGGCGCCGTAGCAACTGCCCATAGCGCAGCGTCAGCTGGACTCGGTCGGCAAGCCCGCGCTGTGACTCGATGCAGTCGCGCAGAACCCGCGCGATGGTGCCGCGGTCGAGCGTCTGGCTCGAGAATGCATCCTGCAGATGCAGGTACAGCCGCGACATATGGATCCCGCGCGCATCGGGATCGATCAGATTCACACCGATATCTGCGGAAGCCGGGACCGTCACAGTTCCGCCATTGGCATCCTCGATGCGCAGCGGGATGGCGATGTTGCCCATGCCGACCCAGTCCAGCAGGCGTGCGGCCTGGGCCTGGTCGCCGGCAACGTCGGGGAGGCGGTCGGTGATCGATGCGGTGTTCAATACGGGCTCGCGGCGGAATGCGGGAAATGAAGCGTCGGGCGGCGCGCGCACCGACATGAAGCGAAGACGCGCAGTCTACCGGCTCGCCCAACACGGCCCCCGCAACGCTGCGTTTCCGCCGACCCTATTGGAACGGGATTCAGCGCGCCAGGGCGGCGCGCCAGCTCGACCACAGCACGCGCAATGCAGGTACCGGCCGCGCCTCGTCCGTACGCGCCAGGATCGCCAGCCGCGCGCCGCTGATGGCGTTGGCGATGCGGCGCGGGCGCGTGCCGGCGTCGCGCGAGGGCCACTGCTGGAGCAGCTCCGCGGCCAGCGCGCGATCGATGCGCACGAGGGCCTGCTGGGCGAGCAGCGGGACCGCCGTGATGCGGCCATCGCCACTGTCGCGGCTGCCGTCTCCGAACAGCCGCGCCTCGCATGCGGCGATCGCGAGGGCGAGATCCTGCGTCTGCGCCAGGTTGCCGGCGAGCTGGTTCGGATGTTCGCGGGTCGCCGGGAGCAGCCGCAGGGCGAGCGCCAGCGTCTGCCATGGGGCATCCACGCGCTGCAGGTGCGTCCCCAGCGGATGGCGCCGCGCACCCTTGCCCCAGCCCTGCAGCTCCTCCTGCCACCACGCGAGCTTGGCCAGGCCCGGGGTCGCCTCGGCCCCTGCCCATGCGGCGTCGCCGAACTCCTCGAGCAGCGAGAACCATGCGGCTGCACGCTCGCGCATGGCTGGTTCGACGAACGCCATGCCGATGCGCCATTCGGGCCAGCGCGCCTGCCACTTGGCGACGAAATCCTCGTCGGCCGGTCGCAATGCAGCGCTCATGGCGCCGGCCAGCCGCGCGGCACCGCGAGCGCATCCGGTGCGTCGTGCATCACGTCGCCCTGCCAGGCGATCGGGTCGTCCTCTTCCAGGCGGTAGCCCCACAGCGCGACCACCGAAGGCATGCCTGCGGCTCGCGCGGCGGCGATGTCGCGCGCGTCGTCGCCGACATAGACGCAGTCGCCGGGCGCCACACCGATCGCCTCGGCGGCGTGCAGCAAGGGCAACGGATGCGGCTTGCGCTCGGCCAAGGTGTCGCCGCCGACCAGCACCGCGCAGCGATCCTGCCAACCCAGCTGCGGCAGCAGGCGCGCGGCCAGGTATTCGGGCTTGTTGGTCACGATGCCCCAGCGGGTACCGGCCGCTTCCAGCGCGGCCAGCATCGGCTCGATTCCTTCGAACGGCGCGCCGTGGCGGCCCAGTTCCTCGGCGTAGACCGCCAGGAACTCGGGCACCAGTGCTGCGATGCCTTCGGCATCGAGTTCGGGAAACGCCACTGACGCCATCGCCCGCGCGCCGCGCGAGACGACCGGGCGGATATCGGCCAGCGCGCGCGGCGCACGGCCGCGGGCGGCGAGCATGCGGTTGACGGTCGCGAGCATGTCCGGCGCGCTGTCGAGCAGCGTGCCGTCGAGATCGAACAGTGCGCAGGCGGGGAACGCCGCGCGGGGGGCGGACGGACTCACTCGGGTTTCCGTGCCCAGGCCAGGTAGTTCACGTCGGTGCGCGACATCAATCGCGCGCCGTTGCGCCAGGGCTCGTACATCAGCCCGGTGACCTCTTCGAGCTGCAGGCCTGCCGCGCGCAGCCACGCCGCAAGTTCCGACGGCTTGATGAAGGACGCGTACTGATGAGTGCCGCGCGGCAGCAGCCGGGCCACGTACTCCGCGCCGATGATCGCCAGCGCGAACGCGGCCGGCGTGCGGTTGAGGGTCGAGACGAACAGGGTTCCGCCGGGCTTGAGCAGCGTGGCGCAGGCCTGCAGGATCGCGGCAGGATCCGGCACGTGTTCCAGCATCTCCATGCAGGTCACCACGTCGAAGCTGCCCGGCTGCTCGGCGGCGAGCGCCTCGACCGACTGCACGCGGTAATCCACGTCCACTCCGCTCTCGAGTCCGTGCAGCCTGGCCACCTTGACCAGATCCTCGGCCAGGTCGATCGCCGTGACCCGGGCGTTGCGCCGCGCCATCGCTTCGCTGAGCAGGCCGCCACCGCAGCCGACATCGAGCACCCGCGCGTCGTCGAGTCGCGCACGGCCGATGATGTAGTCCAGGCGTACCGGATTGAGTGCATGCAGCGGCTTCTGCGGGCCGTCGACATCCCACCAGCGATTGGCGAGCGCGCCGAACTTGTCCAGTTCTGCCTGATGGAAGTTGTCGCGTGCTGCGTTCATGCTGCCCTCGTCTTGCGTACGTACTTCGGACTTGATGCCATCATGCGCCGGGGCGCAATGTGGCGATGCGCTCGCGCCATTGGCGCGCATTCGCGGTGATGGCGTCGAGATCGAACCCGACCAGTGTGCGCGACCGCAGCTTCGGCTGCCCGGCGATCCAGACATCGCTCACCTGGTGGCGCCCGGTCGCGTAGACCAACTGCGAGACCACATGGTGCAGCGGCTGGGTTTCGACCGGCGACAGGTCCACGCAGATCAGGTCCGCCTGCTTGCCCGGCTCGATCGAGCCGGCCAGGTGACCGAATCCGACCGCCTTCGCCCCACCCAGGGTGGCGGCGCGCAGCGCGGTGAATGCATCGAAGCCGGCAGCATCGTTCGCGACCGCCTTGGCCAGGATCGCCGCTGTGCGGGTCTCGCCGAACATGTCGAGATCGTTGTTGCTGGCAGCGCCATCGGTGCCGATCGCGAGGTTCACGCCCGCCCGCTCGAGCGCGCAGGCCGGGCAGAAGCCCGAGGCCAGCTTGAGATTGGATTCCGGGCAATGCACGACGCTGACACCGCGCTCGGCGCACAGATGGATCTCGCTCTCGGTCAGCTGGGTCATGTGCACCGCGATCAGCCGGTCGTTGACGAGCCCCAACCGATCGAGCCGCGCGAGCGGGCGCTGGCCATACTTGTCGAGCGACTGCTGCACCTCCTGCGCGGTCTCGTGCAGGTGCAGGTGCACCGGCAGGTCGAGCTGGTCGGCGAGCATGCGGATGCGTTCGAAATTCGCGTCGCCGACCGTGTAGGGCGCGTGCGGGGCAAAGGCCATCGCGATCAGCGGATCGTCGCGCCACTGGTCGTGCACCTCGCGTGCGCGCTCGAAATACGCGTCGTCGCTCGAGGCCCAGGCGGTCGGGAAATCGATCACCGGCAGACCGACGCGCGCACGGAAGCCATGCTGTTTGTAGACAGCGGCCTGCACGTCGGGGAAAAAGTAGTTCTCGTTGACGCAGGTGGTGCCGCCCCGGAGCATTTCGGCCAGCGCCAGGGTAACGCCGTCGGCGACGAATTCCGGGCCGATCACTGCGCCTTCGATGGGCCAGATGTGCTGTTGCAGCCAGACCTTGAGTGGCAGGTCGTCGGCGATCCCGCGCAGCAGCGTCATCGGATTATGGGTATGCGCATTGACCAGCCCGGGCAGCAGCGCCGATTGCGGACGTGCCACCGTTTCGGCCGGCGCATAACGCTGCCGGGCCTCGGCGATCGGCAACACGGCGAGGATCTCGCCGCGATGCACCGCAACCGCGTGGTCGTCGAGGACCACCGCGTGCGGCTCCACCGGCACCACGTGCGCCGCTTCGATCAGCAGGTCGATGGCCTGCGGGGTTTCGTCATGCATGCTCATTCGTCCTCGGCGGCGTGGCGCCAGTGGAAGGGCGATACCAGTGCGTCCACGCCATGGCGGGTGCCGCCGTAGCGCAGGATCCGGCCCGTGCGGCGACGCAGGAACGTGCCCTCTTCAACGTGTCCTCTTCACTGCCGGGCGCGCTTTCGATGCGCACCACATCGGCGGTGACGCGCAGATCGGCAGCCGCGTTGCAAACCCCGATCGCCCCCGATGCGGTTGGCGTCCGCCCCGGCCCCAGGCGCAGCCTCGCGCCCAGCCGCAGGGGTCGCCTTCGATCCCCTGACCGGAAGTCCGTCATGAAGCGAAGATCGGCCGATGCGCTGGACATCGTCTCCCGCCGGCAACACGGACGCCCGGGGCGATACATGCACGCTCCGCAGTGGACATGCGCCGCCCGCGGATGCGGGGCCCGACTTGATCGCAAGCAGCTGCGTGCAGGCACCGGCCCGGACACCTCGCGTCATCACTTGACCCGGCTGACGTACTCGCCCGAACGGGTATCGACCTTGATGACCTCTTCCTGGCCCACGAACAGCGGCACGCGCACCACGGCGCCGGTCTCGAGCGTCGCCGGCTTGCCGCCGCCGCCGGAGGTGTCACCACGCACGCCCGGATCGGTCTCCGTGATCTGCAGCTCGACGAAGTTGGGCGGCTGCACCGCGATCGGGGTGCCGTTCCACAGCGTCACCACGCATTCTTCCTCGCCCTTGAGCCACTTCTCCGCGCCGCCCATGCCGGCCTTGTCGGCCTGCACCTGCTCGAAGGTCTCGGGGTTCATGAAATGCCAGTACTCGCCGTCGCTGTAGAGATACTGCATGTCGGTGTCCATGACGTCGGCCACTTCCACCGAGTCGGTTGCCTTCATCGTCAGCTCGACGACGCGGCCGGACTTGATGTTGCGATACTTCATGCGAGTGAACGCCTGGCCCTTGCCCGGCTTCACGTACTCGGTGTCGATGATGACGCACGGCTCGCTGTTGACCAGGATCTTCTGGCCGTTCTTGACGTCATTCATGCCATAACTGGCCATCATCTGCTCCTGCTGGGCCGGGCGCGCCGGCGGCTACACTACGGGGTTACCGCCCGCGACACGCGCGGGTGGCTCTGTCTGTTGGATCCAATCGCACATGATACCCGCAGCCCTTCTTCCGATGCAGCCGCGCCGCTGGCAGCAGGCCTGGCGCGAGGCTGTCCGCGACCCGCGCGAGCTGCTCGCCCTGCTCGGCCTCCAGGACCTGGCGCTCGGCGTCTCGTCCGAAGCCGCCGCACAGTTCCCGTTGCGCGTACCACGCGGTTTCGTGGCCCGCATGCGCCACGGAGACCCGCACGACCCCTTGCTGCGCCAGGTCCTGCCACTGGACGCGGAGATGCGTCCCGTGCCCGGCTTCACGCTCGACGCGGTCGGCGATGGCGCGGCCAAAGCCGGGCCAGGCGTGATCCACAAGTACGCCGGCCGTGCGTTGCTGGTCGCGACCGGCAGCTGCGCGGTGCATTGCCGCTACTGCTTCCGCCGTCATTTCCCCTATGCGGAGGAGACCGCGGCGGCGGGTGCATGGCGCGAGGCGATCGCGGCGATCGCGGCCGACCCGAGCATCGAGGAGGTCCTGCTGTCGGGTGGCGACCCCCTGTCGCTGGCCACCGCGAAGCTGGCCGAACTCACCGATGCGCTGCGCGAGCTGCCGCACGTGCGCCGCCTGCGGCTGCATACGCGCCTGCCGATCGTGCTGCCCGAACGCGTGGACGCCGAGCTGACCGGATGGCTCGCGTCCCTGCCCTGGCCCGTCGCGATCGTCGTGCACGCCAACCACGCCAATGAGTTCGATACCTCGGTGGATACCGCAATGCGCGACCTGCGCGCGACCGGCGCCACCGTGCTCAACCAGGCCGTGCTGCTGCGGGGGGTCAACGACGATGTGGACGCGCTCGCCGCCCTGGCTGAGCGCAGCTTCGATGCCGGGGTACTGCCCTATTACCTGCATCAGCTCGACCGGGTGGCCGGCGCCGCGCATTTCGAAGTCGACGACGAGACCGCGCTCGCGCTGCATGCGGCCCTCGTGGCGCGCCATTCCGGATATCTCGTGCCCCGTCTTGTGCGCGAGGTCGCAGGCGATGCATCCAAGCGCGCGATCAGCGCCGCCGCTGATGGACGGATTGCGCCCCCCATGGCATAAGGCGGTCTGTCATGGAGACCCAAATGTCGACCCGAGCCGACACTGCCCTGCGCCTGCTGATCGTCGACGACCTCGTCGAGAATGCGGAAGCGATCGCCAGCGGACTGCGCAACGCCGGCATCGCCGTGCGTCCACTGCGGCCCGAATCCGACGACGAGCTCGGCCGCATGATCGGCAGCCAGTCTCCGGACGTGGTCATCGCCGCGCGTGGATCCAGCATGCTGCCGTTCGGGCAGGTCATGCAGCGGGTCGCCGACAGCGGTCGCGACCTGCCGGTGATCGCCCTGGTCGATGCGCTGGTGGAGGCCGACTATGTGGACGCGATCCAGTCGGGCGCCCGCGCCGTCGCGCTCCGGCACACGCCCCAGCAGGTGCTTGCCTGCGTGCGCGAGGCCTGGGCCGATCGCGATGCGCGCCGCAGCCTGCGCAGGCTTGAAGCGCGGGTGCGCGAGACCGAACGCCGCTGCGATGCACTGATCGATTCGTCGCGCGATGCGATCGCCTACATCCACGAGGGCATGCATATCCGCGCGAACACGGCCTATCTGGAAGTGTTCGGCTACGAGAGTTTCGAGGACATGGAGGGGGTCTCGCTGCTCGACATGGTCGCGCCGCAGCACGTCGACTCCTTCAAGACTTTGCTCAAATCCCTGAGCAAGGGCGAGCCGCCCCCGCCGCGACACGAGATCGAGGCGCGCGGCCTGGACGGCAAAGCGTTCCCGGCCGCGATGGAATTCACCGCGGCGCAGTACGAGGGCGAGCCCTGCCTGCAGGTGATCCTGCGCCGGCGCGAAGAGATCGGTGCCGACCTCGTGCTGGAGCTCGAGGAACTGCGCCACCGCGACCAGGTCACCGGGCTGCTGAACCGGCCCACGTTCCTGCGCGCGATCGAGGATGCGGTCGATGACGCGGCGCAGTCCGACGTGCAGTACGGCTTCCTGATGCTCGAGCCGGACCACCACCAGCAGTTGCTCGCCGACATCGGGCTCGACCATGCCGACGATCTGCTGGCGGCCGTCGCCGCGCGCCTGCGCTCCCTGCTCGGGGACGACGCGACCGTCGCCCGCTATGGCGGCCATACCCTGGCGGTCCTGCTACGCGCCAGCGACTACCACGCAACGGTGACGACCGCCGAGCGCCTGCGCGCCGGGTTCGCCGACCATGTGGTCGAGATCGCCGAACGCTCGAGCACCGTCACCATCAGCATCGGCGGCGTCCAGGTCGGCGAGAAGATCGCCAACGTCGCCCAGGTCCTTGCGCGCGCCAGCAACGCGCTGGAGTCCGCATCGGGCACCGGCGGCAATCGCTGCGAAGTGTTCGACCCCAGCGCGGTCGACCGCGTCGAGGAAGAGCGCGTCCAGGCCTGGGTGGCCCGGCTGCGCGGCGCACTCGATGCAGACGGGTTTGTGCTGCATTACCAGCCGATCATCAACCTGCAGGGCGACAACGCCGCAGTCTACGAGATCCTTCTGCGACTCGACGGCGGCGACGGCGAACTGATCCCTCCGAGCACCTTCCTGCAGATCGCAGAAGACAACGGCATGCTCGCCGAGATCGACCGGTACGTGGCCTCGCGGGCGATCGCGGCGATCGCGCAACGCCTCCGCGCCGGCCAGCCCACCACCCTGCTGGTCAAGGTCAGCCAGGCCTCGCTGGACGGCGATGCCTTCGCCGACTTCGTCGGGGCACAGCTCGCCGAACAGCAGGTGCCGGGCGAGTACCTGGTGCTGCAGCTACCCGAATCGAAGGTGTTCACCCATCTCAAGGCGGCCCAGGCCTTCGCGGCGCGCATCGCCCGTTTCGACGGTCGTTTCGCCCTCGAGCAGTTCGGTGTCGGCCTCGACTCGTTCCAGCTGCTCAGCCACCTGCAACCGCATCTGCTCAAGCTCGATCGCAGCTTCACCGACGATCTGCCCACCAATACCGAGAACCAGCAACGGATCGGCGAGATCGCCCGTCGTGCACGCGAGTTCGGTATCCGCACCATCGCCGAGTTCGTGCAGGACGCAGCGAGCATGTCGATCCTGTTCGGCGCCGAGATCGACTACGTGCAGGGCAACTTCCTGGCCGCAGCAGGGCCCGGCATGCAGTACGACTTCGACTAGCGTCGCCGCTCGCCGGCCCTATTGCAGGGCCGGCGTCCAGGTCAGGCTGGTGATTCGCCATGTGCCGCCGCGCAACCGCCATCCGCTTTCGATCCGCCAGGCCTGCGCGCTGTCGGGCAGAAGTGCGCTCCCCTCGCCGCCCGTGAGCGCGGCGCGCGCTCGCACGAGCGCGCGATCCTCGCCTTGGAGCTGCACGTCCAGCGGGCCGGTGATCACCCCGATACGCTGATGGCGCAGCATCAGGGCTGCGGTCATCTGCCGCGCCGCGCGGCGGTCCATGTTCTGCGGCCCGATGAAATCCTCGTCGAGAAGTTCGGCCACGGCGGATGCGCTGCGCTCCTCGATCGCCGACTGCAGCGCCGCGACCTGCGAACGAACCGCTTCTTCGGGGGACGACGCGCCGCCGCAGGCGACCAGCGTCGTCGCAAGCAGCACCATTACCGCGGCCGGAACGGCAATCCTCCAGCGGGGCGCGGTGAGATATGGCAATGGCATGGAGGCTCCGGGTTGTGGCAAACGTCGGGATTTTCGCAGCGACCATGCACCGAACGCCTGCATTTACGCCGCGACGCGCCTTGCCTCCCCCCGGTGCCTATGCTCCAATCTGGCGCATTGCACAGGCACGTTCGCCAGTCCGAGTGACGGCCTTCAATCTGGGAGAGGAATGCATGACCGAGCGACGCCCGTGGCTGGCGAATTATCCTGCAGGCGTACCGGCGGAGATCGATCCCGAGCAGTATGGCTCGGTTCCGGCAGTCCTCGACGAGGCGATCGCGAAATTCCGCGACAACGTCGCCTTCTCCAACATGGGCAAGACGCTCACCTACGGTGAACTCGACGCGCGCAGCCGCGATTTTGCGGCGTATCTGCTCGGCGAACTCAAGCTCAAGAAGGGCGATCGCGTCGCGATCATGATGCCCAACTGCCTCCAGTACCCGATCGCGACGTTCGGCGTCCTGCGCGCCGGGCTGACGGTGGTGAATACCAATCCGATGTACACCGCGCGCGAGCTGCGCCACCAGCTGGTGGACTCGGGTGCGTCCGCAGTGCTGGTCATGGACAACTTCGGCAAGACCGTCCAGGACGTGCTGCCTGATACCCAGGTCAAACAGGTCATCACCACCGGCCTTGGCGACCTGCTCGGTTTCCCGAAGGGTCCGATCGTCAACTTCGTGCTCAAGTACGTGAAGAAGATGGTTCCCGATTACGCCATCCACGGCGCGATCCGGTTCCGCGAGGCGCTTGCACTCGGGCACAAGCACGAGCTGCCGCCGGTCACGATCACCCTCGACGACATTGCCTTCCTGCAGTACACGGGCGGCACCACGGGCGTAGCCAAGGGCGCGATGCTCACCCATCGCAATCTCGTCGCCAACATGCTGCAGGCCTCGGAATGGATCGGTCCGCGCGCGCGACCGGGCCAGGAAACCATCGTCACCGCGCTGCCGCTCTACCATATCTTCGCGTTGACAGCGAACGGGCTGGTCTTCATGCGGCTCGGGGCCAAGAACATCCTGATCACCAATCCGCGCGACATGCCGGGCTTCGTCAAGGAGCTCAAGCGTGAGCCCTTCACCGCGATCACCGGCGTCAACACGCTGTTCAACGGCTTGCTCAACACACCAGGTTTTTCCGAGATCGATTTCAGCCCGCTCCGGCTCACGCTGGGCGGCGGCATGGCCGTGCAGCGCGCCGTCGCCGAACGCTGGAAGAAGGTCACCGGCGTGACCCTGGTCGAGGCCTACGGGCTGACCGAGACCTCGCCCGCCGCGTGCATCAATCCCATGGATCTGCCCGAGTACAACGGCTCGATCGGTTTGCCGGTGCCGTCTACCGATGCCTGCATCAAGGATGAAGACGGCGCGATGCTGCCTGTCGGCGAAGTCGGCGAGCTGTGCATCCGCGGCCCGCAGGTGATGAAGGGGTACTGGCAGCGCCCCCAGGACACCGCCGATGCGATCGATGCGGACGGCTGGCTGCATACCGGCGACATGGCCCGCATGGACGAGAAGGGGTTCTTCTACATCGTCGATCGCAAGAAGGACATGATCCTGGTGTCCGGATTCAACGTGTATCCCAACGAGGTCGAGGACGTCATCGCGATGATGCCGGGCGTGCTCGAGGTGGCGGCGATCGGTGTGGATGACGAGAAATCAGGTGAAGCGGTGAAGGTCATCATCGTCCGCAAGGATCCGACGCTGACTGCCGAGCAGGTCAAGGCCCACGCGCGCCAGCACCTGACCGGCTACAAGCACCCGCGCATCGTCGAGTTCCGGAACGAGCTGCCCAAGACCAACGTCGGCAAGATCCTGCGGCGCGAATTGCGGGACGAACCCAAGAAAGCGTGACACGCATCACATAACAGGCTGGGTTCCGCCGCATTCTGTGACGGAGGCGGCGAAATCCTTGCCCTGTTGGCCCGATGAGCGCATAGAAGCGCTATCGGGCATATCTGTATCAATCGGGCCCTGCCGGGGCCCGGCCGGTGGGGTCCTCTGCAAGGGGATCACCATGAACAATGTCGAACAACTGTTGCGCATCCGCCCATACCCGAACATGCGGGTGGAGTCGGATCCGGCCAATCTCGTCCACTGGATGTACATGCACAGCCAGCTGGCCGCAGGGGATCGCCCCTGCTTCCGGCCCGGCCTCATGGACGACATGTGGAGCTTCCTCAATTCCATCACCCTGCGCGAGCAGCAGCGCCAGCCCGGTCGCCTCCGCCACGTGGTGGTCGCCTCCGACGCCGACGCGTTCAATCTCGGCGGTGATCTTGCCCTCTTCGCCCAGCTGATCCGGGCCGCAGACCGCGAACATCTGCTGGCCTACGCCCGCAAGTGCGTGGACGGCGTCCACCACATCCATTCGGGCCTTGGTGGAGACGTGCGGATGATTGCGCTGGTCCAGGGCGATGCATTGGGCGGCGGCTTCGAACTTGCGCTCTCGTGCCAGACGATCGTCGCCGAAGCAGGCGCCCAGATGGGCCTGCCCGAAGTGCTGTTCGGGCTGTTCCCGGGCATGGGCGCCTATTCGTTCCTCAGCAAGCGGGTGGCGCCGCAACTTGCCGAGCGCATCATTCTCGAAGGCAACCTCTTCAGCGCCGAAGAGATGCACGAGATGGGCGTGGTCGACGTCCTCGTGCCGCGCGGCGAAGGCCCGGCTGCGGTTGCGGACCTGGTCCGCCGGCAGCAGCGCGCACCCCATGCGCACATCGCCCTCAACACCGTGCGCGGTATCGCGCAGCCGGTCGGCTTCGACGAGCTCATGCGGATCACCGAGGTCTGGGTGGATACCGCGCTCGCACTCGACGACCGCTCGCTGAGAACGATGGACCGCATCGTCAAGGCACAAACCCGTCGCAGCTACCTGCCCAACGCCGGTGCCGCTGCCCGCTGATCTACCAGATCAGCACTCCCTTCCCCGGTCGCGCGCGGACCCAGCCTGTCCGCGCGCGCGAAGGGCGCGACCGCCCTCGTCGAACTGCGCCGCGAGCGTGTCGAGACGTCGGCGCCATTCGCGTCGCAGCTCCCAGTCCGGCAGCGCCATGATCTCGCCACTGCCAGCCGCCAGCTGCACCAGCCCGACGTTGCCCGATACGCCCTTGAGCGCATGCGCATGGTCGCGCATCGCAGACCAGTCTTCCCCCTGCCCGGCCTGATCGATCCCCGCCAGACAGGTGCGCGCATCGTCCATGCACTGGGCGACGAAGGTGACCACGAAGTTGTCGCCCAGACCGAGCGATGCGAGCTCTTCGAGCACGCCGGTGTCGAGGACGCCATCGCGTGGCGCCGCCGCCACCGGAATCGGATCGGCCTCGCGCACCGGTCGCGACCCGGGCACCGCGATGTCCGCCAGGAGGTCCAGCAGGCGCGAGGCGACCACCGGCTTGGCCAGAAAGGCGTAGGCCCCGGCCTTCCGGCAGTTCGCGATCGATGACGGCGTGACGTCGGCGCTGAGCACGATCACCGGCGTGCGCGCGGAACCTGCCTCCATCACCCGCATCTGCCGCAACATGTCCAGGCCGCTCATGCCGGGCATGTGCAGATCCACGACGATCGCGTCATGGTCGTCACTGGCCAGCACATCGAGCACGTCCTCGGCACCGGTCACACTCGTCACGCTGTGGCCGGCCTTCTGCAGCAGGCGTTCCAGCACCATGCGGTTGGCCGCATGGTCGTCGGCGATCAGCACGCGCATGCTGCGCACGCGCAGACGATGGCGCATGAAGGGATCGCTGAACGCGATGACATTGACCGGCTGCGTATCCATACGCGTCACGGGCTCCAGCAAACCGGCCTGGTCCGGGCCTGCCGCGCCGAGCGCATCCACCTGCTCGAACGGCAGTTCCACCCAGAAACGGCTGCCCGCGTTCTCGGTGCTTTCGAATCCGATCGTCCCGCCCATTGCCTCGGTCAGGCGCTTGGCGATGCTGGTCCCGAGGCCTGTGCCGCCGAAGCCACGGGAGAGGGTCGTATCGGCCTGCTCGAAGGCCTCGAACAACCGGGCCCTGGCCGAAGCGGGAATGCCGATGCCCGTGTCTGCGACGGTGAACTTCAGCCGCAGCGTGTCCGACGGGCCGGAGGCGGTGCCCACGTCGAACCGGACCGAACCGGCGCGGGTGAACTTGACCGCGTTTCCGACCAGATTCGTGAGCACCTGGCGCAGATGGGCCGGATCCCCGAGCAGCAGGTCCGGCACGTCGTCGGCGACCGTGGACACGTAGTCCAGGCGCTTGGCGCGCGCTCCGGGCTGCAGCACCAGATCGACACTGTTGACCACCTCGCGCAGCGAGAACGGCTGCACGACGACGCGCAGCTTGCCCGCTTCGATCGCGGAAATGTCCAGCACGTCCTCGACCAGCGAGAGCAGGCTCGAGGTGGACGCGCGTATGGTGCCCAGATATTCGCGCTGCTCGTCGTCGAGCCGGGTGGTCGCCAGGAGTTCGGACACACCCGCCAGGCCGTTGAGCGGCGTGCGGAATTCGTGACTCATATTGGCCAGGAAGCGGCTTTTGGCCTCGCTGGCGCGCTTGGCCTCGCTGGTGGCATTGGTCAGGTCGCGCAGCAGGCCCGACAGGTACAGCGGTATCGCGACAAGGCCGATCAGCAGGCCGATGCCAAGACTGAGATTCGCGTGCCAGTACGGGGTAAGCATCAGCACGCTGCCGAAGCTGATGGCCGCCATGGTCATCGCCGCATAGAGGTAGCGATTGCCGAAGCGCAGGCCGTTGCCCACGGTGACCCACAGGATCAGCACGTACACCCAGCCGATCGGCCCACCCATCACGGTCATGGCCGCGCCCATCAGGCCGTAATCGGAAAACATTCCGACCACGCGGCGCGGATGCGAAGTTTCCGGGCGCGCGACGATCCACATCAGCAATGTCGCACCGATGCAGAAGCCCACGATCACCATCGCCATGACCTGCTCGAAGGCAGGCAGACGGGTTCCGGTGTGGTCCGTCCATAGCAGAAAGACCAGCACCACGAACAGCAGGGCGAGCCGGATCGATGCCTGGCCATGCTCGCTGTCGGGGCGGCCCGACAGTCGATCCTCCAGCCAGCTGACGGCGTTCATCCCGGGCGGATCACTGCAGCGATCCCGCCGGGCGCCCGCCGAAGCGCGCACAGATCAGCTCCAGACGGGGCACGTTCGCAAGCATCGCCTCCACGCAGCGAGGATCGAAATGCCGCCCGCTGTTCTCGGCGATGTAGGCGAGCGCCTCCTCGATCGACCAGGCGCGCTTGTAGGGGCGCTTGGACATCAGGGCGTCGAACACGTCGGCAATCGCGACGATCCGTGCCTCGAGCGGAATCTGCTCACCGGCCAGACCATCGGGATAGCCCGTGCCGTCGAAGCGTTCCTGATGCCGCAGCGCGATCAGGGCGCTGAGCTGGATGAAGCGATTCTGGCTGTTGCTGAGCAGCTCGTAGCCGATCTGCGGGTGTTCACGCATCGTCGCCATCTCCTCGGCGGTCAGCGGACCGGGCTTCATCAGGATGGCGTCGGGGATCGCGATCTTGCCGATATCGTGCAGCGGCGCAGCCAGCTCGATCATCCGCACCTCGTCCTCGAACAGCCCCATCGCCTCGGCGACCATGCCCGCGACCGCAGCAACGCGTTCGAGGTTGGCGCTCGTGCTGGCGTCGCGATACGCGATCGCCCGCGCCAGCCGGGTCAGGGTCTCGCGTTCGCGCTCCTCGACCTCGTGCATGCTCTTGAGCAGGCGCTGCTCCAGCGAAAGCGCGCGCTGCTTCACCGATTCGGATTGCTGCCGCAACTGCAGCAGGTTGCGGCAGCGTGCCCGCAACTCGCGAGGACGGACCGGCTTGACCAGGAAATCGATGACCCCCGCCTCCAGCGCCGCCTGGCGGATCGGCTCGTCGCCGACCACGGTGACCAGGACGATCGGCACGTCGCGATGCAGCATCGGCCGCCGGAACCGCCGGGCGAATTCCAGCCCATCGACGATCGGCATCCGGTAGTCGAGCAGCAGCAGGTCGGCGCGGTGGTCCTCGCACCAGCGCAGCGCGACCTCGGGATCTCCGAAGTCGAACACTTCCAGCTCGGGACTGATGTCCTCGAGGATGTGACGCAGCATGGTCCTCGCGGACGTCTGATCGTCGACGATGACGATGTTCATGCCGAGCTTCCTCCAGTGATCCCAGCCGCATCATCGCGGCCGGGGTTCATCCGAAGCAAGTCCCGCGCCAGCAACATCCGCCATTCCGGCCCCGCCGCACCGGGATGTCCAACTCGTGGCGCGGCCCGGATGGCCGTCTGGCGGGGGCAGCTGGGGCCCTCAGCCGTCAACCTGCGGTCGCATATAGGGAAACAGCAGCACGTCGCGGATCGATGCCGAGCCGGTCAGCAGCATCACCAGACGATCGATGCCGATGCCCAGCCCGCCGGTCGGCGGCAATCCGACCTCCAGCGCACGGATGTAGTCGGCGTCGTAGTGCATGGCCTCGTCGTCGCCGCCGGCGCGCGCATCGACCTGGGCGCGGAAGCGCGCGGCCTGGTCCTCGGGATCGTTGAGCTCGGAAAATCCGTTGGCGAACTCCTTGCCGCCGATGAACAGTTCGAAGCGGTCGGTGATACCTGCTTCGTCATCGGACTCGCGCGCCAGCGGCGAGACCTCGACCGGATAATGGGTGATGAAGGTCGGCTGGATCAGGCCGGCCTCGACAGTCTCTTCGAAGATCTCGAGCAGCAGCTTGCCCCAGCCGTCGCCGGCCTTGACGTGCAGCCCCAGGCGCGCGCAGTGCGCGGCCAGGGCGTCACGGTCGCGGCAGTCGGCAACCGTGATCTCCGGATTGAGTTCGCGCACGGCTTCCTCGAGCTTCCAGCGGCGGAACGCCGGACCGACATCGATCGCATGGCCGTCCCACTCCAGCGCCGTGGTACCGACCGCCTGCTTCGCCACATCGCGGATCAGCCCCTCGGCCAGGTCCATGATCTCCTCGTAGGCCACGTAGGCCTCGTAGAGCTCGAGCATCGTGAACTCCGGGTTGTGCCGGGTCGACACGCCCTCGTTGCGGAAGTTGCGGTTGATCTCGTAGACCCGTTCGAAACCGCCCACGACCAGACGCTTGAGATAAAGCTCGGGCGCGACGCGCAGGTACAGGTCGAGGCCGAGCGCGTTGTGGTGGGTCATGAACGGCTTGGCTGCGGCGCCGCCGGCGACGTAATGCATCATCGGCGTTTCGACTTCGAGGAAGTCGCGGCTGTCGAGCCACTGGCGGATCGCGGAGATGATCCGGGAGCGCTTGACGAACACCGCGCGTGCTTCCGGCGAGACGATCAGGTCGACGTAACGCTGGCGGTAACGCTGCTCGACGTCGGACAGGCCATGCCACTTGTCCGGCAACGGGCGCAACGATTTGGTCAGCAGGCGGATCGTCTCGACCTTGACCGAAAGCTCTCCGGTCTTCGTCCGCATCAGCGTGCCTTCGGCGGCGACGATATCGCCCACGTCCCAGGTCTTGAATGCGTCGTAACGATCGCCCAGCGTCGACGACTGAAGGAACAGCTGCAGTCGGCCGCTCACATCCTGGATCTGCGCGAATGCGGCCTTGCCCATGAGCCGCTTGGCCATGAGCCGCCCGGCCACGGCGACCCGCACCCCCTCGGCCTCCAGCGCCTCGCCGCTCCAGCGCTCGGCATCACCGTAGCGCGCCTGCAATGCGCCGGCCTCGTCACGGCGCCGGAAATCGTTCGGGAAGGCCACGCCCTGCCCGCGTAGCGCGGCCAGTTTGCTGCGACGCTCCGCGATCAGAGCGTTCTCGTCGACGGGCTGCGGATTGGCGGGTTGCTGGTTCATGGCGATCTCTGCGAAGTGGAACCGCGGATCTGCATCGAAACGCGGAGGTGAATACGGACGCCGGGCATGAAAGGCCGGCTGCCGGGGGGCGGACCGTCCGGTCGTTGCGCGACCGGACGCCGGGAAGGCGCCATCGTACGGAGTGGCGCATTGACGGTCCGTGTGCGCCAGATGAACCTCGACACGGACCACCAGGCCGCAACCGCGCGGCCATGGGTTGGCTCTGGAAACTCAGCTCGCGTCGGTGCGCTTGGCGCCGGCCTCGAGGCCGGATTTGAGCGCGGCCTCGACGAACTCGTCGAGATCGCCGTCGAGGACCTTCTGCGTATCGCTGCGCTCCACGCCGGTCCGCAGATCCTTGATGCGGCTCTGGTCGAGCACGTAGTTGCGGATCTGGCTGCCCCAGCCGATGTCGGACTTGGTGGCTTCCAGCGCGTCCTTCTCCGCATTGCGCTTCTGCAGTTCCAGCTCGTAGAGCTTGGCGGCCAGCATCTTCATCGCGGTGTCGCGGTTCTGGTGCTGGCTGCGCCCGGTCTGGCAGGCGACGACGGTATTGGTCGGGATGTGGGTGATGCGCACCGCCGACTCGGTCTTGTTGACGTGCTGGCCACCGGCGCCCGACGAGCGGTACACGTCGGTACGCAGATCGGCGGGGTTGATGTCGATCTCGATGTTGTCGTCGACTTCCGGCGATACGAACACCGATGTGAAACTGGTATGCCGGCGGTTGTCGGAGTCGAACGGCGACTTGCGCACCAGCCGGTGCACGCCGATCTCGGTCTTGAGCCAGCCGTAGGCGAAATCGCCCTCGATCCGCACGGTCGCGGACTTGATGCCCGCGACTTCGCCGCCGGAAACCTCCATCAGCTCGGCCTTCCAGCCGCGGCTTTCCGCCCAGCGCAGATACATGCGCAGCAGCATTTCGGCCCAGTCCTGGGCCTCGGTGCCACCGGCGCCGGCCTGGATGTCGACGAACGCTGCGGCGTGGTCCAGCTCGCCGGAGAACATGCGCTGGAATTCCAGCTTGTCGACCTCGCTGCCGAAGCGTTCGACGTCCTCGACCACCGCCTGCGCGGTGTCCTCGTCATTCTCCGATTCGGCCAGCTCCAGCAGTTCACTGGCGCCTTCCAGCCCCTCGGTCAGGCTGCGGATGCCGTTGACGGTCTTGTCGAGCGACGAACGCTCGCGGCCCAGCGCCTGTGCGCGCTCGGCATCGTTCCAGATGTTCGGGTCTTCGAGCTCGCGCTCGACTTCTTCCAGACGCTCGCGACGGGCGTCGTAGTCAAAGAAACCCCCTGAGCGCATCCAGCCGACCGCGAAGGTCGGCGATGCGCTGGCGAACGGGATTGAGTTCAAGCATGGGATTGGGAACCGCGGAAAACCGGGGATTCTAACAAGTCCTCGGCCATGCCGCGCACCGCGCCCGGGCAGGTGCATAGCGAATCTGTTTAGACTCGATGCTTGCCAACGGGGACCCTGGCAGGACAACGCGACCACATGACCACACGCACAAGATGGACGTTCCGGCTGGCCGCCGCTCTGGCGGGCGCGACGCTGGCCTGGATCGCACCGGTTTCGGCGTTGACGCCGCCGACTCCGGTGTCTGCCGCCGCCGACATCGATCGCTGCTTCGAGCTGCGACAGCACGATCCCGCGGCCGCGCTGCAACTTGCCGACGCGGTCCTCGCGCGCGGCCCGCTGGCACACGATGAAGAGATGAAGCTGCAGAGCTGCCTCGGCCGCGCCGCGGCGTTGCTCGGTGACGGCAGGCGCGCTAGCGCATCGGTCGATCGCGTCGAATCGCTGCTGCAGGCGCATCCCATGCCGCCCGCGTTCCAGCTGCGCGCGCTGTCCAATGCCGGATCGACCCTGCATAGCGTCGGCTTCATCCCGCGCGCGCTCGATCTCTACATTCGCGCGTACGAAGCGGCGGAACTCGACGAATCCGCCATCGCCCAGACCGTGATGCTGATCAACGTCGGCAGCATCTACAGCGAAGAACTCGAATCCTACGAGGCTGCCGAGCGATTCTTCGAGCAGGCCGACGAGATCATCGCCGGCTCGGATCTGCCCGAAAAGCAGACGGTCCTGCTGCACTTGAACCGCGGCCTGAACTACCTGCGTGCGGGCCGAGACCGCGACGCCCTGGTCAACTTCGACGCCGCTGCGCAGTTGGGAGACGACGACGATTACATCGGGCGTCGTGCGCGCGCCGAGCGCATCGCCATCCGGTCCCGGCTGGCAAAGGGCGGAACCGCGTCCGCCATGGTCGAGCTGCGGCGCATCGCCGACCTGCAGTCCGAGTCCGGTGACCGGGCGGGCGCTGCCATCACCCTGCTGCGCATGTCCAGGCTTGCGCTCGACGACGGCACGCCGGACGTGGCGCGCACGCACGCGGAACACGCGATGGCCTTGGTCGGCACGGCGCAGCCGTGCAGGGAGTACAGCGATGCGGTGCGGGCGAAAATCGCAGCCTTGCGCGCGGGCGGCAGGTTCGAAGAAGCGCTGGATGCGCAGGAGGCCCTGCTGGGGTCGGAGGTCCGGAACCTGCGCTCGCAGAACCTCGACAGCCTGGCCGGGCTGCAGGCGAAACTGCTGGACCAGGTGCGCGAGCGCGAGATCATCGCGCTGCGCGAGGCGCAGCAGGTCGAAGCGCTGAACCTGATGCACACGCGCTGGCTGCGCAATGCCGCGGTGATCTGCGCCATCGTGCTGGCCGTGCTGATGCTCGCATTCTGGTGGTACCAGCGCCGGGTCAACCTGCGCCTGCATCACCTCGGATCAGCCGATGGACTGACCGGGCTGGAGAACCGCGGCGCCGCGATGCGCCGCCTGGGGGCCACCCCGCTCCCGACACGGCCTGCGCTGCGCAACGCGGTGTTCCTGATCGATGTCGACCACTTCAAGCAATGCAACGACCGCTACGGGCACGCCACCGGTGACGCGATCCTGGTGCAGATTGCCGCCCGGCTGATCGACTGCTGTCGCCCGGGCGACCTGGTGGCGCGCTGGGGTGGCGAAGAGTTTCTGGTCTCTTGCCCGGGCATCGAATTGCGTGCCGCCACCGAGATCGCCGAGCGGCTGGGGAACGCGATCGGCGGCGCATCGTTCGAGATCGACGAGGTGGGCGCAGTGCCGTTGTCGATCTCGCTCGGCTTCGCCTGCTGGCCGTTTCTTCCTGGCAGTGCGACGAGCCGCGGTGGCTGGCAGGATGCAGTCGGCCTGGCCGACCGCGCGCTCTACGCATCCAAGCGCGGCGGGCGCGCGGCGTGGACCGGTCTGTGGGGAAGCGATGCCGTCACTGACGCGACGATTGCGGAAATCCTGCGCGACCCGGAAGCCGCGATCGCATCGGGTGCCGCGGCCGCGTGCAGCAGCCGGGCGCAGATTCACTGGGGCGCCGGAGAAGCCGAAGTGGACGCGGAGCCCACCGCGGCGCAATCACGGCCATAACCGCGGCGATGCATCGTGCGGTCCGCTCGATCTGCTGCCAGACCGGCCCTGCCCCGCCCTGCGCAGAACCGGTCGCCGGAGTCAGCGACGCTCGAGCGAGATGCGGTAATTGCCGCCGGTGTCGCCGTCCACCGACGAAGCTTCGACGACATAGCTGCCCGACTCGAGCCGCTGTGCGATGCGTGCATTCAATGCGCCGCCGCCATCGTCATCGGTCGCCACTTCCTGGCCGTCGCGGCTCAGGCGCAGATAGCTGTCGACGTCGTCGGAGTGCATTGCGATGGCGTACTCGCCAGCGCTGCGGATGTTGAACGTCCAGCGGTCGGTCATGCCGGGCAGCAACGTGGCCTCGATCGGACGGCCCGCCGCCAGCGTGCCGCCGCCGACATTGTCCGGCGCTTCTGACGCAGCAAACGCCAGCGTGTACAGACCGGCGCCCGCGGATGCAGCGTCGGCGCGCAGCGTGTAGTCGCCCGGCTCGAGCAGCATCGAGATGCGCGCGTTGAGGCCGTCGCCGCCGTCGTCGTCGGTCTTCTCCACACCGTTGCCGGCCAGGTGCATCAACGGATCGATCTCGTCGCTGCGCATGTCGATGCGGACGACGCGACGCGCCGGCAGCGAGAACGTGTACGCATGCGCGTTGCCTTCGTACAGGCCGGTCAACGTGCTGCCGACGTCCAGTGCGCCGCCTTCCCGCAAGCCGCCTTCAGGCAGCGGACGCGCGGCCACGCGGATCTGGTACAGCCCGTTGATGCGATCGCCGCCATAGCCTTCGGCCGTCAGCGTGTAGGTGCCCGGCGCGAGGCGTGCGCTGATACGCGCGTTGCTGCCGTCGCCGCCGTCGTCGTTGCTCAGCGCAACGCCAGGACCATCGAGCTTGAGCACCGAGTCGAAATCGTCGGACATCATGTCGATCGTGTAGAAGCCGGCCTCGTCGATCTGCAGCGGCAGCTGGCGACGCGCATCGGTCCAGTCACTGATCGCCGCGCCCACGCGCAGGGTCTCGCCGTTGTAGGCCTCGATCGCCGTGGCCTGCAACGTGAACGGACCATATGCACTGGCATCGACCCCGCTGACGGCAATGGTGTAGCTGCCCGCTCGCCTGGCGCGCACGACCAGTGGCGCCGATTCGCGCTCGGGATTGGAGGTCGCGACCAGATCACCGTCATGGAAGGCCGTGAGCCTGCCACGCAGCGCGCCCTCGAGCTTGAAGGCGACGACTTGGCCCTCGCGCAGATCGATGCGGTAGAGCTGGCTGCGCGAGCCGTCCTGGTGATTGAGGCTGGACCGGCTGGTGATCTCCCCGCGACGTTCCGCGCCGAGCGTCAGGGCATCGGCGGGTTCGGCCACGGCGGCGGCGGGAGACATCGCGGGTGCCATGGCAAGCGCAATGGCGAGGGTCAAGGTCTGGACGGTCTTCAATGAGCTCTCCCGGCTGGACGGCAGCGCCGGAGCGGCGACTGCTGAGCCGCATGCGCGGCGATGCATTCTGCACCCGCATTCATGGTGGCGCACGCGGTCGAACGGCTCAGGCGGTCGGCAGCGGCTCGCGGTGTTCGACCACGAGCTGCACGGCATCGCCGCCTCGGTAGTCGTCCGGTGCGAGGCGGTACACCAGACGCTCGCGCGCAGCGGGCGCGATCTCGCGCCAGCCGCCGAAATGGATCGCCGACAACGGCCGCGCATGGCCATCGAGGCGCAGTGTCAGTTTCAGGTGCCGGGAGCCGACCACGCGCCAGTCCACGACGGCGAATTCGCCATCGAACAGCGGCTCCGGGAAGCCCTGCCCCCACGGCCCGGCATCGCGCAGGTGCGCGGCGTGGACGATGTCGAACTCTTCACCGCGCAAGGGGCCGTCGGTGAGGATCTCGGCCCGGAGCAGCGCCGGATCGAGCATGCGTTCGACGGCTGCCGCGAAGGCAGCGGTGAACGCCGCGAGACGATCGCGCTGCAGGCTCAGCCCGGCCGCCATCGCATGGCCACCGAAGCGCTCGATCAGACCGGGATGCGCGACGTCGACCGCGGCCAGCACGTCGCGGATGTGCAGGCCGGGAATCGAGCGGGCCGAGCCGCGCAACTGCGGGCTGCCCGGTTCGGCCGGAGCGAACGCGATGACCGGGCGATGCAGCGTGTCCTTCATCTTCGAGGCGACCAGGCCGACCACGCCGGGATGCCAGTCGGCATCGAACAGGCAGACGCCCGCGCCGGCAGGATCGACCGGCACCTGGGCCGCAACGGCGGCCTCGGCATCGTCGAGCATCGACTGCTGCACCGCGCGCCGCTCGGCATTGATCCGGTGCAGCGTGTCGGCCAGACCGCGCGCATGCACGCCATCGTCGCTGAGCAGACATTCGATGCCGATCGCCATGTCCTCGAGCCGACCGGCCGCATTGATGCGCGGACCGATCGCGAAGCCGATGTCGGCGGCGGTCAGGCGCGCAGCCTCCCGTCCGGCAATCTCGATCAGCGCATGCAGGCCCGCGCAGCCGCGTCGCGCACGCAGGCGGCGCAGCCCGGCGGAAACGAGTGCGCGGTTGTTGGCGTCGAGCGGTACCAGGTCGGCCACCGTACCGACCGCGACCAGATCGAGCAGGCTGCCCAGATCGGCGTCCGTCGCCCGCGCGTCGCCCTGCACGCGCAGGCGGGCGCGCAGGGCCATCAGCACGTAGAAGATCACGCCGACGCCGGCGAGCACCTTGCTCGGAAACGCATCGCCCGGCAGGTTGGGATTGACGATCGCATCTGCCGGCGGCAACACGTCTCCGGGCAGGTGGTGGTCGGTGACCAGCACGCGCCAGCCGAGCGCCCTGGCCGCAGCGATGCCGGCGTGGCAGGCGATGCCGTGATCGACGGTCACCAGCAAGGCCGGCGACAGCGGCGCGAGCGTTTCGACCAGGGCGGGCGACAGTCCGTAGCCATGCGTCACCCGGTTGGGCACCGCATGGACCACGTCACGCGCGCCCAGCATGCGCAGACCGCGGACAGCGACCGCGCAGGCGGTCGCGCCGTCGCAGTCGAAATCACCGACGACGAGGATGCGTTCACCTGACGCGATCGCGTCGGCGAGCAGTTCCGTGGCCGCGTCGATGTTCGACAGCGTGTCCGGGGGCAACAGCTGCGCGAGCTTCGGCTGTGCGGCGGTGATGTCGTGGGCGCCACGGCTGGCGTAGATGCGCCGCAGCAGCGCCGGCATGGTCTCGGGCCAGCCCTCGCCGGGCACGCCGTCGCGGCGACGGATGGTCGGCGCCTGGCGCGTCACGAAGGCTTCGCCGCCGGCGTCCGCGGAGCGCGCCACATGCGCAGGCGATGCCAGCGCCGAAGCGCGAATACGCTCCCGTCCTCGTCGTCGAGCGTGAGCACGGCAATGCGGCCGCGCTTCATGGCGGCCAGCGCCGGCTGCAACCAGTCGGCCTGCAATTGCCGCAGGTCGCGCAGCGCGCTCAGGTCGAACAGCGCGGCCGCGCCAGGGTCCAGGTCCAGGTCCAAGTCCGGCCAGCGTGAAGGCAATGCCTGCGCGCCGGCGGCGCCTGCAGCGAGCGCGTGCAGGGTCGCGTCGTCGGTGTAGACCTGTCGCGGCGCGGCTCCACCGCCCGCGCGCGCCTCCGGCAAGGTGCCGCCGCCCCAGAACCACAACGCATTGATCGGCGGCCTGCCCGCAGCCGCACGCGCCGCGTTCCAGGGATGGTTGTGCAGCAGGATCTGCGCCTCGCTCCCGAGCGCACGCCAGCGGCGGGCATCGGGGCTGGTGTCCTCGAATTCGGACAGATCCGTGCCCAGCGCGTCGGATGGATCCGGAAACGCGGGCAAGCGGGTGTCGCGCGGCAGTCGCAGATACCACCGTGCAGGCACGGGCGCGTCGAGCTGGAAGCCGGCGTCGGCGAACATCTCCTGCAAGGCCGGCAACAGCGCGGCGCAGTCGTCGGTGCTCACGCCCAGTGCATCACCATGCGCCATCAGTCGCACGCCGTTGATGTCGGGACGCAGCCAGACGGGATCCGCGCGCAGCCAGGCCGTTTCCGGCGCACCCGCATCGCCCGCATCCACCTGTCGCGACAGCGCGGCCAGCGGCCAGCTGCCGTCGGGCAGGTCGACATGGCGCGCAAGCTGGGCGCGTCGCCCCGGCGTCTGTGTTGCCACATCGGCGCGCCCGAAAGCGCGCGCGACATCGGGCAGCCAGCGCTGGGCGCCGAAGCGCGCCGGCGCCGGCAGCAGGAAGGTGACGACGCTCATGCGGGCGTCCCCGCAGCCACCGGACGCGGCGCACCGCGCCCGCGCACGGCCGGGGCCCGCAGGCATGCGGATACCCACCCGCGGCCAGCCGCCCGTGGCAACCATGAATCCGGCGCAGGCAGGCCCGATCCGGCGATCCGGCCCTGGAATCGGCTTGGAGGGAACCGCCCGGACCGGCGCGCCGGCCCGCCCGTCATCCTGCCCGTGGCCGGGCCCGGTATCGCGTGTCGGGAGACGACCGGCACGCCTTTAGCCGAGGTACTCGACGCTGATGATGTCGTACTCGCGGGTACCGCCCGGCGCGTCGATGCTGACGCTGTCGCCCTCGTGCTTGCCGATCATGGCGCGGGCGACCGGTGAGGAGATCGCGATGAGGCCCTGCTTGATGTCGGCCTCGAGGTCGCCGACGATCTGGTAACGCTTCTCTTCATCGGTCTCGGTGTCGGCGATCACCACGGTCGCGCCGAACACCACCTTGTCGCCGGCATTGAGCTTGGCCACGTCGATGACGTCGGCATGCGAGAGCTCGCCTTCCAGCTGCTTGATGCGGCCTTCGATGAAGCTCTGCTGCTCGCGGGCGGCGTGGTACTCGGCGTTCTCCTTGAGATCGCCGTGCGCGCGCGCCTCGGCGATCGCCTCGATCACCGCCGGCCGCTTGACGGACTTCAGTTCCTCGAGCTCTTCGCGCAGGCGCTGGGCGCCGCGCATGGTCATGGGTGCGCGCATGGGCGTGCCTCCGTCAATGTGTGGATGTGTCTGCCGCGCCGCCCTTGAGCTGCGCGTGCAGTTCCTGCAGCGACCACACCGGCCCGCTGCCGCGATATTCCAGAGAATGCAACAACGCCTTGGCGCCCGCCACGGTGGTCGAATACGTGACCCGGTGCTGCAGCGCCTCGCGGCGGATCGAGAACGAGTCGGCGATCGCCTGCTTGCCTTCCGTCGTGTTGACGATATAGGCGATCTCGCCGTTCTTGATCAGGTCGACGACATGCGGCCGGCCCTCGATGACCTTGTTGATCTGCTCGCAGGCGATGTCGTGCTCGCGCAGCCACTGCGCAGTGCCCGCGGTGGCGACGATCGTGTAACCGCGCTCGACCAGGTCGCGGGCGACCGGCAATACGCGCTTCTTGTCCGGGTCGCGCACCGAGACGAACACCTTGCCGCTGGTCGGCGGCGTCTTGATGCTCGCCGCCTCCTGCGCGCGGGCGAACGCGGCGCCGAAGCTGCGTCCCACGCCCATGACCTCGCCGGTGGAACGCATCTCCGGCCCGAGGATCGGATCGACGTTCTGGAACTTGGCGAACGGGAAGATCGCTTCCTTGACCGAGTAGTACGAAGGGACGATCTCGGTGGTCGCGCCCTGCTCGGCCAGGGTCTTGCCGGCCATGCAGCGCGCCGCGATCTTCGCCAGTGGCAGGCCGATGGCCTTGGAGACGAACGGCACGGTGCGCGATGCGCGCGGATTCACTTCCAGCAGGAAGATCGTATCCACGCCGTCGTCGTCGGTCTGCACCGCGAACTGGGTGTTCATCAGGCCGATCACCTTGAGCTTGCGCGCCAGCGCCACGACCTGCTCGCGCAGGCGGGCCTGCACTTCGCTCGACAGCGAATACGGCGGCAGCGAGCACGAGGAGTCGCCGGAATGCACGCCGGCTTCCTCGATGTGCTCCATGACGCCGCCGATCAGCACGTTGCCGTCCTTGTCCGCGATGACATCGATGTCCACTTCCACGGCGTTGTCGAGGAAGCGGTCGAGCAGCACCGGCGAATCGTTCGACACCTTCACTGCATCGCGCATGTAGCGCGCGAGGTCGGCATCGGCGTGCACCACCTCCATCGCGCGGCCGCCGAGCACGTAACTCGGACGCACCACCAGCGGATAGCCGATCTCGCGCGCCAGTACCAGCGCCTCCTCGGGATTGCGCGCGGTGCGGTTGGGCGGCTGCTTGAGGCCCAGCTCGTCGACCAGCTTCTGGAAGCGCTCGCGATCCTCGGCCAGGTCGATCGATTCGGGGGAAGTGCCGATGATCGGCACGCCGTTGGCCTCCAGTGCACGCGCGAGCTTGAGCGGGGTCTGGCCGCCGTACTGGACGATCACGCCCTTGGGCTTCTCGATCTCGACGATCTCGAGCACGTCCTCGAGGGTCAGCGGTTCGAAGTACAGGCGGTCGGAGGTGTCGTAATCGGTCGAGACGGTTTCCGGGTTGCAGTTGACCATGATGGTCTCGTACCCGTCCTCGCGGAGCGCGAGCGCCGCGTGCACGCAGCAGTAGTCGAACTCGATGCCCTGGCCGATGCGGTTCGGACCGCCGCCGAGCACCATGATCTTGTCGCGACCGGTCGGCTGCGCCTCGCACTCGTCCTCGTAGGTCGAATACAGGTAAGCGGTGTCGGTCGCGAACTCGGCCGCGCAGGAATCGACGCGCTTGTAGACCGGACGCACACCGAAGGCGTGGCGCAGTGCACGGACGGCCTGCTCGTCGGTACCGAGCAGCTGCGCCAGGCGCGCATCGGAAAAGCCCATGCGCTTGAGCGCACGCAGCCGCGCCTTGTCGAGCGCATCGATGCCTGCGGCCGCCACCTCCGATTCGGTCGCGATCAGTTCCTCGATCTGGTCGAGGAACCAGTGGTCCACGAACGACAGCGCATAGACATCTTCGACCGACAGGCCTGCGCGGAACGCGTCGGCGAGATAGAACAGACGCTCGGGGCCGGGCTCGCGCACTTCGCGGCGCAGCGTGGCCATGTCGTCTTCGTCGTTGAAGTCGAGGCCGGTCGGATCGAAACCAACCTTGCCGGTCTCCAGGCCGCGCAACGCTTTCTGCATCGATTCCTGGAAGGTGCGGCCCATCGCCATCACTTCGCCGACCGACTTCATCTGCGTGGTCAGGCGGGCGTCGGCCTGCGGGAACTTCTCGAACGCGAAACGCGGGATCTTGGTCACCACGTAGTCGATCGACGGCTCGAACGAGGCCGGGGTCTTGCCTCCGGTGATCTCGTTCTTGAGTTCATCGAGCGTGTAGCCGACCGCGAGCTTGGCCGCGACCTTGGCGATCGGGAATCCGGTTGCCTTCGATGCCAGTGCCGACGAACGCGACACGCGCGGATTCATCTCGATGACGACCACACGGCCGTCCTTCGGATTGATGCCGAACTGCACGTTCGAGCCGCCGGTGTCGACACCGATCTTGCGCAGCACTGCGATCGATGCATTGCGCAGGCGCTGGTATTCCTTGTCGGTCAGCGTCTGCGCAGGTGCCACGGTGATGGAATCGCCCGTGTGCACGCCCATCGGATCGAGGTTCTCGATCGAGCAGACGATGATGCAGTTGTCCGCGGTGTCGCGGACCACTTCCATCTCGAACTCCTTCCAGCCGAGCACCGATTCCTCGACCAGCACTTCGGTCGTCGGCGACAGCTCGAGGCCGCGGCCGACGATCTCGATCAGTTCTTCGCGGTTGTAGGCAATGCCGCCACCCGAACCGCCGAGGGTGAAGCTCGGGCGGATGATCGTCGGATAGCCGACGCGGGTCTGGATGTCGAGCGCTTCCTCGAGCGTGTGGGCGACTTCGGCGCGCGGGCATTCCAGGCCGATCTCGCCCATCGCCACGCGGAACAGCTCACGGTCTTCCGCCATGCGGATCGCTTCGCGCTTGGCGCCGATCAGCTCGACGCCGTACTTCTCGAGCACGCCGTTGTCGGCCAGGTCGAGCGCGCAGTTGAGCGCGGTCTGGCCGCCCATCGTCGGCAGCAGCGCATCGGGCTTTTCCTTGGCGATGATCTTCTCGACCGTCTGCCAGTTGATCGGCTCGATATAGACCGCATCGGCGGTCTCGGGGTCGGTCATGATCGTCGCCGGATTGCTGTTGACCAGCACGACGCGATAGCCCTCTTCGCGCAGGGCCTTGCAGGCCTGGGCACCGGAGTAATCGAACTCGCAGGCCTGGCCGATGACGATCGGGCCAGCGCCAATGATCAGGATGGTCTTGATGTCGGAACGCTTGGGCATGTCAACGCGCCTCCATCAGCGCAACGAATCGGTCGAACAATGGCGCCACGTCATGCGGGCCGGGGCTCGCTTCGGGATGCCCCTGGAACGAGAAGGCGGGCGCGTCCTGCAGTGCGATGCCCTGGTTGCTGCCGTCGAACAGCGAGCGGTGGGTCACGCGCACGTTGGCCGGCAGCGTCGATTCGTCCACCGCGAAGCCGTGGTTCTGCGAGGTGATCAGCACCTTGCCCGAGTCGAGGTCCTGCACCGGATGGTTCGCACCGTGGTGGCCGTGCGGCATCTTCAGCGTCTGCGCGCCGGCGGCAAGCGCCAGCAACTGGTGGCCGAGGCAGATGCCGAAGGTCGGGATCTTCGCGTCGATGAAGCTGCGGATCGCTTCGATCGCATAGTCGCAGGGGGCCGGATCGCCGGGGCCGTTGGCGAGGAACACGCCGTCGGGCTGCATCGCCAGCACTTCGCTGGCGGGCGTCTGCGCCGGCACCACGGTGAGCTCGCAGCCGCGCTCGGCCAGCATGCGCAGGATGTTGTGCTTCACGCCGAAATCGTAGGCAACGACCTTGAACTTCGGCGCTGCCTGCACGAACGCGTTCGCGTCGAGATCCAGCTGGCCGTCGGTCCAGGTGTAGCGCTCGGTCGTACTGACCACCTTGGCCAGATCCATGCCCTTGAGGCCCGGGAATTTGCGCGCGGCTCCGAGCGTCGCGTCGACATCGACTTCGCCCGCCATCACCGCGCCGTTCATGGAGCCACGGTCGCGCAGCAGACGCGTCAGCTTGCGGGTATCGATCTCGGAAATCGCGACGATGCCGCGCGCGCGCAGCCACTCCGGCAGCGACACCTGGCTGCGCCAGCTGCTCGGACGGCGCGGCACGTTGCGCACGATCAGGCCCGACGCCCAGACCTGCGACGCTTCGTCGTCCTGGTCGGTGAAGCCGGTATTGCCGATATGCGGATAGGTCAGCGTCACCAGCTGGCGCGCGTACGAGGGATCGGTGAGCACTTCCTGGTAGCCGGTCATGGCGGTGTTGAACACCACCTCGCCGACCGACAGGCCGGTTGCGCCCACGGAAATGCCCTCGAATACGGTGCCGTCTTCAAGGACGAGGATTGCGGAATCTGTCACGAGGTCTTCGCCTACGTCAGGTTGCAGGAAACCGCCAGAGCGGTGGAAACCGGTCCGGAGGTTTGGGGTTCAGGCGAGCGGGAATTGTACTGATGCGGCCCGCCCTGCGCCAGCGCCACGCACGGTGTGTTCAGCGAATGCGGCGATCAGGCCGCATCAACAGACAGCACATCGGCGATCGCATAGTGGCCGGGGTTGCGGCCCGCAAGTCGCGCGGCGACATGCAGAGCGCCGTTGGCGAAGATGTCGCGGTTGGTGGCACGGTGCACCAGCTCGATCCGCTCGCCATGGCTGGTGAACTGCACCAGATGTTCTCCGACGATATCGCCAGCGCGGATCGACGCGTAATGCGGTGTCGCGCCCTGCCCCGCTGCGGCCTCACCCAGCGTCAGCGCGGTGCCCGACGGCGCGTCGAGCTTGCGCGTGTGATGCGACTCGACGATATCGCAATCCCAACCCGACAACACGGCCGCCGCGCGCGCCACCAGATCCTGCAGGACCGCAACGCCAAGGCTGAAGTTGGACGCCCACAGCACGGGAATCGATCCACCTGCCGATTCGAGCGCGGCCCGCTGCGCATCATCCAGACCGGTGGTGCCCGAAACCAGCGCCGCGCGGCGCTTGAGGCACAGGGCAAGCAGTGCGTCGAAGCCGCCAGGCAGACTGAAGTCCACCGCGACGTCGAACGCGGGCACGCCGGCGAGCTCGGAAGCCCCGAAGTAGGGAACCCCGTCGATGACCCGCTGCTTCGGTGGACGGCCGGACACCGCAGCGCACACGCACAGATCCTCGCGATCGGCGGCCAGGCGCAGCAGCGTCATGCCCATCCGGCCGGACGCGCCGTGCACCAGCACCCGCACACGGCCGCTCATGCGGACACCTGCAGACCACGCGTGGGAGGGCGGCAAGCGGCGCTGGAAATCGGTTGAATGGCCATGTCCGCATTCTAGCGTGCCGCCCTTGGGCCGCGGCGGACACGTTTGCCTGACCCTCGCCTGCGGTTTCGGCGGTTTGCGCCTGACAACCTCGCCCCTTTCGATGGACGCAAAGCCGGCGCCACAGCACCCGCGACCCGGCGACTTCCTCTTGGGTTCGGCGAGCCCGGCGGCGGCGTTCGCAGGTGCCGCATGGCATTGCGCGGGTCAAGGGGCAGATCGAGCGGATTTGCGGCTGTTGGCGAGATTCTGACCAGCTTCCGGAGGACCGGGACGCAGGCGGCTTTGGAGGAGTTACCCACAGCCTTGTCCTCAAACCATCCACACCCGCTGTGGATGAAAGCGCGACTAGCCCGTCGCCACCTGCGGGTCAAGCGTCACCGGACACAACTCGGGTCACCGACCCGCTGGATCAACTGCGGAGATCCGGGCACGCCGGCGCGCATGCGCGGATGGAGCACGATCCCGGCTCCCGGCCGCACTATTGGCGACGGAATGACCACCAGCCGAAGGGCCCGGCGCAACGCCGATGCGAAGGCTTATCCACACCTTTGTCATCCGACCATCCACACCCCGTGTGGACATCACCGCGACTAGACCCAAACGAGGTGCGCGTCAAGACGGCTGCTTCCAAATCGCGCTGGAACCGCGCCATGGCGGCGATCGCGGCGCAATCGCCGCAATCGACGCGCCTGTGCGCGTCGTCACAGTGGCGACACATTGACCACTTCGCCCGTCCCTTGCGCGGACGCGTACTTGCGACGCTTATCCACAACATTGTCGACAGGCCATCCACACCGCCTGTGGATGGTTTACCCGGCGCCTGGGCCCGGGGACCGCCGCCGCCGAAGCCGACCCGAAAACAGGCCGCCCCACGGCGGAGAAACGAAAACGCCCGGCACATGGCCGGGCGGCTCGTTGCAGGCGTTGCCCACCCGCACTCAGGACGTCATGCGCTCCCAGAAGCCGCGCACCCCGTCGATGAACGTACTGGACTTGGGCGAATGCCGACGTGCGTTCTCACCACTGAATGTGCTCTCGAACTGGGCCAGCAACTCGCGCTGCTCGACCGTCAGGTTGACCGGAGTCTCCACGACCACCTTGCAGTACAGGTCGCCGGGCGCGCGGCTGCGCACCGACTTGACGCCCTTGTCGCGCAGGCGGAAGACCTTTCCGGTCTGGGTCTCGGCCGGCACGCGGATCTCGGCCTCGCCGCCCAGCGTAGGCACGCGCACCGTATCGCCGAGTGCCGCCTGGGAAATACGGATCGGCACTTCGCAATGCAGGTCGTCGCCGTCGCGCTGGAAGATCGGATGCGGGCGTACCCGCACTTCGACATACAGATCCCCGGGAGGCGCCCCTGCCGGCCCGGCCTCGCCTTCACCCGACAGACGGATGCGATCCCCGTTGTCCACGCCCGCCGGAATCTTCACCGACAGCACCTTCTCGTCCTCGACGCGACCTGCGCCGTGACACGTCTTGCAGGGCTTGGCGATGATCTGGCCCTGCCCGTCGCAGTGCGGACAGGCCTGCTGCATCGTGAAGATGCCCCGCTGCATGCGCACCTGGCCGCGGCCGGCGCAGGTCGTGCAGACCTCGCGCTTGCCGTCTTCCGAGCCGGTGCCGTCGCAGTCGTCGCACCCTGCCAGCGTCGGCAGTTCGACACGCTTCTCGACTCCGCCCACCGCCTCCTCGAGATCGAGTTCCACGACGCATCCCACATCGGCGCCGCGGCGCGGTCCACCGCGGCCGCCACCACCGAAGATGTTGCCGAAGATGTCGCCGAAGATGTCGCCCATGTCCGCGCCCTGGCCGAAACCCGGCCCGGCGTTGCCGCCGCCCATGCCGTGCTCGAATGCTGCATGGCCGTGCTGGTCGTACATGCGCCGCTTGCCGCCGTCCGACAGCACCTCGTAGGCCTCCTTGCACTCCTTGAACGCGGCTTCCGCGGCGGAATCTCCGGGATTGCGGTCCGGATGGTGCTTCATCGCGCAACGGCGATAGGCCTTCTTGAGTTCTTGCTCGCTCGCAGAGCGGGAGACACCGAGGACTTCGTAGTAATCGCGTTTCATGGACAGCCAGTTCTGGAGTTACGGACACGGCGCAGGCGGACATGCGCGAAGAGCGGATTGCTCCGCCCTTCGTGCGACCGGAGGCCGCGTCGCGCGATAGGAAGCGCCGCCCGCCACGGGGCGGCGCATACGTGGATCAGGACTTCTTCTCGTCGTCCTTGACCTCGGTGAACTCCGCATCGACCACATCGTCGGACCTGGGAGCATCACCGCCGGCCGAACCCCCTGCGCCCGGCTGGCCGGCAGCGCCGGCTGCGGCAAAGAGCCGCTGGGCCACTTCTTCAAGCGCCTTCGACTTGGCCTCGATCTGCGCCTTGTCCTCACCCTTCATCGCGGTTTCGACGTCGGCGATCGCCGCCTCGGCATTGCCGATCAGATCACCGGGAAGCTTCTCGCCGTTGTCCTTGATCGCGCTGCGGGTGCTGTGCACCAGCGCGTCGGCCTGGTTGCGTGCGGCGACGAGCTCGTGGAACCGCTTGTCGTCCTCGCGATGCGCTTCGGCATCGGCAACCATCTGTGCGATCTCCTCCTCGGACAGTCCCGAACCGGCCTTGATCTCGACCTTCTGCTCCTTGCCGGTCTTCTTGTCCTTGGCCGACACATGCAGGATGCCGTTTGCGTCGATGTCGAACGACACCTCCACCTGCGGCATGCCGCGCGGCGCCGGCTCGATGCCGGTCAGGTCGAAGCGCGCGAGCGACTTGTTGTAGCGGGCCTGCTCGCGCTCGCCCTGCAGCACATGCACGGTGACGGCGGACTGGTTGTCGTCAGCGGTCGAGAACGTCTGCGATGCCTTGGTCGGGATCGTGGTGTTCTTCTCGATGATCTTGGTGAAGACGCCACCCAGGGTCTCGATGCCGAGGCTCAGCGGCGTGACGTCGAGCAACAGCACGTCCTTGACGTCGCCCGCCAGCACACCACCCTGCACCGCCGCACCGATCGCGACAGCCTCATCGGGGTTGACGTCCTTGCGCGGCTCCTTGCCGAAGAACTCGGCCACCGCCGCCTGCACCTTCGGCATGCGGGTCTGACCACCGACGAGGATCACCTCGTTGATGTCGGACGCGCGCAGGCCTGCGTCGTTGAGCGCGGTGCGGCAGGGCTCGATGGTCTTGCGCACCAGTTCCTCGACCAGGGCCTCCAGCTTGGCGCGGGTGAGCTTGATGTTCAGATGCTTCGGGCCCGAGGCGTCGGCGGTGACGTAGGGCAGGTTCACTTCGGTCTGCTGCGAGGACGAAAGCTCGATCTTCGCCCGCTCGGCCGCATCCTTCAGGCGCTGCAGCGCCAACGGATCCTTGCGCAGGTCGATGCCCTGGTCCTTGTTGAACTCTTCGACGAGGTAGTCGATGACGCGTGCGTCGAAGTCCTCGCCACCCAGGAAGGTGTCGCCGTTGGTGGCCAACACTTCGAACTGCTTCTCGCCATCGACTTCGGCGATCTCGATGATCGACACGTCGAAGGTACCGCCACCCAGGTCGTAGACGGCGACCTTGCGGTCGCCACCCGACTTGTCGAGGCCGTAGGCCAGCGCGGCCGCGGTCGGCTCGTTGATGATGCGCTTCACGTCCAGGCCGGCAATGCGACCGGCGTCCTTGGTCGCCTGGCGCTGGCTGTCGTTGAAGTACGCCGGCACCGTGATCACCGCCTCGGTCACCTTCTCGCCCAGGTAATCCTCGGCGGTCTTCTTCATCTTCTCGAGGATGCGCGCGGACACTTCCTGCGGCGACAGGCGCTTGCCGTCGTTGGTCGACACCCAGGCGTCGCCATTGTCGTGCTCGAGAATCTTGTACGGGACCAGGCCGATGTCCTTCTGGACTTCGGCGTCCTTGAAGCGGCGGCCGATCAGGCGCTTGACCGCGAAGAAGGTGTTGTTGGGATTGGTCACCGCCTGCCGCTTGGCCGAAGCGCCCACCAGTACTTCGCCGTCCTTTGTATAGGCGACGATGGACGGCGTGGTGCGGTCGCCCTCGCTGTTCTCGATGACCTTGGCTTTACCGCCGTCCATGATCGCCACGCACGAGTTCGTCGTGCCCAGGTCGATGCCGATGATCTTTGCCATGCGCTGCTTCCTCTAGAAGGTTGTCTGGGTGACGGCAACGCCGTCCATAACCGTGATCTGGGGACACGCAACACAGCGTTCAAGCGGTGCGACGCATCCGGTGACGACCCGTATCGGGGGCGCCGCGTCAATCTGCCTTGGCGACGACGACCATGGCCGGGCGCAGCAGGCGCTCGTTGAGCAGGTAGCCCTTCTGGAACACCTGCGCCACCGCACCGCCCGGCACGCCGGGGGCATCGATCACGCTCATCGCCTGGTGGTGCTCCGGATTGAAGGCGTCGCCCGGCGCAGGCGCCACGGTGGCCAGGCCATTGCTCTCGGTCGCCTTGGTGAGCTCGCGCAGGGTCAGCTCGACCCCGTTGCGCAGCGGGTCGGCCTCGGGAGCACTGGCAAGACCCGCCTCGAGTGCGTCGAACACCGGTACCAGCGCCGCGAGCAGACGCTCGTTGGCGAAGCGGCGGGCGTTCTCGACCTCACGCGCGAGGCGCTTGCGCTGGTTCTCGAGATCGGCGCGCTCCAGCAACACCTGCGCCCGGAGCTGCTCGAGCTCGGCGCTTACAAGCTCGACCTGCTCGGCGAGCCGCTGCTCGACGGAAACCTCGGGGGCCTCGTCTTCTGGAATGTTCGGGGTCTGGGCATCGTGCTGTGGCTGGGTCATGTCTGGTTCCGGGGCGGGCGTCTGGCCGCCGACCTGCCAGCTATGGGGCCGTGCAGGCCCGATTCAAGGCTCGGGCTGCAGGGCCGCGCCGAGCAAGCTCGCGGTCGCCTGCACGACCGGAATCACCCGCTCGTAGGCCATGCGCGAGGGGCCGATCACCCCGAGTACGCCCAGTGTCCGGCCGCCGGCGCCGTAGGGCGCGGTCACCAGCGACATGCCCTCCAGCGGCGCCAGTCCGGTCTCCTCACCGATGAAGATCCGCACCCCGGGCGCACGCATGGTGCGTTCGAGCAGCTGCAGGATCTCGCGCTTGCGCGCGAAGGCTTCGAACAGCTCGCGCAGGCGGTCCAGGTCCGACAGGTCCTGCACGCCGATCAGGCGGTTCTGCCCGGCCAGCAGCATGTCCTCGTCACCCGGCACCAGCGCCTGCTCGGCGAGTTCCATGGTGTGGGACAGCAGCGCCTCCATCTCGTCGCGCGCGTGGCGCAGCTCCTCGACCAGGGCGGCGCGGATGTCGCCCAGCGGACGCCCGGCGAACTGCTGGTTGAGGTAGTTGGCCACCCGCTCGAGCTCACCGAGCTGGAAACTGCGCCGGGTCTGGAAGATCCGGTTCTGCACTTCGTGGTCGGCAAACACGATGATCGCCATCAGCCGCTGGCCGTCGAGCGGCAGGAAATCGATATGCCTGAAAGCCAGCTGCTCGCGGCTGGGTACCGACACCACACCGACGAAATGGGTCATCGCCGAGACCAGTTCCGAGGCGCTGCCGAGCAGCGAATGCTGGCCACCCGCGGCGCCGAGCTCGCCGCGCAGTCGATCCATCTCCGAGGCGCGCAGCGGTTTGACCTGCAGCAGCGAATCGACGAAGACGCGATAGCCCTGCGCGGTGGGGATGCGGCCGGCCGAGGTATGCGGCGAGGCCAGCAGGCCCGCCTCCTCGAGATCGGCGAGGATGTTGCGGATGGTCGCGGCGCTCACATCCAGCCCGGCGTGCTTCGCCAGGGTCTGCGATCCGACCGGCTCGCCGTCCTGGATATGCCGCCCGATCAGCGTACGCAACAGCTGGCGGGCACGCGGGTCGAGCGGATGGCGGCGTTCGGACGGCATGGGGGCGGTATACGGCGCGCCAAGCGGCGACGCAAGCGCGGCGTTCTCCGACTGTGAGACGGAGGCCCGGTATCAAGCGTTCCGCTATCCGCCCACGGCACGCCAAGGCACAATCCGCAACCATGCTGACCCATCTCGCCATCCGCAATTTCGCCGTCGCCAGCCAGTCCGACCTGGAGTTCGGCCCGGGCCTGACCGTCATTTCGGGCGAGACCGGCGCCGGCAAGTCGCTGCTGGTCGACGCGCTCGGGTTCCTGTCCGGCCAGCGCGCCGACAGCGGGATCGTGCGTCACGGCGCTGAACGCGCCGAGCTGCACGCGGAGTTCTCGCTCGAGGACGCCGCCCCCGCGCTGCGCTGGCTGCAGGACAACGAACTCGACGACGGCGGGATCGGGAATGGAATGGTCTGCCAGCTGCGCCGCACCCTGCGCGCTGACGGCGGCTCGCGCGCCTGGATCAATGGACGGCCGGCAACGATCGCCCAGCTCGGCGAACTGGCCGGGCATCTGGTGGAGATCCATGGTCAGCACGAACACCAGGCCCTGCTCGCCCGCGGCAGCCAGCTCGCCCTGCTGGACGCGCAGGCCGGCAATGGCGCCCTGCTTGCCGAGGTGCGTGCCTGCACGCAGGCCTGGCGCGCGCTGCACGAGGAGCGCGAAGCCCTCGCCGGCATCGGTGATGTGGAGGAGCGACGCGACTGGCTGCGCCACCAGCTCGGGGAACTCCAGGAGGAGGCCCTCCATGCCGAGGCGGTCGCGGAGCTGTTCGCAGCCCATCGGCGGCAGGCCAACGCGGCCGGCCTGATCCAGGCCTGCGATTCCGCACTCGAACGCATGCGCGGCGACGACGCCTTCGGCCTACCGCAGGCCCTGCAGACGCTGCGCCACGAGCTGGGCCGGATGCGCGCGCACGAGCCGCGCCTGGGCGAGGTGGATGCGCTGCTCGATGCCGCCGCGATCCAGCTCGACGAGGCCACGCTGCTGCTCGACCAGGTCCGTGACGATCTCGACATCGATCCCGGACAGCTGGCGACGCTGGAGCAGCGGCTTGTCCGCCTGCACGAGCTCGCGCGCAAGCACCGGGTCACGCCCGAGGAGCTCGCCGATGTACAGGCGCGCCTGAGCGCCGAGCTCGACCAGCTCGAAGGCGCCGGCGAGCGCCTGCTGCAACTCGACGACGAGATCGAGGCGGCGATGGCGCGCTGGCGTGCGGCCGCCGACCGCCTGGGCGCCGCCCGGCGCAGCGCAGCCAAGTCGCTGTCGAGTGCGACCACTTCCCTTATCCACGAGCTCGGCATGGGCGGTGGCGTGTTCGAGGTGGCGGTCGAAGCGCTCGACGTCACCCGCCCCGATCCGCAAGGCGCCGAACGCGTGGAGTTCATGGTGTCCGCGAACGCCGGGCAGCCGCCACGCCCGCTGCGCAAGGTCGCCTCGGGCGGTGAGCTCTCGCGCATTTCGCTGGCGATCGAAGTCGCCGCGCTCGGAAGCGACGCGGTGCCGACCATGGTGTTCGACGAGGTCGATTCGGGGATCGGCGGCGCGGTGGCCGATATCGTCGGCCGCAAGCTCCGTGCGCTCGGTGCCGGGCGCCAGGTGCTGTGCGTGACCCATCTGCCGCAGGTTGCCGCGAAAGGCCATGCGCACTACCGCGTGCACAAGGCCGCGAGCGATGGCGCGACGGAGAGCCGGGTGTCGAGGCTCGACGACCGCGAGCGCGCCGAGGAACTGGCGCGGATGCTCGGCGGCGTGGAGATCAGCAAGGAAGCTCGCGCGGCGGCGCGCAAGCTGCTGGCGACTGCGGACGTCTGATCGAGGGGAAAGCGCGCGAGGACAGCGCGCGCCGGTCGATGCCGCGCTGGCTCAGCGCTTCTTGCGCACGTAGAGCACCAGCGAATGCTCTTCGAGGATGTAGCCGTACTGCTCGGCGATCTGCCGCTGCAGCTCCTCGATCTCGGCACTTTCGAACTCGATGATCTTGCCGGTGTCTACATCGACCATATGGTCGTGGTGGCCGCCGCGATCGAGTTCGTAGACGGCGTGGCCGCCCTCGAAGTTGTGCTTGAGCACGAGGCCCGCGGCTTCGAACTGGGTCAGCACGCGATAGACGGTGGCCAGACCGATCTCGTCGCCCTGGTCGAGCAACTGCCGATAGATGTCCTCGGCGGTCATGTGCTGCCGCGGCGTGCGGTGTTCGAGCAGTTGCAGGATCCGCATCCGCGGATGGGTCACTTTGAGTCCGGCCTTGCGCAGGTCGAGCGATTCCATGGGTGTCTCCAGGTACAGGCCGGCATTCCACTGGCGGTGAACGCCAGCTGCCTGAATCGCGGTCGCGGCGTCTGCGCAGTGTATCATCGGCCGGTCATCCAAGGCCGTCTCCCACGCCATGCACAAGCTTCTCCTCGTACCGGTTCTCGCCCTGGCCACCGCCGGTTGTGGCGTGCTCTACAAGCAGCCGATCTACCAGGGCAACCTGATCGATGGGTCCGCCGTCGAGCAGTTGCAGGTGGGCATGGGCAAGTCGCAGGTCGAAGCGCTGCTGGGCACGCCGTCGATTTCCGACCCCTTCCATCACCAGCGCTGGGATTACACCGCATCCGAACGCGTGGACCGGCGTGGCCGTACCGAGGTGAAGAATTTCACCGTGTTCTTCGAGAACGATCAGCTCGCGCGCTGGGAAGGCGACTATTTCCCCAAGCGCGATGAAGAACTCGCCGCGCAGATGCGCAAGTTCGGCAACCTGCCCCGCGAAAAGAACCGCCGCTGATCCAGCCTCAGCGGTCGCGCCCCTCGCGACTGGCTGCGGCGCGTCGCCGGCGCGCGTCCTTGGGATCGGCTTTCAGCGCTTCCAGCAGCTCGAGGCGGTCCCCATCGTGCAGCTCCGTGGATGGCTGCACGCGGAGTCCGAATACGGCGTAGCCGACCACGGCCTCGAGCGCTTCCGGACATGAAGCCCGGATCGTCGCCACGGCCTCGGCGACCGTGGCCTGCGCATCCAGCGACAAGGTCCAGTCCATATGGCGCCCGGGCCAGGCCCGGACCACGTGCACCTGTTTCACCCGGCGTTCTCGCGATCGGCAACGCGGACGAAGTCGTTGACCATGCGATCCGCCAGGCCCTGGAAGCCCAGAGTCAACGCGGGCAGCAGCAGGCGGCTCCGGGGTTCGAATTCGAGCAGCAGCGTGACCTTGCTGCCGCCCTCGCCCAGCGCCTGGAAGGTCCACCGCCCGTGCAGCGACTTGAAGGGACCATCGCGCAACTGCATGTCGATCGAGTCGGGTGGCGAGAGGGTGTTTTCAGTCGTGAACCACGTGCGCAAGGCGCCAAGCCCGAGATCGAGCCGCGCAACCATGCGCGATTCCGAGTCCTCCTGGATCTCGGCGGCGTCGCACCAGGCAAAGCGGCGCGGATAGGCGGCCACATCATTGACCAGCGCATACATGCGTTCGGGGGGATGCCCGACCAGGGCACTACGTTCAATCTTGGGCATGACTCGCCTGGGGAAGCTGCTTCGGAGACAATGGACGGATGAGCAAGAAAAGCGGTGGCAGCAAGGATAAGGCAAACAGCACGGGCACCATCGCGCTGAACAAACGCGCTCGGCACGAATACCAGCTCGAGGACCGATTCGAGGCGGGTCTCGCGCTGCAGGGCTGGGAACTCAAGGCGATCCGCGCGGGACGGGCCAACATCGGCGACAGCTACGCGGTCGTGCTCCGCGGCGAGCTGTTTCTGGTCGGCGCGCAGATCACGCCGCTGATCCAGGCCTCGACGCACGTGGTCGCCGATGCGCACCGCACGCGCAAGCTGCTGCTGCACCGCCGGGAGATCGACACACTGATCGGCCGCGTGCAGCGCGACGGCTACACCGTGGTGCCGACGGCGCTCTACTGGAAGGGCAACAAGATCAAGGCCGAGATCGCGCTCGCCAAGGGCAAGCAGAAACACGACAAGCGCGACGCCGAACGCGATCGCGACTGGGCGCGGGACAAGCAGCGCGCGATGCGGGCGCACAACAAGAACGCCTGAGCCTCGCCACCCCCGCGGCCGTCATTACGTGGCGCGCGGGGTTGGCGCCAGTGTGAAGCGGAATGTCGCGCCGGCTCCCGGCTGTCCGCTGGCTTCGATCGTGCCGCCATGGCGCTCGACGATGCGGCGCACGGAGGCCAGACCCACACCGTGCCCCTTGAATTCGTCGTCGCGATGCAGGCGCTGGAACGGACGGAACAGCTTGCCGGCGTACTCGCTGTTGAAGCCCGCGCCGTTGTCGGTCACGTAGAAGATGCCGCCCGGCTCGCTGCCGAATTCGATGGTCGCGCGCTCGGTATTGGCGGTGAATTTCCACGCATTGCCGAGCAGGTTCTCGAGCAGGTTGCGCACCAGGGCCGCGTCGCCCTCGGCCTGCAGTCCCGGGGCAATGCGCACAGTCACGTCGCGCCCGGGCTCGGTCTGTCTCAGTTCCGTGATCACCTCGCTGGCCATGCGGCTCAGATCCAGAGGCGAACGCCTGAACTCGCCGCGGCTGATCCTCGACATCATCAGCAGCGCATCGATCAGGCCATCCATGCGCGCGGCAGCGTTGCGCACCCGCGCCAGATAATCCTGCCCTTGCGCATCCAGCAGCGCTTCGTAACGCTCGGCGAGGATGCGCCCGAAACCGTCGATGCTGCGCAGCGGCGCCCGCAGGTCGTGCGACACGATATAGGCGAAGGATTCGAGCTCGTGGTTGGCCTGGGTGAGCTCGCGCGTGCGTTCCTCGACGCGGGATTCGAGCGTGCGATTGAGCGCATGCACCTGCGCCTCCGCACGCACGCGCTCGGTGACGTCTTCGACCTGGACCAGCCGGGCCACATCGCTTTCCTCCTCGCCAGGCATCAGCGTCGATGCCAGATGCACCTCACGCAGGTCTCCGTCGCGGCGCCGCAGCTGGCGCCTGCTGCGGAAGACACCTTCCCGCAGCGCCTGCGTCTCCTGGGTGCGGGATACATCGTCGCCACTGTCGGCCAGATAGCTCCGGAACCTGGTCCCGTTCAGCACCGCTTGGCTGACCCCCGCGATCTCGGCCATGGCCGGGTTGCTTTCGACGATGACGCCCTCCCGGTCGAGCAGCACCATGCCGATCGCCGAATACCGCATCGCGTTGCGGAAGCGCTGCTCGCTGCGCCGGTAGGAATCGCTGAGGCGATGGGCGAGCGTTTCGGCGCGCGACTGGGTGCGCGCAAGCGCCAGCACCACCGCGAACAGCAACAGCGATGCAATGACACCGGCCACCAGTGTCGCCTGCAGCTCACGCATGCCGCCCGAGGTCAGCGCGCCAACATGTTGGAAATCGTAACGCCAGGTCCGCCCGTACAGCTGCTGGCTGAGGGTGTGCAGCGGACGCGCATCCACGGCGTCGCTCCAGCCATTGGACGCGAGCAACGGACGCTCCTCGCCCCCGGTCACATCGACGATGCGGAACGCAATATCGTGCCCGATCGGAACCAACGAACGGTCGGTAAACTCCGTGCTCCGGAACGGGGCGTAGACCCAGCCGACCAGCGCGGTTTCACGGCCAGCCCCGGACACGGGCAGGCGCGCGGTGCGATACACCGGCGCGAACATCAGCACGCCTTCCTGTCCATCGCGTCCGTGCTGTCGCAGACGCAAGGGGGCGCTGAGCCTCACTTCGCCACTGTCGCGCGCGGCGTCCATCGCACTGCGCCTGACCGGGTCGTTGTACTGGTCATAGCCGATCCCCGCACGACTGGATTCGGTCTCGGGTTCGAAATAGAGGATCGCGCCGTAGCGCTCCCGCACACCGCGCGGCGTCACGGTGAAGAGCCCCTCGCCCAGCTCGCGCTGGCGCAGCTGGAGCTCGGCGAGCGAGTGCGGGTCCAGATACGCCACATACCCCAGCCCCATCAGGCCAGGCAGCTGACGGCGGATATCGAGTCCGTCGACGTAACCTCGCCACTGACGCGAAGTCGGTGTATCGACGGCGGCGCTATGCAGCGCAACGCCGCCCCTGAGACTGAGCTCGTACTGCAGCAGTCTCTGTCGGACCGTATCTGCGAGTTGGTCGGCCTCGGCGATGAAGCTCGCTCCGGCGAGCTTGCGCTCGCGCTCGCCAGCGCCCCGGGCGTAGAGGCCCACCATCAGCAGGGACCCCAGCAGCACGAGGAGCGCGAGAAAATGACTGCGACGCAGGCGCCAGCTCGACCGACTTCGACCAGCGGGATCTTGGCGTGAACGGAGCGCGAACATCACGACAGCATAACGATCCGAGACGATTCCGACTGCTGCAGATCATGAAAACGGGCCCGAAGGCCCGTTTTCATCAAGATGGTGGAGGTGGCGGGAATCGAACCCGCGTCCGAAGGCACTCCATCCCCGGTACTACATGCTTAGCTCACCGTTGGATCTCGCCCCGGAACAGCACGGTGCGCGAAGCGCATCCCGGGACCAGCCTGCTTTGGTTAAGCCGTGACTGACAGGCAGCCATCACAGCCGGTTCCGTGATAATGACCCTACATCCACGAGCACGGGCACAAGTGGGTTCGGGGCTTACGCCTTAAGCGGCGAGAGCGTAGTTGTCGTCGTTGGCAACTAAAGTTTTGCTGCTGGATTTACGAGGAAAGCGGCCCCCTCGGCATGCACCAGGCAACTTCGCGACCCCCGTCGAAGCCATGGCACCCCCGGTGAACTGGGATCTCAAGCGGCTTCAGGCTGGTGGGTTGACCATTTCCTGACCAAACGGATCTTACAGCAGCCGGCAGTCCACGCGCTGAACGATGCCGACGTCCGGAGTCTACAGTAGACGGCCTGACCGCACGCGTGGGACACGCCGGAGGCAAAACCCCGCCACCGCCATGCGCGAAGGCGGAATACGCTTTAACCGCCACCACAATGGCCTGCTCCCTTGAAACCGGTCTTCGTGTCTGGCACCTGCTGCACGCCCCGAACAACCGCTCCTGTGGAACAAGCCTGCGCGGCATGACAGCCACATCAGGGCGGCCGACGCCCGAGCGCGCCCCACCGAATCTGCTCTGCGAAGCCGACAAGTCCAACTGCTATCTTCGGCAGCACTACGGACCCCGAAGGAGTAGGACATGGACCGCTTGAATCGACTGGCAAGCGTCGGGGCGCTCACTCTTTCGGGGCTCTGCGCTGCTGCAACGCTCGAAGCCGCTCCAATCCGTTGCGATACGTGCGTCACGGATGAGGATTTCAAAGCGCGGGCATTGGAACATGGCCCGGGGACGCACTACGTGTTCAATCTGCCGGCCAACGTGATCCAGACGTGGCGGGTACCCGCACCTACCCGATCGAACTCGACTAAAGCCACGGCGCTGTCGGCGGAGATGGAAGCGAGCGCCGAACCCGCCTCGAGCAAAGAGCAGGCGGGCGACCCCGAACGCTGAAGATGGATTCGAGCCGTTAGCTGGGGGGCTTCAGGCGACCACGGGCGAGATCTCGTCTCCAACAGGCTTCAGCCACGCCTCCGAAGCCAGAGCGGTACTGTCGGCCGACCAGCAGTCGTGCACGAGCTCGAGAGGAGTGGGCCCGGAAGCGAGCCCGCGCAGCCGCGCGATCAGGACACCGCAGGGGAAGCTGCAGCGCCCGCGTCCGGAGGTTGCTGAGGAACGCCCGGCGTCCACGCGCCCCGGCTCTATCGTTCCACCTATGTTGGATGCCTCGGGCTATACGTGTGCATCGGCGCGTACGCGCTGCTAGCATGCGCGTCCCCTTGGGGAGTAGCCGGCCTCCGTACGCGGAGGCGCCCGCGTCAACACACTCGATCTGCATGATCGTGGTGCGGGCAACCAGTCCAGGTAGGCGAGACCAGCGGCATGCCGGCGCAACGGAGTTGGGCGCGCTGGCGGCTGCACGCCATCTCCGCCCGACCGCATCCAATTCGATGTCCTTCTTCTCGATCCTCCTGATCGGCTTTGCCATGTCCACCGACGCCTTTGCCGCCGCTGTCGGCAAGGGGGCGGCGATGCAACGTCCGCGATTCGCCGAGGCGTTGCGCGTCGGCGCGATCTTCGGCGTCATCGAGGCCGTGACCCCTGTCGTCGGCTGGGCGCTGGGCCTTGCCGCGGCGGCCTATGTGACCGCATGGGATCACTGGATCGCCTTCGTACTGCTTGGCGTGCTCGGCGCCTTCATGCTGATCAGCGGACTCCGCTCCGACACGACGGACACGCAGCACGAGAGAACGCGTCCCCACGGCTTCTGGAACCTGGCCGCGACCGGTTTCGCGACCAGCATCGATGCGATGGCGGTCGGCGTGGGCCTGGCCTTTCTGGAGGTCAACATCCTCGTGGTCGCTGCAGTGATCGGCATCTGCACGCTGGTGATGGTGACCACGGGGGTGATGCTGGGACGCGCCCTGGGCGTTGTTGCGGGCAAGCGCGCGGAGATACTCGGCGGCGTGATTCTCATCCTGGTGGGCAGTTTCATCCTTCACGAACATCTGTCCGGAAACGCCGCGGTCTTCGGCGTGGGGTGACCTGCGCCCGATTCACGGCCCAGCGACAACTTGCTGCGGATGCTCAATCGATCCGGTCCTGCCGTGGAGTCGCCCATGAAGATCCGTCGTGTCTACAGCACGTCTTCCCTGCCCGCGGCGGAAGCCGCGGTACGCGCCGTCCGAAGCGCGGGCATTCCCGACGAGGACGTCTCGCTCGTGGCACGCGGTGACATCGAACTCCAGGCGATGCCCGAGCACCAGAAGGAAGCCCCGACCGACTTCAAGCACGCGGCGATCCGCGGCGCAGGCATCGGTGGGGCAACCGGACTGCTCGCTGGCCTTGTCGCGGTCGCCATACCGCCGCTCGGGCTCACGCTTGCGGGCGTGGCGCTGACGACCCTGGGCGGCGCCGCCATCGGAACCTGGGCCTCGTCCATGGTGGGGGCGTCCCTGCCCGATCCTGTGCGGCGGAAGTTCGAGGAGGAGATCGAGTCGGGCCGCATCCTGGTCGTGATCGACGGGGAAAAGGAATCGCTCGCCCCGGCGGAGGCCGCATTGCGCGAAGCAGGCGCGGTACACCTGCCCTATGAAGACGCGTCGGCCTTGAGTTGATCGGGGCAGCGTTTCGCGCCGCAGCGAACTTCAGGACCCGAGTGCAGCCCGGCGTCAACGACGCGACATGCCATCACGGCTGCCGCCCTGCCCTGCGAGATTGAAATCGCGTTGTTGAGCCGCTAACGATCAGCGCGGAAGCCGGCGCAACGCGGACAGCACCGCAGCCGTCCCGACCGGTTTCTCCAGGATGCATTCCTGCAGGTATCGAGCCCGGATCGTGTGCCGGTCGTAGCCCGTGACCAGCACGAACGGGATTCCCCTCTCCGCCAGTACGTCGGCGACCGGGTAGACCTCCTCGCCCCGCAGATTGACGTCGAGGACCGCCAGATCCAGCCGCGCGGCTTCGTCAACGAGCTTCAGGGCACGCTCGACCGACGGCGCCGGGCCGATCACGATCGCGGTCTGGTCGGCGAGCTCTTCGGCGAGGGCCGCGGCAATGGAGTAATCGTCCTCGACCACAAGAACGCGACACCCTGCGAGGTTGCGCTCATCCATGGGTCATGACGTCCGGAGATGTCGCGTCGGACACGGGCACCTCGATAGTGCAACGCACGCCGTCGGGACCGAGCTCGTATGACGTGCGGGCATCGAGCTGGTAAGGCAGCGCGTACTCGATCAGTTCGCGACCGTAACCGCTGCCCTGGGGCGCGGCCGCAGCGCGCGTCATGTCGACGCAACTCTCCGTCCACTCGATATGCAGGGACGGATGGCCGTCCCGCCGCATCGCACGCCAGCGCAGCGACAATCTGCCCTGCTCCTGCTCCTGCGCCAGTGCTCCGTACTTCAACGCATTGGTCGCGAGTTCGTGCAGGGCCAGCGCGAACGTCTGGACCGTGCCGGAGCGCAGGTAGACCCCGGACGGGCCCGAGAGCTCCACCCGCTCACTGTTTCCCGCGTCGTCCAGCGCGCCCATGGCCGACAGCTCAGCGCGCACGAGCGCATCGAAAGCGATCCGGTCCCCTTCCTGCAACTGCGAGAGCAGGCCCTGCACGCGGGCAAGTGCGCCGAGCCGGCTCGTGTAGGACTTCGCCAGGGCGTGGATGTCGGGACTGGTGCGACGCGTCTTGTCGAATATGGTCAACACGACCGCCATGAGGTTGCGCGTGCGGTGTTGCAGCTCGCGAAGCAGCACCTGCTGCCGCTCATCCCAGTGTTTGCGCTCCGTGCTGTCACGACCCACCTTCAGAAAGCCGCTGGTATTTCCGAAGGGGTCGATGAGCGGCCGCGTGGCGCCATCGATGAAGACGCGGTTGCCATCGCGGCATGCGTGCCAACGCACATCCGGCGCGACGCCTTCAGCCTGGGCGACGCGCATTTCCTCGGCGGGCACACCCGCGGCGCGGTCCTCCTCGGTGAAGGTGATCTCCGCGTGCTGGCCGATCGCCTCCTCCGGAGTCCACCCGAACACGGCCTCGGCGCCCGGCGGCCAGCTTTCGATGATGCCGGCCGCATCAGTGGTGAAGATCGCGTAGTCCAGCGCCGTGGTGACGATGCCCCGGTAGCGCGCCTCGCTCTCGCGCAGCGCCGCCTGGGACTTCGCCCGTTGCCGCCGGGCCTGGGCATCGTAGGCGGCCAGCGACTCTCCGAACGCCTGGTCGAGCGTCTCGTTGAAACGCAGCAACTGCTGGCTTCGCTCCGCATCGCGCGGCTCGCCCGTCTTCAGCCAGGCCTTGAGGACCGTCGCGCGCAGCGCACGGTAGTCAGCGGCTAACTGGGACACCGAGAGATCATCTCCGTGCCGCACCGCGCCGTAGAACGCCGCCGCCGATCCGGACTCGGCGATGTCACCGCGCGCGCGCTCACGCGCCTGCTGCCCGGTCGGGCTAGATTCGGTTTCCATGTCGACCGCGATGGCCCTCAGGATCTGCTCGGCATGACGACCCAGCCCCAGGCTGGCTCCGGAGCCCGCCGGTGCATACGAGCTCGAGATCGCGTTCCACTCAGACAGGAGTTCGCGCACGTTTTCCTGGATGAAGCGCGACAGCTTCATTTGCGTTGCCTGCCTGTCGGCAGGACGACGGACGGATGGCGCATCGGGGCCTCGAGTCGCATGAGCTTGTCGTCTGGAGGCGAAAACCTACTAGGCCGTCGTCACGTGCCGGGTGAAGAGGCGCGGCGAGCATGCGGTCTGTGCTTGCCTCCGTGTCTGCAGGTACAGGGAGGAAACGACGGCATGGGTTCCTCGGCAGGGATGTCTTCGCCCCACGCAGCCAGCAGGCATCGAGGCTCGAACCGGAACCACAGGGCAGAAACGAAGAAGCCCCGACGGTGGGTCAGGGCTTCTGCGACGTTGTGAGTTCCGGGACATCTGGAGCCGCGGTCGCGCTGAGGTGCCAGCACTCGGGCTCACGGGCTGCGGGCAGTCTGGTCGCTTGAATGGACGAAGCGCTGCAGCGGTCACGCGTGTTCGGACGGCGGGGCGCTGGGCCCCGCCGAAGGCGCTACTTTTTGCTGCTTTTGTACGGGTTCTGCGCCATTGCCGAATCACCCGTGGACTTCGACGCAGTCTTGGAGCCCTTGTCCTTCGACGCTTTCGAGGCCGCAGTCACAGCCTTGGGGCTCGTCTGTTCGTTCTTCGTCGCCATGGTGGAGTCTCGTTGGCCGGCCCGCTGCCGGCCAGCCGATCCTGCGCCTGCGCCGTGCTAGGCGCCAGCCTTGGGGGGCCGTTCCTGACCGTCGGTAAGTCAGTATTGTTGTTGATGAAATTCTGTGCAGAAAGATGACCGCGCGGGGCCTCCAACCGAAGCTCTTCCTTGGCGCATTCATCCCACGGCTTGCCAGAGCGACGGCACCGGCAAGTCTGCTTGCTGGTTCCCGTTGCAGGTACGCGCCCGAGCGCTACCGGTGGCATCTGAAGTCGGGGTCTCCAGTCGAATACCGGCAATCCGGCATCCGGCGCCTGGGCTCGATCGCGCCGCGCTATCGCAGCCGGGTCGCGGCGTTGCCTGCCTGACGCCACTGATCCAAAGCTGGAGTCATACATGGATTCGGCCCTCCCACCGGCTGACCCTCCTGGAGATGGCGCACGACTGTCCGCCGGGGGTCTGGGGCGAAGCGTGGGCGCAGACAACGACGTCAGCTGCAAAACCGGTCACGGGCCTCGAGCGCGTCTTTCATGAATGCCGCATCCCTCGGCGCATCGGAGTTGTAGGCCTGCTCGACCGTCCTGCGAAGTGCGGGACACGGATCGTCGGTATATCCCGGCGGCCACAGCCCGGTCAGCATTGCGAAGCCCCTGACGATGTCGCGCCCGGTGATGCTTCGCCTCATCCTGAGACTGTCCGGCCGCGAGCCTCCAGCGCGGCCCTCCTCCAGGAAGCGCCTCTCCGAGAACTCGATCCCTTCGACTGACCGTGCCCAACCCGAGTAATCGATCTCGATGCGCGTATCCGCGCCATCGACGCTCGGATCAGAAACACGTGCGGCAGCAGACTCTGGAACCGACGGTGCGGCTCCGGTCGGGCGAACTCCTTGATTGCCGAGCCAGCGCTTCGCCGTGTCGCCCCGGTGCGCATGCTCCATGCGGACCGGAGGCACTCCTGCCTGCTCCGGAACTTCGACGTACGCAAGAACGTACTCGAGCTTCAGACCCGTTGGGTTCCGGGTTGCGTAGCGCCGGTCCTGAAGCAGAAGGCACAGCATCATCGAGACAACCAGTACCGAGACGAGCGCACTCACCGCGCGCGCCAGGTAATCCGATGGTTCCAGCGATTGCGGTCCCGCCCTGTGCATGGCGCGAAGCCTAGCGGACCGGGGAAGCGGTCATATGGACGGTGTACCCGATCGCAGAGAGCAGCTGCCCCCAACGTGCGCGGCGCCACTCGCTGTCCCGGGAATCGCATGCACCGCTTGGGGCAAGTAGCCCGCCGAGCCAGTGAGTCGGAGCCGCCAGCCCCCTCTGCCCGGAAAAGCGTCGGGCTTCACCTGACCCGTCAACCGGGGCGGGAAGCATTGAACCAGGTCCGCGCGGACCATGGCATGCGCTCTGCCTGACGCCCATTCCTCCTCCTTGAGGTCACCTGTCCCGGCATTGCCGACAGGTGTCGATCCTAGATCCTATCGAGCAACCAACTCCGCACCTGCTGCCAGAAAAAGAAGAAAGGCGGATTGGCGGAGAGAGTGGGATCGGGTCGACTTGCCCCTAAACCCTTGATCTCCATGCAGAACGCAAACCGGCTTGTGTCCTAGTTTGTGTCCCGTGATCGTAATACAACTAGGTCGGGGTGAGCCAACCCGGCTGGGACGCCACGGCTCCCCTGCGCACCCCGGCTGAGCAAGCGGCTCCATTGGCAAGGCCTGACCAAGCATTTCTTGGCCACGGCGAGCCTGTTGCGAGGTTCGCTTGGGCGTTGGGGAATCCCCAATTGGCCAAGCATTTCACTCCAACGCAACCGAGCGTGGATATAGCCAGATGGACCCCAGGCCACACCTCGACCGGGGCCGGTAGATCCACCCACTGACGGCGCGTCTCCCCACGCTGCAGGGATCGCATGGCCAGCAAGCATTCCTCGCGCATCTCGACGTGGGGCATGTCCTGGAAGTCGGTCCATGCTCCGCCCCAGCGCAACCCCGCCGCTGTTGCCAGCGCTCCGAACCGCGCGTAGCCATCCCTGACATGTGAGTGGGTCAGATCCCAGCTGGGGCGGTTGCGAACATGGATGACCATGTCGACCGCGAAGCCGTGGTTGTGGCAACTGCGTCCCGCACCCACTTGGGTCACGCCGCCCCCCGTGGCCAGCAGCGCTGCCTGGCGAGCGTCCGACCGGAACCCTTCCATCAGGCGCAGATCGAATCCCTCTTCGCGCATGACCCCCTGGATGGGTTCCAGCTTCAAACGCAGATCGGGGTGAACGCCGTCCCATTGCGGCGCGTCGCCGTGTCGGTGAAACCAGCGTTGGAACCAGGTGCGCTTCGGAGTGACATGCACTTCGTGCTCGCCCTGGGCAGGCACGTGCGCGTGGGCTTGACCCGCCAGCAAAGCGGCAGCAAGAAAGGGGGCGAGGTATTTCATGGGTGGGTGCGCCTACTCAACGGGATTGATCCCATCAAACAGCGGCTTTTCAAGCGCGCAACCCCCCCGCCCTTGCGTGTTTTAAGCGCTGTCGTAGAACTTAAAGGGCAGGACCTGTCGCCTGCAGCCCTCCAGCCCCTTGGCGCCTCCTCCTTGGGTCGGGGGGCTTTTTCATGCGTAGAGCAGTCCTTGCGCGTTCGAAACCTCCAGCTATCCGTGGATGCATACCCCACGGTCAGGAGGCTTCATGAAATTTCCCCACGCGTTGCTCGCTTTGTCGCTCGGTTTGGCATCCGCCACCGCAGCCGCCCAGTCCCCCACCTCCCCTGCGGAGCCAGTGCCCCAAGATTTGCATCAGTGCGCCAGTGCTATTGGCGACGTGCCCAACGCCATCGATGTCTGCACCCGGATGCTGTCGAGCCTCGATCCATCCCGCTATGTCCAGATCTCGGGTCGGTTCAATGGCGTGGATGGTGACGATCCGCAGGCCCACTCCCCTGACGCGGTCGCCATTGGCCCGCGTGCGCTGGCGACTGGCTACTCAACGGTGGCCATCGGCGACCAAGCACATGCAGACGCCGGGCTCGACGGCCATGGGGCAATGGCGCTTGGCGCGCAAAGCCAAGCGCGCGGGGTGTCGGCCACGGCTGCTGGTCAAGGCGCGCTCGCGGAAGACATGTTCTCCACCGCGCTGGGCGCCCAGGCGGTCTCGCGCAAAGGCAGCTTGGCCGCTGGCGCTGGCGCGGTTGCTGCGGGCCACGTCAGCACGGCCGTAGGTCCCACCGACGTCCCCCCGTAATTGAGTAGCGGACTGCTTTGGAGTCCAATCCCAACGAGAAGGAGATTGGACGTGAAGAAGCGTTTCAGCGAAGAACAGATCATCGGCTTCCTGCGTGAGGCCGAGGCCGGTTTGCCGGTCAAGG